>SAQG01000041.1 GCA_004020315.1 Mesorhizobium sp.
GAGGCTCGATCCATTTCGGCGGATGCGTTTTATTCGGCTTTGTGGGATTCACCGTCTTCGCGCCAATTGAGATAAAGCGTCGTCATGCGGGCCCAGACTACCACATGATGACGGTATAGAACGTCGGGAATGTTGGGACCTTTCTCGCGCAAATGGGCGACGGCGCGTCCGGCCAGGGCACCTAGTCGGCGACATCGGGATCCGACTCCGGCATCGCCCAACAAGACAATCTACAACCGCTTCATCTGCTGGAGCCGAATGGACGTGCTCAACACGATCTTTGCGGTACTGGCGGCGAAGGGCGACAAGCGCGATCAGTTGATGATCGACGTCACCCACTTGAAGGCGCGTCTTTACCCCAGGACGAGCGACCGATCGGCACCCGCGTGTTCCGGCTGGTCAGGTTTTCGGAGCGGCGTGCCGAAACACCGGGAGCTCGCCGCAGGCCGTGGCGATTGCATTGACGCGGTCGAGCGAAGCGAAATCGGCCTTCCAGCGCGTCGCGTTGTAGACCTGCGGCACCAGGCAGAGATCGGCCATGGTCGGGCTGTCACCATGACAGAAGCGGCCGGTTGCGAGATTGTCGAGAAGCTTTTCAAATGCCGCCAGCCCCTCGCCGATGAACTTCTGCATCCATTCCTGCCGGACCTTGTCACCGCCGTGGGTCAGCGCCACGACGTGGTCGACCGGTCCGATGTTGCAGATCGGATGGATGTCCGATGCAATCGCTTGGGAAAGCGCCCTCACCCGCGCGCGGCCAGCTGCGTCTGACGGCAGCAATCCGCTGCCCGGACGTGTCTGGTCGAGATACTCTATGATAGCGAGCGACTGTGTGAGCCTCAGGCCGTCGATTTCGAGCGCCGGCACCAGGCCCTGAGGATTGCGGGCAAGATGTTCGGCTGATTTCTGCTCCTTGGTCAGCAGGTCGACCGGAACAGTCTCGTATTCGATGCCGAGCATTTTGAGGGCAATGCGCACGCGGTAGCTCGCAGACGAGCGCCAATAGTCGTAGAGTACGGGTTTGCTCATCTCTCGAAGCGCTCCTTCGCCTTGGCGAGCGCAGCGCGCAGCGCATCGAGGTCTCCGATCTGATTGGCCAGCAGCAATACCAGCCTTACATTGAGCCGTGCGCTGTCCTCAGGCGACAGGCCCTCATGCGCCTGCAGCAGCTCCGCGTAAAACAGGTCGCCGGAAGGGCCGAGGCGATCGCTGCCGAGATCGATCATCATCGTCACCTCAGGGCCGCGCAAGCGCGCGATCGCGCGCTGCGCAAATCGCGGCGGCGTCGGGAATGCGAAAGGCTGCCGCAACGTGCTGGTCCGGACGGATCAGGTAGGTCATCCCGTCGCCGTAGCGCTCGAAGGCATGGCCGGTGACGTCCTGCAGCTCGCCCTCCCCTGGCCGTGCCACGTGGACATGCGCGATGTCTGTCACCTCGATGCGCGGCCCGGAACCGAAGGACAGCAGGGCAAAGCCCTCGCCGAGCTGGTTGAGCAGCCAGACGTCCTCTCCGTCTTTTCTCAGCGGCGCGTCCTTGCACGGTGAGCCCGGCTCCAGCACGGCGTCCGCCGACGGCGTCTGCAACGGCAGGCCCCCCAATGAGCACGGCACCGACAACCGTCCGGAATTCACCAGCTTGCGCGCAAAGGCCATTTCGCCGGCAAGGTCGAGCACCTCGTCGCGTAGTATCTTCTCCATGCCAGACTTGGGCGTCATGAAGTTGGTGGCGCGCGAGGAGTTGGCGATGTTCTCGTCGGCGCCGCGGATGCGCTCGTCGTCGTAGCTCGAAAGCAGCGCCTCGGGCGCGTGCCCCTTGAGCACCGCCACCAGCTTCCAGCCGAGGTTGTCGACGTCCTGGATGCCGCCGTTGCCACCGCGCGCACCGAACGGCGAGATCACATGCGCACTGTCGCCGACAAAGATCACCCGATCGTGGACGAAGCGCTCCAAGCGCCGGCACTGGAAGGTATAGACCGACACCCAGTCGAGCTCGAAATCGGAGCGGCCGAGCACGCGCTCGATGCGCGGCCGGACGCTTTCGGGCTGCCGCTCGACCTCGGGATCGGCATTCCAGCCGAGCTGCAGGTCGATACGGTAAATGTTGTCAGGCTGCTTGTGCAAAAGCGCCGACTGGCCGGCGTGGAAGGTCGGTTCGAACCAAAAGCGGCGCTCCGACGGGAAGTCAGCTTTGAGCTCGATGTCGGCGATGAGGAACCGCTCCTCAAACAGCTTACCGGCGAACTCCAAGCCGAGTTCGGTGCGGACAAACGATTTGGCGCCGTCGCAAGCGAGCAGATAGTCGGCCGTTAGCTGGTAAGGCCCGTCGGGCGTTTCGATTGAAACTGTCACAAGGTCCTTCAGATGCTTGACGCCGCTCACCCTGTTCTTGAAGCGCAGGTCGATCAGGTCAGGGAACTCGCGGGCACGTTCGACCAGAAACTGCTCGACGTAATACTGCTGCAGGTTGACGAAGGCCGGCATCTTGTGTCCGTCCTCTGGCAAGAGATCAAACTTATAGATTTCGCGGTCGCCATGAAAGACGCGGCCAATCTTCCAAGTGACGCCTTTCGCGACGATCCGCTCGCCCACGCCCAGTCGGTCGAAGATCTCCAGCGTTCGCTTGGCCCAGCAGATGGCGCGGCTGCCAACCGAAACGACGTCATTGTCGTCGAGCACGACGGAACCGATGCCGCGCACGGCAAGATCGATCGCCATGGCGAGCCCGATTGGGCCGGCACCGACAATGACGACGGGATAGCGCGACGGCGCCGGGCGGCTGGATAATTCCGGCGGCGGCACATAGCCGAAATGCTGATACTGGTATCGCGCCATTGTTCCTCCCCGTTTGCGCGCGGACGGTCAGCCTTGCAATTCCTCCCACATCATGCGGTCGCGCTCCGCCGTCCAGATGCGCGGCGTGTCGATGCCCAACGCTTCGTCATACGCGCGCGCTACATTGAACGGCAGGCAATGCTCGTAGATCGCATAAGAGGAGAATTTCGGGTCGCATTCGGCCCGACAGGCATCCCAAGCTTGCTTCAGGGAACCGCCGCCCTGCGCCACTCGCGCGATCGGCCGATAGGTGGAGCTAACGAAATCGGCCGTGTTGGCCAACGCCTCATTGACTTTGGCATCACCGATGAGCGCGTCGCCGCGGCCTGGCGCTATCGCCGAGGGCTGTAGCGTCCCAATCGCTTCCAACGTTGCCGGCCAGTCTTCAAAATGCGCATCGCCGCAATAACAGGCGGAGTGATATTCAACGATGTCGCCCGTGAACATGACGTTCTCGTCGGGGACGCGGGCGACGATGTCACCGGCGGTATGTGCCCGCCCGAGGAACATCAGATCAACACGGCGCCTGCCGAGGTAAAGCGTCATTCGGCCATTAAATGTGAGCGTTGGCCATGTCAGGCCAGGTATTGATTCATGGCCTTGGAACAGCCGAGGGAAACGACCGAATTCGCTATCCCAGTCCTCCTGCCCGCGCTCGGCCACCATGGCGCGTGATTTTTGGGACATTATAACTTCGGAGGCCTGGTAAGCCGAGGCGCCGAGCACGCGGACCGCGTGATAATGCGTGAGCATCACATATTTGATCGGCTTATCGGTGACGGAGCGAATCTTTTCGATGACCTTTCCGGCCAGCCGCGGGGTCGCCTGCGCATCGACGACCATGACACTATCGTCCCCAATGATTACGCCGGTGTTCGGATCTCCTTCAGCCGTGAAGGCCCAGAGATCGCGTCCCACTTCCGTGAACGAGATTTTCTTTTCAGTCAGATCACTCTGCGAGGCGAATGCCTTGGCCATCAGTCATGCTCCGGTTTCATATTTCTTAACAGTCTGCTCGATCGCGCCGAAGATCGAATGACCGCCTCTGTCTTTCATCTCGATGCGGACCGTGTCCCCGAAGCGCATGAACGGCGTCATCGGCTTGCCGGTCGCGATGGTCTCGATCATGCGGATCTCAGCAATGCAGGAATAGCCTGCGCCACCCTGCCCCACGGGCTTGCCCGGCCCATCATCGAGCTTGTTGGACACGGTGCCGGAGCCGATGATGCTGCCGGCTGAGAGCGGCCGCGTCTTGGCCGCATGCGCAATCAGGGTTGTGAAATCGAAGGTCATATCGATGCCCGCATTGGCTCGGCCGAGTGGAGCGCCATTCAGGTCGATGATGAGCGGCAAATGCAGCCTGCTGCCATCCCATGCATTGCCGAGCTCATCGGGCGTTACAGCGACCGGCGAAAAGGCCGAGGACGGCTTCGACTGAAAGAAGCCGAAGCCTTTTGCAAGTTCCGCCGGAATCAGCCCGCGCAGCGATACGTCGTTGACTAGCATCACGAGCCGGATGGCGTCGCGCGCCTGCTCGACGGTCGCACCCATCGCCACGTCGTCGACGATAATCGCGACCTCGCCTTCCATGTCGATGCCAAAGGCCTCGTCGGCCATCAGAATCGGGTCGCGCGGCGCGAGAAAGGAATCGGAGCCTCCCTGGTACATCAGCGGATCGGTCCAGAAGCTCTCCGGCATCTCGGCTCCGCGTGCTTTGCGCACCAATTCTACGTGGTTGACGTAGGCTGAACCGTCTGCCCATTGATAAGCGCGCGGCAGGGGAGAAAGCGCTTCGTGCTCATGGAAGCGTTCAGACGGCACGGCGCCGTGGTCCAGCGACTCGGCAAGCGCCAAAAGATGCGGCGAGACGCGCTGCCAATCGTCAAGAGCGTCTTGCAGCGTTGGCGCTAGAAAAGACGCGTCAGTACAGCGCGTCAGGTCACGCGTGACGACCACCAACCTACCGTCTCGCCGCCCGTTCCTCAAAGTCGCGAGTTTCATGCCGTCCTGTTTCGAATCATCGTTGATGTCTGCTTTCCATGGTGACCAGACGCAGGCCACCGTGCTGCCGCGTCAGTTCCAGTTGCCTTCGCGGGTGCCGTTGAAGCGCTTCTTCAACCCGGCCCAGCAGTCGATGTAGTTGTCCTGCCGGACCTCGCTTTCAGCTGCGAAGCGGGTTAGCATCTGCGGGAAACGGGTCTCGAACATGAAGGCTAGCGTGTTCTCGAGCTTGACCGGCTTCAGCTCGACGGTCGATGCCTTCTCGAAGCCTTGCGCATCGGGACCATGTGCCAGCATCATGTTGTGAAGGCTGACGCCACCCGGGGTAAAACCCTCCTCCTTGGCGTCATACTTGCCCTGCACCAAACCCATGAACTCGCTCATGATGTTGCGGTGATACCAGGGCGGCCGGAACGTATTCTCGGCCACCATCCAGCGCGGCGGGAAGATGACGAAGTCTATGTTGGCCGTCCCTTCTTCTCCCGACGGCGCAGTCAGCACAGTGAAAATCGATGGGTCGGGGTGATCGAAGGCAATCGCACCGACCGGCGAATAGGTCGACAAATCGTACTTGTAGGGCGCGTAGTTGCCGTGCCAGGCGACCACGTCGAGCGGCGAGTGGTCGATCTCTGTGACATGAAAGGCGCCGCACCATTTCACGATCATCCGGCACGGGCTGTCCTTCTCCTCGAACCAGGCGACTGGCGTCCTGAAGTCGCGCGGGTTGGCGAGGCAGTTGGCGCCGATCGGACCGCGATCGGGCATGGTGAACTTGGCGCCATAGTTCTCGCAGATATAGCCGCGCACCGGACCCTCGATCAGTTCGACCTTGAAGACCAGGCCGCGCGGCAGGACGCAAATGTCGCCGGGCATCACTTCGATGACGCCCATCTCAGTGACGAAGCGCACGCCGCCTTCCTGCGGCACGACGAGTAGCTCGCCGTCGGCATTGAAGAAATGGTCGTCTATCATGTCGGTGTTGGCCACATAGACATGCGCTGCCATACCGGTCTGCGTATAGACGTCGCCGGCGGTGGTCATGGTTCGGATGCCAGAGACGAAGTCCATTTCGACATTCGGCATCGGAATCGGATTCCAGCGCAGTTGACCAAGGGCCAGTTCGCTGTCACCCGTGTTCGGTGCCGACTTCCACTGCGGATACTGGATTGTCTTGAATCTCGCGGTGTGCCTTACGCTCGGACGAATGCGGTAAAGCCAGGAGCGCTCGTTGATGCCGCGCGGCGCGGTGAAGGGCGAGCCTGAGAACTGCTCGGCGTAAAGTCCGTAGGCGGGGCGTTGCGGAGAATTGCGGCCTTGCGGGAGCGAGCCTGGAAGCGTCTCGGTCTCGAAATCATTGCCGAAGCCGGGCATGTAGGAAAGAGGCATCGCTTCCTCCATATTGACGCTACTTTGTTTCGTCTGTAACCATCAATTTTGTAACCATCAACGGCTTTCTGCCATGTCGAACGACGTTCTTTGCCTCGAGCATTTTTTGCCCTACCGGTTGAATCGGCTAGCGGATGCGATCAGCCGCGAATTCTCGAAAATATATAAGGATCGTTATGGACTAAGTCGGCCGGAATGGCGGACGCTTGCTACGCTTGGCCAGTTTGGAACGACGACCGCCACCGCTATTGGCGCTCACTCAGCTATGCACAAGACGAAAGTCAGCCGCGCCGTCTTCGAGTTAGAGAAGCGAAAATGGCTCGTCCGGCAAGCGGATGGGCAAGATAGACGCGTCGAGCATCTGCAACTGACGGCCGCAGGCATAAGGGCCTATCGTGATCTCGTTCCACTCGCCAAGGAGTTTGAGGCTCGATTTCTCAAAGCACTGAGCGTTCGAGAGAAGGACTCTGTGCTTAGCGCGCTAACATGCCTTGAGAGGGCGGCAGGAGCTCAAACGGGCTACGCCCCGGCGGGTGAAGCCGTAGCGGTTAGGAATAGCTGATCAAGCCGCGACCCGGTCACGCTAACATCGAGTTGGAGCGCCTCTTCTGATCTTGATTCTCATCGTGCGCAATCCGCGAAGAGGATGCAGCCCATACCGACGAGGACCATCCCCTGTAGGACTCAAGGTCGCTTCTTGCAGATTGAGCTTCAAGCCCCCTGCTTTATTTCGCGAAAACCAAAGTCCTATGTCCGTTGAGCATCACCCGGCTTTCGAGGTGAAGCTTGACTGCACGGGCCAGCACTCGGCTTTCAATGTCGCGGCCGGTTGCCACGAAATCTTCGGCTGTCATGGCATGCGTCACGCGTTCGGTTTCCTGCTCGACGATAGGTCCTTCGTCGAGGTCCGGTGTAACGTAATGCGCTGTTGCACCGATCAGCTTCACGCCCCTTTCATATGCCTGGTGATATGGCTTCGCACCCTTGAACGATGGCAGGAAGGAATGATGGATATTGATCGCCTTCCCGAACAGCCGGGTCGAAAGCTTATCGGAAAGCACCTGCATGTAGCGCGCCAAGACCACAAGGTCGGCCTCCGTGTCGCGTACGAGTACAAGCAGCTTCTCCTCCTGATCTGCCTTATTGGCCTTGGTGACAGGCCAGTAGTGGAACGGAATGCCTTCGAGTTCCGCGGTTTTTTGATTGTCCTCGTGATTGGAGACGACGGCGACCACCTCCGCGTTCAGCCACCCGACGCGGATCTGGTAGAGGAGGTGAAGGAGTGCGTGATCGAACTTCGACACCATAATAATGATTTTCGGCGTACGCGCGTTGCTGACAAGTGCCGTCTTCATGCTGAAACGTTCGACCGGCGACTTCAGCGTACGTTCAACCTCGTCGCGATTGATGCTGGCCGGCGCGGCAAAGGCGATGCGCATGAAAAAGCGGTTTGTTTGTCGGTCCCAGAACTGATTGCTCTCAACGATGTTGGCGCCAATTCGGGCAAGCTCGGTGGTAACGGCCGCGACAATACCAGGGCGGTCATCGCACGAAAGCGTCAGAACGAATTCAGCCATGCTGCTGTCTTGAAGTACAGGACGAGGAGACATCAAAGCGCCTTTTGCAGTTCCGGCAGAATGACGAAAAGGTCGCCGACGAGGCCGTAGTCGGCGACCTGGAAGATCGGCGCCTCCTCGTCCTTGTTGATGGCGACGATGACCTTCGAATCCTTCATGCCGGCAAGATGCTGGATGGCGCCAGAGATGCCGACGGCGATGTAGAGATCGGGTGCGACCACCTTGCCGGTCTGGCCGACCTGCCAGTCGTTCGGCGCATAGCCGGCATCGACTGCGGCACGAGAGGCGCCGACGGCGGCGCCGAGCTTGTCGGCGATCGGCAGGATGACTTCCTGGAACTTCTCCGAGGAGCCCAGCGCGCGGCCGCCCGAGATGATGATCCTGGCCGAAGTCAGCTCCGGACGATCGGTCTCGGAATGCTTGTTCTCGACGAAGCTCGACAGGCCGGGATTGACTGCTGCCTGAACCGTCTCGACCGGGGCTGAACCGCCCTCGGGTGCGGCCTGGAAGGAGGCGGTGCGCACGGTGATCACCTTCTTGGCGTCGCTCGACTGCACCGTCTGGATGGCGTTGCCGGCATAGATCGGCCGCTTGAAGGTGTCTGATGACACCACTTCGATGATCTCGGACACCTGTGCGACATCGAGCAGGGCTGCCACGCGCGGCGCGACATTTTTGCCCGACGAGGTCGCCGGCGCGATGATCGTGTCATAGGAGCCTGCCAGCGACACGACGAGCGCCGCCAGTGGTTCGGCGAGGCGCTCGGTGAGTTCGTCGGCTTCGGCAAGCAGCACCTTGCTCACGCCCTTGAGCTTGGCGGCGGCATCCGCTGCGGGCTTGGCGCCGTTGCCGGCGACCAGCACATGCACGTCCGAGCCGATCTGCAGTGCCGCCGAAAGCGCCTTGGCGGTCTGGTCGGAAAGCGTCGCATTGTCGTGTTCGGCAATCAGAAGAATTGTCATCTTTTGTCCCTTCCCAACCCTACAGCACGCCGGCTTCGTTCTTGAGCTTGTCGACCAGTTCGGCGACGCTGTTGACCTTGACGCCCGCCTTGCGGCCGCCCGGCTCCTCGGTCTTGATCACCTTCAGCCGCGGCTTGACGTCGGCGCCGTAATCGGCGGGAGATTTCTCGTCGAGCGGCTTCTTCTTGGCCTTCATGATGTTGGGCAGCGAGGCGTAGCGCGGTTGGTTGAGGCGAAGATCCGCGGTGACAATCGCCGGCATCTTCAGCTCCACCGTCTGCAGGCCGCCATCGACCTCGCGCGTCACCTTGGCCTTGTCGCCATCGATAACGACCTTGGAGGCAAAAGTGCCCTGCGCCCAGCCCAGAAGTGCGGCCAGCATCTGGCCGGTCTGGTTCGAATCGTCGTCGATCGCCTGTTTGCCGAGAATGACGAGACCGGGCTTTACCGCCTCGACCACGCCCTTCAGCACCTTGGCGACACCCAGCGGCTCGGTCTGCTCGTCGGTCTTGACCAGGATGGCGCGGTCGGCTCCCATGGCGAGCGCGGTGCGCAAGGTCTCCTGCGCCTGCTGCGGCCCGATCGAGACAACGATGATCTCCTCGGCCTTGCCGGCCTCCTTCAGCCGGATCGCCTCTTCGACCGCGATCTCGTCGAACGGGTTCATCGCCGTCTTGACGTTGGCGAGTTCCACCGCCGAACCGTCAGCCTTCACACGAACCTTCACATTCGCATCCACAACCCGCTTCACGGGGACTAGAACTTTCATCTTCCAAGTGCTCCAGAATGTTCGCTTCAAGTGATGGACTCGGCAACCGAGGGAGTACCGATCTCGGGTGGCAGCAGCCAAAACCCGCAGGGACTAGCCAAACAACAGCGTGCCCACGTCGACAATCGCAGCCCCGCCATCGACAGACAACACAGCGCCATTGATGTAGGACGCCTGCTGCGACAGAAGGAAGGCGATGGGCGCGGCGGCTTCCTCAGGCTGTGCGACGCGGCGGGCGGGGACATGCTCGACCGCCCTTCTAAAGAGCTCTTCCTTGTCAGTTCCCGTGGCTTCAGAGTACTCAGACATTTCCATGTCCGACATCTCTGTACGGATCCAGCCGGGGCAAACGACATTTGCGCGAAGCCCTTCCGGCCCATAGTCCCGGGCGATGGTCTGCGTCATCACCACAAGTCCGGCCTTTGAAGCAGAGTAGGCTGCAAAACCTTGCGAGGTCCGCAGAGCCGAGAGCGAAGAAACTGATACTATTGCGCCTTTTGTCTTCAAAAGGTGAGGTATAGCGGCCTTGGCAACCAGGAATGCGCTGGTGAGGTTTGTTCGGATCACGAACTCCCATTCATCGAGAGGCATGTCGGCAAGACGAGTTGAACGCGACACACCGGCGTTAAGTACAAGACCATCAAGTCGGCCAAAGGCGGCGATGGTTTGTTCAACAATTCTTTCGCATTCGGCCGGGTCGGTAATGTCGGCGGCAAGCGGCATTGCCCCGGTGTCGCGGGCGATGGACCCAAGTTGCTCCGCCCTGCGACCGACGATTGCGACACGATGGGTGGGTGCCAGCATAGCGGCAGTTGCCGCACCAATTCCCGAACTGGCTCCAGTAATCAGAACGACGGGCTTCTCGGCAACAGCGGAGTTCATTGTCTTCTCCTCGTTCGGAATTCAGGTTCTGCTACGCGTCGAGGTCGGGTCATAGACGGCTTTCGGACGGACCGTCACGACCACCCCACCGCCAAGGCGCAATTCGGCGCCGTCGAAATACCTTTGCTCGGGGATCAGTAGAACAGCGTCGGCCGTTCGCGTTTGAAATGACCGGGCGCTGGCTCCTGTCCCAGTAGCTCGCGTGCATTTCGATGGCCCGAAAAGACGACCAACTGAATTGTCCCGGGCGCGTCAGCGTCGCCGATCACACGATGTGCGATACCGCGTGCCGCAAGCGCCTCGCTGAGGGAGGGGTCGGGCATACGGACGGTCACCGACAAAAGCGTCGTACCGCCAATGGCAGGTAATTCCTCGCCGGTGTCCGAGCGCACCACCGACAGAGCGCCATTCGCCCAGCCGATTGCCGCTGTGTTCGGGTGCATCCGAACGCCGTACGACTTGAGTTCGGCAATCATTCGCGGCTGTTCCAGCGTCTGGGCCATCCAGGGCGCAAGCGTCGGCAGCGGCGTGACGATCTGGACCTCAAGGCCACGGACAGCCAGGTCGACGGCCAGCGCATTGGCCATGTAGTAGTGGTCATCGTCATAAATGACGACAGGACCCCGTATTTCCATGCCGTCGAGGATGTCGTCTGGCGTCGCAGCTACGTCCTCAAACCCATCGACCGGCGTCAGGCGGGAGCGTCCCGCCCCGTCGCGCCGCCAGGTTGCGCCCGTCGCCAGCAACACGTGATCCGCTTCGAATTCGGCGATGGCCTCGGCATCGACCGCGCTGCCGGAATAGAGATCGACATTCGCCATCTGACGCAGCTGGTAGAGCCGGTAATCGGCCACGCGTCTCCAGGCCGACAGCCCCTTGATGCGGGCTTCCCGCGTGACCCGACCACCCAGTTCCTCCCGCGCCTCGGTCACGGTGACGTGGTGCCCCGCCCGCGCCAGTACCAACGCTGCCTCCAGCCCCGCGGGGCCGCTGCCCACGATCAGGACGTGTTCGCGGGTCTTGGCTGCGGGTACCCTTTCAGGATGCCAGTCGCGCCGCCATTCCTCGGAAATCGTCGGGTTCTGAGTGCAGCGCAGTTCGACGCCGATGGTCTCGGCCGCCACGCACATGTTGCAGCCGATGCATTCGCGGATGTCATCAATGCGTCCTTCGCGCAGCTTGCGCGGCAGGAACGGGTCGGCGATCGAGGCGCGCGCGCTGCCGATCAGGTCCAAAACGCCGCGTCGAATCTGGCTGACCATCGTGTCGGGTGAGGTGAACCGCCCGACGCCAAGGACGGGTTTTCCCGTCACCTGCTTGACGAAACTGACGAACTCCTCCTGAAACCCTTCTGCATCATATCGAGACGTGCCACTGTCGCGACTCCAGCCCGAGATGTTCACGTCCCAAAGGTCCGGCAGGTCGGCAAGCGCCGCGATGACAGCGCGCCCCTCGCCGTCATGGGTGATCCGTTTCGGCCCCGAGGCTTCGTGCACGGCAAAGCGCACGGCCACGGCAATATCGTTGCCTGCCTCTTCCTTGGTCTCTTCGAGTACCTCGCGGAAAAGCCGCAGCCGGTTCTCGAAACTGCCGCCATACTCATCCGTCCGGCGGTTGTAGGCCGGTTGCAGGAAGTGCCACAGGATCGAGGCGTCATGCGCCGCATAGACATAGACGATGTCGTAACCCGCCTGCTTGGCCCGTCGGGTCGCCGCGCGATAGTTTTCACGCAGGCGGCGGATATCCTCTTTGGTCATCGCCCGCGCCATCAGCGGCATTTCGGGTTTGAGCGTCGGCAATACAGACGGACCTTGAGCCGGATAACCGTTCGAAATCCCCCGCGAGCGGATGCCTGTATGCCCGAGTTCGATCGACGCCAGCGCGCCATGGGCGTGAATTCGCTCGTTCGACTTAGCATGGGTGCGCACATCCCCGTCATCCCAGAGCCGTTCGTAGGGAAGGCCAGAGAGGTCAGAGGTCGGGTCGATCTCGGACAATTGCATCGACACTATGCCCCATCCGCCTTCGGCACGGGTTTCCCGGATGCCGATGGCGCCGTTGGGCATCAGGTAGCTGTGGCCGATCGCATGCGGCATCGACACAAAACGGTTGGGAGCCGTCACCGGCCCGATCTTCACGGTTTCGAACAAGACCTCGTAGCGCGGGTCCATCATGGCTTACCGCTCCATTTGGATCGTGCCGTCGGCGATCCAGCCGTCGATGATCTCGAGCACCTTGTCCGAGAATGCCGCATCGTTGATGTGGCACGCGACTTCAGTGAGTCCGATCGGCGCTTTGATCACGCGGCGCACCTCGTCGATCATCGCGGCAAGTCCTGCTGGATCGTGCGCGGGCCCGTCTTCGCGGTCCCATTCCTCAACCCCCTCGAGCGGCATTAGGAAGGCGACCGGCGCTTTCGCCGCGCCGAGTCGGTCGGCAACGTCGCGAATGAGCGCGCGGCGCTCGTCTGGGCTGAGGGCGGAAGACTTGATTAGCCGGTTGTGGGCGTGGAAGGGACGGTCGGCATAGGTCGCCGGGATTTCCTGCCAACCGGCAAAGTCGATCAAATCCGCGCAGCCCGGCGAAACGATCTGCGGAATGCCCACCGCGCCGGCATTCCGCAGGCGATCTGCCCCGGCATTGACGACCGATCCGACCATCAGGTTGCCGAGTTCAGGCAAGGCAAGGTCGAGAGCCACCGCGAAATAGCCCTGACGCGCCAGCGCCTCAAACGCCATCCCGCCCATGCCGGTTGCGTGGAAGACGGCGACCTCGAAACCTCTCTCTTCAAGGGGGGCGCGCAAAAGCTTCATGTAACTCAGGCAGGACGAGCCAAGGCTGGTCATGCCGACCACTGGGCGGCCGCGCGCCGGCGGGATAACCGCCCGTGCGGCTCCTAATACCGCCCCCGCCGCTTGGCTGAGCGATGACTTGCAGATCGAGTTCAGCCCGTAGAGCCCGCCGGCCCACAGAATCATCTGCACATCCGGCGAAAGCCGCTCGGCAGGAATCAGCGGCGAAAACGAAACGGTCGAAACAACGTATTTTGGCACACCCAGCGGCAGCGACTGGCAGCAGTCGAGCACAAGATCGGTGCCCATCGTGCCGCCAAGGCCGATCATACCGTTGATCCGGCCCTCGGCATAAAGCCCTGCCGTGAGCCTGGCCGCGCCGACAGCCATGATCTGCATCGCATGGTTCTCGTCACCTGCATTGATAGTGTCTTGGATGGTCCTTCCGGCAGCTGCGGCCACATCGTGTTTTGATATATCCGTTGGTTTCGTTGGGTCACCGAGAACGCTGACATCCATTGAAATCACCGCACCGCCGAGGGCCCGGATACGTTCGCACACGAAACTTAGTTCCGCGTTCTTGGTATCGTAAGTTCCAATGACCAGGATCGTTTTGGTATCGTTCACATCGCCTCCCCGCTGACTGCGATCAGCCGCGCATTATTTCGCCTCTTGGATCGTAGAACGGCGCCAATTGTGCCTCGATCGGATAGCGTTTCCCCGCGATCTGGACGTCAAAGCCGCCTTCGCCGATCCAGTCCTTGGACACACCCTCGTCGTTATGCAGCGACGCAAGGCCGACCATCGCCTCCAATCGCCAGCCCCAACCACCCGAGGTGACGTGGCCAACCAGACGCTCACCTTTCCAGACCGGCTCGTTGTGGATCAGGTGTGGGCCGTCTTCAGCGGTTGCGCCAGGCACTCGGATAGCCACGGTGCGAGACTTCGTTGCCGCGCCCTGCTCCGCTTTTTGTTTGACTAGCGCCTCGCGCCCGATGAAATCGCCCTTGTCGAGGTGGACGGCGAAGCCCAGGCCGGTCTCATAGGGAGTATCTTCCTCGCCAATGTCATGGCCAAAATGCCGGAAGCCCTTTTCAAGCCGGCAGGCGTTCATCGCGAACATGCCAGCATGGCGCAGCCCGTGATCAGCGCCCTTTTCCAGAAGCGCCTCATAGACATGGGCTGTGAACTCGACGGGGATCAGCAATTCATATCCAAGCTCACCCAGGAACGATCGCCGGATAGCCCAGACGCGGGCATGGGCCAGGTCGATTTCCTTCGCCGCGCCAAAAGGAAACGCCTCGTTCGACAGGTCGTCGCCCGAAAGCGCCTGAAGAATGGCTCGGGATTTCGGCCCGTGGACCGTCAACAGACCATAGGCCCCGGTCGCATCGAATATCTCGAACCGCAGACTGGGCTCGGCATGGGTGCGAATGTGGAACTGGTCGCGGATTTGACTGGGGTGGCCAGTGACAACCATGTACTGTTCGGGTGCGAGGCGGGTCACAGTGACATCGGCTTCGATCCCGCCAATCCGGTTCAGGAATTGGGTATAGACTGAGGTGCCCACAGCAATGTTCATCGAGGCGCCCGACACGCAGTCGAGGGCCTTGGCAGCATCGGGTCCCTGGATCAGGATCTTGGCATACATGGATTGATCGATAAGAACGGCAGCGTCCCGTGCGGCACGGCATTCCTCGCCCACCAGTGCCGACCAGTCCTGCCAACCGATCGAGGGGCGGCTGGGCCAGCCGTTGCCCGAGGGGTCGTAATACATCGGCACTTCCCAACCGATGCGTTCGGCCATCACTGCGCCCGCAGCCTGCAGGCGGTCATGCACCGGCACCCGGCGGATGCCGCGGGCGGACTCAATCTGGCGGCCGGGCCATTGCAGGCCGTAATGAAAGCCTATGGATTCGGCCGCGCGCTCGGCATTATAGGCTGCATTGCGCTGGAACGGGTGGGCGCGCGCAGTCAGCATCGAGCCGACGTTGCGTACCGGCATGCCGTCGGTCATCCAGGCGGCCATCGTCAGACCGAAGCCGCCGCCGTTCAAAATCCCGTTCGAGTTCATCCCTGCGGCGATGAAGAGACCGGGCATCTCGGGCGCCGGGCCGATGTAAGGACGCCCATCGGGCGTAAAGCTTTCGGGGCCGTTGAAGAACGTGTGGATGCCGGTCGTTTCCAGGAACGGGAAGCGGGCGAAGGCGCGTTCCAGCATCGGTTCGACATGCTCCATGTCGAAGGGCAGTTCGTCGAACTCGAAACTTTCGGGAATGCCGTTCTGCCCCCAGCTTTTTCCCTGCGCCTCGAATCCACCGATCAAGAGCTTGCCGGCGTCTTCCTTGGTGTAAAGCCGCTCTTCGGCAACGACCAACCCCGGAATGGTGCGGGGCAGACCATCGATGGTTTCGGTCACGATGTAGAAATGCTCGGTCGCGTGCAGCGGAACGGTGACGCCGTGCTGGGCAGCGAAGCGCGAGGTCCACATGCCGCCGGCCAGCAGCACCCGGTCGGTCGCAATAACACCCTTGTCGGTTTCGACCCCGCTGACCCGACCGTTGCGGGTCAGGATGCGGATGGCCTTCGTATTCTCGAAGATCTGAGCCCCGCGGGCTCGCCCGCCCTTGGCCATGGCCTGCGTCACGTCGAGCGGGTTCACCTGCCCGTTCGAGGGAACGAAGAATCCGCCCAGAAGGTCGGACCTCTCGATATAGGGGTAAAGCTCGGCCACTTCCGAGACGCTCAAGAGGCGGCTTTCAATCTCCATCCGACCTGCATGGTCATGGTTGCGCCGCAACTGTTCCCAGCGAATGTCCGACAGCGCAACGTGGAGTGTGCCGTTCTGCTTGTAACCGGTGGCCTGTCCAGTTTCGAGTTCGAGTTCGGTGAACAGCCGGGCCGTGTATTTCGACAGCTCGGTCTGGGAAGAGCTTTCGCGCAATTGCCCGACGATTCCGGCCGCGTGCCATGTAGTGCCGGAGGCCATCGCCTTGCGCTCGACAAGCACCGCCTTCTCGACACCCTTCTTGGCCAAGTGATAGAGGGTCGAGACGCCGATGATACCGCCGCCAATAACGACAACCGGCGCCGTCTCCGGGAGCGTTTGAGCCTGGTCTTTCTCACTAGCGGACATTGCGGTTTCCTTAGTCTTTTAGGTGTTCGAGCCAGGTTTGCGCCTGGTCTGTGGCCTCAATGATGAAGCGGGTACAGCGGGCGGATGCACTCGGTTCGTCCATGCGCGCAATCACCCAGCCGACATAGGTCAGGCTTCTGAGCAACCTGAAGAGCGGCAGCGGATGCAGGTCGATCGGGCGGGCCTGCAAATATCCATCGAGGAAACGGCGACCGGCTGCGCCATCCGGTGCATAGCGGTGCAGGCGGTTCATGGTTGTCGCCAGATCGAACAGCCGAAAGCCATATCCGCCGTCGTCAAAATCAATAAGATGTACCGCGCCATTGCCGATCAGCACGTTCTCGGGGACGGCATCGGCGTGAATGAGGCCGTAGTCGAGTTCCGGCGCGAGCCGCGACAGGACGCGCTGGGCGGCCTGCCGGGTTTTGGTCAGCAGCGCCGCCTGGTCCGCGGTCAGAGCCGGGTTTTCCCAAAACCGCCCCCAAAGCGGATTGTCGCCCAACAGCCCCTCTGCGTCCCACGCCGGGCGGAAGAACCCCGCGGGCGCGTCCCATCCATCGGAAATGTCGTGCAGCCGCGCGAGCGCACCGCCAAGCCTGAGGGCTATCCCGGACAGGTCAGCGTCCTGCGCCAACTGGCCTTCCTTCATCAAAGGCGTGCCGTCGAGATAGGTGAGCACATCAACGGTGGTGTCTCCGACTGTGGCGCAGAGGCTGCCGTCCCGCGCTGGAACCGGGCGCGGCACATTTAGGCCGCCCCCTTCAAGCGCGGCCATCCAGGCCAGTTCCGAGGCCAGCTCAACCTGGCTCCGATAGCCTGGTCTGTGCAGGCGCAGCGCCAGCGGCCCCGCGGGCGCTTCGACGCGGAACACCCGGTTCTCCCGTGCCGCGACAAGCGTGACTGAACAGCCCCCGAGCCCCCAAAGCGAGAGCGCATCAACCACGCGCGGGTCATTCATCAGGCGCTCCCAGATCCGCAAGAACGTCGTCCAGAATTCCGAGCATGTATTCGGCGTTCTCTTTCGAGAAAGGCATCGGGGGGCGGATCTTGAGGGTGTTGTAATGGATGCCCAGCCGGTTCATCAGCACGCCGCGGCGGCGCATTTCATTGGCCACGCGCGCCGCGTGAGCCGGCGCGGGCGCCTTGGTCGTGCGATCACCGACGATCTCGGCGCCGAAGAACAGCCCATAGCCCCGGACGTCGCCAATCCACTCGTATTTCCTGGCGAGCTTCGTCAGGCCGTCACGTGCATAGGCCCCGACAATGCGGGCATTTTCCTGCAACCCTTCGGTCTCGATGACGTCCAGCACCGCATCCGCGGCGGCACAGGAAACCGGATTGCCGCCGAACGTGTTGAAATACCGGAACGATTTGCGGAACGCGGCCATGATGTCCGGCGTGGTCACCACGGCGGCGACTGGATGGCCGTTGCCCATTGGCTTGCCCATAGTCACCACATCGGGCTGCGCCCCGATCCGCTGGTGGCCCCAGAACCGTTCGCCGTTGCGGCCAAAGCCGGGCTGCACCTCGTCCGCGATGAAGATGCCGCCCGCCTTGCGGACCTCTGTCAGTGCGGGATTCAGCCAGCCGGGATCGAGATGCGGGAAGCCCTCGTTCAGGAACGCCGGGCACAGAATAATGCCGGCAAAGCCGTGGCCCGACCGTTCCAGATCGTCGATCGCCTCGGCCACCGTGCGGGCAAAGGCCATGGCATGGGCAGGGCCGGGATCGCCACCCAGCGGCCGGTAGCTGTCCGGCGCGGGAACGTGGCGAACATGGCTGCCGTCGCCCGTAGACGGGATGTTCGTGCGCGACAGCTGGGACACGGCAGTGGTGTTGCCATGATAGGTGTGGTCGGTGGCGATGATCCCATGTTTGCCAGTCACCGCTTCGGCCATGCGCAGGGCGATGTCGTTGGCCTCGGACCCCGTGCAGGTCATGATCGCGGTGGAAAGATCAGGCTCGAAGGTGCCGGTCAGCCGCTCGACATAGTCCAGGATACCTTCGTGCAGGTAACGGGTATGGGTATTGAGCGTTGACGCTTGCCGGCAGATCGCCTCGACGACACGCGGATGGCAGTGTCCGACATGCGGCACGTTGTTGTAGCAATCGAGATATTTCCTCCCGTCCGCATCCCAGACCCAGACCCCGTCGCCCCGGACCAGATGGACGGGCTCTTCGTAGAAGGTCGAGACATTGGGGCCGAGCAGTCTGGATCGTCTTTCCAGTATATCTTTAGTTGTCGCCATCACAGTTGAATCCAGGCCGTCTTGAGATCAAGAAACTTGTCCAGCGCGTGCGGGGATTTGTCGTAGCCGTTGCCCGACTGCCGGTGGCCGCCCAGCGGCACCGTCAGGTCGGACCCGCCGTAGGTGTTGACGTGGACGACGCCGGCCCGGATATCGCGAACCATCCGGTGCGCGCGGGACAGGTTGGATGTCCAGACCGCCGCGGCAAGGCCGAAATCCGTACCGTTGGCAAGGCGGATCGCATCGGTCTCGTCCGTGAACGGCGTGACCGCCAGGACCGGGCCGAAGACCTCGTTGCGAAACAGGTCCATCGTCGGGGTCACGTCCGCTATTACGGTCGGCTGCATGTACCAGCCGCCTGTCGCTTCGAGCGTGCGCGCGCCGCCCGTCAGCAGCCGAGCGCCTTCGTCGAGCGCGCCGGCGACGAAGCCTTGCGCGCGCTCGAGTTGTGGCAGCGAATTCATCGCGCCTGCCTCTGTCGAAAGGTCCAGGGGGTCGCCCACCCTCACAGCTGCTGCGATTCTCGCTACTTCGGCAGCGAAATCGTCGGCCACCGATGCCTGGACCAGGAGACGTGAGCCCGCGATGCAGACCTGGCCCGAGTTGCGGAAAATTCCATAGACCGCCACTCTGGCTGCGGCGGCCAGATCGGGCGCGTCGGCAAAGACAATATTCGGGCTTTTGCCCCCCAGTTCCAGATAAACGCGCTTCAGGTTCGACCGTGCTGCATAGTCCAGCAGCCGCCGGCCCACGCCGCCCGAGCCGGTGAAGGCAAGAACGTCCACCTCCATCGAGAGCCCCAGGGCCTGACCCGCGACGGGGCCTTGGCCGGTCACCACGTTGAAGACCCCCGGTGGGACGCCAGCCTCGATGGCCAGTTCCGCCAGCCGCAAAAGTGTCAGCGAGGCGGTTTCGGCCGGCTTCAGGACGACCGAGTTTCCGGCTGCCAGCGCGGGCGCGATTTTCCACGCGCCGATCATCAGTGGAAAGTTCCACGGCACGATCACGCCCACGACCCCGATCGGCTGCTTGTGAACCAGCCCCAGCACGCTTCCATCGGTGGGAGCGATCTCGCCATAGACCTTATCAATCAGTTCGCCGTAATAGCGGAACGTGGCCGCGGCGCTCAGGGGTTCCGCCTTCAACGCCATGCTGATTTCGGTGCCGTTGTCGCGCACGCCCAGAACAGCAAGGTCCAGCGCCCGGGCCTCGATCAGGTCCGCCATTTTCAGAAGGACCTTCTTGCGTTCCACCGGGGACCGGCGCGACCAGTCACCCCGCTCAAAGGCGGACCGAGCCGAGCCGCAGGCCGCATCTAGGTCTTGGGCCGTCGCATCGGCGATGGTAGTGAGCCGCGACCCGTCGAGCGGCGACAGGACATCCAGCGTCGCTCCGTCTGCCGCCGCGCGGCCCGCGCCATCAATGAAAAGCCCAGCCGCCGGAACGGGCATGGCTCGACGGGCATCGATGTCAGCCTGCTTCATTAAGGTTTTTCCGCTCGTAGTAATGCGACCAGGCGAACGCAGTCACCGCAACGATCGCGAAAACTAGGAAAGTCGCGGCCAGCGGCCGGGTCAGGAAGATCGTCGGATCGCCGCCCGAAATGCTCATCGATTGCTTAAGGCGCTGCTCGAGCATCGGACCCAGCACCAGTCCGACGACCATGGGAAACGCCGGGATGCCGTTCTTGAGCATGAAGCGCCCGAGGATAGCAAATACCAGGGTGAACAGCGCGTCGCTGACCCGGAAGTTCTGCGTGTAAGTGCCGATAAACCCGAGCACAAGGATGGCGGCCCCGATCGCTCGAGGTGTGATGGAGGACAGCCGCACCACCTGTTTCGTGAACGCCAGAAGCAGGACGACGACGAAGATGTTGAGGATAAACAGTGAGATATAGAGACCAGAAATGAAATCGGCATGCTCTGCGAACAGCTGCGGCCCCGGGATGATGTTGTGGATCATGAAAACCGCCAGGAGCATCGCCATCAGGGGATCGGCCGGAATGCCGAGCGCCAGTAGCGGCACGAGCACTGTCGAGGTGCAGGCGCTGATCGAAACCTCGGACGCGACAAGGCCCTCGGGAGAGCCCTTGCCAAATTCCTCGGGCTTCTTCGAGAAGCGCCGCGCCAGCGAATATGACAGGAACTGCGCGCCGAACTCTCCGACCCCCGGCAGGAGCCCCATCACCACGCCAAGCGCGCTGGAGCGAATAACGGTCGCGCGGTATTTGAAGACCTCCAACAGGCCATGGAATCGCCCGGTCGCGCCCAGATCGGCGGGGGCCGGAGGCGATGTTTTGGTTTCAAGCAGCACGAAGGCCTGGCTCATGGCGAACAGCCCGATCACCATCGGAACCATCGGCACGCCGCCGACCAGCCAGGTTTGATCGAAGGTGTAACGCAGGGTGTTGTGCGGGCTTTCGAAGCCCACGGTCGCGAGGAACGCGCCAATGCCGAAGGTCAGGATGGCACCCGGAATGTTGTGGTGGTGCGCCAGGATCACCGACACTGTTGCCAGCACCATGACCATCGCGTATTCGGGCGGCCCGAACCGTTCGGCCACCTGAGCCATGACCGGAGCGAGGAAGATCAGTGCGACGATCGAGATTATACCGCCGACGAAAGACGAGGAATAGGCCAGGGATAGGGCGCGCATAGGCTGGCCCTTCTTGGCCAGAGGGTAGCCGTCGTAGGTCGTCAGCACGTTGACCGGCGTTCCCGGCACCCGGATCAGGATGGCCGGGATGGCGCCGCCATACCAGGCGCCGCCATAGCAGCCCAGCAACAGTATGATGCCTGGAAGGGGATCCATTGTCAGGGAGAACGGGAGGGCGATTGCCATGGCCCCGGCCGGTTCCATCCCCGGAACCGCCCCGACCAGAATGCCGGCTATGGCCCCGATGAACAGCGCCAGGATCACCTGCCAATGGGCGATTTCAGAGAAGCCGAGAAGGATCGAGTCGATCATAGATAGCCTCCCATAAAGTTGCCCACTGAAGCCGGAAAGAATTGCAGGAACACCGGAACGGGAAACCAGATGTCGAGGCCGACCCGGAAGGCCAGAACGATGGCGAAGGTCACGGCCAAGGCGACCCAGGGCCATCGGCCGCCACGCAATCCGGACATAAGGTAAAGCGCCTGCATGAACAGGATCGACGAGATGGTAAAGCCGAGATAGTTGACCGCGACGAGGTAGACCAGGAAGGCAGCGCCGTATTGCAGGGATTTACCCATCCCTTCGAAAGCGGCGAGAACGCGCCGACCGAAGCCGGGATCCCGGCTCAGGCGGACCAGAAGGATCGGAAACATCGCTCCCCCGATCAGGCCGAAGCCAAGCGCCGTCATCGGCCAGAACCAGGGCTCCTGGAACATGCCAAGATCGCGCCTTCCCTCGCGTGTAGCGATTGGAAGAAGTAAAAGCGCAACGAGGGCGAACCCCCAGAGAATCGTCCCGCTTGTCGCCGAGGCCGTGACCTCGATCTCCTCTTCGAACCCTGGGTTCTCCGCGTCTGCGATGGACGGGGCATGATCGATGTGCGTGGTCATTCAGCTCCTCCCAAAGCCCTACATTCAGGCGGCCCGCGGGCCCCTTGTTCATGAGTGCACGGTGGAGATCAGTTGCCCTTCTTGTTCTTCGCGAATAGCGCCTCGATCGCGGCATAGTTGGCGTCGATCCGGGCCTGCGCCTCTTCGGCACCCTGCCAGTAGATCTCCGTGCCGGTCGTTTCAGCAAATTGACGGGCGCGATCGGATTGCAGGGCTTTTTGGGCCATCTCGGCCAGCCGGTCCTTCACCTCTTGCGGAGTGCCGGCGGGAACGAAGAGGCCAGACCACAGCGGAAATGCAGCGCCCTCCACTTGTTCGCTCAGAAGCGGTGCGTTTGGCACCAGAGAAATCGGGTTTTGCGTATAGGCGGCAAGCACCTTGACCTTGTCCATGCAAGCCAGCATCAGCCCCATCGTCGTGTTCATGACATCCGCATCGCCACTGGCCAGGGTCGAGCATTCGGTCAGGTCATAACCGGTCTCGGTGGCGAATTCGAAACCATGCTGGCGGGCTGCTTCGAAAGTCTGCTGCGCCGGAAGGGTTTCAAAGCCAAAATGGGCAAACTTGACGGGGTTCGACTTCGCATATTCGGCGAGTTCGGCGATGTTCGAATAGGGCGCATCAGCCCGCCCGACCAATACGAATGGGAAATTCATGAACAGGCCGACGACCTCGAAGTCATCGCGCTTATAGGGCGCCACTCCCTGAACGATGTAGCTGGTCGGAATGTCGATCAGCAGGTTGCCGACCGTATAGCCGTCCGGAGGCGAGGAGGCCAAGGCCTGCGCTCCTTCGATCCCGAACCCTCCTGAACGGTTGACAACTTTGCCGGGCACCCCAGTCTGCTTGTTAAACTCCTCCACGAGGATGCGAAGCAACTGGTCGTCCACATCTCCCGGAGCCCAGGGCTCGATGTAGGTCACCGGCCTTTCCGGATACTCCGCTGCTGCCATGGTCGTGAGGCTGGTCGTCGCAACCAGCGCCGCTGCCGTGAATTTCAAGAACTTCTTCATGTCGGCCTCCCTTGCTTGCATGTTGTTTCATTATTATCTACACTGGTTCAAAATATGTTGACGGGCGGAGGCCGATCTGTCAAGCCTATTCCGCGGAGAGGAAGAAATGACATTACTTGCAACCGAAAAGGTCACTGGCGGGTCGATGAAAACGATCGACAAAGCGCTGTTTCTGTTGGATTTCTTTCTGCCAGACACCCCTGAGTGGAGGCTGAGCGACCTGGCGCGCGCGGCTGGGATGGACAAGGTCACCGTGATGCGAATCTTGAAGTCGCTCGCCATGAAAGGGATCGTCGAGCAGCACCCGGAGACGAAGAAATACCGTCTTGGAACGGCCGTTCTTCGTCTCGCAAGGATCAGGGAGGCATGCTTCCCTGTGGTAGCGGTTCTTCACCCCGTTCTTGAGTGGCTTGCCGCCGAGACCGGCGAAACTACACACGCCTGCCTGTTCTCCGGCTCTTCCATGACGACCATAGCGATAGCCGAGCCCAACCGCGCGACACGAGTATTCGTGGATCCCGCGCAGCCGCTTCCCGTCTATGCGACCGCGTCTGGGCTCTCCTATCTCGCGCACGCGCGTGACGCGGTCGTGGAGGAGACGCTCGCACGCCTGACCCTGAGGGCCTACTCCGGTCACACTCCCGTGGATATGGGGACGGTCCGTGCCAGCCTGAAAGTCGTGCAAGAGCGGGGTTACGCGATCTCGTCCAGGACCTTCGAAGAAGACACGACTGGGATTGCCGCACCGGTCTTCGACTGGCACGGCAACGTGCTGGCCACCATAGCTGCCGCATGCGTTGCAAGTCGCCTAACCAAGGAAGTCGAAGCGCGGATCGTCGCTGCTGTACGGCAGGCGGCGGCCGACGCGACCAGAGCAATGGGCGGCGACGTCACCCGGACTTCAGGCAAGCGCCAACAGGAGATGAACGCTTGACCCCAAGTGCCCTTGTGCTTGATTTCGGTGGCGTTATCTCGAAAACCCTGTTCGAGACCCACAACCTTAGCGAAGACGCCTTGGGCCTGCCGCGCGGGACCCTCGATTGGAAGGGACCGTTCGATCCGTCCACCGATCCGCTCTGGCGTGAGATGCAGGCCGGCAAGATCAGCGAACGAGACTACTGGTATCGGCGGGCGCGGGAAACGGGTACTCTGGCTGGCGAGACCTGGGACGACCTGCCGCCTTTCCTGGCCGCCATTCGGGGCAACGACCCCGCTGCCGTCATCCGCCCCGAGGCGCTGACGGCCATCGACCGGGCGAAATCAGCCGGCTGCAAGTTGGCGATCCTGTCGAACGAGCTGGACCTGTTCTATGGCCCCGAGTTTCGAACCAAGCTTCCCTTCCTCGCCTCCTTCGACCTAATCGTCGATGCCACTTATACCGGCATTCTGAAGCCAGACCCCCGAGCCTTCGCGTTCGCCACTGAGGGGCTGCGGATACCGGCGGCGAACTGCGTCTTTGTGGACGACCAGAAGCGCAATGTCGACGGCGCCGTCGCCGCCGGCATGCGCGCCGTCCTTTTCGACGTGCGCAACCCCGCACGATCCTACGCAGAGGCGCTGGGCCATCTCGGCCTCGCGCCGGAAACCTGACTCATGGAGCCACCATGCGCGACGCGAACTTCCTGACCGAGAACAATGCCAGGCAGATCTGGCACCCAATGGCGCATCCGGCCGAGATGCAGGCGAGCCCTCCACGCATCATTATGAAAGGAGAAGGCCTCCACGTCACCGATCTCGATGGCCGAACCGTGCTCGACGCCGTCGGCGGGCTGTGGAACGTTAATCTCGGCTACAGCTGCGATCCCGTCAAGCAGGCCATCGCCGCCCAGCTGGCCGTCCTGCCCTATTATTCCGGCTTCCGCGGCACCTCGACGGGTCCATCGATCGAACTCGCCTGGGAGCTGGCGCAGTGGTTCGCGCCCGAGGGCATGGTCCGCACCTTCTTCACATCCGGCGGATCGGATTCCGTGGAGAGCGCGTTGCGGCTTGCCCGCCAGTACTGGAAGATCAGGGGCGAGCGGGACCGCACCAAATTCATCGCGCTCAAGAAGGGCTACCACGGCACCCATTTCGGCGGCGCCTCCGTCAACGGCAACGCCAATTTCCGCCGCAACTACGAGCCCTTGCTGCCGGGAGTCTTCCACATTCCTGTGCCGTGGACTTACCGCAACCCGTTCGGAGAGACGGACCCTGCCAAGCTCGCGGATCTTTGCGCACGCGCGCTGGAGGACGAGATCGCCTTCCAGGGGCCGGACACCGTCGCCGCCTTCATCATGGAGCCGGTTCTGGGTGCGGGCGGCGTCATCGTCCCGCACGAGAGCTTCATGAGACGGGTGCGCGAGATCTGCGACCGCCATGGCATCCTGCTGATCGCCGACGAGGTGGTGACCGGCTTCGGTCGCGCGGGCGCTTGGTCCGGATCGCGGCTGTGGGGCGTGAAACCCGACTTCATGACGCTGGCCAAGGCGATCACCAGCGGCTACTTCCCGCTCGGCGCGACGATGATCGGCGAGAAGGTCGCGGAGGTGTTCGAGGCCGACAAAACGGCCTTTGGCGCCATCGGCCACGGCTACACCTATTCCGGCCATCCGGTCGGCTGCGCGGCCGGCATCGCCGCACTCGCTGAGACGAAGCGGCTGGGGCTCAACGAAAACGCCGCTGCGCGAGGGGCAGAGCTGACGACCGCCCTCGAAGCGCTCAAGGCAAAGCATCCGCTCGTGGGCGACGTGCGCAGCAAGGGCCTGATGGCGGCGCTGGAGCTGGTCTCCGACAGGGACGCCAAGACGCCGGCCGACAAGAAGACGATGGCAAGGGTCGCGGACGCGGCCTACGAAGCCGGCGTGATGGTCCGAATCTCCAGCAACAGCATCATCCTCTCGCCTCCCCTGATCCTGACATCCTCCGACGTTGCGAAGATCGCCGAAGCGCTGGACACGGGGATCGCCTCGGCCTGACTTGGGCATTTGGTGCCGGCATCGGACAAAGCCGGATTAAGGGCTTCGGAGCTGCGTTCCTGAAAGCCGACCGCTCCCAGCATATCTCGGCAATCTCGTTGACGCGTCGGAACGAGTCTAGTCGCCCCCCAACGATGAGCGTTATAGACTTGAGGTACCAGACAGAGCCAACGTCGGCCGGTCGCCGTGCCCTTCACACACCACAGGCGGGATCCCTTTTGCGCGAAACAAGAAAGCGACTGAGCATGGTGGAGATAACAGTCCGGGATGCGCTTCCTGCAGACGTTCCATTCCTGCGTGACGCACTGGCCAAGCTCAATGATGAAATGGAGACACTTTCCGGCGCCGCCGGTTTTCGCGCGGAAGGATTTCCGGGCCTAAACATCGAGGGGTGCCTTCAGCGCGACAGTTTTCTCATCGCGGTTGCAGACGAGGAGCCGCGCGGTTTCCTGTCGATCTATTTTCCGTATCCATCACCGGACAGAGCATTGGTTCGGCCCCGACAGATGGCAATGATCAACACTGCCTATGTCTTGCCGCCGTATCGGAGACAGGGCATCGCGTCCCTGCTGCTCGAGTCGACCGAGGCCAAATGCCGTACATGGGGTGCGACCGGCATCCACCTTGGCTTCATCGAGGGAAACGTTGCGGCGGAGGCGGCCTACAGGAAGGCCGGATATGTGACAACGAGGCGGTCCATGCTGAGATCTCTGGACTGAGCGGAGCCGCTGTCGGACGCACGGCCCAGGTCGCTTTCGCACATGCGATATGCAATTTGTGCATTGCAATATCTGCGGCGATCGATATGATCCTGTTGTCGGCCATCTACTCCTCCCAGATGCGATGCCGGCGCTGAATGCGGTGCACCTCCTCCCGCGCTGCATTTCAAATCAAGCCCGCTGCCACCTCCTCCCGGCAGTGGGCTTTTTCTTTGGGTGAGGGCAGTTTCGGCCCATGGCCAACGCATTGGTCTCTAGGCGGGGCGAATGCTCCGGACTTCCAGGCCTTTCTTGCCCTGCCCGCATTCGACAAACACTTTCTGTCCCTCCACCAGCACGCTGAGCCCTGAGCGGGTCAGCGCGGTTGCATGAACGAAGACGTCCTTCTCACCGTTATCGGGTGCAATGAAGCCGAAGCCTTTTTCGGGATTGTACCATTTGACCGTGCCCTGGCTCTTCAGCTGCGCACCCGTCTCAGCGGTAGACGCTCCAGCGCGGCGCGTATCTGCCGGCGTTTTCGCAGACTGATCGCTGATCTCCAGCACTTGCACGACCTGATGGCCTCTTGGACTTTCTTCAACCGCGACCTTGAGACGTGTCCCCTCGGAAACAGCGCGGCTTCCGGCAGCCTCCAACACTCGGATGTGCAGATAAGCCTCCGTGCCGTCCGACAGTTTGACGAAGCCAAAACCCTTTCTGGCGTTGAACCACATCACCTCGGCGTCGACAGGGTCTGCGGTCACGGCCGCAGGCCGCTGAAAGTAGCTTGGCTCCGAAGCCCGTTCCGAAAAGGAAACGGGGTCATCGTCATGGCGATGCCGGCGTGGCTCGCGATAGTCTCGATATTTGCCCATGATCGTCTCGACTGACATGGAGCGCACACTGCGCTAGCGTCAGGATAATCTCCATCGGGCGACGCGTTTGTGTCAAATGGCCTGCGACTGAAAAAAGACGCCAACGATGCCTATATTGGCGATGAACCCAAATCAGGAGGCCAGAGACCATGACGACCGAACGCGCTGTGCTTGCCGGCGGCTGCTTCTGGGGTATGCAGGATCTGATCCGCCGCTACCCCGGCGTGATTTCCACCCGCGTCGGCTACACCGGCGGTGAGGTACCCAACGCCACTTATCGCAATCATGGCAATCACGCCGAGGCGATCGAGATCGTGTTCGATCCAGACACGATCAGCTATCGCGATCTGCTGGAATTCTTCTTTCAGATCCATGATCCGACGACGCGCAACCGCCAGGGCAACGATGTCGGCGCGAGCTACCGCTCGGCGATCTTCTATACAGACGACGAGCAAAAGCGCGTTGCGGAAGACACCATCGCCGATGTCGAAGCATCCGGGCTTTGGCCTGGTAAGATCGTGACCGAGGTGGCGCCGGTCAGCGATTTCTGGGAAGCCGAGCCCGAGCACCAGGATTATCTCGAGCGCTATCCCAACGGCTACACCTGTCATTTCCCGAGACCGAACTGGAAGCTTCCGAAGCGGCAGGAAACTCGCCGCGCGGGGTAGGTCGCCGCACTTTACAATTCCTTCTCGGCCAGTTCGCGGAATCCGTCGGGGACCGAACGCGGACCGTCCAGCGCTGTGGCGGCATAGCCGACCGCGTCACGGCCAAAGCGGTGGCGAATTGTGTCGACGGCACGGTCGGCGGTCCAGCGAGCAATGCCTCTTTTGGCGCCGGGTCTGCGCTTCTCGTCCGGAAGCCCCAGCGGCAGATCAAGCTGGATTTCCGGCTGCTTTCTCAGCTGTGAAATCGATATCGCCAGCAGCGTGATCGTCCGCTCCTGCGGATGATCGGCAAGCGCTACCCGCACCAATTCCTCTGCAATTTCGGCTAGCATAACCGTCGCCGAAATCGGTGCATCCAGCGTCGTCGATCTGGTGACGGCTCGCATGTCGGCGAACCGGATCCGCACCGTGACGGTGCTGCCGGCGAGAGACTTCGCGCGCAGGCGCGAGGCAACGCGATCGGCGAGATGGAGCAGCGCCGGCTTGAACACGCTTTCGACGGCCGGTTTGCGGCCAAGCGCAGACTGCGCTCCTGCCGACCTCGCACGATGTTGGGTTCGGATCGCGCGCGGATCGCGGTTCCAGGCCAGCGCCGAAAGCTTTTCGCCCACGGCCGTGCCGAGGAGACGTTCGATGGAGCGTCCCGGCGTGTTGGCCAGCTGACCGATGGTGAGAATGCCCCGCTTCGTAAGCTTCGCCTTGGTGACGGGACCGACACCCCACATCAGCTCGACGGGAAGGTCGTGGAGAAATTCCAATTCGGTCTTCGGATCGACCAGCACCATGCCATCGGGCTTGGCGACCTGCGAAGCGATCTTGGCCAGGTGTTTTGTCCGCGCCACGCCGACCGAGATCGGCAGACCGAGCTCGGTGCGGACCCGGTGTCGGATCGTCGCTGCAATGTCGGCCGGTGAGCCGAAGAGATGCGTGCAGCCCGCGACATCGGCAAAAGCCTCGTCGATCGAAATCCGTTCGACGAGCGGCGTGTAGTCGCCGAGGATGGCGATCGCGGCGTCGCCGAGCCGCTGATAGTCCTTGAAATGACCGCCGACGAAAATCAGCTGCGGACAGAGTTCGCGCGCCCGCCGTCCCGGCATGCCGCCGCGAACGCCAAAGGCTTTCGCCTCGTAGGAGGCGGCGAGTACGACACCGCCACCGACGGCGATCGGCTTGCCGCGCAGGGATGGGTTCAGCAGTTGCTCGACCGACGCATAGAAGGCATCGAGATCCGCATGGAGAATTGTCGCCAGCGTTTCCATGTCTCTACCGGAAGTCCCGTGTTTTCACCTTGATGCGGTCGATGTGCTCGTAGGGATCGACGATGTTTCGGCCCTTCGGCATTCCGCGCGGATCGATCCCCGATCCGCCGTGATGGGCCTCGTCGCCGCGGCCGTGCGGCAACGGAAACGGCGCCTCGCGATTTCCGACGCTGGCCAGCTCGGCCGACAGATCGGTCAGCTCGTAGGCGACGAGATGCACCACCTCCCCTTCCCGCTGGATGCGGCCGCGCACGCCGAGCATGGCCGACGAAAGAAGCACCCGCCGGAATTTCTCGAACACCTTGACCCAGACGACGACGTTGGCCGCGCCCGTCTCGTCCTCCATGGTGAGGAACATCACGCCTTTGGCCGAGCCCGGCCGTTGCCGCACCAGCACCAGGCCGGCAGCCTGAAGCCGCCGTTTGTCCCGCGCCTGCATGGCCTCCTGACAGGTCACGATGCGGCGCCGGCAAAGATCGGCACGCAGGAACGAGACGGGGTGGCTGCGCAAGGTCAGCCCGACATGACCGTAATCCTCGACGACCTCGCGACCGGCCGTCATCGGTCTGAGCGCGATCACAGGCTCGCGGATTTCCGGCACTGTCTTCTGTTCACGGGACGTCGCCGCCGCAAACAGGGGCAGAGGCTCGTCGCGCAACGCCTTGATCGCCCAGAGCGCGTCGCGGCGGGCAAGGTTCAGATCCGGCAGGAACGCATCGGCCTCGGCGAGCTGGACCAGCGAAGCCGCTGGCACGCCGGCGCGGCGCCAGAGATCGTCGACCGAGGCGAAGGGCTCGTCGGCCCGCGCCGCGACGATCGCGGCCGCGTCATCATTGGCGAGACCCTTCACCATGCGCAAGCCGAGCCGGACCGCAAAGCGATCCTCGACATCGGTCGGCTCGAGCGTGCAATCCCAGCGGCTGGCATTGACGCAGACGGGGCGTACCTCGACACAATGGTCGCGAGCGTCACGCACGATTTGGGCCGGCAGATAAAAGCCCATCGGCTGCGAATTCAGAAGCGCGGCACAGAAGACATCGGGATGCCAGCATTTCATCCAGGACGAGGCATAGGCGATCAGCGCGAAGGAGGCGGCGTGGCTTTCGGGAAAGCCGTAGCTGCCGAAACCCTCCAATTGCGAAAACGTCTTTTCGGCAAACTCCGGGGCGTAGCCGTTGGCGATCATGCCGTTGATCAGTTTGTCGCGGAATTTCGAGACGCCGCCGGTGTGCTTGAACGTGGCCATGGCGCGCCGCAGCTGATCGGCCTCGCCGGCGGAAAAGCCGGCGCAGACCATGGACACCTGCATCGCCTGCTCCTGAAACAGCGGCACGCCGAGCGTCTTGCCGAGAACGCGCTCGAGCTCTGGTGTCGGAAACGTCACCTCCTCCGTCCCATCGCGCCGGCGAAGATAGGGATGAACCATGTCGCCCTGGATCGGCCCCGGCCGAACGATCGCCACCTCGATGACCAGGTCGTAGAAAGTCCGGGGCTTCATGCGCGGCAGCATCGACATCTGCGCGCGGGATTCGATCTGGAACACGCCGAGCGTGTCTGCTTTGCGGATCATCGCATAGGTGCGCGGATCTTCGGCCGGGATCGTCGCCAGGTCGAGGGCGATGCCCTTGTGCTCGGCAAGCAGATCGAATGACTTCTTCATGCAGGTGAGCATGCCCAGGGCCAGGACATCCACCTTCATGAATTTGAGGGCGTCGATGTCGTCCTTGTCCCATTCCACCACCTGGCGGTCCTTCATCGCCGCCGGCTCGATCGGCACGAGGTCGTCAAGCCGATCGTGTGTCAGCACAAAGCCGCCCGGATGCTGCGAGAGATGCCGCGGTGTCCCGGCAAGTTGCGCCGCCAATTCCAGGGTCAGGCGCAGCCGGCGATCGCCGAGATTGAGGTTGAGCTCGCGGGCGCGCTGCTCATCCACCGCCTCGCCATGGCCCCAGACCTGCGAGGACAGAAGTTTGGTCATGTCCTCGGGCAGGCCGAGCGCCCTGCCGACATCGCGGATAGCGCCCTTGGTGCGATAGCGAATGACGGTCGAGCAGAGTGCTGCGTGGTCGCGGCCGTAGGTTTCATAGACCCACTGCATGACGATCTCGCGCCGTTCATGCTCGAAGTCGACGTCAATGTCAGGTGGCTCACGCCGTTCCTGGCTTACGAACCTCTCAAACAGGAGGTTGTTGCGTTCGGGATCGATGGAGGTGATGCCGAGCACGTAGCAGACGGCCGAATTGGCGGCCGAGCCGCGGCCCTGGCAAAGGATGTCCTGGCTGCGCGCGAAACGGACGATCGAGTTCACCGTCAGAAAGTAGGGTGCGTATTCGAGCGTCTCGATCAGCCGCAGTTCGTGCTTCAGGATTTTGACCACCTTGTCGGGCACGCCCTCGGGATAGCGGCCGGCAGCGCCTTCCCAGGTGAGCTTTTCGAGCGCCTGCTGGGCTGTGAGGCCCGGCATGGTCTTTTCCTCCGGATATTGGTAGGCGAGCTCGTCGAGCGAAAACCGGCAGCGGTCGGCGATTTCGATGGTGCGCGCCAGGGCGTCGGGATATCGGCTGAACAGACGCGCCATTTCGTCGGCCGGTTTAAGATAGTGGTCGGCATGACGTTCGCGCCGGAAACCGGCATCGTCTATGGTGACGTTATGGCGAATGCAGGTGACGACATCCTGCATCATGCGGCGGGCAGGTTCGTGGAACAGCACGTCATTGGAGACGACGGTGGGCACGCGCATCGCTGCCGCCAGGTTTGCCAGCTCGTAAAGCCGGAGCTGGTCGTTCGGGCGTCTGCGCAAGGTGAGCGCCAGATAGGCGCGATCGCCGAAGGCCTCGCGCAGCCGCCGCAGGCGAACGGCGCAAAGATCATCGGCTTCGTCCGGCACCAGCACCGCGATCAGTCCCTCGCCATAAGCGACGACATCATCCCATTCGAGATGACACTTGGCTTTGCCGGCCCTGCCTTTGCCGAGCGACAGCAGGCGGCAAAGCCGCGAGTAAGCCGGCCGGTCGGTCGGATAGACCAGGACCGACATGCCGTCGGCGAGATCAAGACGGCAGCCGACGATCAGCCGGACGCCTGTCGTCTTTGCCGCTTCATGGGCGCGAACGATGCCGGCAAGCGAATTGCGATCGACGACAGCGAGCGCCTCGATGCCGAGCAGTGCGGCCTGTGCAAACAGCTCCTCGCAGGATGATGCTCCACGCAGGAACGAGAAATGCGAAGTCACCTGCAGTTCGGCATATGGGGCCCTGCCCATCATCCGAAGATCCCGTGCATGAACCATTTATGCGATCCGGTCGCAGCGTCTTCCCCGTCACCGGCGCGGTAGACCCAGTAACGCTCGCCGTTCTCGTCTTCGACCTGGAAATAATCCCTCACGGCTGCGAGCTCGGCGTCACGCTTCCACCATTCCCCGAAAACTCGTTCCGGCCCATCCGCCCGCTTCACGCGACGACGAACGCCGCGCCAGGTGAAGATCACGGGCGGATGGTCGGGGAGAAGTGCTACCGTCTCGATCGGTTCGGGCCGTGGCAGCAACCGCGATGGGCGCGGCCACCGACCTGGCCAGCCCTCGCCGGTATCGGGCGCCATCGGCGCAATGCGCTGGAACGATCGTTCGGGAACGTCGCTCTGCACCGGGGCGAAGCGATAGAGCCGGTCCCCGCCAACGCGGTTGGCGAGGATGTCGATCACATCCGACACATCGGGTTCGGGCGCCTCGGCAAGTGAGGAAATCATCTGCTTCGCCCGCAGCGGCTCGGCAACGGTCGCGGCAAGCCGCATCAGCTCGATGCCGAACCCTGGATCGATAGTTTCTATTTTGTCTGTGAGAAGCCGGGTCAAGCGCTTCGTGTCACGCACCGGCGTTGCCGTGCCGACACGGATCGCCTCGACGCGGTTATCGACACGGAAGAACAGAAGGTCCAGCCGCCGCGCACCCTGCCCTTGCGTCTCGAGTTCGGCGCACAGTTCAGCCACCAGCTTGCCGGTATAGCGCGCGATTGTTTCTGCCGCGCCGATCGGCTCGGCAAAATTGCGGCGCACTTCGACGATCTCCTCCGGCCGGATCGGCTCGATCGGTTCGCTCACCCGTGCAAGGGCCTGGTCAAGGCGGCGGCCGGGCTCCGGTCCAAAACGCAAGGCGAGCGACGCGCGTGGCGTGCCGGCGAGATCCGTAATTGTGTCAAAGCCGAGCCGACGCAGACCATCGATCGTCACGGCTGGTAGGCGAAGCGCGGCGACCGGTAAAGGCAGGACCGCTTGCGCTGTCTCGCCGGATGGAATAACGAATGTCTGCCGCCCGCCGAAGCGGGCCAAAGCGTGGGCGGCACCCCAGCTGTCGGCGACCGCCGCCCGGGCTGTGATGCGGGATGCGCCAAGCCGCTCCACCATCTCGGTGAGCATCGCCGCCTCGCCGCCATGCAGATGATCGGCGCCGGTCGTATCGATGACGAGGCCGTCCGGCGGATCGGCGGCGACGATCGGCGCGTAGCGGCGCAGCGCCCACAGCGCCAATCGCCCGAGCGCCATCTCGTCGGCCTCGGGCTCAGCGTCATGAATCGCGAGACCCGGGACGAGAGCCTGCGCCTTGCTCGCCGGCATGCCGATGCGCAGGCCGGCCGTTTGCGCTGCCGCGTCGGCTGCAAGCACGACACGGCGACGACCATCACGGCCGACCAGGACGAGCGGCGTCTCAGGCAGAGGCGCGGCGTCGACCGATTTCCTTCTGAAGCGGTCCGTCGGCCACATCGGAAGGAAGAGCGATACGACCCTTGGCATCACATGCCTCCACTGTAAAATCCGCACTTTCTCCGGCCCGGCATCGGATCAGCTCAACGTGCCAGCGCGCCCGTCCAATCCCCTGAACAGGTAATGGCGTCGACGGCAGGACCGATACCCGCCAGCGGGTTTCTGAGGCGGTTGGCTGCCCAAAATCCGTTGCCTCCGTCTGCCGACGCCAGCGGCGAATGGCGATGCCGATGGCGCCGGAGCTTTCGGCAGCAAGCTGAAGCCGCCGTGACGCCGTCATCGAAAGCCTGGCTATCTCGGCAACGACTGCGCCGAAACCGCCGCGAAGACACTCCTCAAAACAGGCGAGAACGGATTTTTCGTCGCCGGCCTCGACATAGATCACCCTACCTGGAGGAAGGCCGGCTTGTTCGATCGCCGGTGCGAACAGATCGGGCCGGGTAACGCACCACAGCACCTTGCCCGCCGTGCGCGCGGCAATACCGGCAGCGAAGAGTGCCGCGGCTGCGCCATCGACGGCGCCATTTCCACCACCCGCGACCTCGTGCAGACCGCCAAAAGCCAATCCCCCTCCCGGCAGAACGCTGTCAATCGCGGCCACTCCGAACGGCAAAACCTTACGCTCGCGTGCATTCCCACCTTCGAGACGCGCGATGCGTTCTCGAAGCTCGGAAATGGCAGCAGGGGGCGCCGATACACTCATCTGACCCTTGAAACGCGGAAAGCCTGTGATGTGTTCTACATTTGTTCTCGTCTTGGCTAAGAGTCAACCGGGATGATGTCGTGCCCCTGCGGAAGGAGGCATTCGATGCTCTCGGATAGTCCAGACGCGGGCCATATCCTTCAATGCGAAAATGCGAGTTCCATTTTTTGGAGTTTTGGCGCCACGGAGTGTCCGAAAATTGTAGCATACTTCGGACTCATGCCTTGCCTTTGTCCGAAATTTGTAGCATATTTCGGACATGCCCATAGTTGAGCCCGATACCGATCTTCGCTCGCGCGTGCTTGCCCGTATTGAGTCCAAACCCGACGAGGTCTGGACCCCCGGCGACTTCGCCGATCTCGGCGCGCGCGCCGCCGTGGACAAAACCCTGCAGCGCCTGGCAGCCGCCGGGGAGCTGCGCCGGATCGACCGGGGCCTCTATGACCGGCCGCGCACGAACAACCTGACTGGCCGCGCCACCGTGCCGGATTATCGCGCTGTGATCCGCGCCGTCACGCGCCGCGATCGGGCGCGCGCCGTCATCGATGGTATGACGGCCGCCAACGACCTTGGCCTGACGACCGCCGTCCCCGCCCGAATAGAAGTGCTGGTCGATGCGCGGTTGAAGCCAATCAAGCTCGGCACGCAGGAAATCCACTTCAAATACGCTGCCCCTAGCCGCCTCTATTGGGCGGATCGGCCGGGGATGCGGGTCGTCCAGGCCTTGCATTGGATGCAGGACATGCTGACCCAAAAGGGCGAACGGAAGCGTATCCAGGCGACGTTGTGCCGCCTGTTTGCCGATCCCAAGCACGGCGAGGCCATTCGCGAAGATCTGCGCGCCGGTCTCTCCGCCGTGCCGATCTGGATGCAGGAGTTCCTCCGCGAAATCCTGAGGGCGGACCCGCACGAGGCGAAGCCATGAGTACCGATGCTTACCGCCAGGTCATAGCGGCATCCCCACGTGACCGGCTCGACCTGTTCCTCGCCACGGCCAATCGGATCGGAGCTCCGGTGGGCAATGTCGAAAAGGATTTCTGGGTCTGCTGGACCCTCAATTCGCTCTACCACGAACGGCCTGCGGGGGAGCCACGGCTGCTTTTCAAGGGCGGGACGTCGCTGTCAAAAGGCTATGGCCTCATCCAGCGTTTTTCCGAGGACATCGACGTTACCGTGTTCCGCGACGATCTCGACGAGGCTGCCTCCGTCGAAGAGCTTGAGGGATTGTCGAACAAGAAGCGCCGCGCCAAGCTCGACGCCATTCGGGACGCCTGCCGCGCGTATATCACAGGCCCGCTGCGAGACTTCCTCACCGCTCAACTTGCCGACATTACGAACGGCGCCGGACGGGTGGAGCTCGACGAAGCCGATGCCGATGGTCAGACCCTGCTGCTCTGGTATCCCGAGGTCGAGCCGCGTGATGGCGCCTATGTGCGACCGGCCATACGCCTCGAGTCCGGGGCGAAATCGGCGCTCGATCCCAATCGCCCCATCACGATCACGCCCTATGTCGCGGAGGAAGCGGCGGGCATTGATCTCACCGTCGCCGACGTGACCACGATCGAGGCGACCCGCACCTTTTGGGACAAGGTGGTGATCGCCCATGGATTGCGCCGCTGGTACGAGCGGCGCGGCGAACTGCGACAGGAAGGTCAGCGCGTGTCTCGGCACTATTATGACCTGCACTGTCTTCTCGGATCCGAGACCGGAAAGGCCGCGCTCGGCGATCTCGATCTTGGCGCCGATTGTGTGCGGCACGCACGCATGTTTTTCGACCGTCCCGACTATGACCTTGCCTCAGCAGTCCCGGGCAGCTTCGCGATCGCGCCCGCTCCAAAGATGGTGGACGCGCTCACGCGCGACTATGCCAATACGGCGGCCATGATCTTCGGCACTCCGCCGAGTTTCGATGACATTCTGGAATCAGCACGGCAGATTGAGCAGGACATCAACACCCATTCCTAGTCGCCTGGCCACGTCGCCGGGGCATCATCAAGGCGTTGTCGAGCAAATTGTCTGCTACTTCAAACCCGAGGACATCGATAAACTTCACGCTGGCCGAGAGGACACGCATCGGCAGTTCGCTGAACTGCGGGATCGCTTTCGTGGTCGTAAGTATCAAACCGAGCGTGGCCACGAGTTCTGAGGCGCAGATCGCCGAACGCATCGGAATCCCGCTCGATGAATGGCGCTCGAACGGGCGTGACCCGGCCTTGTGCGCGTCGTCCGAAGCCCTCTTGATAAAACGGCCATAATGGCCAAAGTTGGCCATGATTCGGACAAGGGCCACGCCATGCAAAGCATGTCGGCGAAGGATGCCAAATATGGCTTCGGACGCCTCATCGATCTTGCGCGATCGGAGCCTGTGACCGTCGAGAAGCACGGGCGGCCGGTCGTCGTGGTGATTGCGGTTGAGGAATATGAGCGATTGCGCGCCAGCAATGCGGCGACCTCATCTGCCGAGGGACGCCTCAAGCCGATCGCAAAGCGGGGAAGAGCGGAACGGCATGAGTAACGGCGATCTCAATTGGATTACGAACTTCATATGGGGCATCGCCGATGATGCCCTGCGTGATCTCTATGTGCGCGGTAAATATCGCGATGTGATCCTGCCCATGATGGTGCTGCGTCGCCTCGATGCGGTGCTCGAGCCCACCAAAGCTGCCGTCCTGGCGATGAAAGACAATCTCGACAAGGCGGGCATCACCAATCAGGACGCTGCGCTTCGCCAAGCAGCGGAACAAGCCTTCTATAACACATCGCGCTTCAATCTGCGTGATCTTCGCAACCGCGCGTCGCAGGCTCAGCTGAAGGCCGACTTTGAAGCCTTCCTCGACGGCTTCTCGCCGAACGTGCAGGAGATCCTCGACAACTTCGAATTTCGCAATCAGCTACCGAAGCTATCGAAGGCCGACGTGCTAGGCACGCTGATTGAGAAGTTCCTCGACTCGTCGATCAACCTTGGCCCGAAGCCGGTGATGAACGGCGATGGCTCGGTGAAATATCCTGGTCTCGACAACCATGCGATGGGCACGATCTTTGAGGAGCTTGTTCGGCGCTTCAACGAAGCTAACAACGAGGAAGCTGGCGAGCACTGGACCCCGCGTGACGCCGTCAAGCTTATGGCCAAGCTAATCTTCGTGCCGATCGCCGATCAGATCCAATCCGGCACTTACCTGCTTTATGACGGCGCCTGCGGCACCGGCGGCATGTTGACCGTTGCCGAAGAAACGTTGAACAAACTCGCGGGCCAGCACGGCAAGCAGGTCTCCACCCATCTTTTCGGACAGGAGATCAACGCCGAGACTTATGCCATTGCCAAGGCTGATCTGCTGCTGAAGGGCGAAGGCGAGGAAGCCGATAACATCGTCGGCGGACCGGAATGGTCGACGCTGGCGAACGACGCTTTCCCGTCTAAGGAATTCGATTTCATGCTATCGAATCCGCCATACGGCAAGAGCTGGAAGAGCGATCAGGAGCGCATGGGCGGCAAAGGAGGCATGCGCGATCCACGGTTCATGATCGAACACGCGGGCGATCCCGAATACAGCCTCGTCACGCGTTCTAGCGACGGGCAGATGCTGTTCTTGGCGAACATGCTCTCGAAGATGAAGCACAACACTCCGTTGGGATCACGTATTGCCGAGGTGCATAACGGCTCGTCGTTGTTTACGGGCGATGCGGGCAGCGGTGAAAGCAATGTTCGGCGCTGGATCATTGAGAACGATTGGCTGGAAGCAATAGTCGCTCTGCCGCTGAACATGTTCTACAACACCGGCATCGCCACCTATGTCTGGGTGCTGTCGAATCGCAAGCCGGGCCATCGGCTCGGCAAGGTTCAACTAATCGACGCGACCCAGTGGTTCCGGCCGCTTCGCAGAAATCTCGGGAAGAAGGGTTGCGAGCTAGCGGATGCCGATATTGAACGCATCATCGAAACATTTCTGACATTCGAGCAGACCGATCAGTCCCGCATCTTCGACAATGCGGAGTTCGGCTATTTGAAGGTCACGGTCGATCGGCCCCTGCGCGCGCGTGGGATCGATGCAACTCGAGCCTATGCGCCGAAAGAGATCAAGGCGCTGAAGGACGAGGGCCGGATCGCCGAAGATGGCGCGCCGGTCATACGCCGCATTCACAAGCCGGGGAAGGTCGAGGCCGATCCCTTGCGCGGGCTGTTCCCGATAACAATCGCCGGCAAGCGTTGCGTGGTCGAATACGAGCCCAATAGCGACTTGCGCGATACAGAGACGGTCCCGTTGAAAGAGCCCGGCGGGATCGAAGCCTTCATCCGTCGCGAGGTATTGCCGCATGCGCACGACGCTTGGATCGACGACACCAAGATCACCATCGGCTATGAGATCAGTTTCGCCCGTTATTTCTACATGCCTCAACCGTTGCGGTCGCTTGAGGCAATCCGCGCCGATATCGTCGCTTTGGAAAGGGAAAGCGATGGCCTGATGGCCAATATCATCGGAGCTAGCCAATGATTGATGGCCTTCGTCCATATCCGGAGATGAGGCCGACCGGAGTGCCATGGCTCCCTGAAACGCCCCGGCATTGGGATGTGAGGCGCATCAAGACATTGCTCACCGAGGTTGATAACCGATCCAAGACTGGCAAGGAGAGGCTGCTTTCGCTTCGAATGCGCCATGGACTTGTGGATCACGTTGCGGCCGGCGGAAGGCCAATCCCACCAGAGTCGTTGGTCGGCTTCAAAATTGTAGAGGCGGGCCAGGTGGTAATGAACCGAATGAGGGCTGCGGCAGGCCTGTTCGGCGTCGCCGATGTGCGTGGCCTAGTTAGCCCGGACTATGCTGTCTTTGAGCCGAGACCTGACGCCTACAATCCCTATCTGCTCCAAGCATTCCGGCTGCCCTCTCTGGCAGCACTTTTTAGAGCAGAGTCTAAGGGCTTGGGCACGGGCGAATCGGGGTTTCTTCGACTCTATACAGATAGGTTCGGACCGATCCCGGTGCCATACCCCCCTCTTGATGAGCAACGACTGATTGAGCGTTTTTTGGATTGGCACGGGAATAGAACGGCCAAACTGATCAGAGCGAAGCTAGAAGTCCTAAAACTGGTGGCCGAAGAACGCGAGGCGCTTACACATGATGTCGTATCGTCACCCGGCACACGGCAAATGCGGTTGGCGAACATAGTTGACCACATCTTCCGAAGTGTTGATCGCGAGAGCACCAAAACCTACACACCCGTCGGCCTGTTCAACCGAGGGCGCGGAATTTTTCGAAAGCCTCCGACCCGAGGGGATGACCTAGGAGATTCAACGTTCTCGTGGATTGAGGACGGCGACCTTATCCTGAGCGGGCAATTTGCCTGGGAGGGGGCGGTCGCTCTCGCAGGCACCGATGAGGCAGACTGCATTTCGAGCCACCGTTACCACATCCTTCGCGGCAAAGAAGAACTCGTTCAGACCATCTATCTCTCATCACTCTTGAGGACCAGTTTCGGTCACCTTCTGCTCAACGAACACTCCAGAGGCGCCGCTGGTCGAAATCGACCACTGAACATTCGCACCCTTCTGAAGGAAAAAATCCCGGTTCCACCGCAGAGTGAACAAGCGCGGCTCGTTGAGCTGGTCACACTGGAGAAGCGCCTCGCGGGCTCGATCGCCAATTTCGCAGACCGGTTGCGCGAATACCGAAACCGTCTAATTGCCGATGTGGTCACCGGCAAGCTCGATGTCCGGACCGTAGCTACCAGCCTGCCCGAGATCATCGAACTAGAGCCCATTGATGATCTGGTCGACGGCGACGACCTCGATGAAGCCATAGATGATGAGCCCGAGAACGAGGAGGTCGCCGCCTGATGGGCATGCCGACACAGCCTCTTCTCGATATTATGCGCCGGTCCATGAAGAATCTCGAAGTCGTCGAGGCGCACGCCGGGCCGGCCGGCCCCTATGAGCTGACGCAGCTCCGCTTTCTCGGCCTGTTCGTCGATTTGATCGGGCACCGCCATAAAGACTTCGGTTGGTATGAAAGAGGAGCCGCCTGACGATGCCGGCTGGCGCCCAGGCCAAACATCCGCCCATGCCGACCGCCTGGTCCGATAATTGCGGACGGTTTCCTTTGGTCGGATGCGGTGAAGGTTTAGCGGCGCGGCGTCGGCACCGCAGTCGGCATGAGCAACATCAATACGCGGCGCCCAAACAAGCTCAATCTGAGGCACGCCGACGATGAGGTCGTGACATTTGCCTAACCGCCCAGCCATCCCAATCGCCATCCAACGCCAGGTCTTGATTGAGGCCCGTCACCGGTGTGCGGTTTGTTGTGAGCCTACGCCGCTTGAAAGAGCGCATATCCGCGCTTGGAACAAGAGCAAAGACCATAGCGCCGAAAATCTTATCGCGCTTTGCGCAAACTGCCATCAAAGGGCAGACAACGAACCGTGGGGCGAACCTGTTCTTCGCGCTTACAAGTATGATCCGTGCGCGCTAAAGATTCCCTCTCCTATTCTTCCCTCGCCGGAGCAGAAGGTACTGATCGACTTCATCTTGGCTCTGCAACCCGATGAGATGACCGACGGCCAACGGACAAGATTTGTTTCAATGGCGGCAGCATACGCGGGCGTACGTGTAACCGAGGTTTCCTTCGTCTCAGTTTCACCGGCAAATAGCATCCGAATCCGCTTAGCCATGCCCAAGAGTGGCGCTGAAAGGCTGTTGGCTGGGGTCGAATCACAAGATGAGAATTTGGCTGCCTTTTTCGAGGACATTCCGGTTCTGCGAGCCGAGCTTGGGTCTGCGGTTGCCAAGACAGATGTTAGCGAGAGAGGGTTGGAGGAACTTATCACTCGTGAGCTGTCCGACCATGGCTGGCTACTCGGTGACCCGAAAACGTATGACCGTGCATGGACAATCGATCTTTTGCATTTCCGCGGCTTCATAGCCGCGACGCAGCCGCGGCTGGTGATGGCGTTCGATCTTGATAACGACAGCCCAGTGAGGCAGAAGTTCCTCGCCCGCCTGCAAGGTGAAATTGGTAAGCGCGGCGTTATCGACGTTCTGCGCAACGGCGTGAAGCATGGCGCGAACGATGTCGACCTGTTCTATGGTACGCCGTCACCGGGTAACCTCAAGGCCGCGGAACGCTTCGCGCTGAACCGGTTCTCGGTCACCCGCCAGCTTCGCTACAGCCGCGACGATACCGCCCACGCGCTCGATCTGGCACTTTTCATCAACGGGCTTCCGATCGCCACGTTCGAACTTAAGAACAGTCTGACGAAGCAGACGGTCGAAGATGCCGTCGAGCAATATAAGCGCGACCGCGATCCGCGCGAGAAGCTGTTCGAGTTCAGCCGCTGCATCGTTCACTTGGCGGTGGACGATGCGCAGGTGAAGTTCTGCACCCAGCTCAAAGGCAAGGCATCGTGGTTCTTGCCCTTCAACAAGGGCTGGAACGATGGAGCCGGCAACCCGCCGAACCCGGCCGGGCTCAAGACCGACTATCTTTGGAAGGATATCCTCACGCCCCTCGGCCTGACGGACATCATCGAGAATTACGCCCAGATCGTTGAACGCAAAGACCCGAGGACCAATCGGACGAAGCGAGATCAGCTTTTCCCGCGCTTCCATCAACTCGATGTGGTGCGCAAGCTCCTGGCCGACTCCAAAGATATGGGCGCGGGGCGGCGCGTGCTGGTCCAGCACTCGGCCGGTTCGGGCAAGTCGAATTCGATCGCCTGGCTGGCGCACCAGCTCGTACGGCTCGCAAATAATGCCGGGCAGGTCTTCGATTCGGTGATCGTGGTGACCGACCGCCGCATCCTCGATCAGCAAATCCGCGATACTATCAAGCAATTCGCACAGGTCGGTGCGACCGTCGGACACGCCGAGCATTCAGGCGATCTTCGCCGCTTCATCACCGACGGCAAAAAGATCATCATCACCACGGTTCAGAAGTTCCCGTTCATCCTCGATGATATTGGCTCGCAGCACAAAGACCGGCGCTTCGCGATCATCATCGATGAGGCACACTCCAGCCAGGGCGGCAAAGCCGCCGCCGCCTTGAATGCGGCGTTGACCGGCGCGGACGATGGGGAAGAGAACGAGACAGTCGAGGACAAAATCAATGCGATCATGGAGCAACGGAAGATGCTCCCGAACGCGAGCTATTTCGCCTTCACCGCGACACCCAAGAACAAGACGCTCGAGATATTCGGCGAGCCGCTCCCTGATGGCCATGCGGTCAAGCACCGCCCGTTCCATAGCTACACGATGAAGCAAGCGATCCAGGAAGGCTTCATCCTCGACGTGCTTCGCTACTATACGCCCGTTAATAGCTACTATCGGCTGGTCAAAACGGTGGATGCTGATCCAGAGTTCGACACCAAACGCGCAACGAAGAAGCTACGCCGCTATGTCGAAAGCAATGACCACGCAATCCGCCTCAAGGCCGAAATCATGGTCGATCACTTCCACGAGCAGGTGCTGGCGCTGAACAAGATCGGCGGTCAGGCCCGGGCGATGGTCGTCACCTCGGGCATCGAGCGCGCGATCCAGTATTATCATGCAGTGGGCGCCTACCTGGCCGAGCGCAAGAGTCCCTATCGCGCGATCGTTGCATTCTCCGGCGAACATGAATTCCGGGATGCCAAGGTCACCGAAGCCAGCCTCAACGGCTTCCCCTCGAAGGATATTGTCGATCAGATCGAAACCGATCCGTATCGCTTCTTGATCTGCGCCGACAAGTTTCAGACCGGCTACGACCAGCCGCTTCTGCATTCGATGTACGTGGACAAAGCCCTGTCTGGCATCAAGGCGGTTCAAACGCTGTCCCGGCTCAACCGGGCACACCCGCAGAAGCACGACGTGTTCGTTCTGGATTTCATGAACGACACCGAGACGATCCGCGCCTCGTTCGACACTTTCTATCGCACCACGATCCTGAGCGATGAAACCGATCCGAACCGGCTGCACGATCTCAAGGCCACCCTCGACGGCTATCAGGTCTACGAGCCGGCCCAGATCGAGCAGCTTGTCGGGTTGTATCTCTCGGGCGCGGATCGCGATCGGCTCGATCCGATCCTCGACGCCTGCGTTGCAACCTACAACGCCAACCTCGACGAAGACGGTCAGGTTGATTTCAAGGGGAAGGCGAAGGCATTTACGCGGACCTACGCCTTCATTTCCTCTATCTTGCCCTACACCAATGCCGACTGGGAAAAACTATCGATTCTGTTGAATTTCCTGCTGCCCAAGCTGCCGGCGCCTCGTGACGAAGACCTCTCCAAGGGCATTCTGGAAGCCATCGACATGGACAGCTACAGGGTCGAGAAGCAGGCCGCGCAACGGGTCCAACTGACGGATCAAGATGCAGAGATCGATCCCGTTCCTACGGACGGCAGCGGGCTCACGGCAGAGCCCGAACTCGATCGGCTGTCGAACATCATCCGCAGCTTCAACGATCTTTTTGGCAACATTAACTGGGCGGACACTGATCGTATACGGCGCCTGATCGGGACCGAGATCCCCAACAAGGTGGCGGCCAACTCCGCTTATCAGAACGCGAAGAAGAATTCGGATAAGCAGAACGCTAGGATCGAACACGACAAGGCGCTGGCCGGCGTCATCATCGGGTTGATGAAGGATGACACCGAGCTATTCAAGCAGTTCAGCGACAACCCCGAATTCAAGCGTTGGCTGACGGACACGATCTTTTCAGCCACTTATGATCGCCCGATGCCGCCTGCTCCATGAGAGCAGCAGCGCGCGAGCCGCCGTGGCTGATCTTTCGCCGCAGCGCTCGAGGATTTCCTTGGCAATAGCAAGGCCGAGCCCCGCGTCGGGCGGCCGTGCTGGGACGCCGCGGCGTCCACCTGAAGGCCTTTTCGGCAAGGCCAAGACGGCAGCCCTGTTCGGCTTGAACACAGAGGGATCGGCGAATTCAGCAAGCCCGGCGGCACCTCTCCGGGACTTTGAGCTCATCAACGGCGGCCTTGTCGTCTTCCCCGGCGGCCTCCCGACCCGCGACAAGGCTCAGCCTTTTCCAATGCTGACAATAGCCGGTTCCGGATTTGTGGTTGGGGTGTTCGGATCGAGGCTGGCCGACGTGGCGCGAAGCAGATTTTCGATCTTGTTCCGCAGTCGGGGAGCTATTCGTTCTGACAGGGCTGAGTAAGCGCGAGGGTTAGCGATCCAGGATGAGAGGCGGGCGAGATCGCTGTCAAAGGTGATCCCGGGACGGGCGGACTTAAGAGCTACCAGACGTCGCTCAAGGTCGCGCAAATGAAGGTAAGCGAAAGCAGGCTCTTCGGGTGCTGGTCCGTGCACAATTGCCGAAGGTGCTACCTGCCGCATGCGGCTAGGGAATTGATATGCCTGCAGCGCCGCTAGCGCTCGATCCAGCGCTTCTGGAACATGTTCACCATGTGCCGCCTCGCCCGCGCGATAAAGACACTTGAGAAAACGCAAACTGGCGAGGTCACGCGACGTGCCCGCGGGGATTAGACGCTCGTCCTCAAGCGCGCATATTAATACGGAGTACGAGTAGCAATGGATCCCGCGCTCGGCCAGCAGCAGTACGCCATGATTTCGGGTGGCCACGTAGAGTATATCAGCGGCAAGCAGGGCACCGCGTGATCCCAGCGGAACCTCTCCCGCCAAGGCCGCAAGTCGGGCATTTTCCGCGAGTTCTCGGCTGTAGTCACGTCGCGGCTCGAATGAGCGCAGGAGGGCCGATAGCCGGCCATCCCTGTCTGCAATAATACTGGCTTCAAGCTTGAGGTGCTGGATGAAAAGCGCGCCCATGCGCGAAAGTGCTTCTAGTTTTGCGAAGGTGTAGGACGCGACCGACCAGCCGTCCTCTTCGAGTTTCCGGGACCAATGCCGGAGAGCTTTGACGTTGTCGTCGACGATCAGGATATCGCGGTCGCTTAGAGCGTCAGTATCGCCACGTGAGGTCGAGCCGAAGATGGCCTCGGCCGATGCGCCGCTGACGGCAACACGGTGCGGTGTCAACGGAGGAACCTCTTCACGAGCACGGAGGTAAAAATACCCAACCATCCGATCGCTGCTAGTGCCTCGAACACAGTTATTATCTTCGAGAAACCGCCAATCGGTACAACTGACGAAAAGCCGAGCACCGTCAGGACGGAGAATGTGTAGAACATCGCGTCAACGAATGACGCTTGCGCAACGCTAGCGCCGTTCACCGCCACTTCGTCGCCAATGACTTTGTAGTTGATACAGGAGACGGCTATGAAGAGGAGCACTGTCCACACGAAGAATCGGAACGGTCGGTACCCAAATCCAGCCAGCCCCTCATAGGTAATGCTGGCCAGCCACCTGGTCCACGCCTTGAACCGGCTTAGGCGCTTGCGTCTCAGATCAGCCCAGATCTGATACCGTTTCCAGCGTCGGAAGCGAATGTCCGCCTGCATGTAGAACTCGTCCTGCCGCTCTTCGGCGAAATTGGCGAGCAGCGCTTGGAAAACCGAGATCCCGACATTAGCAGCTTCGACTTTGAATCTAGCCTCGAGAACGATGCTGTCGGGATCGAGATAGACCCGCTCAAACCGAGCCTTCCAAAGATTACAATTGATGAAAGAACAGCCGTGAAACTCGACCTCACTGAAACTAGTTCCGAGAAAGAGGCAGTCCACAAAGCTGCAGTCGGTGAAAGTGGCGCGGGAGATCGATTTTGGGAATGCGACTCCCCTAAACGTAACTTCGCGAACCTTCTTGGCCGGCGCGGTCGTCCAATGCTCGTTCGCGAATACGACGTTGGCAACGACATTACCTGGCGACATTGCCGGAACAGGACCTCCCTGATCGATAATGGTCGGCGTCCCGTCAAGCCTGAACAGGTTGGTGAGCAAGTCTCCTCCGACCGAGCATTCCGCTGTTGAACGGCGCGGGAGGCGCCTTCCCAGTTCATAGTAGATGCGTAGCCGCATCCAACCCAAGCCGCAACCAGTAGGATGAAGTGCTTCCAAACAAATAAATGCCAGGCGGCGCGATAGTGGCATCGCATGAGTTGCCGGTTCGTCGAAAAGGTGCCCGATCTGTGCAAGCATCAGTGAGGGGCCTGGATCCCGCTAACGCCCGCCAGGAAGCGGATATCGCGTTAATGATCTCGGGAGCGTTGCCTCCCGACGTGGAAACCTTCGATCTTCCGGACGGCGTCTATGTCGCCCATCGATTAGCAATCTGAAGGGGCTCCGCTAAGCGGAATTCAATCTGACTTCCTTCGGATGCCTAGTTGGTGAAAACAATGCTGGAAATTCAACCGTTTTGCAGGCAGTTGTCTACCTTCCTAAGGCGACTATCGCCTATGCTGGATACCAAACAATTACTTTCAAAGAAATGCCAGTCGCTCTTGCGATTGCCTTCTTATCCGTGCGAGTCTTGCGTGAGCTTTGTGTTGTGGGTTGGGGGGTGTCTAGTTGGAGGCCGAGGTGAGAGCGCGGCTACTTGCGTCTATGAACGCAAGCCGGCTCGTAATCGTGTGTGGAGCAGGCCTGTCGATGGCTGCGCCAAGCAATTTGCCGTCGGCGAAACGCGTCGCCGAGATGTGCTTCGACGCCTATCGTCTTACCGCGGACCAGAATTGCGACATCGCACTGAGGGGCAATCTCGAAGCTCTCGCGGAGCATTTTTCAGAGCTGGGCACACTTAAGTCTGTGTTTATCGAAGAGCTGGTGCCGTGGAATTCCTTCGCCAGGCCTTCGAACGTTGGACACGCGGCAATTGCCGATCTCCTTATAACAGGCGCGGCCGCCGCGGCTTTGTCGAGTAACTACGACATACTGATTGAGCGCCGCGCATGGGACTATGGATCCGATTTCCGCGGTTCCTTGGACGGTGACGAAGCGAACGTCGACAGTGCGAAACGATCGCCCCTGCTCAAGTTTCACGGCTGCTCGCATCGAGACAAGGTATCGACGATTTGGGCACCGTCGCAGTTTCAGGATCCCGTGATTGCTGGTCGGATCGCCAGAAGTAAGACATGGATGGCGGCCAATCTCCGAGAGAAGGACCTGCTGGTGGTGGGCTTTTGGTCGGACTGGGACTATCTCAACCAACTTCTCGGCGCGGTGCTGCGAGACGTCGCGCCGCTCTCCGTCACCGTAGTCGACCCTTCGAAAACAAATCAACTCCAGCAGAAGGCTCCTGACCTTTGGGCTCTCGCGCATAGCCAGAACGTCATTTTCAATCACGTCCCGGAGTCCGGCGCAGATGTGTTGGACGATCTAAGGCGGACGTTCTCAAAAAATTATGTGCGGCAATTTCTGGCTGCGGGTCGGCCCGCTTTCGAAGCAGAGGTCGGCATCGAATGCGCTGTGGTTCTGCTTGAATCTCCTGACTTCGACAGCGAGACACTTTACGACTGGCGAAGAGACGCAGAAGGTGTGCCTTCAGGCGAGCCCGCCGCGATGACACATCCTGCGCACGCCGAAGCCCTTGGATTCTTCCATCTGCTCCTCCGCCACGCCGGCGCTGACCTCGTCCCAACTGGTTATCATATCCACGGCCGTGTCATCCGCGTTATAAACGGTGCAGGAGCAATTTTGGGCACTCTGCGAACGAAGTTCGTTGAGGCTCCGGCGGCCCTCGGCGCCGACATCGTTGTTGCTGTCGGGGCGACTGATTTGGGCCTGCCTGGAAACGTTGTTCGTCGTGGCCGTGTGGGTGATGTTGTGCGTCCCGAAGCCGGTGGCGAGTGGTTCGACATGCAAAGCGCCAGAGCGGAACTGAACATCTGATGGATATTGCCACACAAGCTGAGATCGTGCTTCGCAATTCAGACTACGAGACGTGGCCGTGGACCGGGGCATCACCGGCGGTTACCTGCTTTGAAAATGCCCGGCTGATTGGCTTTATTTATGTGTTCGAGTCGACGGTGACCCTCTTGGAACGCTGGGAACAGAGTCAGAAGACCGTGCTTTCCCGTCACGCCGCCGCGCTCAAGGCAGCAGGCGACAAAGCGTGGAACGTATATTCTGTGTTTCTGAGCGGAGGGCGGGATTCATCCGACCGTTGGGCGCTCGAGCGGATCGAAGAAAATTTCAATCTGACAAGGAAGATTGCGCGCGCGAACGTTCTTACGGCTGATGATGTAGAAGGTGCCCTTCTGCCTTTGATCACCGTGAGGGCCCAGCCGGTGCTTGCCGAGGCAAATTTTGAATCCCGGCTGCGCTCTCGATTGAAGGAAATTCCTTCAGTCGTCCTAGACGCTTTCCTCGGAGACGTCGACGCGGATGAGGTCGCTCGCATTTTGGGAGAAGGCTCATGAGACTCGATTTCATCGAAGCTAGTGGGTTTCGCGGATTTCGCGACAAGGTCCGGTTGGACTTTGGCGCGGGCTTCACTGTCATCAGCGGAAGAAATGGCGTAGGCAAGAGCACGGTCTTCGACGCTGTCGAATTTGCGCTCACTGGCTCGATCGACAAGTATGCAGTCGAGAAATCAGCAAAAGAGAGCCTCAGCGATTACTTATGGTGGCGTGGGAGTGGCGTCGCGAAAGCTCACTATGTGACCGTTGGTTTTGTAGACGACGAAGGCATCCCATTCTCAGTGACGCGCACACGTGAGGGTGGTGCGGATCGCAGCTCGAACGACATGGAGGCTGTCTTGTGCCCAGGGCCTCATCCCGAGGATGCCATTCGTCAATTATGCAAGACTTCCATCATCAGAGATGAATGGATATCAGCGCTCAGCTTGGATCTGACCGAAACAGAGCGGTTCGAACTTGTTCGGGCGGCGTTGGGGCCCATTGAGGGTGCAGAGCGAACCGCGAAAGCGAGCCAGGTTCTCGCGAGCGCCGAGACAATGCATAAGCGCCAGGAAGAGGCCTACGAAACGGCGCGCACACAGCTCTCCGAGAGACTGGTGCAGCTATCAGAAGCGCAAGATGCGGTCTCACGCTCTGGTGACGTTTCTCATGCGATGCAGCTGGTCGCCGAGGCGGTGCCAAACGCTGCGGCCGACTCGATGAACCGCCTCTCTGCAGGACGCACAGCTTTGACGGAGCGTCGGGTTAGGCTGGAGCGCACAAGCGACTTGGCACAGCGAGGAAGGGTTTTCTTCGGTCGTCAACTTGAGTTCGACCGTCCAGAAGCCCGCAGCGAAAGAGAGGCAGCTCTCCTGACTTTGCAGAATGCAGAAGTAGCGAGGTCCGCCGCCGAGCAGAGCGTGCAGCAAGCGGAGGATCTTCTTCGGAAAGAGGAAGAGTCGGACGCTGTTGCGGCATCGTTAGCAGCGCTCATCGACCATGGAGAACGTCTCGGGCTTCACGATGGCCATTGTCCTCTCTGCAATGCGATGCGTTCGTCGCCCGAGTTCAGAGCGGGAGTCGACATCGCCCGCTCGCGAGTCGCGGCGCTCGAATCTGGCGTGACAGCGGCGCGTGCAGCCTTGAGCGGAGCTCAAATAAACGCCGAGCGGCCAATGGCGGAATATGCCGCCGCGCAGGCTCAATGGAATGAATTTTCTGAACTTGAAGCCGAGCTCAGCATACTCGAACTCGAGCTTATAAATGAGCTTGCCGAAGTTGGGTTCGATAGTCAGCTGACGCGCGATCCGGACGAGCTTGAACGCATTGTCGCAATCGAACGCGACAAACTGATCAATCTTGAACGGGCCTTGCGGACATTAGAGGCCTCGCAGGCGGTCTCAAGGCTGGGTTCGCTCGAAGCCCAAATTGCTAGCCTTCGAGCCGAAGCGGATCGAGCGGCTGACGGCCTTGAAAGGAGCCAAGCAGCATTGACGGCTGCCCGTTCGATCGAACGAAATGTAAGGAGAGTGAGTGCAGAGATCATCGACGAACGTCTCGCGCAAATCAGCCCCCTTCTGAATGAGCTGTACCAGAGGCTGCGCCCTCATTTTGACTGGCGCACCATCGACTATAGCATCCGCGGCGATGTCAGGCGCTTCTTAAGCCTCAAGGTTGGCGGCGGCCTGAACCCCCAGTTTGTCTTCAGCAGCGGACAACGCCGGGCAGCCGGCTTGGCATTTCTGCTATCGGTCCACCTTGCGCGGGCGTGGACGCCGTGGCGGACTTTGCTCCTCGATGATCCAGTGCAACACATCGACGATTTTCGCGCGCTGCAGCTTGTCGAAATTCTCGCTGCGCTTCGTATGGATGGCCGACAGATCGTTTGCGCTGTCGAGGACGCCGCCCTCGCCGATCTTCTCGCTCGGCGGCTTGTCAGCACATCTGAGCAAATGGGTTACCGCTATGATGTCGATCTGGGACCGGCTGGATCGTCGGTCATCTCAGACCGATTTGAAGTCCCACCGCTTCCCGTCGGTGTTCTTCGTGCGGGATCTGGCCTTCAAGCGGTGAGCTGAGACCACGCTGGATATGATCGCAACGTGCGGCTGCAAATCCCATCAAATTCAGCCCGCAGCGAGGCCGGCCTTAAGCTTCTCCTCTAATCGCGATCAACCTGCCTTCTAGCGAACATCATGGCTTATTCGTTCACAAATTTGTCCCCGCCAGAGTTTGAAGATTTGGCACGAGATCTGATCGGTCGCGAGCTTGAGGTACGCTTTGAAGCGTTCTGCCAAGGTCCGGATGGAGGGTTGGATGGCCGGCACGCTTCGGGCGGTGCGTCAACGATCTTACAAGCCAAGCATTACGCAGGCTCAGCATTCGCGACCCTCAAACGGGCAATGATACGCGAACGTTCCTCGATTGATCGGTTGGCATTGGACCGATACATCTTGGCCACATCTAGGCGGCTGTCACCGCAGAACAAATCGGCGCTCGCCAAGATCATCGGCCCCGCCCTTCAATCTGAAGGTGACATATTCAGTCCAGATGACCTGAACACCCTTCTGCGAAAATATCCCGATGTCGACAAAGCACACATCAAGCTTTGGTTGTCGAGTTCGGCGGTCTTGGACCGCATTATCCGTGCTGCTACCCATTTCTTTACAACCATGTCGCGCGCAGAAGTCGAAGCGAAGGTTCGCGTCTATGCGCCAAATGCAAGCTTCAAAGATGCCCGAGACAAGTTGGAAGCAAACCATGTCGTGATCATTTCAGGACCGCCGGGAGTCGGCAAGACCACGTTGGCAGAAATGCTATCTTACGCTTATATCGCTGATAACTGGGAGTTCATCGCCATACGGAGCCTTGATGATGGATTCGCAGCCATTGTTGACTCAAAGAAGCAGGTGTTTTTCTTCGATGATTTTCTCGGTAAGGTCGGTCTTGACCAACGCGCCCTGGCATCAAAAGACTCCGACATTGCGAAATTTATCAAGCGTGTTGGGGCGACGAAAAATGCTCGCTTCATTCTGACAACCCGTGCTCACATCTTTGAAGAGGCGCGCCGGATTTCCGAACACCTGGGCGATCAGCGTCTCGACATTACAAAGTATTCGCTCGACGTCGGTATCTATACAAGGCAGATCAAGGCGAGGATTCTCTACAATCATCTATATGTCACAGAGCTCCCCGCACCGTATGTGGGGGCATTGTGGGACGCGGGTGCGATCCCAAGAATTATCGATCACAAGAACTACAACCCTCGCATCATCGAGGCGATGACGGAGAGCGTTCAGATTCAAAGGCTCTCAGCGGAGGTCTATCCACAAGCCTTCATCAATGCACTCGATAACCCCCATGATATTTGGGACAAGGCATTTCGAAGACACATTGGCCCGATGTGCCAGCACTTGCTAATTACCCTATTCTTTTGCTCGGAGTACGGCGTTGAAGCGGATGAACTACGCGCCGCATTCAGCGCGCTGCACCCATACATGTGCCGGAAATACACATTGCCGTTTGGAGCGAAGGATTTTGAGGAAGCTCTCAAGATTCTGGAAGGTGGCTTTGTAGCGATCAAGGGAGGACGGGTCTCTTTCATTAACCCCTCGCTGCGCGACTACCTGACATCGTATCTTGATGACGACGATTTGCTAGCCGACATGGCTACGAATGCCGTCAAGGCGGATTGGGCGGCGTCGGTCTGGAAACACGTTAAAGCCGAAAGAAAATCTAGGTCCGACCACAAAGCGATCATTGCGGGAAACTTCATGTCCATTGCGGAGAAATTTACCCGATTGCCGGTGATGCGGCGCGATCCGCACGAGCCGAATACCTACCGGTTTTATGACCTGGCCATCGTTAACCGATTGGAGCTTCTGATCGAGTGGTGGTTCGCGTCGCGCGATGAGCGGTTTCCGCAATTGTGCCTAGAGCTCGCGCGCAACCCGGCGGATGGCTTCAGCGCGTGGCGTGAGGGTCGTACCCTTGTTCATCTTGTGCGAGATCTGAGAAACGGTTCTCACGAAGGGTTTCCGGTTGCGCAGGAGCTGTCCGATGAGCTGGAACGACGCGTAATCCTGTTGTTGCGGGGGCCAACTTGGCCGGACGACATCGAGAGCATATACAGTGCCATTGATGCGGCGGACGATACGCTGAGCGGCGAGGTGATCGAAGCCGCCAATGAGGCTATTGTCCGTGAGGTCGACGATGCCTCCGACAATTTGTCTTCTGTCGATTCAGAATCGACGTTGAAAGATCAAATCGCGGCATTAGAGAAGCTCGCACCACGCGCGGGTATCTCGCCAGTTAAACTCGCCCAGGCGATCGCCGCCATTGAATCACGGATGTCGGAAATAGGCGAAGCGACGGATGAAGCGCCGGCGCCGCCCATCTCCGGCCGTCTGCCCTGGCAAGCAGACAAGTTTGACAATGTCGCGCTGTCGAATTTGTTTGCGACTTTGATCGGCGACGGGCCGGTATCCTCCGCCAAACTCCTACCAATCACCAGTTTCGTCGACGTCCCCTTTTAACCGGCACGAATTCTCGAACGACCGCCTGAACGGTCTCCCATTGAGGTCGTAGTCACATTCCAGGCTCGATGATCATAGGACTGGCGGACTAGCGGCCGTCCCGAGGCTCGTGCGGCTCTGTGTTGCGGGGACGAGGTTAAACCACTCCCCACGCCCGAAACCTCCCCCTCCCCGTCATCTCGCGCAAATTGAGCTCACCGACCAGGTTGAGAGCGCCCTGCTTCGAGACTTTTAGCACCTCTTGGATCATGCCGGTCGAGACGATCGGCCGCGAGAGTACGAATTCGACCAGGTCGGCCAGTTTCGAGCTGGTGCGCCGT
>SAQG01000042.1 GCA_004020315.1 Mesorhizobium sp.
TCATCCATCTCGCCGCGGCTATGTTATGGATGCGCTGAATGTCGATTCAGCCTAGCTCGACGGCTGCTTGCGCGCCGGATAGCCGCTGGGATGCGGCGGTATGGCCTTCAGATAGGCTGATATCGCCGCCCGGTCCTCGGGCGTCAGCTCGGCCATGTTTCTCTGCACATCGACCATGGCGCCACCGACGGTATCGAAATCCGGCGTGAAGCCGGTTTCGAGAAAGTTGGCGATGTCGGCCTCCGACCAGTCACTGAGCCCGCCTTCACCCGAAGTGATGTTCGGCACGATACCGCTGCCTTCGGCAGCCGCGGCACCCGCCAGCCACTGGCTCTTCTTGGTGCCGCCAGCAAAATCACGCGGCGTGTGGCATTCGCCGCAATGGCCCGGCCCTTCGACCAGGTAGCGGCCGGCCATCACCGGATCCGGCGTGCCATCGGGGAAGGAAACTACCGGCTGGTCACTCAAATAGAGACGTTTCCACAGCCCGATGCCGCGACGGACGTTGAACGGGAATCCCAGCGAATTGGGCGGCGCCTTGCCGGCGACCGCCGGAAGCGTTTTCAGGAAGGCATGGAGATCGGCAATGTCGGCCGGCTTCATGCGTGCGTAGGACGCATAGGGAAACGCCGGATAAAAGTGCTCGCCGCTCGGCGAAACGCCCTTCAGCATGGCGTTGGCGAAGTCTTCGACCGACCAGGCGCCGATGCCGTCCTTGGCATCCTGAGAGATGTTCGGTGGCACGAAGGTGCCGAACGGCGTCTTGAGTTCGAGACCGCCGGCCAGTTGAAGGCGGGCATCGCCTTGCGAGCCTGGCTTCGCATGACAGGATGTGCAGCCGCCGGCATTAAAAATGCGCTTGCCCCTGGCCGCATCGCCGGGTCCGAGCTGTGCCAGGGTCTCGGTGTCGAGCCTGACCGGCGCCGACAGGAACCAGCCGGCGACGGCGCCGGCGGCACCCAGAACGAGGGCGGCGCCGACGAGTTTTTTCAGCCGGCGCATCGCCCGCTATCAGCCCTTCTTTATCCTGTATGTCTGGTGGCAGGTGCCACAATCGCCGCCTATGGTGCTGAACCCCGCCTTCAAGGCATCGACATTGGCAGGGGCGGCGGCGGCCGCAGCCTTGACGTCGGCGAGATACTTGTCTTCAACCGCCTTGAAGCCGGCCATATCTTCCCAGATCTTGGGGGCAGCGGTGGTGTCGCCGCTGTCGCTGCCAGCCGGGAAAAGACCCTCGACGTTTGCATGGAATTTCTCGGCGTTGGCCTGCAGCGCCTTCAACGCCGCCAGCACGGCCGCTGCGTCGTAAGGGGTCTCGCCCTTGACCACTTTCGACAATTGGCCGGCGATCTTTCCACGTTCCTTCATCAGAGCCTGCCGCTCCTGGATCGGGTCGGCAAATGCCGCCGAACCGGCGAAGGCGAGCATCGAGATGGCGAGGATAAGCTTTCTCATTCAATTGGCTCCATGATGACGATGTTTCGGGTGAGGCACTTCTGGACCTACCGATAACGACAAAAGTGGCTTAAAAATTCCGGAAATTCGCCTCACGCTTGTGTGAATTGTTGGACGGTCGTTCTGTTCTGGAAAAGGGCGGCCGATCCTTGAGCCAAAAGAAAAGCCCCGGTTTTGCCGGGGCTTTTCTGCAACTAAGTTGGGCCTACGCCTTCTCGTAGAGTTCAAGGACGTGGTCCCAGTTGATGAGACTGTCGACGAAGGCTTCGAGATATTTCGGCCGGGCGTTGCGATAGTCGATGTAATAGGAGTGCTCCCAGACATCGACGCCCAAGATCGGTGTCGCGCCATGGACGAGCGGGTTCTCGCCGTTCGGCGTCTTCGAGATCGCCAGCTTGCCCTCCTTGACCGAAACCCAGGCCCAGCCCGAACCGAACTGAGTGGTTCCGGCGGCGATGAAGTCGGCCTTGAACTTATCGTAGCCGCCAAGGTCGCTGTCGAACGCCTTTTGCAGCGCGCCCGGCAATTTGTTGCCGCCGCCGCCCTTCTTCATCCACTTCCAGAAATGAATGTGGTTGTAATGCTGGCCGGCATTGTTGAAGAGCCCGGGGTTCTTGCCGAAGGACTGTTTCACAACCTCTTCGACCGACAAATCGCCGAGCCCGGCTTCGGCAGCCAGCTTGTTGCCGTTGTCGACATAGGCCTTGTGGTGCTTGTCGTGGTGATACTCCAGCGTCTCCTTCGACATGTAAGGCTGCAAGGCCTCGTAGTCATAGGGCAAGGCGGGCAGTTCAAAAGCCATCGGTCGTACTCCTCGTGGAAAAATCCGGTGTCGATACCGGATTAACATAGGTCTGGATTGGTGTGGAACAACTCCGGAATGAAGCGCCGGTTCGCTTTTTAGCCGGTCAGCCGGCCGGAGTCGAATGCGCCCAATCCCAATAGAGTTCGCGCGCCTTCTTGGCTACAGGCCCGGGCTGGAGATTGCGATTCTCGATGCGGGTGATCGGCACGACTTTCGAATGGTTTCCCGTCGAGAATATCTCGTCCGCTTCGAGGAAGTCGCGCACCGCCAGCGTCTTCTCGGTGGTCTTGAACCCATACTCGCCAAGCAGCGTCATCGTCCGCGAGCGGGTGATGCCGGAGAGGAAGGTGCCGTTCGGCGCCGGCGTCAGGACATGGCCGTCCTTGACCAGGAAAATGTTCGAGGTTCCGGTCTCGGCGACATTGCCCAGCATGTCGAGCACCAGGGCGTTGTCGAAGCCGCGCATCTTGGCTTCGAGGATGGCGCGACCATTGTTGGGATAAAGGCAGCCGGCCTTCGCGTCGGTCGGCATGGTTTCGATGGTCGGGCGCCGGAACGGCGAGACGGTGACCGAAAAGCCCGCCGGCGAGATCATCGGCGATTCGTAGAGGCAAAGGCAGAAACGGGTCGAGGCCGGATCTGCCGGCACGCCCATGTAGCCACCATGCTCGGCCCAGTACATCGGCCTTATGTAAACCGCCGTCTTGCCGTCGAACTTTTTCAGCCCGTCCCAGGTCAGCCCGACGATCTTGTCGGCGCTCATGGATGGTTTGAGACCAAGCGCGATCGCCGAAGCGTTCACCCTCGCGGCGTGGCGGTCGAGGTCGGGGGCGACGCCCTCGAACCAGCGGGCGCCGTCGAACACGCTGGTGCCTAGCCACATGGCATGGCTTCGCGGCCCCAGGATGGCGACGTTGCCTTCGTACCAGTCGCCATCGACGAAGGTCCATGTCGCGGATTGCGCCGCAGTCGCCAGTGTCATCGCTTGGTTCCGCGTTTCGAAGCTGTCCTGTCTCGCCATTGGAAGATGCTTTGGCGTCTGCCGTCAACTGTTATGGCTGAGATTTGTTGAGGTAGCGGTATCCGAACGCAATCTGTGCTTGCGCCTTGCCTTGCCTCGCCGCAAAACTGTCACCATGCACCATGCGGCTTACGTTTTCGACGCCTACGGCACGCTGTTCGATGTCCATGCCGCCGTGCGCCGCCATGCCGACCAGATCGGGCCGGACGGCCAGCTCCTGTCGGAGATCTGGCGCGCCAAGCAACTGGAATATTCCTGGGTGAGGACGCTGATGGGCGCCTACGCCGACTTCTGGCAGCTCACCGAGCAGGCGCTCGATTTCGCCCTGCGCAAGGTTCCCTCTGCGGACAAGGGGCTCAGGGCCAAGCTGCTTGACGCCTATTGGCGGCTGGACTGCTATCCAGAGGTGCCGGCCGTGCTCAAGGCGCTCAAAGCATCTGGCGCCAAGCTGGCAATCCTCTCCAACGGTTCGCCTGCAATGCTGGAAGCGGCGGTCAAATCGGCCGCGCTCGACCAATTTCTGGACGACATCTATTCCGTCGATGCCGTCAAGCGCTTCAAGGCCGATCCGTCGGTCTACGACATGGTCACGACAGGCTGGCGCCTCTACCCTGATGCGGTGTCGTTTCAGTCATCCAACCGCTGGGACGTCGCCGGCGCCACCAAATTCGGCTTCCGGACAGTCTGGATCAACCGCTCCAACCAGCCCGAGGAATACCGGGACTTTCCGCCGGCCCTGATCCTGCCCTCGCTCGAAGGCCTGCTGGCTGCTGGCTAGCGCACGACCCAAAAATCGGAATCGATTTTTTGGAAAGGGTCATGCGCAAAACAAAGTGCTACAGCGTCCTTTACGCGTCCAGTGGACGTGCTGCGCTGTAGGCCTGTTGCCCCGGCGCAACAGGGACGGAACCGTCACAGCTTTGCCTTTGTTTGTCCTCCGTCAGGCCAGAATCGGAACCGCCTATCGCGCCAGGCATTGGTAGGGCTGGCGCCGGTAACGATCGGCGTATTCATGTTTTGTTTCGATTCGAGACCTAAAAAAGGCAATCATGTTCACAACCGGAATCGAGTCCTGTCGCCTGAGCCGTCGCGGCTTTCTCAACGCCGCTGCGCTCGGCGCCGCCTCGATTGCGGTTTCCGCCTGCACCACGGTGGCGCAGCGGCCGGTCGAGCCTCCGCCGTTAGCCAATAACGAGCCGCCGCTCCCGGACTATGCAACAATGTACGCTCCGGTCAGCGACGATGGGTTCGAGCTCCCGGGCATACCGTACGAGAAAATCGACGAGCAATTTCTGCGTCAGATCGTTCCCGATCCGACCGGCCAACGGCCCGGCACCATCGTCGTCGATACGGCCGGCCACCACCTCTATTTCGTGCGTCCGGGCGGACAAGCTATCCGTTATGGTGTCGGACTGGGTCGGGCCGGTTTCGAATGGTCTGGCGATGCCGTCGTCCAGTGGAAGCAGAAGTGGCCGAAATGGACCCCGCCGGCCGAAATGATCGCCCGCCAGCCCGAGCTCGCAAAATACAGCGCCGAGAATGGCGGCATGCCCGGCGGGCTGACGAATCCGCTCGGCGCGCGGGCGCTGTATCTCTTCGAGGGCAACGAGGACACGCTTTACCGCCTGCATGGGTCGCCGGAGTGGTACTCCATAGGCAAATCGGTGTCATCTGGCTGCGTTCGCTTGATAAATCAGGACATTATCGACCTTTATGACCGTGTGCCCAACAAGACGCCGGTGATCGTTACCGCCGGTGTCGGTCAGGAGCTGGTTGCCACGGCAGACCGCAAAGCCATTCCAATCGATGCGGGCGTCCCGGATGGATCCATCCTGCTCGGCCCGGCAAGGTCGATCTCGGACTCGATCTTCTGAGCTGGTCGAAAGGGCTGGAGCAGCGGACTTTCGCCGCCGCCACTTTCGGTCCGATGCTTTTTGCCTGAGCATCGGATTCTCCCAAACCCGGCGCCCACTTTTGGTCCGATGCTCAGCGCCCCCTTGCCAGGCTGCCGAGGATGCCGCGCACGATCGCCCGTCCGACGGACGAGCCGACCGAGCGAACCACCGCCTTGATCGCCGCCTCCGCCACCGTCTGGCGATTGGACGATCGCGGCGCCGGTGCTCGCCTGCCGCCGGGGGGCTGGGGGGCGGGATCGTCATTGCCGAAGCCCGGAATGGTCCAGCGTGAGCGGCCGGTCTCCTGCTGCTGCGCCTCTGCATCCAGAGCGTCCTTGGCCTTTTTCTGCAGCATCTCGAAGGCCGATTCACGATCGATGGTTTGGTCGTATTGCCCTGTAACCGGGCTTTCGGCGATCAGCTTGCGGCGCTCGTCAGGCGTGATCGGACCAAGGCGCGACGACGGCGGGCGAACCAGGGTCCGCTGGACCATGGACGGAACACCTTTGGCTTCCAGCGTCGAGACCAGCGCCTCGCCGGTGCCGAGCTGCGTGATCACGGTCGCACAGTCGAAGTCGGGATTGGGCCTGAAGGTCTCGGCGGCAGTCCTCACGGCCTTCTGCTCCCGCGGCGTGTAGGCGCGCAGGGCATGCTGCACCCGGTTGCCGAGCTGGGCCAGAACCGTTTCAGGGATATCCAGCGGATTCTGGGTGACGAAGTAGACGCCGACGCCCTTCGAGCGGATCAGGCGGACCACCTGTTCGACGCGGTCGATCAGCACCTTCGGCGCATCATCGAACAGAAGGTGCGCCTCATCGAAGAAGAAGACCAGCTTTGGCTTGTCAGGATCGCCGACTTCGGGCAGCTCCTCGAACAGTTCCGACATCAGCCACAAAAGGAATGTTGCATAGAGCCGGGGATTCATCATCAGCTTGTCGGCAGCCAGCACGCTGATCGCGCCGCGTCCGTCGCGGGTGGTGCGCATGATGTCGGCGATCCGTAATGCCGGCTCGCCGAAGAAATTCGTCGCTCCCTGCTGCTCCAGAACCAGCAGCGTGCGCTGGATTGCGCCGACCGAAGGTTTAGTCACATTGCCGTAGCGAGCGCCGATTTCTTCGGCGCGTTCGGCGATGTTGGCAAGAAGCGCTTGCAGGTCCTTCAGGTCCAGCAGCAACAAGCCCTCTTCGTCGGCGATGCGGAAGGCGATGTTCATGATGCCTTCCTGGGCCTCGGAGAGGTTCATCAGGCGCGACAGAAGCAGCGGCCCCATTTCCGAGACGGTGGCGCGGATCGGATGGCCCTGCTCGCCGAACAGGTCCCAGAAGATGACCGGAAATTCCTGGAAATCATAGGGGTCGAGCTTGACCTGCTCGGCGCGCTTGACCAGAAAATCCTGTGCCGTGCCCATCATGGCGATACCGGACAGATCGCCCTTGATGTCGGCGCAGAAGACCGGCACGCCGGCATTGGAGAAGCCTTCCGCCAAAATCTGCAAGGTCACGGTCTTGCCGGTGCCGGTCGCACCGGTGACCAGGCCATGACGATTCCCGTACTGAAGCAGCAGATTTTCGGCGCGCTTGTAGCTGTCGTCGGGCTTTCGGCTGGCTCCTATGAAAATACTGGGGTCGTCAGCCATGTGTCCGGTCTCCGCAAACCTGAAGTGTTGAATGCCCTGATCTATTGAAAGTAACGGGGCTCGCCGCAGGTATAATGACGCCATTGCGCAGCGACAATGGCCATGGTCGAAATTGGGTTTTTGGAGCTTGCGGATTTTGCGCATGTTTGGCAATCGGTTGACGGTTCATCGTCGCAGGAGGCGTGTTGCATTGTGATCTGGGACGGGGAGCCGTAGACTGACATTCCAGGCCTATGCGGCCGAGAAGACGAGGAGAGCGGATGGGCGCCGGTGCCTTGAACCACGATGCCGAACTTCCGAACCCTGACCGGCAGCGGTGGCTGGCCCTTGCGGAAAAGGCCTTGGCCGGCGGATCTTTCGAGGAAAAACTCGTATCCCATACGGACGATGGCATCCGCATAGAACCGCTCTATGATCGTTCGGTCACCGCAGAGCCTCTCGCGCGGGCAAACCCCAGATCGCCGTGGATCGTCAGCCAGCGTATCGACGATCCGGATATCGGCCGCGCCAAAGCCCAGGCCCTGGAAGACGTCGCACAGGGTGCCACCGGATTGTCGCTCGTCTTCGAAGGCGCGCCGAATGCGTTCGGCTACGGCCTGCCGAGGACTGCCGAGGCGCTGGAGACCGTGCTGGATGGCGTGCCACTCAACCGCATCCAGGTCCGCATCGACGCGCATCCCTGGAGCCGCGCCGTGGCCGACTGGCTGGTTGCGTTCTTGAGCAAGCGCCGGTCGGATCCGGCGAAGCTCAACCTTTCCTTCGGTATCGATCCGGCGGCGATCTTTGCCGGAACCGGCCGGTTGCGCATGTCGATCGAGGCCTTGCAGGCGTCGATGCCGCAGTCCCTGGCACATTTTTTCTCGATGGGCGTGCCGGGGGTTCTGCTGGAGGCAGACGGACGCGTCTTCCACAATGCCGGCGCCACCGAAGCGCAGGAACTGGGCACCATGATAGCTTCGGCGGTCTCCTATCTCCGGATGTTCGAGGAGGCGCGCCAGCCGCTTGTCTATGCGGCGCCCCATATCGGCTTTGCGCTGAGCGTCGACCAGGACCAGTTCGTGTCGATGGCCAAAGTCAGGGCCCTGCGCAGGCTGTGGGCGCGGGTTCAGGAGGCATGCTCGATCTCCGCCTCCACCGCCAACATCCATGCCGAGACGTCCTTCCGCATGATGACTTCGGCGGACCCGGAGACAAACATCCTGCGCACCACGATCGCCGGGTTTGCCGCGGCAGCCGGCGGAGCGGATTCGATCTCCATCCTGCCGCATGCGATCGCGCATGGCCTGCCGGCGGGCTTTGCCCGCCGCGTTGCCCGCAACACGCAACTGATCATGGCCAACGAAAGCCATATCGATCATGTCGCCGACCCTGCTTGCGGTTCGGGCGCCGTTGAAGCGCTGACCGCCGAACTCTGCGAAGCGGCCTGGGAAGAATTCCAGCGGATCGAGGTGGAGGGTGGCGTACTGTCCAGCCTGCAGCAAGGACATATCCAGAAACGGGTTCAGGCGGCCTCCGCCCGCCGCAATGCTGCCTTTCAGGTGGGCGAGCGGGCCATCATCGGCACGACGCTTCACCCGTCGAAGACTGAACGTCCGGTCGAAACGCTGGCGGCGGAGCGGCGGCCCGCCGTCACCGAGGGGGTGGCGGTGTGCGATCCGCTGTTTCCGATCCGCCTCGATCAATCGATCGGAGCAGCGCCATGATCCCGGATTTCAGCCAAATCGCCTGGTCGGCGCCGCGCCGGGCGCCGATCGAGGTCAAGGGCCAGCGGGTGACTCCGGAAGGATTGGCCATCAAGCATCTGTACAATCAGGGCGACCTCAAGGGGTTGCCGCATCTCGACACTTATCCGGGCCTGCCGCCATTCGTGCGCGGCCCCTACCCGACCATGTATGTCCAGCAGCCGTGGACGATCCGGCAATATGCCGGCTTCTCGACGGCGGAAGAGTCGAACGCCTTTTACCGGCGTAACCTCGCGGCCGGCCAGAAGGGACTGTCGGTTGCTTTCGACCTCGCCACGCACCGCGGCTACGACAGCGATCATCCGCGTGTTGCCGGCGATGTCGGCATGGCCGGCGTCGCCATTGATTCCATCCTCGACATGCGCCAGCTCTTCGACGGCATCCCCCTCGGCGAGATGACGGTGTCGATGACCATGAATGGCGCGGTTCTGCCGATCATGGCGCTCTATATCGTGGCAGCGGAAGAACAAGGCGTTGCGCAGAAGGACCTCGCCGGAACCATTCAGAACGACATCCTGAAAGAGTTCATGGTGCGCAACACCTACATCTATCCGCCAAAGCCTTCGATGCGGATCGTGTCGGATATCTTCTCCTACACGTCGCAGCATATGCCGAAGTTCAATTCGATTTCGATCTCCGGCTACCACATGCAGGAGGCAGGGGCGACCGCCGACCTGGAACTCGCCTACACGATCGCCAACGGCATCGAATATGCCCGCGCCGGTGTCGCGGCGGGTCTCGATATCGACCGTTTCGCGCCGCGCCTTTCCTTCTTCTGGGCGATCGGCATGAACTTCTTCATGGAGGTGGCTAAGCTGAGGGCAGCCCGCCTTTTGTGGTCGAACCTGATGCTGAAGAACTTCTTGCCGAAGGACGAGCGCTCGCTGTCACTGCGCACCCATTGCCAGACTTCGGGCTGGTCGCTGACGGCGCAGGACCCTTACAACAACATCATCCGCACCATGATCGAGGCGATGGCGGCGACGCAGGGTCATACGCAGTCGCTGCACACCAACTCCTTCGACGAGGCGATGGCGCTGCCGACGGACCATTCGGCCCGCATCGCCCGCAACACGCAGCTCATCCTGCAAAAGGAATCCGGTACCACCCGCATCATCGACCCGTGGGGAGGCTCTGCCTATCTTGAACGGCTGACGCATGATTTGGCGGCGCGCGCGCTTGCCCATATCGAAGAGGTCGAGAGCCTGGGCGGCATGGCCGCCGCAACCGAAAAAAACATACCGAAGCTGCGCATCGAAGAGGCCGCAGCGCGCACGCAGGCGCGGATCGATTCCGGCGAGCAGATATTGGTCGGCGTCAACGCCCATCGTCCCGAGACGGACATCAAAGTCGACGTGCTGAAGATCGACAACGCCGAAGTCAGAGCCCGGCAATTGTCGAAACTGCAGCGGCTGAAAGGCACGCGCGACGTCGGCGCCGTCGAGAACGCACTGGATGCGCTGAGCCGCGCTGCGGAGAGCGGCGAAAATCTGCTGGAGTTCGCCATTCGCGCCGCGCGCGCGAACGCCACTGTCGGCGAGATTTCGCTGGCGCTGGAAAAGGTCTTCGGCCGCCATGTCGCCTCGGTCCAGACGATCTCCGGCGTCTATCGCAAGGCGCTCGGCGACAATCCGGTGGTCGACCGGCTGCAGGACAAGATCGTGGCGTTCGAGGAGAAGTCCGGCGGCAAGCCGCGCATTCTCGTCGCCAAGATGGGACAGGACGGCCATGATCGCGGCCAGAAGGTCATCGCCACGGCCTTTGCCGATCTCGGCTTCGACGTCACCGTCGGGCCGATGTTCCAGACGCCGGATGAGATCGCCAGGCTCGCGGTCGAGCATGACGTGCACATCGTCGGCGCCTCGTCGCTGGCGGCAGGACATTTGACGCTCATTCCCGAACTCAAGGACGCGCTGAAGAAGCTCGGCCGCGACGATATGCTGATCGTGGCCGGCGGCGTCATCCCACCGCAGGATTACGATGCCGTGATGCAGGCGGGGGCCGCGGAGATCTTCCCGCCGGGCACGGTCATCCCCGAGGCCGCCGACCGGCTGATGGACCGGCTGCTGCAGGCCGGCTGAGACCAGGTCGACTGACGCAGGTTACAATGTATGTTGCAACGACAGCCACGATGAGTTATAATCAGCGTGGCAACAGGATGTCTCGCCATGAACACGATCATTCGCAAGATCGGCAATTCCGAAGGCGTGATCTTGCCCAAGGAAATTCTCGACCGCCTGAACCTGAAGGCTGGCGACAGCATCGTCATCGTCCAGGAGGGGGATGAGCTTCGCCTGCGCCGCACCGAAGACACTGCCGAGGAATTTGAGCGCAAGATGAAAATCGCGCGCGAGCGGATGAAGAAGTACGAGGTTGCCTACCGCGCGCTCGCGAAATGACTGAGCATCATTCGAGGGAGTTCGTGGAGGCGCTTCATGCCGAGCAATTGCGCCTCCACGGAGGAGCAGCGGGTATCCGCGACGAAGGAATGCTGGAGTCGGCGCTTTATCGACCGCAACAGAGGGAGATTTATGGCGAACCCGACCTCTGCGAGCTGGCATCCGCCTATCTTTTCGGCATCGCCAAGAACCATCCATTCGTCGACGGCAACAAGCGCACCGCTTTTGCCGCAGCCGATCTTTTTCTTTATTTCAATGGGCTAAGCATCGAAGCCGAGCAGGCGGACATCATCCAACTAGTCATGATGGTTGCCGCCGGCGAGATCGACGAGGCTGGTGCGGCGGCGTTCTTTCGCGACCATGTCGTCAAGGTCGAGGGCTAATTGTCGGAGAGCTTCACAATCTCCCATTCCTTGCCGTTCACCACGGCAACTTCGCCGACCTTCTTGCCGAACAAGGCCAGGGCCATGGGCGACACGTGGGAAATTGTGCCCTTGGCTGGATCGGCCTCATCCTCACCGACGATCTTCCAGTGTACCTTCCTGCCATCATCGCCTTCCAGCGTGACGCCCATGCCGAAGCGAACTAGATTGCTGCCCGGTTCCGGTACGGAAAGCTCGGCGCTTTCACGCCGCGCGGTCCAGTAGCGAAGGTCGCGCGAAATAAGCGCTATGCGCTCGCGGTCGGCCCTCTTCTCCGCCCTGGCCAAGTCATCGCGCAGGGCAGCCAGTTCGGCGTCGATCAGCGCAAGGCCGCGTTGCGTCACCAGATTGCGGTGCTGACTGATCGGCCGCTCGCCGATGCCGGCGATGGCGTTTTCGCTATCCTCTTCGCGCGTGAAGGCTCTGCTCATTAGTCGAGCTTATGCCTCGCGCGACGACTCCACAAGCTATTGCCGGCAAAGGATCGGCCGATCCGGTCTGGCACGGTTCCTGCAGCGCGACGGCCGAACGCTGGGAATCTGTGCCGATGTCGAACAGACGAAAATTTCTCGCACAAACCGCCGGCTTTGCCGTTCTGGGCCTCTCGCTCGGCAAGGCAGCGGCGGGCAGCCTGCCCGGCATCGACAATGCCTCGATGCGCGGCTCGATCAACGCTGCCGACCTCGGCGTGCAGCCCGGCGCGCTTGACGACCAGAGCAAGGCCTTCGCCAGGCTGCTGCGCGACGCAAACGACCGCAACATGCCGGTGTTCCTGCCGCCGGGAACCTATGTCGTATCCAACCTGTCGCTGCCCAGCCGTATCAGACTTTCCGGCGTGCCGGGCGCATCGCGGATCGTCTATGGCGGCAACGGCCATCTGCTCATGGCCGAACAGGCCGAGCACATCGAACTCACCGGGCTGGTGTTCGACGGCACCAACCGCTGGATGGGCGACTACGCGCAAGGCCTGCTCGACCTCCGCCGCGTTGCTCACCTCGTCATCGACAATTGCCAGATCGCCGGCAGCGGCAAGAGCGGCCTGGCGCTCGATCACGCTTCGGGCCGCATCGAGCGCTCGGAAATATCGGGCTCGGCCGACGCCGGCATCTATTCGGTCGAAGCCGCCGGCCTGGAGATATCAGGCAATACCATTTCCGACTGCGCCAATGGCGGTATTCTCGTGCACCGCTGGCAAGCGGCCGAGGACGGCACCATCGTCAGCGGCAACCGCGTCGAACGCATTCAGGCGCGTAGCGGCGGAACCGGCCAGAATGGCAACGGCATCAATGCGTTTCGCGCCGGCAACGTCATCATCTCGGGCAATATCGTCTCGGACTGTGCGTTTTCGGCGATCCGCGCCAACAGCGCCAGCAATCTGCATATCACCGGCAACACCTGCTCGCGATCGGGCGAAACGGCGCTCTATTCCGAATTCTCCTTCGAGGGAGCGGTCGTCAGCAACAACATCGTCGATGGCGCCGCCAACGGCATCTCGATCGTCAATTTCAACGAAGGCGGCCGCATGGGCGTGTGTTCCGGAAACATCGTCCGCAACCTCTCGACCAGCGGCCCGTATCCTGCCGACGCGCCCGGTTTCGGCGTCGGTATCAGCGTCGAGGCTGATACTGCCGTCTCCGGCAACGTCATCGAGAATGCGCCGCGCTACGGCATGCACATCGGCTGGGGACCGTTCATGCGCAACGTGGTCGCTACCGCAAACATCATCCGCAAGGCCGGAACCGGCATTGCCGTCACCGTGGTCGAGGGCGCCGGGACGGCGGTCATCTCCGACAATGTCATCGACGGCGCCCAAAACGGCGCGATCGTCGGCCACCGCTGGGCCGAGCCGGTGACCGGCGATCTCGCCTCATCGGGCAATGCCGGCTATGCGCATCTGACCATCGAGCGCAATCATGTGAGCTGAATGGCCGTTCTCAGCTCAGTGCGGCGGTGGGCCGGAGGACGCCAACCTTGGCGCCGATCCGGCTTTCGATGGGCGGATCTGCCTGTTCGATCAGTTTCGCCGCCAGCGCGTTGTCGGCGTGAAAAAACCTGGCCATGCATGCCGCGACCATGACTTCAGCCGCGCGGCCGGCGCCATCATCGCATTTCAGCGCAATGCCAAGGCCAAGCTCTGGAAGTGTCGCGGAATAGACGCCTTCAGCGCCTCCCTTCACAAAAATCCGGCCGCGTGCGGCTTCCATCAGCGCAACATCAGCCCTGCCTGTGCCGGCAACCAGAAATGGCTCTGCCATGCAGGCGGAAAGCAGCCGCTTTGCCGCCTTGGCGCGCACCGGCCCAAGGCCGATACCTGTCGCCATGCGGGCAAAGCCGAGCGCGAAGCTGCGCAGCGGCACGGCATAGGTCGGGATCGAGCAGCCGTCAGTGCCGCAATGATCGAAATCATGGACGGCACCTGTCACCGCTTGCATCGCGTCGCGCACCATCTCCTGCGAGGCATGGCCTGGTTTGACATAGCCGCGATGGGCAATGCCGGTGTGGACGCAGGTGCAGAGGAAGCCCGCATGCTTGCCCGAGCAGTTGTTGTGCAGTGCGCTTGGCGCCTTGCCGGCACGGGCGAGCGCAACTGTCGCCGGATGGCTGGACGGCCAATGGGCGCCGCACTCGAGCGCCGCCTCGTCCAGCCCGGCCTTCGCCAGCATCGCCCGCGCCAGTTCGACATGCGCCGGCTCGCCCGAATGCGAAGCGCAGGCAAGCGCCAGTTCCCGGTCGCCGAAACCGTACGCATCGGCCGCGCCGCTTTCGACCAGCGGCAGCGCCTGGATCGCCTTGACCGCCGAGCGCGGAAACACCGGGCGGGCCGTATCGCCGATTTCCCAGACCGGCTTGCCGTCGGCATCGAAGACCGCGATGGCGCCACGATGCACGCTCTCGACCACGGCGCCGCGCAAAACTTCGACCAGAACCGGATTTGTCATGAATTCCCCGCGAGATGCGGGCCGCTTTTATCTGATCCGATCGAGAATGGAAACGTAGTTGGCGACCGCAGCACCGCCCATGTTGAAAATGCCGCCGAGCTTGGCTCCCGGCACCTGGATGCCGCCGGCTTCGCCGACGAGCTGCATGGCGCTCAGCACGTGCATCGAGACACCGGTGGCGCCGATCGGATGGCCCTTGGCCTTCAGTCCGCCGGATGGATTGACCGGCAGCCGGCCGTCCTTCGCCGTCTCGCCACTCAGCGCCAGTTTTGCGCCCTCGCCCGGTTTCGCCAGGCCCATCGCCTCATATTCGATCAGCTCGGCGATGGTGAAGCAGTCATGCGTCTCGACGAAGGACAGATCATCGAGCGTCACACCGGCCTTCTTCAGCGCCTGGTTCCAGGCCTGTTCGCAGCCTTCGAAAGCCAGGATGTCGCGCTTCGACATCGGCAGGAAATCCTGCACATGCTCGTTGGCGCGAAAGGCGACCGCGCGGCGCATCTTCAACGCCGTCGCCGTGTCGGCAAGGACCAGGGCGGCGGCGCCGTCGGAAACCAGCGAGCAGTCGGTGCGTTTCAGAGGGCCGGCGACGAAAGGGTTCTTCTCGCTCTCATGCCGGCAGAACTCATAGCCGAAATCCTTGCGCATCTGCGCATAGGGATTGTCGACGCCGTTCTTGTGGTTCTTGGCGGCGATCATCGCCAGCGCGTCCGACTGGTCGCCATAGCGCTGGAAATAGGCTTGGGCGATCTTGCCGAAAACGCCGGCGAAGCCTGCCGGCGTGTCGCCCTCCTCGGGCAGATACGAAGCCTTGAGAAGGTTTTTGCCGATTTCTGGACCTGATGTCGTCGTCATCTGCTCGGCGCCGACCACCAGCACGATGCGGGCGGCATTGGCGTCGATGGCGCGGATGCCTTGCCTGACCGCTGCCGAGCCGGTGGCGCAGGCGTTCTCGACGCGCGTCGCCGGCTTGAAACGCAGCCGGTCGTCTGCCTGCAGGACCAGGCTTGCGGTGAAATCCTGTGCGGAAAAGCCGGCATTGAAGTGGCCGAGCACGATCTCGTCGACCTCGTCCGGACCGATGCCGGCATGATCGAGCGCCTCGCTAGCCACCTTGGTGATCAGGCCCTCCAGCGTCTCGCCTTCGAGCTTGCCGAAGCGCGAATGCGCCCAGCCGACGATGCATGCTGTCATGGCTATCTCCATCCTGCGGGCTGGGCCACGCCATATCGAGGCGCGCCCCACCATTGTTCAAGCATGAACCGTTCCAACGACTTCGTGAAGGGGCCAGAACCACACAATCGCTTGATCTTGATATCTGGTCATAGCGCCTGAGTTCTGCCACCAAATTACGCAGGATTTTTGTTGATTGATCCGTCAATAAAAAATAAACCTGTTGCAACAGGCCGGAGTAAAGATGCCGAAAATCGGAATGGAGCCGTTCCGCCGCAGGGCGCTCATCGACGCGACGATCTCGGCGATCGGCGAGCGCGGTTCGCTCGATGTGACGATGTCGGAAATCGCCGGGCGCGCCGGCGTATCCTCGGCGCTCGCCCATCATTATTTCGGCGCCAAGGACGAACTTTTGCTGGCGACGATGCGGCACATCCTCGCCGAGCTGACCGCCGACATGCGGCGCGCGCTTCGATCGGCCAGCACGGCACGCCAGCGCGTTTCGGCCGTGGTCGCCGTCAATTTCTCCGACGCCCAGTTCCAGCCGGAAACGATCGCCGCCTGGCTCGCCTTCTATGTCGAGGCGCAGAAATCGGCAGCGCTGCGCCGGCTGCTCAAGGTCTATGCGCGGCGCCTGCATTCCAATCTGTTGAGCGGGCTGACCGGCATCCTGCCGAGAAGCGAGGCCGACCGCGTCGCCGAGGCGACAGCTGCGCTGATCGACGGGCTCTACATCAGGCGCGCGCTGAAGGACGGTGTGCCCAATGCCGCGACCGCGATCGCACTGATCGAGGATTATCTCGAAACGAAACTCAGCCGGCGGAGCGCGCAGTGACGTCCAAGCAACCCAATTTCCTGATCGTGATGGTCGATCAGCTCAACGGCACATTGTTTCCCGATGGGCCGGCGGACTTCCTGCACGCGCCGCATCTGAAGGCGCTGGCCGCTCGTGCGGCGCGCTTCAAAAACAACTACACTGCCTCGCCGCTCTGCGCGCCGGGCCGCGCCTCGTTCATGAGCGGCCAGTTGCCGTCGCGCACCGAGGTCTATGACAATGCCGCCGAATTCGCGTCCTCGGTCCCGACCTTTGCGCATCATCTGCGCGCCGCCGGCTACCACACCTGTCTATCCGGCAAGATGCATTTCGTCGGGCCCGACCAGTTGCATGGCTTCGAAGAACGGCTGACCACCGACATCTATCCGGCCGATTTCGGCTGGACGCCGGACTATCGCAAACCCGGCGAGCGGATCGACTGGTGGTATCATAATCTCGGTTCGGTGGCCGGCGCTGGTGTAGCCGAGATAACCAACCAGCTGGAATATGACGACGAGGTCGCCTTCCATGCCGTGCAGAAGCTTTATGAATTCGCTCGCGTCTCCGACGATGCCGCGCATCGGGCCTGGTGCCTGACCGTTTCCTTCACCCATCCGCACGACCCCTATGTCGCGCGCCGGCGCTACTGGGACCTCTACGAGGACTGCCCGGCGCTCGAGCCGGAAGTGGGCTTCGTCCCCTATGACAAGCAGGATCCGCATTCGCAGCGGCTCTACCGCGCCAGTGACTACGACAGTTTCGACATCACGGGCGAGCAGATCCGCCGCGCGCGGCGCGGCTATTTCGCCAACATCTCCTATCTCGACGACAAGATCGGCGAGCTGCTGTCGGTGCTCGAGCGCACGCGGATGCTCGATGACACGATCATCCTGTTCTGCTCGGATCACGGCGACATGCTCGGCGAGCGCGGCCTGTGGTTCAAGATGTGCTTCTTCGAAGGCTCGGCGCGAGTGCCGCTGATGATCGCCGGAAAAGACGTCCCAGCCACCCTGATCGACGCGCCGGTCTCCAATCTCGACGTGACGCCGACGCTTTGCGATCTCGCCGGCATCGACATGAGCGCGATTGCGCCATGGACCGACGGCCAGTCGCTGCTGCCGCTGCTCGACGGCAAGGAACGCACCGCACCGGTGCTGATGGAATATGCAGCCGAAGGCTCCAACGCACCGATGGTGGCGATCCGTGAGGGCCGCTACAAATTCATCCATTGCGAGATCGATCCGCCGCAACTGTTTGATCTTGAATCGGATCCGCGGGAATTGACCAATCTCGCCGCCGACCCGGCGCATGCGGCTTTGGTGGCTGCATTCACCGACAAGGTCCGGGCGCGCTGGGACATGGCCGCTTTCGACGCCGCCGTCCGCGCCAGCCAGGCGCGCCGCTGGGTGGTCTATCCGGCGCTGCGCAACGGCACCCATTACCCCTGGGAATTCCAGCCGCTGCAGAAGGCCTCGGAACGCTACATGCGCAACCACATGAATCTTGACCTGCTGGAAGAGCAGAAGCGTTTTCCGCGAGGCGAATGATGAGCGACAGTCTTGTTCACTCGCTCGCCGATTTCATGGTGCCTATGAACCATGCTTGAGGCGGATTTCGTCATCATCGGCGCCGGCTCGGCCGGCTGCGCCATGGCCTACCGGCTGTCGGAGGATGGCAGACATTCGGTGATCGTCATCGAATTTGGCGGCAGCGATATCGGGCCGCTGATCCAGATGCCTTCGGCGCTGTCGATCCCGCTCAATATGAGCCTCTACGACTGGGGTTTTGCCAGCGAGCCGGAGCCGCATCTCGGCGGCCGCGTACTGGCGACGCCGCGCGGCAAGGTCATCGGCGGCTCGTCCTCGATCAACGGCATGGTCTATGTGCGCGGCCACGCCCGCGATTTCGACCATTGGGCCGAACAGGGCGCGGCTGGCTGGGGGTTTGCCGACGTGCTCCCCTACTTCAAGCGCATGGAGGACAGCAATGGCGGCGAAAACGGCTGGCGCGGCCACGGCGGCCCACTGACCGTACAGCGCGGCTCAAGGACGAACCCACTCTACGGCGCCTTCGTCGAGGCAGGCCGTCAGGCCGGCTTCGAGCTGACCGACGACTATAACGGCGCGAAGCAGGAAGGTTTTGGGCCGATGGAACAGACCATTCGCGGCGGCCGCCGCTGGTCGGCGGCGAGCGCCTATCTCAGGCCGGCGCTGAGGCGGAAAAATGTTAGCCTTGTCAAAGGCTTCGCCCGGCGGGTGATCATCGAGAATCAACGCGCCACCGGTGTCGAGATCGAAGCGCGCAAACGGATTCAGGTGGTCAAGGCGCGACGTGAAGTGATCGTCGCCGCGTCCTCGATCAATTCGCCCAAGATCCTGATGCTGTCCGGCATCGGCCCGGCCGAACATCTCAGGGAATACGGCATTCAGGTGATCGCCGACCGCCCCGGCGTCGGTCGCAACCTGCAGGACCATATGGAGCTCTACATCCAACAGGAATCGACGCAGCCGATCACGCTGAATTCGGTGCTGAATCCGCTCTCCAAGGCGATGATCGGCGCGCAATGGCTGTTCTTCAAGTCAGGTCTCGGCGCAACCAACCATTTCGAGGCGGCCGCCTTCGTGCGTTCGCGCGCCGGCGTCGACTATCCCGACATCCAGTATCATTTCATCCCGGCGGCGGTCCGCTATGACGGCAAGGCGGCGGCGAAGGCACACGGTTTCCAGGCGCATGTCGGACCGATGCGATCGAAGTCGCGCGGTTCTGTCACGCTGCGCTCGCCCGATCCCAAATCGAAGCCGGTGATCCGCTTCAACTACATGTCGCATCCGGACGACTGGACGGAGTTCCGCCACTGCATCCGGCTGACGCGCGAGATCTTCGGCCAGTCGGCATTCGACCCTTATCGCGGCAAGGAGATCTCGCCGGGCTCGCACGTGCATTCGGACGACGATCTCGACGCCTTCATCCGCGATCACGCCGAAAGCGCCTATCACCCTTGCGGCACCTGCAAGATGGGCCGCAAGGATGATCCGATGAGCGTCGTCGATCCGGAATGTCGTGTCATCGGCGTCGAGGGGCTGCGGGTCGCCGATTCCTCGATCTTTCCGCGCGTCACCAACGGCAATCTCAACGCACCGTCGATCATGACCGGCGAGAAGGCCGCCGACCACATTCTTGGCCGCACGCCGCTGGCGCCGTCCAACCGGGAACCATGGATCAATCCGCGCTGGCAGGTGTCGGACAGATAAGCGATGATCCGGCGGACTGTCCGCCCGCTGGTCCCGGCGAAAGACAATTGGAGAAGCTCCCATGCGCGCCCAGCCAAAGGCATCGCACTATGTCAACGGACGCTACATCGACGACGAGCAGGGTGCGCCGCTGCCGGTCATCTATCCGGCAACCGGCGAGACCATCGCGATGCTCCGTTCGGCGACGCCGAACGTGCTGGAACTCGCGATCGAAGCAGCGCGTGCAGCACAACCGGCCTGGGCGCGGCTGAAGCCGGTCGAGCGCGGCCGCATCCTGCGCCGCGCCGCCGACATCCTGCGCGCGCGCAACGCCGACCTGGCGCGCATCGAGACGCTGGATACCGGCAAGGCGATCCAGGAGACGCTGGTGGCGGATGCCCCCTCGGCAGCCGACTGCCTCGAATATTTCGGCGGCGTGGTCGCAGCCTATAATGGCGAGTCCATCGATCTCGGCGGACCCTTTGCCTATACAAGGCGCGAAGCGCTCGGCGTCTGCGTCGGCATCGGCGCGTGGAACTATCCGATCCAGATCGCCGGCTGGAAATCGGCACCGGCACTCGCAATGGGCAATGCCATGGTGTTCAAGCCGTCGGAGAGCACACCGCTGTCGGCGCTGGCGCTGGCCGAAATCTATACCGAGGCCGGCCTGCCCGACGGGCTGTTCAACGTGGTGCAAGGCTATGGCGATGTCGGCGCCGGCCTCGTCGGGCACGATGTCGTCGCCAAGGTTTCGGTGACCGGCTCGGTGCCGACCGGCCGCAAGGTGCTGTCGCTCGCCGGCTCGAAGATGAAGCATGCCACCATGGAGCTTGGCGGGAAGTCGCCGCTGATCGTCTTCGACGATGCCGATCTCGAAAACGCCATCGGCGGCGCCATGCTCGGCAATTTCTATTCGACCGGCCAGATCTGCTCCAACGGCACGCGGGTCTTCGTGCAGAAGGGCATCCATGATCGCTTCATCGAGCGCCTGGTCGAGCGGACCAAGAAGATCCGTATCGGCGACCCGCTTGACCAGGAGACGCAGATGGGACCGCTGATCTCGAAGGCCCAGCATGAAAAGGTCATCGGCTATATCGAGGCCGGCAAGCAGGATGGCGCCGTGCTCGCCTGCGGCGGCAACGTGCCGTCGCTGCAGGGTTTCCAAGGCGGCTTCTTCGTCGAGCCGACGGTCTTCACCGGCGTCACCGACACCATGCGCATCGCGCGCGAGGAGATTTTCGGGCCAGTGATGAGCGTGCTGAAATTCGACGGTGAAGACGAGGTGATCGACCGCGCCAACGATACCGAATTCGGCCTTGCCGCCGGCGTGTTCACGCGCGACCTGCCCCGCGCCCACCGCGTTATCGCCGAGCTGCAGGCCGGCACCTGCTGGATCAACGCCTATAATCTGACGCCGGTCGAAATTCCGTTCGGCGGCGTCAAGCAGTCGGGTATCGGCCGCGAGAATTCGCTTGCCGCGCTGGCGCTCTATTCGCAGTTGAAGTCGGTCTATGTCGAGACCGGGGATGTGGCGAGCCCGTATTGAGGCAGCTGGCTGTAAGCCTTGTCGGCAGTCAGATCGATCCAGATACTGCGCCAAGGCGCAGACGTTGATGGATTGGGTACCACGTATGCCTTTAAGCGGTGTTTACCCGATTGGAAATCCGCTCGGCCGCCAGCTCAATGAAGGCCTTGACCGAGGGCGAGAGGTGCCGGCTGCTCGGGTAGAGAACGTAGAGGCCACCGGCCGGCGTCGCGTAATCCTTGAGGACGTGCTGCAGCCGCCGCTCATTGATCAGCGTCTCGGCGATGCCATGTGGCAATTGGGCGATGCCGAAGCCTGCAGCAGCAGCGGCGGCGACCACCTGCATTTCATTGGCGGCGAAGCGCCCGGCCACCGTGACCGTTTCCTGCCCGTGCGGCCCGTCCAGCAGCCAGTGAGCGCCTGATGTGGAGGAGCCTGCAATGACGCATTGGTGGTGGGTGAGATCCGCCAGGCGTTCCGGCACCCCGTGGCGCGCGAGATAGTCCGGGCTGGCGCAGAGCAACCTGTGCGCGGAGCCGAGCTTGCGGGCGATCAGCGTGGAATCCTGAAGCACCCCGGTGCGGAAAGCGAGGTCTATGCCGTCTTCGACGAGATCAAGCTTGTCGTCGGTCAGGCGCAGTTCGACTTTGGCCTTCGGATACATTGCGAGAAAGTCGACCACGGCAGCTGTGAGGAAATGGCCGAAGCCGACGGGAGCCGAAATGCGGATCGTGCCCGATGGCTCCGCTCTTGCTTCGGCGAGACGCAAATTTGCTTCCTCGATTGTCCGCAGCGCCTGGCTGCTCTGCTCGTAATAGAGGCGCCCAGCGTCCGTCATATTGAGGCTGCGTGTCGTGCGCTGCAACAGGCGGACCCCGACCTCGCGCTCGAGCGCGGCAACGCGTCGACTGACCGTCGTCTTGGGCATGGCGAGCAAGCGCGCGGCAGCGGTGAAGCTGCCGGTTTCGACGACGCGAGCGAACACCACGATATCATTGAGATCGAGCATTGTATCCAATTTTGGGACAAAGTTTTCCAATTATAGGCAGTTATGCATCAATGTGACAAACCCTAACTTTGCTCCATCGGAAAAAGAAGGAGCAAACACATGACCACCAAACGAAGCGTTCTGGTTACCGGCGCCACAGGCCAGCAGGGCGGCGCGGTTGCGCGTGCCTTGCTGTCGAGAGGACATCGCGTCAAGGCACTAACGCGCAAGCCGGACAGCGATGCCGCGCGGCAATTGGCGGCGGCAGGCGCCGAACTCGTGGCCGGCGATCTCGGCGATACGGCCTCCGTTGTGAAGGCAGCAAAAGACGTCGACACCATGTTCTTGATGGGCAACAGCTACGAGGCCGGGATGGAAGAGGAGACCCGCCAGGGGATTCTGGCTGCCGATGCAGCCAAGGCTGCCGGCGTCGGGCATCTGATCTATTCGTCCGTTGCCGACGCCAACAAGAAAACCGGCATCCCGCATTTCGAAAGCAAATATCTCGTCGAGCAGCATGTCGAACGGCTCGGCATTCCCTATACGATCAGCGCCCCGGTCGCCTTCATGGAGAATTTCGTCGCGCCGTGGTCGATCGGCGCGCTCAGTCAGGGCACGCATGCTTTCGCGGTGCCCGCCAAGCGCCCCCTCCAGCTGGTCGCCCTGGCGGACATCGGCGCCTTTGTTGCCACCCTGGTCGAGCGGCGCGAGCGCGTGTTCGGCAAGCGTTTCGATTTCGCCGGAGACGAGTTGTCCGGCGAAGACCAGGCCAAGATCCTTTCGCAGGCCATCGGCCGACCGATCAACTATCAGGAAATTCCGATCGCGGTGGCCCGCCAGCAAAGCGAGGACGTAGCGCTGATGTTCGAGTGGTTCGACCGCGTCGGCTACGACGTCGATATCGCGGCTTTGCGCCGAGATTTCCCGGAGGTCCGCTGGCACAGTTTTGCTGACTGGGCGCGGGAGTTCGACTGGCGTGCCCTTGAGCGGGCTTATTCCACTGCCTGAGTTCCTGTAGACATCATCTGAAAACCTGGGGGAGCGGACCAGCTGCAACGGGAAAACACTTGGTCCGCTTCCCCATCGTGGCCTTCTCGCACCGCGATGAAATGAGGGAACCTAGAACGTCTGGTTGTAGGCGCCGACCTCAGGGCTGCGGCGCAGCACCGCGTCGACAGCTTCGAACATCTCCCGGCGCCGCTCCGACGACACCGGGCTCTCCACCACGACGACAAGCTCCGGCTTGTTCGACGACGCCCGTACCAGGCCCCAGGTGCCGTCCTCGGCCACGATGCGCACGCCATTGACGGTGATCAGCTCGGCGATCTCCTGGCCGGCGAAGACCGCGCCGTCCCGCTTCATTGCCTGAAAATCGGAAACGACCCGCTCGACCACGCCGTATTTCAGCTCGTCGGCGCAGTGCGGCGACATGGTCGGCGTGCCGAAGGTTAGCGGCAGCGCGCGATAGAGATCGGCCATGCTGCTGCCCGGACTGCGATCCAGCATCTCGCAGATGGCGATGGCGGTGATCAGACCATCATCATAGCCGCGCCCGATCGGCGGGTTGAAGAAGAAATGACCGGATTTCTCGAAACCGGCGATGGCGCCAAGCTCGGCCACGCGCCGTTTAATGTAGGAGTGGCCGGTCTTCCAGTAGTCGGTGACGGCGCCATCGGCGCGCAAGGCGGCGTCGGTGTTGAACAACCCGGTCGACTTGACATCCACGACGAAGGTCGAGCCGGGATGCAGTCGCGCGATGTCGCGCGCGAGCATGACGCCGACCTTATCGGCGAAAATCTCGTTGCCTTCATTGTCGACCACGCCACAGCGGTCACCATCGCCGTCGAAGCCAAGCCCGACGTCGGCTCCTGTTTCCAGCACCTTGTCCCGGATCGCGTGCAGCATCTTCATGTCTTCGGGATTGGGATTGTAGTTCGGAAACGTATGATCGAGCTCGACATCGAGCGGGATCACCTCGCAGCCGATCCGTTCCAGCGCTTCCGGCGCAAAGGCGCCGGCAGTGCCGTTGCCGCAGGCGGCGACCACCTTGAGCTTTCTCGAAATGCGCTTGTCCCGCGTCAGGTCGTCCAGATAGGTTTTGCGGAAATCCGCAACGAAGTCATAGGAGCCACCGCCGACAAGGTCGAAGTCGCCCGCAAGCACGATCGTCTTCAATGCGCTCATTTCCTCCGGGCCGAAGGTCAGCGGACGCGCCGCCCCCATCTTGACGCCGCTCCAGCCGTTTTCATTGTGCGAAGCGGTCACCATGGCGACGGACGGCGTGTCGAGCGCGAACTGGGCGAAATAGGCCATCGGCGACAGCGCCAGCCCGATATCCCTGACCCGCGCACCGGCGGCCATCAGCCCGGAAACCAGCGCCAGCTTGATCGCCAGCGAATAGGAGCGGAAATCATGACCGGTCACGATGTCCGGCCCGGCGCCCAAGCGGCGGATCAGCGTGCCGAGCCCCATGCCGAGGGCCTGGACGCCGATAAGGTTGAGCTCCGGCGGCTCCGCAGAGCCCGGATGGCCGAACCACCAGCGCGCATCATACTCACGAAAGCCGGACGCCTTGATCAGCGCCGAGGTTTCAAACTCAAAAGTGTTGGGACGGGCTTCGCTAACGATCTTCAGGGGCAAGACAGCAACTCCAAGCGGCTGGAATCAGAGTGGTTTCAACGCAGGTGGCCGATGCCTATAACACGAGCCTTTAAGCGGTGTTTATCCCCCAGGAAACTGAAAGCTGTATGACGTTAAGACGAAAGCGGAAGAAATGCGATAGACGCGCTGCCATTGGCGCTTGCAGGAACGAAGTGCGGCGGCTATAAGCCCGCGTCTGGTCACGGAGTGTAGCGCAGCCTGGTAGCGCACATCGTTCGGGACGATGGGGTCGCAGGTTCAAATCCTGCCACTCCGACCAGAAAAAACAAATGCTTAACGTTTCCCGAAATCGCCCGCCTCTGGCTGGCGGACTGACCGATATCCGCGACAGGCACCGGCGGCTAACGCGCCATAAGGATCGGCACCGGCGGATCTTCAAGCATCGAGATGGTGACGCCACCGAAGATGCGCTCGCGCAACCGGGAATGACCATAAGCGCCCATCACCATCAGGTCGGCGGCGATGTCGACCGCGTGCCTGCGAAGCACGTCGGCGACTGAATGGTCCAAGCTGGGCAGCCGGTCGACCGTGACATTCACGCCATGCCGCGCGAGGTAGGCAGCGGCGTTGGCTCCGGGTTCCGCCCCGTGGCGGTATTCGTCCTCCACCGGATCGACCATGACAAGGTGCACCTCATCGGCGCCTGGCAGCATGTCGAGAGATTCCCGGACGGCGCGCGATGACTCCAGACGGGCATCCCAGGCGACCAGCACGCGTTTCGGCTTTAAGGTCGGCCGCGACCCCTCGGGGATGAGCAGCAAAGGCTTTCCCGAAGAAAACAATGCGCCTTCGATCGCTTTGCTTTTCAGCGTTTCGCTGGCAAGCAACTCCGGTCCAATAACCGTAATGTCGGCGTAGCGGGCACGGCGGCCGATGGTGTCATCGACCCAGCCGGCTTCCGGATATTCGTTGGAGGCATCGGCCGAAGGCGCCCTGCCGGCGAGAAAAGCCGACACGGCGGCGGCTCGCTTCTTCAACAGATTCTCGTCGGCCTGACGCTCGCCGAGCCAGGATTCTGAAACGACCGCGGCATACTCTCCGACAGGTGGCGGCGCAGCAATGGCAACGACCAGAACAGCAAGATGGGCGCCGACTTCGTTGCACAGGTCGGCGGCGAGCTTGAGATCGTCGTCCCCCTTGTTCGGTCCCGTAACGGTAAGTATCGTCCTGAAAGCCATGGCGGCTGCTCCCGAGCTTGCGTCAAACCCCAAGCATCGTTGCAACAATAGCGAGACGGCTCGGCGCGTTCCTAGCGCTGAAACAAGAACGTCGCCGCGCATCATTCGATCCGTATCAACGCACCCACGTGCCGGCTCCAATTAGCTTCAGGCCGCCGGAGGACGCCAAGAAACACGCCCCCGAACACCGGAGCAGCAGCATCACGGAACGCATCCGTGACTTGGCTGGTTATATCCAGACGCTGCGGCAGCAAGGGCCTGATGGCGCGGAATTTCAGCGACCACGCTCGTTGGCTTCCACAGGCTAGATACAAAACAAAGAGGCATCCGATGATCGTCGAAGATCAGGAATCCGTGGCCGCGATGTTGATGGACCCTGCCGCCTATGGCGAGACCGGACCGGTCGAAGCGATCGAAACTCACATCTCGCGCATCTTCCTGGTCGGCCAGCGCGCCTACAAGATCAAGCGAGCTGTCAGGCTCCCCTACGTCGACTTCTCGACCCCGGTCCTGCGGCTCGCCGCTTGCGAGAAGGAGGTCGAGCTCAACTCCAAGACCGCGCCCGGCCTCTATCTCGGTGTGCGGCGCATCACGCGAGAGGCCGGCGGCAAGCTCGCCTTCGACGGAAGCGGCGAACTGGTCGATGCGGCGGTCGAGATGGTCCGCTTCGATCAGTCGAAGCTCCTCGATCGAATGGCAGTCGGCGGCGAACTGACGCCTGCGCTGATGACGGCGGTCGCGCGCATGATCGTGCGCTATCATCGCGGCGCGCCGGAGATCCACAGGGGCAGCGGATCCTCGAACCTGGCAGGCGTGCTTGCCATCAACGAAGCCGGCTTTGCCACCAGCCATGTTTTCGACGAAGCCGAGATCGAGGCATTCACCGGGATCTTTCGCACCGCCCTCGCCCGGCATTGCGACCTGCTCGACCGGCGGGAGGCGGCAGGCAAGATCCGGCGATGCCACGGCGATCTGCATCTGCGCAATATCTGTCTCTTTGACGGAGAGCCCCGCCTCTTCGACTGCATCGAATTCAATGACCAGATCGCCAGCATCGATGTGCTCTACGACCTCGCCTTCCTGCTGATGGACCTCTGGCATCGCGGCTTTCCGGAACTCGCCAACCTGGTGATGAACCGCTACCTCGACGAAGCAGACGACGAGGACGGCTTCATCCTCCTGCCGTTTTTCATGGCAGTGCGAGCCGCAGTGCGCGCGCACGTCACCGCAACCCAGATCGAGGAAGGCGGTGCTGATTCCGGCGGTCTGATTGCCGAGGCAAGAACCTATTTCGAGCTTGCCCGAACACTTCTCGAGGCAAGACCTCCTCGCCTGATCGCCATCGGCGGCTTGAGTGGTTCCGGCAAGACGGCCGTTGCCGAGGCACTTGCCGCACACATCGGCGCGCCGCCAGGTGCCCGCATTGTCGAGAGCGACCGCATCCGCAAGGCGATGCATGGGGTGCCGGCCGAGACGAAGCTGCCGGACAGGGCTTATCGACCGGAGGTATCGGACCGCGTCTACCGTGAAATGGCATGGCGCGCCGGCCTGATCCTTTCCGAAGGCGGTTCGGTGGTCGCCGATGGCGTCTTTGACAGGCCGGCCGATCGCGACCGCATCGAGAAGGCGGCAAGTGATAGAGGCGTCACTTTCGCCGGATTCTGGCTGGAGGCGGATCCGCTCGTCCTTTGGCGACGGGTAAGCGAGCGCCGGGGTGGTCCTTCCGATGCCACCATCGATATTCTTTCGCGGCAATTGCAGCGAAAGGCCACCCCGCCCAATTGGCGTAAGGTCGACGCCGATCGAAAGCTTGTCGACATCGCCGCCGAGTTGGCGAGCGTTTCGGACGCGGCCGCTTCTGCGCAGGGTGCTCCACTCAAGACAGCATCGTGACGGCGACGATCGACGCGCACAAAGATGGGTGAATGGGCATGACACGGGAAAATCTGGTGGTCTGCGGCAAATGCGGCGCGGTCAATCGCCTGCCGCCGGCACGCAATGCCGGGGACGCGAAATGCGGAAAGTGCGGCTCCAAGCTGTTCTCAGGTCACCCGGAAGACGTCGATGCACAGAGCTTCGATCGCCAGGTCAAGCGAAGCAGCCTCCCCGTTGTCGTCGACATCTGGGCACCGTGGTGCGGCCCCTGCAAGATGATGGCGCCCGCATATGAAGCGGCAGCAAACGAACTGGAGCCGCATGTTCGCCTGATCAAGCTCAATTCCGACAATGAGCAGGCCGTTGCAGCTAGGCTCAGCATTCGCAGCATCCCGACTATGATCCTTTTCCATGGCGGGCAGGAGGTTGCGCGCACATCCGGCGCAATGACGGCGGGGCAGATCGTCAAATGGGTCCGCGATCACCTGCCGACGGCCGCAGCCTGAAAGCCGCCACGCCGTGGATTCGCTCATCGCCGTGGCCGCATCAGCAAGGTGCCAACGAAAGCGAGCCAGCGACTTGACGGCCGACGTGCGGAGCGCACGAGCCATATGATGATCTAAACGGAGTGGCAAATTTTCATATGATGACCTCGCTTTTGCCCTGCGCCGGGAGTATGCATATCTTGACCGCAAAAAGTTGGAGGACCCATGCAGCAGGCCGAACATCGAACGTCCCGCAGGTCGTTCGTTTCTCAGGTTGCGGATGCGCTGCGCGGCCAGATCGAAGCCGGCTTTTATGCGCCTGGCGACAAATTGCCGACGGAACCCGCGCTCATTGACCGGTTCGGGTTCAGCCGCACTGTGGTCCGGGAGGCCATTGCCGCCCTTCGCGCCGACGGGTTGGTGGAATCGCGGCAAGGCGCCGGCGTCTTCGTTCTCGGCCCGAAACCCGTCGACGAGGGATTGAAGCTCTTCACCGACGAAACGAACAAGATCTCGGACATCATTGAAGAGCTCGAGCTTCGCATCGGCATCGAAGTCGAGGCAGCCGGCCTTGCCGCAGCCCGCAGTTCGCCGGCGCAGGAGGCCGAAATCGAGGCCCAGGTCGAAAGGTTCGCCGATCTCATGGCGCAAGGGCAATCCACCGACGAGGCGGACTTCCAGTTCCACCTGGCGATTGCCACTGCAACGAATAATGCCAGGTTCAAGGCGTTCCTCGAACATATCGGCCGACGGATGATCCCGCGGGTGAAATTCAAGACGATGATGGGCGGCGTCGATCCCTTGCCCAATCGCGACCATCCGATCCTGGAGGAGCACAGGGAGATCGCGGATGCGATTCTCGCCCGCGACCCGGAAAAGGCGCGTGAGGCGATGCGCCGCCACCTGGTGACGGGGATAAAGCGCTATCGCGCCCTGACCGTCCGGCGCTCGACAAACCAGGACCAGACCGGCGGTTGACTCGCCCGAATGCTCATCATATGAATCGAAATGACATCATATTAATTTGTGGATGAGTTCCTTTGTCGCCAGATGAAATCAAGTCGCGTGTCGCTTCAGGGCTGCTGTCGTTTCCGGTCACACATTTCAACGAGGATTTCAGCCTCAATCTCGAAAGCTATCGCGCGCATGTGGCATGGCTCTCGGGGTTCGGCGCCGCTGCCCTGTTCGCGGCCGGCGGCACGGGTGAATTCTTCTCCCTCTCACCGGAAGAGGTTGCCGACGTTACCCGTGCGGCCAAGGATGCCTCGGGAGACGTGCCTATCATCGCCGGCTGTGGCTACGGCACGGCGCTCGCCACGGAGATTGCCCGCCGCGCCGAGGCTGCGGGAGCCGACGGTCTTTTGCTTCTGCCTCATTATCTGATGGAGGCTTCGCAAGAGGGACTATTCCGGCATGTCAAAGCCGTCTGCGAATCCACCGGCCTCGGCGTCATCATCTACAACCGTGCGAACTCGGTCGCCAATGCCGACACGGTTGCTCGCCTTGCTGACGCGTGCCCAAACCTCATCGGCTTCAAGGACGGCACAGGCAAGATCGATCTTGTCCGCCACGTCACCGCAAAGCTTGGCGATCGTCTCTGCTACATCGGTGGCATGCCCACGCATGAGCTCTTTGCCGAAGGCTTCAACGGCGCCGGCGTGACGACCTATTCCTCTGCGGTCTTCAACTTTGTGCCGGAATTGGCGCAGCGCTTCTACAGGGCCATGCGGATAGGCGATCGCGCTACCATGGAAGAAATCCTGCACAACTTCTTCTTCCCCTTCGCGGCTTTGCGCGATCGCGAACAAGGTTATCCCGTGTCGATCATCAAGGCAGGCGTCGAACTCATAGGGCGGACACCCGGCCCGCTTCGTCCGCCGCTGACTGATCTGAAGCCGCAGGAAAAAGACATGCTGCGCGGACTGATCGAGAAGATCGCCGCCTAGTCGCCGGGAGATCGGCAAATTGTCGGACGAACGCGACGAGGAGGTTCGCCCGGCGCACGACAGCCAAAACGGAAGATCAAAGGGAGGAGAGACATGAATAGAAGCGTTCATACGATTGCAGCTGTCGTATTGATGACCGCTGCCGCCGTTCCATCGGCTGTCGCACAAGAAGCGGCGCAGGAAATCCGCATCGTCCTGCCGGAGCAGCCGGCCAATCTGGAGCCCTGCGGCACCATCATCACAAATGTCGGCCAGATACTCAGCCAAAACGTTGTTGAATCGCTGACCGTCATCGATCCGGTCAGCGGGCAACCTCAGCCGAAATTGGCGACCGAGTGGACCAGCGTGGACCCGACGACTTGGCGGATCAAGCTGCGCGAGGGCGTGAAGTTCCAGGACGGAACGGAACTCAACGCGGATGCGGTCGTATTCTCCATCAACAGGATGATCAGCGGCAAGCTCACTTGCAGCAACATCGCGAAGTTCGGCGATGCCAAACTGACGCTGACGCCGGTCGACGATCTGACCGTGGAGATAAAATCGGACAGGCCCGAACCCATCATGCCGACGCTTTTGAGCGTGGTCATGATCGTCTCGCCGAAGACGCCGGTCGACCAGGCGGTGAACGATCCGGTCGGGACCGGCCCCTTCACGCTGGCGACCTTTTCTCCGCAAACCGTGGTGCTGGACGCGTTCGACGGCTATTGGGGCAAGAAGCCGGAGATTACGAAGGCAACCTATGTCTGGCGGCCCGAATCCTCGATTCGAGCGGCCATGGTGGAAACCGGGGAAGCCGACCTGACGCCGTCGATTGCCATCCAGGACGCCAGCAATCCGGAGACGGATTTCGCCTACCTGAACTCCGAAACCACTGCGATCCGTATCGATGCCGCCGTGCCGCCGCTCGATGACCTGCGCGTCCGCAAGGCGCTCAACCTCGCGATCGACTGGGAAGGTCTTGCCCAGCTGTTCGGCGACGACGTCAAACGTGCGTCGCAGATGGTCGTCTCCGGCATCAACGGGCATGACGATGCGCTCGAGCCATGGCCGTATGAGCCGGAGGAGGCGAAAAAGCTCATCGAAGAGGCGCGCACGGCGGGTGTCGCGGTCGATACCGAGATCAAGCTCATCGGGCGGAACGGCATCTATCCGAACGGCGCGGAAGCGATGGAAGCCATGATGACGATGTGGCAGGACGCCGGCCTCAACGTCAAGCTTACCATGCTCGATGTCGCCGACTGGCTGCGCTATCTGCAAAAGCCGTTCCCGGCGGAGCGCGGCCCCAATCTCCTGCAGATGATGCACGACAATAACAAGGGCGATGCGGCCTTCACAATTCCGATCTTCTACCGATCGAGCGGCAGCTACTCGACCGTGGCCGATCCGGCATTCGACAAGGAGATAGACGAGGCGCTGGCTGCGACCGACGAAGCCCGCACGAACAGCTTCAAGGCGATCTTCGGCAAGGCCCGCAAGGAAGTGGTGGCGGACATCCCGATGTTCCACATGATCGGCTATACCCGCGTTGGCACCAGACTGGAATGGAAGCCGGATATCACCACCAACAGCGAAATACCGCTGGCCAATATCGCTATCAAAAAAGACTGAGTGATACGGGGGCGCCGGGTCCGATCGTGGTCCTGCGCCCCTGACCCGTTGCCTCCATCGATATCCGTCCAAGGGCATCCCAAATGATCACCTATCTTGGACGCCGGGCGTTCCACAGCATCCTTTCGGTCATAGGTCTGTTGACGCTGGTCTTTTTCCTGACGCGGCTCACCGGCGATCCTTCCGCCTTGTACCTGCCTCTGGACTCGACTGCGGAAGCTCGGGCTGCGTTCGCGCGGTTGAACGGCCTCGATCAGCCGATCTATTGGCAGTTTCTGGAATATTTGCGCGATCTGCTGCAGCTGGATTTCGGTGAATCGCTACGCCAGAACCGCTCGGCGATGCAGGTCGCGCTTGAGGCGTTCCCGGAAACGCTGAAGCTTGCCGCTGTCGCGATCACGCTGTCGACCGCTTTGGCTATCCTTGTCGGCTCTCTTGCGGCGGCGCGACCGGGCAGCATGTTCGACCGTATCGCCAGCCTCATCTCGCTGGCCGGCGCAAGCGCGCCGGATTTCTGGGTGGCCATCGTCGGCATTCTTGTCTTCGCTGTGGGGCTCGGGCTTTTACCGACATCCGGCACCGGAACCTGGGCCCATTGGATCATGCCCACCTTCGTGCTGATGCTTCGCCCCTTCGGTCTCCTGGTGCAGGTCGTGCGCGGAACCATGCTGTCGGCGCTTGCCTCTCCATACATCAAGACCGCAAGGGCCAAGGGCCTGCCCCGACAGAAGATCATCTTCGGGCATGCGCTTCGCAACTCGCTGCTGCCCGTCGTCACTGTCGCCGGCGACCTGGCGACCAGTCTCGTCAACGGTGCCGTCGTCGTGGAGTCGATATTCGGCTGGCCCGGCATCGGCAAGCTGATGATCGACTCGATCATCCAGCGCGATTTTGCCGTCGTCCAGTCGACCATTCTGGTGACGGCAACCGCCATCTTCATCCTGAACATCGCGATCGATCTGCTTTATGCGGTTCTCGATCCGCGCATCCGGTACTGAGCCATGACGATCATCACCCCCGACATCAAGCCGGCGGCCGTTCCAGGCAGCGGCAGCGTGCTTCTCGCCTATTTGAAGCGCGACAAGCTTGCGCTCGCTGCGGCTATTTTCCTGACGATCGTCGTGCTCGCGGCGGTCCTCGGCCCGTGGCTGGTCGGCGACGCCGCTTCGCGGCTGGGACTGCGCCAGCGCAATCTCGCCCCGTTCTCGCTGGCCAGCGGCTGGATCTATATTCTCGGCGCCGATACGCTCGGCCGGCCCATCCTGGCCAGGCTGATTGTCGGCGCGCAGAACACGTTCGGCATTGCCGCGGCGGCGGTATTCGCATCGATGCTGGTTGGTGGAACACTAGGCTTGATAGCGGGCTACTCGGAGCGCTGGTACAGCCATCTCATTCTGCGCCTGGCCGATGTCGTCATGAGCTTTCCCTCGCTGCTGCTGGCGCTCACCGTGCTCTACACGCTGGGCCCGAGCATCACTAATTTGGTGATCGTTCTCGCCGTCACGCGCATGCCGATCTACCTCAGAACGGCGCGCGCAGAAGTGCTGGAGTTGCGCGAGCGCATGTTTGTCAGCGCCGCGCGAGCCATGGGCGCGAAGCCGGCCCGGATCATTATTCGGCATATCGCACCCCTCGTCCTGCCGACACTGGTGACGATTTCCGCCATTGATTTCGCGACCGTCATTCTCTCGGAATCGGCGCTGAGTTTCCTTGGCCTCGGCATTCAGCCGCCCGACTTTACCTGGGGTGCAATGGTGGCAAACGGCCGCGGCTATCTCGCCACCGCCTGGTGGATCGCATTCTGGCCGGGTCTTGCAATCATGCTGACGACGCTGTCGCTCAACATCCTCTCGAACTGGGCGCGCACCGTCGCTGATCCGCAGCAACGCTGGCGTCTTCAGACATTGCGAAAAGCTGCCAGATGAGCAACGCGACCAATCCCATTCTCAAAGTCGAGGGCCTGACCGTCGATTTCCTTTCGGACGATGAGCCGGTACGCGCCGTCGACGACGTCTCTTTCCACGTCAGCCGTGGCGAGACTCTCGTGATCCTCGGCGAAAGCGGTTCGGGAAAAAGCGTCAGCACCAGCACGGTGATGGATCTCATCGACTGTCCGCCAGGCGACATCGTGGCCGGCTCCTGCCTCTTCGATGGTGTCGAACTCTCGAGCCTCGGCGCGGAAGCGCGCAGAAACATCAACGGCCGCAGGATTGCGATGATCTTTCAGGATCCGCTTGCCTACCTGAACCCCGTCTACACGGTGGGGCGCCAAATCGAGGAGGTCTATGAGAGCCACGGCGCAGGAAGCGGCAAGGACGCACGCGCCAAGACGATAGAACTGCTGCGACGCGTGGGCATTCCAGAGCCGGAAAACCGCGTCGACTTCTATCCGCATCAGTTCTCGGGCGGACAACGCCAGCGCGTGATGATTGCCATGGCGATCGCGTTGAAACCGGATATCTTGATCGCCGATGAGCCGACGACCGCTTTGGACGTCAGCGTGCAGGCGCAGATTCTCGATCTGCTGCGCGATCTCCAGCGCGAGACCGGCATGGCGTTGATCATGATCACCCACGACCTCGAAGTCGCCTCGTCCATGGCGGACCGGATTATCGTCATGAACGGCGGCAAGGTTGTGGAGACAGGCATCGCCAAGGAGGTCTTCAGCAATCCGCAGCACGCCTATACGCGCCGCCTCATCTCCGCCCTGCCCCACGGCAACGCAGCGGAGGCGCCGAATAAGCGTTCGACGACGATCGCCGACAAAACCCTGCTCAAGGTGGAACATCTCACCAAGCACTATGTGCTTGCGTCCGGAGCCTTCAGCAGCAAGCGGACGTTCAAGGCGGTGGATGACATAAGCTTCGAGATCAGGAGAGGCGAAACGCTCGGTATCGTCGGCGAGTCCGGCTCAGGCAAATCGAGCGTCGCACGCATGCTGTTGGGGCTGAACGAGCCAAGCTCGGGCAAGGCCGTCTTCGCCGGTGAAAACATCTTCGAAATGAACGAGAAGCGCCTTATGGCGTTTCGGCGCAAGGTCCAGATGGTATTCCAGGATCCATACGGATCGATGAATCCGCGCATGCGCGTTTACTCCATCATTTCCGAACCGTGGGTGATCCACCGCGATATTCTGCCGAAGAACAGGTGGAAAGCTCGCGTGGCAGAGCTCCTGGATTTGGTTGGGCTGTTGCCGGAGCACGCCGACCGCTACCCGCATCAGTTTTCCGGCGGCCAGCGGCAGCGCATCGCCATTGCGCGCGCGCTCGCGAGCGAGCCGGAACTGGTCGTCTGCGACGAGGCAGTTTCGGCGCTTGACGTCTCTATCCAGGCGCAGATGATCGACCTTCTGGCCGAGCTTAGGACCCGGTTTAGCCTCTCATATATTTTCATCACACATGACTTGCCGATCGTGCGCCATTTCGCGGACCGGATCATGGTCATGAAAGATGGAAAGATTATCGAGGAAGGCCAGACCTCGGCGCTGTTCGGGGCGCCTCGCCACGAATATACGCAAAGCCTGTTGCAGGCTGTGCCCAAGCCAAAATGGCTTACGCAAGCTCAATAGTTCCTGGATATCGGCCTCGATTGTCCGCGCGCGCCCAGCTAGCGTTGCCGATTGATGGCCCGAATGCGCTTGACAAAATGGCGATCGCCCGCTCAATTTGACCCATTCACCAGGGGGGTCCCGGCAAGGGGCTGAGATACTGCTGGCTTTCGCGGCGCAGTGACCCGTTGAACCTGATCCAGTTCATACTGGCGTAGGGACGGTGCAAGCGCTTTGCGGGAGTCCATGCCCGAAAACCTGTAAGCAGGCAGACCAAAGCGTCTTTTCATCCTTCCGGCACAGAACTGGGTCTCCAATGCATGAGCAAAGGAGCCTCAAAAATGAATGCCATTTCCCCCGCCGTGTCGACGGGACCGCTGCCCGCCTCAAGGAAAATCCACAAACCCGGCATGATTCACCCGCAGATCAGGGTGCCGATGCGCGAAATCGCCGTCCATCCGACGGCAGGCGAACCGCCTGTCACCGTTTACGATCCGTCCGGGCCCTATACGGACCCGACTGTCGAAACCAGCATCGAAAAGGGTCTCGCCAGGTTTCGCCATGAATGGGTGACGGCGCGCGGCGACGTCGAATTCCATGATGGCCGCAGTGTCAGGCCGGAGGACAACGGCTTTGCGTCAGGTGAGCGCCTGACGCCGGAATTTCCCGTGCGCCACCGGCCGCTAAAGGCAAAAACGGGCAAAGCGGTGACGCAGCTTGCCTATGCGCGCGCCGGGATCATCACCCCCGAAATGGAGTTCGTCGCCATTCGCGAGAATCTCGGCCGCGAGAGCTTCCGCGGCGGGATACAGCGCGACGGCGAGTCTTTCGGCGCGGCGATCCCGGACTTGGTCACGCCGGAATTCGTGCGCGACGAGGTGGCGCGCGGGCGGGCTATCATTCCAGCCAACATCAACCATCCGGAGAGCGAGCCGATGATCATCGGCCGCAATTTCCTGGTCAAGATCAATGCCAATATCGGCAATTCAGCCGTCACCTCGTCGATGGCCGAAGAGGTCGAAAAAATGGTCTGGGCGATCCGGTGGGGAGCCGACACAGTCATGGACCTCTCGACCGGTCGCAACATCCACAACATCCGCGAATGGATCGTCCGCAATTCGCCTGTGCCGATCGGAACCGTGCCGCTCTACCAGGCGCTTGAGAAGGTCGGAGGGATTGCCGAGGACCTGACCTGGGAAATCTACCGCGATACGCTGATCGAACAGGCCGAACAGGGCGTCGACTATTTCACCATCCATGCCGGTGTGCGGCTGCACTACATCCCGCTGACGGTCGACCGGGTCACCGGCATCGTTTCGCGCGGCGGTTCCATCATGGCCAAGTGGTGCCTGCATCATCACCACGAAAGCTTCCTCTACGAGCATTTCGAGGAAATCTGCGACATCTGCCGCGCCTACGACGTGTCGTTCTCGCTCGGCGACGGCCTTCGTCCCGGCTCGATCGCCGACGCCAACGACGCGGCGCAGTTCGCCGAACTGGAAACGCTCGGCGAGTTGACAAAGATCGCCTGGGCCAAGGATTGCCAGGTCATGATCGAGGGGCCGGGCCATGTTCCGATGCACAAGATCAAGGAGAACATGGACAGGCAGCTCGAAGTCTGCGGCGAGGCGCCCTTCTACACGCTTGGGCCGCTGACCACCGACATCGCACCCGGCTACGACCACATCACCTCAGGCATCGGCGCGGCGATGATCGGCTGGTACGGCACGGCGATGCTCTGCTATGTCACGCCCAAGGAGCATCTCGGTCTCCCCGACCGCAACGACGTCAAGACGGGCGTCATCACCTACAAGATAGCCGCGCATGCCGCCGACCTCGCCAAGGGTCATCCGACAGCGAAGCTCCGCGACGATGCGCTGTCGCGGGCGCGGTTCGAGTTTCGTTGGGAAGACCAGTTCAACCTGTCGCTCGACCCCGAAACCGCGCGCTCCTTCCACGACGAGACGTTGCCGAAGGAGGCGCACAAGCTGGCGCATTTCTGCTCGATGTGCGGGCCGAAATTCTGCTCGATGCGCATCTCCCACGACATTCGGGCCGAGGCACAGAAAGAGGGCATGGCGGCGATGGCCGCGAAGTACCGCGAGGGTGGCAATCTTTATATGCCGATGGACGGCGAACCGCCCATGCCGAAGATGCCGGAGCCGTCATGAGGCTGCTGGTCAAAGGGGCCGGCGTCGCCGGCCTCACCGCCGCCTTCGAACTCGCCTCCCGCGGTGCTGCGGTAACCATTGCCGAGACCCGGCATGGCCTTGGCGGCAACGCATCATGGATGGCCGGCGGCATGCTGGCGCCATGGTGCGAGCGCGAAAGCGCCGAGCAGCCGGTGCTGGATCTCGGACGCGATGCCGCCGACTGGTGGGATGCGGTGCTGCCGGGTCATGTCACGCGGGCCGGAACGCTCGTTTTGGCAATGCCGCGGGATGCCGGCGAACTCGACCGGTTTGCAAGCCGCACGTCGGGTCATCGGCGGGTCGACGAAGACGAAATCGCGCTCCTGGAACCCGATCTCGCCGGCCGCTTCCGTCGCGGGCTGTTCTTCCCGAGCGAAGCCCATCTCGACCCACGCCGTGCAATGGCGGCGCTGCATGAAAAACTCGCCGGAAGCGGCGTCGAGTTCCGCTTCGGAGTGAACGCCCTGCACATGACGGGATTCGACCGCGAGATCGACTGCACCGGAATGGCGTCCAGCGATGAAAGGCTTCGCGGCGTTCGCGGCGAGATGCTGATCCTGCGCACACCGGACATCTCCCTGTCGCGCCCGGTCAGGCTGCTGCACCCGCGTTTGCCGCTCTATCTGACGCCACGGGCCGACCACCATTTCATGGCGGGTGCAACGATGGTCGAGAGCCTGTCCACGGAGCCGGTCACGGTACGGGCGATAATGGAACTCCTGAACGCCGCCTATTCGGTTCATCCCGCCTTCGGCGAGGCCGCGATCGTTGAGACGGGCGTCGGCATTCGCCCGGCGTTTTCCGACAACCTGCCGCGCGTCGAAGCACATGGCAGGACCGTCGCGATCAACGGGCTCTACCGCCATGGTTTCCTTCTGGCCCCCGCCATGGCGCGCCGGGCGGCCGACCTTGTTTTCGATTCTGACAAACCGGTGGAACTTGCTGATGAAACTGACGGTCAACGGCGAAGCGCATGAGATCACCGCCGCCACCCTGGCGGAGCTTCTCGCGGCGCTTGACTACGAAGGCAACTGGCTTGCAACGGCCGTGAACAGCGACCTTGTGCACGCGACTGAGCGGGCGCTGTTCCAGCTGAAGGACGGCGACCGGATCGAAATTCTCTCACCCATGCAAGGAGGTTAGTAACGTGATCGAGCTTTACGGAACCAAGCTTCCGTCGCGCCTGCTTCTCGGCACCGCACAGTACCCCTCGCCCGCCATTCTTGCCGATGCGGTCAAGGCATCCTGCGCGTCCGCGGTGACCGTCTCATTGCGCCGCGAAATGGCCGGCGGCAAGGGTGGCGAGAAATTCTGGTCGCTTATCCAATCGCTGCGGCTGCATATCCTGCCCAACACCGCCGGTTGTCACTCCGTCAAGGAAGCCGTCACGACCGCAAAGATGGCGCGCGAGGTCTTCGGCACGAACTGGATCAAGCTCGAGGTGATCGGCAATCATGATACGCTGCAGCCCGACGTCTTCGGCTTGGTCGAGGCCGCGCGAATCCTGTGCGACGACGGTTTTGCTGTATTTCCTTACACGACGGACGATCTCGTCGTCGCCGAGCGATTGCTGGAAGCCGGATGCAGGGTGCTTATGCCCTGGTGCGCGCCGATCGGTTCTGCGCTTGGACCGGTAAATATCACCGCGCTCCGCTCGATGCGCGGCCATTTCCCGGATGTCCCGCTGATCGTGGATGCGGGCCTCGGCCGCCCATCTCACGCGGCTCTCGTGATGGAACTCGGCTTCGACGCGGTGCTTCTCAACACGGCGGTGGCCAAGGCCGCCGATCCGGTCGGCATGGCGCGCGCGTTCGGCAAGGCAGTCGATGCCGGCCGTGAGGCCTATCGCTCGGGCCTGCTCGAGCCGCGCGACCTCGCCGTCCCATCGACGCCGACAATTGGCCGGGCTGTCTTTCAATGAAACTCGACCCTTTTTATCTGATCGTCGACAGCGCCGCCTGGATTGAAAGGCTGGCGCCGCTCGGCGTCAGGCTGGTGCAGCTTCGCGTCAAGAACCTCGACGAGGCTGCGTTGCGCGCCGAGATCCGCAAGGCGAAGGCCTTGTGCGCCCGATACAAATGCCAGCTCATCATCAATGACTTCTGGCGGCTGGCGATCGAGGAGAACTGCGATTTCATTCATCTCGGACAGGAAGATCTGCAAGCGGCGGACCTTACCCGGATAAGGGCTGCAGGTCTCCGTCTCGGCCTCAGCACGCACAACCATCTCGAACTCGAAACAGCCCTTGCCGCCAGACCGGACTATATCGCGCTCGGCCCAGTCTATCCGACCATCCTGAAACAGATGAAATGGGCGCCGCAGGGGCTCGAACGGCTTGGCGAATGGAAGCGCCGGATCGCGTCGACACCTCTGGTCGCGATTGGCGGCCTCAACCCCGACCGGCTCGAGGGCGTCTTCGGTGCCGGTGCGGACAGCGCCGCGGTAGTGACCGACATTACATTGGATGCCGATCCGGAAGCGCGAACGCGCGAATGGATCGAAAAGACGGGCCGATGGCGTTGAGGCGCGAACCGCATGTGCTTGTCGTCGGCGGATCGGACTCCAGCGGCGGTGCCGGAATTGCCCGCGACATTGAGACGATCTCGGCCCTCAACTTGCGCACCTGCCTTGCCGTTACCACCGTGACGGTGCAGACGCATGAAGCCGTCATGGAAATCCACAATTTGCAACCCGGTCTGGTGGCCGATCAGATGCGTGCCGCGCTGCAAGCCAACGCGGTAGGGGCGATCAAAATCGGCATGCTCGCAACGGAGCAAATCATCGTCGCCGTCGCGGATGTGCTGCGCCAAAACCCACAGATACCGGCAGTCATCGACCCGGTGCTGGTCTCTTCTTCGGGTTGGCCGCTTCTGGACACAGGCGCTATCGGCGTCCTGAAGCATGAACTCATCCCGCTTTGTCGTCTCGTCACACCCAACCTCATCGAACTGGCTGTCCTTGCCGGCTCAGACCTGGCCATCGACGAGGACGGCGCATTGCAACAAGGTCAGAAATTGCTCACCGCCGGATTGCAGGCCCTGCTGATCAAGGGCGGCCACGCCGCGGGGTGTCGATCGACGGACATCCTGCTGCGCGCCGATCAAGAGCCCATCCGCTTCGATGCGCCCCGTCTTGCCGGATCGATGCGCGGGACGGGTTGCGCGCTGGCCAGCGCCATCGCCGCGCATCTGGCAAACGGAAGCCTGCTTGAAGACGGCGTGCGTAAAAGCAAGCTGTTGGTTTTCGAGAAGCTTCGGAAATCGATCCCTCGGGATTTGAGGCAGTTGAGCTTGGCGGAGGCTTTTCTGGGCAGCAAGCTGGCGGCAAGTTCTTCGCCTCCCTTCGGAGAGTCTCTCAGACAGCACGCGAAGTAAATCGCCTTGTCGGGTCTTGTCTCAAGCGATGTCGTCGCGAATGCAGGCCTTCAGATGGCCGTCGGACGTTGTTGCCCGCAATGGCGGGACGATGCCGGCACAAGCGTCCAGGGCAACCGGGCAACGGGTTCGGAAGACACACCCGGTCGGCGGATTTGCAGGGCTTGGAATGTCCCCCTTCAGCACCTGCCGGCCCTGCTTGGCCAGCGGGTCGAGCGATGGAATGGCCGAAAGCAGCGCGCGCGTATAGGGGTGCTGCGGCCGAGCATAGAGCTCGGCAGCAGGCGCGACTTCCATGATCCGGCCGAGATAGAGAACGATCACCGTGTCGCAGATATATTCGACGACGGCCAGGTCGTGCGAAATGAACAGCATGGTCAGACCGAGCCGGACCTGCAGGTCGCGCAGAAGATTGATGATTTGCGCCTGGATGGAGACATCGAGGGCAGAGACCGGCTCGTCGGCGACGATGAATTCGGGTTCGAGCGTAAGCGCCCGGGCGATGCCGATGCGCTGACGCTGCCCGCCCGAAAATTCGTGGGCGTAGCGGTCATAGGCATCGACTGGCAACTCGACCGAAGCAAGTGCCTTCTCCGCCCTCGCCCGCCGCTCGCGCCTGTTGCCGATGCCCTGAATATCCAGGCCTTCGGTCAGGATCTGCCCGATGGTCATGCGCGGCGACAGACTGGCAAACGGATCCTGGAAAATATACTGCATCCTGCGGCGCTGGCGAGCCAGCGGGCCGGCGCTCAGCTTGGTGATATCGACGCCGTCAAATCTTATTTCGCCTGATGTCGGCTCGATGAGACGCAGCACCGAGCGGCCGATCGTAGTCTTGCCCGACCCGGATTCGCCGACGAGGCCGACCACCTGGCCGCGCGCCATATCGAACGAAATATCTTCCAGCGCCCTGACGACGGGACCGCGCGAGAACGCCGTCGGCGCAAAATGCTTGGTCAGGTTCCTGACCGAAAGGAAGGGGGCGTCCATGTCAGAGATCCTCCCAGCGCAAACAACGGCTCTGCTGGGTCGACGTCGCCGCAAACAATGGCGGTACAGCAGTGCGGCAGGCATCGACGGCCATGGCGCAACGCGGCGCGAAGGAGCAGCCCTTGGGCAGCATCGCCAGCGACGGAACATTGCCGGCGATGGTCGGAAGCGGCGTTCCTGCTGCCTTCAGCGTGGTAGCCTGGCCGAGCCGCGGCACGGAACGCATCAGCCCGGCGGTGTAGGGATGACGTGGGCGAGTGAACACCTCGCTCACCGGACCTGATTCCACGATGCGCCCGGCATACATCACCGCGACCCGGTCGGCGATCTCGGCAACGACGCCGAGATTGTGCGTGACGAACAGAATGCCCATGCCGCGTTGTGCTTGCAGCTCGGCCAGCAGGTCGAGAATCTGGGCCTGGATGGTGACGTCCAGCGCAGTGGTCGGCTCGTCGGCGATCAGCAAGGTCGGATCGCATGACAGGGCCATGGCGATGGTGGCGCGCTGGCGCATCCCTCCCGACAGCTCATGCGGGTATTGCCGCGCCCGCCGATCAGGGTCGGGAATGCCTACCTGAGCCAGCAGCCGCACGGCGTCGGCGGCCGCATCACGGTGCGACTTGCCGAGATGGATGCGGATCGGCTCGGCGATCTGCTCGCCGATGGTGTAGACCGGATTGAGGCTGGTCATCGGCTCCTGGAACACCATGCCGATGTCGTTGCCGCGCACCTTGCGCAGCGACTCGGGATCAAGGCCGGTCAGCTCGGTGACTGTGCCATCCCTGCGGCGCAGAGCGATCGAGCCCTCGGCGATGTGTCCGATCTTCTTCGGCAACAGGCCGATGATCGAAAGGCTGGTGACGGATTTGCCTGATCCGGACTCACCGACGAGCGCGACCGTCTCGCCCGAACCTATCACCAGATCGACGTCCTGCACGGCGGCGATATTGCGTCCGGCGATGCGGAACACTGCCCGCAGACCGGAAATCGAGAGAATCGGAGCGTCCACGGTCAGCGCAGCAACCCGACGTCGCGCAGGACAATTTCGACCTTTGCGGTCTCCTCGTCGTTCAAGCTGCGTTGCGGCCGCGCCATCGTGTTGGAGGCGATGATGCCGAGGCTCTTCATCGCCGTCTTGAAGGCGCCGACGCCGGCGGAGCCGGCGCTTGTCCTGCCGAGCGAGATCCAGACGATCTCGAACAGCTTCAACAGCCGCTCCTGCTCCACGCGGGCTTCGGCGTGCTGACCCGCCTGCATTAGGTTCCACAGCTTGACGTAGCCGTGCGGGTCGACATTGGCGAGGCCCGGCACGACACCATGCGCGCCCATGGCAAGCACGCTGTCGACCAGGATCTCGGATCCGGTCATGCCGAAGAAATTCGGATCGTTGGCCATGTCTTTGAGCACATAACGCAGATTGCCGTCATCGCCGCTGGAATCCTTGATGCCGGCGATAGCGCCCTCGCTGGCAAGGCCGACGGTGGTCTTGCGTTCCAGCTTGACGTGGACGCAGACCGGAATGTCGTAGGCGATGATGGGTATGTCGACCGCGTCCTTGATGTAGCGGAAGTGATCGCCGATCTCGGGCTGGCTGGTGCGGGCATAAAATGGCGCGGTGACCACAACGGCGTCGGCGCCGGCCGATCTGGCGATCCGGGCGTGGTTGATGACACGATCGGTTGTCGGATCGATGACCCCGGCGAAGATCGGAACGCGGCCATTGTTGACCTTGACCGCATGGTCGAGGATCGCCCTGCGGCCGGCCTCGTCATGGAAGACCACCTCGCTGGTCGAGCCGAGCACGAAGAGCCCGTGAACGCCGCCGTCGAGCAGGTTTTCTATGGTCCGCGTGAACGACGGGAAGTCGACACTGAAATCGGCATTGAGCGGGGTGACGACAGGTGGCACGACGCCGGTAAACAGGGGCATTTTGAAAAACCTTCAGGTCAGTTGAGATCGGAACGGGGGTCGAATGCGTCGCGCAGGCCATCGCCGATGAAGTTGATGGCGAGGACGGTGAGCACGAGCACGGCACCGGGAAACATCCATTGCCAAGGATACTGCTCGAGCACCACGGTGGAGCGGGCGAGATTGAGCATGTTGCCCCAGCTGGCTTCGGGCGGCGCGATGCCGAGGCCGAGGAAGGAAAGGCCGGCTTCGAGCAGAATGGCGTTGGCGATCTGCAGCGTGGCGTAGAGGACAAGAATGTCTATGCAGTTCGGCAGGCCGTGACGGAACAGGAGATGCGGCAGCCCCGCCCCCATGCCGCGGGCAGCGACGACGAAGTCACGCTCGCGCAGCTCAAGCAGCCGGGCGCGCACCATGCGCGACAGCACCGGCCATGAGAGTAGCGAGATCACCAGGATGGTCGGCGCGATGCCGGTGCCGGCGATCGAAGCGAGCACGAGCAGGAAGATCACCGGCGGCAGCGTCATTGCGAGATCGACGAAGCGCATCACCGTGCCGTCGACAACACGCCCGCCAAAACTGGCGACGGCGCCGACCAGGAAGCCGATGACGATTGAGATAGCGACGGAGCAGACGGCGACCAGCAGCGAGATCCGCCCACCTTGCAGCAGCCGGGCCATGACGTCGCGGCCGACGCCGTCGCTGCCCAGCCAATGAATGGCGGACGGTCCCTTATTGATCGCCCTGAGATCGATGGCATTGGGGCTGAACGGCCACCACAGGGGATAGGTCGAAACCGCCAGCAGGATCGGGATGACGATCAGCAGACCGGCGCGTGCCGCACGATTCTCAAAGAAGCGGTCGAGCGCGCGGCGGAGCGGTCCTTTGGTTTGTGGCACAGCTGTCGGGTCGACTGTCGGGTCTGGCGCGGTGATCGTCATCACGACACCTGAATGCGCGGGTCGACGACGGCATAGACGACGTCTGTCAGGAGATTGACCAGAATGACGCAGATACCGATTACCAGGGTGGCGCCCATGATCACCGGGTAATCCCTTGTGCCAACGGCGTTGACCAGCAGCAGGCCCATGCCCGGCCAGTTGAACACGCTTTCGAGGAAGATGGCGCCGCCGATCGCGATGCCGACCGTCGAGCCGATCAGGGTGATGACAGGCAAAAGCGCATTGCGGGTCGCGTGCTTGATGATCACCCAGAATTCGCGCACTCCCTTGGCGCGCGCGGTCCGCACATAATCCTGGTTGAGCACTTCCAGCAGTGACGCGCGCATGTAGCGCATGATCAGCGCGGCGTGTCCGATGGACAGCAGGCAGGCGGGCAGGACGAGATGCGCGAGCACGTCCGATATGGAAAAAGGTGCGCCGGCGGTCTGCATGCCGCCTGATGGCGCCCAGCGCAGCAGCACCGAGAAAAAGTACAGCCCGAGGAGTGCCGTCAGAAAAGCCGGGCTGGAGATGCCGATGAAAGAAACCACCGACAGCGCGATGTCGGGCAGCGCATTACGGCGGACGGCACTGAAGATTCCGGCGGAAATGCCGAGCACGATGGCGATGGCCAGGCCCGTGCCCATCAACAGCGCGGTTGGGCCGACGCGCTCCATGACCAGCGGCAGCACGGCAACGCCGCCGCGTTGGATCGAATAGCCGAAGTCGCCGCTGAGCGCAGCGCGAAGCCAGGCGAAGTATTGCACGGGAAGCGGCCGGTCGAGCCCAAGCCGGTCGCGCAGGACTTCGAGGTCGGAAGCAGACATCGGGCTGGACGGGTTGATATACGCGTCAATCGGATCGCCGGGCGCCAGTCGCAGAAGGACGAAGATGAGAACGCTAAGGGCGACCAGCATCAACAGTCCTGTAGCGCTGCGGCGGGCAATGAAACTCAGCATTGGCTGTCCCGTAGTGGTGAGCGGAGCCGGCATCATGCCGGCCCCTTACAGGTGGACTGGAGTCGCCCGCCAGCGTTGTTACTGGATATCCCAGCGTTCCGGGTGAGCCGCATAAGGACCGCCGGCCGGCGCCGGCGTCCAGACAAAGTCACGGAGCTTGTTGGAGGCGACGCCATAGCGGTTGGCCACCCATAATGTCGCCCAGGGCAATTCCTTGTTCATCACCTTGCAGACTTCCTGCCAGGATTTATCGATCTTGGCCGGATCGGTCTGGGCGAGTGCAGTGTCCAATGCAGCGCTCAGATCGTCGAACTCGATGCGCATGGTGTTGAAGCCGGCCGGCGGGATTTGGGACTTGTTGAGACCCGGGCTGATGCCAGCCGGATTCGGACCGTTCTGCAGGCCGGCATAGACCATCGCAAACGCGTTCCAGTCCGGCGTACCTTCCTTGTAGACGATGCCGTTATAAGTCGGCGTATCGACGACGCGCGGCACCACATTGATCCCGACCTCAGTCAGCATCGACTGGATGGCCGCCATCACATTGGCCGCTTGCGGCGAGCCGTAATAGGTCAGCAAGGTGATCGGCTTGTCGCCATTGATCTTGTCCCAGCCCGCCTCTGCAAGCAGAGCCTTGGCCTTTGCCGGATCGTAGGCATAGGGTTCGAGGCCTTCGGGAAGCAGATGCGGCGCGACGTAGCCGCAATTGGCCGGTTTGGCCGCCCCGCCATAGAGGCTCTCGATAATGGCATTGCGATCGATCGCGTACATGATCGCCTGGCGGACGCGAAGATCTTTGAAGAGCTCGACCTTCTGGTTGAGGCCGATATAGTTGACCACATAGGAGGCGCCCTCGATCACCTTGAAATTGCTGTCGCTCTTGAAGGATATGGCATCGTCGGGCTCGACATAGGTGAACTGGATTTCGCCGGCGCGCAGCGCGGCAACGGCGGCGGCCGGGCTCTCGAAATATCGATTGATGAGCACATCGACCTTCGGCTTGCCGCCGCGATAGTCGTCATCCGCGGCCAGCTCGACATACTGATCGCTGACATAGCGCTTGAACTTGAAGGGGCCGGTGCCGACAGGAGTGGTGGACCACCAGGTGCTTGTGGCCAGCGACTCCGGTGGCATCCCGGCCAGGGCATGCTCCGGCAGGATCATCACCTGCGAGAGAATGGACAGGAAGGAGCCGTTGGGCTTCGACAATTTGACGACCACGGTGCGATCGTCCGGCGCGTCGACCGAGGCGATATCGCCGAGACGCGCGGCAAACAAACTGCCGGACGCTTTATTCCTGGCGAGCTCAAGCGTAAACTTGACGTCCTTGGATGTGAACGGCTTGCCGTCGTGCCAGGTCTCTTGGACAAGGTTGAACGTATAGGTCAGCTGGTCGTCGCTGACCTTGTAGTCCTTGGCCAGATCGCCTTCGAGTTCGGTCAGTTCGGCGTTGTAGATGACCAGCGGTTCAAAATAGGTGCTGAGCCAGGTAAAGCCGCCGGTCGCAGCCAGCGGATTGAAGTTCTTGGGAAAGCCTCCCGGGCCGACGTCGAAGCCCCCGGTTATAGTCTTGGCGTCCTGTGCCTGGACGCTGGTAGCCAGGCTGATGCCGCCGAGCAGTAGGCCGGTGACGGCCAGATGACGAGCTATGGTCTTGATGCGCATGGTTTTCCTCCCTTGGCATTGTCAGGTAGTTCGGCTTTGAGTCAGGTGGTTCGGTTTTTCGCGATGACTTGCTGAATCCCCCTGTAGTGGTCGTCGAGACGCTGACGCGCCCGGTCGACGTCCTTGGCGGCGACGGCCTCGACGATCTCGTGATGGTCGCGCCACGTCGCCAGCGGTGTCGGATTGTCGAGGCTGGTGAAGTTCGAGGCCTTGTTGAACGCCACCCAGAAGATGTCTATCAGCGCGCTCAGCATGTGATTGTTCTGGCAGCGGAACAGCAGCTGATGGAATTGCTGGTCCTCTTCGGCAAAGCTCTCCTGGCGCTCGGCGCGCCGCCGCATGCTTTCAGTCAGCTGGCGCAGCGCAGCGATGTCTTCGGCGCTGATCATTTCGATGGTCTTGGCGATGAGGCCGGTTTCAAGGACGCGGCGGATCTCACGCAGCTCCTCGACGTCGCGCAATGAATCCTGCAGGCCATATGCCAGGTTATCCAGCAAGGGCTTGAACGAGAACTCCTTGACGAACACGCCGATGCCGCGACGCGTCTCCAGAATGCCGATCGACTCCAGCGCCTTGATCGCTTCCCGCACCGAGTTGCGGCCGACGCCGAGCCGTTGCGCCAGGAACGTCTCCGGAGGCAAGGGATCCCCCGCCTTGAGCTTGTTGCTCTGGATATAGTTCCTAAGGCTCTCCTGCACGCTGACGTGAAGCAGCGGCGGTCGAGTCAGCGGCTCGATCGATTTGGGTTCCGAGATCGACTTGGCTTCCGGCATTTTGCTCCCAGCGCCGCTGCAATCGCGTCCGGTGGCGCGCTGCAAAGCGGTCGATGCTTGTAGCATAGCGACTTGTAGGATATCCTGCAAGCAAGAGGATACACCGAAATGAAGATTGTCCTGGCCGGCTCAAGCCATTGGCACGCCGAGATGCATCTTGACGCTGCACACTGTTGTGGCGCCGAAATTGCCGGCATCTGGGATGAGGACGCGGAGCATGCGCGCGCCTTCGCGATGCGTCATCATTTGCCGTTCATTGCGGATTTTGCGGAAATCCTTTCCAGCCCGCCGGACGTGGCCCTGCTGATGGGACATCCTTCGACAGTACCGGCGCGGGCGCGTGCCGTCATCGAAGCCGGCATACCGCTGATCCTGGAAAAGCCGGCGGCGAGCAGCACCGGAGCGTTGACCGCGCTGCGCAACCTGGCAAGGCAGCACCAGGCCTTTGTCAGTTTCCCCCTGCCCAACCGGTTTGGGCCGGCCGTCACTGCCTTTGAACGGCTGCGCCAGCAAGGCCGCGCCGGTGCGGTTGCGCATTGCCAGTTCCGGCTGGTCAATGGTCCGCCGGAGCGCTATGCGGCCGACGGTGTCGCCTGGGTCGTGGATCCGGCGATCGGTGGCGGCGGCGCACTGAGGAACCTCGGCATACACGGCGTGGACGCCGCGCTCAGCCTGGCAACCGGCGGACTTGGGCTGAAAGCCGTTTCGATCGAGAATCGCATTCACCGCGCCCCGGTCGAGGACCATGCGCTGGTTGTACTGGAAGACGCTGCCGGAGGCTTGTTTATCGTCGAGGCAGGATACACTTTCGCGTCGATGCGCCCCGGCGGCGATTTCGAATGGCGCATCGTCAGTGCGAATGCGACCCTCATCGACTATGGCGACCGCGCCGTCTGTGCGACGCTAGACGATGGCGCTATCGTCGAGTTGCCGATCGAATTGCCGGCGACGCGCTACCGCCTGTCCATGAGCGACACGCTCGACCGGCTGGCTCGAAAAGCCCCGCCGGCGATTTCGATCGATGACTATGTTGCGGCGATGTCGCTGATCGACGCCGCGTATGAAAAGGCAGGACGATGATTGGGATAGGCATTATCGGAGCGGGCGATTTCGGCGCGGCCCATGCAAGGGCAATCAAGGAAGTGCACGGCCTGCATCTCGTCGCATCGAGCCGCGGGAATAACGATGCCCTGGCCGGCTTCACCAGAGAACACGGTGGTCGCGGCTATACCGACTGGCGCAAGCTGCTGGACGACAACGATGTTGACGCTGTCCTCATCGCCAGCCCTCACCATCTCCATGCCGAAATGGCGATCGGCGCGGCAAACGCCGGCAAGCACATCATGCTGGAAAAGCCGATGGCGCCGACGGCGGCGGCCTGCGATGCGATCAATGCCGCCGTGGCCGCCGGTGGCGTGAAGCTGATGATCGCTCAACTCATGCATTTCGCCCTGCCCTGCATGGCAGCCAGGCAAATGCTGGAGGAAGGAGCGCTCGGCCGGCCCCTCATCGGATCGAGCTGGATCATCAAGCTGTGGATGGAGCACAATCGCCGCGATTGGCATCTGCGCAAGACAACCGGTGGCGGCATGCTGCTGACGGCCGGCATTCATGCGCTCGACCGCCTGGTCTGGCTGATGGATGACGACGTCGTGTCGGTGAGCGCGATGCTCGGCGCCAAGTTCCATGACCAGGAAGCCGACGATACCGCCCTGCTCGGGCTGCGCTTCGCCGGCGGTGGACTCGGCCAGGTGCAAAGCGTCGGCTATCGCAATGGCGCGACCACCTACGCCATGGACCTGGTCTGCGAAAAGGGAACGCTGCGCATCGACGTGGACCGCGGCACGATGCTGGGGCGCGATACGGTCTGGACCGAGCTGCCCGATTCGTTCGAGCCGAACTGGATGCACCGCGCGCTGGTGCGCGAATGGAGCGCGATGCGCGATGCCATTGCGGACGACAAGCCGGTGCCGGTCGACGGTGCCTATGGACGCAAGATCATCGCCATCATCGAGGCCGCCTTTGCGTCGAACGAAACCCGGCGCGAGCACGAGATCACCGGTGCCCGCTGAACCGGACGACCATCTGACTCACTTGCCCGCACATGCGCCGCGCGGCGTCTGGGGCGCGGTGATGCTGGCCATCGACGATCGCGGAGCAATCGACTGGCAGGCGACGGAAGAGACGATCGCGCGGCTCTGCGCATCAGGTCTCGATGGCATCTATTCCAACGGCACGGCCTGCGAATTCCACTGCCAGACCGAATCCGAGTTCGACCGTCTTTGCGACCTGGTTGCCGCGATAGCCGGCCGCGCGCGCCTGCCCTTCCAGATCGGCATCAGCCAGTCCAATCCGCGCGTCGCGCGCGAGCGGCTGATGCGGGTATCGGCGCTTCGCCCGGCGGCAGTGCAATTCACCTTGCCCGACTGGTGGCCGCCCAGCGACGACGAGATCATGCGCTTCGTCGGCGGTCTTTGCGAGACTGCGCCTGACATGCCGCTGGTGCTCTACAATCCACCGCACGCCAAGCGCCGCCTGACGCTCCAAGGCATCGCGAGGCTGCGTGCAGCCGTGCCGTCGCTGGTCGGCGCCAAGCTGCCGGGCGGCGATGCCAGCTGGTACGTCGACATGCGCCGCGAACTGCCGGGATTTTCGGTCTTCGTGCCCGGCCATACGCTGGCGACGGGAATTGCCCAAGGCGCCCACGGCAGCTATTCCAATGTTGCCTGCCTCAACCCCAAGGGCGCCGTGATGTGGTGGCAGACAATCCGCACCGATGCGGCAGCCGCTGCCGAGGTCGAGACGCGCATCCAGGCCTTTCTCGCCACCCACGTACTGCCTTTTCGCGCTCGCTATGACGTCAGCGATGCGGCGCTCGACAAAGCGATGGCCGCGGCCGGCGGCTGGGCCCCGCTTGGCCCGCGACTGCTCTGGCCTTACAGCTCGGTTCCCGACGGGGAGATCGCGACGCTGGCCGAGGCCGCACGCACGGCCTTCCCCGAATGGTGGTAGTGACCCGTCGATTAATAGAGTGCGCCTGCCCGCCCTGATTCAAAAGGAACAACGATGGCCTTGTTCCGGATTTGACGCATGACGGACTCGTGTCATGCTGGACCGATGACAAGGGGTGTACTGCTGGACCTCGCAGGCGTCATCTATGATGGCGAGACCGCCATACCACGCGGGATTGACGCCGTCGCGCGTTTGCGCCAGGCCGGTTTGGCCGTACGCTTCGTAAGCAATACCACGCGCTCGTCGAAACAGGGGGTTCTCGAACGTCTGGAGGCGATGGGACTCACCGTTACCAAGGCAGATGTTTTCACGCCGGCGCATGCTGCTCGCGAATGGCTGCTTCGCAATGGCTGTGCGCCACACTTGTTGGTTAACCCTGGCCTTGCGCCGGATTTTGACGAACTGCCGGATCGCGACAAGCGCGCCGTCATTGTCGGCGATGCCGGCGACGCCTTCACATATGCGGCGTTGAATGACGCGTTCCGCGAGCTGAGCGCGGGGGCCGAATTGCTGGCCCTTGCCACCAACCGGACGTTTCGGGACGCCGACGGCGGGCTCAGCCTCGATGCAGGGCCATTCGTCGCGGCATTGGAATTTGCCTCCCTGAAGCGCGCAATCGTTCTCGGCAAGCCCTCGTCGGCATTCTTTCTGTCGGCGCTGGTAAGCATGGACTGTCCGCCGGATCAGGCGATCATGGTTGGCGACGACGCCGAGGCCGATATAGCTGGCGCCCTGCGCGCAGGACTTTCGGCCGCATTACTGGTGCGGACAGGCAAATACCGACAGGGTGATGAGAAACGGTTTGATCCGCGCCCGACCGCAACCGTCGCCGATCTCGCGGCGGCAACCGACTGGATCATTGCGCGCCGAGACTGATTGCGCGGGCTGAACCGGCCGTACAGCGGGCGCTTCGCTAAAGCGTGTCGCGATTTAAGGGATTCAGGATTCCCGTTGATTTGAGTTTGTGA
>SAQG01000043.1 GCA_004020315.1 Mesorhizobium sp.
CTGCTGGCCCGCTCCAGCCGGCTGCTCGCCGGCGAAAATCTGGCGCCGCGCGCGACTGAAAGCCTGGATGTTGACGCGGCAGGGCAGGGGGCAATCACGCGGGAGGGCTTGCCGGACAGCCTCGGGCCGCTGATCCGCGACCTCGACTGGGACGAGGACCGGCGGCTGGCCGACTGGCTCGCCGTCGTCGACCAGGTGAAAAACATGCCGGCCGTACTGGCCGCGGCGATCGCCTGGGAGGCCTGGCAGGATTTCGAGCCGCTGCAGCACCAGCACTGGCTCGGCACGCTGCTGGTCGCCGGCCTGCTCAGGCAGCGCGGCAAGGTCGGCTCGCATCTTTTTTGCCTCAATGCCGGTCTGCGCATTGTTCCGCGGGAGCGGCGCAAAAGCGCGGTCCGGAGCACCCGGCTGCTGGCCGTCCTCGACGCCTTCGCCGAAGCGGCAGCGGCCGGGCTGAAGGAACTCGACCGGCTGGCGCTGGCCAAAGGCCAGATGGAGCGCCGGCTGAGGAACCGGCGCAAAAACTCGAGCCTGCCGGCGCTGATCGAGCTGGTGCTGGCGCGGCCGGTGGTGTCGGCCGGACTGATCGCGGCCGAGTTGAAAATCAGCCAGCGCGCGGCGCTCGACCTGGTTGCCGAGCTCGCAATCCGGGAGGTGACGGGACGAGGACGCTACCGGGCGTGGGGATTTGGGTGACGAAAGCCGTCGGATAATGCGGCTGATCGACGACGAGTTTTACGACGGAACGGGCAGCAGATACGCCATAGCACTACGACAAGTCGCAGCGGCGCTCACTTCCGGCATGCCTTCACAAGCTCCTCGACGGCCCCGATCGCGGCAGCCACGTCGGCCTTTACGATGGGCTGCGTGGGATTGTGCGAAAGCGGATTGAGGATGAGCTTCTTGTATTTCTTCAATCCCTTGAAGGCTGCCTCACGGCCGGCATTGCCATTCGCATGCGCTTCGCCCTTCCGGAGCAGATCCTCCAGCTTGATCTTCTGCGGATCATCTGTGTAGCCGAACGGGATGTTGTGGTTGCGGCAATAGCGGCGTAGCGTCAACTCGCACGCCGTGCGGGCATAGTTCGCTGCGGCAGCGGGATGGTTGTTGTCGAGGAACCGGCCTGCCTGTTTCAGCGTCTCGGCGACCAGATCGTCCTGGCTCTCCCAAATTACTGGGCGCAGTAGGCCATCGGCATCGAGTTTCTCGTATATCTCAATTGCTTTCCAGGGCTCGCCCGACAATTGCTCACGTGCGAGTTCGAACCAGAAGCGGTCATGGGTAAGCAGGATGATCTGCCAGCCCCTGAACAATTCCGCGATCACGTCAAGCACCGGCCTGCGGTGCGAATAGTCGAGGCTGATCAGCATATCGTCGATCACGAGCAGCTTCAGCGCCTTGTCGTTTCCCGGGACGCAGGCGAGGCGACCGGCAAGATAGGTCGCGATCGCCAGCGCGGAGAGACGCGCCTCGTTCAGGAAATTGGGCGGTGCCAGTAGCGCATGGTCCCGAAATTTGACGCTGGCGGTCAGCGTCTGGTTGCCGAGTTCGCGCGCTTCTTCGTCATAGGTCACGCCGAAGAAGGTGAAGCCTACCAGTTCGAGCGCATCCGGCTGAAAAACGTCAAGCAGCTTGCGGAGGATGGATTTGGCATGGGCTTCCAGCGCCGCGAGCGCCTGATTCATCCCTTCATTGAACTGGTCGCAGGCGTCTTTGACTTTTTTGGCGAAATCCGGCGGACGACGTGTTCCCTTGCTGTACGGCACGCGGCGCTCAAGGGCCGTGTTCACTTCCGCCCAAAGTTCGCCGACGGTTCGCCTGAGTCCCCCTGTCACCGCCGCCTCGTAGTCGGCGAGGAGCTTTTCCACAGCGACGGTGAACAGGTTCGGAGCGTCGTTCGCCGTCCGGCCCGTGTTCATTTCGATCAGTCGTGTATGGCTCAGAAAAGCCGACCTTCGCGCCGTATCAAGCACATTGGCGGTCGGATGCCTCAATGCCGACCAATGCAGTTCAGTCTTGTCGGTCAGCGTTGCCTTGACGCTCGGCTCGGCCGGATTGCTGAAGACATTGCGCATCGGCGAGATATCCAACGCCTCCACCGAGAACAGACCACGTAGTGCACGGTAGATGGAGGACTTGCCAGATCCGTTCTCGCCCCAGGCCAAAAGGTTCTTGCCATCAAGAGGGATGGCGGCCGGCGCCAGCGCGGGGAAGGCGCGGAAATCGGAAATAGCGATGGACGCGATCCTCGCGGCGTCTGCTCCCCCCGGCTGCGCCATTTCACGTCCGCCCTTCGATGATCCTGACCGCGTCGATGGATTGCAGGTCGAAGAGGGTGGCGTAGAGAGAGTGAGCGGGATCGGCGAGGCAGCGCGACCAGTCGTCGGCGGCGCGGGCGAGGGCGAGGCCTTCGAGGGCGGCGAGGTTCATCAGCCCAGCCTCGCGCGCCGCTGCGAAGGGGCGCAGGTTCCGCGCGTACAGTTCCTCTACGAAAAACAACTCGTAGACGAACGCGTTGATCAACGCTTCGAGACGCGGGCGGTCGGCCCCGGCAACCAAAGCGCTCACAGCGGCCACCAGGAGTTCCTTTTCCTCCTCTCTGCAGAGAGGAATCGGAAGACTGAGGAGCGCGGTGGGCTGCACCTCATAGAATCCGCCTTCTTTATCAGCGAAGACCCGCTTCGCTACGTAGTGTAGAGTACTGGAGTTTAGAACTCCTGTGACGAAATCTGTCTCTGTCGCCTCAAAACAGTATGCGGTGTTGGCAAGGTATGACTTACCGACATCAATTGAAAAATTAGGCTTGTCCGTAACTTTGTTGGAGACGATCTTCCTTTTCTCGAATATCGGCCAATACGCGACGTTGTCTTGAATCTCAAACCACTCGTAGCTTCCGGGCTTGCGGCCGGACCAAGCCCCGACCCAATCTTTTGGTTTCGGCATCAGCCGGTCCCGGAATTGAGAGAGATGTCGTTCGATAGCGGGGTAGTCCCTGAGTCGAGTACCCCGTCGAGTAAAGATTATCCACCTATTCGCCGTTGGAGTAGTCCAGCGCGACAGGTCCTTCCCTTTCAACAAAGGCTTTATGAGATCGCTTGAAGAGTCGTCCTCTTTGACTAGGGCTAGTCGTTCTGCCTCATTGAGCTCGAAGGCGTCGTTGTATCCGGTCGTAATTCCACGATATACGGTATTGACTGTGAAGTCCTGGACGGCAAACGGAGTTGTTCGAAGGCGTGCCAGAATTTTGCCGGACGAGCGCGGGATGAACTGCCAGTCAGAACTGTCAGCCAACTCAGTCTGAGGCATTTCAAAGGCTTCAGCCGCGAACCGTTCGGGGAAGTTCTTGACTGATTCCTTGGGGTCTTCGTCCTCGACCGGAGTCCAGTTGAGCGCCCGGACGCTTTCATTCGGGCTGGGCTTGCCCGGTGCGGCCTTCCGTGTGCCGATGAGGATGGTCGGATAGGCGATCGCCTCGAACACGGGCGCATCACCGAATTCGACGATCTTCAGGATACGCGCGTTGGTGGCAAGCCACTCACGAAGGCCCTTACCGTAAGGCAGTCGATACCACTTGTTCGAAGTGATAAAGGCGAGCGCGCCCTGCGGCTTCAGCAGCCGCAATGCGCGTTCGTAGAAATAGACATAGATGTCGGCGGTGCCTGCGAAGGTCTTGTAATCGGCCTTGAGCTGGGCCTTGGCGATAACGGGCTGATCGTTAACGCGAAAGCTCTCGATCTTCTCCTGCCGGATATAGGGCGGATTGGCGAAGGCGATGTCGAACCAGCCTTCGTCGGCCGAGGCGTCGAGCCCGAACATCCATTCACCATCGAAGAAGGGCGCGAAGGCGTTGGGATCGAACGGGTCCCAAGACGCGAGCCTCCTGGCGTCGTCGCCGACGAAGGCGTGGTCTCGTGTCACCTCGTCGGCGATTTCCGCACGCAACAGCTTGATTCTGCGCTGCTCCCGCCGTTTGGCCGCGCCGTTGGCGGCGGCGAAGAAGGCGCGGTTGGCCTCGCGCAGCGCCCGCTGCTTCTTGAGCAAGTCTTGGCTCACCAGCCCCACCTGGCCGCGACGGTGCAGCGGGGTCAGCGTGTTGGCGGCGACGAACTTGGCTTCCAGGTTGGGCAACGGCGTGATGCCGCGATTGGGGCGATCAGGATTCTCCTTCTGCTCGACCGCCAAGCTGATGAAGCAGCGCAGCTTGGCGATCTGCACGGCGATCGGCTGAATATCCACGCCATGCAGGCAGCGGTCGATCAGGAACAGCTTGCGAGTGTAATCGGGATAGTGGCCACTCTCGAATTTGGCGTCGAATTCGGCGAGAGCAGCTTCGGCCTTCTCGATCTCGGCGGCGCGTTCATTGGCAGCGGGAATGGCCTCGGCCTCGGCCAGACGGCGCTCGTAGTAGAGCCGGTTGCGCGCCTTCCATTTCTCCCCGCCGGGATCCAGCACGTCGAGCATGTGGACCAGCTTCTGCAGCAGGCCGAGCGGGAAGGCGCCCGACCCCACGGCAGGATCGATGGCCTTGCAGCTCTCGATGGCGGCGATCAGGGCGTCCACTTGGTCGCGGCTGAAGTCATGCGAACGACTGGCGAAGCCGAGCAGGGCGCGGAGGCGAGCTTCGTCTTTCCCGGAAGGTCCGGAGGATGGTGTGCGCAGAGGGCTCTTGAGGTCAAGCTCCCCCGGCAAGGTGCCGAAATCCAGCCCCGGCGCGCGTGGCCGCGCGGCCGCTAAGTCCAGTTCGCTGGGCAGCTTCGGCAACAGCCAGGCGACCAGCGCCTCGTCCACCATGAAATCAACCACCTCGCGCGGGGTGTAAAAGCTGCCCGACTTGTTGCGGGCGGTGGTCTTGGTGTCCTCATTGTAGGAGGCGAGCAGGTTCTCGAACACCTTGCCCAGGAGTTCGGGATCGAGAGCGGCTTCCTCTTCGAGCGGGGTGTTCTCCTCGACTGTGAACTTGTAGCGCTCGAACAGATCGATCAGACCGGGCACGTTGCGCGACGCCTTGGCCTTCTCGAACCAGCCGGACAGATCGACGCCCTTCGCGCCGCCGAAGAACAAGGCGTTGGGCATACGCGGCTGCTTGTCCGGTTGATCGGAAAAGCCGTCAACGCGCAGGATCAGGCCATCGCGCTCGCGCTCGGCATGACCCGCACGCGGATCGTCGCTCGCGATCTCGCTATCCAGGCATTCGAACAAGCCGCCGTTGAGAAAGGGCACGCTGGCGAAGGCCTCCAGCGCCTTGTCCGGCTCGGCAAACAGAGCCGCGTGGCGATAGACGTGGTGGCCGAGGTAATCCTTCGACTGCCCGCCCTTGTCTTGCCGCCAGCGCCGTTCGAGCATCTCGGTGTTGAGGGTGGCGAAGAACAGGTTCTGGAGGATGGCGAGATAATAGCCGTGGCCAGCGGGCGTCGCGGCGGGCGGCTCCGTCAACAGCTTCGCCAGTGCGGTCGCGTCGAACAGGGCTTCGGGGACGAGCCCCTTCTCCTTGATAAACCATACGAACATGAGACGCGTCAGCAGTCGGATCAGCGCGATTTCCTTGGCGCCGTCGCCGGAGCCCTGGCCCCTTGGGAAGGTGAGCGGCGCGCTGGAGCTTGCCCAGGCGAACCAGTCGGCAAGCTCCTCATAGAAGCGCTTGTTGAGTTCGGCGGCCGACAGCGTTTCCAGCCACAGATCATAAAGCGCACGGAAATCGGACGGAGCCTTGCGTCGGGCTAGCGCGGCAAGCGAGAGGTCGGCCAGGATCTCGACATGGGCGCGATGGGGTCGGGCGAGGTCGATGTCCTTGATCAGGCTGATCCGTCCGCCGACCACGTCGCGGGAGGCGTCGCGCCGGTTGGCGCGACGGTCGATCACGGTCAGAGTCGCTTGCTTGCCATGGCGGAACAGCACGATCGCGGGCATCGCGAACCCGCGATTGACGGCGCGCACGATCGCCACGAGCTGGCGGCGCGACCAGCCGCCGTCGTCCAGATCAACGGCAAGGAAGACGAAGGAGTCGATCGCCCCGCGCTGGAAGCTCCCGCCAGTTGCCGGATCGCCCCCGCGCGACAGGGCGGGCAGTTCGTCTCCGGTGAGCTGAAACAGGAAATGCATGGCTCGCCAGCGGCTCAGCGTCTCGAAACGAGCGGTCTCCATGTCCAGCGCGGCAAGGAACTGGGCCGGGACAGCCGGGGCGTCCAGCGTCTTGGGGCTGCGATAGCCCATAGCGTCGAGCAGCGCCCGACCCGCGTCCGCGAGGTCCGCGCCAGCAAGCCCGGAAACTGCGTTGCGGATCGCAGCAAGACGTTCAGGAGCGTGGCTCATGCCGCCCCCGCCGCCGGCCGAACGATGAGCCAGGTGATGAGGTCATAGTCCAGGCTGGCGCGGGCCTGCGTACCCCCGTCGGGCACGCGTGCGCCGCGCGAGCCCGCGAGCGCCGCCAAGGTGCGCGTCACCGAGGTTTCGCCGATCGAGGCGACGGCGGCGCGGATCAGCCCATCATACCGCTCCATCTTCTCACCATGATCGGTCTCGTCGTCGAAGGCGTTACACAGCGCTTCGAAGTGCTCGCTCCGTCCCAGACAGAGCGCGCGATACGCCTCCAGAATCGGCTTGGGCTGGCCGAAACCTAGGCGGACCGAGCCGTCATCCTTCACATGAACAAGATAGTGGGGATCAAGCGGGTTGATCTTCGCCTGCGCCGGGTTCGGATCAGGTGGGCGACGACGGAGGCAGAAGATCACGCCGGGGGCGATGGTGCCGTCCTCGACCTCATTGGGTACGATCGCGTGTAGCCCCAGCGGTGCGTCGCGCAACGCCTGCTCATTGGCGCGCGCGAAGCCAAGCAGGTCGGCGCGGAAGTCGTCGAGCGCGAAATCGGCCAGCGTCACGCCGCCGCCGGCGTCCTCTAGATCAAACACTTCATCTTTCAGCCGGAGCAACTGGTCATCGCGCCAGCGCGCGTCGCCATCGGCCTCCGCGCGCACATTGAGCAGATTGTCGTCCCCCGTGGCCGAAAGATCGACAAGCGCCATGCGAGCCTCCACGCGATCCTTAAGGCGCAGGTATTTGTTGAGGTCCTCGGTCGGCCAGAAATTGACCATGCGGATCGAGGCGTTGCGGCTGCCGATCCGGTCGATCCGTCCGAAGCGCTGAATGAGGCGCACGGGGTTCCAGTGAATATCCACATTCACCAACAGGTCGGCGTCCTGGAGATTCTGACCTTCGGAAATGCAGTCCGTGGCGATCAGTAGATCGATTTCGCCGCCAGTCTCTGCGCCTCGCATCGATGCACGGCGCTTGGCGCGCGGCGCGAAGTTGACCAGCACGTCCTGAAAGCGCGCCCGACCGAGAGTCGCCTTGCAGCCGTCTCCCGTCACCAGTGCAGCTTCCAGCCCGCATTCACGCGCCAGCGGAAGCAGTTCCTCGTAGAGATAGCGGGCGGTGTCGGTGAAGGCCGTGAACAGGATGATCTTGCGGTTGGCTTCGCCATCGCGGTTGGTGCTTGGCTTGGCGGCCTTGGCACGGATGATGTCCTTGAGCCGGTCGAGCTTGGCGTCGCGATCGGGTGTGACCTTGCGTGCTTCATCGCTGAGCGCGGCGATTCGGTCGCGATCTCGCAGCAGCGCTGCTTTCCAATCTGCCCGGCGAATGTGGGCGAGTTTGTATTTCAGCGCGCCGCCGACCTCGAAGGCTTCTTCCAGCTCATCGTCCAACTCGACCTCGTCCGGCGCCGGCGCGTCGATGGCCACCGTCGCATCAAAGTTGTCGAGATCGCCGAGCCGCTGGTCGATGCGGGCCATCATGCGGTCCATCGTTTGACGGAACGAGCATACGGAGCTTTCCAGCCGCTTGAGGAAGCCGACCTTCATCATCGCGATGAGGTATTTCTCGCGATTGGCCTGGTCGAAATTGCCGCCCCTGTCATAGAGGGCGCGATACTGTGGAAGTACAAAGGTCAGCGGGCCATAGAGCGCCAGTTCCAGCTTGCTTATTGCTGCATCCACCTCCTCGAACGCCGGAAAACCGCCTTGGTTATCGATGTTGGCGAAGACGGATTCGGGTGCGGCCCGTTTCGGAAATCCGCCGATCTGCTCAATCGAGGCGGCGTAGTGGCGCTCAACGTGCTTGCGCGAGCGCGCGATGGTGACACCGTCGAGCAAGCCGAACAATGCGGGCGGTAGCTTGTTGAGGAGTTGGCTAACGTCACGACTGCCGCTCTTCGTCCAGTCGGTAAAGCACCGCCGCGATCCGCCGATCAGCGTAGCAAGATTTGGCACGCCGAGGTCCGCAAAACCATCGCTCCTGTCGGCAGAGATCAGGTCCAGTTGGGCCTTGAGATCGCCCAGATCATTGTTCACCGGCGTGGCCGAGAGCAGCAGGACCTTGGTTCGGAGGCCGGCCATGATGACATCGTCCATCAACCGCTCGTAACGGCTGCGGCGTCCGCCTGGGCTCTTGTTGCGGGATGCGCTTCGAAAGTTGTGGGACTCGTCGATGACGACGAGATCGTAATTGCCCCATTCGATCCTTGCGAGATCAATGTCGCCAACCCGGCCTTTCCCGCGCGAAAGATCGGTGTGGGACAGGACAGTGTAACCGAACCTGTCCTCGCGCAGCGGGTTCATTTCGCTATTGTTGGCCGCGAGATAATCGGTCCAGTTCTCCCGTAGCTTCTTCGGGCAGAGCACCAGCACGTTCTTGTTGCGCTTCTCGAACCACTTGATGACGGCCAGGGCAGTGAAGGTTTTGCCCAAGCCGACGCTGTCGGCAAGGATGCAGCCGCCGTGCTTTTCGATCTTGGCGAGCACGGCGCGCAGGCCGTCGCGCTGGAAATCGAACAACGCGCGCCAGATTGCAGTCTGCTCGAATGCCGTCTGCTGGATCAGCGCTTCTTCGGCCGCTTGGTTGGTCAAGAAGTCGCCGAACAGGTGGAGCAGCGTCTTGAAATAAACGAACTCGGGAGCGGCATGAGCATAGCTGGCTTCGAGCGCGCGCAGCACTTCCTCGCGCACGTCTTCGGTCAGGCCGGTGTCGCTCCATAACTCGTCGAACCAGGTCAGCAGGTCCTCTCGGTCGCGGTCGCTATCGACGATCAGATTAAGTTCGATGTTCGCCGATTCGCCCAATCCGAGCCCATTCATCGTGAAATTCGAACTACCGAGCACAGCGTGCGGGCGGCGTCCGTCGTCAATGTGGATCAGCTTTCCGTGCAATAAACCGGAACGCTTGACCGACCGTATCTCGACCCGGTCTCTAACCCATTGGGCGCAGCGCAACGCCGCAGCACGCTGCCGAATTTGCTCGGTGAGACGTAGCCCAGACTCGTCGAACGAGAAGGCGGGCGGGACGAGGCCTGCATTGTCCGCATCCTTCAAGAATCTGGGCTCGCCGAAAAGGAAACGCATCTGCGCAACGCTGTCCAACGTCGTGCGGAGGCGATCATAAGCGAAGGTCGTGAAATAGGCCGAGACAACAGATAGGCGGCTCTCGCGAACCGCGTGCTCACTGATGAACTCGTGAACCACTCCCCTTCCGCGATTATCTCTGATACCCGATCTACCTGTCTTCACGCTGCCCTCCTCATTCAACGACACTTAATGCGATAGGCGGCGATAGTCTCAAAGACCACGATGGGCAGGAGTGAAGGCAAGAACTCATCGTGATGCAACAAGGCTATAATACGGTGGGATTCGCGAACGCCCCTAAGGGTTATTCGCATACCCTTTACTACGTTCGCAACGACGATGATCGCGCAATTGGCGACGGCGGCGGCGGGATCCAAGGCAAGGGCCGAAACGGGGGCGTTGGCGGATCCGGAGGGGAGATCGATTTCGATCTCAGCGGACAGGTCCAGACGCAGGGGAACGATGCCTACGGCGTATTCCTCCAATCGCACGGCGGAGCCGGTGACAATGGAGGTAGCGGCGGCGGAATCATCGCCTCCGGCGGTGGCGACGGCGGTAGCGTAAGCTTCGAACTCGATGGCACGGGTAAGGTGGCGGCGGGCTGAACACCGGCGGAGGCCACGACACGGTCGGGGTGCTACTCCTGGATGGGAGCTCATTGCCTTCTCCGGCGACTTCCTATGGGATCGATTCAGAACAGACCCGTACGCGATGATCTGCGGGGACCCGAGAAGTTCGCAGATTGGTCGTCATAAGTATTGATGTCAGAGAGAACGACCATTTCGGTGTTCGTTCTTTGTTGTGGCTCCCGACAGTGCTGTTATGGACTTCGAGGACCAGATTTTCGATAACCGACTACCCGTTCGAGGAACAAAGGCCGTTCAATGAATCGCCGGACCGTGGTCGTTGAAGGGCCTCTCGCCTTCCGGATGCGCCGAATCGCTGCTGCGCGCCGCGGCGAAACCGGCGTGCAAATCTTCACTATGCCGCAACTGGCCGCCCGCTTGGCCGGCGGCTTTAGGCAACCTGCCCGATCCGAGGACCTCGATCCAGCCATCCGGGCTGCACTCGAAGCCGGAGGGTTTGCCGAGTTAGAAAGTATCCGGCAGCTTCCAGGTATGATCCGCGCCGTCGCACGGACGCTCGCCAAAATCTGGCAAGCCGACCTGTCGCTGCCGATTCGCGATGATCGCAGCGCCCGACTGGTGGATGTTGCCGAGATCGAGCAGCGAGTCCGCGCAAACTTACCCAGAGGCGTGCTGACGCCGCGCGACCTTCGCGACGCCGCGCTCGAGCGCCTCGTCCATGCGACGGCCGTGCTAGGTTCGGTGGAGCTTGACGGCGTCGTCAGCGTCGCCCCGGTTTGGCACCCTCTGCTTCAGGCCCTCAATCAGACGGTGGCCCTCTCCTGGCACAGTACTGGCGCCACGGACGTCAGCTGGTTCCCGGGCGAGATCACTACTGACCAGCGCCCAACAGCTGTCGCTATGGAGATGGTGTCCTGCGCCAATCCTGCTGCTGAAGTGGTGGAAGCGCTACGCTGGATGCGCGAGCTCATCGCATCCGGACGGGCGAGACCCGAAGAAATTGCGATTTGCGCCACCTCGACCGGGGAATGGGACGAGCACTTTCTCGTCCTGGCAGCAGACGCCGACCTGCCGCTGCATTTCTCCCACGGCGTCCCGGCCCTGGCGTCGCGCGACGGTCAGGCGTGTGGCGCACTTGCCGACGTTCTGTTGAATGGCCTCAGCCAGGATCGCGTGCGCCGGCTCTTCAGTCACGCCGCGGGCCGGAGTCGCGCCTTGCAAGACTTGCCGCGGAATTGGGCGCTTGGACTCCAAGCTGGCGCCGCGCTCTTCGAACTCGATCAATGGCTTCGCGCACTAGACGAGGCGAGCCGTGTTCGAACCGACGGCATTGATCCGAGGCCCGTCCTGACGCCCGTCCTCGAAATGCTGGCCAACGGCCCGGCCGCGGCCGAGCAGGCTGGCAGTATGTTGCTGGAAACCTCAGCTCGCGTGCTCTGGAGTGAGGCACTCCGGCGCGCGCCTGCCCAGGCGCTGGAATTCTCACTGCAGGAGCTTCGCTTACCCGACGGTCGCGATCCCGGCGCCTGTGCCGTGTGGTGTCCGGCAAGTCATCTCGCCGCGGCACCTCGCCGGTGGGTACGTCTGCTCGGTATGACCGCGCGCTCATGGCCGCGCCGCGCTGCGGAAGATCCGCTGATCCCAAGCCATGTATTGTCCCGTGGCACACTCGATCCCGATCCTGTCGCTGCGCAGGACCGACGTGCGTTCCAGGTAATCACTGCCCAGGCATCCGGTGGCTGCATCCTGTCGAGAAGCCGCCGGAATGCCCAAGGCGGCCTCCTCGCGGCCAGTCCGCTCGTGCCGCAAGGAGCCCGTGTTCAAGGGCTTAAGCGGGCGCGAATCCCGACGCACGCATTCAGCGAGGCCGATCGTCTGCTCGCCCGGCCCGACGAGGCCGATGGCTCGCCGGCGCTGGCGGCGGCTAATGCGTGCTGGCGCGACTGGCGAAATCCGGCGATCACCGCCCATGATGGTCGGACGAGGGCCGCTCATCCAGTCATCGCACGCGCCATCGATGCGGTTCAGTCCGCGACGTCACTGCGTCTGATGCTACGCGATCCGCTCGCTTTCCTGTGGCGCTATGCGTTGGGCTGGCGATCGGTCCCCGAAGACGATCAGCCGCTGACACTCGATGCGCGTGCCTATGGCGATCTCGTGCATGAGCTCCTCAAGCGGACCGTCGATACGCTCGAGCCCAAGCCAGGCTATTCCCGCGCCGTGCGGCACGAGATCGAGGCCGCCCTGGCAGAGGCGGCGACGACGGTCAGTGCGGAGTGGCCGCTAAAGCGATCCGTGCCGCCATTGCTGCTGTGGCGGCACACCTTGGACGCCGCTGCCCAACTGGCGCTCAAAGCCTTGACGCTTGACGAGACGTTCCAGCCGGGCACTCGCAGCTGGACCGAGCTGGCGTTCGGCCGTGCCGACGAGGCAGTTGCCGCGGCGAGCGATCTTCCTTGGGATCCGACCGCGCCGGTTGAAATCACCGGAACCACTGTTCGGGTCAAAGGCAGCATCGACCGGCTCGATATCACCGCCACAGGAAACGCCGTCCGCGTTTCGGATTACAAGACCGGTGCAGAGCCAAAGAAGGCCGATCAGATCGTGCTCGGGGGCGGCGCCGAGCTCCAGCGTGTCATCTATGCGCTGGCGGCACGCCAACTCGTGCCGGACAACCCGCGCGTTGTCGCCCGCCTCATCTACCTCGGCGGCGGCGAGCCGCGGGTCTATAAGCTGCCCGATATCGATCAGGCCATCGCCGAAATCGCAGACCATGTAAGGGCGGCCGGTGTCCTTTTGCGGCAGGGCAGGGCCTTGCCCGGTCCGGACGCGCGCGAGAACTGGAACGACTTCCGGCTGGCGCTTCCAGCATCGCCGACAACGTACTTTCAGATCAAACAGTCGGCGCTGAGCCGCGCCTTCGACGATTTTGCGCGCGTCTGGAGTTGCCGATGATCCAACTGGCAGACAGGTCCGCGCGCCGGCGGGCACTGACCGAGCTTGACTCGACATTGCTTGTCGAAGCGGCGGCTGGCACCGGCAAGACCGCCCTGATGGCGGGGCGCGTGACGATGTTGCTTGCGCGCGGCGCCCAACCCGGTGAGATCGCGGCCATCACTTTTACTGAGCTGGCGGCCAGCCAGCTGTCGGTGCGCGTCCATCGCTACGTCAACGAACTTCTGGCTGAACGCGTGCCGGCACCACTGCGGGAAGCTCTGCCCAATGGCCTCGACGCGGCTCAGCGGCACGCAATGTCCGCCGCCGCTGCCAAACTCGACGAACTTACGACCGCAACGATCCACGCTTTCTGCCAGATCATCATCTCAAGCTACGCGGTCGAGGCTGATATTGATCCAGGCGCGCAGATGCTCGATGCAGTCCAGGCCGCCGCTGCGTTTGACTCCATATTCGAGCAATGGCTCAAACGGCGGCTCAACAGTCCGGAGCGGCCAAGCGATCCGATCGCAGTCTTGTCCCGCGAAGATCCCCGCCGCGTTGTCTCGACCCTTCAGGAACTGGCGCGCTTTCGTCTGAAGCATCGTGATGCGCGTGCGCTGCCTGCCGACCTCACCGGCCGTCCGGACATCGACCTCGTCGAAGCGGTCGCGGATTTCCGGCGCTGGATAACAGCTCAACCCGTCGAGCCCAAAACGCTTGAGGTGCTGGGCGAGCTCGAGACGCTGGCAAACTTTTACGCCAGCAGTTTTGAGACGCCGCCCGATTTTCCCCGGCTCTGGGCGCTCGCCCATCCGATTCGACTTTCCTGCATGCGGAAGAACACGTTCGATCTAATCAGGCCAAGACGGAAATCGGCCTGGGAGAAGGTCGCCGGCAAGGATCTGGGCGGCCGGCTCAACGAGGAAGCCGGCCAACACTTCGACCGGGTCGACCACTGCTACCGAGTGGTGCTCGGCCGCATTGCCACGGCACTTGTCGCAGGCCTGTCCGATGAACTCGACGAGGTGCTTGATGACTACGCCGTCTTCAAACGCGCCGCGGCCGTCCTTGATTTCGACGATCTTCTGGAGCGGGCGCGGGCCCTCGTCCGCGACCACGATGCCGTGCGTCGCGCTCTCGGGACTCGCTACCGGCATATCTTCGTGGACGAGTTCCAAGACACGGACCCCATTCAGTCCGAAATCCTGTTTCTGATCGCCGCTGAAGATCGCGCGACGCGATGGCAGGACAGCGTATTGAGGCCTGGGGCGCTCTTCATGGTTGGCGACCCGAAACAGGCCATTTACAGGTTCCGCGGCGCCGATGTCGGATCTTATGCGCAGGCGCGTGCCGCAATCCAACGGCGCTGGTCGGACAACATCATCCAGATCACCGCAAACTTCCGCTCTCGGCCGGATATTCTTACTTATGTCAACCGCTGCTTCGAGACGCCACTTTCTGGTGCCGGGCAACCTGGCTATGTGGAGCTCACCGCGACCATCGATCCCCCCATCCACGATCTTCCGTGTGCGGCCAGGATCACCGTCGACGTGCCACCCAATTCGCGGTCAGAGCACATCCGCGATGCCGAGGCAGAAGCCGTCGCTGAACTCTGCATGCGGCTCGTCGGCAATCTGCACGTTCGGGACGACGACGACGTGATGGTTCCGCTCACCGCCGGCGGAATAGCCCTGCTTGCGCCGACAGGCACCGAACTCTGGCGCTATGAACGCGCCCTGGAACAACGAGGCCTGCCGATCGCGTCCCAAGCGGGCAAGGGCCTGTTCCGACGTCAGGAGGTGCAGGATATGCTCGCCTTGGCTCGTGTGCTAGCCGACGCCGGCGACAGCCTGGCCTTCGGCGCGCTGATGCGAGGCCCGCTTGTCGGGCTGACCGAGGAAGAGCTCCTCGATATCACCGCGGCTTTGCCCCAAAATCCCGATCGCCGGCACGCGGTTCCGCGATTCTCGTTGTTGACCGACCTGAGCGACGTCACGCATCCGATTGCGCGTCGGACACTTTCGATCCTGCAAGACCTGAGATGGAAATCGAGAGTGACGACACCAGCGCTGCTGCTCGCCGAGGCAGCCGAGAGGCTGGCTGTTCGACCCATTCTTGCCGCGCGCGAAGGTGATCGCAGCGCCCGCGCGGCTGCGAACGTAGAAGCCTTTCTCGAACGGGCGCGGCCTTATGGCGTCACCGGTCTCAAGCGGTTCGTCCGTGACATGACCAGGGATTGGAGTCAGGGGGTTCCGTCCAACGAGGGCCGGGTTGATGCCGAAGGCGACGCCATCGAGATCATCACCATCCACAGCGCGAAGGGGCTGGAATGGCCGGTGGTGATTCCGGTCAACACAGCCACCTTGCTCCGCTCGCGCGAGCCGTTCGTGCATCGCGCGTCCGATAACACGCTGCACTGGGTGATAGGCGACGTCGTCCCGCCCGATCTTCTGCTGGCGCTCGCGTCCGATGATGAAAGCCTTGCCCGTGAACGCGAGCGCCTTTGGTATGTCGCATGTACTCGCGCTCGGGAGCTCCTCGTCGTCCCGGAGCTGCCGCAAGCGGAGCAAAGATCTTGGGCGCGGATCGTCGACCTGGTGCATAATGACCTCCCGCTGCTGGATCTCGCGCGTTTCGAACCGGCACCGCGCCCTGCCGCGGCCGATCTGCCAAACGGACAGCCGCGGCACATATTCGAGACAGAGCGCGCCGCCATCGCCGCTGCCGCCGTCCCGCTCACGTGGCTTCAGCCGAGCAATCAGGATCCTGATCGCGTTCCTATGATCGAAGCGATCGCGATCGACTCCGGCGACGCTCCGGAGACGGGGCCGCCGATCGGTGCAGGACGTGTCCGAGGACTTGTCTTGCACAAGCTCATGGAGGAGGTCCTGACTGGCGAACTTGGTGAAGACCTCGTCGGGATCGCCGATCGCGCCCAGGAGCTTATCGCAGAGCTGGTGGTCGATCGCGAAGACGAGGCCGGTGTTCCCGAAGCCGAGGAAATCGCCTCGACGGCCTGGCGAGCCCTGCATCTCCCGGAGGTCGCCGCCCTGCGACCGCATCTCGTTCCAGAATGGCCGATCTACGCGTTGCTCGCCGATGCGAGCGAACCCACAGCGCTTGCCGGGCGGATTGATGCCGTCGCATTGGACAACGGTCGCGCCGCGGTCGTTCTCGACTGGAAAAGTGACATCGCGCCGACGGAAGAAGACATGCGAATTCACGCGGGCCAACTCGAGGACTACTTGAGAACAACCGGCGCGAGCCGCGGCGCGTTGGTCTATATGACCCCTGGCACGGTGCGGTGGGTGGAGCCTGGTGTCCGCGCCGATTGGAACCCGTGATGTCGAATTCACGCATTTGACGCAAACGCGAGTTTCTTTCTCTCTTCGTTGTCGCAAAAGCGGAAGTTCGTAACAACCAGGGCTGGTGACCGGAATAAAAGTCCGTTTCTGTGAAGAGACTCATGTTAAACCGGAGCAGGGCCCGTGGTAAACGCCTGAGTGGACGACTGAAAGCTATAGGGCTACCGCAGGTGGACGATGGACCGCCCGATGGACGCTCCATCAACGATTGGCAAGCCCATTGATCGCCCACCTATCTATACGAGCCTGGATGATCAGAGCTCCTGACAAAAACGAAAGTACGCTTTAGAATCGTCTTGCAGCTCTTGGGGGAGATGGTGTGAAGGACTACCCACAGCTCGGGCAACGGGCTCTCATTGTCGCGCTAAACTTCGCGATATTCTATGTAGCTTTCCGTCTCACTACAGGGCTTTGGCTCCCCAACAGCAGCTTAGAAAGCCTGTGGCTTCTCAGCGGCTTCAGCCTCTGGCTATTCAGCTTGCTGTCGTCGCCGTGGTTTCGGCCCCCACGGGATACGTTCGCTAATGCGGTCACTGCGGCCGTCCTCCTCATCACCGCTGACTCTGCGGTTACGTCGGCTGTCTCGTCGCTCAGTGTTCTTAGATACGCGGGGCTTGCTTGGGCAGGACTCGTCGGGCTCGCGAGCTTCGTTGCAATGGTGCGAGCGGATGTAAGTCCCCTCGATCCGTTCGGAAGACTCCTTTATCGCGTCTGCGACACGGCCGGTCGAGGTGAGATTCTCTACGTCGCACCGGCGCTCCTGGGCATCATTGGAGGGTTCTCAGGAGAGCCCGGCACGATGGCTGCGCTTTTCGTGCTCTGGGGCATTATGGTGTACGTCAAGCCTGTTGAGGTTGCCGCCAGCCTCTATCGCCAGCTCAAGACTGACTTGGATGCTGCAGCTGAAGCTCCGCAGATCGGTGCCATCGACCGCGTCGATCATCCGAATATCATAAGGGTGAAGCTTCGGAAGGTAAGTACATGGAAGCCAGGGCAACTCCATATCGCCGTGATGCCAGATGGAGACCAGAGGTTCCTTCTGGCGCTCTTCACGCAGGTGCAAGGAACCGAGATTATCGGAACCGGCATCTGTGTCGCGGAGGTCGCACAGCAGGCGCGCATCACGAGCAGCGCGGGCTGTGTCCATGAAAGCCACGACCTGGAAAAAACCCAAGAGTTCATCGCCAAGCTTAGCGGCGCCGCAGGAGCTGAGATCGCTGGGTTCACGGTTGAGCGGTCCTCCATCGGGAGCATCTACTTCGAATCTTTAGAAAACCTCGACTTGGCTGAGGGAGAGGTTGTCTTCACCCGAATCCGAGGCGAGCAAATCTTCTATCAGATCGTTGAAGCACATACGGCTGAAGAGACGTTCGATCAGAATCCGCGTGGGACGCATATCGTTAGGGCGGTTCAGCTTGGAGCATACGCCAAGGAAAAGGGGTTCACGAAGTATCCTTGGCTTCCCACGATGAATATGCCGGTATTCCGTGCTTCAGGGATGACCTTTCCGGCCACAGAGCTCACCGAGCGGCAGTTCGTTGTGGGAACGGTACCTTCCACAGACATCGGGGTAGCCGTGAACATCGATGATCTGATCACCTATCATACGGCAATTCTAGGCGTGACCGGCACCGGCAAGACCGAGCTCGCCCTAACCGTTATCCAACAGGCGGTTGCCAAAGGCGCGAAGGTTTTCTGCGTTGACTTTACCGGCGAGTATCGACACCGCCTGGCTGACCTCAAACCCACTTTTCCGGCACTTGACACGAATGTTGTGGAGGAGTTCGACGCGAAGCTGTTCGCCGTCGACACTGGCAAGTTCGGAGCGCCGGACGAGAAAAAGGAGCTTGAGGCGTTTCTCAAAAAGATTCGCGCTGGGGTAACTAAGGCGATCGACGTGTTCCTCAAGAGCGATGAGAACCAACTTGCGATCCTCGAACTGTCGGAGCTCTCGAGCTCTCGCGCAAGCGTTCGGGTCACGGAGGTATTTCTCACGAGCATCATGGAATGGGCACGGGCCAATCGAAGAGCTCGGCAGATTCTTCTCGTGCTCGAAGAAGCTCACACGATCATTCCAGAAACGTTTGGAGCCGGGTTCGACGCCAACACCCAATATGTGGTCTATAAAATCGGGCAGATTGCCCTCCAGGGCCGCAAGTACGGAGTTGGTCTGTTAGTTGTCAGTCAGAGAACCGCTTTGGTCAGCAAGACGATCCTATCTCAATGCAATACGTTCTTTGCTCACTCACTCATCGACCAGACTAGCCTGAGCTTTCTAGAAAGTGTATTCAGCCAGGAGCACGTAAAGATCATTCCGAATCTGCGATTTCTTGAGTTTCTCGCTTTTGGAAAGGCGGTACAGGTCGAACGGCCCGTTCTGCTGCGGCGTCCTTTCGATCCAGAGAAGAAGGTAGCAAGTGATGCTCTAGACCGTCCCTTGGCTTCACCTGGCCAAGCATCGGCTCCTGAAGACGCAGCGCCTACCGCTGAGTGATCTTGCCCGGCCAGGTCTCTCGCAGCTACTGCGACAGTGGCGCTCGGGCCGAAAGGATTTATGCGCCCAGTTAGCGCTCTACCGCATGCTTCTGTTATGGTTCACGAGGTCGCCGCGGGTCCGAGCGCACCAGACCTCCGGGGGTGGATAGGATGGCCGCGAGACGCACAAGCCCGCCAAATTACACCGCGCGTGACTTCTATCTGGAGGATCTGCCGAGGACCCTCTTTCCGCTCACAACCAACAAGGTATTGGTGGAGCAAGGTGCGGACGAGCTAGTGCAGTACGCTGAAGGCCTTGCGGCGGGCTCCGGCTCGTTCCTGCCGCAGCGGCGCGTCTATGCTAACAAAGACGAACTGCACCTGCGCCGGACAGTGAAGCTGGACGCGGTCGCTGAGTTTTATCTCTACCACCTGATCCACAAGAACCGGGGGAGGTTCCGTAAGCCATTCGGGGCTGGACGAACTCATTTCGGATACCGTTTCGAGGATGGGCGGCCACTATCACCATCCCGCAGTTATTCGGATTTTAAGCGGGCGGTGTGGAAGGCAAACATCTTCTCGGAAGAGTTCATTTACTTCGATGTGTCGGCATATTTCAATAGCGTCTACCACCACGATCTCCATGCGTGGTTCGCTGCCCTTAAGCCCGCGGACCCCGCGGATCTAGCGGCCTTCGGCAAGTTCCTGCGGGAGATTAACGCCGGGCGGTCGCTCGATTGCCTTCCACAGGGCCTCTATCCCACGAAGATGATCGGCAACGATTACCTGCGGTTCGTCGAGGCTGCGGCCACCGTGCGGGCACCGACTATCCTGCGCTTCATGGACGACGTCTATCTGTTTGGCGATGACATGGGTGCGCTGAGAGGGGACTTCGCTGAGGTGCAGCGGCTCCTCGGGCTCAAGGGGCTCACGGTCAACGGCAGCAAGACCAGGACTGGGGGAATGCCGCTTACGGACCAAGCCGAGGACCAGCTGAGCGAGCTAAAGAAGCGCCTGCTTCGGCGTCGCCGGCACCTAATCGTCTCTCATTATAGCGACGAGGATATGGACGACGACGAGGGCAACCCGCCGCTGGACGCCGATGAGGTCGAGTACGTGGTCTCACTCCTCGCTGCCGGCGATCTCACTGAGGACGACGCCGAACTCATCATGGTTGTGATGCGTGACCATGTCGGACGCCTTCAGGAACATCTAGGGCAGTTCGCCGAAGGTTTTCCGCATCTGGCCAAAAACTTCTACGGTCTCTGCAGCGAGGTGCCGGACAAGGAGGCGGTAGCCAAGGTCGTACTCGGCGTCATCGCCCGGGATCCCCACGTGAGCGAGTACCAGCTATTCTGGTTTGGGATGATGCTAGAGGCTTATCTGCTCGATACGGAAGCGGCCGCTGAAATCATCGTCAGTCTCAGCCGCCACCCCAATGCCACCGACATCACGAGGGCGAAGATCCTCGAGATTGCCGATCATCGTCACGGGCTTCCGGAGATGCGGGAGACCTATCTGCGCGAAGGTCGTTCCGACTGGTTGGCCTGGGCCTCGGCGGTGGGCTCGCGGGAGTTGAACAAGCAGGCTCGCAATTACCTGCTCGACTACTTCAAGAACGGGTCAGAGATGAACCGCCTCATCGCCGGCATCATCCAAAAGGATTGACCCCGTCGCGTCGTTGTAATGTGAGCCATGCAGTCTGAAGCAGAGCTGGAGTCCGGTAGTTTGCTTCTGCCGTTGAGGTCGACATAGGAACCGGCAGGAGAAAGTCCTGCGAACTGCAGTTTGGGGTGAATTCGGCCAAAGAGGAGCGCACGCTATTGAGACACAGAACGGACGGCGGCTAATGTGCGCGAGTTGCCAACCGACATCGGGTCATGTTTGGCGCAGGAGGTTCGACGCTGGCAAAGGGCGCGGCGCTCATGGTGCCCCGCCATTGGCAGGCGCGACGTTGAGATATTGCTCGAGCGCCTCGATGCTCGCCATGACCTCGGCGAAAGCTGGCGGCGTTCCGAAAATCATCGCCGACATCCGCCGGTAGTCCGCTGCAAGCTTGGTTCGCATGTCTTCCGTCGGAATGAGGCGATAGCTGCCCGGTATCGCGCGATCGTAACGATGATCGGGCGCGCGAAACATCAGCTCCTTGTGCTGTCGGCACGCCTCGGCAAGTTCGCGCATGGATGCCGTTGCGACACCGTAGTCGGGGTGCGTCCAGATCTGATGGACGTCGTAGTAGTGACGCGAGTACCGATTGAGATCGGGCACGGGCCGTTCCGGATTGGCATCGTGACGCCGCTTCTCCGTCATCTCGGTCATCGCATGCAAGATCAGCACCTTTTCCCAGAACGTCCGCTCAGGCCTCACCGTCGTCACGTTCTGAACGGTGAGGCTCGGCTCTTCCGGCATCTCGGCAGCGATGTAGGGCACGATCTCGCGCGGCTCGGCGGGTTCGGGATCGGGTCGCGCGCCGCCTTCGATGCGAACGGCCGCCTGCACATAGCTGCCTTCGGCCTCGAAGACGCTCTTGTAGCCAAGCACCAGGATGTCGAGCGCTTCCTTGTTGCGGTAAAGATCAAAGCCGAAGCCCAGCGAGAAATGACCAGGACGCTCGGCCGCCTGTTCCACGACGGCGAGCTCCTTGATCAGCAGTTCTCTGAGCGGTCCGGAGATATATTGCCGCGCGGCCTCGTCGACTTTCTCGGCGAGCGCGCGTTGCTGCCGATTGACGGAGGGCAGGGCGGCGATGTCGGCTTCAAGCGGGACGTGCAGATCGGCTTTGTATATGCCGATGTCGATATCCTCTGAAAATCGGCGGACCAGCCCATACGCCTTGCTCAGGCTGGTGCCGCCCTTGAAATACAGACCAACCGGATCGTTCGGCCGGCGGTTGAACAGAAAGTCGAGCACCCAGCAGACGTAAAGGTCCTTTTCGATATTTGCCGCCTGGGTGCCCAAGTGGGCGGCGACTGTCTCGAAGAGCGTACGGCGTTCGTCGATGCTCGAGTGCAGGATCTCAATGAACGTCTTCTGCATGATCGCCCTTCGCGCGTTCTGGCTCCGGCGCGCCTTCGGTTTGATCCTCGGCGATTCTGCGCGTGATTGTCTCGACCAGTGGATACATCCACGCGGGGACCGCATGAATGTTGTTGCGGAGGTCCTGTGCGATCTTGTCCCGATCGGGATTGCGTGACAGATCCCGGACGATCCCGTTGATGGCCGCGTCGAAGCTCGATCGTTCGTCCCGAAACCATGTGAGCGCTTGGACCACGCGCATGGCCGGCCGGCCAGCCCAAAACGCCGTCTTGGCCGCGATGCGCTTGAAATCAAGCTTGTAGATGACAGGCCGGACCGCCTTCGGATCGCCGGCGCTTGCCTCGATCTCGATTGTTCGCGGATAGGTGTCGGCATAGATCGTTGAGCGCGCCGGGACGGCTGTCGTCAGGCCGAGGTCGTTCGCGGCGGTCATTCCGTCGACGAGGACGCGCAGCTTGTCGCGCCGGGCAATGGCGTCGACGAACGAGGACCGGGGCGGAAACACCATCTTGCCGGTGAGCTTGCTGACGCTGGGCTTGTCATAGAGGCCGCGATGGGGCCGGCGAATGTCGCCCCGCAGTGTGAGCCGTTGCAGCGCCTTCTCAACGGCATTCGGTGTGCCGATGTCGAGAAAGTCGGCGCGCGACCATACGCCAGCCGGCGCCGCCTGGATGATCCGGTCGTGAATGCGATCGAGCGTGTCGGACGTCGGGTCTGGCATCTGGGCCGCCTTTCTGACCGAAGATTATATATAAAAATTGGTCAGTAGCAATCGACAACCTCGTTGTGACCAGAATTTGTATTCAAACTTTGGTCAGTGCCTCATCCCGCCTCGCGGTTGTTCGTCGATGCTCAATCGAGATCGATCCATGCCGGCGCATGGTCGCTCGGCTTCTCCCACCCTCGCGTCTCAACATCCACCCCGGCATTGCGGAGGCGGGGCGACAACGAGGGACTGACAAGCAGATGGTCCATTCGCAAGCCAGAACTCCTGTCGTAGCCGCCGCCGAAGGAGAAATTCCAATAGGTGTAGACGCCCTTCTCCGGATGGATGCGCCGGACCGCATCGATCCACCCATCCTCAAGCATCCCGGCATAGGCTTGCCGGCTTTCGGGGAAGTAAACCGCATCCCCAAGCCATCGTCGCGGCGCGACCGCATCAATTGGAGTCGGAACGACATTGTAGTCTCCGCACAGCACAGTCGGCGCGCCCGCTTTGAGCAGGTCTTGGCCGTAGCTGATCAGTCGGTCGAACCAGCGCAGCTTATAGTCGAACTTGGGACCAGGTGCTGGATTACCATTTGGCAGGTAAAGGCAGCCGACGACGAGCCCGTCCACGCCGGCCTCGATGTAGCGGCTGTGGCTATCATCTGGATCGCCTGGCAGACCGCGCCGGCGTTCGACCGGGTCCGTCCCGCGAGATAAAATGGCCACGCCGTTGTAGGATTTCTGGCCATGCCAGATCGCGCCGTATCCTGCCTCGCGAATGGCCTCGGCCGGAAACTTCTCATCGGACGTTTTCAGTTCCTGGAGGCAGACGATGTCGTACGTGGTCGCCGTGAGCCACTTGAGGAGCACGGGCAGCCGGCCATTGACGCCGTTCACATTGAAGGTGGCGATGCGGACCATCTGCCCTACGGCCGCCGTGGCTCACTTCTTGCCGAGCTTGTCCTCAACCTTCTTGCGACTGTTGCCGACCGATTTCACGGCCGACTTGACGTCCGCCTTGCTGGCGCCAGTCTTGCCCGCCTCGTACTTCACTTCGTGATCCTGCCCACCAGCGACCTTCGCGCGGTCCTGGCTGCGCCCGCGAGTTGTTTGAGTCGTAGCCATTTCTTCCTCCAAGGATTGCGTTCCAATTCCCAACAACGCGCCCAGACTCTTCCGGTTCAATTCATCGGCGCGCAGTGTGGAACTTAAACCCAGGGCAGAGTATTGAATCGTACTATGTATTCGGGCTCCCCATGTCGGCCGTAGAGGCTGGCCTCCCCAAAAAGCGCGCACGGCGCAGGGACTCAGAATCTACCCCGAAATACCCCCTACCGCAGTTTCGTCCGTTCCAACTCTGCACGCTGACCGACGACATACCGGTCGGTGCCAATTGGCTCTTCGAAATGAAGTTCGACGGCTATCGCGCCCAGGTCGCTATCTCGGGCTCGGAGGTTGTCGTCTACACGCGCAACGGCCACGACTGGACCCGCCAGTTCAAGGTGATCCTGCCGCCACTTCAGGCACTCACCAAGGGCTCAGCTCTGATCGACGGCGAGATCGTGGCCATCGACAGCAAGGGCCGCACCAACTTCTCGATGCTGAAGACCGGCATCGCCGCGGGCATGCCACTCAAGTTCTATGCCTTCGACCTGCTGGAATTGAACGGCGAGGATCTGTCCAGCCGGCCCCTGCTCGAGCGCAAGGAACGGCTTGCGGAACTGCTGGGCGAGAGGGACCCGGACGACAGCCTGCAGTTTTCCAGCCATATCGCCGACAACGGCAAGAAGATCTTCGACACCATGTGCGCCGGCGGCCACGAGGGTATCATCGCCAAGCGCGCGGACAGTCGCTATGTCGGCGACCGCACCGCCAGTTGGCTCAAGATCAAGTGCACGAAACGACAGGAATTCGTGGTCGGTGGCTACCGCCCAAGCGACACCGGCCGTGGCATGGCCTCGCTGATCCTAGGCACTTACGAAAACGGCAAGCTGATCTACCGCGGCCGCGTCGGCACCGGGTTCACCGAGGCGATGCGCAAATCCATACTCGCGCAGTTGGAGAAGCGGCCTCTGGATAAGCCCGCCTTCGCATCCGTGCCGCGCGACATCGCGCGCCGCGCCAGGTGGGTGAATCCCGAACTCGTCGCCGAAGTCACCTATTCCGAGGTGACACCGGACGGCAGCCTGCGTCACCCGAGCTTCCAAAGTATGCGCGAAGACAAGCGCGCCGACCAGGTGGTGATGGAAACGCCCAAGACCGTCGCATCCGCCGCCACGGCCAATCTGGATCCCGCTATGGGCAAGGAGATCGCCCGCGCGGTTGGCGTGACCCTGACCCATCCCGACAAGCTGATGTATCCCGGCACTGCGGTTACGAAGGCGACGCTCGCCGCCTACTACGCCGCGGTTGCCGAGAGAATGCTGCCGCATATCCAGGATCGGCCCCTTTCGCTGGTGCGCGATACCGACGGCGACCTGCAGCAGACCTTTTTTCAGAAGCACAAGCTGCCTGGCATGCCGAAGGCCATCCATGACGGCCAGTTGGAGACGATGTCCGGCAAGGAGAGCCGTATTCTTTGGGTCGACGACCTGGCTGGGCTGATCGCTGGCGTCCAAATGAACGTGCTCGAATTCCACGTCTGGGGAAGCCTGCGCCAGCAGCCTGAGTTGCCGCACCGGATAATCTTCGACATCGACCCCGATGAGGGCCTGGGCTTTGGTGACGTCAAGCAGGCCGCGCTCGACCTTCGGGGTGTTCTGGACGCTCTGGGCCTTCAATCCTGGCCACTGCTGTCCGGTGGCAAGGGCGTGCATGTGGTCGTGCCGCTCGTTCCCGAGGCCAACTGGGAAGCAGTCAAGAACTTCTGCCAGGACTTCGCCGAACTGCTGGCCCGCACCGATCCGTCCCGCTTCGTCGCGAATATGAGCAAGGCGAGACGCAAGGGCCGCATGTTCATCGACTATCTGCGCAACGGACAGGGCGCCACGGCAATTTGCCCGTGGTCGACCCGGGCGCGATCCGGTGGGTCATGCGCCGTACCCGTGACCTGGGATGAACTGCCGACATTCAAAAGTGCCAGCGCATTTGACGTTTTCACTGCCGCCGCTCGGGCTCAGGAGTCCGACGCCTGGGAAGGCTATTTCGATGTCGAACAAACGCTGACAGAGCGGATCCGAAATGCAGTCCGATAGCTGCAGCCAGTCCTAGATCGTCAACGACATCTGCCGATCGGCCTCGGTCCGCGTTCCGCTCAGATTCGAAAGCGTCACCCCGAGCAGGCGGATCCCCTTGGCGATCGGAAACAACTGTTCGAGGAGTGTGCCGGCGACAGTCGCGAGGTCTGTCTCCGCCTCTATGACGCCCCCGATCGTGCGGCTGCGCGTGATCTGCTGGAAGTCGGCGAATTTCACCTTCAATGTCACCGTGCGACCCTGGATCGAACTTTCCTCGCAATAGCGCCACACCTTACCGACCAATGGCGCCAGCTCCTTGCGAGCACTTTCGAGGTCAAACAAATCGCTCGCAAAGGTGTCCTCGGCTCCCACGGACTTGCGCTCGCGGTCGGCCCGCACCGGGCGTTCGTCGATGCCCCGGGCGATCCAGTAATAGTACGGACCCGCCTTCCCGAACTTCTCCTTGAGGAACGCCAGGCTCTGCGCCCGCAGGTCGGCGCCGGTCTCGATGCCGAGCCGAGCCATTTTGTCAGCGGTCGCCGGGCCAACACCGTGAAATTTCCGCACGGGCAACGCCTCGACAAAAGCCGGCCCCAGCTTCGGGGTGATGACGAACAGTCCGTCGGGCTTGTTCTGGCCGGACGCGAGCTTTGCCAGGAATTTGTTGTAGCTGACGCCAGCCGAGGCCGTCAGGCCGGTTTCGGCCTTGATTTTCGCGCGGATCATTTCCGCGATCGTCGTGGCGACCGGGATGCCCGGCAGATTGTCGGTGACGTCGAGATAGGCCTCGTCGAGCGAGAGCGGTTCAATGAGTGGCGTATGCTCGGCGAATATCGCGTGGATCTGCTGGGAGACGGCCCGGTAGGCGTCAAAGCGCGGCGGCACGAAGATCAGCTCGGGACATTTTCGTTTTGCGGTAATCGAGGGCATGGCCGATCGCACCCCGAACTTTCTGGCCTCGTAGCTCGCAGCGGCCACCACACCGCGCGCCGCTGAGCCCCCGACTGCCACCGGCTTGCCGCGCAGGTCCGGGTTGTCGCGCTGTTCGACCGAGGCGAAGAAGGCATCCATGTCAACATGGATGATCTTGCGAAGGATGGCCGTCCCTTCCCGCGGCGCATCTAATTGTTGGTCCCTGTCGCTTCGCTCGCCCACTTCGCCGTCCCTGCATCACCTGCGGCATTATCAAGATAGACCACACCTCGATCAGGGGGAGTCTGGGATCAACTCTCGGAGCGGCGCAACGAGTCGGATTGACTCTCGGACACCAAGAGAACAAATAAGGAACATATCAGCCCCGAAATCCATTGGGAAGACAGTTTGAGAGTGTTTCGTTCATGGGTCAGCCGGCCGCCAGCCCTGCTATCGCCGCGCTTCGCGAGCGAATCGCGCGCCTCGAAGGTGGGCCGGCGCGCAATCGTGCCACGCTTCCCTTCGGCGTTCCCACGATCGACAAGGTCTTGCCGGGAGGCGGGCTGGCGCTCGGGGCGCTGCACGAGGTTGCCGGCGGCCGCAACGGGGCGATCGATGGGGCGGCGGCGGCGCTTTTTGCCGCCGGCATTGCAGCGCGCGCCAAGGGCAAGGTGCTCTGGTGCGTCACCCGGCAGGACCTCTTTGCCCCTGCGCTCGCCCAAGCCGGGCTGCTGCCCGGTCGCGTCGTCTATGTCGAGGCCGGCGACGAGGCCGCCGTGCTCGCCTGCTTCGAAGAAGGGCTTCGCCATGGCGGTCTAGGCGCCGTCGTTGCCGAACTGGCACGTCTCTCCATGACCGCCTCCCGCCGACTGCAACTGGCCGCCGAAACCTCCGGCGCCATCGGCATCGCTATCCGCCGTTGGCGACGGCAAACCGAAGCGACCGATTTTGGACAACCAACCGCCGCGGTCACCCGCTGGCGGGTCACCGCGCTACCCTCCCGTCCCTTGCCGGTCCCCGGTATCGGCCGCGCTCGCTGGCAGCTCGAACTGATCCGGGTGCGGGCGGGAGAAAGCGCCGATTTTGAAGTGGAAGCCTGCGATGACAAGGGTCGTCTCGCTCTATTTTCCGACCTGGCCGACCGATCGCCTGCGACGCGCAATGGGCCAGTCCGCGCCATCGGCTGAAACCCCGGTCATCATGCTCGGCCGGCAGGGAAACCGGCGGCTCGTGCTGGCCGCCGATGCGGCGGCACGCGCGGCCGGCCTGCGCGTGGGCATACCAGCGAGCAAGGCGCAGGTGCTGGTGCCCAACCTGCAGAGCTTCGACCTGGATACAGCCGCCGATGCCGAGGCCCTCGATAGAGTGGCGCTCTGGTCGCTCCGCTATGCCCCGATCGTCGCGGCCGATCCGCCCGACGGGCTCATCATCGACACAACGGGTGCCGACCATCTGCATGGCGGGGAGGACACGATGATCGAGGGGCTGGTGTCGCGCATGGCAGCCTCCGGCATCGAGGCACGTGCCGCCGTCGCGGATACCTGGGGGGCCGCTCATGCCTGCGCACGTTTTCTAGCCCGGCCGACCTTCGTCGCGCCAGTGGGGCAAGCCCCGGCGATTATGCGCGGTCTTCCGATCGGCGCCCTGCGGCTTCCCCACGACATCGTCGAAGGCCTGCTCACGCTCGGCTTCGAGCGGGTGGGCGAAGTCGAGGCGGCACCACGCGCCTCTCTCACCCTTCGCTTCGGGCCGAACTCGGCCGTCGCCAGGACCAGGCCATGGGGCGGCGCAGCGAACCCTTCGAGCCCGCCCGCTCTCCCGAGGTCATCGAGGTTCGCCGGGCCTTCGGCGAGCCGATCGGCGCCGCCGAGACCATAGCCCGCTATACCGGCAAGCTCGTCGCAACCCTCTGCGAGGCGCTTGAGGCCAAGGGGCTCGGCGCTCGTCGGTTGGACCTGCTGTTTCATCGCGTCGACAACCGCATCGAGGCCATTCGCGTCGGCACCGCCGTGCCAGTGCGCGATGTCAAACGTCTGACCCGTCTCCTGACTGACCGGATCGAAACTGTCGACCCCGGCTTCGGCATCGAGGTGATGACCCTGGCCGCGACGCTCGCCGAGCCCTTCGGAGCCAAACAGATCATCTCCTCACTGGTCGAGGAGCCTGAGCCCGACATCACCGATCTCATCGACGTGCCGAGGCGACTTTCTTGCGGCAGGCGAGCGTTAGCCGAAAGGTAGGAACCAACCCGACAGTGCTCGTTTGAGTCCTTAATATGACTCGCGCTAGTTGGGTAAATGTGTAAGTTTATACGTTTAAACTTGGGGGATATAGTATGACGATGGATCTAGAACCCGGCGTGGACGAGGGATTTGTTGAGACGTATTACTCTTTCGCTGGAGAATGTCCCGCAACTGGGGCAGGTGTTTCGAACCCGAACGCTCCGTACCAACTGCCAGGTCCTCAAGTGGAGTACGCGGCGGCGTATTGGCTGATCAACAGCAAGCTGCGCGTTCCAACGCTGGCCGACATAGAAGCGGAGGTGGGGAAGGCTCCGGCCTACCCTCGTGACAAGACCTTCCTCGATGGCGAAATCGCCGAACTCAAGAACCTGGCAGCCCGAAGAGACAACCCTCTTCCAACCAACTACGTCAGCGATTTCATCAACCTGCACTCTCCGCCGTTCGGGGCAATCTTCAATGGAACGCCGGCCAGACCCCAGTACAGGGTTGACTATCCGACCATTCAAGACAGCCGGATTACACGTTTGCCGAAGACGGTCGTCACGACCGGGCGCGAGCTGGCGCGAATGTTCGAGATTGAGTCGCCTGGCCTGCTGCACCGCCATGCGCTGAATTGGTTCCTATTCTACCGGCCGGAGATCTCCCCTCCGCGCCAAGCCCGAATTGGGCTGGCCCTCGACCTTACGATCTACGCGGCTCTGGCCGCCGCTTGGCATTACAAGTGGGCTGCCGGTCCGGCCGTGAGTTTTCGGCAACGGCCGTGGGAGTACGACCATACGGTTTCCGTCATGTATGACCACGTCGTTGGCAATCGCGGCACGGGCAACGGAGCACTCCGCGGCTGCCCATGCCCTACGCCGGGCACCCCTCGGCATCCGGCATACCCGTCTGGTCACAGCACCTACAGCGCGGCCGCCAGCGCCATCTTGAAGTACTTCTTCCGGGACGAGTATGCGGCTACGCAACTCGACAAGCTGTGTGATAACATTGGCGAGGCTCGAATATGGGCGGGCATCCATTGGCGCACCGACCACGAGTTCGGTCAGCAAGTCGGAAGAGCAGCTGCCCGCGTGATCATCAAACAACTTGAGGCCGACTGCATTCCTGTGTTCGACGATAGACCTTGCTCGGCCCACCCCAATGATCCGCCGCCGAGCGCCGCGGATCTTGCTGCGGCTGAGGCAGCGCGGAAGGCGCCCTGCGCGCATCCTGACGATCACGACAACATCCCACCTCGGCGGCCGCGTGGCAAACGCGAGTTGGGTGTCTTTTAACGGCCGGGAAGTGCGCCACTCATCTGGCGGCGCATCCCGATCCAAGTTGGAAGCAGTCCACTTCGAATCGTGAAGCAGGTCTGGCGCGAGACCGTTCCGGCCGGCCTCACGACGCTATTGGCGCTCCGGCCGGTGGCGCTTCGTCACGCCGTCCGTCACTCGGTCGGCGATGTCGATTGTGAATCAGCACCGAGGGTTGACCCCCTTACATCCAGAACACCACACATTGATTCCGCAACACAATATGGAAAAGGTTGGGGGTCACCATCGGCACCGATACGGACCCGCTTGAGACCCTGAATTCCCGCTAGAATCATACAGTTAATGTAGATTGGCACGGGGGGTCAGCCTTCGGTGCTGGTTCACAGCTTGGGCAGATTGCCGGCCCGAGCCGAACGGATTTCTTCGATGGTCATTGGCATGCTCGGTTCCACTTGTGGCTGCGCCGACAGCGATCCCTCGTGCCCGTTCAACGTGTTCAACGGCCTTGCACGCTTTCCAGCGCGTTGAAGGTTGGGCAACCGTCAATGAGGTCGTCGGAGCCAGCCAAGCTTGAAGTCGTATTGCCGGACGCGAAGCATGTCACCTTCCAGAAGTCTGCTTCCGGCAATGTCTGCTTTTAGTCAGCGAATTTGATTGCCTGAACGACCGAAAAGCGGCGCAAAGCTGTCATGCACGGCTCCGTTTGCGAGAGTCTGCTTCGGGTCAAAGCGGTGAGTTCCGCTCAAGGTCCGCTATCCGGTAGAAAATTTGAGCCTGGAATGTCTGACTAGGGGTCAGAGGTGTCGGTTCAGGGAACGGTTACTTGCGCCACCATAGGCGGTCATTATAGGCGACCTCGCGCGTCCATCATGGTATTGTGCCAGTTCGAAGGTGCCCTCCGGCGTCTCCACTGGGAGGTGGGACATGGACATAGAGGAGTGGCTGCGCGGCTTAGAGCTGCAGCAATACGTTACGGCCTTTCGTGAGAACAACGTCGAGGCAGATGTGCTCCTGCGGTTAACGGCCGAAGACCTCAAGGAAATTGGGGTTAGTTCGGTAGGACACCGCCGGAAACTTTGGGACGCGATTGCCGAGCTAAGAGACAGATCCTCCCCAACGCCGGTCGATAAAGCGAAAGCGTCCACGCAAGTCACGGAACACACGTCGGCAGTCGTGTCGCCGTCGGGTGGCGAGCGTCGGCAGCTGACCGTGATGTTCACTGATCTCGTCGGCTCAACGGCCCTATCAGCTCGCCTCGATCCCGAGGAGATGCGCGAGATCATCCTAGGGTATCAGAATTGCTGCACAGGTGAAATTACCCGCTTTGGGGGCCACATTGCCAAATTCATGGGCGACGGCGTGCTGGCCTATTTTGGCTGGCCACATGCGCATGAAGATGACGCCGAGCGGGCGGTGCGCGCCGGTCTCGCTGTGACACGCGCGGTTGGAGGGCTCCCGGCACCCCAAGGTAGCTGTTTGGCGGCGCGGGTCGGCATTGCCACCGGCCTGGTCGTCGTCGGCGACTTAGTGGGGTCAGGGCCATCGCAGGAGCATTCTGTTACCGGCGATACCCCGAACCTTGCGGCTCGGCTTCAGGCATGCGCAGGGCCCGGAGAGGTGCTTGTCGCTGAGGGTACGCGGCGTCTCTTGGGCCAGGTCTTTGCCTTCTCCGAGCGAGACGGCTTGGTGCTCAAGGGCTACAACGCCTCTGTCCGCGCCTACGCCATCGTGGGCAGCGGCTCGACGGAGAGCCGCTTCGGTGCGCTGCACGGGCTGGAGGTCGCGCCGCTGATCGGACGTGAACGCGAGCTCGCCATACTTCTCGACGCGTGGGCCGGAATCGCCGACGGACAAGGACGGGTCGTCCTGCTTGTCGGCGAGCCCGGGATCGGCAAGTCGCGGCTGGTCGAAGCGCTTAAAACCCGGCTCGACGCCTCGCCTCACGCCCGCTTGGAATATCAGGGTTCCCCGCTCCACGCCCAGACCGCGCTCCATCCTTTCGCCAGCGAACTCGCGCGGACCGCCGGGTTCCGCCGCGAAGATGGGACCGCGGCACAGCGGCAAAAACTGAATGCCCTGCTAACGCGGCGGTTGGGAACCAGTGCCACGGCCGCCGCGCCATTTCTCGCGACGCTTCTCGCCTTGCCCCCGAAGGGCGCGCTCTCCCCTGACCTCACGCCGCAGCAGGTCAAAGCGAAGACGCTGGCGATCCTGACGACGCAGGTCGAGGCTTTGGCACTCGGTGGGCAGCTCCTGCTCATCTTTGAGGATGTTCACTGGGCGGACCCAACTTCGCTCGAGCTGCTCGCTGCATTGGCGGAAGGGGCAGCCTCTCTCCCGCTCCTGATGATTGTCAGTCATCGGCCGGAGTTCACGGCGGTTTGGAGTGACCTCCCGCACACCCTTTCCCTGACGCTCGATCGTCTGAACCGGCGCGACGCCGCAACACTTGCTGAGCGAACGGCAGATCCGGGACGCCTGCAGCCCGCGGCGATCCAGCGCATCGTCTCCCGAGCGGATGGGGTTCCGCTCTTCATTGAGGAGCTGGCCAGGGTGGTGCTTGAGACGGGGCCTCCGGGCGAAGCCGAGTCAGACCTCTCCGAGATGTCGCGGCCATCTCAAAAGGAGATTCCGAGCACTCTGAGCGGCCTGCTGTCTGCCAGACTGGATCGCCTGGGCTCCGCAAAGGAGGTCTTGCAGGTCGGTTCCGCCATCGGTCGGGAATTCTCCCGTGAGCTGGCGATTGCGGTATTGCAGGGCGAGAGCGGCTCTGCCGACGAGGCCTTGGAGCGCGCGGTGGCAAGCGGCCTGATCGTCCGCGAAGGTGCCGGTCCGTCGGTGACATATAGATTCCGCCACGCTCTCATTCAGGAGGCGGCTTACGCCTCCCTGCTCAAGAGCCGCCGTCGGTCGCTGCACGCCCGCATCGCCTATCTCGCCGAGGCGCGCACATCCGAGTTCCGCGCGTATGGACCTGAGTGGCTGGCCCGACACTACGCCGAGGCCGGAGAGGTCAATCGGGCAGCGGCCCTTTGGCTCGAGGCCGCCCGTCAGGCGAAAGCCACGTTCGCGACGCGCGAGGCCGCTTCCCATCTGTCGGCTTGCCTCGCCACGTCGCGATCTCTCGCCGGAGGTGCGGAAGTGACGCCTGAAATTCGCCACATCCGCACGGATGCTTTCGTCATGCTTGGGGATCTCGCGAGCCTTGCCGAGGACATCGCTACGTCGGACGATCATTACCGCCAGGCGATATACGAGACCTCAGATCCCGAGGTCCGCCAACGCATTGAGAAAAAGCGCCACCACTGCAGAATGACAAAGCGAGGCTCGGCGCCCATCGCCTTTTACGAGCACGGTGCGGGGGACACGACGCTGCTCTTTGTCAGCACACAGGCGGTCGGATTGGCTATGTTCCAGCCTTTCCTTGAGCGCTTCTGCGACAATTTCCGGGTCATCACCGTGGATCCGCGCGGCTCCGGTCGCTCGGTTGGCCTGCGCAGGCCCTACACGATCGCCGAGCATGCGAGCGATGCGCTCGCCGTGATACGCGAGCTTGGGCCTACGAGGCTGATCGGCGTCGGCATCTCCTTGGGAGCCAACGTTCTGTTTCGAGTCGCGCATCAAGCGCCAGAGCTTTTGAGTGGGATCGTCACCATCGGCGCGCCTACGGCCGGCCAGGGCCGGGAACATTTCTCAGACGATTGGATCGCGCTACAAGCAGAGATGAGACGAACCGGAGAGGTCGAGCCCATGCTGCGGCTTCACGTAGGCCAGATCTTCTCAGAGCCCGAAATGCACGAAATGTTGGACTCCGTCGTTCGCTCCAGGCTCAAGCTACCCAAGGAGACACTTCTGAGCTTCTTCCTGGACGCCACGGACGGCGACGTGACAGGAATTCTCCCTGCCGTGCACGCGCCGACGCTCGTGACGCATGGCGCAGAGGATCGGCTGGTCTCATTGGCGGCTGCAGAGCTGACTGCATCATTGCTTCCCAATGCAACGCTGCACGTCTTCAACGGCAAGGGCCACTTGCCCCTATTTACGGCCACGGCGGAGTTCTGCAACGTCCTAGAGGCCTTCATCCGCAGCCTCGCCGCGGGCAGGTCCGCTTGAACGAATCCGCTACCGCGGTGCTGAGCGGCGAACTCCGATGGGGCGCCAATACCGGTGGTTAGTTTCTCGATCCCCGCCGCGTGCGCCGAATTGCGGACTGGGGCCTTGGCGCGGCCGCCGGAGTGACCGCTCTGGGATCAACCTTTTCATCCGGCAAGGATTGACCGTCGCTCATCTTCGGCAAGGACGTGGGTGCGCCATTTCGCGACATTTCTGACCGCTTCTCCAAAGCTGATCTTCGAGCAGCGGCAGCAGTCGACCTTCGCGATCGTCAGTCAAACTTCCGGGCTCCGCATTAACTGAAGAGTGCCACGATTCCATAACAACAAGCAGCAATCAGCGCCGTAGAGGGCATGGTGATGACCCAGGCGATCACGATCGAGCCGGCTATGCCCCAGCGGACGGCAGAGATGCGCCGTGCCGCTCCGACGCCGACGATCGCGCCGGTGATGGTGTGCGTGGTGGAGACCGGGATGCCGAGCCAGGTCGCGCCGAACAGCGTGATCGCGCCACCAGTCTCAGCGCAGAAACCCTGCATCGGATTGAGCCGAGTGATCTTCGAGCCCATCGTGTGGACGATGCGCCAGCCGCCAAACAGCGTGCCTAGCGCCAGCATTGCCTGGCAGGTGATCACCACCCAGAAGGGCACGTAGAACTCGCCCCCGAGCATGCCCTGCGAGTAGAGCAGCACCGCGATGATGCCCATCGTCTTTTGCGCATCATTGCCGCCATGGCCGAGCGAATAGAGCGAGGCTGAGACGAATTGCAGGGTGCGGAAGGTATTGTCGACGGCGAAGGGCGTCTGGCGCACGAAAATCCAGGAGACGGTGAGTATCAGCACCAGAGCCAGCACGAAGCCGGTGAGCGGCGACAGCACGATGGCCGCGACCGTCTTCAGCAGCCCCGACCAGACGATGGCGACGCTTCCCGCCTTGGCGACAGCCCCGCCGACCAGCCCGCCGATCAGCGCATGCGAGCTCGACGAGGGTATGCCGTAGAGCCAGGTGATGATGTTCCAGGCGATTGCGCCGACGAGCGCCGCGAACACGACCTGCGGCGTCACGATGTCGGCGCTGACGATGCCCCTGCCGATGGTCTCGGCGACGTGGAGACCGAAGAACAGGAAGGCTATAAAATTGAAGAAGGCCGCCCAGAAGACTGCATATTGCGGGCGCAGCACGCGCGTCGAGACGATGGTGGCGATGGAGTTCGCAGCGTCATGCAGGCCGTTCAGGAAATCGAAGAACAAAGCGACGCCGATCAGGCCGACGAGAAGCGGAAAGGCGAGAGTCGGGTCCATCCGCTCAAACGTTCTCGATCACGATGCCGCTGATCTCGTTAGCGACGTCTTCGAAGCGGTCGACCACCTTTTCCAGCTGGCCATAGAGCTCGCTGCCGACGATCCACGCCATGGCGTCGGTCCTGCCGTGCCTCTGGAACAGTTCCTTCAGGCCTGCGTCGTGCAGCCCGTCGGCGCGCTCCTCGACCTTGGTGATCTCCTCGGCAAGGGCGCCGAGCCGTGTGACGTTGGCGCCGACTTTTTCCAGCAGCGGGATCGCCTCGGCGGTCAGATGCGCGGCCTCGACGATGACGGCGCCCATCTCGCGCATACGCGGCTCGAAGCTCGTTTGCTCGAACAGCCTCACCATCTTGACCACCTTGTGCATCATGTCGATGGCGTCATCCATCGACTGGATCAAGTCCTTGATGTCGCCACGGTCAAAAGGGGTGATGAAGCTCTTGCGCACGGCGAGCAGCACCTCGCGGGTGACCACGTCGGCCTGGTCCTCGAGCTCGACGATCTCACGGCAATGGCGCTCGACGGCCTCGCCGCCATCGAGCAGCTTCTGCAGCGCCTCGGCGCCGGCGACCAGGATGCGGGAATGGCGCTCGAAGAGGTCGAAGAACTTGTCCTCGCGGGGCAACAGCGCACGAAACCAATTGAGCATGTTTTATCCTAGCGTTCAGAAATGAGCCAGTTCAGGCGCTATAGATTCCAGTAGGGCAGCCAACTCCGGTTCATCGACCAGGAGTGCTGCTTGATCCGGCTTAAGCCAGGCCCGTCTTCGATACTTCTGCTCCTTCCATTCATCCAGCTCCTGCTGCACGTGAAGCGGGTATACTTTAACGGTTATCGGGACAAACGTGTCCTTCAATCGTTTCCAATAATGGAAGCTGCCAACGGATTGCTCATGCAAAGTGCCCACTACTCCGGCTTCCTCACCCGCCTCTTGAGCTGCAGCCTCGCGGTCTGGTCGACCCTTCATCGGCCACCCCTTGGGCAAGATGAAGCGGCCCGTTTGCCGAGACGTTAGCAGCAAGATTTCAGTGTCTCCGTCTGCAGCGCGGCGATAAGGCAAAGCGGCAACCTGTGCGATGGGCTTACCACGGCGCGCTCGCTTCCCCAGTTTCTTTTTCTTCAAAGGCCCGGCCATCCATTTCGCTGAGACCTTAGCTCGTATTGTCGGTAGCTGGCTAAATTTTTTGCGAAAGCCAAAGGATCTTCGTTGAGTCAATAGTGCTGCTTGCTGTGAATGTCAGCTATCAGGCAGCAAACATCCTCATGAAGGGCAACTCAGGGTCATCAGTGCTGGTTGCCGCGAATGTCGGCTATCGGGTAGCAAAACGGGTTGATGAAGGTCGGCTTGGGGTCAGGTCACGACGATGCCCACACCAGCTTGAATGTCCGCTGTTGAATATTCGCAGCCGAAGCTGCCAGTCCGCTGTCGGCCCACCCTTCTGCCTTGATCTCTTGTTTCTCGAGTGGCCAATGAAGGCCGAGGAGAAACACGATGGGTTACTCTCGATTTGATCCCGCCACACACGGTCGCGCACCATGGAATATCGGAAAGACGGTAGGGACGAAGCGGCCACTCACCCAGAAACAGATATGGGCGATTCGCTTCTTTCTAGATCGCGAAGGTCGGCTTCGCGACCGAGCGCTGTTCGACTTGGCGATCGACAGCAAGCTGCGCGGATGCGATCTGGTGAAGATCAAAGATTGGTGATCTGGTCGCTGGCCCGGAAATCCGCACGCGTGCGATCGTCGTGCAGCAAAAGACAGGCCGACCGGTGCAGTTCGAACTTACAAGTGACGTACGCGCAAGCTTGCTCGCTTGGCTCGAACGCCGCGGCGGCACGATCAACGACCATGCGTTCCCGAGCCGGGTTGATCAGGCACACCACATGAGCACAAGACAGTATGCTCGCCTTGTCGATGAATGGGTCAGCGCGATTGGACTGCGGCGCCAGGAATATGGAACGCATTCGCTGCGACGCACGAAGGCGTCGATGATTTACAAAGCCACCGGCAACCTGCGCGCTGTGCAGATCCTGCTTGGACACACCAAGATCGAGAACACTGTCCGTTATCTTGGCGTCGATCTCGAGGACGCGCTTGTGCTTGCCGAGCGGACTGAGATCTGACGTTTGGGGGCGGTCGTTCGGCAGTGCTGAATGACCACTTCCAGCCGGAGCAGTTCTCTACCCTCGATCCGACTTTGGTGGTTTCCGGTCGGTCAGCTATTGGGGGGCGAATCTGGGAAAGCAGCCATTCAGGTGGCTGGTGCATTTCGACGGCAACGCGCCCCATCTCGGTCATTCCGCTGATACTTGCCGTCCTTCAGAAGCGGACATCGCTGGTGTCGACGCCAAGTGCGAGATTGTGCCACGAGGCGGCTTTCATACCCACGCGAACCCCGGCTATTTGCTGACGGTGCACGATCATCATAGCTCGCCCTGCGACCGTTCGAATCTGGACACGGCGCAAAGCCAGGACTACTGTCTGCCCAATGAGCAGGCTCGTCCGCATTCTCGCAGTCGTCTTCCTCGCGGCCTTCGCAGCGAGCACGGCGGTGCATGCCGCGGCTTTGACCGACATGTCCCTGAAGATGTCGATGGCTGAGATGGACGGCGACATGCCCGACTGCCAGGACTGTCCCGGCGATGACGGCCAGACGTCGGCATGCGACCAGTTCTGCGTTACCTCGCTTGTCGCGATCTGCACGCCTGCCACGGCCGAGCTGCGACATTTCGCCGGCATCGTATCTTTGCCTCCCGGAGAACCGTCCGACGGCCGCACCGGTCCGCCTGAGCCCTATCCTCCCCGAACCACCTTCCTGAGCTGACACGGCCGCAGCATCCGCTCGCGACCGACCTATTGACGCGCCCGGCTACGTCCGCGCGTCACAGGAGCCTATTCCGGGATGGTTGATCCAATGCTCTATCCACGTGTGCCGGCGCTGACGCGTCGAACCTTCCTCGCATCGGCCGCCGCCGTTTCGGCGGGCGTGGTGCTTCCACCGCGATCCGACGCCACCGCAGGCCTTCGCGAGTTCCGGATCCGCGCCGGACCGGGACGCGCCCAGATCGCGCCAGAGCCGCATGGCAACACCCCCATCTGGTGTTATGACGGCCGGCTGCCCGGTCCGGAAATTCGCATCCGCCAGGGAGAACGCCTGCGGGTCGCGGTCGAGAACAAACTAAACGAAGAGACGACCGTGCACTGGCACGGCGTGCGAGTCCCGAACGTCATGGACGGCGTGCCGCACCTCACGCAGGCGCCGATCGCGCCCGGCGAGACCTTTGCCTACGAGTTCGATGCCATCGACGCAGGCACCTTCTGGTACCATCCGCACCATCGCAGTTTCGAGCAGGTCGGCCGAGGCCTCTACGGCCCGCTGATCGTGGAGGAAGCCGATCCCGTCCGGGTCGACCGCGAAGTCACTTGGGTGCTGTCCGACTGGCGGCTGACCAAGACCGCCGAGATGCGGGAAGACTTCGGCAACCGCCATGACATGATGCACAGCGGCCGGGTCGGAAACACGGTCACGATCAATGGCCGCGTGCCAGATGTCTTTCAGGTGCGAAAGGGACAGCGCATCCGGCTGCGGCTGATCAACGCCGCCAACGCCCGCATTTTCGGCCTCGACTTCGGGAACCATCAGCCTGCCATCATTGCGCTGGACGGGCAGCCAGTGGAGCCGCATGCGCCGGAAGGCGGGCTGGTCGTGCTGGGGCCCGCGATGCGCGCCGACCTCATCCTCGACATGACTGCTGACGCCGGAAGCCGGGTTTCCGTGATCGACCGCTTCTACGAGGGCCTGGAATACCGCCTGGTCGACCTAGCCTATGCCGATAATCCGCTCAGGGAGAAGGCTCCGGACTGGCCTGTCGCCCTCCCGCCCAACCCGCTGCCGGAGCCCGACCTAGCGACGGCCATCCGCCACGAGGTCACCTTCAACGGCGGGATGATGGGAGCCATGGTCATGCAGGAGATGGGCGGCAGCACGGGCAACACGGGCGACGATTCCTCCGGCGCGATGGGCGACATGATGGGCAGCATGGACGGCATGATGAACATGATGCATTCCGGCAGCATCTGGTTCATCAACGGGGTCGCGGCGGAAGGCCACGTCATGGACCCGATGCTAACGCTTGCGCGGGACAAGAGCCATGTCATCGCGATGACCAACGCGACGGCGTGGCATCATCCGATCCACCTGCACGGCCATTCCTTCCGGGTGATCTCCCGGAACGGCAAGCCGACGCGCCACCGCGAGTGGCGGGACACGGTGCTCATGTCGCCACGCGAGCGGGTGGAGATCGCATTCGTTGCCGACAATCTGGGCGACTGGATGCTCCATTGCCACATACTCGAACACCAGGCCGCCGGGATGATGGGTGTCTTCCGCGTCGCCTGACCAATCCCTCAAAAGGAGATCCGAAAATGCGTACTATCCTGAATGCCGTCGCCCTCGCATCTTTCGTCTGGGCTGCCGTCCCGGCGCTCGCGGGCGAGAAGGACGTCACCCTCTACAAGAACCCGCAGTGCGGCTGCTGCGAAGGCTATGCCGAGTACCTGCGGGAGAACGGCTTCACCGTCACCAGCAAGGCCACCCACGACCTCGCCGAGATGAGCCGCGAGGCAGGCATTGCGGACGAATTCCAGGGCTGCCACCTGTCGTTCGTGGACGGCTACGTCGTCAGCGGCCACGTCCCCGTCGGCACGGTCAAGAAGCTGCTCACGGAGCGGCCCGACATCAAGGGCGTGACGCTGCCCGGCATGCCAATGGGCTCGCCGGGAATGAGCGGCACCAAGGAAGCGCCGTTCGAGATGCTGGAGATCACCAAGTCTGGCAGCGTGGGCGGCGTATACGCGCGGGAATAGGCCTGCAACGAGACGCGGAAAGGAGCCGACAACGATGGACGGGGGAATGATGGAAGGCAGGGCGGCATGATGCTGGGCATGCGTGTGAGGCTCCTGCTCGTCGTGGCGCTCGTTCTCGCAGTCGCGACCTTGGTGCATTACCTGTTCTTCAGCGGCCGCAAATGAGCAGGCAGGCTGTTATCCTCGCCCTCGCGGCGCTCTTGGGAGTTGCCGCCCTCGCCTTGATCTGGTCGTTCGGAGCAAGCGAGGCCGCGGCAATCGCGCGGGGACGGCAGCTCTATTCCGCGAACTGCGCCTCCTGCCACGGGGCCAGCCTCGAAGGCCAGCCTGACTGGAAGAGTACGCTGCCGTCGGGACGCATGCCCGCCCCGCCGCACGATGCGTCCGGGCACACCTGGCACCACCCGGACGGGGTGCTGTTCCGGATCACCAAAGAGGGGCCAGCCGCCGTGGTGGGCAACGGGTACGCTAGCGACATGCCGGGATTCGAGGACATTTTGAACGACGAGGAAATCCGCGCCGTTCTCGCCTTCATCAAGAGCACATGGCCGGAGCGGGAGCGCGCCTACCAGTCGGAGATGAGCCGCCGCGAGCAGGAGAAGACGCAGTGAAGACGATCCTGTCGGCGCTGTTACTTGCCGTCCTTGTGGCCGTGGGCAACGCGCACGCGCAGGAACCGACAGTGATGCCGCTGCACGATGAGCCGCAGCCCTTGCCCGAGCTCATCTTCGCCGACGAGGCGGGAGAGCCGCAATCTCTCCAAGATTGGCGCGGCAAGATGGTGCTGCTCAACGTGTGGGCGACCTGGTGTGCGCCCTGCCGGGCCGAAATGCCCACGCTCGACCGCCTTCAGGAGTTGCTCGGCGGCGAGGGATTCGATGTCGTCGCCCTTTCGGTGGACCGAGCGGGAGCCGGCGCAGTCCGGAAGTTCTTCGACGAGATCGGGGTCAAACTCCCCGTCTTCATCGACCAGGACGGGACTGCGATACGCGCGTTGGGACTGTTCGGCCTGCCAGCCACGCTTCTGATCGGCCCGGACGGAAACGAGCTCGCGCGGCTCGCCGGACCCGCCGAATGGGACACCCCCGAGATGGTTTCCTTCTTCGAAGGGATCATCGTACGAGAACTCGACCAAACCGGAGAACGGAGATGAACAGAAGAACACTTCTCGCCGCGATGGCCGTCACGCCCGTCCTCGCGCTTCCCGCATATGCCCATCATCCGGGCGCCGATCTCGACAGGCTGATGGGCAGCGAGGAGAAGTATTTCCAGGCGATCGACGCTCCCGCAGCGCCGGGATTCGATCTCGCCGACGACGAAGGCAATCCGGTCCGCCTCTCGGATTTCGCGGACAAGGTCGTTGTGCTCAATTTCATGTTCGCGAGCTGCACCGACGTCTGCCCGCTGCACTCCGACCTGATCGCCCGCGTCCAGGCCATGGTCAACGAAACGCCAATGAAGGACCTGGTGCAGTTCCTGACGGTGACGACAGACCCGAAGTCAGACACGCCCGAGGTCATGAAGGGATATGCTGAAGCGCACGGGCTCGACCCGCGCAACTGGACCTTCCTGACCACCCGCGAAGGGCAGGCGGAGGATGCGACGCGCAAGCTGTCCGAGCAATACAACGTCCGATTCGATCCGCTCGAAGGCGGCCAGCAGATGCACGGGGTGGTGACGCACGTGATCGACCGCGGCGGGCGCTTCGCGGCCAAGTTCCACGGCCTCAGGTTCGATCCGCTGAACCTGGTCATGTACGTCAATGGGCTGACAAACAGCGTGAATCGGCCGTGACCAATTGACTTGGTCCAGGACTACCGCCGGACTACCTCCTAGGTTGATCTCCTCGACAGGCCGGACTCGCGAAATTAGCAATAAAGCGTACAATCCCTAAGTCGTCCGTACCGAATAGAGGTGTCACGTGGCACTTAAACGTAAGAATGCAGCTGTTCTGATCACCTTAGGCAGTTAATGTGAGAATGCCGAAGGCCGGGATTCTCAAATTAACTGCTAAGGTATTAACTCTCAGGCCGTGCGATTTGGGCATTCGTTCGGCGCTGTGGCCGAGCCACAGCAGAAACGGCTCCGCCGATTCTCGAGCGCTCCATTCTCAAATTAAGTGCAATACGTCGCCTCGAATTCTCAAATTAAGTACACATTCTCAAATTAGGTGCAAAGCTAAGCCTCTGAAATCATTGAATCTGCATTCTCAAAATTAACTGCCAAGCGACAGCAGCCGAAGCGGGTGAACCGGAGAACGACGACGAACCGGAACAGTTGGCGATCCGGCTTGCTGAGCGCCTGGAGCGTGCCGGCCGCACTCGCGAGGCGAAGGCAAACCTCAACGATGACCTGCAGCGCCTGCAAGATGCTCGCGGGACACTCGATGTCGAAATTGCGGCGCACGAACGCCAAAAGAACGAGGTCCTGGGCCTCTTCGGCGTAACCACTCTATCCGAAGTCGTGGAACGCGACGAGCTGCTGCGGGACAGAGATCGTCTGCGCGCTGCCGTAGCCGAACTTGAGGAGCAGTTGTCGGCCGAGCTTGCGGTGGAGGGCCTCGTGCAGGCGCGTTCGATATTGGATGCTGTCGATTTCGATAGCCTTGCGATCGAGAAGGCTGAAAGCGAGCAACGGCTCCGGGATCTTGACGAAACGATACAACAACAGCTTATCCGGCAGACGCGAGCGGCGGACAAACTCGACGCCATTGGCGGCGACAGCGCTGTTGCCCGAATAGATGCCGAACGTCGCACCGTCCTTCTGGAAATCGAAGAAAAGGCCGTCCGTTATATCGAGCTGAAATTGGGAGTTATGTCGGCTGGAAACGCTCTGCGCGTATACCGCGAGCGTCATCGCTCCGGGATGATGGCGCGAGCTTCTGACGCATTCGCTCTGATGACGCGCGGTCAGTACTCAGGCCTGACAACCCAACCTGTGAAGGGCGGCGAAGTCCTCATCGCATTGCAGCGCGACGGGCAGTCCAAGGTCGCCGACGCGCTGTCAAAAGGCGCGCGTTTTCAGCTCTACTTGGCCCTGAGGCTTGCCGGGTATTACGAATTTGCCCAATTTCGACCGTCAGTGCCATTCATTGCGGATGACATAATGGAGACTTTCGACCATTTCAGGTCCGAAGAGGTTTTCAGGTTGTTTGGTGAGATGGCAAGTGCGGGTCAAGTGATCTACCTCACGCATCACCAGCACCTATGCGAGATTGCCAAGGCTGTCGTGCCGGGCGCAACGATCCACGAGCTCGCATAGTTGCCTGCTGTCGCGTGGCATGAGTTGATGCCCCTGCTACCAAAGACGACTTCCCTAGGCCGAACCTTGGATGGCCGCTTCGCGCCCCGTTGCGGTCATCTGGTGGCTCCAATGGTTCCCCAAAAGCAGCCACGCTTGCCAACCATCAAAATCTTCACAACATCAGAGCTTCGTGTGAAAAACTGTGACGACGCCAAGGACGGCATGAATTGACTGTGGGAGAGGTTGAATGACCCCATTAGCGGCTAGGCTTTTCAGAATGGGTGATGAGCAGAGTCAGCGAGCATTGGCCGCCTCACAATTCCTAGAATGTTCGGCCCTGACATCAATGGCTCTGGAAATGCGGAGGGCTGATCCGCCAGGCAGCGGATTTAGCGCGAACGCGCGCCTTCCTGCCCCTCGAACTTTTATTGAAACTGCGATTAGGGAAAGGCGTATCGCGTTCGCCTGCCAAGAACGAGCAGCTGATGGCCGAGTAACGGTCAATGCCATCGTTGAACAAAATGGCAGGATTGCTGTGGCATGGCAGGCCGCATTTCAACCGGGCTCGGACCACGTAACATTCGGTGAGGACACTCTTCCGTCCGATGAAAAGTTCGCGAGCATTCACGCTGGCCTCCTTTTGGTTGAGAAGTTCCTTTGCCTAATCAACCAACCCGGCCTTATAGACCGGCGAACTCGTGATACCGATAAACGGGTACTGCGACTTGCGGCAGAATGCGGCGTCGGCGCGCCAGAGGCAAAGTGGCATCAGTGTCACATCAGGCCCGGAGTTCATGGTGCCGCCCCTGCCGGCGCAAACGCCACGCACCGTGAACATCAGCTGCACTACGTTAGGAAGCACTTAAAACCCTCCCTAGGCCCCGACCGGTGGATCGAGGGCCATTGGCGTGGAAATGCAGATCTTGGCACTTATCTTAAGAGTTACGTTGGCCACCCTCCAAGGCACGACAGTGTGGGGAGCACTGGTGAGCAAGAAGGCTAGATTACGTGCGTCAGGCAACTATTTGGGAAGTCGGGACGTCGGCGCTTCGCACCATTCGGTTGCTGCCGCCGCTATGATGACGCTTTCCAGAAGCAGGCATCTGAGTTGCCACGGCAACTTGGCGCCCCAACTCCGGCCGTTCGCGCGGTATTCGAAAGTTCCTGGAAGCGGACATGGAAGCGGCTGAGGAGGCAGCATGCTTTCGTCAACAGCGGACATCCGCGTGAGAATGGCGGCGGAAACAGAGCCCGCCCCCATCCTATTCGCGTCGCCTTCATTGGAGACTTAAATATCGGAGAGAACCGTCAGATCGCCCGTCCGCCAGACATTGTCGACTGTATTGCGCGTGATGACCCAGACATCGCCTGCCCGGATCAGCTCAACGTCGTAGCGGTTCTTCATCAGATAATGACGCGAGGGATCGCTGCGGGGAACGTGCTGGGCTTCCACGAGCACATCCATGCGTGCCGTGTCGCCGTCGATGGTCACACGCGGATTGCTGACGGAATGGGTCGTGTCCAGCGTGCTGAGCGACGTCGACAGGGCCGCGACGATAACATCCCGGCCTTCGATGACCGGATATTCGAACCCGGCCTTGGCGGCGGCCGGCCGGAAGTCCGAGACCGCGTTTTCTGCGAGCGACGACGAGAGAAGCTCCTTGTTGCGGAGGTCGATACCAGCCGCGAAGCGATATAGCGCTTCGACGACAGCCAGCTTGTCAGCGGCCTCCTGAGTGAGAGAGGTCGAGGTTGTCATGAACGTACTCTTTCTTGTGCCGGAGGCCCGCCGGATGCAAACCTTCCCCGGTATCGGCGCCTTCGGCGCAGATGTTCGTTGTTTCGGTGAAGCTGTTTATGGATCTGCTATGCGAGGTTGGCGTCGATGCGCTCGATCAGGCCGTCCGAACTGGTCGCGATCTTGAGGATGCCGATCTCGTGGCCGAAATCGCCCGTGAAATCGAGGCGGACGTTGGCGTTGAAGGCGTCCAGCGTCTCGATGGACAGCAGCCTGCTTGCGGTGTTGTAGCCAACGAAGAACCGCTCGAAATAGATCCGGACGCCGTCCCTGCCGACGAAGGCGTCGCCGATCGAATCATCGTCGATGACGGCATCGGGTGCGAACAGGGACAACGTGCCCTCGACGTCGAAGGCGGATTCGACGAGCTTCTGCATGGTGCGTTCCTCAGATGTCGATGATCGTGGTGTCGGCGATGGTCTGAGCGAAGCCGCTTCCGAACAGAACAGCGGGCGCCTGGAAGCCGGGGCGGACTTCGCCTGCGAGCACACGGCGGCCAGCTTCGGCCGCAGCCATCGCGGTGAAGGTATAGCCGTTGACCGTGTCGAGAAGCGAGCGGGTCACATGACCTTCCGCGTCGGTGACTTCGACGGCCGCCTGGTATCGGTTCGCGAGACGATCCTCTGCACTCGGCCCTTCCGGAAGCAGGGACAGATCGCCCTGCGGAAAGCCGTCGCCTGTCACATGCACAAAAGTCTCGACATTAGGGACGCCCGTCGACCGCCAGATCGTGATGAGATCGGGAAGTGTCACCGGGAAACAGTCGACCGCACCCTTGCCGAAGTCGAATTTCCGAATGCCCTCGGCAGGAGCGCCGACGAGCTTGCCGTCGATACGAGCCAGGGTCTGGGTGGTGACATTTTCGACGGCGCTGATCGCCGACCCACGCGAGAGACCACCTGCGACATGCAGCGCGATCCTGATTTTGCGGGGGTCGCGGACCTTCCCGACAGCGTGTCCGGCTAGGCTGCCGAGCATTGCGACGCTGCCACCGCCTCCCGGCATCAGCATGATCCCTGCTGCCTTCGCCTCGTCGTCCAGGTCTTCGGCCAGACGGTAGCTGTCGAGTTCGGCCGCAGTGTCGAGATAGTGTGCGCCGTTGCGGAGCGATGCCCGCATCAGGGTTTCGGCGGTCCGCAGGAAAGGACCGGCGCAGTTCAGCAGGACCGAAATACCGGCAAGGCCTTTGTCGATCGCCGCGGTGTCGTCGAGGCCGAACACCCGGTATTCAACGCCGAGCTCGGCGGCAAGCGTGGAGAGAGACTCCTCTCTGCGGCCTGCGAGAACGAGAGGCGTGTCCGCCGCCTTCGCATGTTTCGCTGCCATTCGGCCGGTATAGCCGGTCGCGCCATAGATCATTAGTTTTGTCATGTCAGTGCTGCCATTCCTTGTAGACGAATTCGAGGCTGTAGCCGTCGGGGTCGCGAACCTGCGCGGCGTAATAGCGTGGGTCGTAGTGAAGCTGCGGGGCGGGCGGATGAATCTCGGTTGCACCCGCAGCCATGGCGGCGTCGTAGGCGGCATCGACTTGCGTGGTGCCTTTGGCGACGAAACCGACATGAGCCGAGCGGCCTTCGACGACCCCTTCGCGAAGCCAGAAGAACACCCTGCCGTTCGCCCCGAAACCTTTCAGGTCCGGATGGCCGGGAGGCCCGTCCTTCCCTTCGTAGTCATGTG
>SAQG01000044.1 GCA_004020315.1 Mesorhizobium sp.
GCCCCCAACCACCCCGCCCCCGGACGGGGATATTCTCTACGGCACCAGCGGAGCCGATGTACTTAAGGCAACCGGCGCTCAAACCATGATCGGCTATGGCGGCAACGACGATTACTATGTCGACAGTGCCGGCGACCGGGCAGTCGAGTCCTCTGGCCAAGGTCAAGACAGGGTGTGGACCTCTGTGAGCTATGCCCTCTCGGCCGGCTTGTCGATTGAAGTTCTTGGCACCACCAAGGACGCCGGCACCACAGCAATCAACCTGACCGGCAACGCGTTCGCCCAAACAATCCAGGGCAATGCCGGCGCCAATGTCATCAATGGCGGTGGCGGCGCCGACACTATGACCGGCTATGGCGGCAACGACATCTACTATGTGGACCATGCCGGCGACAGGGTGTTCGAGGCCGTGGGTGGCGGCACCGACCGGGTGCTCGCTTCGGTGAGTCATGCCCTTGCGGCCGGCTCGCAGGTCGAGTCACTGGTCACCAACCTATCCGCCACGACAGCAATCAACCTCACCGGCAACGAGTTTTCTCAGGCCATTGGCGGCAATGCTGGTGCCAATATCATCAACGGCGGCGGCGGCGCCGATGCGCTCTTCGGCTATGGCGGCAACGACACCTACTATGTCGATAATGCTGGCGACAGGGTTTACGAGGCGGCGGGTGGCGGCAGCGACAGGGTGTTTGCCTCGGCGAGCTATGCGCTTTCGGCCGGCTCGCAAGTCGAGCTTCTCGCCACCGCCACCCCCTCAAGCGCAACGGCAATCAACCTCACCGGCAACGAGTTCGCCCAGACCATCCAGGGCAATGCTGGCGCCAATGTCATCAATGGCGGACGAGGCGCCGACACCTTGACCGGCAATGGTGGCAATGATGCCTTCGTTTTCAATACCGCTCTGGGAGCCGGCAATATCGACAGGGTTATGGATTTCAACAAGCTCCAGGACAAGCTCCACATCGACAACGCCATCTTTACCGGGCTGGGCTCGGGCGCGCTCACATCCACCGCTTTCTTTGCGGGTGCGGCCGCGCACGACAGTTCCGACCGTATCATCTACAACAATTCAACCGGGGCACTCTCTTTCGACAGCGACGGGATCGGCGGCGCGGTTCAAACACAGTTCGCCACTCTCTCTCCAGGTCTGTCGCTTACGGCAGCTGCATTCTTTGTGACCTGAACGAGCTAGCGGGGAACGACCTCGCTTGAGGACCCGCGCCCGCCAACAAAGACAGGTGCACTGCACCTTGAAGCCTGTCTCTTTGGCGGCGTGGATGCTCTGGCGCGGATTGTCGCGAGCGGAATACCGTCTATCGCCTCGGCGTGTATACGCTGTCCATCCTTTCGCTGCTTATCGGCAGCGCCATGTCGTCGTCCAGCAGCCGGGTGATCCGGGCAAAGCCCGTAAAAGCCTTTCTCGCTTCCTCAGCAGACATCTGGCCTGCCAGAGCAGCAGCGCAGCAATTCAGCGCGCATTGATACACCGGACCGCGCCGCCCTTTCGGCCAGTGGCGCAAAAACGTCATCGCTTCGCTGACACTGTCGATTTCTTCCACAGGTTTCCCGAGCCCGCGTGCAATTCGCACCGGCGTAAAGAATTGCAGGCGATTCATCTTTTCCTCCCGTCGATCGCGATGCGTTCGATCGAACCTAACTAAATTCACGGCCAGCCAATTGGTTCCCGGCAAAAACGCCCGCGACCCTGATAAATGGTAGCGAACCGGCTGGGTGAATCGCCGGTCATCACCGACTTCTTACCGTTGCGGGAACGTTCGCGGGAGTGATGCATTTCGACCTCAGCGATGATCTTTGAGGGAAATGCCAGACTATGAAAATAGCCCATGTGGCGCCGCTCCATGAATCCGTGCCGCCTCGGCTCTATGGAGGTACGGAGCGCATTGTCTCCTATCTGACTGAAGGATTGGTCGAGCTTGGCCATGAAGTAACCTTGTTCGCCAGTGGCGATACTAGAACCTCGGCAAAATTAGTGCCGTGTCGCGAGCGTGCGCTGCGTCTTGACCCGAGCCCACTGAAATCCGAGACCGCCGCGCACCTTTCGATGCTTTCCGAGGTGAGGAAACGAGCTCAAGAATTTGATATCATTCACTTTCACCTCAGCCATTTCCTGCATTTTTCCTTCTTCGAGCATATGCACGAGCGGACGGTGACGACGCCGCATGGCAGGCTCGATTATGCCGATCTGGCACCGGCCTATGAGCGTTTTCCGCGCTTTCCGATGATCTCCGTGTCTGGGAGCCAAAGAATGGGGCTGGCCGATGCCAACTGGCTGGCGACGATCCACCACGGGCTGCCGACCGAACTCTACAAGCCGGTTCTCGAGGCGAGCCCAGGGGAACCCTACCTCGCCTTCCTTGGCCGGATGTCGCGCGACAAGCGTCCGGATCGTGCCATCGAGATCGCGCTGCGCTCGGGGCTGAAACTGAAGCTTGCAGCAAAGATCGGCGACGACGACTGGGCTTATTTCCGCAAAATGGTCGAGCCGCTGGTCGACGGTGATCGTGTCGACTATGTCGGCGAGATCGAGGAAGACAAGAAGGCGGAATTCCTCGGCAACGCGGCCGGCCTCGTATTCCCGATCGACTGGCCGGAGCCGTTCGGTCTTGCCGTCATCGAAGCGATGGCCTGCGGCACGCCGGTGATCGTCTGGAACTCTGGCGCCATGCCGGAAATCGTCGATCAAGGCATTACCGGTTTTATCGTGGATTCCATGGAAGGCGCGGTTGCCTCGGTGCCCGACTTGCTGCGGCTCGACAGGCGGAAGGTGCGAGCTGTCTTCGAAAGGCGGTTTTCTGCCAAAAGAATGACCCGCGACTACGTTTCCGCCTATGCGCGCCTGATCGGCGCCTAGGCCGAAGCAAGAGCGTCGTGAGCGGCATTAGCTGGGGGCAGAACGAGAGAGATATAGCGAATGGCCCAACTCGACGAGCGCAAGCTTGATCCCGCGGTAGCACTTGCGTCCCTGGACGCCACCGCACCTCGAGAGCCGCATCGGCTGTTCGCCCTCAAGCAAGGCGATTGTTTTGCCGTGGCAGACGCCTACGGCGATATCCGCGGTGCCGGCGACGGTTTCTTCCGTGACGACACGCGAGTGCTTTCCGAATTCCGACTGACCGTTGGCGGCCGGCAGACATCGCTGCTCGGTGCGTCGCTCAGCCAGGACAATGTGCTCTTCACCTCCAACTTGACCAATCTGCCGATGCAGAGCGTCCGCGGCCGGGACATTCCGCAGGGCGCGATCCATATCGAACGCGTCAGGCTGCTTTGGCAGGACCGGCTGTTTGAACGCATCACCCTTTCCAACTACAGCCAGTAACACTCCACCATCCGCGTTTCGCTGCATTTTGCCGCCGATTTCCGCGACATGTTCGAAGTGCGCGGCTCGACAAGGCTGAAGCGCGGCATGGCCCATGCTGCCGAGACGGATGCGACCTCCGTCCTGCTTCGCTACGACGGGTTGGACGGGCTGGCGCGGATGGCGGCGATTTCATTTTCCCAGCCGCCAGACCACCTGACGGCCGACCGTGCGGATTTCCTGATCGCCGTGACGAGGCGCAGCAGCAAGGTGCTGTATGTCGAAGTCGGTCCCGAGGTGGCGGAAACGCCGAACCGCGATCGCTATCGCGCCGCAGCGGCCCGGGCTCGCTTCGGCATGCGGGCCAAGCGCCGCCATGGTGCTACGGTGCACAGTTCCGGGCGCGTCTTCAACGATTGGGTCGAGCGCGCTCGTGCGGATGTGGCGCTGCTGACACCGAGCTTACGACCGGACCTTATCCCTATGCGGGCATCCCCTGGTTTTCGACGGCATTCGGCCGCGATGGCGTGATCTCCGCGTTGCAGATGCTGTGGCTCAACCCGGGCCTGGCGCGAGGCGTGCTGGCTTTCCTTGCCCAGCACCAGGCGACGGAGACGTCGCCGTTCAGCGACTCACAGCCGGGTAAGATCATGCACGAGACCCGCAAGGGCGAAATGGCGGCGCTGCGGGAGCTCCCCTTCGGCCGCTACTATGGCGGCGTCGACACCACGCCGCTCTACATTCATCTCGCCTGCGCCTATGCGAACCGTACCGGCGACATGGCGTTCGTCGACAGCCTGTGGCCGTCGCTTTGCGCCGCGGCTGAATGGACCGAGGAGGCAAGCCGGCCGACCGGCTTCGTCACCTATCAGCGTGCCGCCGAGTCCGGCCTTGCCAACCAGGGATGGAAGGACAGTAGCGACTCCGTGTTCCATGCCGACGGCCGCATCCCCAAAGGGCCGATCGCCCTGGTCGAGGTGCAAGGTTATGTCTTTGCCGCGTTTCGGGGTCTGGCGGCGCTCGCCCGTCGCCGCGGCGAGAACGACAGGGCCGATCACTGGGAGAGCCGCGCCGAGGCTATTCGCGCCGCTGTGGAACGCCATTTCTGGCTGGACGATCTCGGCTTTTATGCCTTGGCGATCGACGGCGCCGGCGAGCCCTGCAAGGTGCGAACGTCTAATGTCGGGCACCTTCTCTATGTCGGCCTCCCCGCGCCGGCGCGGGCGCAGATGGTCGCCGACCAGCTGCTTTCGGCGTCCTTCCATTCGGGCTGGGGGCTGAGGACGCTCGCCGACGATGCTGTGTTCTTCAACCCAATGTCATACCACAATGGCTCGATCTGGCCGCATGACACCGCCATATGCGGCGCCGGTCTGGCACGCTTTGGCGAGCGTGAAAGCGTAATCCGGCTGATGAGCAGCACCTTCGAATCGGCGGTCCACTTCAACATGCGGTTGCCCGAACTGTTCTGCGGATTTACCCGCGCGCCGGGCGAAGCGCCGATCGCCTATCCCGTCGCCTGCTTGCCGCAGGCATGGTCGGCCGGGTCTGCCTTCATGCTCATGCAGGCCTGCCTCGGCCTGGAGATCGACGGCTGGGACGGCGAAATCCACGTCACCCGTCCCAGGCTGCCGATTGGTATCGACACGCTCACGCTGAGGCATCTGGGCGTTGGCAGCACCATGAAGGTGGATCTGACATTCCAGCGTGTCGGCGACAGGGTCGTCGCGTTTCTCGCCGATCGGCATGAGGGGTTAGTGCCGCTCATCGTGCGGACCTAGTTTGGCTTTTCGCATGGACTGACCGCCGCGCTGCAATTAGCGGAACCGATGGCCCGTCTGAGCGTTCCGACGCACGGCAGCCTGTCACGGGCTGCGAATTCGCAAACAAACATAAATGGCCACCGACCGGCCGGAGAAAATCGTTATTCCAATGTCAGACTATGGCATAGAGGTACTCTGGGTTCTAATCATTGCAAGCCTTGGCCTTTCCGCTGTTGCCCTGGTGTTCTCGATATCCCACCGGCGCCGCAGCCCAGCGGCCGCATACACCGCAGGCGAGGACGTGGCTTCGGAAGCGGCTCGCACGGTGCTGCGGGAGTTTGAAAAGAATGGCCACTCGGCCGATGCAGCGCTGATCACATGGTCGCCCGACACGTTGCGCAAGATCCTGGCCGACGATCTGCCGGAGACGCAGGTGATCGTCGTATCCAACCGCGAGCCTTACATCCACAACATCAAGGATGATGGCATCGAGCTCTTGGTGCCAGCCAGCGGGCTGGTTTCGGCGCTTGAGCCGATCACCCGCGCCTGTGCCGGCACCTGGATTGCGTATGGCGGCGGAACAGCGGACCGTGTCACCGTCGACAAGAACGACCGGGTTGAGGTGCCGCCCGGCAATCCGTCCTACACGCTGCGCAGGGTCTGGCTGACGGAGGAAGAATACCAGGCCTATTATCTGGGCTTTGCCAATGAAGGTCTGTGGCCGCTTTGCCATATCGCCTTCACCCGCCCGATTTTTCGCGCGTCGGATTGGGAGGCCTATGAGGCCGTCAATCGGAAGTTCGCCGACACGGTGGTTGCCGAAGCGCGCAACGAGCGGCCGATCGTGCTGGTCCAGGACTATCACTTCGCGCTCTTGCCGCGCATGATCCGTGAGCGCCTGCCCGAGGCGATCATCATTACTTTCTGGCATATCCCATGGCCCAACTCGGAAGTGTACAGCATCTGTCCATGGCGTGAACGGATCCTGGAAGGTTTGCTGGGCAGCTCCATCATCGGCTTCCATACCCAGTTCCACGCCAACAATTTCACCGAAAGCGTCGATCGCTTCCTGGAGAGCCGTATAGAGCGGGCCGATGCGGCGATCTCCTATGGGGGACAAACGACGCTGGTGCACGCCTATCCCATTTCCATAGAGTGGCCCGCCGAACTTTTGGCGAGACTGCCTGATGTCGATGAATGCCGCGCGCGTGTCCGGGCCAGGTTCGGGCTGCCCGCAGATGCCAAGCTGTGCGTGGGCGTCGAGCGTCTCGACTATACGAAGGGCATTCTCGACCGTTTTCAGGCATTGGAAGAATTGTTCACGAGATATCCCGAATGGGTCGGAAAACTGGTTTTCCTGCAGATCGCGGCGCCCAGCCGAGGCACACTCCCAGCTTACAGGCAACTCCACGAAGAATGCCGCCGCTATGTCGAAGAGCTCAACCAGCGCTACGGCAGCGAAGGCTACAGTCCGGTCCTGATGGTGGCCGAACATCACTCGCAGGAACAGGTCTACGAGATCTATCGGGCCGCCGACATATGCATGGTCACCAGCCTGCATGACGGCATGAACTTGGTAGCCAAGGAATTCGTCGCGGCGCGCGACGACGAACAGGGCGTGTTGTTGCTCAGCACCTTTGCCGGCGCTTCGCGCGAACTTCTGGAGGCATTGATCGTCAATCCCTATGATACGGCCATGACGAGCGAAGCGCTGCTGCAGGCACTAACCATGACGCCGGACGAGCAGCGCGAGCGTATGCGGCCCATGCGCGAGATGGTCCGCGACAACAACGTCTATCGCTGGGCCGGCAGCATGCTGCTGGACGCTGCCCGTCTTCGCAAGCGCGGTGATCTCGACCGGGTGACGAGTAACGGCGAGCGACCATCCAACAGCAACAACGTCGTTTCCATCTTCGAGCGGGCGCGAAAGGCAGCATCGTGACGGGCGTTCGACTGCCGCTGGCGCCCGACTTGCCGGAAGAGCAATGGGCGCTTTTTCTCGATATCGACGGCACCTTGCTGGAACATGCCGCTCATCCCGACGCTGTCTTCGTCGGTGATGGACTGCGTCAGCTTCTCGGAAACATCGAGCGAAGGCTGGGCGGCGCCCTTGCCTTCATCACCGGACGCTCGGTCTCTGCCGTGGACAGATTGTTTCATCCCCTGAAGCTGCGCGTTGCAGGGCTGTACGGACTCGAGCATCGGTTGACGCCGGACGGCGAAGTCGACATTGCGGACGCTCCGGCGGATATCGCGGCCCTTGCCGACGAGATGGAGGCCGAACTGGGGGAAGCCAAGGTCTATGTCGAGCGCAAAGGTCCGGTCTTGGCCATCCATACCCGCGCCGCGCCGCAACTGCTTTCGCGGGCAACCCATCTTGTCCAACAGGCATTGGCTCAACTTCCGCCGGGATATCGGATGATTCCGGGAAACGCCGGCATCGAACTCATGCCGCTGGAAGCCGTCAAAGGAGCTGCCATTCGGCGTTTCATGGAAATCCCGCCCTTTGCCGGCCGACGGCCCGTATTCCTCGGAGATGACACCTCGGACGAAAACGGTTTCGAGGCAATAAACGAGGCCGACGGCATCTCCATACGCGTGAAGCCGCGCGGGCCGACGGTTGCAAGCTATGTTCTCGACGACGTAACCGAGGCAATAGCCTGGCTCAAGGCCAATTTCGGCGCGGCGCGGGTGTCCTGATCGCGATCCCGGTGATCACCAGACAGCTCGCGCCGTTTCATGAATGCCGAGGTTCCGGTTCAGCCGATCTTCCCGTCCACGATGTGAATGCGGCGATCCATGCGCGCCGCCATGTCGAGATCATGCGTAACCGCCACGACGGTCTTGCCGCGCTCGCGCACCAGATTCTCCAGGATTGCGAAGACCTGCTCGGAGCTCTTGCTGTCGAGGCTCCCAGTCGGCTCGTCGGCCAGGATAAGCGGCGGGTCGTTGGCGAGCGAGCGTGCCACCGCGACGCGCTGACGCTGGCCGCCCGAGAGCTGGTCGGGCCGCTTGTCGAGATGTTCGCCGAGCCCCAGGGGTGAAAGCAGCTCCCCTGCCCGTTCGCGCATCTCGGGCCGCGTCAGTCGGCCCAGCTTGCGCATCGGGATTTCGACATTTTCGCGCGCCGTGAATTCCGGCAGCAGAAAATGAAACTGAAACACGAAGCCCAGCATAGAAAGCCTGGGCCGGCTGCCACAGATACCAAGCGCCGAAAGCAGCGGCAGCCGCGACAAGAACGATGCCGAAAGTCCAGCGTATCCGTCGCAAGAAACTCGCCCTCCATCATCGAGTCCAAACGTCAGCGATAGCAGAGATTGCATTAGACCGACCGTCGGTCTATAAGTTGCATAGGAAACGGTTCGTGCTCCTCTTGCTCCATCTGCACGTTGCGAGGATCGATTTTGCCCCGAGTGATAAAGCCGCCGGAGATACGCTCTGCCGAACTCCTCGACTGTGCCCAGCGGCTTTCTTCGAGCATGGCTACGACAACACCACGGTGAACGACATCATCCGGGAGGCCGGTCTGTCGAAGGGCGCGTTTTATCACTATTTCGCATCGAAAGAGGCCCTGCTGGAGGCGCTCGCCGCACGTCTTGCACGTGACAGCTTCACCGAGTTGCAGCCTGTGCTCAATGATCCGTCACTCGATGGACTTGGCCGGCTCAATGCTCTCTTTGCTGGCTCTCGACGGCTGAACGTCGAACTTGCCCCGCAATTGCGCAAGACGTTTTTCGTCCTATTTCGGCCCGAGAACCTTGCCCTCTTCCATAGGGTCGACCAGGCGGCCAGGGAATTGGCCATGCCGATAATCACCGATCTGCTCAGGAAAGGAAGCGAGGAAGGGATTTTCGACGTGCCCGACGCGGAAGCTTTCGCCGAGATGTTTCTGCAGCTGCGGCTGATCTTTCGGGATGTGATGCATCGCGCCCTGCTGAAGGCCGAGCAGGGCAATATCGACGAAGCAGCGCGGCTGCTCGAGGACCGGCTGCGACTCTACGGCATCGCCATCGACCGGCTTTTGAAGCTGCCCGATGGAACGATAGAAGCTGTGCAACCCGGGTTTGCCCGGGCGTTCCTCGAAGCAGGCCCATGAGCCCCGAGCCCGCCAGGCCGCGGAGCAGCAATTCACCACGCCTTGGCAGATTGGGCCCCACGCGGCAAGGTGCAAATATGAACGTTCATCGCCTCAGCGCATGCACGCTATCGACATTTTCGCCGCCTATCGGCAGTGCCATGTCTTCGTCGAGCAAGCGCGTGATGCGAGCGAAGCCGGTAAAAGCCTTCCTTGCTTCCTCTGCCGACATCCGGCCCGCCAGAGCCGCAGAGCAGCAATTCACCGCGCATTGGTAGACGGGCCCACGCCGGCCGGTTGGCCATTTGCGCAAGAACTCCATCGCTTCGGCTACGCTATAAATTTCTTCGACAGGACTTTCGCGCCCGCGTGAAATCCGCACAGGCGTAAAGAATTGCAGACGATCCATTCGTTTCCTCCCGGTCGATCGCTGTGTGCCTGATAGAATCTTTTTAAACTTAACGGCTGGCCATTTGTTTTCCGGCAAAGAGAGCCCGGTGCTGAAAAAGGTCGGGCTAAACACTCTCCCACATCATTCGACTGAAATCGAATCACCAAACATGACAGACCAAGCGAGCAACTGTTACGTCGAGCAGATAAGCGCGGTTCTCATTGAATCTTTAAGGGAAAAGCCGGCAAATCAAGCGGTTGCCAGTTCCCTCGTGTCGAGGCGCTCTACAGGGAAGACGGCGAGTTCCGCGCCGGAGCCAGACGACGATGGCTTGACACAATTCTCTCCTTGCTCACGGGAGAACGGGAAGCGCTATTTGCCGACCATGTCGGCCAGCTTGCGCACCGTGTTCCAGTTGCGCGACGTGCCGATGCCGAGCCGTTTGTGGCTTATCGTCGCCAGCAGACGCGAACTTGGCGTTTCGCGAGAAAAGACGATCCAGATGTCGCCGCCGACGGCCTGCATCCGCTCATCCTTGCCGACATTGGCCTCCAGCGCCGCGACGGCCTCAGCGGGAACTGGCTTGCGCATCACGCGCACGGCTACCTGATCGGCGGCGGCAGCCGATTCGGCGGGAAACGGATTGCCGGCCGCAAGCTTCAACCAGTCATCCGCGCGGCGCACGATGATGTCGACATGGCGGCCGAAGCTCTTTTGGAACGCCGTCTCCAATCGGCGCTCCAGCGCGGCAATCTCTGCCTCTTCCGTCTCGAAGACCAGATTGCCGGTCGCCACCAGCGTGCGCGGGTTATTCAGCCCCAGGCCTTCTGTCATCGCCCTGAGATCGGACATGACGACACGCCGGCCCTCGCCCAGGACGATGCTGTAAAGCAGAGCGACGTAGGTTTGCATGGTAGCCTGTCGATTAGACCAAGCGGCTCTGCTCCACCGCCGCCTCGATGAAGCTGGCAAACAGCGGGTGCGGGTCAAGCGGCCGGCTTTTCAGCTCGGGATGATACTGCACGCCGATGAACCAGGGATGGTCGGGATATTCGACCGTTTCCGGCAGCACGCCGTCCGGCGACATGCCGGCAAAGACCAAACCGCAATCCTCGAGCCGCTCCTTGTAGTCGACATTGACCTCGTAGCGGTGGCGGTGGCGCTCGGAAATCTGCGTATCGCCATAGATCTCGGCGATTTTCGAGCCCTTGGCGAGGTCCGCCTGATAGGCACCAAGCCGCATGGTGCCGCCGAGATCGCCGGTTTCCCTGCGCTTCTCCAGCATGTTGCCTTTCAGCCATTCCGTCATCAGGCCGACGACCGGTTCGTCGGTCGGACCGAATTCGGTCGACGAGGCATGCTCGACGCCGGCCAGCGAACGTGCTGCCTCGATGCAGGCCATCTGCATGCCGAAGCAGATGCCGAAATACGGCACTTTTCGCTCGCGGGCGAACTTCGCCGCAAGGATCTTGCCTTCCGCGCCGCGCTCGCCAAAACCGCCGGGGACCAGAATGCCATGGACCTTTTCCAGCCACGGCGCCGGATCTTCCTTCTCGAATATCTCGCTCTCGATCCAGTCGAGCTTGACCTTGACGCGGTTGGCGAGGCCACCATGCGACAGCGCCTCGATCAGTGATTTGTAAGCGTCCTTCAGGCCGGTGTACTTGCCGACGACGGCGATGGTCACCTCGCCTTCCGGATTGTGGATGCGGTTGGACACCGCTTGCCAGGGCTCCATCCGCGGCTTCGGTGCCGGATCGATGCCGAAAGCGGCCAGCACTTCCGAATCCAGCCCTTCATTGTGATAGGCCATCGGCACGTCGTAGATGTGCGGCACGTCGAGCGCCTGGATGACCGCGCTCTCACGAACATTGCAGAACAGCGACAGTTTGCGGCGCTCTTCCCTGGGGATGGGGCGGTCGGCGCGGACCAGCAGAATGTCGGGCGCGATGCCGATGCCGCGCAATTCCTTGACCGAATGCTGGGTCGGCTTGGTCTTCAATTCACCCGCCGTGGGAATGTAGGGCATAAGCGTCAGGTGCACGTAGACGGCGTTGTTGCGCGGCAGGTCGTTGCCGAGCTGGCGGATCGCCTCCAGGAACGGCATCGCCTCGATGTCGCCGACGGTACCGCCGATCTCGCACAGGACGAAGTCATAGTCGTCATTGCCGTTGAGAATGAAGTTCTTGATCTCATCGGTGACGTGCGGAATCACCTGCACGGTGGCGCCAAGATAGTCGCCGCGCCGCTCCCGCTCGATGATGTTCTTGTAGATGCGGCCTGTGGTGATGTTGTCCTGCTGGTTGGCCGAGCGGCCGGTGAAGCGCTCATAATGGCCAAGATCGAGATCGGTCTCGGCGCCGTCGTCGGTCACGAAGACTTCGCCATGCTGGTATGGCGACATCGTGCCGGGATCGACGTTGAGATAGGGATCAAGCTTCTTTATGCGCGCGCGATAGCCTCGCGCCTGCAAGAGAGCCCCAAGGGCCGCTGCAGCGATGCCTTTTCCGAGTGAGGAAACCACGCCGCCTGTGATGAATACATATCGCGCCATGGGAGTCATCGCTTAACGCGGCTGAGTTGATTCCGCCAGAGAAAAAACCGCCGCGAAGGCTTTTTCCCAAGAAGGCGCTCTGGTGATGTTCGAACCAAAACAAAAGGGCCGGCGAGGCCGGCCCTTTGGAATGATCCGTTAAGGCGTCAGATGATGACGACTTTGGTGCCTACTTTCACCCGGCGGTAAAGGTCCATGACGTGCTCGTTGATCATGCGGAAGCAGCCGTTGGAGGCGCTCGTTCCGATCGACTGCGGCGCGATGGTACCGTGAATGCGCAGATGGGTGTCCTTCTTGCCGTCATAGAGGTAGATGGCGCGCGCGCCGAGCGGATTATCGCCGCCGCCTGGCATGCCGTCCTTGTACCGGCCGTAATTCTTCGGTTCACGCTTCTGCATCTCGAGCGTCGGGATCCAGCGGGGCCATTCCTGCTTGTCGCCGACGGCGACTGTGCCCTTGAACTGCAGGCCTTCACGACCGACCGCAATCGCATAACGGCGAGCGGTCCATGAGGATTCGACGAGATAGAGGCGGCGCGCACTCGTATCGATGACGATCGTGCCGGGGCTATAGCCGGTGAATTCGACCTCTTGCGGCACGAACTCAGGCTTCACCTTGAACTGCTTCTTGGCTTCCTTCCTGGCGAGAGCGGCATCGAGGGCCCGGGTCTCGGGGAGCAGCGACATCGACGAAGACGTGCCGCCGAACAGGCCGGCGAAGAGCCCGACGCTCTGCGGCTTCTGTCCAACCGGCTCGCTGCGCAATTCCCCGTTGTTGCCGGTCAGCGCGACGTTCATAGCCTCGGCGGGAATTGGCTCGGCGGACTGGATCAGTGCGATCGGTTGAACCGGTTCGATGATCTTGACGGTCGTCTTCTTAGCCGGCTTGGCGTCGGCCAGCTGAGCAGCGGACTTATCCTTCTTGGCAAGGCCCTTCTTGGCAAGGAACGCCTGCCGTTCCGCATCGGCCTTGGCTTTGGCTGCCTCGCGCATCGCCAGCTTCCTGGCCTCGAGCGCCTTGGCTCGAGCGGCCTCCTTGTCGGCCGCGATCTTGGCTTCGAGCTTCCTGATCTGGGCAAGATCGTCCGAGGTGGGGTTTTTCTTCTTCTTGAGGAGCCTTAGTTGCGCCGTATCGCTTTTGGCGGCGACGTTGACGACGTCAGTTGTCACTGCGGCTTTAGAGGTCGAATTGCCCGCCGGCATGGCCGCGTAAGCGGGCGCACCAAGGCTGAGCACGGCACAAAGGCCGGCTAAAATGTAGCTGCGAAGCTGCATGGCGAAGATCCGATCGTTCAATGCTTGTTGCCCACGGCGTCGCCCGGCGTCCCCCAAGGACCCCAAAAGTGCCGCGCGCAATCTATAATCGATTAATCGGAGACGCCTCAAGCGCCCTGTCGTGCCGTGCCCGGTCGAATCCTCGTGATCGTGCGGCATTTGCCGCGACTGTGTTCAAACAACAACAGATCGCGGCGCCGAACGTCTGCTGATTACTGGTTTGGAACCTGCGGCGTTACTGGCGGGGTGACGCCGTTTGTGGCCGGCGGCGTGGTCGAATCCGCCGCAGGCGGTGCAGCGGGAGCCGGGGCTGCGGCATCATTGCCGGAAGGCGGCGTTGGCGCCGTATTGCCGGAAGGCGGTGTCGGCGCCGTGGTGCCAGGCAACTGATTGAGCACGCCGCCGGCACCATTCGTCGTAGGCACACGATCGAGAATGTCGATCGGCTTTTCACCGTAACGGGCGACGATCGACAATGTCAGGGAGGTGGCGAAGAAAGCCGCCGCCAGGATCGCCGTCGCCCGCGTCAGCGCGTTGGCCGCGCCGCGCGCGGTCATGAAGCCCGATCCGCCGCCGATGCCGAGGCCGCCGCCTTCGGAGCGCTGCAGCAGCACCACGCCGACAAGAGCGAGCACGACCATGAGGTGGACGACGATCAGAACGGTTTCCATAGTTTACCCTGGCAAAGCCTTGCGCGGCCGCGGATACGACCGGTGATTTGGAGGCGGCTCAATACAATGCTTTGACGGCATTTCCAAGCCCGTGGCCGGAATATGGGAAGCAATGCGCCCTTTGCAACGATTTCCGCTACGGCACAGCCTATCCGAAGTGCCGGATAGGTTTTCGATGCTACGAGATATTTCGATAGGCTTCGGCGATGCCGAGAAAGTCTGCCGCCTTCAAACTGGCGCCGCCGACCAGCGCGCCGTCGACATTTTTCACGCCGAGCAGTTCGACCGCGTTCGACGGCTTGACCGAGCCGCCATAGAGGATGCGCATCTTCGCCGCCGCGCTGCCAAGCTTTTCCGACAGTTTTTCGCGAATATGTGCATGCGCTTCGGCAACGTCGGCGGCGGTCGGCGTCAGTCCCGTGCCGATCGCCCATACCGGCTCATAGGCAATGACGGTATTCGACGCCGTGGCGTTGGGCGGCACCGAGCCGGCGACCTGGCGCGACAGCACGTCGAGCGTAGCGCCCGCCTCGCGCTCGGCTCTCGTCTCGCCGATGCAGATGATGGCCACCAGTCCGGCGCGCCACGCGGCGGCAGCCTTGGCCTGTACAAGGGCGTCGTCTTCATGATGATCGGCGCGGCGTTCGGAATGACCGACGATGACGTGGCTGGCGCCCGCATCTTTCAGCATCTCGGCCGAAATGCAGCCGGTATGGGCGCCGCTCTCCTTGGGGTGGCAATCCTCGCCTCCGGCCCGGACCGGCGTGCGCGACAAAATCTCTGCGGCGTGCGCAAGCAGCGTCGCCGGAACGCAGACCAGCGCTTCGGCCTCCGCATCGAGCCCGCTCATGAAGCCGTTGCCGATCATCCTGAGTTCGTTGAGCGAGGCGCTGGTGCCGTTCATTTTCCAGTTGCCGGCGACCAGCGGGCGGATTCCTGGCGTCATGGGATTTGCTTCTCCGGGCAATATTCGGCTGCGTCCTCACTACCAAACTCAGCCCACAAAGCAATCGACAGTGGGCCGGAAGGACGCTATTGCGCTTGTTTCAGACTCGGCGCATGCGAAAATGCGCAAAAATCGGAAGTGACCATGCTTAGTATCTTGAGAAGCGCGGCGGGGACCTGGGTCGCGAAGGCACTGCTGATATTGTTGGTGTTGAGCTTCGCCGTCTGGGGCATTTCCGGGCAGATGGTCGGTGGTTTTGCAGGCCACGACGCGGTTGTCACGGCCGGAGGCACCAAAGTGTCGATCAACGAGTATCGCCTCGCCTATGATCGTCAGATCAGCGTGATGTCGCAGCAATTCGGCCAGCGCATCAGCCGCGAGCAGGCGACCGCGCTCGGCCTCGACAACCAGGTGCTGGCGCAACTCGTGTCGGGTGCAGTCCTCGATGAGCAGGCCCGCAAGCTGCGGCTTGGATTGTCCAAGGATCGGCTAGCCCAACTCACGCATGAAGACCCGGCCTTCAGGGGTCCCGGCGGCACCTTCGACCGGAGGACGTTCGAATACATACTGCAACAGGTCGGCATGCGGCCAGAAGACTACCTGAAGAATCGCGCCCAGGTGGCTGTGCGCCAGCAGATCGTCGAGGCAGTTTCGGACGGCCTCAAGGCTCCGAATACCTTCTTGAAGGCGGTCGCTCTCTATCGTGGCGAAGACCGCACCATCGACTATGTGACATTACCGAAATCGCTGGCCGAGCCGATCGAAGCGCCATCCGACAGCGCGCTTTCGGCCTATTTCGAGGAAAACAAGAAGACCTATGCGGCCCCCGAATACCGCAAATTCTCCTATGTCCGGCTCGAGCCGGAAGACATCATGGATCTGAGCGCCGTGACCGACCAACAGGTCAGCGACGACTACAACAAGAACAAGGGGCGCTACACCACGCCGGAAACGCGCACCATCGAACAGCTCGTGTTCAAGACGCCTGATGCCGCGAAGGCCGCGCTCGATTCACTTAAGACCGGCGCGACCTTCGACAAGATCGTCGCCGCCGAGGGTAAGACGCAAGCCGACACGCTGCTCGGCACGCTGTCCAAGGACAAGATCGCCGACAAGGCAGTGGCGGATGCGGCGTTTGCGCTCGATGTCAACGAGGTCAGTCCGGTCGTTCAGGGCGCCTTCGGTCCGGTGTTGCTGCGCGTCACCGACATCAAGCCCGAAGTGGTGAAGCCGCTGGCCGAGGTGTCCGCCGATATCCGCAGGGATCTGGCGCTGGGCGAGGCAAGCCGCATTCTGCTGGACGTGCATGACAATTATCAAGATATCCGAGCTTCGGGCAGCGCGCTCAAGCAAGCGGCCGAAAAACTGAAGCTGAAGGTCGTCACCATCGACGCGATCGATCGCACCGGCCTGAAACCGGACGGCACCATTGTCAAGGATCTGCCGGAATCGCCGGAGCTCATCAAGGCGGTGTTCGACGCCGAGCCCGGCACCGAGAATCCCGACCTCACCACCGCCAACAACGGCTTCGTGTTCTACGAGGTGGATACGATAACGCCGGCCCGCGACCGCACGCTGGATGAAGTCCGCCAGAAGGTGGTGGCCGACTGGACGGCGGCGGAAACGACCAAGCGGCTCACCGCAAAAGCGAACGAGCTCGAAAAGCGTCTCGAAGCCGGCACCACGCTCGATGTAATCGCGAGCGAGCTCAAGCTTGAGAAGCAGACCAAGCGCGGCGTCAAGCGCGGGGCGGACGACGCCGATTTCGGCAAGGAAGGAGCCGCGGCGATGTTCAGCAAAGGCGAAGGCGGGACCGGATTGATCCCCTCGCCCACCGGCGACGGACAGATCCTGTTCAAGATCGCCGAAGTCTTCGAGCCTGCCGGAGCCGACGCCAGCTCGGTGCCGGACGACGCGCAGAAATCCTTCACCGCCGGCATGTCCGACGACCTGCTCGACCAACTGGTGGCGCAGCTGCAGACGCAATATGAGGTTAGCATCGACCAAACCGCTGTTGCCCAAGCCCTGACCAGATGAGCGCGCTCAAAACCCATATCGCCAAGGTCGCCGCCGGCAGCTCCCTTTCCTTCGAGGAGGCGTGCGAGGCCTTCGACATCATCATGTCGGGCGACGCTACTCCCGGCCAGATCGGCGGCTTCCTGATGGCGCTGCGCGTGCGCGGCGAGACGGTGAGCGAGATTTCCGGCGCGGTCGCCACCATGCGCGCCAAGATGCTGCGCGTCGACGCGCCCGCTGGCGCCATCGACATCGTCGGGACCGGTGGCGACAATTCGCACAGCGTCAACATCTCGACCGCATCCGCCTTCGTCATCGCCGCCTGCGGCGTGCCGGTGGCCAAGCACGGCAATCGCGGACTGTCCTCGCAGACCGGTGCCGCCGACGTGCTGACCGCGCTCGGCGTCAAGATCGATATCCCGCCGGAAACGATCGGCCGCTGCATCCATGATGCAGGCGTTGGCTTCATGTTCGCGCCGGCGCATCATCCGGCGATGAAGCATGTCGGCCCGATCCGCGTCGAGCTCGGCACCCGCACCATCTTCAACCTGCTTGGCCCGCTCTCCAATCCGGCCGGTGTCGTCAGGCAGATGGTTGGCGTCTTCTTGCCGGAATGGATCATTCCAGTCGCCGAGACGCTGAAAGCACTGGGCGCCGACCACGCCTGGGTCGCCCATGGCGACGGCTATGACGAGATCACCACCACCGGCGAAACCCAAGTGGCCGAACTGGTCGGCGGCGAGATCCGCAGCTTTACGCTGACCCCGGAAGCGGTTGGGCTGAAGCGGCACACCAAGGACGAGTTGCGCGGCGGCGATGCCGCTTACAATGCTCAGGCGCTGCGCGACATGCTGGGCGGCGCTGCCGGCGCGTTTCGCGATACGGTGCTGATGAACGCCGGCGCCGGACTGGTGGTGGCGGGTAAGGCGACGACGCTTGCCGATGGCATGGCGACGGCGGCGCAAGCCATCGACAGCGGCCGGGCGCTGAAAGTGCTTGACCGGCTGGTCGACATTTCGAACGGATAGCGCCGTGTCTGATATCCTGCGCAAGATCGAATCCTACAAGCGCGACGAGATCGCCGCGGCGAAGGCGCGCGTGCCACTTGCCGAGATCAAGGCGCGGGCAAGGGATACCGACGCGCCGCGCGGCTTCCTCTCGGCCCTTGAAGCCAAGCGCCAATCCGGCAGCTTCGCGCTGATCGCCGAGATCAAGAAGGCGAGCCCGTCCAAGGGCCTGATCCGCGCCGATTTCGACCCACCGGCGCTGGCCAGGGCCTACGCCAAAGGTGGGGCTGCCTGCCTTTCGGTGCTGACCGACGCGCCGTCTTTCCAGGGCGCGCCTGAATTCCTCACCGATGCGCGCAGCGCCGTGACATTGCCCGCTTTGCGCAAGGATTTTCTGTTCGAGCCTTATCAGGTGTTCGAAGCCCGTGCGTGGGGCGCGGACGCCATCCTGATCATCATGGCCAGCGTCGGTGACGCCGCGGCCAGGGAACTCGAAACGACGGCTTTCGAGCTCGGCATGGACGCGCTGGTCGAGGTGCATGACGAGGCCGAGACGGAACGCGCGCTGAAACTGTCATCACGGCTGATCGGCATCAACAACCGCAATCTCCGAACATTCGAAACCAGCATCGAGACCTCGGAACGGCTCGCGACGATGGTGCCGGCCGACCGCCTGCTGGTCAGCGAGAGCGGTATTTTCTCGCACGAAGACTGCCGCAGGCTGGAACGGAGCGACATTGGCACTTTCCTCGTCGGCGAGAGCCTGATGCGGCAACAGGACGTGGCCACCGCAACGCACCTGCTTTTGACGGGCAAGGCACCCGCCAATGCATCGGCCCTTAAATCGGAATCGATTTTCGGAGAGCATGATGCATAGATTCAAAGTGTTAGAGCGTAGTTTGTGCGTCCAAACGGACGCACGTCGCGCTAAGGTGACCTGACGATGTCGGCCGCCCTCACCCATCTTGGCGCGAAAGGCGAAGCCAACATGGTCGATGTCGGCGACAAGGCGGAGACGACGCGCACGGCAATCGCCGAAGGTCTTGTCTCGATGCGGCCCGAAACGCTGAAAATGATTCTCGACGGCGATGCCAGGAAGGGCGACGTGCTGGGCACGGCGCGCATCGCCGGCATCATGGCGGCCAAGAGGACGCATGAGCTGATCCCGCTCTGCCACCCGCTTCTGTTGACCAAGATATCCGTCGACATCGAACCGGACCCGACGCTGCCCGGCCTGAAGATCACGGCGCTGGCCCGCGTGACCGGCAAGACCGGCGTCGAGATGGAAGCGCTGACCGCCGTCTCGGTCGCCTGCCTGACCATCTATGACATGGCCAAGGCGGTCGACCGCGCCATGGTGATCTCCGGCATCAGGCTGGTGGCAAAGATCGGCGGCAAATCCGGCGTCTACAAGGCGGATGCCCAGGGGACAGGCCAATAATGGCGCTGCTTCCGGTCGCCGATGCGCTCGAGCGCCTGCTTGAGGATGCTGCGCCCTTGCAGGCTGAAAGCGTCGCCCTGATGGACGCCGCCGACCGCGTGCTGGCGGAGCCGCTCATGGCGCTCCGCACCCAGCCGCCGTTCAACGCGTCCGCCATGGACGGCTATGCCGTAAGGGCCGAGGATGTCGCGTCCGTGCCCGCGAGACTTTCGGTGATCGGCATGGCGCCGGCCGGACGCGGCTTTGCCGGAACAGTCGGCCCGGTGCAGGCCGTGCGCATCTTCACCGGCGCGCCGCTTCCCGCAGGCGCCGACACCATCGTCATCCAGGAGAATGTCCGCGACCTCGGCGGCGGCAGCATCGAAGTGACCGCGTCGACGGTGGAAGGCCGCAACATCCGCCGCCTCGGGCTCGATTTCTCGAAGGGCGACGTGCTGCTGGAGAAAGGCCGCGTGCTTGACCCGGCGGCATTGTCGCTGGCGGCGTCGGCCAACCACCCGCAGGTCAGCGTGGTGAAACGGCCGCTGGTCGCCATCATCGCCACCGGCGACGAATTGCTGCCGCCGGGCAGCGATCTTGGCCCCGACCAGATCATCTCCTCCAATGCCTATGGCGTCGCCGCCGCGGCCCGCTTGGTCGGCGCCAGCGCGCTCGACCTCGGCATCGCCCCCGACCGCAAGGAGGCGATCGCCGCGCTGGTGAAAAAAGCGGTCGACGCAGGCGCCGACGTCATCGTCACGCTGGGCGGTGCCTCGGTCGGCGACCACGACCTCGTCCATGACGTGCTGACCGGCGAAGGCATGACGCTCGATTTCTGGAAAATCGCCATGCGGCCCGGCAAGCCGCTGATGTTCGGGCGGCTGGGCGACATTCGTTGCATCGGCCTGCCCGGTAATCCGGTGGCGAGCCTGGTCTGCACGCAGCTCTTTCTGAAGCCACTGCTTGCGCGGCTCGGCGGCCGCGCCTTCCGGCAGGACATGCGTCAGGCGCGGCTCGGCGCCGCCATGCCGGCCAACGATCTGAGGCAGGACTATGTACGCGCGGTGGTGAAGGAAGAAGCCGGCACGCTGCTGGCGACGCCGTTCCGCATCCAGGATTCCTCGATGCTCAGAATGCTGGCCGACGCCAACGGGCTGATCGTGCGCGAGCCATTCGCTCCCCCAGCCGCAGCGGGCGCCGCCTGCAGCGTGCTGATGCTACGCTGAACAAAACGTCAACACATTCATTAAACTTTAAACGGTTGCGGAACACAACTGGAACAGATAGTGTTTGTTCTGGGTTTGTTTTTCTGATTCTGTTGGGGGTCGCGATGCTGACACGCAAACAACATGAACTGTTGATGTTCATCCACGAGCGGCTGAAGGAAAGCGGCATTCCGCCCTCGTTCGACGAGATGAAGGAAGCGCTCGATCTCGCCTCCAAGTCGGGGATCCATCGGCTGATCACGGCGCTGGAGGAGCGCGGTTTCATTCGCCGCCTGCCCAACCGCGCCCGCGCGCTGGAGGTGCTGCGCCTGCCCGATTCGATCGCGCCCGGCCTTAATGCGGCGCGCAAATTTTCGCCGAGCGTCATTCAGGGCAGCCTTGGGCAGGGCAGCCTCGGACGGCAGGTCAAGCCGGCGCCCTCACGCATGCCTGCGGCCGGCAATGACGACGACGTCGTTGCCACCGTCTCCATCCCGGTGATGGGCCGCATCGCTGCCGGTGTGCCGATCGATGCCATCCAGCACCAGACGCATTCGATCTCGGTGCCGCCGGACATGATCACCGGCGGCACGCACTACGCGCTGGAGGTCAAGGGCGATTCGATGATCGAGGCCGGCATTTTCGACGGCGACACGGTCATCATCCGCAACGCCGACACCGCCCAGCCTGGCGAGATCATTGTCGCCCTGGTCGACGAGGAGGAAGCGACGCTGAAGCGGTTCCGCCGCAAGGGCGCCTCGATCGCCCTGGAAGCCGCCAATCCGGCCTATGAGACGCGCATCTTCGGGCCGGACCGGGTCAAGGTGCAAGGCAAGCTCGTCGGACTAATCCGGCGTTACTGAGTGGTGGCCTTTTTGGGTTTCTCGGCCTTGCGGTACGGCGGCAGGCCCCTCGCCTCGCGCGAGAATCTCCGCTGCTCATGCCAAGGCCTATAGGGCTGTCTGACGGCAAAGCGGATTTCTGCGCGCGTCGTCGCCGATAGCGGATCGAAGAAGACGGCGGCACTGCCCATGCGAGCGAGCTGCCGTTTGGTGACGACGAGAACCAGCGGATTGCGGCAGGGATTATAATAGGCTGTGGCATCGTCGATGACGATCAGATCCGCAAAGGCACAGGCTGGCCCCGCGGTTTTGCGGTCGTCGGCGAGCGCGATGATCGCGCCGGACGGATGTCGGGCGAGGCACAGGCCGGCAGTGCAGTAGAAAGGCGCTCCCGGCGGCAGGTCGGCCGGGTCGGCGATGTCGAACCGCACGTCTCCTTTTTCGAACGTCTCCGGCTCGACAATGGTCGCTGAAGTCAGTGCATGTTTCCAGTTGTCGGTGGTGAATTCGTTCGAACGCACCCGGTTGACGGCAAGTTCGCCGCCACCGATCGGCAGCGCCACCAGATGTGCATCCTCCGATATCAGCACGTCGGGGGTGCGCGTCTGGGAAATCGTCAGCAGACCGGCGAGCGCAAAGGGAAGTGCCGCAAGCCGCAACCATGTCGTCGCCATCGTGGCGATGACCAGCGCAACCGTCACCAGCAGAACCGATTGCAACGAAATCAGTCCGACTGCATCGACCGGCGAACGCTCGGAGATCCACCCCGATATTGCAATCATGGCCGTCAGCCCCCTGCCCATCATGTAGAGGAAAGGGCCGTCGAAGCCGAAAGGCATTGCCAAGGCGCTGAGGACGGCCAGGAACATGACGACCGTGACGATCGGCATGACCGCCAGATTGGCGAACAGGCTGAGCGGCGAGACGCGCTGGAAGTGCCAGATGGCGAAGAGCGCGGTGGCGCTGCCGGCAATGATGGAAGTCATTGCGATGGTAGCTGTCCCCGCGACGAGTTTTCGCGTGACGAAAGCGACCGGTGACCGTCGCTGTGGCGGCGCCGTGGCCTTGTCGGCACGATAGTCGGACCAGCCGGCATAGGCGCCCACGAGAGCCGCGGTGGCGGCGAAGGACATCTGGAAACTTGGGCCGACCACCTCGTGCGGCGACACGACGATGACGGCGATGGCTGAAATCGTCAGATTGCGCATGGTGAGCGCCGCCCGGTCGAACAGCACGGCGACAAGCATTACCGCCAGCATGATGAAGCTGCGCTCAGCCGCGACCACGATGCCGGAAAAAATCAGATAGGCAGCGATGGAAACGAGTGCGGCAGCAGCCGCATATTTTTTGACCGGCCGGCGCGACGAAAAATCAGGAAACAGCGCGAAGGCGCCGCGCAGCAATCCCATGATGGTACCGGCGACAAGGGCCATGTGCAGGCCGGAAATGGAGATGATGTGGTAGATGCCGGTGCGCCGCATGGATTCGTTTATCTCTTCGGGGATGCCGGCACGCACACCGACGATCAGCGCAGCGGCAATCTCCCCTTCGGCACCGCCGATGCTGTCCCTGATATGGTCGGCGATGGTTTCGCGCGCCTTCTCGATCGAGGAAGAAAGGCGCGCGGTGAACGGTGCATCTTCGGAAACGACGATCTTTGGATTGCCGAGGAAAAAGCCGCTGGCGCCGATGCCGGCGAAATAGCTGTCGAAGGAGAAGTCATAGCTGTCCGGCCTAACCGGGCCGGTCGGAGGCAGAAGCCGCACATAGCCGGTTGCCACCGAGCCTGCGGTCATCTCAGCGGGAATTTTGCGTGCCGAAACCCTGACACGTTCCGGTGCATAACGCAGTGTCGGCCGGGCGGTCGACATCACGTCGATGGTCAGCCTGATCCGGCCGTTCGCCATCTGGTCGAGCCTAACGACACGGCCAGTGAGCTGGGTCTGGATTTCCGAACCGAGCATCTGCGTTCCCGCGCGCCAGGTTTCAACCTTGGCGGCCAGCACACCAAGCGCGCACAGCAACGCTGCCATGAAGCACAAATGCGTTTTGCGCCATGAGCGCGTGACCGCCGCACACAATGCCGTGAGGACCACGACGGCGATGGGCTGCGGAAAGTCCGGTTCGACGGCAAGCGAAAAATAGACGATCACCCCGCATGCCAGAAAAACCGGCACCAGCAGGAAGGCGACGCCGCGGTCTAGTTCCAGGCCGGCTGCAGAGGCCACGCTGTTGCGGATACCGGATGGTGAAAGATGGCTGAGCTGTCGGCGGAAACGAATGACAGACCCGGGTGTTGAAGCCGGTATTGCCGCGGAGCGGTCTGGCGAAAGAGGCTGAATGCCCGGATGCGTCTCAGGCAGCGAAACGGGTAGCGGCTCAGCGTGAGGAACGTCGGCAAACAGCGATTGTTCGCTGACGCTTGTGATCGCGCCCTCGCTCTCGTCCACTCCGCGGCCTGGTCCAGCCATCGGGTCTGCCCCTTGCGCCCTTGACCTCCTATGCTACATGAACGCGCGACGCGCGAAAGTCCGCCCAACCACATCTCGCGTCTTGCGCTGCACGTGCTGGTTTCCCCGGAGTTCTCGACCCACGTCTCAGTGGAAAATAGCAAGGTGCGGTCCTAAAGCAGCGTGAATCCGCCGTTCAATCGCATCGCAGTATGATTGTTTAAAGTAGAGGCTCTTGCTAATATCCCCACCTTGGGGATGAGGCGATTTATTATGGCGAAGAGCGACAAGAAGAAGTCACAAGAGGCCGCCATGGAGGTCTCAAAACTGGCGATTATTGAAAATACAAAATGGCTAGACGGCGTTTTGTGGGCGCAAGTCCTGATTGCACTCGCGATCGTAGGCGCCAAAATTTTAGGCTTCGATACCTTCAAATGGAATGATATTGAAATAACTGAAAGGTCTGCTTGGCTTCCATTTGCCGTGCTAACTGGCGCACATCTATACTGCACTATTCTCCTGATTCAATCGTTGCGACGTGCACAACTTGTGTTAGATGACGTGTCGAAAAAGCTGATATTCGATACCATTACGGCAACAGGCGGCGTTTTCGTGCGTGGAATGATCCCCCGTCTTCGGTCAAAAGATTCCAATTATGCGGATATGAACCCCTCCGACCCCAGTGGTATGGCGGCAGTCATCGCTCTGCCAATCATCGTGATTGCTGTTGTGCCATTTCAAATAGACAAAATGATGCCATTTTACCTGTTTCTTGGGTTCCTTTTGGGTAACATTAATTGGGTGATTGGATCACACTGGGTGATCGCACTTTCAGACTTCGGTATCGGCTCAAATAGATATTTTTCAGAAGCTCCTGGCGGCTGGACGCGGATTCTTAGGGCCGGGGGAGTTTCACGTCCTTTGCCGCCAAGATTCAAGCGGACGCCTCTATTTCAGTGGTTATTGTACATTATTTTCGGAACGTTCACATTGCCGTTTTTTGTTTATATCAAATGCATTCAGGCACTTGCTTACCTGTTAAGACGCCCAGCATCAGGATTACAGAAGGCGAAATCTCGGCGTACTAGCAATAGGCTTTGACCCTCGTGGCGGAAGCTTCTCCCCAAAACATGAAGAAGAAGTGCGGTAAACAACGACCGTTCCGCAATGCGCAAGAACGGATGCAAAACCAAAATGACCTTCCCTGAACGGCGTAGCTGACCACCCTCTTGTTGTCCGCGTCCGGCCGTGATTGTCTCTCCTTTGGGCATGGGAGATCGATATCGATGAGCGACGACGGTCAGGGAACCGAGCTTGAAGTCGGCGTAGCGCCGGACGGGTTCACCGCGAAAATAAAATCTCGAATGCTGTCTGCACTCGATAGGTTTTCTGGCAACAAGGTCGCAAAACGTGGCCTTGCTGACGAACGCCACGTGCTGATAGAGCGTACCAAGCATCACCAGGAGGCAAAGGCTATCGAAGCGCTCGGCGACTTGGCTGTCGAGCGCATAAAGGGCGACCCGGCCCTTGTCGAGCAACTTCTCGAAAGTCATTTTCCGGGCATGATCCGCAAACAGGAAAATGTAGCAGGCTCCTTGGAGCACGCGACAGAGCAGCTGAAACTGCTTCCCCCTCCAGCCGCCGCTGAAACAGAAGATGCCAGCGACGAAGTCGACCCGGACTGGCTGAACGTCTGGGAGGGACACGCCGAAAAAGCCTCGAGCGATCGGATGCGGAATGTGGGGTAGAATCTTGGCTGGTGAGGTTCAGCGGGAGGGAAGCTTCTCGTTCAACACGTTACGAATTGTCTCCGAGCTCGATGCCCGCACAGCTGCAATTTTTCAGCGAGAGGTCAAGCTGAAGTTTCTGGATTCGCTGCTTAACGATGACGATGCCAAAGCGGATGTCACTGATGCCATTGTTCTGGAATCGATTGGTTTGATCCATGGGGTTGGTTCCAATCTGAGTAAAAAACTCCCTCTAAAAGTACCTGGATTCTTAAATTTCAAAATGGGTGTCTGGGCTCTGAAGGTTAACTTGAACGATATCACCGCCAAAACTGCGGACTTCGAGGTATATCCGCTCACCCCAGCTGGTCTGCAATTGGCGGCGATCCTGCAACAAGACCAAGAGGGCACTTTGAGAAGAGTGGCAAAGGTCCTTGCCGGACAGAGTTCGAAAATCGTCCTTTTCAAGTTGCAGAACGAGCAGATCGTTACCCCCGGAGAGGTCCTCAAAGAAACGAGCCACGCCCAACAGGCCGGCTAGGCTCCCCTGTGTCGGTGCGAGAAAGGTCCTCGTAGCGCTAAAGACCAAACCCGATTCTAAGGCCCATCCAAGCTTGTCCAGCCATCGGGTCTGCCCCTTGCGCCCTTGACCTCCTATGCTACATGAACGCGCGACGCGCGAAAGTCCGTGCAATCACATCCGTTTCCAGCGCCTGCCTGAGAGTTCCATGTCCGACAAGGTCGTCACCCGTTTTGCCCCCTCGCCCACCGGCTTCCTGCATATTGGCGGGGCGCGCACGGCGCTGTTCAACTGGCTGTATGCGAAACACACCGGCGGCACGATGCTGCTGCGCATCGAGGACACAGATCGCGAGCGTTCGACGGATGCGGCAACCGCCGCCATCCTCGACGGGCTCTCCTGGCTCGGCCTCACTTGGGACGGCGAGCCGGTATCGCAGTTCGAGCGCGCACCGCGCCATCGCGCGGTCGCCGAGGAGCTGGTGCGCCTCGGCAAAGCCTATTACTGCTATGCGACGCCGGCTGAGCTGGAGGCGATGCGCGAGAGCGCGCGGGCCAAGGGCTTGCCTCCCCGCTATGACGGCCGTTGGCGCGACCGCGACCCGTCAGAGGCGCCGGCGGGCGCCAAGGGCGCGATCCGCATCAAGGCGCCGGCCGACGGCGAGACGGTGGTGCATGACCTCGTGCAAGGCGAAGTCCGCTTCCCCAACAAGGACCTCGACGATTTCATCATCCTGCGCTCGGACGGCAATCCGACCTATATGCATGCCGTCGTCGTCGACGACCATGACATGGGCATCACCCACATCATCCGCGGCGACGATCATCTGACCAATGCCGCCCGCCAGATGGTGATCTATCGAGCCATGGGCTGGGACGTGCCGTCGATGTCGCATATCCCGCTGATCCATGGCGCCGACGGCGCCAAGCTGTCGAAGCGGCACGGCGCCCTCGGCGTCGAAGCCTATCGCGCCATGGGCTATCTGCCCGAGGCACTGCTCAACTACCTGGCGCGGCTCGGCTGGAGCCACGGCGACGACGAGGTCATGTCAATCGCCGACATGATTGCCTGGTTCGACATCGGCGACGTCAACAAGGGGGCCGCCCGCTTCGACTTCGCCAAGCTCGAAGCGCTGAACGGCGTGCATATGCGCCGCATGAACGACGCCGAATTGCTCGATATCTTCATCAACACCTTGCCCTACCTCGAAGGCGGCCCGGCGATCGCCGCGCGCCTCGACGACCCCCGCAAGGCGCAGTTGCTGGCCGCGCTGCCGGGCCTGAAGGAGCGCGCCAAGACGCTGGTGGAGCTGGCCGACGGCGCTGCCTTCCTGTTCGCCGAGCGGCCGCTGCCGATCGACGAAAAGGCGGCGGCGCTGCTCAGCGGTGAAGCGCGCGAGATCCTGCGGGGCGCCCACACGGCGCTGAAGGCGATTTCAGACGACTGGACAGCCGCAGCGGCGGAGGCTGCTATCCGGGAATATGCGGGGGCCGGCGGCCATAAGCTCGGCGCCGTGGCCCAACCTTTGCGCGCCGCGCTCACGGGCAAAAGCACCTCGCCCGGCGTGTTCGACGTGCTTGCCGTGCTTGGTCGCGAGGAAAGCCTGGCGCGCATAGCGGATCAAATCGATTAGCAAAACTGGCCCAAGAAGATTGGCATTGAAAGGTGGGTTTCGCAGTGCAACATTAGGTCTTGGCCCAATTTGGCACGCAAATCCAATTGCGGGCGCAAACGCGCGAACTCCGGTGCTTTCGACGTGTTGCGTTGCAGATATTTTGCCTTTGCCGGCATGAGAAAACCAAAAGGAGTTTGCAATGTCCGAAGCTGCGACAAAAATGGAATTTGGCGGCAAAACCCACGCGACGACTGCGAAACTTGAATTCGGCGGCAAAACTCACGAACTCAAGGTGCGAAGCGGCTCAGTCGGACCTGATGTCATCGACATTGGCTCGCTTTACAGCACCACCGGGGCCTTCACCTACGATCCCGGCTTCACGTCGACGGCAAGCTGCGAGTCGGAAATCACGTTTATCGATGGCGATGCCGGTATCCTTTTGCATCGCGGCTATCCGATCGACCAGTTGGCCGAGCATGGCGACTTCCTCGAAGTCTGCTATCTCTTGCTCTATGGCGAATTGCCGACCAAGGCGCAGAAGGACGATTTCGACTACCGGGTGACGCGCCACACCATGGTGCATGAGCAGATGTCGCGCTTCTTCACCGGCTTTCGCCGCGACGCGCATCCGATGGCGGTCATGTGCGGCGTGGTCGGCGCGCTGTCGGCCTTCTATCACGATTCCACCGACATCTCGGACCCGTACCAGCGCATGGTCGCATCGATGCGGCTGATCGCCAAGATGCCGACGATCGCGGCGATGGCCTACAAATACCACATCGGCCAGCCCTTCATTTACCCGAAGAACGAGCTGAATTTCGCGGCCAACTTCCTGCATATGTGCTTCGCCGTGCCGTGCGAGGAATACAAGATCAACCCGGTTCTGGCGCGTGCGATGGAGCGCATCTTCATCCTGCACGCCGACCACGAGCAGAACGCCTCGACCTCGACCGTCCGCCTCGCTGGCTCGTCCGGCGCCAACCCGTTTGCCTGCATCGCCGCCGGCATCGCCTGCCTGTGGGGACCGGCCCATGGCGGCGCCAACGAGGCGGCCTTGAACATGCTGGGCGAGATCGGCCATGTCGACCACATCCCGGAATTCATCGCCCGTGCCAAGGATAAGAACGATCCGTTCCGGTTGATGGGCTTTGGCCACCGCGTCTACAAGAATTACGATCCGCGCGCCAAGATCATGCAGAAGACCGCACATGAGGTTTTGGGCGAACTCGGCATCAAGGACGATCCGCTGCTCGACATCGCCATGGAACTGGAAAAGATCGCGCTGACCGACTCCTATTTCATCGAGAAGAAGCTTTATCCCAACGTCGATTTCTATTCCGGCATCACGCTGAAGGCGCTGGGCTTCCCCACCACCATGTTCACCGTGCTGTTCGCGGTCGCCCGCACCGTCGGCTGGATCGCGCAGTGGAAGGAGATGATCGAGGATCCGCACCAGAAGATCGGTCGCCCGCGCCAACTCTATACAGGTGCGCCGGAACGCGACTACGTGCCGATCGCAAAGCGGTAAGGTCGAGCGAATAGCGAGTAGGGATAGAGTTGCGTCTGCGGTGATCCACTCCTCGCTATTCGCTATTCCCTACTCGCGCCTTTGATACACCTCATCACGACCCCCGCAGCGATATCGCCGGAAGGTCTGTCGACGGCCATCCGTCTGGCCACCTCGGCAAAACCGTCCTTCTGCCATGCGCGATAGGGGGTGTCGGAAAACAGCGCTTCCAACTGCCGCGCCAGATAGTGCGGCCGCACATATTCGTTGTAGCTTTCCGGCACGACCGGGCGATCGGCGATGAGATTGGGCAAGGCAGCGCTCCATACGGTGATCAGGTGCTGGGCCATCCGCATGACCGGATCGAGCCGGTAGCAGGAGATCATCGGCACACCCGACAGCGCCAGTTCCAGCGACACCGTTCCAGATGCGATCAGCGCTGCATCGGCCTTGCCGAAGGCCTGCCATTTGCGTTCGGGATCAAGGATGATCTCCGGCTTCTCGTCCCAGCTTGCCACCGAAGCCCTGACCAGGTCGGCGACATGCGGCACCGTCGGCAACAGCACGCGCAAGCGGTGCCCGCGCGCACGCAGGATCGAGATCGTCTTGCCGAACGGGCCGACCAGCCGTCGCACCTCACCGCGACGTGAGCCGGGCATCACAAGCAGTGTCTTCACACGATCGTCGGACAGGTCGCGCGGCAGGCTTTGCGCTTTGGCAGCGCCCAGCACACCCGGATCATGGGTAAGGCGGTGGCCGACATAGGTGCCGGGCGGACCGCCGAGGCGGGCGAGCTCCTTCACTTCGAAAGGCAGCATGCAGAGGATATGATCGACATACGGTTTCATCGCCACCGCCCTGCCCGGCCGCCACGCCCAGACGCTCGGGCAGACATAGTGGACGATCGGGATTGCCGGATCAGCGGCACGAACCTTCTTCGCCACGCGCAGCGAAAAATCCGGGCTGTCGATGGTGATAAGGCAGTCGGGCCATTCGCCAGCAACCGCGCTGGCAGTCTGGCTGATCCGTCGTATCAGGCGCGGCAGGTCACGCAGGATGGCGCTCAGGCCCATCAGCGCGATCTCGCCGCCGTCAAAAAACGGCGTGAGGCCGAGCGCCTGCAAATGCCGGCCGCCGATGCCGACGAGCCGGACCTCGCGGCCGGTCGCGCGCTTGAGCGCTGCTACGATGTCGGCGCCAAGCAGGTCGCCGGATTCCTCGCCGGCGACGATCGCGATCTTCAGCGGTTTCTCAGTCGCCATGCATCGGCTCCGCAGCAGGCAGGCCGATCACGAACAGGCCGAGCGCATTGGCACGGGCAACGACCGTAGGGCCTTCCAGAACCAGCGAGCGGCCGGCTTCGACGGCAATGCCGGCAAGTCCGGCGGCATGCGCCGCCTCGATCGTCTGTGGGCCGATGGAGGGCAGATCGGCGCGCAACTCTTGGCCAGGCTTGGCGCATTTGACAAGAACGCCGCGCGTTCTGCCGGCCAGCCTGCCATGGCCGCGCAATTGCCTTGTTCGATCGAGCAACCCATCAGTGCCCTCGACGCCTTCCAGCGCGATGGCGCGGCCGCCGATCGCAACAGCCGCCTGGCCGATATCCAGTGCGCCGATGGCCTTTGCCGCCGTATGCGCCGCTTCGATGTCGCGCCAGTCGGATTTCCGCGGCGCAGCCTTGGTCAGCGCCCCTTCGGCAGCGATCAGTTCCGGCACGATCTCATGCGCGCCGACAACCTTGATGCCGCTGCGCTCGATCCTTCGCACGAACAGTTTCAGCACGGTGTCGTCGCCTTGGGTTACGCCGACAAGAAGGCTGGGTATCCAGGCGAGCAGGCCGAGATTGAGGCGCATGGCGCTCAGCTTGGGACGGCGTGTGATATGGCCCGCGGTCACCAGATGGGTAACATGATGATTTTTGAGCGTCGGCAGCAGTGAGCCGACATCCTCCAGCCTCAACGTCGCCTGCTCGTAGGCGTCGAAGTCGGACATGCGGTCGACCTCGCCCGCCACTATTACCACGAAAGGAGACTTGCCTTGCCCAGCAAGCGCCCTGGCAACTTCGACCGGCAAACTACCGCCGCCGGCGATGATGCCGACCTTGGCGTCTGGCGCGAGATCAAGGCCCGTCCAGGTGGCCTCAATCTTCGTCATCTGCATCGTCGCCGTCGCCAGCCTTGAGCGACGGGACGGCATAGTGCCGCTTACCGCGACTGGCGATGAAATCGATGATCTTCATGGCGGTCGGTGACGAGGCGAATTCCGCCTTGGCGAACTCGACGTTCTCGCCGACGGTTCGGGAGCGATCGAAGATCGTCCTGTAGGCCTTGCGCAGCGTATGGATCTCGGAGCGCGGCAGGCCTGCGCGCTTCAGGCCGATGATGTTGAGGCCACGAAGGCTGGCGCGATTGCCGACGGCGATGGCGTAGGGAATGACATCGCCGACGATTGCCGAGCAACCGCCAAGAAAGGCGTTGTCGCCGACGCGGACAAACTGATGAACGGCGGTGAGGCCACCGATATAGACGTTATCGCCGATCTCGCAATGGCCGCCCAATGTCGCCTGATTGGCGAAGGTGGCGTTCTTGCCGACGATGCAGTCATGGGCGATGTGGGCGTAGGCAAGGAAGTTGCCGTTGTCGCCGATCGTCGTCTCGCCGCGGCTGGAATCGGTGCCGAGGTGCATGGTCGCGCCTTCGCGGATCGTGCAGTTCTCGCCGATGACCAGCGTGGTGCGGCCGCCCTTGTGCTTGGTGTTCTGCGGCGGCGCCCCCAGTGTCGCCATCGGATAGACCTTGGTCGACGCACCGATGGTGGTCGCGCCCATCACCGAGACATGGCTGACCAGTTCGACGCGGTCGCCGATCACCGCGTCGGCGCTGATGTGGCAGAACGGCCCAATACGGACGCCTTCGCCAATTTTTGCGCCGGCTTCGATGACCGACGATGGATGGATGACTGTCTGGATTTTCATAAGCATTCGATCGTCAGTCGCTCGTAACCATCATCGCCGAGATCTCGGCTTCCGCAGCCTTGACGCCGTCGACCAGAGCCTCGCAGGCGAATTTGAGAAGGTTGCCGCGTTTCTTGATTTTCTTCACATGGATCTTCAACTGGTCGCCGGGAACGACCGGTTTGCGGAATTTGGCATTGTCGATGGTCAGGAAATAGACCAGCGACGGTTTTTCAGTGCCTAGGCTGCGGATGCAGATGGCGCCGGCCGTCTGCGCCATCGCCTCGACGATCAGCACGCCGGGCATGACCGGCTGATCCGGGAAATGACCCTGAAAATGCGGCTCGTTTATGGTCACGTTCTTGATGCCGATAGCGGACTCGTCGCCATCGATGTCGATGATGCGGTCGATCATCAGGAAAGGATAGCGATGCGGCAGGAGCTTCATCAGCCCCAATATGTCGACCGCCTCGAGCGTCGTCGCCGCCACCATCTCAGCTCTTTCCTCCGTCGCCGGATTTGCGCGCCCTGGCCAGTCTTCGCAGAGCAGCGATCTCCCGCATGGCTTCCGCCATCGGTTGCGCCGGGTACCCACCCCAAATCTCGCCCGCGGGGACGTTGCTCATGAACCCGCTTCTTGCAGCAAGCTTGGCCCCTGTCCCTACGGTCAGGTGATCCGCAAGACCGACACCGCCACCCATGGTGACGTTGTCGCCCACCGTTACGGAACCGGAAATACCCGAAAGGCCGGCGATTATGCAATTGCGGCCGATGCGGACGTTGTGGGCGATCTGCACCAGATTGTCGATCTTGGTGCCTTGACCGATGATTGTGTCGGACATGGCGCCACGATCGACCGTGGTGTTCGAGCCGATCTCGACGTCGTCCTGGATTACGACCCGGCCGATTTGCGGGACACGCTCCGGGCCTTTGGCGCCGGCCACGAAGCCAAAACCGTCCTGGCCGATGCGGGCGCCGCCATGGATGATGACGCGGTTGCCGATCAGCGCATACTGGATGCTGGCGCCCGGACCGACATAGCCGTCGCGGCCGAACTGGCAGGAGGGACCGATAACGGCATGAGGAGCAATGACGGTTCCGCTGCCGATGGAAGCGCGGGGGCCTATGATCGCGCCGGCCTCGACGATCGCGCCGGCCTCGACATGCGCCGATGGATCGATATGGGCATGCGGCGAGATACCGGTTTCGCCGGTCATCGGCGCCGGCGTCGCAGCCGCCGGGAAAAGGAGGCGTCCGACCATCGCGAAAGCCTGTTGCGGGCGCGGATGGATCAGAACCGCGATGCCCGCCGGCGCTTTGCTGGCAAATTCGGCGGGACAGAGAACCGCCGCTGCCCGCAGCGATTGCATCAGCGCGAAGTTGCGTCTGCCATCGACGAAGACAAGGGCATGCTCGCCGCCTTCGCTTGCCGGCGCCAAGGCTTCGATCGATATATCGGCGAGGTCGGAATCGACAAGCACCGAGCCGGTCAGATTCGCGACTTCGCCAGCCGTATACCGGCGTGATGGCGCGAAGAACACCGGATCGGTCATTCCAAAAGCTATATCCAGCTAGCGCATGACCCCGAAAATCGGAATCGATTTTCGGAAAGGATCATGTGCAAAATCAAAGCTCTACAGCGGCCTTTGCGCGCCCAAAGAGGACGCGCGGCGCTGTAGTGTCGGATCACTCTCTTCCGGACCCAACGGCCCGGAAGCATCGTTGCCCGCCGATTAGAAGCGGGTCGATATGCCGAAGTTGAATTCCTGCACGTCGTCGGTGTCCTCCTTGAGGACCGGGATTGCATAGTCGATGCGGATCGGGCCAAAGGGCGACGCCCACATCAGACCGACGCCGACAGAGGCGCGCCACTGCATGTCGACCGTCGACTGATCGACCAGTGAAGGATCGATCTTGCTGCCATAGAGCGTCGCCGCATCGGCGAACACCGCGCCGCGCAGGCCGAAGCTCTCAGGGATGACCGGCATTGGGAACTGGGCTTCCGCAGAGGCATTGAAATAGGTGGTGCCACCGAGATGGTCGTCGTCGCCTTCATCGTCGACCGGCCCGATGCCACCATAGGCGAAGCCACGGATCATGCGGTCGCTGCTCTGGAAATGGTCGAAGATGCGCAGGTCGTCGCTGCCGTAGCCCTGGATATGGCCGGCCCCGCCCGAAATCAAACCAACCAAATCAAGCTGCTCGGACAATGTCTGGTAGACGCTGCCACGCGCTGTCACCTTGACGAATTTGGCGTCGCCGCCGAGGCCGGCGAATTCCGTGGTGACATTGGCAAAGATGCCTTCATGCGGGTTCTTCATGTCGTCGATGGTGTTGTAGACCAGGCCGAGACTGACCGACGACTTGAGCCACGGGCTTTCCGCGATCCCGTTCAGGATAGCCGTAGAGATGTCGCAGCCAGCCAGTGGATCGCAGCCATCGTCGAGCTTATACTTCTCCTGCGAGATATTGTACGCCAGCTGCGTCGAGATGTTGTCGGTGATCGGCAGGCCGAAGCGCACTGTCGCGCCTAGCGTCTCGCTCTTATAGTCGTCGTATTCCCTGGTCCGGTTGAAGATATCGAAACCGGCGGCAATGCGCCGCCCGAGGAAATAGGGCTCGGTGAAGGAGAAGCTGTAGTCGCGCGAATTCTTGCCGCCGCCCGCCGAAAGCTTGATGAACTGGCCGCGTCCGAGGAAGTTGCGCTCGGTGATCGATCCTTCGACAGACGGGCCTGATGTGTCGCCGCCTGTCGAATAGCCGGCGCCGACCGAGAACTCGCCGGTCGATTTCTCGACTACGTCGACCACGAGCACCACCTGGTCTGGCTCAGAGCCGGGCACGGTGGAAACTTCGACTCTTTCAAAATAATCGAGTGCTTCCAGCCGTTTCTTCGCGCGCTGGATTAGAACCTGGTTGAAGGCATCCCCCTCACTCACGTCGAATTCGCGGCGAATGACATAGTCGCGTGTCCGGTCGTTGCCGCGAATCTCGATGCGCTCGACATAGGCCTTGGTGCCCTGGTCGATCGTATAGACCACTGAAATGGTGTGGTTCTCGAAATTGCGGTCGCCGCGCGGCGTCACCTGGGCGAAGGGATAGCCGGAACCGGCGACCCTCTCGGTCAACGCAATGATGGTGTCTTCGACGTTCTCGGCGTTGTAGACGTCGCCCTTGTGGGTTTCGACCACCGATTGCAGCGATGCAGCGTCAACCTCGGGTATCGTGCTCTCGACACTAACGTCGCCGAATGTGTAGCGATCGCCCTCCTGCACGGTGATGGTCACCGTATATTTATTGGTGGTCTCGTCGAGTTCGCCGACCGCGGAAATCACCTGGAAGTCGGCATAGCCGTGATTGTAATAGAAACGGCGCAGCAACTCCTGGTCGGCGCGCAGCTTGTCTTCGTCATAGACGTCGTCGCGCAGCACGAACGAAAGGATTGTGGAGCGCTTGGTGGAGATGACGTCGGACAGGCGACGGCTCGAATAGGCGCTGTTGCCGACGAAATTGATCGCAGCGATCTGCGTGCGGCCGCCTTCGTTGATGTTGAAGACCACGTTCACGCGGTTGTCGCCGAGATCCATGATCTGGGTGGTCACGGCGGCGTCGTCACGGCCGATACGCCTGTAGGCGGCCTTGACCGCCTCGACATCGGCATCGAGCGCCTGCTGCGAGAACGTCCCACGCGGCTTCAATTGGACCGCGGCCGCGAGGGCGTTGTCCTTGAGCTTCTTGTTGCCCTGGAACAGCACCTGGTTCACGACCTGATATTCGGAAACCCTGATGACCAGCGACGAACCGACCTGGTTGATCTGGACGTCCGAGAACAGCCCGGTGCCGAACAGCGCCTTGACCGCATCGTCGATATCGGAGCTGGAAAAGGGCTTGCCGGGCTTGATCGTGACGTAGTTGCGGATCGTGTCGGCGTCGACACGCTGATTGCCGCTGACTTCAACTCTTGAAACAACAGCGGCCTCGGCCGCCGATGTGGCAACGAACTGCACTGCGAGCGCACCTGGTACGACCAGAGCGGCGGACAGGGCCACCGCGGACGCGGCGCTCAGAAACTTGGATGCTGCCTTCATCGGGCTTTTGTACCTTTTCTCGAAGTCCCCACGGCGAGAAAACCGGACGTGCGGTAATTTCCCCTACCGTATTAACCGGATTTTCCCTACACGCAAGGCTCCTGGTTAATTTGTATTTACTTAACCCTGTTGCGTGGCTTTCGCGTCACGCATATCCCCACGCATGGTAAACGGCGTCTCAACATTGGCTGTGCCGAAGCCAAATTTCTTCATGATTTCAGCACCCAAACAGGTCGTTCCAGAAAACGAACCCCATGAAGCCCAAGACGAGAAGCAGGCCAGCCCTGTAGCCCATCTCCATCATCCGTTCCGACACTGGTCGCCGGATGACGGCCTCCACGCCGTAGAACAGGAGGTGGCCGCCGTCGAGGGGGGGAATCGGCAAGAGGTTGAGAATACCGATCCCGACCGACAACAGCGCAACAAGTTGCACAAGCCAGTCGAAGCCCAGTTTTGCCGCCTGCCCCGACATCTTCGCGATCTTGATTGGGCCGCCCAGCTGGCATTTGTCTTCGCGACCGACGACGAAACGCTGCAGGAACTGGCCGGTACGCTGGATGATGTGGCCGGTTTCCTCGACCGCGGCAGCCAGTGCGCCAGCCGGGCTGTAGGTGATCAGCCGGGGTTGGCCGAATTCCTGATTGTTGACGACGCCGATCACGGCCACCTTGACCTTGTTGCCCAGCGCGTCTTCCTGTTCCATCAACCGCGGCGTCGCCGTAACGGTGATCTCCTTGCCGTCGCGCAGCATGACGAAGGTGATGGCGTCGCCGCCGCGGCCCGAGACCCGGCGCTGGACGTCGGCGAAGGTCTGGACCTTGCTGCCGTCGACGCTGACGAATCGGTCCCCGGGCAGGATGCCGGCCCTGGCCGCCGGACTGTCGGCGGTGACCTCAGCCACCATCGGCTCCATCACAGGGCGGCCATAGGCTGAAAACAGCACCGCGAAGACGGCGATCGTCAGCAGGAAATTGAACAGCGGACCGGCCACCACAGTCGCCGCGCGCTTCCAGACAGGCTGCGTGTGAAACGCGATCTTGCGCTCGGCATCGGTCAGCGTGTCGATCTCCTCCGAGCTGGGCGGGCTCGAGGTGGCGTTCATGTCGCCGACGAACTTGACGTAGCCGCCGAGCGGTATGGCGCAGAGTTTCCAGCGCGTGCCATGGCTGTCATTGAAGCCGAAGAGTTCCGGGCCGAAGCCGATCGAAAAGACCTTCACGCCGATGCCGCACCAGCGGCCGACGAGATAATGGCCCATCTCGTGGACGAACACGACTACGGTCAGCACGAACAGGAACGGCACCAGCGTGCCGAGGACAAAGCCTTCCGTGCTGAAAACCGCGTGAAGAATCTCGTTCAACTCATGTCCTCAAAATTCGTCCGCAGCACGGTCGTACCGCGACTGTGGCACCAATCCAGGCGAATCCATGGCGCATCCTGCGCAGGTCAAGAAACCAGGCCAGGAATTAATGCGATCAAGCTGGAAACAGCCCCTGCGCCGGATGGTCGGCGGTCGCCGAAATCCAGCCGATGACGTACAGGGCGAAAGCCGCCGCGACAAGCCCATCGACCCGGTCCATGACGCCGCCATGGCCCGGTATCAGCGTGCCCGAGTCCTTGCGGTTGTGGCGGCGCTTCACCCATGATTCGAAAAGGTCGCCGGCCTGCGAGACGAGCGAAAGCACGAGCGCGACGACGCCGAGCACTGCTAGATTGCCGGCTCCAGCCGCGGCGGCCAAAAGCAGCCCGGCAACCACGCCGCCGACGGCGCCGCCGAGTGCCCCGCTCTGCGTCTTGCCTGGTGAGATCGACGGCGCCAGCTTCGGACCGCCGACAGCGCGGCCGACGAAATAGGCTGCTATGTCGGTCGCCCAGACCACCGCGAACAGGAAGAGAATGGCGACGAGGCCGGGATGGTCGCCGTCACGCAAAAGAGCAAGTGACAGTCCGGAAATGGCGGCATAGGCAAGGCCGGACGCGTCCCACTGTCCCGTTTGATGCATCGAAGTCTGGCGCATCGAAGCCACAACCACGGTGACAACGACCATCACCGCCACGAGAAGCAGCAGCCAGGACGCCGGCAGGCCCGAGACCAAGGCGCCGACGAAAACCAGAAGCAGCGCTTCCGGCAGAAGACCAAGCCCCGTGGCGGCGACCGGGCGGCACATTCGCGTCCATTCGCAGAAGATCAGGATCGCCATGGCGGCGCAAAGCAACCGGAAGGGCAGACCGCCGAGCCAGGTCAGGCCGAGTGTGACGACCGCAAGCACGACGGCAGAAATAACCCGGAGCTGGAGGTTGCTCATCCCTTGGCTGTCACGGCAACGTCTTGAGCGCCAAGCCCGCCGAAACGGCGCTCGCGACTGGCAAAGTCGCGCAATGCGTCAGCCAAATGCTCGCGGCTGAAATCGGGCCAGTAGCAAGGCAGGAAGACAAGCTCGCTATAAGCCGCTTGCCACAGAAGGAAATTCGACAGCCTGAGCTCGCCGCTGGTGCGGATGACCAGTTCCGGATCAGGGATACCCTGGGTGTCGAGAGAGCCGGCAAAGGATTCGGCCGTGATCGCATCACTGTCGAGCTCGCCGCGCGCCACCGCCGAGGCAAGCTTGCGCGCCGTGCGCACGATCTCGTCGCGTCCGCCATAGTTGAATGCGATGACCAGGGTCAGTGCGTCGTTGCGGACGGTCAGCGTTTCGGCCTCTTCAAGCAGGGTCCTGATGTCAGGCTGCAGCCCTGCCCTGTCGCCGATGATCCTGACCCGCACGCCATTTTGGTGCAGTTCGGCGAGATCGCGGCGGATGAAGATTTTCAACAGGCCCATCAGGTCGCTGACTTCGGACTTCGGCCGCGACCAGTTTTCCGACGAGAAGGCATAGACGGTCAGGAACGAGATGCCGAGGCCAGGAGCGGCGCGCACCGTGTTGCGCAGTGCCTCGACGCCGGCCCGATGCCCGGCAAGCCGTGGCAAGCCACGCGCCTTGGCCCAGCGTCCGTTTCCGTCCATGATGATCGCGACATGCGCGGGGCTTGTCATGTTTTCGCTTTCGAGCCAGCAGTGGCCAGACCCTAAACCTGCATGATTTCAGCTTCCTTATCGGAAAGCAGATGGTCGATGGTGCTGATCGTCTCGTCGGTGAGTTTCTGAACCTGATCGGACCGCTTGCGATGATCGTCTTCGCTTATATCGCCGTCCTTTTCCGCCTTTTTGAGAAACTCCATGCCGTCCCGACGCACATGGCGCACGGCGATACGGGCATTCTCGGCATAACCGTGCGAGATCTTGACCAGCTCCTTGCGGCGCTGTTCGTTGAGCTCGGGCAGCGGAATTCTGAGATTGGTGCCGTCGACGATCGGATTGAAGCCGAGATTGGATTCCCGGATGGCGCGATCGACCGCGCCGACCATCGACTTGTCCCAGACGGAAACCGAAATCATGCGCGGCTCCGGCACCGACACGTTTGCCACCTGGTTGATCGGCATGGTGGTGCCGTAGGCCTGCACCTGGATCGCGTCGAGCAGGTTGCTCGACGCGCGGCCGGTCCGCAGCGAAGCCAGATCGTGCTTGAACGCAGCGATCGCCCCGTCCATGCGCCGTTTGAGATCATCGTATTCGCCACTCATCATCGTCTCCTCGACCCGTTAGCCGGGTTCACTTCAGGGCTAACCCGTATTCAAGCCTAAATCCGAAAACCGGTTCCCGCTTTTCGCCTACGGGACACCTTCGGTTCGGGATCGGGCTCTCCGATCAGTCGTCCGCGACGACCGTGCACCGGCCGCCGCCCCTTAGAATATCACCGAAACCACCCTTCTCGTGGATCGAATAGACGATTATCGGAATGTTGTTTTCGCGCGCAAGTGCAATCGCGGCCGTATCCATGATCGAAAGACCGCGTTTTATGACTTCGCCATGGCTGATGCGCTCGAAGCGTGTCGCATTCGGGTCCTTCTTGGGATCGGCGGAATAGACGCCGTCGACCTGAGTGCCCTTGAACAGCGCGTCTGCGCCGATTTCCGCCGCGCGCAGCGCCGCGGCCGAATCGGTGGTGAAGAACGGATTGCCGGTGCCGCCGGCGAAGATGACGACCTTGCCCTGGTTCATATAGGCGGTCGCCTGGCGCTGCGAAAAGCTCTCGCAAAGCTCAGGCATAGCGATTGCCGACAGCACCACCGAGTCGACGCCGATTTTGTTCAGCGAGGTGCGCAGCGCCAGCGAGTTGATGACGGTGGCGAGCATGCCCATGTGGTCGCCGGTGACCCGGTCACCCCCCTTGGACGCAACCGCCACGCCGCGAAAGATGTTGCCGCCGCCGATGACGACGCCGACCTCGATGCCCAGGGCGCGGGCCTCGGCGATGTCGGCGGCGATGCGATCGACTACCGACACGTCGATGCCGAAATGCTGTTCACCCATCAGCGCTTCGCCCGACGCTTTCAGCAAGACACGTCGGTAGAGGGGCTTCACCGTCATCTGGTCCTCATCATCATGCGTGTGACGCGCCTGGGGCGGCTCCCCCGCGCAGGCGCTGCCCCGAAACATTGGCGTTCCGATACACGAAGGGCGCCGCGATGTCACGCGGCGCCCGAGCCGGAAACTCTCTTCCAGTCCCTAGCTTACGCCGGTAAACGCACCTTGCATCGGGCATGAGCAGATCTGGGCATGAGCAGATCCGGCAGATACCAGCCGGTCTGTCGCCAACCGCCTGGCCTTCATCGATACCGCGCAAGAAATCGGCCGGACATCCTCGCGGACACCCGGCCGTAAAGTCTTTTCAGAGAGACAGAGTGCGGTTTACTTCTTGACCGCCGCCGCGACTTCCGCCGCAAAATCGGTCTCTTCCTTCTCGATGCCCTCGCCGAGCGCGAAGCGCAGATAAGCAGTGATCTTGGCCGGTGCGCCGATTTCCTTCTCGGCATCCTGCAGTGCCTTCTCGACGGTGATGTCGGGATTGAGCACGAAGGCCTGCTTGAGCAGCACGACCTCTTCGTAGAACTTGCGCATGCGGCCCTCGACCATCTTCTCGATGATCGCTTCCGGCTTGCCGGACTGGCGCGCCTGGTCGGCGAAGATAGCCTTCTCGCGTTCGACCGCGGCCGGATCGAGTTCTTCCGTCGTTAGCGCCATCGGGTTGGTGGCGGCGACATGCATGGCGACCTGACGGGCAAAGGCGTTGGCAGCCTGCGCGTTGCCTGACGTCTCGATGGCGACCAGCACGCCGAGCTTGCCAAGGCCGTCGGCAACCGCATTGTGAACGTAGGTTGCGACGGCGCCCTGCTCGACGGTCAGCTTGGCCGAACGGCGGAAGCCAAGATTCTCACCGATCGTGCCGACAGCGTCCTTGATGGTGTCGGCAACCGACTTGTCGGAACCCGGATACGGAGCGGCTGCGACGGTCTCGGTCTTGCCGCCATAGGCGAGCGCGACTTTGGCGACGTTGGCGACAATCTCCTGGAAAGCGGCGTTGCGGGCAACGAAGTCGGTCTCGGAATTGACCTCGACGACCGCCGCCTCGCGGATACCGGAGTCGACGCCGATGAGACCCTCGGCCGCGGTACGGCCGGCCTTCTTGTCGGCCTTGGAAATGCCCTTCTTGCGCAGCCAGTCGACGGCCTCTTCCATGTTGCCGTTGGTCTCGTTCAACGCCGCCTTGCAGTCCATCATGCCCGCGCCGGTCAAGTCGCGGAGTTCTTTGACCTGTGCAGCCGAAATGCTCATTGTCGCCTCTTTGTTTAAAATGCACCGACGCACCACCGGTCTTCGATGATGCGCCTGGCGCCAGCGCTCAGCGCGCCAGAATATGAGAAAGATGAAGGCCGAAACCGGCCTCCGCTGTTACGCTTCCGGTGTCTGTTCGGCCGATGTCTGGGCAGCCGGTGTCTCGGCGGTCGGCGTCGGCTCGAGTGCCGGCTCGATCGGAGCCTCGGCCAACGCGCCGACGTCGACGCCGAGTGCGCCCTGCTGGCGAGCAATACCGTCGATTGCAGCCTTGGCGATCAGATCGCAATAGAGCTGGATAGCGCGGGCCGCGTCGTCATTGCCCGGAATCGGGAAATCGATCTTGTCCGGATCGCAGTTGGAATCGATGATCGCGACGACCGGGATGCCGAGACGCTTGGCCTCGAGGATGGCGATCGCTTCCTTGTTGGTGTCGATCACGAACATCAGGTCGGGCGTCGAGCCCATGTCCTTGATGCCGCCCAGCGCCTTGTCGAGCTTCTCGCGCTCGCGATCGAGGTTAAGGCGCTCCTTCTTGGTGAGCCCCTGGGCCTCGCCAGCCAGCATCTCGTCAAGCTTGCGCAGGCGCTGGATGGAATTCGAGATCGTCTTCCAGTTGGTCATCATGCCGCCGAGCCAGCGGGAGTTGACATAGTACTGGGCCGAGCGCTGCGCGGCGTCGGCGACGATGTCGGACGCCTGGCGCTTGGTGCCGACGAACAGCACGCGGCCACCCTTGGCGACGGTGTCAGAAACCTGCTTCAGCGCCTGGTGCAGCAGCGGCACCGTCTGCGAGAGGTCGATGATGTGGATGTTGTTGCGGGCCCCATAGATATAGGGCGCCATCTTCGGGTTCCAGCGGTGGGTCTGGTGGCCGAAGTGAATGCCAGCTTCCAAAAGCTGGCGCATGCTGAAATCAGGCAGAGCCATTCTTAGTTCCTTTTCCGGTTAGCCTCCACGGACACAGGCATTTCTGGACTTTGTCCTCGAACGCCACCGGAGGTTTCAGCCGGATTTCTCCCGGGCAGACACCAAAGTCCGTGTGTGGAATGAGCGCGCATATAGAGGGGATGCGCGACAAACGCAAGCGCTGCGGTGTCTTGTGTCGTAAGCAGATGAGTTGTCCGGATTAGGTAGCACGTGAGTTGTCCGGTTTT
>SAQG01000045.1 GCA_004020315.1 Mesorhizobium sp.
CCCCGCTGATTTGGGAATCCCCCTTCGATTCAGCCTCTCTTCATCCCGCTCTAGCTCTTCCGATCCTGTTTCTCTTCCTCGATGGCCGCTTCGTGATACCAGCCGCTTCCGAAATCCGTACGGTTGCGCAATGAAGCAAGCTCTGCCGCGAACTTAGCCTTTCCGCTTAAATTTGAGGCAGAAGCACGCGCTGCCACCGGGAACATCAGGATTTTGGCCGACTGACGGGTGGAAGTGATTTCCATTGCCGGTCTCCCTTCTTCTGCAGAAGCTTGCCGATTCAATCTTTCCTGAAGATAGGTTGTGCAATCGAGTTAGGCAACATGATTACGAAAAGATCAGTAGTTGCCTATTATTTGTGCGAAATGTGCTTGTGATTGATCCGGACGCATTGCGGCGACCGCACAACGGGTTGCGGCCTCACTTCTGCCGCGTCCTTTGCCGGCGAGAATGGCACACGAATTGCTTTTTAATAATCCGGCAGGTCGGCTGCAGGGTGGCTGGCACGCCGGCGCCGTCCAGGGTTCGGTGATCAAAGCAACGAGAGGCTAGAATGACGAAATACAAGCTCGAGTACATTTGGCTCGATGGATATACCCCGGTTCCCAACCTTCGCGGAAAGACGCAGATCAAGGAATATGCCGAGTTCCCGACGCTCGACCAGCTTCCGCTGTGGGGCTTCGACGGTTCTTCGACCATGCAGGCCGAGGGCCACTCGTCCGATTGCGTGCTGAAGCCGGTCGCCGTCTATCCGGATCCCGCGCGCACCAATGGCGTGCTCGTCCTGTGCGAAGTCATGATGCCGGACGGCGTTACGCCGCATGTTTCCAACAAGCGCGCCACCATCCTCGATGACGAGGGCGCCTGGTTCGGCTTCGAGCAGGAGTATTTCTTCTACAAGGACGGCCGCCCGCTCGGCTTCCCCGAAAGCGGCTACCCTGCGCCGCAGGGCCCATACTACACCGGCGTCGGTTACAGCAACGTCGGCAGCGTCGCCAGGCAGATCGTCGAGGAGCATCTCGATCTCTGCCTTGCCGCCGGCATCAACCATGAAGGCATCAACGCCGAGGTGGCCAAGGGCCAGTGGGAATTCCAGATTTTCGGCAAGGGCTCCAAGAAGGCCGCCGACCAGATGTGGATGGCCCGCTACCTGATGCAGCGCCTCACCGAGAAATACGGCATCGATATCGAATACCACTGCAAGCCGCTCGGCGACACCGACTGGAACGGTTCAGGCATGCACGCCAACTTCTCGACCGCCTATATGCGCGAAGTCGGCGGTAAGGACTATTTCGAGGCGCTGATGGCGGCCTTCGACAAAAACCTGATGGACCACATCGCCGTCTACGGGCCGGATAACGACAAGCGTCTGACCGGCAAGCATGAGACCGCGCCGTGGAACAGGTTCAGCTATGGCATCGCCGATCGCGGCGCCTCGATCCGCGTGCCGCATTCCTTTATCAACAACGGCTACAAGGGCTATCTCGAGGATCGCCGCCCGAACTCACAGGGCGACCCCTACCAGATCGCTTCGCAGATCCTGAAGACGATCGCTTCCGTCCCGACCAGCGCCGAGGTTTCGGCTGCCGCTTGAGCATGCGTCGCGGCGTAGACCGCAGGTCTGCGCCGTGACCGCTCTTCGTCGCGTCGGCGTTTGCCGCCAGGCGACAACACCAACTGCTCGATTGAGTATTCTCCATCGCAGACAAAACCCCGCCGGATCGCTCCGGCGGGGTTTTTGTCTGTCTCTTAGCTCGTCCGCTCAGACCGAATAATACATATCGGACTGCGCTTATGGTCTCCATGGGTGATCATGATGCGCCAAAAACTTATGTTAAAACAATCGATTATGTGATGGTGCTGTAGTAGCGCACGACATGCGATTCTAACCAATCTTCTAGCCTGATTCCTAACCAAATTATTCAGGCCACTGTGTCCCATTTTGCCAGGGTCGGACGGGATTCTGTTGATGCGTGCGCCTACTGCCCAACAACGGTTCTGGGTCTGGTCCCCCACCCATCAGTTAGCTGATTTACTGCCCCGCATTTTGTGTTCGAGCATCTCACGAGCACTCGACGGCGGTTGGCATCAATGGAATCGGCATCTAACTGACTGGCATTTGGTATGATGACACTTTCGCACTTTCCGCAGGCGAGGTCGTGGAACTCAGTCTGCTCTATGTGAGGAATCTGATTTGCGGGCAGGGCCACCTCACCATCCGTTGGCAGAACCACGGTGAGCCTGTGTACATCGCGACTCATAATCGTCCCCAATGTCGTGGTTAGCGCTTGCTGCGATAGTAAGGTCGCACGCGGGTGCCGTCCTTACGGGTGTATCCGCTTACATACGTCGTTCGCGGATTGCCGGTGATTTGGCTTATCGCACCGTAGCCAGTGCCGCCTTGCTGTTGCCTTTGCGTGGCCAGCGCCCCTGCCTGACCTTCCCAGAACAGCGCGCCGTTAACGCGCTGATTCAGCCCATCGCCATAATAGATGATGGAAGGCCATTTCTCGTCGACGCGCGCTTCGTCAGCACGGCAAATGCCAGCCGCTGCGGCAAGGAGGACTAAGGCAAGCGCGATTGACCTGACCATTTATCTCGACCTGCAAAATGAAGGAGGTCTCAGCATATCAGGGGAGGCTTTAATATTGCGGCAAGCTTCATCGTTAACCGCTGGTTTCAAAAGTCATTGTCCTTATACCGGTTTCACATCTCAGAATGAGAGCCGAAGAGATACAAACATAGATATTGCATAGTGCGATGTATAAATTGATTTACGCGCGGTAATGTTCAAGCGTTTCTAACTTCTATTGAGCCGCATATTGACACGCGCTCAAGTATATGGTTAATGGAGGGCGCTTCGTGGTTTAGATTGTGCCGTCAGTTCTTCGGGACTGGCGGCACTAAACCGCCAGGCAGTCAGCGTCCAGAGTTCGCGGTCGGGGATCGCAAGCGAAAACGCACCCCGTCGCTCGCGATCTAGACCACAAGCAAATCCAAGATCGTGGCTGTCATCAACCCGCCCGCAACGCCAAGCGTTTCGGGCAGCGCTTTTGCGCGCCTTCGATCAAGGAAATGCAATGTCTGAGTCCAACCCTTCGGCCGTCGAGACGGCCACCTTCCTCGTCAACTTTCTCAATGCGGCTCTTCCGCCTGTCGCGATCACGTTCATATCGATCGCGGACCCTGCCGAGACGCTTACGGCAGTGCCTTTCGACCCACGGGTTATCGAATTCGCGAGGGCCAATCCAGACGGCGTGTATGCCTCTCTGGAGGCGCACCACGGCCTTGGCTTCGTCCTTACCTACGAGAGCGATGCCGACGCGTCTGCCCCTATCTGGACGCCCAGCTTTACGGTCGAGCACGATGATGGCCGCAAGGCTCTCGTCTGCCGCGTCGAAGGGCCGGCCGCTGGCATGGCGACGCTGCGGAACGATGTGGAGCCGGTCAAAGGTGACCGCTACGTCGTAACGACGCTAATGCCCCTGCCGTTCGGGCCGTGGGGGCTGATCGGCGACGATGAAGCTAGGCTGGATGCTGGCAAGGGCTTCAAAGTCTTCAAGCTCCCCGAGCCGGTCAATGAAGAGCCGAAAGGGTTGAGTGCAGAGAGCACTCTGATCACCGGCAGCATCGGATCGCTCGACGCCGGCCCCACCGAAATGATCAACGATGCGGAGGTCTACGGAGAGATTTCCGACGCAATCTGGCATAAGAAGCTCTTCGTTTCAGTCGCCAAGAAGCGCGAAGAGAAGTTTTTCAAAGTGTCGCCGGAACTCAGTTTCAGCGACATTTTGGTTTCCAACCTGTCGAAGATTCGTGTCGGCGTTAAGGACGGTGCCTGCCTAGTCCCCGGTGTATTACAGGATGGGCGTCGGCTGAATAACGCCGTCACCAAGCTCTATATGATGGGGCTCGATGTTGATTCTGGCGCGTCGATGGAAGACACGATACGCAAGCTCCAGACCATGGGACTGTTCTTCGTTGCCTATACCACACACTCGCACGGCACGACTACCATCGAAATCAAGCGTGATCGGTTCTTCAAATGGGCCGGTGATAATGGCTATGAACTGGAAGTGACTGTCGATCGCGTCAAGCTTTTCTTGACGAACGAAGGCAAGTACACGTCAGATGTAATCGCCGCCATTTCTGACGTGATTTCGTCACATGAGACCAGCGGAATTCAACTGTTCGTAACGACTAAGCCTATCGATAAATTCCGCCTATTGTTCATTCTTGAACAACCCTATGTCATTGCAGAGCAGATGGGAACACAACGCGACGCTATCAAGGCGTGGGGCGACATGATCCTCGGCATGGGCTCCCTGCTGGGCATCAGCGTCGATAAGGCGGCAAGGGACTGTTCCCGGCTATTCTACCTACCTTCCAAAGCCAAGGGCTCCACGTCGGCCCGTGTCATTGTCAGTGCCGGCAAGGCGCTGGACTGGCGCTCCCTGCCACGTGTGACGGTGACCGGCACCATTTCCTCCGATCCGTTCGATCAAGCCGCCAACATCATGGGCGGCAAAATCCGTGGCCAAATCCTGTCACCGCAGAAGGGGCTCCATCTCCAGAAATGGGCGTCGGAGCGCGCCCATGGTTTCCTGATTTCACAGGTGTTCAAGGATCACTGCGACGAGAACCTTCGTGAAGAGACTGCTCCGGGCAAGTTCACCGTGCTCTGCCCGTTCGACGACGACCACTCAAATGCTGGTGACCCGGATGACAAGGGCTGCTTCATCCAAGACGCTGGGGTCGATGCCGAGAGCTTCACGTTCCGGTGCTCGCATGATAGCTGCGCTCCCCACGACCGTTTGGCCATGCTCGAAAAGGCGATGGTTGATGGCTGGTTCACCGACGACGTTCTGACCGATCCGCAGTATGACATCAGCGGGGCCGACGAGGAAAATAAAGACGAGAAGGTTGACGGGGAGACTGCCGCCGAGGGCCAGGACGACGAGGAGATCGAGGTCGGGAAGGCGACAACGGCTGACATTGCCCTTGCCATGCACCTCGCCAACAAGGCCGTCGTTGGCATGTCTTCCGCCGAGATCGGATTGATCTTGAAGATGCTTGTTCCCATGGGACCATTCGACCGGCAGCGCATCATTGCTCTGCTTCACAAGAAAGCCAGCATTCCACTGGCTCAGTTGACGAGCCTGTTCAAGCAGATCGAATTGAAGGCAGCGCCGGACGGGACCGGGGTTCTGAAAGGGACCGGGTTCCGACTGAACAAGGAAAAGACCCAGATCGTCAAAGGGACGAATGACCCCGTCTGTCAGGCATTCGAAGTCGAAGGCCATTTCGAGGACGACAGCGGCGACAACGCCACGCTCTTCCTGAATTTCAACGCCATGGGTAAGGCAAAGAGCATCGCGATTGAGAGAAGCGCCCTCTACAGCTTTGGCAACCAAGTTGTGGAAGACCTTGCCGGAATGAACTTCGATATCTTCGAAGAGGCTGACACCAAGTTCCTGTTGCAGAAGATCAAGCCGCCGCTGACCGGGCAATGGGTTAGCCGGCGAGGCTGGCATGGTGATGCCTTTCTCACCCTCGGTGGAGAGACCATCAAGCCGGAAGGATCATCGACGCTGACCATGCGCATGCGTGAGACAACTCGTCGGGACTTCGGTCCAATGGGCACGCTGGACGGCTGGACTGATGCCGTAGGCGCCGTCTGGCAAGGCAATGCCATTGGACGCGAGCACCTGGCGCTTGCGATCATGATGGGCTTGGCCGGGCCGATCTTCGGCCGCTGTCATCCGAACGGCTTTCGCATGCTGTCTCTGCATGGCCCGACATCACGCGGCAAGAGTCTGGCCTCCAAGCTCCTCGCCAGCGTGTCAGGACCGCCAACTGGCGAAGGCTGCTACCTCAATCTGCGCGCAACCTCGAATGGTATCGAGGCGACGTTGCCGGACCTGTCCGGCCACACCCTTGCGCTCGACGAGGGTCAGCACATGAAGGCCGAGCATGCCAATGAACTGGTGTTCATGATGGAAGCCGGCTCGGGAAAGATCGCTGCCACACAGAACCGCAGCGCAAGGCAGGTGCGCCGCTTTGGCGGCCTTGCCATGATGGCAAACGAAAAGCCTTGGGCACAGAAGCTCAAGGATGCCGACGTTGACGTGTCGCCGGGCTTCGACGCCCGCGTGCTCGACATCAACGTGGCCGGCGTGAAGGACTATCCGAAGGGTGAGGCTACAGCGCTGACGACGAGGTTGTATGGCGTCGAACGGCACAATGGCTGGGCGCTCCCGATGGTGATCAATGCGCTGTTGAATGCAGACGCGAAAGCGCTGTCAGAGCGTGTTGCCGATCTCACCACAGACCTTGTTGGCGAGGACGCACTAGGCCTCGAGTCCAGATCGCTGGAAACGCTCGCATGGGTTTGGCTGGGTGGCATCATGGCCAAAGAGCTTGGCATTATCCCGCCCGATTTCGACGTTGCTAGGATCATCAAATGGGCGCGGGACAACCGTGTCGCCGACGCTTCCAGACCGGTGGACGAACGCGTGCTCGGGGCCTTGCGCACGTCGATATCACGCCGTCGCAAGATCGACCTGTATCGGTGGGAGTCGTTCGACCCCGATGCCTTTGGAGGATCATCTCATGGCGATGACGTTGAACGCGTCAACCGGCCGTGGGCGGGCTTCTTTTACATGGCACAGAAGACCGAGGAACTGATCATCAATGCCGATGCCATCCGGGGCATGGTCGGCAACATCTGCTCCGAGACGGAGATCGCACAGTATCTCCACAAGGCTGGGATGCTGCGGAAGAACGGTAAGAACCTGCACCACGATTGGTTGCCGGTTCGCGGTGGCGTGAAAGAGAAGGTGAAGAACTACCGTGTGGTATCGGCATTCTACCAATCGGAAGAGGGCGCAGAGCCGGATTCGGACGTAACCGCCTGAGCTTCGGACAAGATTCGGAATTGCGGCCGAATCGCTGGTTGAATGAATTCAATAGGTTAGAGCCGAGATTCGGAAGATTCGGAAGATTCGGACATTCTGCACAGCAGAGAGACAGATAAGGACATTAAGAGACCTTTTGGCACTTGGCTGGCGTCGTGCTGTGCGCAGCCTGTGTCTGGACGCGGCTATAGGGTCTCTATTTTCTATATGTCCGAATCTTCCGAATCTTCCGAATCTGTCCTGTAAGCCATTGATTTTATTTAAGCGCAGATTCGGACCTATGTCCAAATCTTTCCGAATCTCTCGGCACTCATGTCCGAATGGCTCTGCGCTCATCGTTGGCTCATCCCTGAAATCCTCAAGGCGGGAGCCTCCAACGCCCGCGACTGCCAATCGCCTGAGATCCACGCCAGCGAGCCGACCGGCTTCTATCCTCTTTCAAAGTGGTTCAGTGCAGAGTGTCTGCACTCAACTCTGAAAATCCAGAACACCAACAGACGCGCTGCCGACCGGGCATGCAAGCTCTACCCGAATGGTTGAGTGCAGATACCATGCATTGAATGGTTGAGTGCAGAAACCTTCAATTCACAGCCGGCAAGGGCTCATGATCCGGTGTGGCGTGGTGCAGCGCGATTCCAAGATCACGCATATCCATCTCTTGCCCGCAGACAGGACATATCTGGATATGCGCCGCTTCGTCCTTGTCGGGCGCGTCGTGATCCCTACCCCGGTAGACAGTGCCTTCATTGTCGGTGCAGTATTTCATTTTCGCTCAACGCCAGCAGAACGATTTCGTTGCCGCGCTGAATCACGTTCTGTTCGCTCTGGCTAATATACGCGGCCATCCTAAATCGAGTCAGTGCGTAAAATTGTAAGTACCAACTCCGGCCGGCTCCAGTTCATCCCGCCGATGATGCCGACCTTGGTTGCCAAGCCACCCCAAGGTGACGGATGGATTCACGAGATTAAGCTTGACGGCTACCGGATGGGACTCGTCATCAACGGCGCAGACGATGTCCGCATCTTCACCAAAACCGGCCGTGACTGGTCGAAAAAGTACATCCCACTGGTGGAGGCTGCGAAGCAACTTGAGGTCAAGAACGCCATTATCGACGGCGAAGCGATTGTGACCAACGATGCCGGATTGCCGGATTTTCACGCCCTCCAGAGTACGGTCCACAGCAGCCCGAACAATCTATATCTCGTCGCTTTCGATATCCTCCACCTCAACGGTCGCGATCTGCGCGACCTTCCCGTCGAGGAACGGCGCGATTTGCTGCGCGGCCTAATGAAGCCCGACAGCCGCATCCAGTTCAGCGAGGAGATGCCAAGCTATGATGGCAACGCGGTATTCTTTGTAGTCGATAAGGCAGGCCATGAGGGCATTGTGTCGAAGCGCCTCGGCAGCAAATACCGTAGCGGGCCGACGACTAATTGGCTGAAGACAAAGTCCTTCACCGAAAGCGAGTTTGAGTTACTTGGCGTCGAACGCGAGCGAGGTAAGCCGGCTTTCGCTTTGATGGCCGAGCCGGGCACCCGGAAATACGTCGGCAGCGCTTTCGTAAGCGTCAATCGCGAGATGCGAGAGCGGCTATGGAAGCGCGTCCAGGACCACGTCGGGCCAGCGCCCAAGGACATGCCAAAGAGGCCGGCAACGCAATGGGTTAAGCCAGGCATTAAGGCTCGCGTTAAGCACCTGAGGGGCGAGGAAGACCTAAGGCACGCCTCGCTGCAAGATTTCTGGGATGCAGCCGGCCAAGAGGCGAATGAGGAAGAATAGACCGCACCTACTGCCTGTCCGGCTATCCCATTTCCATGTTCGGTTCGCCAGTTTCCGGCTGTTTTGGCTTCAACGTGACATGGTAGACGAGCATTAGAATGCGAAGCACAAAATCGAGGATGCAGAACCTGAAATAGCTTCCATCTTTCTTTATGTGGTCGATGACCTCGTCGTGCTCGTACTTCTCGATAGGCATTAATTTGCGCAACAGAGATACCGCGTCGTTCCTTTTTAGGAGAACGCTGATAAGGGGCTCGTCGATCTGGCGGATGTCATGTGCAAACGCGTTTCTAAGCATCCGCACTGATTGGATGGCATCGCAGAATTCGTCGCCCATACGTGAGACGCGAAGCAGGGACACCAGCGACGTTCTGCCGTTGATAGGGAGAGCGTCCACGAACTCATCAACGGAAATGAATTCAGGACCGATCTTGATGCCCATGCTCGCCTTTACAGCCTGCTTCGCGGCGGCCTCAAGCAAGGCGTCAACCTTCAGTATGAACTCCCAGTCGGAAGGTGCCTTGTAAATGCCGATGATGAGCTTATCCGAGAGTCCGATGAAACTGCAAAATTTGTTCGCCTCACGGAAAAGGTGTTCAAATCGAGTACTGTCGTCGTTCATCTCTCGTCCAAATTGCTCCAAGCCTGCTGAGCCTGGGTGAGATGATCGATCATTTCCTGCAATCCGTTTGGTCCTGCCAAGCTTTCAAAGTCATCAGAAATCCGACGGAAAACAAGGTGCAGATCAAAGCTTGGGACCATGAAAGGCGTCCCGCCAAACAGTGTAGCCGGCAGTGGAATTGCCATCGATCTCGTTTGGACAGTTTCACTCGGCGACGTTCCCCAGATGCCGAAGACGTTCGGCGGCATTTGCACCTTTAAGTCGAACGTGACATTTCCATCGCCGGTGTCAGTCAGATCGGCAGCGTATCTTGTTCCCGATATATCGTTCCCAATCAGCCGCCCCATTCTCGATCTTCACCGTTGCAATGGATGACCCGCCGATTGCGCTAGCTACCACCGAATAGACGCCGTCATATTGTGCTGTCATTTACCCTCCTTTGGTCATTCAGCCGGCACTGCATCGCCGTGGCCCGAATCTGACCTGAACAAACAGCATACCGCTTTACTCCATGGGGTGCTCCACGAAACAATGTGCCGGTTGCGGCGATTCTCAACTGGAGATCGTCAATGGGTAGACACAAGCATTCGATGCACCTTTCCGAGCCCGAGATCGCGCGTTTCCTCGCCGACGCTGAAAGGCTGCACAAACGCTCACAGCGCCTCTCCTAGCGCCAACCAGCCCTCACGGCCGGGCATTCGTCAACCTCAACCAGACGCTCCTCCAGGCGGTCGCGGAAGTCACGGGAAAGCCAGCGCCGTTTGTGCATTGGAACTCGACAGGACCGGCCCAAACCGTGAGTCCTCAAAAATGCGGCCCCGATAAAAAATTGCCATAAAAAGTTCGACGCGGAATCTGATGTGTCCGACCGCCTGTCAGCCCCAATCCATAACCAAATGGTTATAGGTGTATCTTGTGTCTTATGTGGTGCCTGGATACCACATCTGCGATCGTTAAGTTTGAATCGAATTGTCTGCAGTCAACCCCCGCAAGGTAAACGCCGGCCGTCGCATTCTGCCATCCGGCCGGCCATCTCCGGAGGTTTCAACCCTCAATCAGGGTGTTCCAAAATCCCTCCGGAATCCGCGCCGAAAAACTTAATGGAATCAAGGCAGATAATTCCCTTTCCCAGACTGTCGTAATCATTTGATTTTGGAACACGCGCGTGCTAGGAAAATCCATGATTTTGAGGGAGTTAGTTCCATGCGCCGAGTAGCCATCTATACGCGCGTTTCAACGTCCGGTGGACGGCAAACGACCGAGCACCAAGAGCGGGCCTTGCGAGAGATCGCAGAGCGCGCCCGATGGGAGATCGTGGAAGTCTACTGCGATCACGGTATCAGCGGCACCAAGGGCAGGGACAAGCGCCCGGCGTTCGACCGCATGCTGAAGGACGCCACACGTCGGCGCTTCGACATGGTTATGGCGTGGTCGGTCGATCGCCTCGGCCGTAGCCTTCAGCATCTCGTGGGCTTTCTTGGCGAGTTGCAAGCCGCTGGCGTGGACCTGTTCCTGCATCAGCAAGGACTCGACACGTCAACGCCTGCCGGCAAAGCTATGTTTCAGATGTCTGGGGTCTTCGCCGAGTTCGAACGGGCTATGATCGTCGCTCGTGTTAACGCTGGGCTGGATACGGCCCGCGCCAAGGGCAAGCGGCTTGGCAGGCCGAGAATGGTCGATGGCAAGACGACCGCTATCCGTGAAGCTCTGGCGGCTGGTGGAAGCGTTCGGCAGGTTGCGGCGTCGTGCAGCACCAGCATCGGCACGGTCCACCGGGTCAAGGCAGCTATGGCCGAGGCGGCATAGGTGACGTCAATGACCCGGCTACTTATCGACGGCCTAGCCTTAGCCTTTTGGTTGGCTGCCTTGTGGTTACTTATACAGATCGGCTGACTTGACTAACCACCGCACCAAAGGGCCGGGATCATCTCCGGCCCTTTCGTTTTGCCCCGCTATCGAGCCGAGCACCGATATCCCAGCGACCGCACGGCGACGGCCGTGTCAGACGCGGCGCGACAGGGCGGGGGCGGGGGTCAAAATAATCACGTCCCCGTCCAGAAAACACTTCCCAGAAAACACCCCGACAGTGTCTTTGCCGGAGTATGGGTGGGGGTGGGCCTCGGGCCCCTAGTGTGCAGAAAATTAGTCGCTAAACTGACAGAGGGTGACTCACTGCGGGCACAATTGTCCTGAATTCAACAGCGTATTTGGGAAGGGCTTAGGCGTGGCTTTGATTAGAATTAGGATGGATACGAAGAACTCACCATTGGGAGAACTTCTGCCTTTAGACGTTCAACTAAATGCATCAGCGTTGGAACTCTTCTATCTCGGTTGCTTGGACTACGAACAGGCCGGCCGCTTTTCATCTCATCGGCCCAGCGAGGGCGTCGTCATACAGCGCATTCGTTACTCAAATCCGTTTGACATCATTGGTTTACTTAAAGATGTGCCAAAAGGAATAGCTGACTTTGTTCTCGATCGGACCCTCTTTTACCGGCAAGAGGTGGAACGTCGCAACTTGGCGAATGATAGATCGCGAGAGGAAATCATATCCCTAAAGCTCGACAATGCGGAGAAGGCGAGCCACCTACGGAAGCAGTTCATCAAAGACGGCGGCTTCTCAGAGCCGCAACGGAAGCTCTGGGTCGGATACTATCGGACCAGGGAGCAAACATGAATGTCATTCCGCCGAGGCCTCCGACAAGCAAGCGGGGCTAGTAAAATTGAGTCGAAATATACGAACGCCGGATAGGACAGGTTGAATTTATTCCGGAATCAAAGTGGCGGCTGGCGCACAAATTGTGCTGGACCTTCAACGCACTGGCTATGGTAACCCTCCTCTAGGCCCGGTAAAGCTCTTACCAATCAATCTGCACTCAACGTTCGATCTCCAGCATACCAGATCGCCAGCCCTGCAACCGACCACCAGCCAAGGCTTGCTACGCTCCGGTGATTGAACAGTAGAGACTTAGAGAAGTTGAGTGCAGATTGCAGATCAACTCACTTATTGGCCCCTTTTATGTAGCGTTTCTTTATGTCTCAGGAAAACAGTTTGAGCCGGCAAAAGGAAAATATTGACAAATCAGGCTCTCTAAGCTATAAGTGAACAGACTAAGCCGCTTATGCGTGGGACGCGTTCGGCTTTCTTCACAACAATTGAGAGATAGATCGATGCCATCCAAGCGCATGGGCAGACCGCCTGTAATAGAACCCGGCGAATCCCAGAACGTCTACCTGCCTGCACGCCACCGGAAGGAAATAAAGGCTATCGCACGTCAGAATTACGTCTCCTTTAGCGAGATTGTACGAATCGCGGTAGAAAAATACTTGATCTCCCACGGCGTGGAGGACTTCCGATGATCCACGATGGCGTCTCCCAAAATCGCGTGGTCGTGCATCTGCCCGACCCTCTGAAGGAATTCCTCGAAGCCGAGATCGTGCGCACCGGCCACAGTGGCAGCGCGATCCTGAGGCAAGCGCTGGCCCAGCGTCAGAAGACCCAGCGCGCCGAGGCGATCGAGCAAGCCGTGCTCGCGAATGAGGGAGCATGCTGACATGGCTGCGGTACTCAAGAAAGAGGAGTGGGACCTGGTCAGCTTCCGTGTTGAGCCGGCGACCGTGCACGCGATCGCGCAGGCAATGAGGCGCCAAGGCATAACCAGTAGACCTGAATGGCTCACAGCCGCAGTTGAGAAGGCTCTGGCAGAGCAGGGCATGATCCTATGACCGGCCGATCGCACGGGGCTCAAGGATTCGAATTTGTGCGCTTCATTGTCGTTGAGAACGTCAACCGCAGGATCGACCTTGCTGCCGACCGTGACGGACTGGACCGTGGCAAATGGCTGCAACATGCCCTCCATACCGCTCTGGCGCGATCGGAAGGGGGGTCCCAATGACCCCTCATGACTTCGAGAACTGCAGGGTATTCATCAGCCTACATGAGCACATCCTAGCACGCGTCGATGAAGCCCAACGCGGTGCCACCCTCGATCGGCAGCATTGGATAAGACAGGCGATTCTGGACAAGCTCGCCCGCGACAATAGGAAGGACCAAACCAAATGAGCACTAGCAGACAGGCCGCACTGCTCCAGATGCACGGGCTTACTGAAGAGACGCTTTCATCGGCGCACCCCGACATCAAACTGGAATACGCCAACCGCCACGTTGACGCTCCCGAGCCGGAGTCAGAGTCGGTTGTCGAGTTGAATACCCTCCAGAAGAAATACCTCGGAGACCGAGCGCTGTCTGAGATGACCGACTCGGACCGGGAGAACCTCGAATGGCTCGGGACTTTAAACCCCGCAATCGAGAAGCCAGCCGAATCCGCCAAACCGGAAGCGCCGGCCGAAGTCGCCAACCCATTGGAAGACGCGCCGGTCATTGTTGATGCGCAGTCCGTCCTCGATCCCGAATTGATCAAGGACCTATCGCCGGTTCGGCGTGCCGGCCTAGCCGACGCGTTGCAGACCGTCCGGCGCGGGTCGCGGATTGGCGATAGCATCAGTCAGCAAACCTCGCTCCAGCAGGCGAAATTTCACCTCGCTCCGTATGTCAAGCGGAAGCGCTAAAGCATCGTGCGTTGAGTGACGCGGGCCGGGCCTTCTGGGAAAATGATTGGCCTGTGAACCTCAATTTGCATGGCGGCGGCTGGTTCGTCCTTTACTAGTCGCCGCACCGAAATGCCTAGCTGGCAAACGTTCCCCGTTGTCGGAAAGCAGCAGACACTACTTTTCACCGTCAGCTAGGCATCCCATCGCAGACTCCTCGTCGCTTAGACATAGACGGCGAGGTTAGCCGGCCACCTTGCTGCCCCTCACGGCGCGGTGGTCGGCACCAATAATAAGCCCCGGCGCTGCCGCGCAGCGCCATGGCTTAGTTGCGGAACATTAAGAAGGGGTCGCACTAGCCTTGTTTGCGTTCACTTCCCACTCGATACGCTCTGACGCTGGCAACTTTTTGCGGGATTTGGAAGGCGTGCTCCCCGGTTGTGCGTGCCAGCTTTTCGATGCTGTTGAGGTCATCTTCGCTCAGGCTCTCATGCTCGTAGCGCAGTATGCCGTTCAGCAATCCCAATACGTCGCTATACCCGTAACGCTGCTCTTTTGCGAGTACCCGGTTCGCATACGATCGTCGGAAGATTTTGTCCGCGAACGTTGGCTTGTATTCGTATCGCGCAAAGACCGTTTCAAGCGCGTCCTTCAGCCGATCCATGCGCCACAGCGCGTACACTGTGATGTATGTGACGCCGTAGTATTCGCGGTCGCGATCTATGCGGTCCAATAGATATTCCTGAACAACGGATGCTCCATCAGCCGGCAAATGAGCCTCGTAGTCGACGAGCTTGTCACCGATCTCCGATACGATCTTTGTATCTCTGCCGACCGTGATGTCTTGGCGCTCAGCTGCTCGGATCGACGTCCAACCGTCTTGGTAGATATTCGTCGTGATCTTCTTCTGCCCCTCTACCGCGAGAATTGTACCAAGACCTCCCTTCTCCCGACCATTTCTTGAATACCGAACAAGCTCATCCTGAAGAAGCGAGACGACGGCGCGTTGGCGATCGTCGGTTAGGTTAACGACTGCTTCGCCTGGCAGCTTCGTCGTTTTGGCCGTTCGTTGCCTCTCCTCCTTTACTTCAATGTGCCTTTTATGCGTTTGGTGGCCCGTATGATCGGTGAAGGTGAAATCAAACCACTTCGAGCCCCGCCATTGGAACTTACGCGTCGGCACCATGAAGTCCGTATGCAACCGCAATGTCTGGCGAGGCGGGATGCCAAAGTTTCCCCATCCTTCTGGACCTTCGACCATGAAAATCGCTTCACGAACCTTAGGCCGGTTTATGTCCACCGAGACCAAGATTAGCGGCGCGTCCGAGTTGTTCGTAACAAGCCATTCGTTCATCAGCTGGAGCAAATACGTCCCGTCATTCTGTTTAGCGAGATGCCAAGGCCGGCTATTGCGCGGGTTCTCTGTGATCGTTGGTCGCGACGAGCGCTTCTTGAGAACATCCGGGATAAACGGCGAGGCAATTCTTTCAACGAACCTCACCAACTCGATGATGGCCGCGCCGAGTCCCGGCCAACCACTGCCTCCTGCTCCTCCGCTTTCCGACATGCCGTGTGCCCACCCCAATCCCTACCACCACGACAATATACGAGACGGCGACAATTGTGCCATGAGCTACTGCTTCGGTGCTGACTTTGCAGTCTCATCGATGTTCACGGTTCCATCCGGATTGTTGACGACCGGGGGAGCCTCCGGCAGAGGGGAGCTTTCTGGGGGCACCTTCAAGGTACCCCCGAGGCCGCCACCCCCACCACCATGTCCACCGTCTCCCGCACCTGAACCTATCGATGCACCGAAACTTCCTCCTCCTCCGCTACTGCCAGTGTTCTCGGGCGCGTCTGGCACCGGAGCTGCCTGAGTTGGCTTGGGTTCGTCCTCGGCATTCACCGCGAAAGCTGGCCCTATCATTACGAAGCAAAAAACTGACGCCAAAAAATGTTTCATTTTTTCCTCCTCTGAATTTGTTGATGCAAGGAGTGTGAAGGGACTTCCTAATATCAGAGAACGCATTTTTGTGCGAAGGTTCCGAGTCGGGGGATCAAACTCAGATGACGCACGCATTTATCTCGTACGTTCGTGAAGACGCAAAGGTCGTGGGTTATATCTGCGAGATATTGCGGAAGAACAATGTCAAATATTGGCAAGACATAGACGACATCGACCCGGGCAAGCGCTGGAAAGGCACGATCCGTCAGGCGATTGAGAAGGGCGCGTTTTACGTCGCTTGTTTCAGTACGGCGTGGCAGGCGCGGGAAGTCACATACGCGAACGAGGAACTTACGATCGCCATCGACCAGCTGCGGTTGCGTCCAACAGACCGCGCATGGTTCATCCCCATCAAGCTCGACCAATGCGAAATCCCCGACCGCGACATCGGCGGCGGAGAAACGCTTCGGAGCATTCAGGCGATCGACCTTCCCAAAGAAGGATGGCGCAGGGGGTTGGAAAAGCTGTTGCGCGCGCTCGGCGTCGAAAATCCCGATCTGGAGCTCGGCGAGCCGTTGGGTTCCGGATTACCGCCAAATGGAAAACTTGGATACGGGCGCATGGTTGTTGAGCGGACAATTCCGCCGCTCCCACGCATAGTCGGACAAATCTTTTCGATCACAAACGGCTGGGTCGCACGCACTGAGGAAAACCACATTCTCGCATATATGGAGACGCAGGCACCTACGGCGCAGCTCCAGGCGGTCAACGAGCAACTGGGGCTTCACGTCTTCTATGCGATTTCCGCGGATGGGTTCATCTCGACTGATCCTGCAAATCCAAACGAGTTCTTTTTCAAAACTCATCACGAGTTTCCGAAAGGAACCCGCATGTGGGACATAGTCGGAGAGCAGTGGATGGACCTTCAGTTCGATATGACGAGCGATCTTGAGTTTGTCGCTCACGGCATCTTGGGGCCGAAGGGCTTTGCCGGGATATTCCAGTCTGAATCGGTCTTCACCATGCCAATGGGCAAGCTACCCGTGAAGATGTTCGGCACGTTCGACATCTCCGTCGACCCGACACACAATCCTGATCCTAAGGTTGGCAATCGATCGTAGGGTTGCCGTAGCGGCAGTTCTCGGGGGAGGAATGTCATGACCTAGCCGATAACCGCCCTGGGGTCGCACGGTTCCACGCGGTGCGACCCTTCTTTTTGTCAACCTTCCACCTCGCCGTCGAGATCGTCCAAAGTGCCGGCAATTTGTTCTTCCTCTTCCTCGAACTCGGACACGACCCGGCGCTTGTCGAAAGGGTCCGCCTTTGCCAGCAGTTCGGCCATCACCACGATCTGTTCCGTCCCGTATCCGCGTCCGGTCTGGTGGCGCGGATTGCTGTGGCCCATGATCATCTCGGCAACCTCGCGATCGTAGCCGGGCACCAGACGAAGCGCGTCTTTAAAGCCATGGCGTAGCGAGTAGGGGACCAGACGCGGGTCTTTGGACACCTTGCCGTCAATGAGGGCCGATAGTCGGCGCTGCATGGCGGAGTACAGCCTGCCACGGCCATCCCGCTTCAAGGTCGAGAACAGATAGGTTTGATTGCCCGCTGCTTTGACGAAGTCCTCAAAGCCGAGACGTAGCAATTCGGGATGCACCGGCACCCGGCGTATCGAAGACTCATTCTTGGAGTGGTTCTCGCCGAGATCGTGAATGTCTAGGCACAGGTGCCCGGCTGACTTGACAAGATCGTCAGACGATAGCTGCGCCAATTCCTCCGGGCGCGCTCCGCTCCAGGTTAACAAGCGAAGGAACCAGATGTTCTCTTCGGCGTCGCGCCATTTGTGGTTTTCTGCCCCTGCGAAAAGCTTCTTCATTTCGTTAGGGTGGAACGTGCGCCGCTTCTGCTTCTTCGCCTCGGCATGCTTGCCCTTGGCACCACGGAAACGGATTCCAGCGGCAACATCAGCAGTGACAAACAGGTCTTCCAAGGCAAATGCGAAGATCGTTTTCAGGCACCGGAAATGCTTGCTCGACGTGGACGCCATCAACGGTTTCAGGCCCTCGGCTTCAGCCTTTTGAATTATCTGCTGCATTGTCATGCCGTCGAACTTGCCGCCCGACGCTGGAGGCATCTTCATCAAGGCATTGCGGAATTCGAGGACGTGGACAGCCGTGATGTCTTTCACCGGGAGCGCGCCGTGCAGTTCCTCGAAGAGCTTCACCGGATATTCGTATTGCTCCGTAGCGCTCGCCTTGCTGGCAGTCTTCCACTCCTCCAACACACCGCCGAGTGTGATCTCGTCCCGATCCCGGGGATTGGCTTCGATGACATCGGCGGCAGCGTGAAGGCGACTCTTGCGAAGATCGTCCGGCGTCTTTCCCAGCGCCCTAAAATGCGCAGCATCCCGCGCCAGTTGACGATTGATTTGGTGCCGCTCGGCGTCCAATGCGGCGGTATGGGAAGCCGCCCAATCAGGATCGGGAACTTCGTCGGATGGGCCGTCCGATGCCACAAACTCGCGCATGGACTCGGCTTCCTGCCGCAGCCATGCCGCATCGATTGCGCGACGGTTGAACCATTGCAACAGATCGCCGATGCCGCCCGCTAGATCAATGGCGTCGGTGCCGAGTGGATGGGAGGGTAGGGGAGTCTTACTCCGTGCGGCGGCGATGATCTGGTCATGTTCGCTGGCAAGCCGTCGAGCCTCGGCATTGGCGGCGTCGAGCGAAAGCCCACGGAGGGATTTCTTCCACTTCGCCTTGTTGACGATGTGGCGGACATCGGCCGGCACGTCGCGGTCATATTCAGGGACCTTCGATCCCTTGCGGTATTTGATATAGGTCCTGGCGGTCTGGCGTCCCATGCGGGCCTCGAAATCCGGGGTTTCCTAACCAGAATTCCTAACCAGATTTCCCACCGCTTTGCAACCAGGGCCCTTGGAAACACTGGGGTTACCAGCATTTCCAAGGGGTCCAGGGTCAAACTGAGTAATACATATCGTATTCGACCGGATGCGGGGTCATTTCGAAGCGCATCACTTCGGCCATCTTGAGCTCGATGTAGCTGTCGATCTGGTCGTCGTCGAAGACGCCGCCGGCCTTCAGGAAGCCGCGATCCTTGTCGAGGTTCTGCAGAGCTTCGCGCAGTGAGCCGCACACGGTCGGGATCTTCTTCAGTTCCTTCGGCGGCAGGTCGTAGAGGTCCTTGTCCATCGGCTGGCCAGGATGGATCTTGTTCTTGATGCCGTCGAGGCCGGCCATCAGCATGGCGGCAAAAGCGAGGTAGGGGTTCGCGCCCGGATCGGGAAAGCGAACCTCGACGCGCTTGGACTTCGGCGACGAGCCGAATGGAATGCGACAGGATGCAGAGCGGTTGCGTGCAGAATAGGCGAGCAGCACCGGCGCTTCATAGCCGGGCACCAGACGCTTGTAGGAGTTGGTCAGCGGGTTGGTGAAGGCGTTGATGGCCTTGGCGTGCTTGATGATGCCGCCGATGTAGAACAGGCAGCTCTCCGAGAGGCCAGCATATTCATTGCCGGCGAAGGTCGGCTTGCCTTCCTTCCAGATCGACTGATGGACATGCATGCCCGAACCGTTGTCGCCGAAGACCGGCTTCGGCATGAAGGTGGCCGTCTTGCCATAGGCATTGGCGACCTGGTGCACGACATATTTGTAGATCAGCATCTTGTCGGCGTTGCGGACCAGCGTGTCGAACTTGATGCCGAGTTCGTGCTGGGCAGCGGCCACTTCGTGGTGATGCTTTTCGACGCGCACGCCCATTTCGGCGAGCACGGTCAGCATTTCCGAGCGCATGTCCTGCGCCGAGTCGATCGGCGGCACCGGGAAATAGCCGCCCTTGATCCGCGGACGGTGGCCGAGATTGCCCGTTTCGTAGTCGGTGTCGTCGTTGGAGGGCAATTCGGTGGAGTCGAGCTTGAAGCCGGTGTTGTATGGATCGGCCTTGTACTTGACGTCGTCGAACACGAAGAACTCGGCTTCCGGGCCGACGAAGATCTGATCGCCGATGCCTTCCGCCTTCATATAGGCTTCGGCCTTCTTGGCGGTGCCGCGCGGGTCGCGGTTGTAGGATTCTCCCGAGATCGGATCGAGGATATCGCACAGGATGACCATGGTCGACTGCGCGAAGAACGGGTCCATATGCACCGTCTCGGTATCGGGCATCAGCACCATGTCGGACTCGTTGATCGCCTTCCAGCCGGCGATGGAGGATCCATCGAACATGACGCCGTCGGCAAACATGTCTTCCTCGACCTCAACGACATCCATCGTCACGTGCTGCAGCTTGCCCTTCGGATCTGTGAAGCGCAGGTCAACGAATTTCACGTCGTTGTCCTTGATCTGCTTCATGATGTCTTTGGCTGTCGTCATGTCATGTTTCCCTGTCTGATGACGTTTCGAGGAGATGATCTGAAATCAGAATCCTCAGACCGCGTCCATCCCTGTTTCGCCGGTGCGGATGCGCACGACTTCCTCGATGTTGGAGACGAAGATCTTGCCGTCGCCGATGCGGCCGGTCTGGGCCGCTTTGCGAATGGCTTCGATCGCGCCTTCGACCGCGTCGTCGCCGAGTACGACCTCGATTTTCACCTTGGGCAGAAAATCCACGACATATTCAGCGCCGCGATAGAGTTCGGTATGGCCCTTCTGTCGGCCAAAACCCTTGGCCTCCGTAACGGTGATGCCTTGCAGCCCGGCCTCCTGAAGCGCTTCCTTCACTTCGTCTAGCTTGAACGGCTTGATGATCGCTTCGATCTTTTTCATGTAAAAAGTGGCCTCCACTGCCAAAAAAGACGGGTTGTGAGCCCCGCTTGCGCCTCCTTCAAGCACGAACTGTGCCAATTTGAGGGGATTCGAAGCGGTATCACGCGATTTCGATGCCATGCCGCGTTGGGGGGTAAATTCGCGTCATTCGCTGCGTTGGATGCGTCATGGATACTGGGAACCTACACATTGTCGGTGCTTCCGTCCGCACAATAATTGGGCAGATAGAGCATTTTGCAGGCAAATGTGCTTCGGCGAAGTCATTGTCCCTAACGATGTGCTTATAGATCGTGCCATTTCATCACCGTTTGCTTCGAACCGAAAACTGGACAATGTTTGAACACAAGGACCGGGGTTTGAACACAAGTACCGGGGTTTGACCACAAGGATCGGGCTTGAGCCAATGCGGATCGGCATCCATGAACAATGAAATTTTGTCTCCGGCCGAAATGGCTGAGGCCGACCGGTTGACGATTTCCGCCGGACCACGCGACGGCATTGGCCTGATGCGCAATGCAGGTGCTGCGGTCGCTGCGGTGGTGCTCGCCCATTTTCCGGCTGCAAGGCGCGTCCACGTATTGTGCGGGCCCGGCAACAATGGCGGCGACGGATATGTCGTCGCCCGCATTCTTCAGGACAGCGCCGTCGATGTCTTGATGTGGGCGTCCGGTTCGCCCAAAGCCGGCAGCGACGCGGCGCTCGCCGCTTCGGAATGCCCGGTCAGGCCTCGGTCTCTGTCGGAGTTCGTTGCCGAGGCAGGTTCGATCCTGGTCGATGCGCTTTATGGGGCAGGGCTGTCCAAGCCGCTGTCCGGCGATGCCGCCAGAGCGGTCGAGGTTGCGACAGAACTGAACCTGCCTGTCGTTGCGGTCGATCTGCCCTCAGGCGTGTCAGGCGAGAGCGGCCAGATTCTCGGCCAGGCATTCCGCGCCCGAATCACGGTGACGTTCGCGCGAAAAAAGCCCGGCCATCTGCTGTTGCCTGGGCGCGAGATGTGCGGCGAGCTGGTGCTTGCCGACATCGGCATCGGCGACGGCATCGTTGCGCAGCTCGAGCCGCGAACCTTCGAGAACACTCCGCCACTTTGGCTAGGGAATTTCCCGGTTCCTGCCGTCGATGCCCATAAATACAGGCGCGGCCATGTCGGCGTCTTTTCCGGCGGGCCATCGGCGACGGGGGCCGCACGGCTGTCGGCGCTTGCCGCAGCCCGAAGCGGGGCAGGGGCGGTGACCGTGCTGTCGCCGGCGAACGGGCTGCAGGTGAATGCCGCGCATCTGACTTCGGTCATGCTGCGCAAGGCCGACAGCATCGCGGACGTACAGGTATTCATTGGCGAGCGCCGGCCGTCGGCTTTCGCCCTCGGACCCGGATTTGGCGTCGGCGAAAAAACACGCGATTTCGCCCTCGGCGTGCTGGCCACCGGGCAGCGGCAAGACGGCAGGGTCGACGGCCTGGTGCTCGATGCGGATGGCATCACCTCGTTTCGCGATACGCCGAACGTTCTGTTCGAAACCACCCGTCGTCCGAACGCACCGGCGCTGGTGCTGACGCCGCATGAGGGCGAATTCGCCAGGCTGTTTCCGGACATCGCCGGAGACAAGAACTTGTCCAAGCTGACCAAGGCACGCTCTGCCGCCGAGCGCGCCGGCGCCATCGTCGTCTACAAGGGCGCGGACACGGTGATCGCGGCGCCCGATGGCAGAGCAGCGATCAACAGCAACGGCGCGCCATGGCTGGCCACCGCCGGTTCGGGCGATGTGCTGTCGGGCATCATCGCCGGTTTCCTGGCGCAAGGCATGCCGGCTTTCGAAGCTGCCTGCGCAGCGGTCTGGATCCATGCCGAGGCCGGCAGCCGTTTCGGGCCAGGGCTGATCGCCGATGACTTGCCGCTGGCGCTGGTGCCGGTGCTGCGCGAGGTTATCGAAAATCGCAACGGGATGAGCGCTGAATGAACCGCCGGCTCGCCTTGATCGCTGTGATTTTCGCCAACCTCTTCATAGCCAACCTGGCGCGTGCCGAAGGTCCGGTGATGGTCGTCGACGATCCGGCCGTGCTCGCCGCCCTCGACGCCAGGGGTTTTGATTTCGCCGGCATGTTCGGCGTCAATGGCAAGGGCGACCTGAAGACGCTCTATGACACGGCGCCGGCCTATCATCAGATCGTCGAAACGGTTGCGAGCGATGTCGCCGCACTGCGGGCCGAGATGAAGGCTGGTGGGCGGCCGCTCTACGAAGTCACCGACGGGAATGTCGGCCGAATCATGGACATCCGCTGGCTGAAGACGGACGCCGCGCGCTTCCGGCTGGTCGGCGTCGTCAACAGGCTCGATCGGCGTGATTTCGCCGACTTACGAGGCGGCGCGGATTGCGGCGAGGTGCGTTTCATCTACCGCCTTGCCTACAGTTTCAAGAAAAACGGCAAGGTTCTGGCCTCGCGCCTGCCGTTCAACTTCAATGCCATTTACAACGCCGCGCCGGATGCCGACGGCGGCTGCGTGGGCGTTGCCGGGCGCTGGACGCCGCAGCTCGACGAGACAGTCGATACCGGCTGGCTCGTCGGCGGGCCGCTTGACAAAGCCGGGCTGAGTTTCAAGCAGCTCGAGCTCAATGCCCAGGTGGTGCGCTTTCCCTCCGGCCAGGAGACCGAATTCGGCGGGCAGGCCGCCTATCTCATGCGGATTTTCGACATCGACGGCGCTGAAGTCAGCGAGAAACCGCTGGAAAACACGCCCGACGCGGCGCGGCTTGCCGAAAACGCCGGGCTGAAAGCAAAACTCGCCGACTATATCAGCGCCAATCTCGCGGCGGTCAATCTTGGCGTCTACGAAATCCCGGATGAATTCCTGGCGAAGAAAGTCATCTCGTGGTCGACTTTCGGCAGCGTAAGGCAGGCCAATCACCCGTTCACGCCGCTGTTCCAGCCCGCGGATTTTTCTGGGCTCGACTATTCCGCGCTGAAGCTGGTGCGCACGTCGGAAGCGCTGGTCGAGCGGCTCGACAATGGCGCCTGCCAGGGTTGCCATCAGGCGGGTTCGACCGCCGGTTTCCATTTCATCGGCCTCGACGACAAGACGACGTCGCCGCTGAACCGCATCGAGGTCGGCATCTCGCCGCATCTTCATGCCGAGATGCCGCGGCGCGAGGCCTGGCTGCGCGCGACCGCCGACGGCAAGGAGCCGAACCGCTTCCGCCCGCTGTCCTTCGCGCCGCCGGCTGCGTGGAAAGACGCCGGCGAGGTCGCTTACGCACCGGCCGAGATGGCGATGCCGTGCCTGATGCCGGAGGATGCGGCCCGCTTCGGCACGACTTGGCAATGCGGCGGCGGCACCGTCTGCACGGCGCTGGCGACCGCGTCGGGCGTGCGGACGAAATTGGCGCAATGCCTGTTGCCCAAAGACAGCGAAAAGATGTTCTCCGGCCATCCATGCCTGACCGGCTCGATCACCAGCAACCCGGCGCAGCCTTTCAATGACCGCTACAGCATATCAGGCCAGTTCGCGGCCTTCGCGACCGACATTTCGCGTACCGCCTACACTTGCCGGCCGCCGAAGATCGGGGTGCCGGCCGGCATCGCCTATCGCGGCTGCAATGACAAGGACCGTGCCTTTGCCGGATTCAAGCCGGGCAAGCCGATGCCGAACGAGATCTGCGGGCTGGTCGGCGGCAAAAAGTTCGATATTTGCGTGGCGACCAATAATTTCGACCAGTGCCTCGGCGGCGCCGTTAACCGCGGCAACCGGCCGGCTTGCTCGGCCGATCATTTCTGCCGCGAGGATTATATGTGCCAGTCGCTGCCGCCCGATACGCCTGGTATCGGCAAGGTGAAAGGTGTCGGCTTCTGCTCGCCGACCTATTTCATTTTCCAGATGCGCATAGACAACCATGCGACACCCTGGGCGGGCGCTGTCCGCGCCACGATGGGGGCGGGGTTTGGCGCGGCGGAAGCGGAGTAAGCTTTTGCTGTGGTTCTTGCGTTGCCAACGATGTCACAGCGGAATGTTATCGTGCTTCTTCCAGGGGTTCTGCATATCCTTGTTGCGCAGCATGCGGAGCGCGCGCGCAATGCGGCGGCGGGTCGAATGCGGCATGATCACCTCGTCGACATAGCCGCGTTCGGCGGCGACAAAGGGCGACAGGAAGCGATCCTCGTAAGCCTTTGTATGTGCTGCGATCTTATCCGCATCTCCGATGTCCTTGCGATAGATGATCTCGACCGCGCCCCTGGCACCCATCACCGCGATCTGCGCCGTCGGCCAGGCGTAATTCATGTCGCCGCGCAGATGCTTTGACGCCATCACGTCATAAGCCCCGCCATACGCTTTGCGGGTGATGACGGTGATCTTCGGGACGGTCGCCTCGGCATAGGCGAACAAAAGCTTGGCGCCGTGCTTGATCAGCCCGCCATATTCCTGCGCGGTGCCGGGCAGGAAGCCTGGAACGTCGACGAAGGTTACGATCGGAATCGAGAAACAGTCGCAGAAGCGCACGAACCGCGCTGCCTTGCGGCTGGCGTCCGAATCGAGCACGCCGGCCAGCACCATCGGCTGATTGGCGACGAAGCCGACCGTGCGGCCTTCGACGCGCCCGAAGCCGGTGACGATGTTTTTCGCAAAATTCTGCTGGATCTCGAAGAAGTCACCCTCGTCGGCAACTTTAAGGATCAACTCCTTGATGTCGTAGGGTTTGTTGGCGTTGTCGGGGATCAGCCGGTCGAGCGACAGATCATGATCGGTGACCGACTGATAGCATTCGATCTCAGGGATAGCAGCCGTGTTGGAGGCAGGCAGCAGATCGACCAGCCGGCGCATCTGCAGCAGCGCTTCGACGTCATTGTCGTAAGCGCCATCGGCGATCGAGGACTTCGTCGTGTGGACCAAGGCGCCGCCAAGGCTCTCGGCGGTCACCGTCTCGTTGGTGACGGTCTTCACCACGTCCGGCCCGGTGACGAACATGTAGGAGGTGTGGCGCACCATGAAGATGAAGTCGGTCATTGCCGGCGAATAGACGTCGCCGCCGGCACAAGGGCCCATGATCACTGAAATCTGCGGAATGACGCCGGAGGCGAGCACATTGCGCTGGAATATCTCGGCATAGCCGCCAAGTGCTGCCACGCCTTCTTGGATGCGGGCGCCTCCGGCGTCGTAGAAGCCGATGATCGGCGCGCGGTTGCGCAACGCCATCTCCTGCACCTTGACCACTTTTTCGGCGTGGGCCTCGGACAGCGATCCGCCGAACACGGTAAAATCCTTGGCGAAGACATAGACCGGGCGGCCGTTGACGGTACCCCAGCCGGTGACGACGCCGTCGCCGGCGATCTTGGTCTTCTCCATGCCGAAATCGGTCGAGCGATGCTCGACATACATGTCGAACTCCTCGAACGAGCCCTCGTCGAGAAAGACGTCGATGCGTTCGCGCGCGGTGAGCTTGCCCTTCTTGTGCTGAGCGTCGATACGCGCCTGGCCACCGCCCATGCGCGCCATGTCGCGGCGGCGCTCGAGTTCCTTCAGCACGTCCTTCATCGGTCGATCCTCAAAAACGGAAGCTGATTTGTGGTAATCATGGCGGCAGGGGAGCGCAAGCGCCGCCTCGCCATGGCTTTCGCTGCGCTGCAACATGACGGCCCTTGCATTTCGCAACGAACTGGGCCATATGCGGCGGCATAGGCGCTTGGGCCGGGACTATCCGGCCTTCTCGACAAATGAGACTGGTTGCGTCTGTTTTCCCTCTTTCCCGGCATATCGGCAAGGCGGCGAAAAAGCCCCGTGGCATGATGCCTGCGGGCACGACAGCGCAGCCGTGCGGACGATAACGTCCGCCGCCTTGTCGTTCCATAACAGTTTTTCGACGGCAGGTTGCGCCCTGCCGCCATCGATGTTTGCGGCCAGGAGCCGCGTGAAAGAAGAATATTTTGACCAACGAAAACACTCTGACCGGTAAGGACACTTTGACCGGTAAGGACACTGGGGAACTTTCAGGGTTCGCAGCACTTGGAATTACGGGCGCGCTGCTCAAGGCCACCCATGGCGCAGGCTTCACCGAGCCGAAGCCGATCCAAGCCCAGGCGATCCCACCGCAGTTGGAAGGCCGTGACATTTTCGGCATCGCCCAGACCGGTTCCGGCAAGACCGCGGCGTTCGCGCTGCCCATCCTGTCGAAGATCATCGCGCTCGGCACCAAGCGCCGGCCGAAGACCGCTCGTGCGCTGATCCTGGCGCCGACGCGCGAACTCGCGGTGCAGATCGAAGATATGATCAAGCTGCTCGCCAAGGGCGCGCATGTCTCGACAGCGCTCGTGCTTGGCGGCGTCTCGCGCTTCAGTCAGGTAAAGAAGATTGCTCCCGGCGTCGACATTTTGATTGCCACGCCCGGCCGGCTGACCGATCTGGTGCGTGAGGGCGATCTCGTTCTTGCCGACACCAAGTGGCTGGTGCTGGACGAAGGCGACCGCATGCTCGATATGGGCTTCATCAACGACGTCAAGCGCATCGCCAGGGCGACCGCGCCGGACCGTCAGACGGTGCTGTTCTCGGCGACCATGCCGGCCGAAATCGCCGAATTGGCCAAGGGCCTGCTGAAGAACCCGATCCGCGTCGAAGTGGCGCCCCACAGCACTGCGGCGGCCGAGATCGTGCAGGGCGTCGTCTTTGCCCGCACCAAGCAGAAGCGCCAAGTGCTGTCGACGATGCTTGCCGACGAGGCGATGAAGTCCGTCATCATCTTTTCGCGCACCAAGCATGGCGCCGACAGGGTGACCAAGGATCTCGAGCGCGACGGCTTCAGGGCCGCCGTCATCCACGGCAACAAGTCGCAGAACGCCCGCCAGAAGGCGCTGAACGACTTTCGCGAGGGTTCGGTGCGCATCCTTGTGGCGACCGATATCGCGGCGCGCGGCATCGACGTGCCCGGCATCAGCCACGTGGTGAATTTCGACCTGCCGGACGAGGCCGAGAGCTATGTCCATCGCATCGGCCGCACCGGCCGTAACGGCATGGACGGCATCGCTATCACGCTTTGCGACCCGTCGGAGAACAGCAAGCTGCGCCAGGTCGAGCGCATCATCCGCACCAAGCTGCCGATTGTTGCCGACCATCTCGGCAGCCCCGACCCGCAGCGCAATCCCGCCGAGAAGAACGAGCGCAGCTTCGAGCCGGCCAACGATCGCAATGGCCGTCGCGACGGCAGGCGGCCAGGCGGCCAGAACAACGGCAACAAGCGCTTCGGCGACAAGCCGGTCTTTGCCGGCGAGCGCAAGCCGGAAAGCGCCAAGCCCTTCAAGGGCAACAACAAGCGTCGTTTCGGCGGCAAGCGGCCAGCGGCGCGAGCTGCGTAATCAGCTAGTTGTATCCGGCCGAGCCTGTCGAGCTCGGTTTGATTTGCGAGAACTGAAAAAGGGCGATCGGAGCGATGCTTCGGTCGCCTTTCTCTTCTCCGCAAGGAGGCGAGAAGGCGAAGGCTTACTTCACCACCGCCTCTACCCACACCACAATGCGCTGCGCAAGGAAAGCTGTGGTTGCTGGGGACAGCGCGTCACCGGCGATGACGTGGTTGTCCCGATCGCCGGTATCGTCGACCGGCACCAGTTCGTGCGCCGCGCCCCAGCGCCTGGCGATTTCGCGGGTGCGGTCCGGCCGCACGATCTTGTCCGAATCCGAAAAGACGAACAGGGCAGGGATGGTCGCCTTCTCCACCGGCGCGCCATAAGCAAGCTCGGTCAGCGCCACCATCGGCAGGGTCGCCGCGATCGGATAGCGGTAGGTCCAGAATTTCTCGTGCAGCGCATTGCGTGGCACGAAACTGCGCTCCTTGCCGGCGACCAGCTCGGCGATCTCTCGGCCCCACGGCATGGTCAGGAGTTCGGCGCCGGAAGCCTTGACGCCGAAATTCGGCGAGATGAACGCGATTGCCGCCACCCCGTCCGATGCGCCCGGCTGCGTCGCAGCCCAGGCTGCCAGTGAGCCGCCGGTCGAGGTAGCGATGACGATCACCTTGTCGCCGATCGCCCGGCCGATGGCGAGGGCTTCCTCATAGTCGTTGATCCAGGCGTTGACGCTGCCTTCGGCCATCGCGACACCGCCCTGTCCGTGGCCGGTGAGGCGGGTGTAGTAAAGATTGGCGTCGAGCTGGTCGGCCACCTCGTCCGGCAGCGGACGAACCTCGCCCTTCGACGCCGAAAAGCCGTGGATATAGACGATCGACAGCGGCGTCCTGGCGTGAACCATCGGATTGGCCCAGATGATCTCCTTCTCCAGCCCGTCGTAGATTCCCGGTACGGCAGCCTCCTCGCGTGCCAGATAGGCTTGCGGATCATCGCCGATCACGGAAGAATCGAAGCGGATCGCGGTGTCGGCTTGGATGCGCGGACCAAAGACGAAGGCAAGAAAAAGGATGACGGCGAGACCCAATACCGCAAGCACGATCCGTCGCCCCATCGCAGACTCCACGCAACAATTCTCAACCTATGGCCGCCATTGCAAACAGGCAACGACGTCCCGCTGCAGCGGGATCGCCAACTTTGAGGCCCGTCTATTCGCTCGGCGGCTTGCGGTCGAAATTCAGTGGACGCGCCTTCCAGCGGGTCGCGGTGCTGATGACCCATCGGCAGAACGGTCTCGGCAGGATTCTGAGCAGCTTCAGGCCCCAGCTCAACCGGCGCGGGAAGGTGACTTCGAAGCCGCCGGACTTGATACCGCGCGCCATGCGGCGCGAGGCGCGATTGACGGGCATCAGCCCAGGCATCGGCAGCAAATTCTTCTCGGTCAGCGGGGTGTCGACGAAGCCCGGATTTGTCACCTGGATGCGGACGTTCATCTTGTCGAAATCGTATTTCAGCGACTCCGCGAGGATATTGATCGCCGCCTTGGTGCCGCCATAGGCGGCCGTGGTCGGCCAGCCGAAATAGGCGGTGACAGAACCGACCAGGACGATATGGCCGCGCGCGCGGACGCGCATGCGTTCGATGACCGGCACCAGGCCGTTGATGATGCCGAAATAATTGACATCGAAGGACTGGCGAAATCCACGGACGGTGAGGTCTTCGCCGGCGGTCGCAATATAGCTCCCGGCATTGAACACGGCCAGGACGATCGGGCCGAGATCCTTCTCGATCGCCGCGACTGTCTTTGCCACCGCTTCTCGTCAGTGACGTCGCAAGGATAGGCCGTGACATGGCCCGGCATCTGCGCCGTCTCGACAACAAGCGTGTCTATCGGATCCTCGTCGAGTGCCGTCACCGCGACGACATAGCCTTGCGCCGCAAGATCCTTGGCCAGCGAACGGCCGATGCCGCTGCTGCCGCCCGTAATCCAGGCGACGCCGTGCTTCGGGTTGGCCCGATAGAGTGTCATGCTATGCCCTGCGACTTTTTCTTAGGCTGTGCTCTAGCGATGAAGAAATCGGATGAAAAGGGCGCTTTTCAGTGGGGAGCTTCAATGAATGGCGGAATGCGAGGTCTACTTTAGGAAATTGCAGCCCAGAAATGCCGCTGGACCAGACAAATTCTTGCCTTGAAACCGAAGCGTCGGGTTTCTAGGGTTCCGCCGCAAGCATAAAGGAATCTCCATGCCCCGTTCTGTGATCGAAGCGATCGGCAATACGCCTCTGATCCGCCTCAACAAAGCTTCGGAAGAAACCGGCTGCGAAATCTTGGGTAAGGCCGAATTCATGAATCCGGGCCAGTCGGTCAAGGACCGTGCCGCGCTGTTCATCATCCGCGACGCCGAGCAGCGCGGGCTCTTGAGGCCGGGCGGGGTCATCGTCGAGGGGACGGCCGGCAACACCGGCATCGGATTGACGCTGGTTGCCAAGGCGCTTGGCTACCGCACCGTGATCGTCATCCCCGAGACGCAAAGCCAGGAGAAGAAGGACACGATCAAATTGCTCGGCGCCGAGCTGATCGAGGTGCCTGCCGTTCCCTACAAGAACCCCAACAATTATGTGAAACTGTCGGGCCGTCTGGCCGAGCAGATGGCCCGGTCCGAGCCGAACGGCGCGATCTGGGCCAATCAGTTCGACAACGTCGCCAACCGTGATGGCCATACCCGCACCACTGCGGAAGAAATCTGGGCCCAGACCGGCGGCAAGGTCGACGGTTTCGTCTCGGCGGTCGGCTCCGGTGGAACACTGGCCGGCGTCGCCTTCGGGCTTAAGGCCAAGAGCAAGGACGTCAAGATCGCGCTCGCCGATCCGCTGGGTGCGGCGCTCTATAGTTTCTACACCACCGGAGAGCTGAAATCCGAAGGCAGCTCGATCACCGAAGGCATCGGGCAGGGGCGGGTCACCGCCAATCTGGAAGGATTCACGCCGGATTTCTCCTTCCAGATTCCGGACGAGGATGCACTTCCGATCGTCTTCGATCTTATCCAGGAGGAGGGCCTGTGCGTCGGCGGCTCGACCGGTATCAACATTGCCGGCGCGATCCGGTTGGCGCGTGAGATGGGGCCCGGCCACACCATCGTGACCGTGCTTTGCGACTACGGCACGCGCTATCAGTCGAAATTGTTCAACCCGGAATTCCTGCGCGAAAAGAAGCTGCCGGTGCCGGGCTGGATGGAACAGCGGAGCACAATTTCGGTGCCGTTCGAAAAGGTCGCGTGATGGCTTACAAAACGGAAGCGCTGTTTCGCGACGACGCCTATCTCAGGACGGCTGATGCCACGATTGTTGCCGTCAACGACCGTGGCGGTATCATTCTGGACCGGACGATCTTCTATGCCACGTCGGGCGGGCAACCGGGCGACACTGGCACACTCGAACGCGCCGATGGCAGCCTGATCGCTGTTGCCGCCACCATCACCGGTGAGACCAAGGACGAGATCATCCATGTGCCGCCTGAGCAGGCGGTGCTTGAGGTCGGCGAACCGATAAAGCTCGCCGTCGATTGGGAGAGGCGGCATCTGCTGATGCGCATGCACACAGCCTGCCATTTGCTCACCGTCGTCTGCCCGTTCCCGATCACCGGCGCGTCGGTTTCCGAGGACGATAGCCGTGTCGATTTCGACATTCCGGATGCCGGCTTCAGCAGGGAGGACGTGACGGCCAGGCTGATGGAACTCGTGCGAGCCGACCACCCGGTCTTTGTCAGGCTGATCACCGACGAGGAACTGGCAGCCAATCCGGGGCTGGTGAAATCCAAGAATGTTCGGCCACCCGTCGGCACGGGCAAGATCCGACTGGTCTGCATTGGCGAGAACGCCTCGATCGACAGCCAGCCTTGCGGCGGCACCCATGTGAAGAGCACTGGAGAAGTCGGCGAGATCCATATCGGCAAGATCGAGAAGAAGGGTCGCGAGAACCGGCGCTTCCGAATACGCTTTGGACCGATGCCGCCGGCCTGATAAACAGGTTGTCAAAGGCGGGCAGGAGAAGAAGAATGGCCGAAGACAGCCCTTTCACCGTCGATGCGGACTGGTTGCAGAGGCGCCTCGGCGAGCCTGGCCTGACCATCGTCGACGCCTCCTGGTATCTGCCGGTGCAGAAGCGCGACGCGCGCGCCGAGTATGACGCGGCGCACATTTCGGGTGCGCGGTTTTTTGATCAGGATGCGGTTTCGGATCCCGATTCGCCACTGCCGCACACGCTGCCGTCGCCGCAGCATTTTGCCCAGTATGTCGGCGCTATGGGCATCTCGGCCGAAGACACGATCGTTGTCTATGACGGTCCGGGCTTCTTCTCAGCGCCGCGCGCCTGGTGGATGTTCCGTGTCATGGGGGTGTTCCAGGTCTACATATTGGACGGCGGCTTCGACCGCTGGAAAGCGGCTGGACGGCCGGTGACGGCGGAACCGACGAAGATCGCGCCTTGCGTGTTTCATGCCGACTTCGATGCCGCTCGCGTCGCCAGCCTGGCCGACATGCGCCGGATCGTCGAGAACGGGGAAAGCCAGATCGCCGACGCGCGTTCGCCTGGCCGGTTTGCCGGTATCGAGCCGGAGCCTCGCGCCGGCATCCGCTCAGGCCATATGCCCGGCGCACACAATGTGCCGTTCTCGGCGCTTGCCGAGGACGGCGAGCTGCTGTCGAAAGACCGATTGCGCAAGGTGATCGAGGACGCCGGCATCGACCTGTCGAAACCGGTCGTCACCTCTTGCGGCTCGGGCGTTACGGCGGCGGCGATCACGCTGGCGCTCGAGACGCTTGGCCATACCGACAACAGGCTCTACGACGGTTCATGGACCGAATGGGGTGGGCTTGGCGATACGCCCGTCGTGACGGGCAAGGATTGACGGTGATGGAAAACGGAGCGCTTGAAGACATCGAGGTCACGGTGACGTTTCTCGAAATGCATATGCCGCCGGCCTATTCGCCGCCGGTGCCGTACAACCGCCAGATCGCGTTGCTGAAGACCAAGGACATTCCGCTGCATTTCTACCGCTATTTGATGGATCGGGTAGGCCGCAAATGGCACTGGGTCAACGTACTGAGGCTGAGCGACGAGGAGCTTTCTGCAGGCATCCATCGCGAGGACCGCGACATTAGGGTGCTGTATCTCGATGGGTCGCCGGCCGGCTTCTTCGACCTAAAGCCGCATCTGCCGGAAGAAGTGGAACTTGCCTATTTCGGCATGATGGAGCACGCGACCGGCCAAGGCATCGGCCGCTGGTTCCTGGGTGCGGCAATCGCCGCCGCCTGGTCGCACGGCCCAAGGCGGGTGACGGTGCAGACCTGCACGCTCGATCATCCGGCGGCATTGCCGCTCTATCAGAAGCTCGGCTTTGCGCCGGTCGCGCAAAAGAAGGAGATCGTGCATCCAATGACCTTCGCCGAGCGTGCGGCCAGCGTCATGCGGCCATGATTTTCTCCGCAAACTGAATCTTTTGTTCATCAATGCTTCAGCTTGTCTTTGCCATCTTGCCGGCACCATCAATGCGGCCGAGGCCGAAGGAGAAAAGACATGCTGACCCGACGCACATTTGCCGCCGCGCTGATTGCGGCCGTCGCCATGCCGGGCCTTGCCGCCGCCCAGGCGACCACGCCTTCGGCGGCGACGATCGAGCGTCAGCTCGAGGCGGCGCCCCGGGTTAAGCTGCGCCCGAACCAGCGCGTCACCATCCGTGAATTCAAGAGGCGGCCGGACCTGCGGCGCATGGCCCGTTCGATCGATATCCAGTCGATCAATTTCGCGTTTGGCTCGGCAGCGATTTCCGAATCGCAATACGGCAAGATCGAAAACATCGCCGATGCGCTTCAGCGCATCCTGCGGCGCGACCGCGATGCCCGCGTGCTGATCGAAGGCCATACCGACGCGGTCGGCTCTTTCCAGTCGAACCAGATCCTGTCCGAACAGCGCGCCGCCTCGCTGAAGCGGACTTTGGTGCACGAATTCGGCGTGCCGGGCTATACGCTGGAAACCGTCGGCTACGGCGAGGAATTCCTGCTCGTGCAGACGCAGAACGAGAATTGGCGCAATCGCCGGGTGACGCTGCGCCGCTTCGACGACTTCATCCGGTAAGACGGTTCAAAATCCCGATGATCTGACCATTTGTGCGACGGTCTGGATCAACACTCCAAACGGAGCCCGACTTGAATGAGCCGGGCTCTTTCCTATCGCTGGTCGTTCAAGCCCCACGGCATCGGCCCGAAAAATCGGAATCGATTTCTGTGCTGACCTTCGGTTCTGAACACACGACGAGTAGAGTCAAATTGTTAGAGTGTTCTTCACGCGCCCAAAAGGACGCGCGGCGCTCTAGTGGCGATGGGAGGATCGAACGATGTCGATACGGGTTGTGATGGCTGGTGCGACCGGCTGGGTCGGCAAGGCGCTGGTTCCGGCGATCGGGGCGCAAGGCGACATGGCGCTGGCCGGGGCTGTGTCACGCAGCGGCGCGGGGCAGGACTCCGGCCTGCTGGTTGGCATGCCTGCAAGCGGCATCACCGTTTCCGCCTCTTTGGCCGAGGCGCTGGGGGTGCCGTCGGACGTGCTGGTCGACTACACCAAGCCACATGTCGTGAAAGACCATGCGCTGCTGGCCATCGAAAAGGGACGGCACGTTGTAATCGGTACGTCGGGGCTAGGTGCGGCCGATTTCGCCGAGATCGACGCTGCTGCACGCGCCAACCGCGTCGGCGTGATTGCAGCCGGCAATTTTTCGATCACCGCCACGCTGATGAAACGCTTCGCCCTGACGGCGGCGAAATACGTGCCGGATGTCGAGGTCATCGACTATGCCAGCGCCAAGAAGCCCGACGCGCCGTCCGGCACCGCGCGCGAGCTCGCTGAAGCGCTGGCCGATGTCCGCAAGGCTTCGACCGCGCGGCCGGTCTCGGAGGTCTCCGGTGTGCCGGGAACCCGCGGTGCGGCGGTCGGTACGGGCGAGGGGGTGCAGGTGCATGCGCTTCGCCTGCCTTCCTACATCCTATCCTGTGAGGCGCTGTTCGGCTTGCCCGACGAGCGGCTGACCATCCGCCACGACGCCGGCTCGTCCGCTGCCCCCTACGTGGCCGGCACGCTGCTCGCTATCAGGCGGGTACAGGAGATCACGGGGCTGGTGCGCGGTCTCGACGCCCTGATGGACTGATCCAAATTGGCAGGAATCGGGTGGGAGGCGCTGGCGCAGCGGCGTAATTTTCGATCGAGGACACCGGAGATTTCGCCATGACCATCCAGTTCAAAGCATTGCCCACGGAAGATGTCAGAGCCTTGCAGCGCGGCGGATCGGACGCCTATGGCCTGATACCAGAGCGGAAGATATCCGATGGTGACGGCGCGCCTTGCCGCCACTGCCTGAAGAACGTGGCCGCTGGAGAAGCCTATCTCATCCTGGCTTACCGGCCATTCCCGGTATTGCAGCCTTATGCCGAGACCGGGCCGATCTTCCTGCACGCCGAGGAATGCGAGCGCGCTGCAGAAGCCGAGGCGCTTCCCGAAATTCTCGAAAGCACCGACTACATCGTGCGCGGCTATGACAAGGACGACCGCATCGTTTATGGCAGCGGCGGCGTCATCCCAACAGGCGCCATCGTGGTGCGGGCCGAGACTTTGTTCGAGCGCGACGAGATCGCCTATGTGCATGTCCGCTCGGCGCGCAACAACTGCTACCAGTGCCGTATCGAGCGTGCGTGACAGTCCGGGCGGTATTCATCAGTCGCAGCTGTCGTATGCCTGTCGCAATGTCGCGTTAGAAAAGCATTGTCGATCGATTTGCCGACCGCGGATGAACCGGCGGGAGATCTCGATATCAGAGGAAGCGGGGCTTTGGCTCCGCTTTTTTGTTGCCTGCGTTGTCCCGCCCTGTGTTTCTTTCGCCCAAGAAAAAGCCCGCCGGAATGACCGACGGACTTTGGCTGTTGTCTGGAGGGCTTTAGTTGAACTTGTACTTCGCACCGATGCGGACAGTGTGGAACGAAGGTGTGGAGGTGAGAGTGTCATCCGGCAGCCCAAGATCCGACGAAAAATCCTTCTCGGAGAACTGCGAATAGCGGTACTCGAGGCCGACGGTCACATTGCTGGACATGGCCGTTTCCAGACCACCACCCACCGAGAAGCCGCTGGAGTCCCAATCGAGGATATCGCCGATGGGTGAGGACGCATTCAGATCGAAATGCTGCCAGCTGTAACCGCCGAGCACATAGGCAAGCGTCGATTCATTGACTTTCATACCGACGCGGGCAAGCACATCAAAACCGTAGTCGGTATCCAGATTGATCGATCCGCCCGGAATTTCCAACTCGGAAGTCATGCCGGAGTAGCGGGCGTCCACCATGACACCTGCGACCCAGCTGCCGAAATCATGGTCGTAGCCGACGTTCAATTCGCCGAACACGCCTTCGCCGCCGAGCCCGTTGAACTCGAGCCCGCCAAGCGGCGGAACCTCGATCTGATGCACCGACGCACCCGCCCCGGCGGCGCCGCCGACATAAAAGCCGGTCCAGTTGTAGGCAGGCGCTTCAAAAGAAGCGACGCCGCCATTCTGGGCGCCAAAGCGATAGTTGGCCGCAACCTGGAATGTATGCCGCGACGTGTCGAGATTGAGGGTGCCATCCGGCACACCGAAATCCGAAAGCAGATCATCATTAGTACTGAAGCGGGTATAGCGATATTCTGACTTGATGGTCCAGTTACTGGTGATGGCCGTTTCGACGCCGGCCCCGACGAAGTAGCCGCTCTGATCCCAATCGAGATCGAAACCAGCGTTGGTGTCGAGTTTGTATTTCTGCCAGGAATAGCCGCCGAGCACATAGCCCAAAGTGTTTGGCGTGAAGAGGTAACCAGCCCGCAAACCAGCGTCGAAACCATAGGTCTCGCGGACCGAAGCATCGAATCCAGCAACATCGAGCGTGGTTTCAATGTTGCCGGCATGGGCGTCCAAAAGTCCGCCGATTAGGAAGCGCGGCGACACCATATAGTCGTACCCAACGGTCAGTTCACCGTATACGCCTTCACCACCAATGCCGTTCAACGAGAAGCCGGGAAGGAAATCGCTGCTGAGCTCGTGGACATTGGCGCCGGCGCCAACGCCAAAGCCGACATAGATGCCACTCCAGTTGAAGGCCGACGTCTCGACGACCGGCTCAACCGCATCTGCGGCATGAGAAACCGATCCGAGCGCCAGAACGGAAACTGCGCCAAGAAGAAGAGATTTAGCGAATCGTTTGCTGATCATTTGCCCCTACCTTTGAAAACCCGTCACCCGCTTAGCATCTGCTCATACTGGCGGCTGTAACAAAAAAGCCACAGGAAAGACACATTGCAAGCAAGACGGGTAAAGCCGGTCAGCCAATCGCAAACCGTGAAATTTTGCTTGTGGAAAAAGAGCCGCCGAGGGCGTCGGCGGCTCTGTCGGGAGAGGAATCAGCGGCGAGTTCAGGCGGCGAGAACGGCCTTCGGCTCGACCAACTCATAGCCGAGTGCTTCGGCCACTGCGCGGTTGGTGATCTTGCCCCTGTGGATATTGAGGCCGTTGCGCAAATGATGATCGTCGACCAGCGCCTTCAGGCCCTTGTCGGCGAGCTGCAGGCCGTAATGCAGCGTCGCGTTGTTGAGCGCGTGGGCCGAAGTGACCGGCACCGCGCCCGGCATGTTGGCAACGCAATAGTGAATAACGCCGTCGACCTCATAGGTCGGCTCGGCATGAGTTGTGGCGTGCGAGGTCTCGAAGCAGCCGCCTTGGTCGATGGCAACGTCGACGAGCACCGAGCCTTTCTTCATGCCCGACAGCATTTCGCGCGAAACGAGCTTCGGCGCGGCGGCACCCGGGATCAGCACGGCACCGACGACGATGTCGGCCGAAAAACATTCCTCTTCCAGCGCCTCGACGGTCGAGTAGCGGGTGTGGACGCGGCCGCCGAAGATGTCGTCAAGCTGGCGCAGGCGGGGGATCGAGCGGTCGATGATGGTGACGTCGGCGCCAAGGCCGGCCGCCATCCGGGCGGCATGCAGGCCGACGACGCCGCCGCCGAGCACAGTGACCTTGCCGGGCAGCACGCCGGGCACGCCGCCGAGCAGCACGCCGCGGCCGCCATTGGCCTTCTGCAGCGCGGTAGCGCCGGCCTGGATCGACAGGCGGCCGGCGACTTCCGACATCGGCGCCAGCAGCGGCAGGCCGCCGCGGTCGTCGGTGACGGTCTCGTAGGCGATGGCCGTCACGCCCGAGGCTAGCAGGCCCTTGGTCTGCTCCGGATCCGGAGCGAGATGGAGATAGGTGTAGAGGATCTGGCCGTCGCGGAGCTGAGCCCATTCATTGGGCTGCGGCTCTTTGACCTTGACGATCATGTCGGACTTGGCAAACACGTCGGCGGCCGTCTTGGCGATGGTGGCGCCGGCGGCGCGATAGGCATTGTCGTCGGCGCCGATGCCGGCGCCGGCACCGGTCTCGACCAGCACTTCGTGGCCATGCGCGACATATTCGCGGACCGAGCCCGGTGTCAGGCCGACGCGGTACTCGTGGTTCTTGATTTCCCGGGGGCAGCCGACGCGCATCTTCTTCTCCTCCTGATCCGGCCCTTTGAGGCACGTTCCCTGTTTAGAGATAGTGAACCACGAATCGTCCCGTAAGTGTTTGCGAATGCGCTTGCGCAAGAGGGCACGGTTCGATAATCGTTGCGCGAAACAGCTGGATTGTCGCAGGAATCCCGAAAAAATGCCGCTCGACAGGATCGATATCGCCATTCTCGAAACGTTGCAGAAGGACGGTCGGATACCCAATGCGGCGCTTGCCGAGAAGGTCGGCCTGTCGCAGTCGGCCTGCTCGCGGCGGCTGGACAATCTGGAGAAATCCGGGACCATCCGCGGCTACCACGCCCGGCTTTCCAATGCCGCTCTTGGCCACCAGATGACGGCGATCGTGCATATATCGCTGTCGGGGCAATTCGAGAAGACGCTGTCGGATTTCGAGGCGGCGATAAAGCGCTGCCCGAATGTTCTGTCTTGCCACCTGATGTCGGGTGAATACGACTATATCCTGCGCATCGCGGCAAAGGATCTCGTCGACTATGAGCGCATCCACAAGGAGTGGTTGTCGGCGATGCCGCATGTGACGAAGATCAATTCATCCTTCGCCTTGCGCGAGATCGTCGACCGGACGGCCGTGGGGATGAAGCCGGAGATGGCTTAGGCTCGCTAGTGGATTGATCGGAACGGAAGAATCCGATTTGGGATTCCCCTGTCTGGCCTCCAGGCCGCCATCAACCGCTTCATTAAAGAGCACAATCAGGAACCCCGACCCTTCGGCTGGCGCGCCGATCCAGACGAAATCATCGCCGCCGTCAGGCGCAGGCACCAAACGTTGGAATCAATCCACTAGCTATGGATGCTTACAGCCGTGGCTACGGTTCAGGAGTATCTGGACTTGGCAACTCTACAAATACGCAGCTTGGTCCGATCGGAAGGAGCGATAGCATTGTCGTATAAGATATACAGGGCCATGTCGCGGCCGCATCAGCGTCTCGGGGAGCTTGTCGACTGGGAGGCGCGGGTCCCAAGCCTTCACCGGCGCGCACACATTTCCGGTGTATTCCAACGAGGCGGCGAACTGCTCGATCCCGCCGAGGCGCCCACGGCGCTGCGAATACACGACACTGTTCCGGCTACCCAGCATGCCTTTACGTCATCAGGCGGAATTCACGTGATCAGCCGCGGGTTGCGCGATCTGTTCGAGGAAATGGATCCTGGTGTCCATCAATTCCTCCCGATCACAGTCACCGACAGGAAAGGCCAGCCCTTCGGCGAATGGTTTATCCTCAATGTCGGCTTCAGGCAGGACACCGCCTTCGACGATCCTGCCGAGGCTGGGACGGTGCCGGACACCGAGGGACGCCGAGGCATGATGTGGCTGCAGGATCGAACCATGACTGTCGATCCTGCCAAACAATCCGGCGTCAACCTCTGGCGCGAAACGCGGTTTCCCGACGTCTGCGTCATCTCGGATCAGCTGCACGACGAATTGAAGCGGCGCGGCATGAAATTCTTCAAAGCGATCAAACTCAAAAATCGGACCGAGTAGGGGCTGCTCCATGACATCTCGTGTGCAAATGCAACATGTCCTCCCCGTTGCAGTCTGGGAGGATTTCAAGTTCCAAATTGCGGTGTGGACCAACGGCGCCTTCGAGTCAGGCGCGGGCACCAAACGTTGGAATCAATCCACTAGATCCCAGGGGTTTCTGTAACCACCCGGTCCATCGGAATGTCGTGTGGCTGCGGATAGATGGTGGCGATGCGCTGCAGTTCGTAGCCGACACCGATGACCAGCGGCTTGGACGGCATCGCCGCCAGGGTGCGGTCGAAGAAGCCGCCGCCATAGCCCAGCCGATACTGTCTAGGATCGATGCCGACGACAGGCGAAATGACGATGTCGGGCAGCACCGGATCGCCTTCAGCTGGGATCGGGATATTCCAGACGCCCTTCTCAAGCCGGTCGCCCGGTGCGTAGGCGCGAAAGACAAGCGGCTGGCCCTTCTCGACGACAACCGGCAGTGCGGTACGGCCTCTGCGCTCATTGACGGAAGCCATCCACGGGCGCAGATCCGGCTCGCCGCGGAACGGCCAGTAGAGGCTGACCATGCGGCCGGCGATGTCGCCGATCACCGCGTCGAGGCTTTCGCCGATGCGCTGCGACATTGCGGTTCGCGCGTCAGCCGAGACAGCGAGGCGAGCCGCAATCAGCCGCTCGCGCTCGGCCTTGCGCCATCGTTTCACGTCGGTCCAGTCGGATAGGAGCGCCCGGAATTCCGGGTCGAGCTCGTGCATGAAGCAAGGCGGCGAGGAATATTGGCCCGGACCGTCGCCATGATCGCTATCCAAGATCCACTCCTATCGTCGGTTTCAATAAAGTTATACTCGGCGGCAGGATAGGGCATGTACATTCGCGACATCTTGCGGCGGGCAGCCGGCAAAGTCGATGTTGTTGCGGTGCACAAAAGTATCTACATCAGACTTGGCGAAATTGCTCTCCAGCCTGCTCTCCCGGCCAACCCTGCTCTCCCGGAGTGAAAGAGATGAACGAATCCAGCCATCATGTCGTCGTCGTCGGGGCGGGCTTTGGGGGGCTCGAATTCACCCGCGCGCTTGATGGTGCACCGGTGCGCATCACCATGATCGACAAGCGCAACCACCATCTCTTCCAGCCGCTGCTCTACCAGGTGGCAACCACGGCGCTAGCGACCTCTGAAGTCGCCTGGCCGATCCGCCATCTCCTGCGCAAGCGCAAGGATGTGACGACGCTGCTCGCCACCGTCAGCGGCGTCGACCGCATCGGCAAACGCGTGCTGCTCGATGATGGCGGCGCGGTCGCCTACGACACGCTGCTGCTAGCAACCGGCGCCCGTCACGCCTATTTCGGCCATGACGAATGGGAGCCTTTCGCGCCAGGCCTGAAGACGCTGGAGGATGCCACCACCATTCGGCGGCGCATTCTGCTGGCCTTCGAGCAGGCCGAGCGGGAGATCGATCCCGCCAAGCGCCAAGCGCTGCTGACGCTGGCGATCGTCGGTGGCGGACCGACCGGCGTGGAACTGGCAGGCACCATTGTCGAACTGGCGCACGACATGCTGCGCGGCGAGTTCCGCAACATCGATACGCGGCAGACGCGCGTGGTGCTGATTGAGGCCGGTGACCGCATCCTTCCTAATTTCGCGCAAGAACTCTCCGACTATGCCAGCAAGGCGCTCGAGCGGCTCGGGGTGACGGTCGAACTCGGTCGGCCCGTTACACGCTGTGACGCCGAGGGTGTCGTCTTCGGCGAAACGCACCTGCCGGCCAGGACTATCCTGTGGGCAGCAGGCGTCGCCGCTTCGCCGGCCGCCGAATGGCTGGGGGCGGCAGCGGACCGCGCGGGCAGGGTGCTGGTCGAGCCCGATCTGACGGTGCCGGGGAACCCTGAGATTTTCGTCGTCGGCGACGCAGCACACGTCCTGCGGCCGGATGGCCGCATGGTGCCCGGCGTGGCACCCGCCGCCAAACAACAGGGCCGGCATGTCGCCGCGACGATCAAGGCCCGGCTTGCCGGCGACGCAACCCCGCGGCCTTTCCGCTACAAGCATGACGGCGATCTGGCGACGATCGGCAAGCGCGCCGCCGCGATCGATTTCGGCTGGATCAAACTCACCGGCCGGCTGGCCTGGTGGCTTTGGGGCCTGGCGCACATCTATTTCCTGATCGGCTTCCGTAACCGGCTTGCGGTTTCGCTGAGCTGGCTATGGATCTACGCGACAGGTCAGCGCAGCGCGCGGCTGATCACCCAAGGCGACGACGACAGGAACTGACGTCTCCGCCAGCGCACATTCATCCGCACGTCATCTGTTCCTGATGGGAGGTCAAAGCCTCGAAGATCATCTACGAGGCGCCGGACACCAACTGCGACGTGATCGTGCGCGACATTATCAGCCAAGCCACGATCACCCGTCGGCTGACACCAACTAGGTCCAATCTACATTCAGGATTCTCAACGCGGTTTGGCGTTGATTCATTGCGTTCCGAAGGTTCTGATTCGGAGCGCGACGGATGGCCAAACGGTACGAACTGACGAACGCCCAGTGGGAGCGCATCGCTGCGCTGTTG
>SAQG01000046.1 GCA_004020315.1 Mesorhizobium sp.
GTCAGGCTCATAACCTGAAGGTCACAGGTTCAAATCCTGTCCCCGCAACCAAACACACAAACGGCCCGCCTCGCGCGGGCCGTTTGCGTTTGAAGCGCGCTGGCCGGTTCTCCGGCACCGAAGCGATCATGCGGTCGAATTCAGGCGGAGCTGACCCTTATCTGAGGCTTTCCAGCTCGCGGATGCGTTTGGCGCCATCGGCCTCGAGCTGCCGGGTGACGGCGCCGATCAGCGTTTCGGCAACGACGAAAAGGGCCGCCGAGGAGTCCCAGGCCGAGGGCACGGCGGTGCGCCCGGCGATGACATGGCGGGCGAAGCGGGCGATCGGCGACAGCCACTGGTCGGTGAACAGCACGATCTGCACGCCGCGCTGATGCGCCGTCTCGGCAAAGCGGACCAGGCTGTCCTGGTAGCGCCTGATGTCGAAGATCACCAGCACGTCGCGCTTGCCCATGTCGATCAGCCGGTCGCGCCAGACGCTTTCCTGTCCGGCGAGGTGAAAGACGTTGGGCTGGATGATGGCGAGGTGGGCGGCCATGTAGCGCGCCAGCGGATCGGTAAAGCGGCCACCGATCAGGAAGGTTTTGCCGCGCCGGTCGGCAAGCTTTGCGGCGATATCGGCAAGCTGCTTGTCGGACAAGTGCCTGAACGTCTCGCGCATGTTGTCGAGCGTTGCCTCCAGCATCGGCGACACCGCGCCGCCGTTCGGCGATGGCGGGTTGAGCGTCCGTGACGCCGGCGACTGCAGTTGCGCCGCCAGCTCGTCCTGCAGCGTCGACTGGAATTCCGGGTAGTTCTGGAAGCCGAGCCGGGCGACGAAACGCAGGATCGTCGGCGAGGAGACGCCGGCGGCAGCTGAGAATTCGGCGACCGTCTTCAGGCCGATCAGCGGATAGTTGGCGATCAGCGTTTGCGCTGCGCGGCGCTCGCCCGCCGGCATCGCGCCGATGCGGTCCGAGATCAGTTCGGCAATGCTGGAAATCATCTTTTCCCCACCCGTGGCCGTTTTGCCGAAATCGCATTTGACCCGAAATCGCGTTTGACAAAGTCTGACAAACTGTATGAAATCATCCACAGGGACGCAATGAGGCAAAATACGTAACATACGATACAGCGCTCCCCGGGGACTGCAGACAATGGAGACAGCACGGCCCGCCAGCCTTGCACCGTCTGGAACCGTGAGGGTGACGAACCCTGGCGGTTCGAGCCCATTCGTGCTGACCTGCGACCACGCCTCCAACTTCCTGCCGCCGGAATTCGGAACGCTCGGCCTTGCTGCCGAAGAACTCTCCCGCCACATCGCCTGGGACCCCGGCGCGCTGCCGGTCGCTCGCCGCATGGCCGACGCGCTCGACGCGACGCTGGTCGAGACCCGCATTTCGCGCCTTGTCATCGACTGCAACCGCCCGCTCGACGCGCCGGATCTTGTGCCGCCGGTCAGCGAGACCACGGCCATTCCAGGCAACACCGGCCTGTCGGAAAAGCAGCGCGCCGCGCGCATCGCCCTGTCCTGGCAGCCCTTCCACAATGCGGTCGCGAGTATCATCGACGAAAGGCTGGCGCGGGGGCTTGAGACGCGGATGGTTTCAATCCATTCTTTCACCCCGGTCTACAAGGGTATGAGCCGACCCTGGCACATCGGTATCATCCATGACGAGGATCGCCGGCTGGCAGCGCCGCTTATCGCTGCGCTGCAGCGGCTCGCCGGCGTCAAGGTCGGCGTCAACGAACCCTATTCACCGGCCGATCGCGTTTATTTCACGCTGGAAAGGCACGCGCGCCCGCGGGAGCTACCCTGCGCGATGATTGAAATCCGCAACGACGAAGTATCCGACGAAGCCGGGCAGCGAAAATGGGCGGATCTGCTCACGGGGATTTTTTCCGATCTCGAGCCGTCATCCGGATCCCAGGGATCTGGCCGGCGCGGGCTCGGCCATCCGGTGGAACCAGTCAACTGACAAGAAGAAGGGGACTTTCAAATGGCAGGCGGTGGTACGAAGCAAGTCGGCAGCGTCGCATACGCGAAGCGCGACAAATCTTATTTCGAGGACCGGCAACTGGTGCGTCATGCCAATGTCTGGCATCTGTGGGCTCTCGGCGTCGGTGCCGTCATATCCGGACATTTCTCGGGCTGGAATTTCGGATTCGGGACGGGTGGCTGGGGCGGCATGCTGGTGGCCGGCATCATCATCGCCATCATGTATATCGGCCTCGTCTTCTCGATCGCCGAGATGAGCCCGGCTTTGCCGCACACCGGCGCTGCCTATTCCTTCGCCCGGACGGCGATGGGGCCGTGGGGCGGCTTCATCACCGGACTTTGCGAGAACGTCGAGTATGTCGTGACGCCGGCCGTCATCGCCTTCTTCATTGGCTCCTATATGGGAGGCATCTGGTCGGTCGCCTTTCCCGACTCCAGCGTCTGGCCACCACTCTGGTGGCTGGTGACCTATGCCCTGTTCCTGGCGTTGAATATCTTCGGCGTCGCGCTGTCCTTCCGCGTCACCCTGGTCGTCACGCTGCTGTCGCTCGCCGTGCTGATCATATTCTGGATCAGCGCCATCCCGAACATGGACTTTTCGCGCTGGGCGCTGAACATCGGCGTCGGCCCGGACGGAGCGGCGATGGAGCTTCCCGAAGGCAATGGCTCGATGTTCCCGTTCGGCTTCTCGGGCGTGCTGGCGACGTTGCCGTTCGCGGTGTGGCTCTTCCTGGCGATCGAGCAGCTTCCGCTGGCGGCGGAAGAATCGGTCGACCCCAAGCGCGACATGCCGCGCGGCATTATCGCCGGCATGCTGACGCTGATCGTCTCGGCCTTCATGATCGTGCTGCTCAACCCGTCGGTCGTCGGCGTCGGTTCCTTCAAGCTCGCCACTTCCGGCGAGCCTTTGCTTGACGGGTTCCGGGCGATTTATGGCGACTCAGGCGCAGTGCTGCTTGGCCTCATCGCGCTGGTTGGATTGATCGCAAGCTTCCACACCATCATCTTCGCGATGGGCCGCCAGGTCTACTCGCTGAGCCGCGCGGGCTATTTCCCGTCGGCGCTGTCGGTCACCCACAAATCCTACAAGACGCCGTATGTGGCGATGTTTGCGGGCGCCATCGTCGGCTTCGGCATCATGCTGATCATGTGGTTCGCGCTTGGCGGCGAGACGGCCGGTTCGCTCATCGGCTCGGTGTTGCTGAACATGGCGGTGTTCGGCGCCATGTTCTCTTACATCCTGCAGGCGGTATCCTTCATCATGCTGCGCCGGAACCAGCCGAACATCGAACGTCCCTATCGCAGCCCGCTCGGCATCCCGGGTGCCGTGCTGACGATCGTCATCGGCGTGGTCACTCTGCTCTACCAGATTCAGGACGCGAACTTCACCAAGGGCGTGGTGTGGGTGGCGCTGTGGTTCGCCATCGCGATCGTCTATTTCGGGCTGGTCGGCCGTCACAAGCTGATCCTGTCGCCGGAAGAAGAGTTCGCGCTGGAGCACGCGCAGAAAGCCTGACCTGTCTCGAACCCAAACACCCGGCCGCTTCTCGCGGCCGGGTCCAGATTTGAACTCTCGAAGCGCCATAAAGGGCGGCGGAGCTTGCAAGAATGGCCGGAAATTTTTCGTTCGATCAGTTGAAGAAGGCGGTCTCCAGCGGTGAGGTCGACACGGTGCTGGCCTGCATTGTCGACATGCAGGGGCGGCTGGCGGGAAAGCGGTTCCTGGCCCAGTATTTCGTCGATTCCGCCCATGACGAGACGCATGCCTGCAACTATCTCTTGGCCGCCGACATCGATATGGAACCGGTGCCCGGCTACAAGGCGGCGAGCTGGTCGAAAGGTTACGGCGACTTCGTCATGAAGCCCGATCTGTCGACGCTGCGGCGCATTCCATGGCTGGAAAAGACGGCGCTGGTGATCTGCGACGTGCTCGACCACCACGCCCATGACGACCTGCCGCATTCGCCGCGTGCCATCCTGAAGAAGCAGGTCAAGCGGCTGAGCGAACGCGGTTACATCGGCTATTTCGCCTCCGAGCTCGAATTCTATCTGTTCAGCGAAACCTACGATTCCGCCCGCAAGAAGCACTGGCAAGGGCTCGACACAGCCTCGCCCTATATCGGCGACTACCAGATCGGCATCACCACCAAGGAAGAAGGCGTCATGCGCCGGCTGCGCAACGAGATGCAAGCGGCTGGCATTCCGATCGAGAACTCCAAGGGCGAGTGGGGTCCCGGCCAGGAAGAAATCAACGTACGCTATGCCGAGGCGCTCGACATGGCCGACCGCCACGTCATCCTGAAGAACGGCGCCAAGGAGATCGCCGAGTCCGAAGGCAAGGCGATTTCGTTCATGGCCAAGTACAATTATGCGCTGGCCGGCAATTCCAGCCATATCCACAATTCGCTGTGGAGCGCCGACGGCAAGACGCCGCTTTTCTACGACAAGAATGCCGAATGGACGCTGTCGACGCTCGGCCAGCAATGGGCGGCTGGCCAGCTCAAATATGCCAGGGAATTCACCTGGTTCCTGGCGCCCTACATCAACTCCTACAAGCGCTTCCAGGCCGGCACCTTCGCGCCGACCAAGATCATGTGGAGCGAGGACAACCGAACCGCCGGTTTTCGTCTGTGCGGCGAGGGCACCAAGGGCATCCGCATGGAATGCCGCATCGGCGGCGCCGATCTGAACCCCTATCTCGCCTTCGCCGCGCTGATCGCGGCCGGCCTTGCCGGCATCGACGAAAAGCTTGAACTGCAGAAGCCCTTCGTCGGCGACGCCTATCAAGCTTCGCAGCTGCCCGAAATTCCGAAGACCCTGCGTGATGCCACAGAAACGCTGGCGACATCGGAGATGCTGAAGCAGGCGTTCGGTGACGGCGTGCTTGAGCATTACGTGCATACGGCGCGCTGGGAGCAGTTCGAATACGACCGCCGGATTACCGACTGGGAACTGCACCGGGGGTTCGAGCGGTACTAAGCTACGCCAGCGCCTCCGTTCAGCCTTTGGTGGGGGCGACCGGGCGGCTCAAACCAAGATTGTCATAAACTGCGAGGACTCACGGAATGGCCGAAACGGTCAAGATAAAATCCCCCGTCGATGGTTCGATCTATGCCGAACGGCCCATCGCCACGGACCAGGCGATCAACGCTGCGGTCGAGCGGGCCAAGGCGGCGCAGGAGAAATGGGCTGAGACAGCGATCGTCGAGCGCGGCAAATACATGCTGGCCATGCTGGAAGCGCTGGTCGCCATGACCGACGAGATCGTGCCTGAGATCGCCTGGCAGATGGGTCGTCCGGTGCGTTATGGCGGCGAGTTCGGCGGCGTCAAGGAACGCACCAGCTACATGGTCGAGATCGCGGAAGCAGCACTCAAACCGGTGATGGCCTCCAATCCAAAGGACGGGTTTCGCCGGTATGTGAAGAAGGTGCCGCTCGGCGTGGTCATGGTGATCGCGCCGTGGAACTATCCCTATCTCACCGCCGTCAACACCATCGTGCCGGCGCTAATGGCCGGCAGCGCCGTCATCCTCAAGCACGCGGCGCAGACGCTGCTGGTCGGCGAACGCTTTCAACAGGCTTTTGACAAGGCCGGCCTGCCAAAGGGCCTGTTCCAGAACCTCGTCATGAACCACGCGCAGACCGAAAGACTGCTCGGCTCGGGCAAGATCGATCATGTCAACTTCACCGGCTCGGTCGCCGGCGGCCGCGCCATCGAAAAGGCCGCGGCTGGCACCTTCATGACGCTCGGCCTCGAACTCGGCGGCAAGGACCCGGCCTATGTCCTGGCCGATGCCAAGATGGATCATGCCGTCGCCAACCTGGTCGACGGCGCCTTCTACAATTCCGGCCAGTGCTGCTGCGGGATCGAGCGCGTCTATGTGCACGAGAAGGTCTATGACGAGTTCGTCGAAGGCTTCATCGCCGAAACCAAGAACTACGTCGTCGGCAACCCGCTCGACCAGGCGACCACGATGGGGCCGATGGCGCAGGCGCGCTTCGCCGACCTGATCCGCGAGCAGAAGGCCGAGGCGCTGCGCAAGGGCGCCAGGGCGCACATCAACATGAAGGTGGCAAACGACGAGCAAGGTTCGCCCTATCTGGCGCCGGAAGTGCTGACCGGGGTCGACCACCAGATGAGCGTCATGCGCGAGGAAAGCTTTGGGCCGATCGTCGGCATCATGAAGGTGCGCAACGACGAGGAGGCGATCGCGCTGATGAACGACAGCCCCTATGGGCTGACGGCCTCGATCTGGACGCGCGACACCGACCATGCTGCGGCTCTCGGCGATCGCATCGAGACCGGCACCGTGTTCATGAACCGCTGCGACTATCTCGATCCGGCGCTGGTCTGGACCGGAGTCAAGGACACCGGCAAGGGCGCGGCGCTCTCGGCCATCGGCTACGACAATCTGACCAGGCCGAAATCATATCATCTGCGTGAAGCCATCTGATTTTTCGAAAGATAAAAATGACGAAATTGATTTCCAAATGGAACTACCCGACAACGGTGCGCTTCGGCGCGGGGCGCATAAAGGAATTGCCTGATGTGCTTGATGCGACCGGTATCAAGCGGCCGCTCTTCGTTACGGATCCCGGGCTGGCCAAACTTCCGGTCGTCGCCTCGACTTTGAAGATCCTCGACGACGCCAAGGTGCCCTATGGCGTGTTTTCCGAGGTCAAGCCGAACCCGGTCGATTCCAACCTGACCGCCGGCATTGCCGTGTTCAAGAAGGGCAACCATGACGGCGTCATCGCCTTCGGCGGCGGCTCGGCGCTCGACCTCGGCAAGCTGATCGCTTTCCAGGCCGGCCAGACGCGGCCGGTCTGGGATTTCGAGGATATCGGCGACTGGTGGACGCGCGCCGACTCCGACGCGATCGCGCCGATCATCGCCGTGCCGACCACGGCTGGTACCGGCTCGGAAGTCGGCCGCGCCGGCGTCATCACCAATGAAGCGACCCACACCAAGAAGGTCATCTTCCATCCGAAACTTTTGCCGGCCATCGTTATCGCCGATCCGGAACTGTCGGTCGGCATGCCCGGCTTCATCACCGCCGGCACCGGCATGGACGCGCTTGCTCATTGCCTCGAGGCCTATTGCGCGCCGGGCTATCATCCGATGGCCGACGGCATCGCGGTCGAAGGCGTGCGGCTCGTCTTCGAGAACCTGCCGAAAGCCTACGCCAACGGCAAGGATCTCGTCGCCCGCGCCCACATGATGAGTGCGGCCGCGATGGGCGCTGCCGCCTTCCAGAAGGGGCTCGGCGCCATCCATTCGCTGTCGCATCCGGTCGGCGCGCTCTACGACACCCATCACGGCATGACTAACGCCGTGTTCATGCCTTATGTGCTCGCCTTCAACCGCGAGGCCGTCGAGGTGCGTATCGCCCGGCTCGCGGCCTATTGCGGCATCAAGGGCGGCTTCGACGGTTTCGCCAAGGCTATTCTCAAGCTGCGCAAGGAGCTGAAGGTGCCGCACGCGCTGCCGGGCCTGATCAAGGGGCTCGACATGGACAAGAAGCGCAAGGGCCTGATCGCCGACATGGCGGTGGTCGATCCGACCGCCGGCGGCAACCCGGTCAAGCTGACCAGGAAGGCGGCGCTGACGCTGCTCGAAAACGCCATTGCCGGTACGGTCTGAGACGGTTTTCGCGCCGAAAATTGATCTGGGAAAATGAGGGCAAAGAAAGGGGAAAGATGAAAGGTAAGACCGAAGTTCGTTAGCCGGAAAAATAATCGCGGAGCGATTGCTACAGCCGGTTAAAAAGAGTTTACTTTTTCGTACTGCAGGGCATCGCTTTCACAAAGCTTTCATCGGGCTGTCACACGAAAACGATACCGCATCGCAGGCGTCCAACGGCGTCAGTTCAACGGAGAGAACACATGTTCAAATTCACGGGAAAAGTGCTTTCCCTTACGGCCGTCGCCCTGATGGCGACCTCTGCCATCTCGTCGGCGCAGTCCATGGATGAACTGGTCGCCGCTGCCAAGGCGGAAGGCCAGCTCACCACCATCGCGCTGCCGCACAGCTGGTGCGGCTATGGCGACGTCATCGCCGGCTTCAAGGCGAAATATCCGGAAATCACCATCAACGAGCTCAATCCCGATGCCGGCTCCGGCGACGAGATCGAGGCGATCAAGGCCAACAAGGACAATAAGGGCCCGCAGGCGCCTGACGTCATCGACGTCGGCCTGTCTTTTGGCCCGTCCGCCAAGGCAGACGGCCTGATCCAACCCTACAAGGTGTCGACCTGGGATACGATTCCTGACAGCGCCAAGGATGCCGATGGCTACTGGTACGGCGACTACTACGGCGTGCTCGCCTTCGGCGTGAATAAGGCCGTCGTGCAAAACTCACCACAGGACTGGGCTGACCTGCTGAAGCCGGAATATGCCAACTCGGTGGCGCTCGCCGGTGACCCGCGCACCTCGAACAACGCCGTCATGTCGGTTTATGCCGCTGGCCTCGCGGCTGGCGGTACCGCCGGCCAGGACGCCGCCGCCAAGGGTCTGCAGTTCTTCAAGCAGCTCAACGATGCCGGCAACTTCGTGCCGGTCGACGGTGAAGCGGCAGCTGTCGCCCAGGGCACGACACCCATCGTGATGAACTGGGACTACAACCTGCTCGCCATGCGCGACAAGATGGCCGGCAATCCGGAAATCGAGATCGTCGTGCCAAAGGGAGCGGTGATCGCAGGCGTCTACGTACAGGCGATCAGCGCCTATGCGCCGCATCCGAACGCCGCCAAGCTGTGGATGGAGTATCTCTATTCAGACGAAGGCCAGCTCGGCTGGCTGAAGGGCTACTGCCACCCGATCCGCTTCAATGACCTCGCCAAGAAGGGCGTGATCCCGAAGGAGATGCTGGACAAGCTGCCGGCTGCTGAGAACTACGAGAAAGCGATCTTCCCAACTTTGGAAGAACAGAACGCTGCCAAGAAGGAAATCAGCACGAACTGGGATGCCATCGTTGGCGCCGTCGTGAAGTAATTCATAGGGCGCCGGGCGGTTCGCCGCCCGGCGCCCTATGCCAACTTCGGGAATGCCATGGCAGACTCCACAATGTCCCAGACAGCCAGCGTCAGCCCTGGCGCGCCGGAGATCAGTCGGCTTCGGCTGCCACTGCATTGGTTAGGCGTAACTCCGTTCTTCATTTTCGCACTGCTCTTTCTGATCTTGCCCACGGTAGGGCTGATCGCGGGCGCGTTCAAAAATGCAGCCGGCGAGTATACGCTCGACAACATCATAGCGTTGTCGCAACCCAAGCTCGCGGCGGCCTATTGGGTATCCATTCAGATCAGCTTTGTTTCTGCAGTCCTTGGCGCCTTGATCGGCCTGGCAATGGCGGTGGCAGTCGTTCGCGGAGGCTTGCCGCCGTGGTTACGCTCGGCGACCTTGACCTTCTCGGGCGTCGCCTCGAATTTCGCCGGCGTGCCGCTGGCATTCTCGTTCATCGCGACGCTAGGTCGCCTCGGAGTGGCGACGATCCTGTTGCGAGACATTTTCGGGATTAACATCTATTCGCTCGGCTTCAGTATCTTTTCGTTTTGGGGCCTGATCCTCACCTACCTTTATTTCCAGATTCCATTGATGATCGTCATCATCACGCCGGCGGTCGATGGGCTGAAGAAGGAGTGGGGCGAAGCTGCCGCCACGCTCGGCGCAACCAATTGGCAATATTGGCGCATGGTGGTCATCCCGGTCTTATGGCCGAGTTTTCTCGGTACGACGGTCCTCCTTTTTGCCAACGCGTTCGGAGCGGTCGCAACAGCCTATGCATTGACCGGGCCGTCACTCAACATCGTGCCCATCCAGCTGTTCGCGCAGATTCGCGGCGACGTGCTTTACAATCCGAATCTGGGCTACGCGCTTGCATTCGGCATGATAGTCATCACCGGCTTGGCCAATCTCTTCTATATCTTGTTCCAGCGGCGAGCCGAACGGTGGCTGAAATGAAGCAAGGCAACCGCTTTTGGGCTTGGCTCGTTTTTGGCGTGGGGACCACCTATTTTGTCCTGCCGCTTGTGGCGACCTTTGAATTCTCGTTGCGTAAGCGGCGCGGGGAATATTCCTTTGACGCCTATCGCTCGGTCTTCGGAGATCCGAATTTCCAGGCGACATTTACCTATTCCGTCGTTGTGGCGGTCTTTACCATTCTTTTGGGCGTGCTCCTCGTTGTCCCGACGGCCTACTGGATACGGCTGCGGCTGCCGCATCTGCGGCCGGTCGTAGAGTTCATCACCCTGCTGCCGCTGGTCATTCCCGCCATCGTCATCGTCTTCGGCTACATCAGAATGTTCGGTTCGAATTCGGCGTTGCCTTTTCTGGCGACAGCACGCGGCGCCGATGCTCTGCTGGTCATCGGCTATGCAGTGCTGGCGCTGCCTTATATGTACCGGGCGGTCGATACCGGTCTCAGGACCATCGACGTCAGAACGCTCACCGAAGCCGCACAAATCCTCGGCGCCGGCTGGACCATCATCATCGCCCGCATCATCCTGCCGAACGTGCTGATCGCCGTCCTGTCCGGCGCGTTCCTGAGTTTTGCCATCGTCATCGGCGAGTTCACCATGGCCTCGCTGCTGAATCGCCCGGCCTTCGGCCCCTATCTGCAAAATATCGGCGCCAACAGCGCCTATGAGCCGTCGGCACTTGCGCTCATTTCGTTCGCCATCACTTGGGGCTGCATGTCGCTGATCCAGATCCTGTCGCGTTTTGCGCCGAGATCGGCGAACCGGCCAAACTGATCGAAAAATACTGACCGAAAGAAAGCCATGGCCGAGCCATTCCTCTCCATCCAGCAGGTTCAAAAAGCCTTCGGCGCCACCACCGTCGTCCAGGATTTCAACCTCGACGTCGAGCCGGGCGAGTTCGTCTCCTTCCTTGGGCCATCGGGCTGCGGCAAGACGACGGTGCTGCGCATGGTCGCCGGCTTCGAGGAGCCGAGTGCCGGCAAGATCCTGGTGGCCGGCAAGGACATCACCCGGCTCAAGCCCAACCAGCGCAATGTCGGCATGGTGTTCCAGGCCTACGCGCTGTTTCCGAACCTGACCGTGGCGCAGAACATCGGCTTCGGACTGAAGGTCGCGGGCATGCCAAAGGCCGACGCCGACAGGCGCGTTGCCGAGATGCTCGACCTCATCAAGCTGCCTCAGATGGGCGACCGCTATCCCTATCAGCTCTCCGGCGGCCAGCAGCAGCGTATCGCGCTGGCGCGGGCCATCGCGCCGAAGCCGAAACTCTTGCTGCTCGACGAGCCGTTGTCGGCGCTCGACGCCAAGGTGCGCGTGTCGCTGCGCGAGGAAATCCGCTCGATCCAGAAGAAGCTCGGCATTACCACCGTCTTCGTAACCCACGACCAGGAAGAGGCGCTGTCGATCTCCGACCGCATCGCCGTCATGTATGGCGGCAAGGCGGAGCAGGTCGGCACGCCGTTCGAGATCTATAACCGGCCGGCGACCAAGTTCGTCGCCAATTTCGTCGGCACGCTGAACGTGCTCGAAGGCACCGTCACCGACGCGGCGTCGGGCAAGGTGCGCGTCAATTCGCAAGAGGTCTCGCTGCAGGGAAAGCTAAACGGCTCCAAGTCCGGCGACACGCTGTCCCTGGCGCTGCGGCCCGAGGCGATTTCGCTCGGCCGCCATCCCGGCCGCGACTCCAGTCTTTCGGGCGAGATCACCGAAGTGCATTTCCTCGGCTCGGTCATCCGGGTTCGCGTCGGCATCGGCGGCAGCACGGTATCGCTCGACACGTTCAACAGCCCGGCCTCCCCGCCGCCCGCTGTCGGCGAAAAGGCCGAGATTTCCTTCTCGTCGGGCGACATGCTGGTGTTGCATTAAAAGCGGCAGAAACCGGGATTGGATCGCCGATCTATTCGGCGGGGCAACGGCCCCAAATGAACGGCATTCCGAGGTCGAAATCGACCTCAAGCAGGGTATTGGGTGTCATCATCAGCAATGCACTCGTCCCATTGGCATTTCTCAGAATTTGTTTGCCGTTTCCCCCTAACGTCCCGAGGACTTCCATTTGCTGTTGGATGTTCCATCGGTAGTTGTAGGACATTCCCGTTTGAAAATATACTCTTTGTGGATCGCCTGCTTCGCCCGGGGAACGATGGGCGCGATGATTTCGAAGGAATCGGTCAATTTTTTGAAAGACTCTCCATAATTAAGACAGTATTTCTTCATACTGTCTTCGCTGGTCAGATCGGAATATCCAAGGTCAACCCATTTCCCTTCTATGATGGAGAGCAATCTCTCATTCGTCTGCTGCGCCCAGAGTCCCATCCCTGGGTCCGGTCTCGAGGTTCCCAAAAGTTTGATCTTTGCCGCCAGCAATTCGTCGTATAGCGCGGAAGCGCTAGCCATCGGCGAGAGCAGTATCAATGCGCACAGAGTTGCGAACAATCTCAGCATGGGAGCTCCTCGATCAGCCCACTGTCAGACATGACTTTGGCGGTCAGTAATAAACGACTGCTGTTTTTTCAAGGTCAAGGCTGATTGTCTGGCCAGTTGATACCAAGCAAAAGTTCTTACCAGCCCGGTATGCTGGCCTGGCCTCAAGCCGGCGGGATGAAAGGCTGCGAGATCGCCTGAAAGACAGGCAGTGCTTCCATCCGTTCGGCATGGGCGCCGAGCGCCGGGAAGGCAGCGTGCGAAGCCAAGCAGGGATGCGCCTCGCCAAGGAAGCGGAGCACGGCGGCAACCGCGATGTCGGCGTGACCTATGCGATCGCCGAACCAGTAGGTTTCAGGCCTTGTGCTGCGATCGGCTTCCAGTACAGCCATCACGCCTTCTATCTGCTTGCGGCAGCGCTCGACCCAGAGGTCGGAGACCGGCTGGTGCAGTAGCTTCTCGTAGAACAGGCTGACCGCCTTGTCGCCCAGCCCGGTTGCCAAGGCGGCGATCTTCAGCGCTTGGCGACGCGCCGGCTCGTCGGTCGGAAACATCCTGCGATCGGCCGCTACAAGGCTGTCCAGATGGTCCAGCATGGCGTGGCTTTCGATCAGCACCTCGCCATCGTCCAGCACCAGGGTTGGCACGCGCGTCAATGGATTATAGGGCCTGATCTTGTCCGCATCGCTGAAAGTCGACCAGGGACGATGTTCAAACGGCAGGTTGTACAGGGTCAGGGCAATGCCGACGCGACGGACGAAGGGCGAGTCATATTGGCCGATGAGGATCATGACCCAAGCTTATACGCAGACAACCGCCTCAATGCATACTGCCAAGTCACGGCATACTGCCAAGTCAGGGCACCACGGCCAATCAACAGCAGCTTATGGTTTTGCCACTGCCAATAATCGCGCTTCGCCGCTACGATAAGGCATGGCGCTTTTTGAGCTGACCCTTGTTCTCCTGCTGATCGCCGTTGCGTTGACAGCGCTGTCGCGGCGTCTTCAGATCCCCTATCCCTCGTTGCTGGCGTTGGCAGGCGTAGGCATCGCCTTCCTGCCGTTTGCGCCGACCATCGAGATCGATCCCGAACTGGCGCTCGCTTTGTTCATCGCGCCGGTGCTTCTTGACGCAGCTTACGACACCTCGCTGCGCGACCTCAATCGCTACAGGCTGCCGCTTGTCTTGCTGGCGCTTGGCGCCGTCGTTTTCACCACTGCGACCGTCGCGCTCGTCGGATGGACAATGGCCGACCTGCCGATCGCTGCGGCTATTGCCCTTGGCGCGATCGTGGCGCCGCCCGATGCCGTCGCGGCGTCGGCCGTGCTAGGACAGTTCAAGGTGCCGCACCGCATCACCGCGATCCTGCAAGGTGAAAGCCTGCTCAACGACGCCACCGCACTCCTGATCTACCGCATGGCGGTTTCGGCCGCTGCCGGCTCCATCCTGCTGAGCAGCGCGGTTCCGGTGATCCTGCTATCGACGGTCGGCAGCCTTGCCGCTGGTTATGTGCTCGGCCGATTGTCGCTCGCCACGCTCAGCCGGATCGAGGACCCGGCGAGCGGCACTGTGGTGCAATTTGCCGGAACGTTCGGCGTCTGGATCCTGGCCGACAGCATCGGGCTCTCCGCGATTATTACGATCGTAGTCTATGCCATGACCATCGCGCGTACCGCGCCACGCCGCATGCCGGCTAGAAATCGCGTCAGCTCCTACTCGGTCTGGGAGACGGCGGTGTTCGTGCTCAATGTGCTGGCCTTCGTCCTGATGGGACTTCAGGCACGATTGATCGTCGGCCGGCTGGCCGAGCAGGGGCAGGTCGAAGCGTTCGTGTTTGCCGCAACCGTTCTGGCTGTCGTCATCGTCTCGCGTCTCGTCTGGGTGCTGGGATGCGGCGCGATCATGAGGTGGCTTGCCAGCTTCGGCGACGTGGAACGGCAGGCCGAAGCCCCGTCGTTCCGCGGCGGCGTGCTGATCGGCTGGTGCGGCATGCGCGGCCTGGTCACCCTTGCGGCAGCGTTTGCCTTGCCGGCTGACTTTCCCGGCCGCGACCCGATCGTGCTCGCCGCGTTCTCAGTCGTGCTCGGCACCTTGGTGCTGCAAGGCATCAGCCTGAGGCCGCTGCTGCGCCTGCTTCATCTCGATCCTGACGAAACTGTCGACCGCGAGGTCGCGCAGGCACGCGTCGCCATCATGCAGGCAGCGCTGGACGTGTTGAGCGGCAAGACGTCGAATGCCGCGGCCGTGGTCCGTGAGCAATTTGCCGCGCAGCGCACGATCGCGGAAAATCCTGACGACGCCCAGGCTGCAACCGAGTACGACAGGTTGCGTCTCTATGCCATCAAGAGCCAGCGCGATGCGTTGGAAAAGCTGCGTATCGACGGCACGATCGGCGACGAAGCGTATCATCGCCTGGAGGAGGAAATCGACTGGTCGGAATTGGCCGCTTCTCCGCCAGGACGTTTCCAGCCGCTGACGACTTAGAGTTTTTTTGTTTGAGTATCGGATTTTCCCAAAACCGGTACCCACTTTTGGGTCGATGCTCTAGCCGCGCGCTGTCTGGCCCAAGCTCTCTCCATCCGGCTGCACATTGCAGCCGGTCCGCCCAACCGCTACTGCCATCAGGAAATTGAGCCGGATAAGCATGAAGCTGGTCAGTTACAACATCCAGTACGGCTTCGGCGGCGACGGCCGCTACGATCTCGCGCGCTGTGCTAAGATCGTCGCCGGGGCCGACATCATCGCGCTGCAGGAGGTGGAGCGGCACTGGCTGCGTACTAACGAGGACGACCAGTCGGAAATCCTTTCGCGGCTGCTTCCTAATTATCACTGGGTCTACGGGCCTGCCTTTGACATGGACGCGAGCGAGCGGCGCGACGGCCGCATCGTCAACCGGCGGCGGCAATTCGGCACCATGGTCCTGTCCAAGCTGCCGATCGTCTGGTCGCGCCTGCACACGCTGCCGCTGCGCCGAACGGTGCGTCCGCTCAACACCCGCAATGCGGCGCTCGAATGCATGATCCGTGCCCCTGCCGGTCCGGTGCGGGTGCTGTCGCTGCATCTCGCGCATATCGCCGCCGAAGAGCGGCTGGAGCAGATCGATTACCTGCTCGCCGAGCATCGCCGGGCGCCGTCCGACGGCGGCCCGTGGAGCGGCGCCGATGACGAACCCGAGCGCAACTGGAGTAATGGCGAGCCGGAGCCGGAAAACCCGCTGGCGGCGATCTGGATGGGCGATTTCAACATGGAGCCGGGCAGCGCCGAGTACCGGCGCATCGTCGGCAGCACGCCGTACCATCGCGGTGCTGCCTATTTCGACGGTTTTGTCGATGCCGCCGCCGTCGCCAGCGAACCGACGGCGGATTTCCACACCCATGTGAAGAAGATCGACGGCAGGCCGACGAAGCGACGGCTCGACCACTGCTTCGTCGGCGGAATGTTGGCAGGACGGGTGCGCTCGGTCAGTGCCGATATAGACGAAGTCGCCTCGGACCATTTTCCGCTGCGGGTCGACATCGACCTGGAAACGCCGTTCACGACGGGAGCCGGAGGCGGATGAGCCGCCGATGACCTTGTTCGTCTTCTTCGCGGTACTTGCCGCCGCCGCCATGCACGCGATCTGGAACGCGCTGGTCAAGGTCCATCTTGACCGCTTTTTGTCGATCACGCTGATGACGCTCGGCATGGGCGCCGTGGCGCTTCTGGCGCTGCCTTTCGTCGAGGTGCCGAAAACGGAAGTGTGGCCGTACATCATCGCTTCGGTGATCTTCCATATGGGCTACAGGACGTTCCTGATTGGCGCCTACAAGGCCGGCGATTTCGCCCAGACCTATCCGCTGGCGCGCGGCACGGCGCCGCTGCTGGCTGCACTTGGCGGCATTGTGGTCGTCGCCGAAGTTCCGGCGCCGCTGGCCATTCTCGGGATCCTTCTTTTGTCGGCCGGCACGCTGGTGCTGTCGTTTCGCGGCGGCGCGCATCTGGAAAGGCTGAACCTGCGCGCCGTCGGCTTTGCGCTGGGTACCTCTATCTTCATCGCCGGCTATACGCTGTCCGATGGCAGCGGCGCGCGGCTGGCCGCGACGGCGTCCAGCTATGCGGCATGGCTGTTCGTCTGCGATGCGCTGTGGGCGCTGGTGCTGTGCCTGATCTTCCGCGGGCCAAAGGCGCTGCCGGTGCTGGCGCGCGACTGGAAGGCGGGCGTGTACACCGGCGTGCTCAGCGGCGCTGCCTACTGGATCGTGATGTGGGCGATGACCAAGGCGCCGATCGCCTCGGTTGCGGCGCTGCGCGAAACCTCCATCCTGTTCGCCATGATGATCTCGGTGTTTGCGCTCGGCGAGAAGATGACTGCCTGGCGCGGTGCCGCCGTGCTCAGCATCGTTGCCGGCGTCGTCGCGCTGAGGCTTGGATAAGCTAAGCGCTTATCTCGACGTCGAACACCATCAGCCCGTCAACCTTGCCCGTGCCGTCGATCGCCCGCCGCAATGCCTCGAATCGGCATGGATTGCCGCGTGCTCGGTGGCGTCGACGTCGTTGCGGAATCTGACGAAAACACAGTGCCGGATCATTTTTCTCCTATGCCGCGCGGTTGCCTGAGAATACGGCCGGCGGCAGCGGCTCGCGGCCAAGGATCAGATCGGCGCCCTTTTCGCCGACCATGATGGTTGGCGCATTGGTGTTGGAGGAGGGGATGCGCGGCATCACCGAGGCATCGCAGACGCGCAGACCCTCGATGCCGCGGAGCCTGAGGTCGGGCGTCACCACGCTCATCTCGTCGTGGCCCATGCGGCAGGTGCCGACGGGATGATGGTCGGTCTTGGAACTGCGGCAGGCATAGTCGAACAGTTCGTCGTCGCTGGTGAGTGTCGGCCCCGGCAGCACCTCGCGCAGCACGTAAGGGGCAAGTGCCTTCTGCCGCATGATCTCGCGCGCCAGCCTGAGTCCCTTGATAGACATGTCACGGTCGTAGGGGTCGGACCAGTAATTCGGATCGATCAGCGGGTGATCGGCCGGGTCGGCGCTGTTCAGCCGTACCGTGCCGCGCGAACGCGGGCGCAGGAAGGCGGAGTTCAGCGTCACGCCCGGATTTTTCAGCTTCTCGACGCCGGCTTCGATGCCGGAGCCGAGGCCGAGATGGAACTGGATGTCGGGCGAGGCGGCGGTTGGATCGGCGTACCAGAAGCCGCCGGTCTCGAACAGGCTGGAGGCAACCGGTCCCTTCCTGAGCAGCAGATACTGCAGGCCGGCCCACACCGTCCGGTGCAGCTTGGCGTAGTTGTCGTAGGTGTGGTCGCCGGTGCATTCGGCAATGACGAACAGGTCGAGATGGTCCTGCAGGTTGGAGCCGACGCCGGGCAGGTCATGCACCGGCGTCACGCCCACCGACTTCAGATGATCGGCCGGGCCGATGCCCGACTGCATCAGCAGCTTCGGCGAGCCGATGGCGCCGGACGAGACGATCACTTCGCGCTCGGCACGCAGGATCGTCGGTTGGCCGCCCGGCCTGTCGACGATCTCGACACCGACGGCGCGATCTCTCTCGACGACGATGCGCGTCACCAGCACACCGGTCCTGACGGTCAGGTTCTTGCGCTCGCGGACCGGCCTGAGATAGGCGACCGAGGCGGAGGAGCGTCTCGCGTCCTTCTGCGTCAGTTGATAATAGCCGACGCCTTCTTGGGCTACCCCGTTGAAGTCCGGATTGAAGGGAATGCCCATCTCCTGCCCGGCGCGGAAATAAGCCTCGCAGATCGGCAGCGGGGCAATCGGGTTCGAGACGCCGAGCGGGCCCTGGTCGCCGTGAAAATCATTGGCATAGCGCTGGTTGTTCTCGGCCCGTTTGAAATAGGGCAGCACGTCGCGATAGCCCCAACCGGCAAGGCCTCCTTCCTTCTCCCAAGCGTCGTAATCGCGGGCATTGCCGCGCGTGTAGATCTGGGCGTTGATGGAGGAGCCGCCGCCGATCACCTTGGCCTGCGTGTACCAGAAGACGCGGTCCTTCATGTGCTTTTGCGGCACGGTCGACCAGCCCCAGGACGCGATGCCCTTGGTCATCTTGGCGAAACCGGCGGGCATATGGATCAGCGGGTGCCAGTCCTTGCCGCCGGCCTCGAGCAGCAGCACCCGATGCGACGGATCTTCGCTCAGCCGGTTGGCCAGGACGCAGCCGGCCGGGCCGGCGCCGACGATGATGTAGTCGGTCATGGCGTCACCTGTTCACAGCCTCGGCACCGACAGCGCGCCGTCGACGTTGATGATCGAGCCGGTCGAAAAGCCGAGCTTGCCGCAGGCGAGTGCCACGACGGCGGCGCCGACGTCGGCGGCTTCACCCCAGCGCTTTGCCGGCACCAATCCGGCGTCGATCAGCGCGTCGTATTTGGCCGTTACCCCCGCGGTCATGTCCGTGCGGATGATGCCCGGCCGCACCTCGAACACGCCGACATTTTCGGCGGCGAGGCGTAGCGCCAGGGTTTTCACCCACATCGAAAGTCCGGCCTTGGAGATGCAGTAGTCGGCACGTTCCGGCGAGGCCATTTCGGCGCTGACCGAAGTGATGGTGATGATCGACCGGGGGTAATCACCCGGCGCCGCAAGCATCGCCCTGGCAACGGCTTGGCTGAGGAAGACGGTGCCGCGCAGATTGACGCTGAGGATCCGGTCGAAATTTTCCGGTTTCAATTCCAGCAGGTCGCCGCGTACCACGGCGCCGATGCCGGCATTGTTGACCAGGCAGTCGATGCGGCCGAAGCCGCTTGTCGCGGCATCGACCACTGCGGTATGGTCGTCGAGGTCGGCTATATCGCCGCAATGATAGGCGAACTTCGCGCCGCGAGCGGCGATGTCAGCGGCAAGCCCGTCAGGGGCATTGTCGACAAGGTCCACGACGAGGATGTCGAAGCCAGCATCGGCCAGCGCTTCGGCGCAGGCAAGGCCGATGCCGCGTGCGCCGCCGGTGACGATCGCTGCCGGGCGGCTCATGCGACAAGCTCCGCCTTGCGGATGTGGTCGGCGACGCGCAGCGCCTGCGCGGCGATCGACAGCGCCGGATTGACGGCGGCCGAGTTCGGCAGAAAGCTAGCGTCGACGACAAACAGGTTCCGGTGGTCGAACGAGCGGCAGAAGGGGTCGAGCGGCGAGGCCGCCGGATCGTTGCCCATCTTCACCGTGCCGCACTGGTGCGACGGCGTGCGCTTGTCGAAAGGCCGCGACAGGACGATCGGATAGCCGCAGGCACGAAAATTCTCGCGCATCACCTTGGTCAGCCCGTCGAGCGACTGCATGTTGGAGCGCCGCCACTGCATGACGATATCCTTGCCGTCGACCATGATGCGGCTTTCGGGATCGGGCAGGTCCTCGCACATCAGGTACCAGTCGACGGCGTGGCCGGCCATGAAGTCCAGCGCGAATTTGGGTGCAAGCTTGACGTTGGCCCTCAGGATGTGGCCGTCGATCTTGCCCAGAAGCTGGACGTTGCCGAGCGGCTTGCCGCCCTTGCCGTCGGACAGGTAGTAGTCGTTGAGCATCAGCGTCTTCTGGTAGACGGACGTGTTCCTGCGACGCGGATCGATCGCCAGCATGGCGCTCGAATTGTGGTTCATGAAGTTGCGGCCGACCTGGTCGGAACGATTGGCGAGACCCTTGCCGCCTCCCTTGCTGCTGGGAGAGGGCGAGCGCAGCAGGATGACCGCCGAATTGACCGCACCGGCCGAGAGGATGACCAGCTTCGGCGTCACTTTTTTCAGCGCCCCATTCTGGCGGTAGTGAACGGCCGCAATCGTCCTGGCATCCGACGAGGCTTCGAGATATTCGACATGGGCGCCTGTCTCGAGCCTGATGTTCGGGTCGGTCAGTGCCGCTGTCAGCGGCCCCGATTGGGCGTCGACCTTGCCGGTCCCGGTGTTGGGAAAGGCGTCCCATCCTGTTTTGCCGTCCTTGAGCCAGGCGTCGATGTCGACGCCGAGCGGCAGCGATGCCGGATGCAGGCCGAGGCCCTTGAGCTGGGCGCGGGCGCGGGCGATGGGCGGCTCGTCCGGCACCGGCCCGAAGGGATAGGGGATCGAGTGGAACGGTTCGGTCGGATCTTCGCCGAGGGCGCCGCGCACGCGAAAAAGCTGCTCGGCCTTGGAGTACCAAGGCTCAAACTCCTCATAGGAGAACGGCCAGGCCGGCGAGACGCCGCCATAGTGCTCCATCTCCGAAAAGTCTTCCTTGCGGTAGCGGATCAGCACGGCGCCGTAGAATTTCGAATTGCCGCCGACATAGTAGTAGTTGCCGGGGTTGAACGCCGCGCCGCCGGGCTCGCGCCATATCTCCTTCGGCCGGTAGTGACCGTCGACGAAGATGGCGCGTGTGTCACGGGTATGCGGCGTCGCCGGCAGCGGTTCGCCGCGCTCCAGCATCAGGATCGAGGCGCCGCTGCCGGCAAGGCCGGAAGCGATCGTGGCGCCGCCGATGCCGGAGCCGATGATGACGATGTCCGGGTTTGTCATGGCTGTCAGAGGATACGATTCTCGGTCGCCGGGTCGAAGAACACCGCCTTGGTCAGGTTGAAGGCGAGCGGCGTGCTGGTGCCCGGCTGGATGTTGGCGTCGGCGCGCAGACGCGCCACCACGGCCTTGCCGCCGAGGTTGGTGACGGCGAAGGTATCGGAACCCGCCGGTTCGACGACCTCGATGTGACAGTCGGCGGTGGCGATGTTCGATGCGTTGCGTTCGGCCCCTTCGGGATCGGTCAGAGCCTCAGGGCGGACGCCGAAGATGATCGGCTTGTCGTGGAATGCCGACAGACCCGTCGGCGCATCGGCCAGCGGCAGCGAGATCGGCTCGCGCGCCTCGCGCTGCAGCACCACGGACAATGCATTGCCATTGCCGCCGATCGTCGCCGGAATCAGGTTCATGGCCGGTGAGCCCATGAAGTCGGCAACGAACAGATTGGTCGGGTTGTTGTAAATTTCGGCAGGCGTGCCGAACTGCTGCACCTCGCCGTCGCGCATCACCGCGATCTTGGTGGCCAGCGTCATCGCCTCGATCTGGTCGTGGGTGACATAGACGATCGTGGTGCCGGTGGTCGCGTGCAGGCGCTTGATCTCGATGCGCATATCGACGCGCAGCTTGGCGTCGAGATTGGAGAGCGGCTCGTCGAAGAGAAAGAGCTTGGGGTCGCGCACGAGCGCCCGGCCCATGGCGACGCGCTGGCGCTGGCCGCCGGAAAGCTGGCTCGGCTTGCGCTGCAAGAGGTGGCCGATTTGCAGCACCTTCGCCACCTTGTCGATCGCCTTCTGGCGCTCCGCTGCCGGCACGCCGCGCATCTCCATGCCGAAGGCAATGTTTCCCGCGACCGTCATGTTCGGATAGAGCGCGTAGCTCTGGAACACCATGGCGATGTCGCGCTTCGAAGGGTGAAGATCGTTGATCGTCCGTCCGTCGACGCGGATTTCGCCTTCGGTGATGGTTTCCAGGCCGGCAATGGTGTTGAGCAAGGTCGACTTGCCACAGCCGGACGGGCCGACCAGCACGAGGAAGCCGCCCTTTTCGAGATCGACGTCGATGCCCTTCAGGATCTCGACCGATCCGAACTGCTTCCTCAGCCCATTAATTTCGAGAAAAGCCATTCGATTATCCTTTGACGGCGCCGGCCATCAGGCCGCGCACGAAATAGCGGCCAGCGACCACGTAGACGAGAAGGGTCGGCAGTGCGGCGATCATCGCCGCCGCCATGTTGACGTTGTATTCGACGACACCGGTCGAGGTATTGACGACGTTGTTCAGCGCCACGGTCATCGGCATCGCGTCACCGGTGCCGGCATAGGCCGAGGCGAAAAGGAAGTCGTTCCAGATGTTGGTGAACTGGTAGATGACGGTGACGACGAAGATCGGCATCGAATTCGGCAGCATGATGCGTCGGAAAATCTGGAAGAAGCTGGCGCCGTCGACCTGTGCCGCCTTGACCAGTTCGGTCGGGAACGCCTCGTAGTAATTGCGGAAGAACAACGTTGTGAAGCCAAGCCCGTAGACAACGTGGACAAAGACCAGGTTGACCGTCGGATTGCCCAAGCCGAATGAAAATCCCGTGGCGTTTCGCAGAGTCACGCCGAAACGGCCGAGGCTGCCCAGAATCGTCGCCATCGGCAACAGCACCGACTGGAACGGGATGAAGCAGGCAAACAGCATCAGGCCAAAGACCAGCGTGTGGCCGCGGAAGCGCCATTTGGTCAGCACATAGCCGTTGAGCGCGCCGAGCAGCGTCGAGATCAGCACCGCCGGAACCACCATCTTGATGGAGTTCCAGAAATAACCCTTGATGCCGGCGCAGGTCAGGCCGACGCAGGTCTCGCCCCACGCCTTCAGCCACGGTTCGAAGGTCGGCGCCTGCGGCAGCGCCAGCATGTTGCCGTTCTGGATCTCGTCCATCGTCTTGAACGAAGTCACCAGCATGACGAACAGCGGCATCAGGTAGAACAGCGCGAACAGCGCCAGCAGGCCGTAGATGACGATGCGGTTAACTGTCCTGGCGCTGATGCCGCCAGTGCTCTGGCGAGCGGGCGTGGCAATGACGCTCATCGCGGCCGCTCCCTGAGCTCGGAATAGAGATAGGGCACGATGATCGCGGTGATGGTCATCAGCATGATCACGGCGCTGGCCGAGCCGACGGCCATTTCGTTGCGCTTGAAGGTGTACTCATACATGAAGTTCGACGGCAGCCAGGCCGAGCCGCCCGGCCCGCCGCTGGTCAGCGCTACGACCAGATCGTAGGACTTGATGGCGAGGTGGGCGAGCACGATGAAGGCCGAGAGGAACACCGGCCGCAGCAGCGGGATGACGATCCTGCGATAGAGCTGGAAAGTGGTGGCGCCGTCGATCTGCGCCGCCTTCATGATCTCGCCGTCAATGCCGCGCAGGCCGGCCAGAAACATTGCCATGATGAAGCCGGAGGCCTGCCAGACGCCGGCGATCACCACGGTGTAGATGACGAAATCCTTGTTCTTGATCCAGTCGAAATGGAAGCTCGTCCAGCCCCATTGATGCAGTGTCTGCTCAAGGCCGAGGCCGGGATCGAGGAACCATTTCCAGGCGACGCCGGTGACGATGAAGGACAGCGCCATCGGGTAGAGATAGATCGGCCGCAACACGCCTTCGCCGCGGATCTTCTGGTCGAGCAGGATGGCCAGGAACAGGCCGAGCGCCAGGCAGATGGAGATGTAGAGAAAGCCGAAAATGCCCATATTGGTGATCGAGGTGTACCAGCTCGATGGCGGGTCGCTCTCGAACGTCCAGCGCCATAGTCGCTGATAGGCACGCGGCCCGGTGATTGCATAGGACGGGAAGGTCTTGGAGTTGGTGAAGGACAGATAGACCGTCCACAGGATGAAGCCGTAGACGAAGACGACGGTGATCGCAAAGCTTGGCGCCAGTACGATCTTCGGCAGCGCGTCCTGCAGGCGCGAGCGCATGGAGGCACCCGGGCGCGCATTGTGCTCCGGCGTCAGCTTGATCTGGGTCGCGACCGTAGTCATGGGCTCCCTCCCTTTCGGGTCCCTTCACCGCCAGGCGGGCGGGAAGGATAGCCCCGTCCAGACGGGGCGTGTTGGTTGATCGCCGGCGCCAGGTGATAGGCATTCCGACGCAAGGCCGATCATCCTGGCTTGGTGGACCTTCCCCACCGGAGCGGGGAAGGGCCTTCCATGCCTGGTTCCTACTTGGCGTCTTCGATCGCGTTGACCAACTGGGTCACGGCCTCGTCCGAGGTCTTGATCTGACCGTGGACGAACTTCGAGACGACGTCCTTGTAGGCATTGGCGACCGCCGGAGGCGCGCCATAGCCTTGCGCCAGTGAACCGAACAGCGTGCCGCCTTCGTTGGCGGCCTTCAGGTCGGCCATGCCCTTCTTGCCGCAAGCGTCAAAGTCGGTGTCGGGCACGTCGGTGCGGGCCGGGACGGAGCCCTTGACGACGTTGAAAGCCGACTGGAAGCTCTTCGACAAAGTGGCGGTGGCCAAGGCGACCTGGGCGGCCTTGCGGTCCTCCGGAACGTCGAACATGCCGAACATGTCGGAGTTGTAGACCACGCTGCCGTCGGTCCCCGGGAAGCGGTAGCACAGGAAGTCGGTGCCCGGGGCCTTCTTGGCGGCGTTGAATTCGCCCTTGGCCCAGTCGCCCATGACCTGCACCAGCGCATCGCCCTTGATGACCATGGCGGTGGCGAGATTCCAGTCGCGGCCCGAGAAGTTCGGGTCGACATAGGTGACGAGCTTGGCGAGGTTGTCGAACGACTTCTTCATCGTATCGGACTTCAGCGATTCCTCGTCGAGGTCGTTGAAGGCCTTTTTGTAGAACTCAGGCCCGCCGGTCGACAGCACGACCGAGTCGAACATGGTGGCTTCCTGCCAGTTCTGGCCTCCGAGCGCGAGCGGAATGACGCCAGCCGCCTTGGCCTTGTCGAGCAGCGCGATGAAGTCGTCGAAGGTCTTGGGCTCGGTGCCGCCGATCTTGTCCATCACCGCCTTGTTGATCCACAGCCAGTTGACGGAGTGGACGTTGACCGGAGCCGCGACCCACTTGCCGTCATAGACCGAGAATTTCTGCAGGGCGGCCGGAACGGACTTGTCCCAGCCCTCCTTTACCGCCGTCTCGGTCAGGTCGCCCATAACGCCGGCCGCGGCATAATCGAGCACGGTATAGCCGAGCATCTGGGAGGCGGTCGGGTAGTTGCCGGCCGCGACCATCGCCTTCAGCGCGGTCATGGCGGCGTCGCCGCCGCCGCCGGCCACGGGCACGTCCTTCCAGGCAAAGCCCTGCTTGGCCAGATCCTCTTTGAGCACGTTCAAAGCAGCCGCCTCGCCGCCAGACGTCCACCAATGCAGCATCTCGACTTCCTTGACGTCCTGGGCATGGGCCGCGAACGCAAGACCCGACCCGAGGGCCGTTCCGATAAGCAATTTGCGCAACATGTACTTCCTCCCTTGTTGCAGCTACACGACCGGCGGTTGTCCGCCGGGTTCTTCCCAACTCAGCCGACCCACCATCCGGTGCGCTGGCCGCGATGAAACTGGATCGTCTTTTCCTCGGTATAGTCCTCGACGGCGCGCTTGCCGAGCTCGCGTCCGAGACCGGACTGCTTGTAGCCTCCGAAAGGCAGCTCGGGATAACCTTCCATGAACGTGTTCACCCAAACGGTTCCCGAACGCACATTCCGTGCCACCGACATGCAGGTGTCGAGGCTGGCGCTCCACACGCCCGCCGATAAACCATAGGGCGTGTTGTTGGCGATGCGCAACGCCTCTTCAATCGATTCAAACGTCAGCACCGAGAGCACCGGGCCGAACACTTCTTCACGTGCAATGGCCATGTCGTCGGTCACGTCGCGAAGGATGGTCGGGTCGAGATACTGACCGGCACTGGAAGCGATCTGCTTGCCGCCGCTATAGACGCTGCTGCCGTCGTTTGCCGCCGCCGCGACGTAGCCGGTGACCTTGGAAAGGTGCTCGAAAGAGATCATTGCGCCGACCTTAGTGCGATCGTCGAGCGGATCGCCGACGGTGACCCTGGCAGTGAGCGCCTTCACCGCGCCGAGGAAGTCGTCGGCGATCGCCTCATGGACGATCAGCCGACTGCCGGCGTTGCAGCACTCGCCGGCGTTGAAAAAGCCGCCAAACACCGCCGCGTCGGCGGCGGCTTCAAGGTCGGCATCTGGAAAGACGATCTGGCCGTTTTTGCCGCCGAGCTCCATCGACACTTTCTTCAGCGAGTTCGCGGCCGACGCCATGGTCATCTTGCCGACCCGGGTAGAGCCGGTGAACGACACCATCTCGACCAGCGGATGGCCGACCATCGCGGCGCCAACATCGGCGCCCAGGCCAGCGAGGATGTTGACGACGCCATCCGGCAAGCCGGCCTGCATTAGGATGTCGCCGAGCACGAAGGTCGAGGCCGAGGTCATCTCGCTCGGCTTGACCACCGCCGTGCAGCCGGCGGCGAGCGCGAACGGCAGTTTCTGGCTGACGATGAGGAACGGAAAATTCCACGGTGTGATGATCGAGACGACGCCGATCGGTTCGCGCAGCACGACGCCCAGCATGGCGTCGCCGAGATTGGCGTAGGTTTCGCCATGGAGCGTGCGGGCAAGCGCCGCGGCATAGCGCCAAATGTCGACGGCGCCGCCGATCTCACCGCGTGCCTGGGCGATCGGTTTGCCGGACTCCAGCGCGTCGAGCCTGGCGATCTCCTCGAGCCGCGCCTCGATCAGATCCGCCGCCTTGAGCAGGATTGCGGCCCGCTCGCCGGCCTTCATGCGCGGCCACGGACCCGTCTCAAAAGCCTTGTGCGCGGCCTGTACCGCCGCCTCGACTTCCGCTTCGCCGGCTTGCGCATAGCGCGAAACGGTAAAGCCGTGGCCGGGGCTGTTGCGCTCAAGGGTGCGACCGTCGCGAGCATCGACGAACTTGCCGTCGATCAGCAGCCGGTAGTTTTTCGGCGCTGCGGCTGCCTCGGCGGGCATGGCGATGGTGAGGGGCAAGTTCATGTGTTTTCCAGGTTCCGCTCGCATTCTATGATCTTGAAAACGCTGGTTTCTGCTTGGCCTTGAAAGCGTCGACGCCGGTTTTGAGGTCTCCGGTCAGCGCGATGAAGCCGCTGGCCAGCGCTTCTGTAGCGGCGGCACTTTCTTCGCCCTCGGCGACCGCGATCATCAGCTTGGCGGCCTCGATTGCCAGCGGGCCGCACTCGGCGATCTTGCCGGCCCAGGCCTTGGCCTCGATGAATGCATTGCCTGTTTCGGCCACCCGGTCGAGGATGCCCAGAGCGAGTGCTTCGGCCGCCACGAACGTCTCGCCGCCGATTGCCATGCGCCGCACCGTCTGCGCGCCGAAGCGGCGCACCGCGCGCTGCGTGCCGGACCAGCCGGGCACCACGCCGATCGACGTTTCCGGGAGGCCTAATTTCACATGCGCCTCGGCGACGCGGAAGTCGCAGGCGACGGCCAGTTCAAGCCCGCCGCCCAGCGCATGGCCGGACAGTACCGCGATGGTCGGTTGCCGCAACCGCGCCAACCGGTCGAAGACGCGGTGGCCATAGCGCACCCATTGCACCTGGAAGTCGGCGGCACTCATTTGCGACCACGCTTCGACATCGCCACCCGAGCAAAAGCCCTTGCCTTCGCCACACAACAGCACGACGCGGACGCCGTCCGCAGCCTCCGCCGAGTCGAGCGCGGTTTCCAGCGCGCGCAGCATCGGTATGTCGAGCGCGTTGAATTTCTCCGGCCGGCGCAGCGTGACAATGCCGATCGCGCCGTCGGTTTCAAAGGTTACCAGACGCTCAGCCATGTGCGCCTCCAAGCGCGCCGCCATTGAGCGACAGGCCGATCGGTCGGTCGTGGTAGAGCGCGTCCGGCGTCACTTTCAGGTCGTCGGCGACAGCAAGCGGGATCTCGGCCTGTGCCAACACATCGCGCTCAAGGTCGATGCCCGGCGCCAGCTCGGTCACCATCAGCCCTGCCGGCGTCAGCTTCATCACGCAGCGCTCGGTGACGTAGGTGACGTCCTGCCCTTGGGCGACGGCACGCTTACCCGAGAAGGAGATGTGCTCGACCTCGCCGACGACTTTCTTGACCTTGCCTTCCCCGTTAATGCGGATGCCGCCATCGGCCAGCGACAGCTTTGCGCCGGCATTGAAGAAACCGGAAAACACGATCTTCTTCGCCCGCGCGGTAATGTCGACAAAACCGCCCGCGCCGGCGGTGACGTGCGGCCGCGCCGAAAGCTTCGACACGTTGACCGAGCCATGGCGGTCGATCTGCAGGAAGGACAGCAGCGACGCGTCGAAACCGCCGCCCTGAAAATAGGTGAACTGGTGGGGCGAAGGCATGAAGGCGTCGGCGTTCGACGAGCAGCCGAACTTGAAGTCGAGCAGCGGCACGCCGCCGACCGCGCCCTGTTCGATCACCCAGGTGACCTTGCCGTGCTGGCCTTCCTCGATAAGGATGCGCGGCACATTGGCCGAGATGCCGAAGCCGATGTTGACCGCCATGCCGTCGGCAAGCTCCATCGCGACGCGACGCGCGATCACCTTCTGGACGCTCATCTCGGTGTTGCGGAAGCTCGACAGCGGCCGGAAGATCTCGCCGGAGATGGCCGGGTCGTAGGGCGTCAGCGTCGTCTGCAACTGGTCGGGCGCCACCACGATATGGTCAACCAGCACACCGGGCACGCGCACGTCATGCGGCTTCAGCGTCCCGTTCTCGACGACGCGCTTGACCTGCGCGATGACAATGCCGCCATTGTTGCGGGCGGCGAGCGCCTGTTCCAGCCCGCCGAGATAGGCGCCCTCGTGCTCATAGGTAAGGTTGCCGCGCTCGTCGGCCGTCGTCGCTCGGATGATCGAGACGTCAGGCACGATCGAGCGGAAATAGAGCCATTCCTCGCCGTCGAACTGCTGCACCGAAACGATCGGCTCGCTGGCCGCGGCATTCATGGCGCAGCCCTGATGACGCGGGTCGACGAAGGTGTCGAGGCCGACCTTGGTCAGCACGCCGGGGCGCTTGGCGGCAGCCTCGCGATGCATGTCGAACAATATGCCCGACGGCACGTTGTAGGCAGCGACCGAATTGTCGCCGATCATCTTCCAGATCTGCGGCGGCTCCGAGGATGATGGGCCGGACGGATAGGAGCCGCACAGCGTGCGCTTCAACAGGCCGGGCTTGGCCAGATGGTCGATGCCCTTGATGCCGTACATGTCGCCGGCGGCGATCGGATGCAGCGTCGTGATGTTCTTCGGATGGCCTTCCGCGTCGAAGCGCTCGCCGATCGCGGCGAGCACCGCATCCGGGCAGCCGAGACCGCTCGACGACGACACCGAAACGACCATGCCGTCCCTGATCACGCTGGCGGCTTGCGTTGCGGAGACAAGCTTCCTCACCCTGCGCCCCCGAGTTTCGGATCGATCGCCACTGATTTGCCGGACTTGGCTGACTGCAACGCCGCTTCAGCTGATGTCAGCGACCAGACGCCGTCCTCGCCGGTGGCCGACGGCTGGCCTTCGCCACGGAGCGCCGCATGGAACTGGCGCAAAGACCTGACGTCGAAGCTCAATTCCTCCTCGCCCTGCGCCGTGCGCAGCAGCACAGAGCCGATCGGCTTCTGCGTCATCACATCTTTCGCGATCAGGGAGCCTTCGCTGCCATGCACCTCGAAGCCGGTGCCGGCGAATTTGGTGGTGAAACCCTCATGCGACTGGGCGATAACGCCCGACCTGAAGCGCCAGATGCACATGGCGCCATCCTCCAAGCCGCCGGCGGCCATGCCGGCCGATTGCGTGAACGCCGAAACCTCGAGCGGATCGTCGCCGAACACGAAGCGCAGCGTGTCGGCATCGTGCACGGTGATGTCGAGCACCACGCCGCCACCGGCTTCCGGCCTGGTGATCCGCCAGCCCTGCAGATTCTCAGGCAGATAGACGGAGTGGAAGACGCGCGCGGCAATCGGTTTGCCGATGCGGCCGGCGGCAATGCTATCGCGCATCGCCCGGTGCGAGCCGGCATTGCGCAAATGATGGTTGGTGCCGAGCACGATGCCAGCCGCCTTGGCGGCGGCGACCATCTTGCGCGCATCGGCGCCGGTCAGTGCGAGCGGCTTTTCGCACAGCACATGTTTTCCCGCCTTGATGGCGGCTAACGCCTGTTCGAGGTGCAATTCATTGGTGGTCGAGATGTAGACGGCGTCGACGTCAGAGCCGAGCAAATCATCGAGCGTCGAGACGGCGAGCGGAATGCCGTTCTCCCTGGCATAGGAAGTGGCTCGCTCCGGGCTGGAACTCATCACCGCCGCGATCTCCCCGCCGGCTTGAGTGCGGATGGCGTTGATCACGAATTGCCTGGCGATCGTGCTTGCGCCGATCAGCCCCCATTTCACAGTCATGCCGCGTCTCCCATTCCCTCACGGCGATCAGGACCGCAACTGTCCCTGACGACGAGGTTGACGGCGCCGATATGATCTTCGGCGCGCGTGGTGCGCGACTGGATCATCTTCAGCATGACATGGGCGGCGCGCTCGCCGAGGCCTGCCGAATCCACCGCGACGCTGGTCAGCGCCGGCATGTAATGCTGGGCTTCGATCACGTCGTCGAAGCCGACGACGGCGAAATCCGCGCCGGGCTCGAGTCCGCGCTTGCGCAGCGCCAGCATGACGCCGAAGGCGACCGCATCGTTGAAGCACAGCGCCGCGGTCGGCGGATCGGCCATCGCGAGGGCCGTCTCCAGGCAGGCAATGCCGCCCTTGCGGCTGGTTTCGCCTTCAACGACCAGTGTATCGCGCTTGGGGATACCGAGCGCCTCGCAGGCTTCGCGAAATCCGCCCAGCCGCTCATGGTAGACCACGAGGTCCGATGAGCCGCCGAAGAACGCCAGCCGGCGATGCCCTTTGCCGACCAGATGGGCGGTGGCGAGCCAGGCGCCGCGATGATTGTCGGGCGCGATCACCGGTATGCGGCTTTCGGGAAGGCGGCGCATGGTGAAGACGATCGGAAGGCCCGCCGTCTCGATGCGGCGGAAAGCACCTGAGGTCGTGCCGCGCGCCGGCGACACGATCAGCCCGGCGACACCTTGCTCCATCAGCGACTTCAGCACTTCTTCCTGGCGCACCGGATTCTCCGCCGTGTTGGCGATGAACGGCACGATGCCCGCCGATTGGAAGACGCGCTCCATGCCGACCGCCATTTCGGCGAAAAACGGATTGGTGAGATCGTTGATGACCATGCCGATGACATTGGAATGGGCCTTGCGCAGATTGGCGGCGCCGCGGTTGTAGACATAGCCGACATCCTCGATGGCCTTGCGCACCTTCAGCGCGGTCTCAGGCCGAATCAGTCCGCTGCCCTGCAGCACGAGCGACACCGTCGACTTGGACACGCCCGCCTCGCGGGCAATGTCGAGTATCGTCGCCTTGGGCCTGCTGGCCATCCAGATTTATCCTCCCCGGTATTTCTGGTCGAATTATTGGAACGTTCTAATTCTGTGCTGGTTTCGAGTCAATCAGGATTTTTTCCAAATCCAAAAAACGGGTACTCAGCGGTTGAAGGCGGGACTCTTAAGGGGCTTGTCGTTGCGATGCAGCAGTTTGGCGACCCGGATGAAGAATCACAAAGATCCTTGATTTATTGGAACGTTCCATTTATACGCGCGATCAAGGAGAAATCGATGGACATTGCCTTGCCCGGGGAGGGCGGTCGCAGCACTCGCTACCCTCTTGTCGGCCAGCCGGCACAGCCGGTGATCGGCGCGCGGTTTTCGCGCATGGCCTATGCCGCCGCCCATGTCGTTGCCGACCCCCTGGCGATGACCGATCCGTGGTCTCATCCCGCGGTCGACTGGGAGCGCACGATGGCGTTCCGCCATCATCTCTGGCGTCTCGGCTTCCGTATCGCCGAGGCTATGGACACCTCGCAGCGCGGCATGGGTTTCGACTGGGCAAACGCCAGGCAATTGATCCGCCGCTCGATCGCCGAGGCGCGAAACGTCGAGGGCGCCGATCTCGCCTCAGGTGCCGGAACGGACCAGCTGGCGCCAGGCGCCGCCAGGACGCTCGACGACGTCATCGCGGCCTATGAGGAGCAGTTCGATTTCATCGAAGGCCTGGGCGGCAAGGCGATCATGATGGCCAGCCGCGCGCTGGCGTCCGTCGCCAAGGGTCCCGACGATTACACCAGCGTCTATGACCGCATCCTGTCCCAGGCATCCGGCAAGGTCATTCTGCACTGGCTGGGCGACATGTTCGATCCGGCGCTGAAGGGTTATTGGGGCAGCCATGATTTCGACACCGCGCTCGACACGGTGGTTGCCGTCATCGAACGCCACGCCGGCAAGGTCGAGGGGATCAAGATATCGCTGCTCGATGCCGGCAAAGAGGTTGCCCTGCGCAACCGGTTGCCTGAAGGGGTCGTCATGTTCACCGGCGACGACTTCAACTACCCCGAGCTGATCGCCGGCGACGGCGAAAAACACTCGCATGCGCTGCTCGGGATTTTCGACGCCATCGCGCCGGTTGCCAATGCCGCGCTGGCGAAACTGGCCGACGGCGACCGCGCCGGCTATGACGCGCTGATGGCGCCGACGGTATCTCTGTCGCGGAAAATCTTCGAGGCGCCGACCGAATATTATAAGGCCGGTATTGTCCTCATGGCGTGGCTGAACGGTCACCAGGACCATTTTTCGATGGTCGGCGGCATGCAATCGGCGCGCGGCATTTGCCACTACGCCGATGTGTTCCGCCTTGCCGACCAGGCCGGATTGCTGGCCGACCCGGAGCTTGCCGTCGCAAGAATGAAGAGCCTGTGCGCCGTGGCAGGGGTCTGACCACGACATCACAGGAAGAGTTCGCCCAAATCTCCGATTTGCCTTGTCCGCGCAAATCTGTATGCGCTATGCGTCCGAGGCAGGCCCATCCGGCGCGCCGACGCCAGATGGTCATAGCGACCGTTCTGCATGGGGATACGCCAATGGATTTCGACCTTCAGGGCAAGCGCGTTTTCGTCGCCGGGCATCGCGGCATGGTCGGCTCGGCCATATTGCGCAGGCTCGCGGACGAGGACTGCGAGGTCCTGACTGCATCCCGCGATGACCTCGATCTCATGGATCAGGCCGGCGTGCGGCGCTGGATGGCTGGCCACAGGCCGGATGCGGTGGTGATGGCGGCGGCCAAGGTCGGCGGTATCCTGGCAAACAACAGGCTGCCGGTCGATTTTCTGCAGGACAATCTCATCATGCAGACCAATGTCATCGAGAGCGCCTTTCGCAACGAGGTGCAGAAATTACTGTTTCTCGGTTCGTCCTGCATCTATCCGAAGTTTGCGGCGCAGCCGATCTCCGAGGACGCTTTGCTCACCGGTCCGCTTGAGCCCACCAACGAATGGTATGCGATCGCCAAGATCGCTGGGCTGAAACTGTGCCAGGCCTATCGGCGCCAATACGGTGTCGAATACATCTCGGCGATGCCGACCAATCTCTATGGCCCCGGCGATAATTTCGACCTCTCCACCAGCCATGTCGTACCAGCCCTCATGCGCAAGGCGCACAAGGCCAAGCACGCTGGCGACAAAACCCTGGAAGTCTGGGGATCCGGCACGCCGATGCGCGAGTTCCTGCATGTCGATGACGCCGCCGACGCTCTGGTGTGGCTGCTGAAAAACTATGCCGGCGACAGCCACGTCAATGTCGGCTCGGGCGAGGACATCACCATTGCCGAGCTGGCCCGCACCATGCTCTCCGTCGTCGGCGCCGAGGCGGTGCTCACATTCGATGCGACGAAGCCGGACGGCACGCCGCGCAAGCTGATGGACGTGTCGCGCCTGTTTGCCACGGGCTGGCGGCCGCGGTACTCGCTTCAGAGCGGATTGGAGCAGACCTATGCCTGGTTTCTCCGGCATATCGAGACGGGCGATCTCCGCCTCGGCGCGGCCTGATCTCAATCGACTCTGATTGCCGCCAGCAGACATGACGGCTTGTGCGGCCGTCTCTTGGCAATGGCCAATGCAAAATCGCTCGCCGATACGCTTGGATGCCGTTTCGGATTCACCTGGGACAGCGATGCCTCTGGGGAGACCAAATCTCACATCTCGAGGTGGCCGAAAAGATATTCTCTGCCGACTTCATTGAGAAGCATTGGCTGGGCCAAAAAATCAACGCGCCCGATTTTGAGATTCTCGAAAATACGGCGTTCACGCGGTCCAGCCCGGAAGCGCCCGTAAGACGGCGAATCTGCGGGGTACGAGTGACGGCGGATTGTCTGGATGGTGGGCGTGACAGGGATTGAACCTGTGACCCCTGCAATGTCAATGCAGTGCTCTCCCGCTGAGCTACACGCCCATCCGAAGCCGCGCATACACCATTTTTGCCACGGCGCGTCAATAGCAGGAAAAAGGAAAGAAACGTTCGCCTTGCCACGCCGCTGGAGGCGCGCCGGAAGCCGGCCGCGGAAAGCGCGTCAGGCCGCCTGCAGCATCTTTTCGACCTCGTTGACGAGGTCGCGCAGATGGAACGGCTTCGACAGCACCTTGGCGTCTTTCGGGGCCTTGGAATCCGGATTGAGCGCAACGGCGGCGAAGCCGGTGATGAACATGACCTTGAGATCGGGATCGATCTCGGTGGCGCGGCGTGCGAGTTCTATGCCGTCCATCTCCGGCATGACGATGTCGGTCAAGAGCAGAGAGAAAGGCTCTTCGCGCAACCGCTCATAGGCGCTGGCGCCATTGTCGAAATCGCTGACCTGGTAACCGGCACGCTCCAAAGCCTTGACGAGGAATCGGCGCATGTCGTCGTCGTCTTCCGCCAGTAGAATGCGTGCCATCTTATCCCGTCCGAATCACCCGTCCGAGCTGCCGTGGGGCAGCCCGTTAACCATCCTGTATATGAGGAGGTGACGGTAAACATCAAGTGAACGATAAAGGGCCCGATCCGCATTTAACAAAGCGGTCCGGAGGCCGAAACGCTGGACATGCGGCCGGTGAGGTGGCACTTTCGAACCATGATACATTGGTGTTTCCGGGTTCGTTCAAATTGAAAACGGCAGCCGAGGATTTTTCGGTCGTTCCCCCCTTCGAAATCCGGTCGGGCGCCGAACAGCGCGTCCCCTTCCTCTTCAATTCGCCGCATAGCGGCCGTCATTATCCGGACCGGTTCCTGGCCATGGCAAGGTTGGACCGAAACGCCATCCGCCGCTCCGAAGATTGCTATGTCGACGAATTGTTCGGTGGCGCCGTTGCGCTCGGCGCGCCGATGCTGGCGGCAAACTTCCCGCGCGCCTATCTCGACGTAAACCGGGAGCCCTGGGAACTCGATCCGCGCATGTTCGCCGAACCCGTGCCGTCCTTCTGCAACATCCGCTCGGCGCGCGTGGCCGGCGGGCTTGGCACCGTGCCCAAGCTGGTGGGAGAAGGGCTCGAGATCTATGCCGGCCGCTTGCCGCTGGCGGAAGCCGTCGCGCGTATCGAGGCGGTCTACAAGCCTTATCACGAGACGCTGAAACGGCTTTTGACCAGGACCCATGCGCGGTTCGGCTTTGCCGTGCTGATCGATTGCCACTCGATGCCGGCGAGCATCAGGGTCGGCGACAGCGGTGTGCGGCCCGACTTCATCATCGGCGACCGTTTCGGCATGTCCGCCTCGGCAGCGTTGACCGAGACGGCGATCGGCCTGCTCATCGGCATGGGCTATACCGTCGCCCATAACAAGCCCTACGCCGGAGGCTTCATCACCGAGCACTATGGCCGCCCCGTGCGCCATCTCCATGCACTGCAGATCGAGGTCAATCGCGGGCTTTACATGAACGAGCGGACGTTCCAGAAATCCGCCGGCTTCGATGCGCTCGCCGACGATCTGGCGCAATTCTCGGCCGACCTGATGGCGATGCCCGATCACGATTTTATCGATCTGCCGCTTGCCGCCGAATGATACGTCAAATCGGAATCGATTTTTATACGGGATTCTGCGTCAGATAAGCGATATTGCGCCAGAAAAGGGTCAACCTGCGGGTCGGGGACGCGCAATCGGCTGGATGCCGCGCCAAAAAAAGACCGCATCGTTTGCACGACACGGTCGAAGTCTAGGGAGGAAACGCCCAAGGAGGGCATGGACAGGAAAACCTGTCCGAGAACAAATCTATTGTGCGATGCACAAATGTCAAGCCGCCGAACGGCTTTTTTAATTCACTGTGATGTGGAAACGGATTTCGAGGGCGCCAGCGTTGCATCCGAGCAACAGTTGTCGATGCGCAAAAGTCCCGCACGCCCTTGTTTTGATGGAAATCCACAGGCAAACGATGGTTCCAGCACGCTACAACGCGGGAGAATCAGTTGGACATCAGCATCGATTTCATGCGGCGCATCGCGCATGCCGCCGCGGCCGAAACCTTGCCGCGCTTCCGCAGCCAAGGCGTGGTCGCCAACAAGGAGCAAGGCAGCTTCGACCCAGTCACCGAGGCCGACCGCGAGGCCGAGCGGGTCATCCGGGCGCTTATATCAGCAGAATATCCCGATCATGGCATCCTCGGCGAGGAGCATGGCAGCGAGAATATTTCCAGCAGGCATATCTGGGTGATCGATCCGATCGACGGCACGCGCGCCTTCATTTCCGGCCTGCCGGTGTGGGGAACATTGGTCGGGCTGACGGTTGACGGCGATGCCGTTGCCGGCATGATGTCGCAGCCCTTCACCGGCGAGCTTTTCTACGCCAACGCTTCCGGGGCCCATTATGAAGGCCCGGGCGGACCGCGAAGGCTGACAACACGCAAGACGGCAAGCCTCGCCGAGGCGACGCTGTTCACCACCACGCCGGCACTGTTCAAGGGCGACGCGCGCCTGCGCTACGACCTGTTCGAGCGGCAGGTCCAGCTCGCCCGCTACGGCACCGACTGCTATGCCTTCGCCATGGTCGCGGCGGGAAGCGTCGACATCGTCGCCGACCCCGGTTTGAAACCCTACGATATCGTCGCGCTGATCCCGATCATCGAGAAGGCCGGTGGCGTCGTCACCACCTTCGAAGGCGGACCGGCGGAAAGGGGCGGCGACATCCTGGCTGCGGCAACGCCGGAGCTTCATGCCGCCGCGATGGCGGCGCTGCGTGGCTGAACCGGCCGGGCAGCTGGCCATTACGGTCCAAGGTGTCCACGGCGACGATAGCCCACGCTCCTGACGGGAGGGTGTCAGCAGCTCTCGGCTATGGAGACAATGTCACGGGAGGGAATCACATGCCGACGCAGTCAACACCCAGCCATTCCGAAGATGCGCCGGCAGAAAATGCTCCGGCAGAAAATGCTCCAGTAGATGGCCGGGCCGATTTCGATTTCTTCTTCGGACACTGGAACGTCAGCCATCGAAGGTTGCAGAAGCGCCTGCAGGACGACACGAACTGGGATGTGTTTGGCGGGACATGCGACGTGCGCCCGATCCTTGGTGGCCTCGGCAATGTCGACGACAATGTGATTGAATTGCCCGGCGACGCCTATCGCGCCGCCACGCTGCGGACGTTCGATCCGGCGGCGAGACGATGGTCGATCTGGTGGATCGACGGCCGCAACTCGGCAACCATCGATGTTCCGATGCGCGGCACCTTCGAAGCAGGCGTCGGCACGTTTCTATGCGAAGACGTCTTCGACGGACGCAATATCCAGGTTCACTTTCTCTGGTCGCGGATCACTGAAAAATCGGCGCGCTGGGAGCAGGCTTTTTCACCGGATGGCGGCAAGACCTGGGAAACCAACTGGATCATGGATTTCGCCCGGCAGGTATAGGCCGACGATCGAGTTGGCAGGCTTTTTTTTCAAGCCGAGCATCGGCTTCAACGATCTGGAGCGGTCTTTGCGCGTCTGGTGGAAGTGCGGCACTCAGGCCGTGTCGTCGCTTCCCGGGATGAAGGCATCGAAGGCGGCAAAGAACTGCTCGCGATAGAAGTCGGCCTCCTGCAATATTTCATGGCGTGCGCCATCGATCACCAGCAGCGAACCGAGGCGCAGACGTCTGGTGTAGGTTTCCACCGCCTTGGTCGAGACGACCTGGTCGGCGCCTGCGGCGATCACCAGCAGGGGAACCTGGATCCTGGCCATGAAGGCGGGATCGCTGACGGCCTCGGAGGCCTCCGCCGCCGCTTTCAGCCAGCGTATCGTCGGGCCGCCGAGCGCCAGCTGAGGGTAGGTTTCGTAGATCAGCGTGTTGCGCCGATACCGCTCCGGATCCGATGTCACCATGTTGGCGGCAAAGGGTATGGTTCTTCTGGGCCGCGGACCCCAGGCGGCATAAAGCTTGCCAAGGCCCAGCAAACAGAACAGCGAGCAGACGCGGCGAACGGTGGTTGTCGAGACCGGCAGGTCGGGTACGGCCAGGAATGGCGCGATCAGCACCATTCGCCTTACGCGGTTCAACATCGACGGCGCGGCGAGCAGCGTAATCACCGCCCCAGCCGAATGGGCCAATATGTAATACGGCCCCCGGCAGTCGGGCAGCACGATCTCCTCGAAAAACTGTTCCAGGTCGCCGGTGTAGTCGAAGAAGCTCCGGACATAGCCGCGCTCGCGATCGCTGATCAGCCGGTCGGAACCGCCCTGGCCGCGCCAGTCGAAGGTGGCAACGCCAAAGCCGCGGTCGGCGAGATTGCGGATGGTCTCGAAATACTTTTCGATGCACTCGTTGCGGCCGGTCAAGACGACCACGGTGCCCTTCATCGGGCGGGCAACGGCGGGAAAGAGGCCATAACGGATCTTCTTGCCGTCGCGCGTGGTGAAGAACCCACCGGCCGCATTTTCCGGTAGCGGATTGCCCGGAATTTCGCAGAAGAGGGGAATTTCGTTGAGGAGGTCCGTCATTCGCGCTGCGTTTGTGTGTCGCTGCCTGCAGGGCGCAAGCTTTGGTAGGCATAGACGCCCATGCAGCAAAAGCAAAGGAATTCCGGAGGCGTTGGAAAGGCTGAACGAGGCCCAGCGAGTGAGGCCGAAAGCAGCTTGCGGCATGCTTCCGGCCTCCGTCGATCCGGGAGGAAGGGACGTTACACCCGGTCGGCCTCGTTGCGGCATCTCGCGCATGGCGTCGAAAATCGCCCCCGATTTTCGCTGTGCATCATGCGCAATCAAAGTGTTACAGCGTGCTTTGCGCGTCCGAGAGACGCCCGGCACCGTAACCGCCGCCTGTTCCTTGATCCTGGAAGCAGTCTAGCGCGACTTAGCTGAACGTCCGCCGAAGCTGCGGTTCATCTGCCGTTCATCGAGAAATCTTGAAATGCTTTCACGTGTTCCCCAAATGTCTGTTGCGGCCGCCAATGTCGGGGCCGCTGGCCTATCCGGAACGCCGTCACGGGTTTCGTACCGGCCATACGCAAACCTTGTTGCTCAACAGGAGAACACACTATGCGTCACGTTGATTTTTCCCCGCTCTATCGTTCGACCGTCGGTTTCGACCGGCTGTTCACCATGCTCGATTCGCTTGCGCAGCCCGAAGGTGCGCAGACCTATCCGCCCTACAACATCGAGCGCACCGGTGAGGATTCCTATCGCATCTCGATGGCGGTCGCCGGCTTCTCGGACGACGAGCTCTCGATCGAAGCTCACCGCAACGTTCTGACCGTCAAGGGTGAGCGCAAGGAAGACGGCAATGGCGAAGGCTCCGAACTGCTCTATCGCGGTATCGCCAGCAGGGCCTTTGAGCGCCGTTTCCAGCTTGCCGACCATGTTGAAGTCGTCGGCGCCTCGCTGAGGAACGGCCTGCTCTTCGTCGATCTCAAGCGCAATATTCCCGAGGAACTGAAGCCCCGCAAGATCGCGATCACCGCGTCTTCGGCGAAGGCCAAGCAGATCGAGGCCAAGACCGCCGCGTAAGCTGCGTCACCAAGACCACTTCATGGACGAAGGGCGGCGCTTCGCGTCGCCCTTTTTGATGGATAAGGTGCCGCTATCCACGAATTAGCTGGCCAAAGCGGTCGACCTCTTCGGCGGTGGTCGCAAAGCTGGTGACGAAACGGTAGAGCGCCTCGTCCTCGCCAATATGGCCGTCGAAGCCATGCGGCTTGTGCCAGTCGTAGAAGGCGGCACCAGCCATTTGCACCCTTTCAGCCTCGGCCTTTTTCATCACCGCGAACACTTCGTTTGCTTGCGGCAGCCAGGCCAGACGCGCCGACGGGGAATCCTCGATCCGCGCGGCAAGGCGTGCTGCCATGGCGTTGGCGTGCCGGGCCGTGTCAAGCCATAGGTCATCCTGGAAATAGGCTTCGAACTGCGCAGCGACGAAGCGCGATTTCGAGAACAATTGCGCCGCGCGCTTGCGCAGGAAGGTCAGTTCCCTGGCACGGTCGAGATCGAACAGCACGATAGCCTCGGCGCACCAGCAGCCGTTCTTGGTGCCGCCGAAGGAGAGGATGTCGATGCCGCCCTTCCAGGTCATCTCCGCCGGTGTTGTGTCGAGCGCGACCAGTGCATTGGCGAAGCGGGCGCCATCCATGTGCAGCGGCAGTTTGTGATGCTTGGTGATCGCCGCAATCCGGGCAATTTCGTTCAGTGTGTAGATGGTGCCGACCTCGGTCGACTGGGTGATCGACACCGCCATCGGGCGCCCGGAATGGACGATTTCAGGCGCAAATCGGCCTACCGCCCTGTCAAGGTTGTTCGGATCGATCTTGCCCAGCGCACCGTCGACGGCATAGAGCCGTGAGCCGCCGGTAAAGTATTCCGGCGCGCCGCATTCATCCTCAATGACATGCGATTCTCGATGGCAGAAGGAAATGCCGCCTGATTTGTTATAGGCGGTCAGCGACAGCGAATTGGCAGCGGTGCCGGTCGCCACGAAAAACACCGCAACCTCTCGCTCGAAGATTTCGTTGAAGCGCTGGTATACGGCCTCATCGAGGGTGCCGTCGCCATAGGCGGTGGAGAAGCCGCCGGCGTGGGTCGACAGACCCGTGGCGATGCTGGGATGGGCGCCGGCCCAATTGTCGGAAGCGAAATTCATGCGTTTGCCTGTGCTGGGGAAAATCGGTGCGACCTTGACCGCTTTCGCCTGCCGCTCGCAAGTGCCAAGCGGCGGAAAAGCGGTCAAGCCAGCGAGAGGCTGGGATGCGGGCGGACGACCGAAGGTTGCGTTTCGCCGCGGTTGCGCGTAATTTTCTGTCTCTAGATGCCCAAGATTGTTGTGAATCGGTCTTGTGTGCATCGATAATTTCTGTCATAAAAATTTAGGACAGTAGTGCTGTCTTATTTTGTCGCACAAAACAGGCTGGATTGGCGTATCATTGAGCCTCTCCGGCCGTTGCCGCGAGCGACAGGTAGACAGCCTGGCTCTGGCCTGTACGATTGCCGGACGCGAACCAGGCCGCCTGGTTCGGCAAGGATTTCGCAAGACGTGCCGCAAGGATGAGAGGGAAGCTCATGCGCTTCCCAACGGAAACCAGCGCCCTAAGGGGCGCGGAACGGAGGACAGGACGATGACGGAAGTGACGCCATCTGCGACGAACGGCCCGGC
>SAQG01000047.1 GCA_004020315.1 Mesorhizobium sp.
GCAGCCTCGCTACCGTGCCATGCTCGCGCAAGGCGGCCCTCGCCGCAGGCGTACAGTTCAGCGGCCCACCATTGGAGTTCCCGACGCTGCCTTCGGGTCAAACTGTCCGGTGTCATCCCTTTGGCATTCCCGCCGATTCTGGAAGGCAAAAAACGCCTTGCGTGATCGAAAGCACGACCCCTCCTTTCGGTTCGACCATGGCACCCGTCCAGGCTTGCGAGTAAGTGCGGCTCGCATCGACCGCCGTCAACCACAGGACGCGGTTGTCCGCCAGCTCGACTTTCACCTCCGCCTGCAGGGGACTGTCATTGACCGTCTGCCGGTAGTGACGCTTGATCTTCACCGTCCCGTCGGGAAACAGCGCACGGCTGTTTTCATATTCGATCTCGAACTTCACACCGCCTGCATCGCCGATTTTGCAAGTCCCGTCTCGCTCACAGATCGTGCGGGCCGTCGCTTCGCACGTCCAATTATACCCTGACTGCCACATCGGATTGCCTGCCTGCGCAAACGTGAATCCGGGCACCAGCAGAGTGATGATCGCTGCGGGGGCGATCGCACGCATTCGAAAGAGTGACACGCTGTCATTGTTCATCGTTCTTCCGGCCCGTTTACCTCAGTCGTCGGCGTGACCAGCAACGGCCCTTGTCGCCGATGAAATCCAGTGCTGGCGCTGTTCTGATAGAACGCCAGCGTCATCGCTGCCACATGCAACGCAGCGTCAATCCCCTCGCGCTCTGCGCGTTCGCGCAGTTCCTCAAAATACATGTCCGCGATCTGTTGGGCGTCGCTCATGCAGCGATGTTAAAGTATCAACTCCTTTGTCGCTAGAGGGGAAAGGCGGGCTCTGTCCCCTCTCCCCAAAAAGGCGAAAAACGGCATCCCCCCATTCTTCCTCCGCGGCTTCGCCGACTCCGTGCAGGACCGGCTGCGGATCCGCATGCGAGAATCTTGCGCCGGCCTTTCGGGTCAGTGGTCCCCCTACCGGTTTTCGCCTTACAGTCATGATGCTGAGCGGCACGCGCGCCGACTGGATCAAGAACAACGTGAACGTTGGCAACAGCCTTTACGTGGAAGGCCGGGTTGGCAAACTCGTCCAACGAAAAGGACGGCAAGACGGTCTACACGACCGATGTTATCGCGGCGATATTCACCCGCGTCCATCCTCGCTCCGAAGCGAATGACAACACTGACGACAGCGACGAATAGTTAACGACAGTGGCGGCGAAAGCCGCCCTCCCCTGTGCAGCGAAGGCGATCGGCCGGGAACGGATGCGCCGACGGTGCAAAGCCGAACCGCCTCGGCGGCACCGCGTATTCCGAGGTTGTCGGCAATCATGTTTTTACTTTAATTTATGCGTCGTGCCGCTTACCGTGGCAAATCATCGAATCGTAGGAGAACTGATAGGCAAAAAGAAAACCCGGCGCGAAGGCCGGATTTCCTAGAGGTCGTAGCTAGAACGGAACGCCAATTCCGTCGAATTGCCACCAAAACAAGATGGCAAAATCTAGCTGCTTCCCCTGACAGTCGCAACAGGAAAATGCGCTTTCGCGCCACGGATTTTCTTTGCCGCAAGCAAGGGAAAGACGTGGTGACCATACACACCGAAATGGCCCAGTGGCTTGCCGACATCACGACGGTCAAGCAGATCGACCACTATCTGGCGCTGGTCTGGCGAGGGCACGCTGAGGGCGCCTTGAGGGACCAGGAGGCGCAAGAGCTCAGCGAGGCCGCGCATTCGCGGCGCTCCTTGCTGCAAGTGGCGCGCGAAGCCCGGTTGCCGCCGGCGCGCACCTACTTTCCGCCGCGTCCGAAATCCAAGCAGTCGCGCCACCAAGCGGCGAGCGGGTCGCGCTGCCCCGTCCGATGGGCGAGGAAACGACGCTTGGGCGATATGGCCGCCCTACCCCCAAATGTGCGGGATCGCTTCACGGAGGGTGAACGGGCCGTGCTTTACATCGTCGCCTCGGATTGCCGCCAGCACGGCTCTTGCGGATCCAGCGTCAAGGAGATCGGCGATCGCGCCGGCGTCGGCGCCACCACCGTCCGCAACGCGCTGCGCCGGGCCCGCCATCTTGGCCTGCTCGACATCACAGACCGCCCGCAATGGCGCGCCAGGCATCTGCCAAACCTGGTAAAAATCCAGTGCCGGCGCTGGCTCGCATGGCTCAAAAAATTTCGGCCGAACCTCGGCCTTAAATTTTGTTCGACTGGGTTCAAAAAAGCGGCGTCCTCAGGAACCTTCGGCAATAAACAGAAAAGCGGACAGCCTTCTTACAGCCGGACCGGTAGCCCTTCGGGCCGCTTTCAGCGGCTTGCTGGACGCAAACCACCGTCCGCCTGACGGCTGGAAAGCCTAGCCCCACCATTCCGCACCCAGTCGAACCGTTGCAAGGGGCTTTTGAACAAGCCTGTCGGAGCCGCTTGCGCTGAGCAAGGCAAAAATCAGCGCTTGGGGACGCGGCCCAGGAGCAGAGCGGCCGTCGGCACGCCAAGCCCTTTGGCGATCATGCCGATAATCGCCAGCGTCAGGTTCTGTTGCCCTTGCTCGATCTTGTAATAGGTGACGACCGAGATGCCGATCAGGTCGGCAACCTCCTTCTTCAGGATGTCCTTGCGGCTGCGGAAGGCGTTTAGCGCGCGCGCGATGTTGTCCTTGATCTGCTGGACGTCGAGCCGCTTCATCGATGGCTCCAGGACTGCCGGCGGCAGCAGCAATTCAGCGACGCTGATTTCAAGGGCCCGCGCGAATAGCGCGACTGTCCCGAGAGTTAGATTCTGCTCCTGCCGCATCGTCAAATAGTAGGTGCGGTAGGAGAATTCCTTGTCGCCGGCAAAGCTCTTGATCAGCGCAACGAAATCTCGATTCGAGAGATTGCGCCGCTGTCGTACTTCTTCGAGTTTTGCCGCTATTTGCGCCTGCATGACATCGCGCTCTGGATTGTCCAAAACGTTTCTCGGATCGTATTTTTCCACCGCCGTCCAACCCCATACAAACCTCCTTTCGCGGTCGCAAGAAATAAGTTAAAGTATAAACTGCGACACCCGTGAAAGGAGCTCCTTTTGACCAAATCTCTGCTCTATGCGGCCGCCATTGCGGCTGGCTCCCTTTACGCCAGCAGCGCGCCGGCATCCGAATGGGGCTGTCAGGTACTGCTGTGCGTTTCCGGGAACTGGCAAGCCACCCCAAGCTGCCACCCGACAATGTACCGGCTCCTCGGGGCCATGAAGCTTCCAGGTTTCTCCTGGCCGACGTGTCCCGCCGCGAGTTCCTCCGCGGCGCGGAAAGACGTCTATGACGACTGCCCGGAAGGTTGGACCGTCGGCTACAGCGACGTCGGGCACGACGGCAACCGCTTAAAACCAAACATGTGCGAGAAGCGCGAGAATCTGTGCTTCAACCATCGCAACGGCAGGCCAATCTTCAAGCCAGTCACCAACCGGCGTGACGGCGACAGTTGCCAGAAGACCATCAGCATGCCGCGGCCGACGCGGACAAAGCCTTGGTACGTCGAGTACACCGACGCCAAGGGCTTGAGGCAGCGGACGTGGTTCAATCTCAACATCTGACTGCTGCTTCCGCCGATTCTATGATGACACTCTAATTGACGTGCGAACGGAAATCGAGCCACCTAATTACAGAAGGTATCCCAATATGCGCAGCATCAACCGTTTCACCGTTGCCGGGAACGTCGGCAGCATCACCAGCTTCAATAAGGCGGTAAAGGTCAGCATCGCTGCCGACCGCCATTGGACCGACGACGCCGGAAAGAAGGAAACCAGGACGGATTGGGTCACCGTCACCGTGTTCGATGATCAGGCCGCGTGGATCAAAGACAACGTTACCAAAGGCCAGCCGGTCATAGCCGAAGGCCGCATAAACAACTCATCCTACGAAAAGGACGGCGAGACGGTCTACACGACCGATCTGGTCGCAACGACGTTCAACGCCTTCCAAGTTGCCAATGCCAATACGAGCGATTGACAGGACGTCCCTCCCCTTCGGCCGAGCGGCGCCCTGGCAGACCATCCGGCAACAAGGATGATTGGTCGTGGAAGACGACTTGCTGGATGTGATCACGGTCGCGACCACTGGCATCGTGTGCTTCTTCATCGCCTTGATTTTGGCTTTTACACTACCCCTGCCACTTCTGTGCGGGGCGCAGGCAGCGCTGCACAGGCGCGCGGTGAGCTCGACCTGGCAGAGCACACGCAGGCTCTTCTCCGCTCGACGATGTGGAAAGAATAGGACCGGCTTCTCCCGAGGCAAGAGCACTGTCAAACCCTGACCCTCTAAGACATTCAAGATATTCTCGGAAACGTGACGACGAAGCAGGCGCCGCCGCCGGACGGCGATTTGTGGTGCACGGTTGCGCCGTGATGCAAGGCGATCTGGCGCACCAGCGATAGGCCGAGGCCCCAGCCGCCGGCCGTCTCGCTGCGGCCCTGTGGTCGGAAGAACGGCTCGAACACCCGCTCGCCGGTACCTTCCGGCAGGCCCGGTCCGTGATCGCGCACCTTGAGCACCACAGAGCCTCCTACGGTTCCCACATGCGCGCTGACCGGCGGACTGCCATGTCTCTGCGCGTTCTGCATGAGATTGCGAACCAGCCGCGTGAGCAGTGTCGGGTCGCCCGACACGACGCCGGGTTCGCCTGAGACGTCGACGCAGGAGCGCGCGCCTTCCTCGGCCGTGAGCGCCAGCAGATCCACCGGCTCCACCCGTTCCAGCTTCTTGATATGGTCGAGCCTGCTGGCAAGCAGGATTTCCTCCACCAGCGCATCGAGTTCGGCGAGGTCGCGCACGATCTCGTCGCGCATCGGGCCGCTTTGTTCTTTAGCGTTGAGGTCGATCGCCATGCGCAGCCGCGCAAGCGGCGAGCGCAACTCGTGGCTGGCATTGGCAAGCAGCGAGCTATGCGCGGCAAGCAGCCGCTCGATCTGCTCGGCGGCGCGGTTGAAGCTCGCCGCCACCGCCGCCACCTCGTCGCTGCCGCGCACGGCGACGCGGGTGTCGAGAGCGCCTGCGCCCCAGCGATCCACGCCCTGGCGCAATGCTTCAAGGCGGCGTGTGAGATGGCGCACGACCGGAAAGGCGGCAAGCCCTATCACCGCGGCGATCAGCGCGAGAAAGGCAAGTGGGCTGCGGCCGGCCGGGCCGAACGGCATTCTCAGCCGCGCCGCGATCACCCTTCCGTCCGGCTGCCGGCTGATCAGCAGGTGATGCCCGCCGGGATGCATCCTGCGCCGGGATCCGAACTCTTGCGGGGGGATCGGCCGGCCGGCCGCTGCAAGCAGCCGACCCTGCGGACCGTAGACGGAGATGTCGGCATCGAAGGCCGCCGAAAGCCGCTCGACCGTCGCCTGCAGCAAGGCGGGGTCGGAGTCCGCCGGCAGCATCGCCTCGATGAAGGCGTCGCGCCGGCCACTCCAGCCGGCATGTTCGCGATCCTGGCCCATGCGTACGAAGATCGCGCTCGCGATCGCCACTACGGCGAGGCTGACGAGCACGGTGAGATAGATTTTGACGAAAAGGCTGCTGCGCATGGCTTATCTGTCACCGTCCTGGAAACGGGCAAAGACATAGCCCGCGCCGCGTACCGTAATGATGCGGCGAGGATGCTTCGGATCGGTCTCGATCGCGGCGCGGATGCGCGAGACATGCACGTCGATTGACCGGTCGAACGCTTCCAGTTCTTCGCCCTTGACCATGTCCATGAGCTGCTCGCGCGACAGCGTGCGCCCGGCATTTTCGGCGAGCGCCACCAGCAGGTCGAACTGGTAGCTGGTCATCGAGCAGTCGCGCCCATCGACGCGGGCCGAGCGCGACGAAGGGTCGATCTCCAGCCGACCGAAGCGCAGGATGCGCGGGGATGCGTTCGCGCCGGCGTTGCGGCGGCGCAGGATCGCCTTCAGCCGCGCCAGCAACTCGCGCGGATTGAACGGCTTCGGCAGATAATCGTCGGCGCCTATTTCCAGCCCCACGATGCGGTCGGTCTCGTCGCCTCGCGCCGTCAGCATCAGAACCGGCACATCGGAGTTCGCGCGGATGCGCTTGAGCGCCTCGAAGCCGTCCATGTCGGGCAGCATGACGTCGAGAACCACGGCGTCGGGCGACAGCCGCGCGACCTCGGCAATGCCTGCGCCCGCCGTCTCCGCCGCTCGCACACGAAAGCCGTTGCCCGTCAGATATTCCGCGAGCATGGCGGACAGGCGCCTGTCGTCGTCGACGATGAGAACCTGGTCCGCCATGCTCGTTTGTTTGCTCCGATTCGAAACTGTGCCGGTACAGAGCTTACCAGCGGCGGTGCCAGCCGCGATCCTCGAAATGTTCGACCAGCTCCGCCCGCTGCTCAGCCGTCAGCACCTCGGCGGCGTCGAGCAGCGCCGACGTCAGCTTGCGCGAGGCCTCGTCGACCGCCGCAATGCGCTCAGCGCGCAGCTTCTCCGCTGCCTCGCGGTCGATGGTTGCGGCGCCGAGCAGCTTGGCGACGTCGTCTCGCGTGTCGCGGAAGCCGCGCATGATCGGGCGGACATCGTCGTGGAGCTTGTCCATGATCGCCTCCAGCTTGTCTTCCTGCTCGGGTGTGGCGTCGACCTCCTCGAGCATGCGCTCAAAGTGATGCCCGCCGAAACCCGGGCCGCCGAACCCCATGCCCTGGCGGAAATTGGCCTGCATGTGCATGCCGGGTCCGCCGTCGCCCCCGCCCATGCCAATGCGCTGGATGCGCCCGTAATCCTGGCTGAGCGCGCCGGCGACGCCGACGCCGGCAAGCGCCGCTATCGCAATGCCGCCTATGGCGATGCGCTTGCCCCAGCTCTTCTTCTGCGGGGTGCCAGAGAGGCCGGCCGGTTCCTGATGGTTCGTTTCCATGATGCTGGTCCTTTCGCTAATGCGGCATCTCTGCCGCGACTGGGCCAGACTAGGAGCGCAATGTTTCGGCCGTTGCGGGCGAATGTAAAGTTGTGTGAAGCCGGCAAGGCGCTATTGCGGCGGGGAGGCGAGAGTGCTGCAGAAGGTTCTCCCACCCTACCTGAAACCTTGCGTCTTGAGCTTGATCTGATCGATGTGGCCGTAACGGTCAATTTACGGCGTCGAACAGGAAGGATGCGCCATAAGAAGTCACTTCCCGAAGCGATGTGAATGTTCGCTAACGCCGCAAGTGAGGGACATTCCACACCCACAGTTGGGGAAACGGATGCCCAGCATCGGTCGGTACATTGTCTTCGGAACATTTGCCTTCTGGTTTTCGAAGCCAGTTCCCAGGAGGCGTACCACCGCTATCGCTCAAATCCAGCCAAGGCCACGGATCATTGCAAGAGTAATGACCATCGGGATGAAGGCGCGCAGCGACCAGACCCATGTTGGTGGCGCTCGCGCGCATAGTCCTGCCTCGCGACTTGGCGCCGAAGCGCGGACGCGGAATAGTCGTCGTCGGGCAAGAACCGTTGGCCAACGGAGTCTGGGTGCCAAGCCGGAGCGATTGGTAGCAGTCCACACCGTAGCCTTGCCAATTTGCCTTGGGTTGGTTCGGATTAGACTACCACCTTGGCGCCCGCAGTGATTGGCGTACATGGATTGGGGCGTAGCTGCTTTGCGCTGTGTCAATGTTCGGGCGCAGTTGAATATCGTAAGCGGTGTTTCCGGACCACCTTTCAGGAGTGGTCTGGATCTGTGAGGTTGCCGGTTCTGTAATGGGATCGGAGATCGACTTGTGTCTGGACTTGACCTTACGCTTGACCCGGAGCGGCAGCCTCGACGTTTCGAGGTGATCAACGGTGCTGGCGGCCGGCGTCAGTGGTCGGTGGATGACAAAGCGCGGATCATCGCGGAGACGCTGGAGCCGAGCGCAATCATTTCCGAGGTCGCCCGCCGCTATGGCCTGAGGCCGCAGCAGGTCTTCGCCTGGCGCCGGGAAGCGCGTAAACAGGCTGCTTCGGTGCAGCAGGATTCTCCTGCCTTTGTGCCGGCGGTTGTGGCGGCGCCGACAACCGAACCCACAGCGAAGCGCCCAGGACGACCACGGAAGCAGAAGGCGGTCCGCGACGCCGGCGTGATCGAGCTTGAGATCGACGGCATCGCGATGCGCGTTGGCCGGGGCGCCGACGCCAAGACGGTCGAGGCAGTGATCCGTGCGCTGAAGGCGACGACGTGATCGGGCCGACGGGAGCGGTCAAGGTCATGGTGGCGACGAAGCCGGTAGACTTCCGAAAGGGCGCGGAAGGGCTGGCCGCGCTGGTGCGCGAGACGATGGGCGCCGATCCGTTCAGCGGCGCGGTCTACGTCTTCCGGGCGAAGCGGACGGACCGGATCAAGCTGATCTTTTGGGACGGCACCGGCGTCTGCCTTTATGCCAAGCGTCTTGAGGACGGCGAATTCCGCTGGCCGAAAGTGCAGGATGGCGTGATGCGGCTGACGGCCGCGCAACTGTCGGCGCTATTGGAAGGGCTGGACTGGCGGCGGGTACACGAGGCACGCCAGACCCGCGTTCCAGCCCAGGCGGGCTGACCCGCGACGAAGTGAATCAGTCTGGATTCTGCTGTCGCGAGCTGTCGGCGAATATGGTCTGATCCGCTCATGGCGATGACGGCTGACCAGCTTCCCGACGATCCGGACGCGCTGAAGGCGATGGTCCTGGCACGCGACGTCGAGAATGCTCGCCTAATCCAGATCATCAAGGAATTGCAGCGTCACCGCTTCGGCCGTCGCGCCGAGACGCTTCCCGAGGATCAGTTGCTGCTGGGCCTCGAAGAGGCCGAGCAGATCGAGGCGGCCGGCGAGGAAGAGGCCGAGGGGGCCTCTCCGAACCAGCGACAGGCAAAGACTGCCAAGCGCCGGGCCAACCGGGGTGCACTGCCGGCGAATCTTCCTCGTGTCGAGATGGTCGTCGACATCGAGGACTATGCTTGCCCGTGCTGCCGCAACGGCCTGCATCGGATCGGTGAGGACGTGAGCGAGCGGCTCGACATCGTTCCGGCGCAGCTGCGTGTGATCGTCGTGCGCCGGCCCAAATATGCCTGCCGCGCCTGTGAGGATGTGGTGGTTCAGGCTCCGGCGCCCGCCCGGCTGATCGAGGGTGGTCTTCCGACCGAGGCAACGGTCGCCCAGGTGCTGGTCTCAAAATATGCCGATCACCTGCCGCTCTATCGTCAGGCGCAGATCTACGCCCGGCAGGGCATCAATCTCGATCGCTCTACGCTCGCCGACTGGGTCGGTCGCGCCGCCTGGCATCTGCGTCCGGTGCATGAGCGGCTGCTTGGCAAGCTGAAGGCTTCGCCGAAGCTCTTTGCTGACGAAACCACCGCGCCGGTGCTCGATCCGGGCCGCGGCAAGACGAAGACAGGCCAGCTCTGGGCCTATGCCCGCGATGACCGACCATGGAATGGGAGCGACCCGCCGGGCGTCGCCTATGTCTATGCGCCGGACCGAAAGGCCGAGCGTCCGATCGCTCATCTCGCAGGCTTCACCGAGATCTTGCAGGTCCACGGCTATGGCGGCTATCGCGTGCTGGCCGACAAAAGCGGCGTCACGCTCGCCTTTTGCTGGGCACATGTGCGTCGACGCTTTTTATGAACTGGCAGCAGCCGGCCCCGCACCGATCGCCGGCGAGGCGCTAACCCGGATCGCCGAGCTCTATAAGATCGAGGACGGCATCCGTGGCCGGCCGGCCGAGGAGCGCCGTGCGGTGCGTCAGGAAAATAGCCGCACTATCATTGCCGATCTCGAACCTTGGCTGCGCGAAAAACTCGGCCTGATCAGCCAAAAGACAAAGCTCGCCGAGGCGATCCGCTACACGCTCTCGCGCTGGGAAGGCCTCTCGCGCTTCCTTGACGACGGCCGCATCGAGATCGACAGCAACACAGTCGAACGCTCAATCCGTCCGATCGCGCTCAACCGCAAGAACGCCCTCTTTGCAGGCTCCGACGGCGGCGCCGAACACTGGGCAGTCATCGCGTCGCTGATCGAAACCTGCAAACTCAACGGTGTCGAGCCGCTCGGCTATCTTGCTGATGTCCTCACCAGGATCGTCAACGGCCATCCCAACAGCCAGATCGATGATCTGCTGCCATGGGCCTACATCCGGGCTCCTGAGCTCGAGGCCGTGGCCTGAGAACAGCGCTTACTGAATATCGGCTCACGACCCGTTGCAGTCGATGACGGGAGCATCGGTGTGAGGCAGGATCAGTCGGATCAGTCTAGCCAAAGCTCCTGCTTGCGTTCTTCAAAGCCGAGCACGCGTTTGCTATCGGTCCACCGTGCGACCTCCCCCTCCATTCCATCGGGGTCCTTGAAGGTCACCAGACGGACAGCGCCGAAATCTGTAATGGTCCCATCCGAAGCGCCAGCCTTCACCACACGTCGCCTGACTTCCTGCATGCGTTCTTCATCGTCTACCTTCAGCGCGAGATGATCTATGTGACCTCTCTTCCCCATCTGCATCGATCCATCTTCATACCCCGGTAGTGTCTCAGTTTGAAATTTGCCGGAATGCAATATGCATTTCCCATATCGGGCCGAACTCCTATATGCTTAGCGCAAAGCATAGGAGAAGCCAGTCATGCCTTTTTGGGTGAAACTCACTTCAGCGGGCGACGACAAGAAGGAGCCGGTCTACGTCAACCTCGAAAACGCGACACATATGTTTTCGAGAAATCCTGGTACCCGCATTTTCTATCCGGGAGATCGGACGGACTATTCCGATGTCATCGAAGAAGTCGACAAGATTGTCGCTATGAAGGCCGTTAGCTGATGCCCACCGGACCTAAAGGCCAGAAGCGCCCCGCCGATGTGATCGGCAATGCCGTCCGCGTCATGCGCATTGCCACAGGCGAGGAAGCCGACGAAGTGATTGACGATGGCAAAAGCGCCGCCGCCAAAGAGCTTGGTTCGAAGGGCGGGAAGAAGCGCGCCGCCAACATGACGCCAGAACGCCGCCGCGAAATTGCTCAAGCGGCGGCGCGCAAGCGCTGGGGCAAATGATGAGGACTAGAGGCCCTTGCCGTCGTCCTTTTCTTGGCTGTAGTCCATCGGCAGCATTGGGGTGTCGCCCTTCCTTGGGTAGTGCTCGTTCAACAGGTTCATGAAGCCATCCCAATTCTTGCTGATCCGCATGAAGGCGACCACTGCGCCGAGATGCTCCTTTAGCTTGGGGTAACGTATGTTCTTTGTGAGGCTCTGAGAGTACCGCGCTATCGGGCGGCCCGATTCATTGCGGGGCGTCACTCGCTTCAGTTCCTTCAGCACGCCCGCCTCAACCCGCTTGTAGACAATGTCATTGGTCAGGTGGCCGAAATATTGCGGACGCTTTACCGAATCAGACGCGAATTCCAATCGGCGCAATCGGAACATGTGTTCGTAAAACTCGCTTGGGAATGTCTAAACCCAAATCTGCAATTCCTTAGCTACCCATGCCTCAAGGAGTTTGGCTAGGGCATCCTTGGCTCTGTCGCGCTGGTAACCAGTGGCCTCATCGACCAACGCAATAATGCCGATACGGGCAAAGCCCTCCTCAGTGTAAGGTGGTCGTCGCACATTCCAAAATAGCGTCAGTTGAGTCGATCGATTTCCCAGTTCAATGCTGCCGCGAAGCTGACCCACAGCAGGTAAGGCCAAAGTAGCATCGAGGCCGTCGGATCGATCTGCCAGAACGCCAGAATGGTCAGGACGATCGCAAGCCAGAGAAGTGTGATGACCACGAGGCCACCTCGGGGGTTGTGGAACGAAAAGAACACCCACGACCAGGCCGCGTTGAGCGTGATCTGAATTAGAAAGATCGCCACCGCAAAGCTGATCCAGTCGGCGTTAGCTTTCAGCACGCGATAGAAAGCATAGGCCATCATCAGGTACAGCGTCGTCCACACCGGGGCAAATACCCAATTCGGTGGGTTGAAAGAGGGTTTGGTCAGGTGGGCGTACCATGTCGGTACATTGGGAATGGTAGCGAGATTGCCGGCAATTGCCGCCGCCGCGACCGGCACGATAGCCGCCAGAATGAGAAGAAGTGTACTCGTCCCCGGATTGATCATGATGCCCCTTGTGTTGAAAAGAGACGCAGTAACGCTGGAGAGCTCGGCGAGGTTTCACCCAGTCGCAAACCCATGTGTTCTCAGGGGCAACTGCTTACCCTATTAGGATACATACCATTGAACCGAGTATTTTCGACAGGAGCCAATTGGCACCGCGGCCCTTCGAACGCAGCGGAACGCTAGCATAAAAGACGACCGAGGGGTCGACTGATCCGAAACGGATGGGATCATATTTGCTGGCGTTCCTTGCTGCTCGAGCTACATAAATCTGGTTGGGACTGAAGCCGGTGAATTGGCGGCCGTTGAAGTCACCTATGGCGGCGAGTTCCAGACCTGCCAAGGCAAGGCGCAGCGGCATCTCCTGGCTTTGGGTTTTGCTGCCGGCTTAGGCGGGGGCCGGGATGGGTCTCGCACCTGACTTTGGGGCCTCGATTCGGCCGTCCACCAGCCTGACGGCGACACATCGTCGTATGTCCGCTTTTTGCGCTCGATCAATAGATACCCAATCTCGTGTCGGTAGGGTGTATGGATTAACTGAGGATGGCGCCAGAGAGATGTCTCAAATAATTATTGCGAGGACAACCATCGGTTTTCGGCCAAACATCGCCGGGTGGCAGGAGAACATGCGAAGTGTTCCCTTCGTGCTTCTTCTGTCGAATTGACAGTTTGCTGATTGAAATCGGAACCTAGTGCGACATCAGCGTAGCCTGTCTTGAAGCAGCCTTGGCCCATAAACCGAAGGGGAAGAGATGGGGATGGGAGGATAGAATGGGCGAGGATCTATGTCATCATGCCGACCGCATTCAGGCCGCGATCGCTTCCGACGCGGCGGCGAAGTCCGCGCTGGTCGCCTCCTGGCGACGGTCTTCCAGTTTGCATCGGCTCAATCCGACCGATTGCAGCCCGCCACGCTATCTGACAGAGGCGGAATTGGGGGAGGCCCGGCAACGCATCGAACCACTCGTCCGAGCTGCCCAATCGAGTCTGGACCGGCTCTATCTCGCGGTGGGCGGCGTCGGATGCTGCGTCCTGCTCGCCGATCGTAACGGCGTGCCCGTCGAACGGCGCGGCGCGCCTGTGGATGACGAGACGTTTCATTCCTGGGGTTTGTGGACCGGCTCCGTCTGGAACGAAGAGTGCCAGGGCACCAACGGGATCGGCACCTGTCTGGTTGAACAGCGCACGCTGACGATCCACCGCGACCAGCATTTTCAAACGCGCAACACAGGGCTGAGCTGCACCACCGCTCCGATCTACGATCATGAGGGGAATCTTGTGGCCGCGCTTGACGTCTCCTCGTGCCGGGCCGATCTGACCGAGGCCTTCGCCAGTCTTATCTCGGTGGCCGTGGTCGACGCTGTGCGTCGGATCGAGGCAGAGAACTTCAGGATGGCATTTCCCAAGGCGCGAATTCTTTTGGCGCCGGTGACCGACAAGGGCTCCGGCGCGCTGATCGCGGTTGATGTGGACGACCTTGTGGTCGGCGCGACCCGGTCGGCCCGCCTGGCGCTTGGAATTACCCAACAGTGTCTCGACAAGCCGATGCCCGCTGCAGACCTGCTCGGCTGGGCGGAGAGCGGCCCCGAAGTTCTCGCCGGGGCCGAGCGCGGCGTTCTCCAGCGGGCGCTCGCGCGCGCTGACGGAAATGTCTCGGCTGCTGCTCAGGCGCTTGGCATCAGCCGCGCGACGCTACACCGCAAGCTCAACCGCCTGGATGCCCATCGCTCTCACTGACATTTGCGAATCCCTGCCTGACTGTCGCAATTTTGCGCCACATCCCGGCCGGTCACAGTCCTCGGCACGGTGACAATAACGGCGGAAATCGCAAGTCTCTCTTCCGAAGCGTCGCATCCCGCGACGTCAGCTTTGGGAGGAAAGACACGTGAACAAGGTTGAATTCTCACGCTCGGTCAAGGCGCCCTTCGACACGCGCTACGGTAATTTCATCGACGGCAAATGGGCCGAGCCGCGCTCCGGCCGCTACTTCGAGAACTTCTCGCCGGTGAACGGCCAGCTGCTGTGCGAAGTGGCGCGCTCGGATGTCCAGGACATTGAGGCGGCTCTGGATGCGGCGCACGCCGCCAAGGACGCCTGGGGCCGCACCAGCGTGGCCGAGCGCTCGCTCATCCTCAACCGCATCGCCGATCGCATGGAGGAAAACCTCGATCTCCTCGCTCGCGCCGAAACCTGGGACAACGGCAAGCCGATCCGCGAAACGACCGCGGCCGACCTGCCTTTGGCCATTGACCATTTCCGCTATTTCGCCGGCGCCTTGCGTGGCCAGGAAGGCAGCCTTTCCCAGATCGACGACGATACCGTCGCCTATCATTTCCATGAGCCGCTCGGCGTGGTCGGCCAGATTATCCCCTGGAACTTCCCGCTGCTGATGGCATGCTGGAAACTTGCTCCCGCGCTTGCGGCCGGAAACTGCGTGGTCCTGAAGCCTGCCGAGCAGACCCCGGCCGCCATCTTGCTCTGGGCCGATCTTGTCGGCGATCTGCTGCCGCCAGGCGTTCTCAACATCGTCAACGGCTTCGGCCTCGAGGCCGGCAAGCCGCTCGCGTCCTCGCGGCGCATCGCCAAGATCGCCTTTACCGGCGAGACCACGACGGGTCGGCTGATCATGCAATATGCCAGCCAGAACCTGATCCCCGTCACGCTTGAACTGGGCGGCAAGTCGCCCAACATCTTCTTCAAGGATGTCCTCGCCGAGGACGACGATTTCTTCGACAAGGCGATCGAAGGCTTCGTCATGTTCGCGCTGAACCAGGGCGAGGTCTGCACCTGCCCGAGCCGCGCACTCATCCACGAATCGATCTACGACAGCTTCATGGAACGCGCCCTCAAGCGTGTCGAGGCGATCGTGCAGGGCGATCCGCTCGATCCGGCGACGATGATCGGTGCCCAGGCCTCGTCCGAGCAGCTGGAAAAGATCCTGTCCTACATCGACATCGGCCGCCAGGAAGGCGCGGAAGTGCTGACCGGCGGCGCCCGCAATGTGCTGCCCGGTGATCTTGCGGGCGGCTACTACGTCAAGCCGACGGTGTTCAAGGGCCACAACAAGATGCGCATCTTCCAGGAAGAGATCTTCGGGCCGGTGGTTTCGGTCACGACGTTCAAGGACGACGACGAAGCGCTGGCGATAGCTAACGATACGCTCTACGGCCTCGGCGCCGGCGTCTGGACGCGAGATGCCAACCGCGCCTATCGCTTCGGCCGCGCCATCCAGGCCGGCCGAGTCTGGACCAACTGCTACCACGCCTATCCCGCACATGCAGCTTTCGGCGGCTACAAGCAGTCCGGCATCGGCCGCGAGACGCACAAGATGATGCTCGACCACTATCAGCAGACCAAGAACATGCTGGTCAGCTATAGCCCAAAGAAGCTCGGCTTCTTCTGATCACCTCTTTGGCTCACAGGCGCGGCTCCGCAGGGGGCCGCGCCCAAGCTGGAAATCGAAAAAAGCATGCATGCGAAGGTCACGGCAACACCGGCAGCGCTTGAATTGATTGCGGAGATCGTTGCCGAGCACGGTCCGGTGCTGTTCCATCAATCCGGCGGCTGCTGCGACGGGTCTTCGCCGATGTGCTATTCGCGTGCCGGCTTCATCGTCGGCGACCATGATGTGCTGCTCGGCCACATCGGCGAAACGCCGTTCTACATCGGTGGGTCGCAATTCGAGGCCTGGAAGCACACCGATCTCATTATCGACGTGGTGCCTGGCCGCGGCGGCATGTTCTCGCTGGACAACGGGCGGGAGAAGCGGTTCCTGACGCGGTCGACGATCTGCGCCGTTCAACCGTGATGAGGGTGCATCGGCCTGTTTCCTCTTGTTCTTTCGTCTCGCTCCCGCCCTAACCGTCTGTGGCGAACAGGCTGGCCTCGGCGAACTCGGCCGGTTTTGATTTCTCGCAAGGAACGCACCCCGAGAAATTCCTAATTTCGTCGCATGGCCATCAATCTTTTCGTCGGCACGATCGTCATAAGCATGACGGTCCTGATTCACACCTTCGGTCTGATCGCCGTTACCCATGCGATGGGGCATCTGGTCGCACGGTTTCGCATGCACGGTCGCCGCAGCCGTATAGTCGCGATGATCAGTGTAGTGATGGGGCTGTTTGCCATCATAACCTCTGAGGTTTGGCTATGGGCAGGGCTCTACCGATTGCTCGATATCTTTGCCGACTTCGAAACCGCACTGTATTTCTCGACCATTACATTTTCGACGGTCGGCTATGGCGATGTAGTACCCGCTCACGGGTGGCGCGTGCTGGCGGCGCTCGAGGGGGTGAACGGGTTTCTGCTCATTGGCTGGTCGACCGCCTATCTGATCGCCGCTGGCACCCGAATCGGCCCATTCAAGACCGGGGAGCATTTCTGATCAGGCCGGTGCTCAGACTGCCACCGAATGCTTGGCTTTACCGGTTTCGAAATATTTGTCGAACCTGGCCGCTATACTGCGAACAAAGGGACGATTTTCCACCGGCACTACGAAACTGTCGCCATTCAGTTCCAACAACCGAGCAGGATCACGAAGGGCGACGGAACTCGCCTGGAGCAGAAGCTTCTGGCCGATTTCGCCGAAGCGTTCGACCAGATCGATCGCCGAGAAGGCGAAATCGCACATCAGCCTCTCGATAATCCAGCCGCGCACGCGGTCATCTTCCGACAACTCGATGCCGCGCACAGCAGCCAGACCTCCCTGCTCCACCATGCGTCCGTATTCGGCGGTCGCCGGCATGTTCTGTGCATAGCCCTGGCGGAACTGGCTGATCGATGAAGGACCAAGCCCGATCAATGTCTCACAGCGATCCTCGGTATAGCCCTGGAAGTTCCGGTGCAAGGTTCCGGTCCGTGCCGCAACGGCCAGCGCATCACCGGATCTGGCGAAATGATCGAACCCCACGGCTTGATACCCAGCCTTCAGCATAAGGCCAGCAGCAATTTGCGATTGAGCGAAGCGTTCGACCGAATTCGGCAGCCACGCTTCGTCGATCATCGTCTGGTGCTTCTTGAACCAGGGCACATGCGCATAGCCGAAAAGCGCCATCCTGTCCGGCTCCAGAGTCAGTGCCTGCGAAACCGTAGAGGAAACGCTCTCCCTCGTCTGGTGCGGCAGGCCGTAAAGCAGGTCGAGATTAACAGATTCGACGCCGCGCGAACGAACGCCCTCGACTACCGCTTTGGTCTGCAGAAAGCTCTGCTCGCGGTTGATCGCCTTCTGCACCTTAAGATCGAAGTCCTGGACGCCGAGGCTCGCCCGCGTCATGCCGATTTCGGCGAGTGCATCCAGGCGAGCATCGTCCATATCGTTGGGTTCGATTTCGACACTGATCTTGGCGCCGGGAAGAAACTCGAAACTGTTGCGCAGGACAGTTCCCAGCGCCACCATATCCTCGGGTTTGAGCATCGTCGGCGAGCCACCGCCGAAATGGACGGCACCCACACGGCCCTTACCTCCGACAAGACTGGCGACGGTAGCTATTTCAGCGTGCAGTGAGCGCAGGTACGTGGTCACCGGTTCGTAATGGCGTGTCTGCTTGGTGTGGCACGCACAGAACCAACAAAGCTTGTCGCAGTAGGGGATGTGCAGGTAGAGCGAGATCTCGTCGCCATCATCGAGCCCCTGCAGCCAACCACGATAGACGGCAGCATCAACGCCTGAATGAAAATGCGGCGCGGTCGGGTAACTGGTGTAGCGGGGGACATTCTCGCCAAGTCTGGCAGCCAATTCCGGTCGCATGTCGCCTTCCATCATCCTTGCAAGGCTGAATTCTGGCTCCAGATCCGCACCGTCGCCTTGATTTCGGTCAAGGCCCTCTGCGGACAAACTGCCGCAAGGGATTTGCAGCCGCTGGTGTTATCTTGCCGGCACCTTTGATCCGTCGGGACGATTATGATGACAGTGCGGGAGGACGTTCACAGTGCCGGCATTCCAGTACTTTGCCAGTCTTGCGAGGCACGGCATCGCGGAGTCTGTGGTGCGCTCGATCCCGACCAGTTGGTCGCACTCGCCAAGACCTCGTCAAAACACAGGGTTGAGCCCGGGATCGAACTGATCGGCGACGCCGAGACCGTCGACAGCTATTCGAATGTGCTTTCGGGTGTGGTCAAGCTGACAAAGAGCCTTTCCGACGGTCGCCAGCAGATCGTCGGCCTCCAGTTTGCGCCCGACTTTCTGGGACGGCCGTTCAAGGTGGAAAGCGCGATCAACGCGGAAGCCGCAACCGCCGTTTCCCTGTGTTCGTTTCCGAAGGCCGCCATCGAACGGATGATGAAGGAATCGCCGGAACTCGAGCATCGCCTGCTCAAGCAGACGCTGAACGAGCTCGACGAAGCACGCGACTGGATGCTGACGCTGGGGCGCAAGACCGCTTCGGAAAAGGTGGCAAGCTTCTTGCTGATGATCGCCAGGAATATCGATCCCACGGCCAAACCTACCGCAAGATCGGCGACCTTCGACCTGCCGCTGACACGCGCCGACATCGCCGACTTTCTTGGGCTGACGATCGAGACGGTGAGCCGCCAGCTGACCAGGCTAAGAACGGACGGCGTGATCCGGATCGAGAACAACCGGCATGTGACTATCGACAGCCTAAGCCGACTGGAGCGACGCTCCGGCGCTTAGATTGCGCCTTGGTCGATGATCCCGATCGCCGGCAAGACATGCTCGCGTTCAAATGCGATGTGACGGCGCATGCTTTCGAAGAAGCCACGCAGCATGAAGCCGACCGCTTCGGCATTCTCGACTGTCTCGCCATGGCCGATCGCCAGCAGGATTTCAGTCACCTCCCCGGCAAAGCATTCGTCTTCGACGTGTTCGGCGCGCAATCGCCGGGTTGAGGCAAGGTTGGCATTGCTGCCGCCTGTAGCGGCCTCATAGGCGGGAAAGATGATCGTTTCTTCATATTGATGAATATTGCGCAACAACGGAACGATTGCGTTGGCTATGCCAAGGCACTTCAGGCGATCGACATTCGGCAAAGCGTCCGCGATTTTCTCCAGAGCATCACAGAGCTGCAGTTTTTCCCTGTGCGCGCGCTTCATCACTGCGCTTGGGATTGCCTCTCTGCCGGATCGGCCAGCTAGCATCGAATTCTCGCGGCGCACTTCGAACAGCGACGATCCCCGCCCTTTCTCTTCGTTCAATGGCCGCCTCCCACTCGTTCGCAAAACCAACGCTGCCCAATCCAAAACCATGCAGCTTTGATTTGGATCAAGGCGGCGACGATGTAGCCGCGGAATTGGTCTTGCTGCGGATTGGCGTCCGCGCATCGGGATCAGCGGTCGGGGACATGTCATGAAGTTCGGCACAGAAATCGTCGCTTTGGGCCTTTTCGCTTTTCTGGCGCTGGTGGCAGCCGGCTTCGGCGTGGACGAGCCGTTTCGTCAGCACATGTGGGTGCTGTTCTTCGTGCTGCTTGGCTTTGTCGTCGTCCTTCTGCGCAACACCAGCTTTGTGCCAGCAGCATCGGTCGATCCTTCTGCCTACATGGACGGGCCAATCCGCTACGGCGCCATCGCCACCATGTTCTGGGGCGTGGTCGGCATGCTTGTGGGTGTGGTCATCGCGCTGCAGCTCGCCTACCCGGATCTCAACATCGAGCCCTGGTTCAACTTCGGCCGCCTGCGGCCATTGCACACATCCGGCGTCGTTTTTGCCTTCGGCGGCAACGCGCTGATCTGCACGTCCATGTATGTCGTGCAGCGCACCAGCCGCGCCCGGCTGTTCGGCGGCAATCTCGCCTGGTTCGTGTTCTGGGGTTATCAGCTTTTCATCGTCATGGCCGCGACCGGCTACCTGCTCGGCATCACCGAGAGCCGCGAATATGCCGAGCCCGAATGGTATGTGGACATATGGCTGACCATCGTCTGGGTCGCCTACCTCGTCCTGTTCCTCGGCACCATCCTGAAACGCAAGGAACCGCATATCTACGTCGCCAACTGGTTCTATCTGTCCTTCATCGTGACCATCGCGATGCTGCACCTGATCAACAACCTATCGATGCCGGCGTCTCTCCTGGGTTCCAAGAGCTACTCCGCCTTCTCCGGCGTCCAGGACGCCTTGACGCAATGGTGGTACGGGCACAATGCCGTCGGCTTTTTCCTGACAGCCGGCTTTCTTGGCATGATGTATTATTTCGTGCCCAAGCAGGCGAACCGGCCAGTCTATTCCTACCGGCTGTCTATCATCCACTTCTGGGCGATCATCTTTCTCTACATCTGGGCTGGGCCGCATCACCTGCACTACACCGCCCTGCCGGACTGGGCGCAAACGCTCGGCATGGTGTTTTCGATCATGCTTTGGATGCCCTCTTGGGGAGGCATGATCAACGGCCTGATGACGCTGTCCGGCGCTTGGGACAAGCTCCGCACCGACCCGATCATCCGCATGATGGTTATGGCCATCGCCTTCTACGGCATGTCGACCTTCGAAGGCCCGATGATGTCGATCAAAGCCGTCAATTCGCTGTCGCACTACACCGATTGGACCATCGGGCATGTCCATTCGGGCGCGCTCGGCTGGGTAGGCATGATCTCGTTCGGCGCGATCTACTACATGGTGCCGAAGCTGTGGAACCGTGAACGGCTCTATTCGCTGCGGCTCGTTACCTGGCACTTCTGGCTGGCGACCCTGGGGATCGTCGTCTACGCCGCGGTGATGTGGGTTTCCGGCATCATGCAGGGCCTGATGTGGCGCGAGTACGACGAGCAGGGCTTCCTGGTCTACTCGTTCGCCGAGACCGTGGCCGCCATGCATCCCTACTATGTCATGCGAGCAATGGGTGGCGCGATGTATCTCGCCGGTGCTGTCATCATGACCTGGAACATCACCATGACTATCCTCGGCTACCAAGGCGAGGAGGAGCCGATGCCAGCCTCCATCCCCGCCCTTCAGCCCGCACAATAAGGAACCAGAAAATGGGCTTGATGGACAAACATGCGATCATCGAGAAGAACGCCACGCTTCTTCTCGTTGGTTCCCTCCTGGTGGTGACGATCGGTGGTATCGTCGAAATCGCACCGCTCTTCTATCTCGACAACACGATCGAGAAGGTCGAAGGCATGCGGCCCTACTCGCCGCTCGAACTCGCCGGGCGCAACATCTATGTGCGTGAGGGCTGCTACCTCTGTCACAGCCAGATGATCAGGCCCTTCCGTGACGAGGTCGAGCGCTATGGTCACTACAGCCTGGCGGCAGAGTCGATGTACGATCACCCGTTCCAGTGGGGATCCAAGCGCACGGGGCCGGACCTCGCCAGGGTCGGAGATCGCTACTCGAACGAGTGGCACGTTCAGCATCTTGTTGAGCCGCGTTCGGTGGTGCCGGAATCGATCATGCCGAGCTATGCCTTCCTCAAGAATACTCCAATCGAAGTGAAGGACTTCTCGACGCACCTTATCGCCAACAGGCGCGTCGGTGTCCCCTACTCCGATGACATGATCGCTCACGCCGCAGGTGACCTGATTGCGCAGGCCAATACCAATGCCGACACATCCGATCTGGAAGGCCGCTATCCGAAGGCGAAGTTCGGCGACTTCGACGGCAATCCGCAACAGGTCACCGAGATGGACGCCCTGGTGGCTTACCTGCAGATGCTCGGCACGCTGGTCGATTTCAAGACCTATGACGAAGCCGCCGGCTACCGCTGAGGAGAAAGACCATGGATTACAACTGGATGAGAGAGTTCGCCGACAGTTGGGCCCTGCTTGCCATGGCACTCTTCTTCGTCGGCGTAGTGGCCTTCGCATTCCGTCCCGGGAGTGGCAAGCAGGCCGATGAAGCCGCCCGCATTCCTCTGAAGGACGACTGATCATGAGCGATGAACATATCGACGAAGTGTCGGGCATCTCCACCACCGGCCACGAGTGGGATGGCATCAGGGAGCTCAACAACCCACTTCCGCGCTGGTGGGTCATAACGTTCTACATCACCATCGTCTGGGCAATCGGCTACACCATCGCCTATCCGGCATGGCCGATGCTGACCTCGGCGACCAAGGGCGTGCTCGGCTATTCGAGCCGCAACGATGTCAAGAAGGAACTTGCCGCGGCCGAACTCGCCAAGGCCAAGTATGCCGCAGCGATACAATCGAAAACCGCTTCGGAGATTGCCGGCGACGACGCGCTGCGCGAATTCGCTGTTGCCGCCGGCAGCGCTGCGTACAAGGTCAATTGCGTGCAGTGCCACGCTTCCGGTGCCCAGGGGTCCAAAGGCTTTCCCAACCTCAATGACGATGACTGGTTGTGGGGCGGCACGGCCGAGCAGATTCAGCAAACGATCACGCACGGCATCCGCTTCGCATCCGTTCCGGATACACGCCTGTCGGAAATGCCGGCTTTTGGCGAGATCATCACCGGCGACCAGGTCGCACAGGTCAGCACCTATGTCGCCAGCCTGTCCGGCCCGGTTCAAGATGCAACACTGGTCGAGCCGGGCGCCAAGGTTTTCGCCGAAAATTGCGTGGCCTGCCATGGCGACACTGCAAAAGGCAACAAAGAGCTCGGCGCGCCCGATCTGACCGATGCGATCTGGCTCTACGGGTCGAACGAAACGGCAATCGCCGCGCAGATCCGCGCCCCCAAGCATGGCGTCATGCCAGCCTGGCTTGAGCGTCTCGGCGAGACCAAGGTCAAGGAGCTCGCGGTCTACATCCATTCGCTTGGTGGTGGGGAATAGAGGGGGGTCCTATTCCCGACCCTTCGCCAGCCAAGCGACGAGGCCCGGCTTGCGCCGGGTCTCGACTGCATTCCGGCGTTCGCGATTGACTTGCATCAACGCGCAGCAGACCACCCTGCGGCAAGGCTTGTTCAACGCGGCATTTCGCGCACCGGCCGAAGAACGAAGTCCGACTGCGCACGCCGAAATCATAAGCTGCGCGACTGGAGTTTCTCGTGCTGGATAATACGCAGATAGAACGGCTCGAAGCCGAGGCGGTCAACTCCGCCACGGTCCGCCAGCCGCTGTATGCACCGCGCAAGAAGATCTTTCCCAAGCGCGCCTCGGGCAGCTTTCGCCGCTTCAAGTGGCTGGTGATGGCGATCACGCTGGGCATTTACTACCTGACGCCCTGGCTGCGCTGGGATCGAGGTCCGTTTGCTCCCGATCAGGCCGTGCTGATCGATCTTGCCAACCGCCGCTTCTATTTCTTCTTCATCGAGATTTGGCCGCAGGAATTCTTCTATGTCGCCGGCCTTCTCGTCATGGCCGGCATCGGCCTTTTCCTGATCACATCCACAGTTGGCAGAGCCTGGTGCGGCTATACCTGTCCGCAGACCGTATGGGTCGATCTGTTTCTGGTTGTGGAGCGCGCGATCGAGGGAGATCGCAATGCCCGCATGAAGCTCGACGCCGGTCCGTGGACCGCGCGCAAGCTTGTGCTGCGTGTATCGAAACACGCGATCTGGCTGGCCATAGCGGCAGCGACCGGCGGCGCCTGGATCTTCTATTTCGCCGACGCGCCAACGCTGATTGGCGAGGTCTTTACCGGCACCGCTGCACCCGTCGCCTACATCACCATTGGCGTGCTGACGGCGACCACCTACACATTCGGCGGGCTGATGCGCGAGCAGGTCTGCACCTACATGTGCCCTTGGCCGCGCATCCAGGCGGCCATGCTCGACGAAAATTCGCTCACCGTGACCTATAATGACTGGCGCGGCGAACCTCGGTCGCGGCACGCCAAGAAGGTCCAGGCCGCGGGGCAGCCGGTCGGCGACTGCGTCGATTGCAATGCCTGTGTCGCCGTCTGCCCGATGGGGATCGACATTCGCGACGGCCAGCAGCTCGAATGCATCACTTGCGCGCTGTGTATCGATGCCTGCGATAGCGTTATGGACAAGCTCGGCAAGGAGCGCGGGCTGATCTCCTATGCGACCCTGTCCGATTACAACGCCAATATGGCGGTGGCGACTGCAGGCGGCTCTTGCTCGGCAAACCCGTCGCTCGTCAGGACCGACGGCGGCGCATTCTCCGAAAAATTAGCCCATTTCCATATCCGCAAGATCTTCCGGCCGCGCACCTTCATCTACATGGGCGCGTGGTCGGCGGTCGGCATTGCGCTGCTCTATTCGCTGCTGACGCGCGACCGGCTCGAGGTCAACGTTCTGCACGACCGCAACCCGCAATTCGTCACGCTGTCCGACGGTTCAATCCGCAACGGCTACACCGTAAAGCTGCTCAACATGATCCCCGAGCCAAGGACGATCGTTGTTACGATGCAGGGCCTGCGGGGAGCCGAAATGAGCGTCGTTGGTATCGACCTTCCGGCAGACCGGTCCTTCGCCGTCGCGGTCGAACCCGACCGCCTGAAGATGCTGAAGGTTTTTGTGCGCCAACCGGCGGACCGGGTCGGAGGCGCAACGCAAACGTTCAAATTCCGCGTCGAGGACAAGGCGAGTTTCGAAACCGACGAATACACCGCCACCTTCAACGCCCCGGAGATCGCCAGATGAGCGCCAATACGCAAAAAACCCGCGAATTCACCGGCAGGCACATGCTGGCCACCATTCTCGCCTTTTTTGGTGTGGTCATCGCAGTCAATCTGACCATGGCGACATTCGCCAGCACAAGCTGGACCGGTCTTGTCGTCGAAAACACCTATGTGGCCAGCCAGCAATTCAACCGAAAGGCCGAGGAAGGGCGTGCGCAGGCGGCACTCGGCTGGACCGGCAAATTGACGATCTCTTGGGGCGAAGTCCGCTACAGTCTCAGCGATGCCGCCGGCAAGCCGGTTCCCTTGCGTAGCGTCAAGGTGCTGTTTCGTCATCCTGCCTACGAGGGCGCGGACAAAGCCGTCACTCTCGCCGTTGCCTCGGGCCAGGAATTTGCCGCGCGGCACACACCAAGGGATGGCGTCTGGATCGTCGAAGTCGACACGGATGCCGGTCTGGCAGAATCTTATCGCGACGTTCGCCGGATCATGATTTCTCACGGAGCACTGCAATGAGCTGCTGTGCGCCGGGCGCTGAAATGGCGCTGGATCTGGACGGAGCGACATCCAGCTTGCCATCGAGCCAAGAGATCAGGTTGGCAAGCCGCTCGCTTGGCAATGACCTTCGCCAGACCGATCTGTCGGTGCCGACGGTTCACTGCGCCGCCTGCATCCAGGCGATCGAGACGGCTCTCGGAAAGCTCGATCGCGTCGAGCGCGCTCGTGTCAACCTTTCGACCACACGGGTCTCGGTCCAGTGGCGTGGGAACGAGGCTCCTCCCATCGTCGCTGCACTAGAGCTGCTGGGCTACCCGGCGCATCTTTTCGATCCGGAGATTCATGAAAAAGACAAGACGCTTTCGGAACTGATCCGGGCCGTCGCGGTCGCCGGCTTTGCTGCGGGCAATATCATGCTGCTTTCCGTCTCGGTCTGGTCGGGCGCGGAAGGCGCGACGCGTGACCTGTTCCATTGGGTCTCGGCGCTGATCGCTATCCCGGCGCTCGCCTTCGCCGGCGGAATCTATTTCCGATCGGCATGGAATGCGTTGCGTCACGGGCGCATGAACATGGACGTGCCGATTGCGGTTGGCGTTTCGCTCGCCTACGCAATGAGCCTCTACGAGACCATCAACCATGGCGACCACGCCTATTTCGATGCGTCGGTGTCGCTGCTGTTCTTCCTGTTGATCGGCCGCACGCTGGATCACGTGATGCGCGAGCGTGCCCGGACCGCCGTGAACGGCCTGTCACGGCTGGCGGCGCGGGGCGCCATGGTGCTGCGCGAGGATGGTTCGCGCGACTACCTGCCGGTTGAGGAGATCGAACCCGGCTTGCAGCTGCTGGTCACCGCCGGCGAAAGGATTCCCGTCGACGGCAAGATCATTCAAGGCTCTTCCGATCTCGACTGTTCACTGGTTTCCGGTGAAAGCACACCCAGAACCGTGTCATCAGGCGAAACCGTGCAGGCCGGCACGCTCAATCTCACAGGCCCGCTGATCATCGAAGCAACAGCCGCCGCAAAGGATTCCTTCCTGGCCGAGATGGTCCGGCTGATGGAAGCCGCCGAGGGCGGTCGCGCGCATTATCGCAGGATCGCCGACCGCGTTTCAGCGCTCTATGCTCCAGTGGTCCATCTGACCGCCTTGGTGACGTTCCTTGGCTGGATGGCGGCGACCGGCGATTGGCACCAGGCAGTAACGATCGCCATCGCCGTTCTCATCATCACTTGCCCGTGTGCGCTCGGTCTCGCCGTGCCCATCGTGCAGGTGGTCGCTGCGCGGCGTCTGTTCGAAAGCGGCGTCATGGTCAAGGATGGTTCGGCCATGGAGCGTCTGGCGGCGATCGACACGGCGGTGTTCGACAAGACAGGAACGCTTACGCTCGGACAGCCCCGGCTCGTCAACGCGTCGTCCATCGATCCGGCCATGCTGGCCATCGCAGGCGACATGGCCGTGCATTCCCGCCATCCATTCTCAATGGCCATAGCCGGCGCTGCGGGCTTTGCTGCTCAGCCGAAGCTCGAGTCCGTCAGCGAGCACCCTGGTTTCGGGATCGAAGCTACCGCCATGGGAAGCACCTGGCGGCTTGGCCGGCGCGGCTGGGCCGGGTGGAAGGCCCGAACCGCCGGCGAAAGCGGATACGGCGGAACGGTTCTGACCAAAGATGGGATCATTGTCGCGTCCTTTGTCTTCGAGGACGCGCTGCGTTCAGACGCCAGAGCGGCCGTCGAGCAATTGAACAATGCCCGGGTTTCCGTGGAAATGCTGTCGGGCGATACCGCAGCTGCTTGCGGCGAGGTCGCGGCGACGTTGGGCATCCATCACTTTGTTCCGGCGCTGCTCCCTTCGGGCAAGGTCGAGTATATCGAAACGCTGGCGAAAGACGGCCACAAGGTGCTGATGGTTGGCGACGGCCTCAACGACACCCCTGCGCTGGGCGCGGCACACGTCTCGATCGCTCCAGCCACGGCGGCCGATGTCGGCCGCAAAGCGGCGGATTTCGTGTTCCTGCGCGAAAGCCTTTCGGCAGTACCCCTTGCCCTCGACATCTCGCGAAAGGCCGGACGACTGATCCGGCAAAACATCGCCATAGCAATCGTCTATAACACCATCGCCGTGCCGATCGCCATTCTGGGGCACGTCACGCCGCTGATCGCGGCAATCGCGATGTCGGCTTCGTCACTGCTTGTCATTGGCAATGCGCTGAGGCTGCAAGGCTTTGCCGCGAGCTCACCCGAGACGGTTGGTACGCGCGGCAAACGTTCCACTGCCGGCGCATTGGCACGATCCTCATGACGACGCTTGTCTATCTCATACCCGTAGCTCTTTTTCTCGGCGCGCTAGGTCTGTCCGGCTTCCTGTGGGCTTTGAGGAGCGGTCAATACGAGGATCTCGACGGAGCTGCCGAGCGGATCCTGATCGATCGGGACGAAAGCTAGACAACTGATCGGGAGCCAAGTGCGGATAGCGGCGCTGGTTCGGAAAACTTCGCCACTGCATGTGTCTGGCTCGAACACAACCCAAAAACTCGAATAACGCGCAAGATTGCCGTATCCAAGTCTATCTCTCGCCAAGCTTTAACTCCTCAATTTGCGCCAACGCAAAGAAACAATGCGTCTGGTCAGGTAAATTCTACTCATCCACAACGGTTGATAGATAGGAGACTGACATGTTCACGCGACGCGAAGCCCTCTTCGGAGCAGCCATCGGCGCTGCCGCCGTGGCGGCGATGCCGGCATTTTCCGCAACGTTCGCCCCGGCAGACATCGGGGCACTTGCCCGCGAGAAGGTCAAGCTCGTGGCACCGCCGTTCGTCCATCCGCACGATCAGGTCGCCAAGGGCGGCCCGAAGATCGTCGAATTCACCATGACGATCGAGGAGAAGCCTGTTGTCATCGATGCCGACGGCACGACGCTCAATGCCATGACCTACAACGGCTCTGTTCCCGGCCCGCTGATGGTTGTGCACCAGGACGACTACGTCGAACTGACGCTCATCAATCCGGACACCAACACGCTCGCCCACAACATCGATTTCCATGCCGCAACCGGGGCGCTGGGCGGCGGCGAACTCACGCTGGTCAATCCTGGCGAGCAGGTGACCCTGCGTTTCAAGGCTACCCGCTCGGGAACGTTCGTTTATCACTGCGCGCCCGGCGGCTCGATGATCCCCTGGCATGTCGTATCCGGCATGAGCGGCGCGATCATGGTCCTGCCGCGAGATGGTCTGAAGGACGACAAGGGAAAGCCGGTCAAATACGACAGGATCTTCTATATCGGCGAAAACGACTTCTATATCCCGCGTGACGAGAACGGCAACTTCAAGAGCTATGAAACGGCCGGCGACGGTTACGACGACATGATGAAAGTGATGCGCGGATTGATCCCGACACATGTGGTGTTCAACGGCAAGGTCGGATCACTGACCGGCGACAACGCGATGAAGGCGAATGTTGGCGAAACGGTATTGATCGTCCATTCGCAAGCCAACCGCGATACGCGCCCGCACCTGATTGGCGGTCACGGCGATTACGTCTGGGAAGAGGGCAAATTTGCCAACACGCCGGCCAAGGATCTGGAAACCTGGTTCATTCGCGGCGGATCGGCGGGCGCGGCGCTCTACACTTTCCTGCAGCCGGGGGTCTACGCCTACGTGAACCACAATCTGATCGAGGCTGTGGAACTCGGAGCTACGGCTCATTTCATGGTCGAAGGTGAGTGGAATGACGACCTGATGACGCAGGTCGAGGCTCCTAAAGCCATCGCCACAAACTGACGACACCGCAATTACCCGGACAGCACTCGCTGTCCGGGTATGGACAAAAAGCCATGCCGCTTTCCTTCCTGAAGGTTGCCTCGGTCGCCATCGCGGCCGCAACGGTGCCGATAGGCTTGTCCGCCGTCAGCTGGAGTGGACATCGACTCCACCCTGTCACCATCACGGTCACCTTGCCTCCCGGTTCGATCACCTATTCCCTGCCGGGCGAGTTCCTGCGGGGCGAACATCCGCAAGCCAATCCCCGCCTCAAGCGACGGTTCAACAAGCCCATCGAAATCATGACCTATCAGGTCAGCGTGGCCGACTATGCAGACTGTGTGAAGGCCGGTGCCTGCCAGTCGCCACAGGAGACACGTGAGATCCCGCCCAATGCGCCGGTGACCGGAGTGAGTTATCTCGACGCCAGCGCCTATGCCCGGTGGTATTCTCAAGCGACCGGCGATTACTGGCGGCTGCCTACAGACGAGGAATGGGCCTTTGCGGCAGCAGAGCGTTTCAGAGGCGGATTTGAGGGGCTCCAAGCCGACGCCAACAACCCCGCCAAGCGTTGGCTTGCCCGCTACAAGGCCGAGGCCCAACTCGATCGCAGCCCGGACCCCTTGCCGAGGAGCCGAGGCTCCTTTGGCGTGAACTCCCGTGGCCTCGCCGATCTTTCCGGCAACGTCTGGGAGTGGACATCGACATGCTTTGTCCGCGCAACACTGGCGGCGGATGGAACTGGGGTTGCGAATTCCCTCGACAATTGCGGCGTCCATGTCGTTGAAGGATTTCACAGGACCTATATGTCGAACTTCGTCAGCGACGGCAAAAGCGGGGGCTGTGCCGTTGGAACGCCTCCCGACAATCTGGGATTCAGGTTGGTGCGGGACCGACCGGGGTGGAGGAAGCTGATCCTCGGGTACCTCGGCATCTGACAAATAGAAGCAGTTCCACAGGTTCTGTCGACCATCGCGGGTGTGCCGCCGCCCGCTTCACCGCGCCTTTGGCCTCATCAATGCGGTTCCGTAGACCAGAATGAAACCGGCAAATGCCGCCACCCATGCGGCGCCCGCCAGATGGATCACTCCATCATCAGGGACGAAGGCGCCCAGGGTTCTCAATGATCCCGCCAGAAGGATGGCCGCGAAGACAAACGACGTTCCTCTTCCTGCCTTGAGCTCTCGCCCAGTGTGTCCGAGCGTTGCCCGGGCCATTACAGCAAGCGTCATCGAGCCGATCGCGCCGGCGCCAAGGGCGTGGAACCCCGCCGCAGCGGGCACGGCGTTGGGAAAGAAGATCGACGCCGCGACCAAGGCAAGACCGACCGGCACAAAGGCGTATGCTGCATGGAGTACAAGCACGAGCGGATCCCGTATGGTGCGCTCTCCCGCCCAGCGCGACAAACGCCATGCCTGGCAAGTTGCGGCGGCGGCCATGAGCAGTCCCGAGGTGCTGCTGTCCGGGATAACCGTCCATGTACCCAGCGCGGCAACCGAGATGGCTATCGATGCCACGTCAAAACGGTCGAAGGGTGCTGGAAGCCTGCCCGGGTTTTCGCGGACGAGCCAGTTGCGCGTGAAGCTCGGAATGATGCGCCCGCCGATGAGCGAGATGAGGATGATCGCCGCGGCGATGCCGAGCCTGCGGCTGATGTCCGATGTGCCTTGAAGATGCGCCTCCACATGGAACGCGCCATTGGCGCAGGCGAGAACGGCCAGCGGCAGCAACACTTTGAGATTGCGCCAGTTCCTTCCCACGACGATTTCGCGGGCCGCCGCAGCCGTGACCGCAAGCAGAAAAGCCACGTCGATGACAGCGGCTGCTTCCCAGCCGATATTCGCCGAGAAGAAGACGGCGGCGCGCCCGGCAATCCAGAGGATAACCAGTGCCAGCAATGGTGGACCTTGCACGGGCAGCCTGCCGGTCCAGTTCGGGATGGCGGTCAGCAGGAACCCGGTAGCGATCGCCGGCAGATAGCCGAACAGCATCTCGTGCACATGCCAGTCGACTGGAACAAACGCGCTGTGAGCATCGAGTTCGCCTGCATACATCGGCAGCCAAAGCATGATGGAGAGCCCGGCATGGAGCGCGCCGAGGAAAAAGAAGGGCCTGAACCCGTAGGAAAGGATCGCGGGCCCGGAGTAGGCCCGCAGACGTGGAATACCCATAGTTGTGTCTCAAGATGAAAAAGGGCCGGATGAACCGCCGCCCTCGGTCGGTCCGACCCAAACTGCCCACATCGGGGCAGGCACGGCTGGATCGGTGTTGATCAGTTGGCCGGAACCTGGCTGAGCAGGTCCGCGAACACCTTCTTTGCTTTCCCGGCATGCTTGGCCGCCGTGGCCGTATCGAGGTTGACCGGCTTGCCGACCGCGATCAGCGCGACCATGCCCATGCCGTAGTGAGGCGCGCATTTGACGCCATAGACACCCTCCTGGGTCAGCGTAACGGTGATTTCCTCGTTCGTTTTCCCCTTGAACGGTTCTGCGCCATCCGGAATCATGCCCTTGATTGACTGGGCGTCGTGGGTCTTGTCGGTCGGTACGAACTTGACGGTGTCGCCGGGCGCGGCCTTGACGAAGGCCGGCTGGAAGACCATCGCGCCTTTTTCGCCCTTGTTGAGCATCTGCACCACGTGCTCTTCCGCGTTTGCGCCGCCGACGATCGCGAGGATGGAGATTGCGGCGGCCAGGATGGAGAGTTTCATCGATTTGTCCTTTGTTTCGTCTTCGCGGCATTTGGCCGTTCCATGTCATTTAGCCTGATCTGCCCCGGGAGAATTTGCGCTGGCGCAAACTCGGGGTAAGAAAGGTCTGCCGCACGACTGACGAGGATTCTGCTTGGCTGCGCTGGACCGATCACTGATATCGCGGCTGCCGCTCTTCCAGGGGATGGCGCCTGAAGAGCAGAGCGAGATACTCCGAAGCGCTCGATCGTCCCGCTATGCCAAGGACTCGACGATCTTCGAGCAGGAAACCGAGGCCCATTCGTTCTTCGTGCTGATCGCCGGGCATATACGCGTCGTCCGCACCACACCGGACGGACAGCAGGTCATCGCCAGATACATCAGCGAAGGCGAAATTTTTGGCGTCGCCGCGGCTCTCGGCCGGACGACCTATCCCGCCAGCGCCATCGCGGCGGTGGACTGCGTGGTGCTGGCCTGGCCCAATGCTCTTTGGCCGGAACTGGCGCGCCGGTTCCCGGTGTTTGGGGCAACCACATACCGGACCGTCGGAAACAGGCTGCAAGAAACCCAGACGCGCGTTGTGGAGATGTCCACTGAACAGGTCGAGCAGCGCGTTGCTCACGCGCTGCTGCGATTGGCAAATCAGACTGGCCGGAAGACCGAAAGCGGCGTCGAAATCGACTTCCCGATTTCAAGGCAGGACATTGCCGAAATGACCGGGACGACCCTGCATACCGTCAGCCGGTTGCTCAGCAAATGGGAAGAGAGTGGGATAATTGTCAGTGGACGCCAGAAAGTCACGGTCAAGGATGCGCACCGGCTTGTAGTCCTCTCAGAGAGCCGGACCAAGGGCTGACGGTCACCCGCTCGCTCGAACAGCCGATTCCAGATCCATCAGGAAGTCGGTCTCGTTGATCTGATGCTCATGGCATGCCTCAGTCACGGTATGGAAGGTGCCTATCGGGCAGCCGACGCAGAGCATCTTGTAACTCAGCACCACCGCCACCGTTGCCGGCCATTTGCTCATGATCTCGTCGACGACCATGTCGGGACTGATGGAACTCCGCTCCTTCACGATGAAGTCCTCCGTGATTGCGAAGCGTCTTCATAGATTCCGCTCAGACCGCCTTCTTTGCGCTTTCGCAACGTTGATGAGCATTGCCGTTTGGCTAGGAAAAACTAGACAAACGTCATGACCGCGATTGCACCAACGACGATCAGAACAAGCCCGCCTATCAGCATGGGAAGCAGCGTATTGCTGAGATCGACGCCCGACTCGAATTGCTTGACCGTCGGCGTGTCGTTCTTGTTTGGATCAGTCATGCTTGTCTCCACGGGCCGGCAAACGCGAATCGCGCGGCGTTGGGTTGAATTGTAGATCGGGGCCTTACCCACGCTTATCGATACGCCGAAGCCTCGGATGCAGGCAGCCCGCCGACAAAGTCCTTGGGCATCAGCGCGATGTCGGCCAGCGTGTAACGGTCAAGGGTATTCTGGAAGGAGGCCATCGCGTCGCCGAACATGCCTGAAAGTTTGCAGCAGCCGGTGAGCACGCACTGATTTCCGGTCGCGAAGCACTCCACAAGCGCGAAATCTGGCTCGGTCAAGCGTACCACGTCGCCGATCCGGATCATCTCGGGGCTCCGCCCGAGGGCAAGGCCACCGGAGCGACCGCGGACCGCCTTCAAGTAACCGCCGCGCGTCAGGGTGTTGGCAACCTTGTTCAGGTGCGTTTTGGATACGTTAAACGTGCGTGCTACCTCCTCGATCGTGATCAGGCGATCACCGGCAGAGGCCGCATACATCAACATTCTCAAGGCATAATCCGAAAAATTAGTCAGCCGCACGGATCTACCTCCCGTAAACACCACGAACCCGGCATCACAGTTCCTTCTCGGCGATCGGTTCTATGCCCATCGTAGTCTCGCCACGGCTGAAGGCGACCGCGAGACGGAAGCTGTGAGCTATGCGCAGTGCGCGATCCATAAACAACGCCGCAACCTCGGGTGGGCAAATGCGGTGCACGGTTGCGCGAAACAGCTTTAGCCAACGCCGGAAATGCGCCACTCCAAGGCCGGAGATCGCCAGGTGTGGCGGTAATGGCCGGCCTTCATAACGGGACGTCCGGAGCAGCGTAGCGGACCAGAAGTCGCACATCTTAGCCAGATGGCGCGGCCACGCCTCGGGCTGGATAGCGTCATGAAAGACGGGGCCGAGAAGATCGTCGCGGCGAATCTCATCATAAAAGCCGTGAACCACAAGACGGATCATGGCCTCGTCAAGCATGTCCGGCAACGGGGCACCACCGATGATGATCGTTCTCTTGCTCCGACCATTCGCAGTCATGTGCACGCTCTTGTTTTTCGAAGGCCCAAAGACCTCAAGATGATTTCCACACTCAAACAGCTCCGCAACGCGCCGAGTGGAGTCGCGTCCACGATGGCGTCGATGCATTTGCTTTCAAAGGGAGCCGTTCATCGATATGGGTCGGAATCGCACCATAAAGAAACATTGTCAATATATCTTTATTGGCCAACCTTGTTGATGTCCGCAAATCAGCACGTATCACCCCGCGCAAGAACTGCCGGCGCATCGCATTGTCGTTAGCGGTGCGCCTTTGCGAGGCATCGCTCCCAGGTTCCTGTCATGGCAGCCTTGATAGCAAAGCCGGCAGCCGTGGCTTGAGGGCAGTCGGCTGTTTATATGGGCGCGGAGTGCAGGCTCGCGGGCGGTATGCGCCGGAACGATATCAGCCAGCAGATGCGAAACATTGCGCGAGCGATGACCCCCCAGGACATCGGCGAAGCTGCGGCACGCAGCCCTGGTGACGCGAACGGTAGCATGCCCGCACGACACTCTATCGTTGGGCGGCCGCGTGCTGTAGCCGTGCGATCAGGTCGCGGTTGCGGCAATAGTCTGGCGGATCATCGGCTTGTTGGTGTTCGTCGAGCCAAGTCGAGCATTCATCCTGGTGCCCGCAGGAGCGGCAGCGGTCCACCGCCCGATTGGTGACGGCAACATGGTCCGGAACGACCTTCAATTGTTTGTCGACGCCGAGCTTCTGCATCATGCGGCCCATCAAGGCGGTCCTGGCGTCAACTGAAATCAGGTAGTCGAGAAAACTCATGTCGTTTCACTCCCGTTTCCCGGCAGGTTATTGCCGTGCTGGCGACCGCTGCATTGATCTCGGTCAACAGGAATCCCTCTGATCGATGAAACTGGCGGGCTTGAAGTTTCTGATGCGACCGGTGGTCAATACGACATGAAACGGTTGATGCTGCTCTCTCCGATCAGCGTACGCGTTACGCCGCCGAACGCCCATTCGCGCAGGCGGCTGTGGCCGTATGCTCCGGAGACGACCAGGTCAGCATGGATCGAGCGCGCGAATGTCAGCAGACGATCACCATCAGCCTCGCCGGCGATCAGTTCGGTTCGCGCCTGATGCCGTGGTGTTCAAGAAAGACGGCGACATCGGCGAGGCTGTCACGGATGGTGTCGTCGCGATCGCTATGGATTGTGGCGATGACCACTTCGTTGGCCTTGGCGAGGAAAGGCAAAGCATCGGCCAGCGCCCGTCGTGCCTCCCGGGTGTCCTTCCAGGCGACCAGCACGGTTTTTGCCATGATATGCTCGACATTGCTTGCGGTGATCAGGACTGGCCGGCCTGTGCCGAGTACAAGGCTTCCTATCTCGACGGCGCGATAGACATTTTCTCCCTCCCCGCCGCTGGTAACGATGAGGTCGGCGGCGCGGGCGGAGACGCTAAGAAAGGGAGTCGGGCTACAGACTTCCTGCCCCCATTCGCTGGTGATGGACGCAGGAACCAGGCTCTCGAATTCGGCACGCAGTTCGGCAAGCCGCTGTTCGATTTCTGCCCGCTGGATCTGCATGATCTCGCCTTCGTAGACCATGCCGTCGCCGGTCGCAACGAGCGGCGGGACGTCTGCAGCCGCCAGGCCGATAAGGTGAGCGCCGAAGCGTTCCGCAAGCTCGATCCCCAACTTCACCATCGGTGCAGGAGATGCATCTACGGCCAGATTCACTATAATTGATTTGTAGGACACTGGGGGCGCCTTTCCCTGGAGCGTTTGAATGCGATGATGAAGTGCATCCGCCGGCGCTCGACGCCTTGATGCGAGTCAAAAATCCTAGCGAGCGAGTCGATCGCGACTGTTCGGTCTGATTGGTTTTTGCGTGTGCAGAAAGAGCGATGATGATAATTAGACTGCGTGGCGGGTTCGCTGATCAAAGGACATGATTTGGACGACAAACAAATACGTGACTTGTCGACCGACGCTCGCGGCGAAGGGCGCAGCACGGCCGAGCATGAGCGGCTCTCCCTGATGTTCGAGCAAGCCCCGGGGTTCATGACATTGATGCGTGAGCCGGGTCATGTCTATGAGTTGACCAATGCCGCCTATCAGCGCCTGATTGGCCAGAGGCAAGTAATAGGAAAGTCGGTACGCGAGGCGCTGCCCGAGCTCGAAGGTCAGGGTTTCTACGAACTGCTGGACCGGGTGTACGAAACGGGCGAGCCCTACAGGGGTCAGGGCGTGAAGGTCACCCTTCGCAACAAGGATGACGAGCCGGTCGAAGAGCGCATCCTCGACTTCGTCTATCAACCCATCAAGGCGGACGATGGCCGCGTCACGGCCATTTTTGTCGAAGGCACCGACGTCAGCGAGCTCTCTTTTGCAAACGCGGCCCTACGATTGCGCGAAGATCATTTGCGTTCGATCCTGGCCACGGTGCCCGACGCAATGGTCGTCATCGATGAACAAGGCAGTATTCAATCCTTCAGCACGGCTGCCGAAACGCTGTTCGGTTACCAGTCGAGCGAAGTCATGGGTCAGAACGTCAAGCTGCTGATGCCGTCGCCATACCGCGAAGAGCATGATGCTTATCTGCACCGCTATTTATCAACCGGCGAGCGCCGGATTATCGGGCTCGGCCGCACCGTCACTGGGATGCGTAAGGATGGCTCAACCTTTCCGATGGAGCTTTCCGTCGGAGAAATGCATCCTGGAACCGGCCGCTTCTTTACCGGTTTCTGCCGGGACTTGACCGAACGCTACAGAGCGGAAGCAAGAATACAGGAGCAACAGCAGGAGCTTCTCCATATGGCGCGGTTTACCGCGCTCGGCGAAATGGCTTCGACCTTGGCGCATGAGATCAACCAACCGCTCACGGCAATCACGAATTACCTCAAGGGCAGCCGACGGCTTCTCGAAAAAAGCACGGAAGAGAACGCGCCGGTGCTGAGGGACGCCGTCGAAAAGGCAGCGGAACAGGCATTGAGAGCCGGAGACGTCATTCGCCATCTTCGGGACTTCGTCGCACGAGGCGAAAGCGAGCGACAGGTCGAACGCCTGCCGGCGATCATCGAGGAAGCCTCGTCACTGGCCCTGGTCGGCGCAAGAGAAATAGACGTGCGCGTCAGCTACAAGCTCGATCCCGCCGCGGAACTGGTCTTGACCGACCGCATCCAGATTCAGCAAGTTTTGCTGAACCTGATGCGCAACGCGATAGAAGCCATGCAAGGTGTGCCACGCCGTGAGTTGCAAATCACAACCGTGGCTCGTGATGACGGCATGGCTGAGGTAAGCGTGATTGACACAGGCACTGGTCTCGGGCCGGACGTCTCCGCCCAGCTTTTCCAGCCGTTTGTCACCACCAAGAAGCAGGGCATGGGCGTTGGCCTCTCCATTTGCCGCACTATCGTCGAATCGCACGGTGGTCACATCTGGGCCGAGCCAATGCCGGCTGGAGGAACCGCTTTCCGGTTCACCCTGCGCATCGTGCAGAAGGAAGAAGTCGCCAATGGCCGGTAACGATCTTGTGCATGTGGTCGACGACGACGTCGACGTTCGCAAGTCGCTTGGTTTTCTTCTGGCGACGTCTGATTTCGCTGTACGCCTATACGAATCGGCGTCGGTTTTTCTGGCCACAGCGACGGGCAATCTCGACGGCTGTATCGTGACGGACGTGCGCATGCCCGGCATTGACGGGATCGAGTTCCTGCGACAGCTCCGGACCCGCGGACATACGCTTCCAGTCATTGTCATGACGGGTCATGCCGATGTGGCGCTGGCTGTTCAGGCGATGAAGGAAGGTGCCGCCGATTTCATCGAAAAACCTTTCGACGACGATATTCTGATCGATGCGATCCGCTCTGCGTTGGGCAACCGCAACCAAGCCGATGCGACACACCCACAAAGCTCGGAAATCCGCGGCCGTCTGTCGACGCTGTCGGAGCGGGAGCGGCAGGTGCTGGATGGGCTTGTGTCGGGCCTGCCGAACAAGACGATCGCATACGATCTAGGCATCAGCCCGCGCACGGTCGAGATCCATCGCGCCAACGTCATGAGCAAGATGGCCGCGAGCAGCCTGTCGCATCTCGTGCGCATGGCATTGATCGTGGAATCCAAACGTTAAGGCGAGTCACGGAGAGACATGCCGTTGTCTGCCGGGATCCTCTCAGGCAGCCAGTCGCGCCAGTGAGTCGGGTGGATGTCAACGCGTGCGCCAGTCGTGACGTTCTTCCAACCTTCCCGCCCCTTTGAGCAAGGGAAAACAAGCGCATGTTCGCCGTCCTCGTCGAGGACGGCGAGTTCGAGTTCACGACCGAACGGAGCGCTTGAGATTGGCTTCCACATCATCCCCTAATGATGTGAGGAAGCGGCAGGTCCCGCCTTGATCTGGATCATTTTCCAAGTGGGCGAGAGCCAAACAGCAACGTGCCCGTCAACACCTACTCATCTGGCCGTGTAGCCACCATCCACGAGATGATAGCTGCCAGTGATGAAGCTTGCGCCCCCGGAAAGGAGGAAGCACGTCAGTGCCGACACTTCGCTTGGACTTCCCAGGCGGCCGATTGGATGCAATGCGGCTAAATGTCCAATCGGTTCCGCATCCAAATTCTTCGTCAGCAGAGGCGTATCAATGAACGCCGGCCCAACGAACATTCTGCGCAGCATACTCTATGGCCGCGACGTTTGGTAAGTCCACGAGCGCATGTTTGGTCGCCACATAGGCGCAGGCATTTTGCCAACCGACCGAACCGAGGATGGATGACATGTTGACGATCGCGCCTCCCCCCAAATTTCAGCATGGCGGCGATCTCATATTTCAGCCCATAGAAGACGCCGTTGCGGTTAACGTCCATTCCTTTGCCAGTCACCGAGTGGATAACTGACCTTTGGCCTCACTAGGCCCGCCGATGCCGGCGTTGTTGACGGCGAGGTGCAGCCCACCGAACGTCTCAACCGCGAACGCAACCATCTGCTCGACCGAGTGCGCTTCTGCTAGGTCCACCTGATAGGCGCGCGTTGCCGGCCGCCCAGACGATCTGCGTCACCGTGCGCACTCTGGATGCCATGTCCAGATGCGCGGCGTGACTTGTGCCCCGCGTGAAGCCAGCTCAATTGCGATCGCAGCGCCGATACCAGACACGGCTCCGGTAACGATGGCGGTATTCCCTTCGGAGGCCTTCATATTGGTATTCCATTGTTTGCGTGCTTCTGGTGGAAGGCGGCGCATACCGGGAAATCGATCGCCATCAATCGCGCGAAATCATCTCTGGCCGTGAGGCCCAAGAGTGTCTCTAGCAACCGCACCACTGTTCTGATTGCGCCAAATCAATTTCACGAGCGTTTGTTGGGCGTCTACTTTGCACCCGGACTACCTGCGTTGCCAATCCCAACGGTCAAGGTCTTTGCAGGCTGCCAATATAGGCGATGATTGCCTCGATTTGGTCGGGGCTGGCAACCCACTCAGGCATATCCGGATGCCCGGTTGAGATGCCTTCGGCCAGTGCCTCCTCGAGATCAGTGAGCCGATAACGCTGCGAAAGTTTGCGAAGTTCAGGTGCGTCGGGATGGCTGCTCACGTCTGTTTGTCCAACCGCATGGCATCGCGCGCAATTGACTTCAATCAGTGCCCTTCCGTGCGCGATGGGATCGGCGCTCACCAACACGGTAGTTAGCCCAAGCACTACAGCGACAATTGCCGCGTGGGCAGAATACACCGAAAGACAAGTCACCCACTTCAAACTCATCGGGAATGCCTTTGCCCTCGAGTGTCTTTGGCCTTGATTCGATCAAAGTTCGTCAGGCCACCGTGCTTGCTGCCATGTCCTCAATCGTCGCCTCGGCTTGCCTGCGAACATGCGTCGCGATTTCCGAAGCAAGTCTGGAGCTAATCGAGGCTACCTTGCCGGCTTCCATTGCATATTCCGAGGTCGCGTTCTGAAGGAAGTTGCTGAGCACATCGAAAGCGTCGTTGAATTCGCTACCCGCGACGAGATCATCGACCATTTTGACATTCTGCTCGCAGCGGTGCTTCAGGAAAGATAGCGTCTCGACCTGATACCGCATCATTGCCTTGAGAGCGTGGGCCTGAAGGCCAGCTGCTGCGATGAGCAACTTCTGGCCATTCGTCGCTGTCGGCAAGGGCTGTAAGGCGAAGTGCGAGGACCCGGCATTGGTTTTCATGGCGATTACTCCCTGTGGGGCCGTCGTGAACCTAAATGTTTGCCAAACAACACTAGCGGCCGTCATCGACTGGTCGTTGATCGAGATCAACGACGCCCGGGACCCTGACACAAATACGGAAGCGACCAGCACTATTTGAGTTCATTCGTTTTTGACGCGCATCAAGGCCCTTGGCCCGTTTTCGTGGCCCTCTTGCGCCAAGCGCGAAGGAGCTTGGGTGATGGCTTTCAGGACGATTATGGTTCAGCTGGACATTGATGCCATCGCTGCACCGCGCGTAGCGTTCGCATGGGAGCTTGCAAAAATGCATGACGCCGATCTGATCGCCTTCTGCGCGGCTGAAGGGCATTTCGTTATGCCAAGGGGCATGGAGGACGGGGCTGCCGCACAGGCGATATGGCGCCAAGTCGATGAGATAGAAGGTCACTTGAATTGCCTGAAAGAGGAATTCCTCCGTACCGTCAACGGCAGCGACCGGGCCTCATGGCGGGGCGTAGTCGGCAATCCGACCCAGCAGCTTGCGCTCAACGCTCGGGCCTCCGATCTGATCGTTGTCGGGCCTCTAATGCAGGATTTCATGATCGACCATCACCGGACCGTGGATGCGGGCAGCCTGATTCTGTCCGCGGGCCGCCCCGTTCTTGTCGCGTCTGATACACTTGCGCCATTCAGGCCCGAGAGCATTCTGATTGCGTGGAGTGACACACGCGAGGCCAGGCGCGCCGTCGTTGACGCTCTGCCATTCCTGGTCGACGCTAGAGACGTGGTGATCGCCACCGTTGAAGGTGGTGGTGAGGTGACGTGCCGTGCCGGCGTGGAGGACGCGCAGCGTTTTCTGGCAAGTCACGGAGTGAAGGCACGATCCGAAGTGATGGATAGCCGCCAGTCAGCGCCGGCAGAAATTCTTCTTCAGATTGGGCAGCAGATTGCAGCTGATCTCATTGTTCTAGGTGGTTATGGTCATAGCCGGGCTCGGGAATGGGCTTTCGGAGGCGTGACACGCTCTGTCCTTCAGGCTGGATCTTTCCACCGACTTTTATCGAATTGAGATCGCGCGCGCCGGCGCCGCACCTATGTAGGTCACGGAAACTCGACCCATGTAAGAAGCCTCCAGATGCTTTCCAAAGCACGCCGAGTTGAACTGAGCGATATGAAACGACGACCGACAGGATAGCCGAGAAAAGAAAAACAGGAGATCCCACCGATGCTGATCCGTAACCATCCGGTGTGGGCCGCGGCAGAGGCGCTTTTGCGTGTTAGACTGCTT
>SAQG01000048.1 GCA_004020315.1 Mesorhizobium sp.
TGTCTCGCCTGACCGGTTAGATTGATGCTGCGCCATTGCCGTTGGGGAAAATGCCTGGGAAGCAAACTTCGTGACACAGTGTTGCTGATGAAATAATAATTCCCGCGCACTAGCTCTCGCTTGTATTCAATTTTCTCTGTGAAGGGCTTTGAGCCGCGTCGTAAGGATCGCCCGCTTTCGCACTACGCCATACTTCCGCTATTCGACAGCGACAAATAGGTCGGAACTATCGCAGGTATCGACGGAGCCTATCCCCGGAACTTCGAACCAATCTGTACACCCGAAAGACGCCATGCTTACCTAAACGTCCTTGGGGGCCAATCTCCCTGGGCCTAGTCAACCCGTGACTCAGAACTCGATCCGAGGAAACTCTATGCCTGACCTCCGCCACCAAATCATCGGTTGCGTTGAACAGACCCCCTTTGTGGACACCCACGAACATTTGATTGAAGAGCGACAGCGCGTCGACGGGGTCGTGCACCCAAAGTGGTTCAAGTCAAACGATTGGTCTTTTTTATTTCAAGACTATGGGGCGGAGGACCTTCTAGTTTGCGGTATGCCGCAGAATGACCTACAGCGCTTCCTATGCCCCAATCTCAAAAATGAAGAGAAGTACTCCCTGCTCGCACCGTATTGGAAACGGATAAAAAACACCGGCTACGGACTGGCGCTCCGTCACACTTTTCAGGGAATTTACGGTGAAAGCGACATTACAAGCGAGACTTCTCCGCGGATTGCTGAGAAGTATCACGAGTTTGTCAAACCGGGATTTTACTTGGATATACTTAAGCGTTCGAACATAGAATTGTGTCATGTCAACTCGGTGCAACGTACGTTCATGGAGAGTGCCACTCCTAATATTCTCGGACAGGACCTCAGCATCCTGGGTTTCTGCCGGTGCAGTGCCGCAGACTTTGCGCGAATCGAGGAAGAAACGGGCCGATACCCTAGTTCGCTCGACGAATGGCTTTCTATTATTGATGAATATTTCTTCAAGTATGGTACTAAAGCTGTCGCAGTGAAATGCCAGATAGCCTACACCCGTGCCCTGGATTTCTCTCCAGTGACAAAAAGCCTTGCGGCCCGTCTTTTTCCGCATCAAGTTGATCGGACTGGCGCTCGCCATTCCCCTGGCGCAGACGATTTGAAGGCTATTCAAGATTTTCTATTTCATTATTGCGTAAGCAAGGCTGAAGAATACGGGTTGCCGGTGAAATTGCACACCGGATATCTTGCTTCAGTCGGTGTCATGCAAGCCGGCCGTGTTCGAAACAACGCAGCCGACCTATGTCGGCTGTTGCAGGACTATCCGGACGTGAAATTCGTGCTGATGCATATTGGGTACCCGTATGAAAATGAATTTATTGCGTTGGCAAAACAATACCCAAATGTCTTTATCGACATGTGCTGGGCGTGGATGCTAAATCCAGCTGCGAGCACGCGATTTTTGACTGAATTTCTGGTTGCAGTGCCGTCCAACAAGATCTTTACCTTTGGTGGAGATCTTGTAGCTGCCGAACCTATTTACGGACATGCGGTTTTGGCACGGCGCGGAATCGTTGAGGCTGTGTACCAGCTGGTGACGACCGGGTGGTTAGCTGCCGAGGACATGCCGGCACTCATCGAACAAATCATGCGAGAAAATGCGCACCAATTCTTCCCGCACAACCCCTCTGGAACGCATTCTCTAACTCCAATTCGTTGAAGCGTCACGGGCACGGCGTAAGACCCCACGTTGGAGGCCAAATACTCCAGCCGCGAATATGCTTGAGGCAGTTGGATCTGGGGCACAGTTGCCCAGAACCCCTCGTTGACCCTGGCGTTGGAAGGCGTCGTTGCGGTCCTGATGCTCGTTGCGGCCGCTGCGTTCGCATTGCCGATAGAACTGTGGGAAGGATCGGAACGGGAAGCCTCGGAGTTCATCCTACCCCCGCTCGCGCTTGACCTGAAACCGAGAAGCAGATCGATCGTCGTCAAGACTGTCTACCTCATAAGTGAGCGGAAGTTGCGCGCACCTTTTCTTTGCACTGAAGTCTTCTGGCCGCCGACATGGATGGACTTAGCTGCGTCTGAACTATCGGATGACGGCAGCGACAAGGAAGTCGGCGACCGGCTCGTTGCTCTCCACGATGGAGAGCTTCCACTGAAGCCAATTCTTTCGATTGAGCGGGCGACTGGCGCCGTGCGCAGTCGCAGTCAACGGAAACGCGCATTTCGCGGCCTTGAGGTGGCTATGGCGATGAGAAAAGCAGTCGATCCGCACGGACTTCGCAACCTGGCGAACCATCCCCAAACCAGGTCCCGACCTGCGCAGGGCTTTGTCTCCGGCTGCGCAGGGCCACTCGGCTGTCGTTGCCCCATTCTCAGTGATAGCCGCTTTTTCTTCGTTGTTCAGCGATCAGCACGCGACCGTAGCGATGCGGCACAGGGAGACGGTCTCCAACAAGTTTGCCCCCTGCCTTTGCCTCCCAAGGCGCGTGGCTGTCGCCGGACATGTTTCGGTGGCAGCCACATCTTTCGAGACGCCGAGGCGGATCGTCCGTGCCGGCATCTCAAACCACCGAAACAGAACGAGGCTGACGCGTGTTCGGGGCCTCTTCAAGGCACATGGCAGCAATATGGTAACAATAATCAGGGGAATTAGAGGCCAACCACGTCAAGCAGCGCGGTGTAGTTAATTAAGGGGACCGGCGATGGCATTCCGAGCCTCACCCTACTCCAAATCCGAAAACATCATCCGTTACTTTGTTCATGAAGCGGGAACCTGAGGTGATGTGCTGCCAATCAAGCTTTTCGATCCATATGGATTATCCGGTAAGGGTATCATTCGGCGTTTGCTAGATGAGGATGATAGCGTACGCGGGCCGACAGTCATGCATCGGCTGTTTTGTTGGAAGAGTACATAGACTGCCGATTGGTCTGCGGAGATGGCACCACGGCGAAACCGATACGACATTTCACGGGAGGTAAGAATGAAGGAATTTCAGATCAGTCGCCGTGCCATGATGAAGGCAATACTGTTAGGATCGGCAGCGCCCTGGATTGTGAGTTTCGCTCAAGGAAAGGGAGGAACATAGTGTTGAGCTGACAATTGGCGCGCCCAACCCCATCCCGCATCGCTTAATTGCGAGCATTCCAGCTGGCTCTCTCTCGATCAATCGATCAATCAAATTCACCATTCCGAAAAGTATCCCTCACGAATCATCATGCCGATCCTCCCAGGGGCGATAGCAGAACCGTCAGCGCCTGGGGGCGTTCGCTTCTTCGGTGAGGTCGACGCGTCGGGCACCAGCACGCGGCGGGTCAGAGGCCGGGTCGCCAGCCGCTTTGATCACGTGCATTTCTGCTTCGAGCCTAGGCCGACCGGGACGGCCTTTATCGCCTGATCCGGTCGCTTGGGCACGAGTGCACCGTGGTTGCATCACGCATGACGGCTTCACGATCGAGCATCAGGCCAAGCCACTCGTCGCGGCTGAGATCGTCGGCGTTGCTCTGGTCGGCCAGGTCCCGATAGGCGGCGGCCATTCCGCCAAGGCCGAGAGCCTGCATCTGGTCGAGGGTTGAATGTGTCAGCATGGGTTTATCCTTTCCTTCACTGATAACAGGAGCCGCCGCGGATGTTGGTGTGCGATGGCCTGGGCTTGACCGGCTCGGCCGCCGTGGGCACGCGGCGAGGCCGGATTTGAGGATGGCGTTGACGGAGGAGTAGGTGATCGCATTGATGGTCAGTGCCCGCGCGCAGGCCGCCTCGAGCCGATCCCGCTCGTACCGACGGGCCAGCGAGAGGATGCTAAACGCGGAGCGGTATCCCTTCTCGGGGTGGGGATGGTCGCGCATCATCCGCTCGACCAGGATGGCGGTGTTGTCGCCGACCCCGGCTGCCTGCCGGATCAGGTTCGCCGGCGTGGGCGTCGTGTTGGCATAGCGCTAGTGCGCCTTGGGCATGTGCTCCTTGACGTGACATGGCCGCAGCGCTGCGAGCGGCGGACATGGCTGGCGGCGCGCTTGTAGTCGTGCCTCGTTTGTGGCGTCCGTGCGCCGCTTCGGCCCGCGTGACCGCCAATGCCGAACCATGAGCTCGTAGGCGAGTTCGGCATTCTCGGCCGCGGCTTTCTGGCTGTTTCGCAACTCCTTTGCGTATTCGCAAAAAGCGTCAGCGTCACACCCTTGCGCTTCAACTCGCGCGAGATCATCGCCCAATAGGGCTCGTCCAGATCCCGCGGCGGACCCTGCTCATGCGTCAGCCGCAGGATTGATCGTAGGTCTTTCACTGTCGTTCGTCTCGCTTGCTTCCGTCTTGGCATGGCCCTCTCAACCCGATGATGAGAGGGCCAAATGCCAGAACGGCGCTCCCGAGAGCTGTCCGCGAATTAACGGAATGGGTGTCCGCGAATTTATGAAACACGCAACTCCTTCACGTTGTAGGCGTAAGCTGAACCGCGGCGACCGACACCGCGCTCGCCCGGCGCGCCACGATCTTGGTCGACTCGCCATAGACGCGCGCCGCATGGGCCTTAGAAAAAGCGCCTTCTATCACCGACAGCGGCATCTCCTCTCGACGCAGCGGCGTGAGACGGGCATTCTTGTGGATGTTCATTCGGACCCTCCGGTGAGTGCTGAAGCCTGGTAACTCCAGGCTCCTCGGTCCGGTCCGAATGGACAACCTCCCGAAAGCTCACAACTAGCCGCCTTGATGCACGGCGATGAGGTTTTGGCGGCCTGAAGCGGCGATGTGGCCGCTGTTGGGCGCTTTTGCGCGAGCCTCGTCAGGCGCCGGCGGTGATCCGTCGTGATGGCAGGTGGGGTTTGCAGGTTGCGGTCGGCGGGTTCGTTTCGGGGCGTCTGCGCCCCATCGTTATGTCGCGAGCCGCGGAATGCGATCGAGGACGATGCGCAGGATGCGTTGGTCGGGGCAGGATGTCGGCAGGTGCAGGCGGATTTGCGTCTTCATCTCGACCACCCGCGCAGCGATCTTGATGAGGCGCAAACGCAGCGTGTCGAATTGGGCGACGGCAAAGCTGGAGCGTTTCGGCATCGCAGCGCGCAGGCCCCACATGAGCCAGTAGGCGCCGGCATGCAGGAACAGCCGGAACTGGTTGGCCGTCGCTCTTGTGCAGGACGTTCGGTCGGCGGCGAGATGCGTCTTCCAGGACTTGATGTGGTTCTCGGCCGCTCCGCGCCGGCAGTAAAGATCCGCGTAGAGCGCCTTGGCTTTTCCACCGGCGAGGTTGGTGACGATGAAGCGGGTGTCAGCACCTTGGGCGCCGACCTCGACCCGCGCGATGATGCGCTCGACGCGGCTCCAGCTGGCGGCGCCGTCCAAGAACTCCTTGAAGCGGCGGACCTTGTTCGTCTTCGGTGACGCTTCAAAGCGCGCCGTCGTGCGGGCTTCCAGGTCCGCGACATGCTTGCGCAGGGTCGTGGTGGGCGCTACGCCGAGGATGAAGTCGACATCGTTGGCGCGGCACCAGTCGATGATCTGCGGGCTGCAATAGTGGCCGTCGGCCCGGATCAGAATCCGGATGTTCGGCCAGTTGCTGCGGATCGCCCGCACGAGGCGGCGCAGGTGCGCGCGGATCTCAGCCCCACTTGGCCGCTTGGCCGGTCGCAGGACAGCAGCCACGAACCGGCCGTCGCCATCGGACACAACGATCGGCTGGAAGCCGTACTCGTCGTGATGGGCATTGAAGAGGCGGAGCTGCTGGTTGCCGTGCACGGCGTCAAACGTGTCGTCGATGTCGAGCACGATCCGCTTCGGAATCTGCCGGAAGGAGGCGCAGTAGAGGTCGACCATCGCCCGGCCCATGGCGAGCAGCGAGCGCACATCGGGTAGGTTCTCCAGCCGACACATCGTCGATTGCGACGCCAGATCCCGACCCGAAGGGGGCGCATCCTGGGCCATCTTGAAGACCGGGTCGGAACGCAGCCGGTTGGCGTCGTTGCCATCCTCGTAGCCGGCGGCGATCATCTTCATGCGGAAGCCGATCATATCTGCAAAGTTGTGGATGACCTGGTCCGGGTTGCGCGGATCCTCGATGCAGCGCGCCAGACGGTCGGCCACCCGCAGTCGTTTCTCCACCTCTGCTAGAGCCAGAACGCCACTGTCCGACGACAGCATGCCGCCGTCGAAACGGGCGACGACGGACTTGGTGCCGACAGATGACAAGCCGCTCAGCGGCAGCGTAAGATCATTCATGGCGGGTGTGGTCTCCGGAAATGATTCGGATCGGCCTTAGCAACCAAATCCTACGTCATTTCAACGGCTTGAACCACATCCGCCAACCCGCCGTGAATTTTTCAGGCTAGCTCGATTGACAGAGCCGTGTCACACAATCCGGCCCAGCTCTGGATTCCGCCGCCAATTGAATAATCACCTAGGGAATGTCAATTCCGAAGTAGCGCATTTGGCCGACATGGAGGATTCGATTTATCAAGCTTGAGTAGCTGTGTCCGGCCGTCATCGCGGCTTTAGCAAAAGTAGAGTGAATGCTGAGCCCCGGCGAGTTAATCTCCAGGACGAACGGCCGGCCGGAGCGATCGATCCGGAGGTCGAGGCGGGCATAGTCCCGGCACTGGCAGGCACGGAAGGACGCAACCGAAATATCCTGCAGCAAAGTCGCAAGGCTGCTCGCGATTTGTGCCGGCCAAATCGGCCGCTTCGCGGCCGCGAGGTTCTTCTTCTTTTCCCAAGTAAAAAGGCCAGTTTCGCCGAGGTCGATCTCCACCGGGGGAAATACCTCGAGCTCTTCGTTTCCAAGCAGAGCAACGCAGATTTCACGACCCTCGATGTATTCTTCCACAAGCGCATCCTGCGCAAATTGCGTGACGATCGCTTCCACAGCCTCACCTAACTGAGCGGGCTCATGTACCAGCTGTAATCCGAAGCTGTTGTCTTCGTTACGCGGTTTCACTATCACTGGGAAGCGTAGGTCGTCGGTACTCTCGGTGCCGCGACGCATGACCCGAAAATTCGGCGTCGGCACGCCGCAATCGCGTAAGAGCCTCTTGCTGATGACCTTATCATCCGCCAGCCCATGCCCGAGCGGGGTCGGTCCGGTGTAAGGAACGCCCGCCATCTCGAGCATGGCCGGAACGTGGGCATAATAGCATTCGCCCTGAATTCCCTCCGCCATGTTGAAAACCATTCCCGAGGGGCGGGCCTGCGGATCGGGTGGCATGAACCGCTCGAGCGTAGCGAGCAGTCCTTTATCGCCTTCGCACAGCAGCGTCTCGTGGCCCCCCTCTTGCAGTGCCGCCACCACGTCATCGTATGTCTCGCGGCCAAGTCCCTCTGGACGGGGCTGACCGAACCGATTGATTACGCCCGTACGATCGTGGTTCCAAACGACGGCTACCCGCATGAGGCTACTCCTTTGATGTTTCGCTGCGTCAGTTCATCGGCTCGGATTTGGTTGTAGACTCCGCGCCTTCACAGTCACATGCAATCTGCGTGCCACCGAAGAGGTTTGTGGAAACAAAGAGGAAGCCTGTTTTTCGCGCCGGGCTGCGGAACAATCGCGCCTAAGTGTGTCGTGTTTCAGACATGATCGCGGTCGAGTAGCTCAGCCATTCGGCTTTCGACCGGGTCACCGGAGGCGGTCGCCCGCCCCCGGTTCCCACAGAACGTGGCGTGCGGAGCTACCGCACCACGCTCTTCGGCAGTTGCTTCACAGCACCGCAAGTTCCCGCAGCCCCCGGTATGGGAGCCGCAGTTTCGGATGCAGTAACGGGTCCGTTCTTTGATCTGGTGGAAGGCGTCCCAGTCGAGGCGACCGCCGTCACGGCCTGCGACTGCACAGCATCTTGCGCCAGTAACGCTCAGTGCCCCGTCACCGACCGGATACTTCCGGCAACACCATAATAGGCATAGCGGCAGGGCAGCGTTTATCGCTCTGACCTGATCACTGATCGCGTTATGCCGTATTTGTCGCATCAACTCTTGCAACGACGACACGCTCCTTCGAAGCCCGAGACTTCTCCGTGCGCATGCCAACCTTGAAGTTGCCCTTCAGGTTCCGCGTGCAGTACAGCGTCATGCTCAGAAAATAGAATGTCTCCGGACGGTTTCTGCCGCGTTTGCCCGCGTGTCGTTGTGCGAACCGACCAAACTCGACCAGCTTGGTCTTGGTCGGTTTCCGGGTGCCGGATTATCCCGAATGAGGCATTGGCGCAGCGTGTGCTCGCCATCCCGAGCAAGCGTTATGTTCGCCGGCCGGTCGCCTTCCTCACCAGCATCGACGTGGCCGCCTAGCTCGCCGCTCCCGACCTCGGCAGCTGGATCGGACGCCGTGACCGGGCGCTTCTGTTGGTGGCCGTGCAGACCGGCCTGCGTGCTGCCGAAATCGTCGGCCTTCGCTGCGAGGAGGCCCGGCCGCCTATGTGCAATGCGAGGGAAAGGGCCGACAACTCCGCAACACATCGCTTCGCAAGGATACGGTCACGGTGCTGCGTGCCTGGCTTGCCGAGCGACGCGGGCGGAGCGCCGATCCTGCCTTCCCGACGATAAGCGGCACGTCATTGAGTCACGACGCACTTCAATACCTGCTGAACAAGCACCTCGCCGTCGCACGTCGCGACTGCCCATCGCTGGCCAGCAAGCACGTAACGCCGCACGTCCTGAGGCATACCCTGGCAATGGACCTGCACCAGCACGGCGTCGACCGCTCGGTCATTGCTCTGTGGCTTGGCCACGAATCGGTCGAAACCACCGCCATCTATCTTCAGGCTGACATGAAGCTCAAGGAGCAAGCTTGGCAAGGACCGACACGGCCGACATCCGGTTGGCCGCTACAAGCCCGACGACCATCTCCTCGCATTCCTGAAGAGCCTCTGATAATGCCGACCCAACAGCCCCAGATCGCCCGCATCCTTTGGCCTCCCGGCCGCCACTCGGAATAATCCGGCACTCGGAGTTATGACGAAGGTCATGCAACTGAGGCTGATGTCGCGGCCCGGCGCCAGCGCACACGACATTCGCTTTGACGCGTAATCGGCAGAACACCCTCTCAGCGTGTTGCAGGGTCACAGCGGCGCCCTGGCGTGTGAGGAACCAGAGGGATTATGCAGACTGGCCTCGCGGCGGCCAGAAGCGTGCCGGGATAAGATGCGCACGAGGTCGTGGCCGATCGGAGCGAGTCTGGTCTTGTAAAACTTGGCTCTCGCGGACGCACAGGACCCCTTCCTCGAGGTCGACGTCGGCCAACTCAGAGCGGACTACAATATGACTCAGTACGTACTTATTGTTTCTTGCAAGCAATGGTGGTATTATAGCTGCGATTTCGACTTTTCTTTCAGATCAAGGCTGCCATTATTGACAGCTCGCAGTTCGACGACCTCGACACCGGCAAATTCTTCATGCGAGTCGGCTTCATTTCGGAAGAAGGTCTCCTGGCGCCGCAACTGAAGGAGAGCTTCAAGCCGATCGCGGATAAATTTGAATGAGGGTGGAGCTGTTTGACGGCGAAAGCCGGATGAAGGTCCTGCTGATGGTATCTCGCTTCGGCCATTGTCTGAACGATCTGCTCTACCGTTGGAAGATCGGCGCTCTGCCAATCGACGTCGTGGGGGGTCGTCTCCAACCACTTCGACTACCAGAAGGTGGTCGTCAATCACGACATACCCTTCCACCACATAAAGGTAACCAGGGAAAACAAGCCGCAGGCAGAGGCTCAACTTGTCGAAGTTGTCGAACAGACCGAAACCGAGTTGATCGTGCTTGCTCGCTACATGCAGGTTCTGTCGGATGCTCTTTGCAGGCGGATGTCTGGCCAGATCATTAACATCCATCATTCCTTCCTGCCGAGCTTCAAGGGGTCAAACCCATATAAACAGGCTTACGAGCGCGGGGTGAAGCTGATCGATGCCACGGCGCATTACGTCACGGCCGATCTCGACGAGGGGCCGATTATCGAGCAAGACACAGTTCGCGTCACACATGCACAAAGCCCAGAAGATTACGTCTCGCTGGGCCGCGATGTGGAGAGCCAGGTGCTGGCGCGCGCTGTCCATGCGCATATTCATCAGCTCTTTCATCAACGGCAATCGCACCGTCGTTTTCCCGGCAAGCCCGGCAGCTTTGCGTCAGAACGGATGGGGTAGCGCTTTGGCCCATATCGTCGACGGCAAGTCGATAGCGGCATGCCGACAATGCGGCGGAAGATTTCTTCGGGGATGACATGAAGATAACGGTGCTCGGGGCCGGCGTTGTCGGAACGGCGGCCGCCTATCATCTGGCCGCCGACGGCCATGAGGTCACCGTCATCGAGCGCCATCCGGAGCCGGCGCGCGGCACCAGCCAGTCGAATGCCGGCTTGGTGTCGCCGGGCGACGCCACCGCCTGGGCCTCCCCGGCGGCGCTGAAGACCTTTTTGCGCGGACTCTACAATCATGATCTCGGCATCAAGGTGCGGCTGCGCTTCGATCCCTATTTCATTGCCTGGAGCCTGCGCTTTCTGCGTCAGTGCACAAGAGAGCGCCTGCGCGCCAACAGCCGGGTCAAGCTGCGCCTGGTGCTCTATTCGCGTGACTGCATCAACGCCATCTCCGCCGACACCGGTATTCGCTGCGACGAGCGCAAGAAGGGCATCCTCTACTTCTTCCGCTCGCAGCACAGCTTCGACACAGGCACCGACAATTATCGCTATCTGGCCGAGCATTGGGCTGCCGATCGAGATCGTCGGCCGCGACCGGCTGGTCGAGCTTGAGCCGGGCCTTGCCGGCGTGAAGGAAAAGATTGCCGGCGGCGTCTATTCGCCGATCGACCAGACCGGCGATTCCTGGCAGTTCGTCGAAAAACTCGCCGCTCACGCCGTCGAAAAGCTCGGCGTGAAATTTCTTTACGGTACGACGGTCGAAGGCCTCGACATCGAAGGCGACCGGGTGCGCGCGGTGATGACCTCTGCCGGACCGATTGCCGGCGATGCGGTGGTTATCTCGTTGGGACCGGAAAGTGGCCTGCTCGGGCGCCGCTACAGCATCGATCTGCCCGTCTATCCGGTGAAGGGTTACACCGCGACCATACCCCTAGAGGATAAGAGCAAGGGGCCGACCATGGGCGGCGTCGACGAGGACCAGCTGATCGCCTATTCCAGGCTGGGCAACCGCTTGCGGCTCGCATCGACCGCTGAATTCACCGGCTTCGACCGCACCCTTAGGCCGAGTGATTTCGCCGCCATGTTCAGGACCGGCAAGGATTTGTTCCCCGGTGCCTTCGACGAGAAGACAGCCGAACTCTGGGCCGGCCTGCGGCCGATGATGCCGAACTCGGTGCCGGTCATCGGCCTGGCGCGCTACACGAACCTCTATCTCGACACCGGCCATGGCCATGTCGGCTGGACCATGGCCTGCGGCTCGGGAAAGTTTCTCGCCGATCTCGTTGCCGGGCGAAAGCCGGATATCGATCCGCGAGGGTTGGTGTACAGGAACTGAGTTCGGATCAAGACGTATCGCGACCGCAAGTCGCCATTGGGGCGAAGAGGTCGAGACTGTCCTTTCCGCGACCCAGAGCGAACTCGGTCATGCGGCCAAGCACAAGCCGAACGGTGCGCCGCCGCGCAAGGGATTTGCCGCGCATCTCGAATCGTCGAGGAAGTCCTCGAGCGGAAATACGGGTCGACTGCGCGGAGCTGGGGAACAGATTGGACAATCTGATGACTTTCCTTGAGAAGGAGCCCACATGCGCGCCAGCATTATCTATGGAAAAGCCATGCCGATCGTCAGCGCCATCAGGCGCGTGGCGCCATCGCCCGCTATAGTCGGTCTCGCCGGATTGATACTTCTTCGGCGTCAAGCCGAAATGCGCTCCTACCCGCTTCGACGAGCGAAATCGCCCCGGGTCGTCGATCGCAGCGGCATAGATGTCGAGCGTGACGCTTTTCGGTCGCGCGGCATAGCTCGACAGCCACAGATCGACCAGCACCCAGCCGAGCGGATGACGGTCCTGAGGTCGGGCAGCCGCCCGCAGGCGAGCTTGAAGGCCGGATCGGCGCGCAGCCGGTCGCAGGCGATGGCAAAGATGCGGGCAGTCGGCCATGGCGTGCCTCACCCGCTCTGGATCGCGCCGATCGTGGATCACCGCGGCCAGCCTGTCAGCCAGGCGCAGGCGACGCTCAGCTGCGGCCACAAGTATGACGCCGCCATCCGAGGTGATGCGGCCGCCGTTAAACGCAGAGCTGTGATCCTCTTGCGTCCGACGGCTGGAAAAGACAGCGGCAGCAACGTGTTCTCGGTCATGGCTCGCCAGATGCGGTGGAAGGGGTGGCCTAAACAACCGAATCTAAGCCAAATCAATCGCTTAAGCTACATCCGCCAGCCTCAAAGGCCCATCGTCGTGCATAAGATGGGCTTCTGTAACGGGCCTCGATAAGTCAATCCTTTTCGCGTCGTCCAATCGATGCCACCTGCCCAACTGGTGTTGTGACCCGTCCGAAAACCGTCGTTCTGCCTTTCTTAGGCGGCTGCTGTCATCGACTTGGCCGCGGTGTTGAAGACCGTTTCGTCGGCGAGCATGCGGTGGAGGATGACCGCAAGCTTGCGCGCGAGCGCCACTTTGGCCTTCTTCATTCCGGCGCGTCGGCGATCCGCATCGCCCAGCTTTTGAGCTGTGTGCAGCCCTTAAGCGGCTTCACCAGCATGATGTGGGCGGCCTCATAGAGCGCCGTCGTACCGCAGCATCGCCGATCTTGCTGATGCGATGAGCGCGACGATCGGACCGACCCCCGGCGTCGACATCAACCGCCTGGCTCTGGCATCGAGGCGCACCAGCGCGCGAACCTTTTTCTCGAAAGCCTGGAACTCGCGCAAGATCACGGCGTGCACCGAAAGCAGTCCCGCGGCGACCATCTTCAGGTTCGCATGGCCGACCACCAGCTCGTGGATGCGTCCGGCAAAGCCGCGCGGCGTCGTCTTGCCGACCTTCAGCCCGAAGCCACGCAAAATGCCCCGCCCACTGTTCTCGACGTCTCTCAGCTTCGATTGGATGAGCTTGCGTGCCGTCAGCACCGCCCGCACCTCTTGTGCTGCCATCGACTTGCAATGCACCGGTCGGAACCAGCCCAGCCGCATCAGCTGCGCGATTCCGCGCGCGTCGTTGCCGCGTCTCCAGCAGTTCGACCGCCAGTCCCGCTTGCCGCATTGCCGCGTAGAGCCATTGCGACAGCGGGCCGGCCTCCAGCCCGATCCGCACAAGGTCAAAGCCGAGCGAGGCAAACCAGGCGATCAATGCCTCCGGCTCGCTGGCCACCTTGCTCTCGCGAACGATCTTGCCGCTTGCATCGACAATGCACTCGCTAATTTGCCCCACTGGTTAGGTGGGGTATAGCGGGAATCTCTCCGCCAGCGTCAGCACTCGTTCGGCAATGTTTACGTCGATTTCCAGCCCTTGGCCTGGATTCGCTGCAAGTCGATCTATAACGTTGGCAATGATCTCTGCCAGTTCAGATGCTTCCGGATCAGCCATTCCACGAGCTGCAATTGCGGACGTTCCCATCCGGAGCCCCGAGGTGACATTCGGTGGCTCCCTGTCTTGTGGCACAAGATTGCGGTTCGTTGTCACGCCATGAGCTTCCAATGCCTTCTGCGCGACATCGCCTGTCAGCCCACGCGTTCTGAGGTCAACCATCGTGAATGGCGTATCTGTCCCCCCTGTGACGATTTTGAACCCCCGTGCGCTCAAGCCGCTCGCCAGAGTTCGCGCGCAGCTCAGCACCCGTCTAGCGTATTCGGTAAACTCGGGCTTAAGGGCTTCACCGAAACAGGCGGCCTTGGCGGCAATAACGTCGGGGAGCGGCCCGCCTTGAATGCCGGGGAATACCGCTGAATCGATTTTCTTACCAAAAGCCGCGTCGCGAGACATTATCAGGCCTCCCCTCGGCCCGCGTAGATTTTTGTTCGTCGTTGTGGTTACCAGGTCCATGTGAGGAAATGGGCTCGGATACTCTTTTGCAGCTATCAATCCGGAAAAGTGGGATACATCGGCGAGTGTGACTGCGCCAACCTCCGCAGCGATTTTTGATACCTTAGGAAAATCGATAGCCCGAGGATAGGATGAGCCGCCTACAATAATGAGCTTGGGACGGTGCTCGCGAGCGAGCTGTTCCATCGTATCGTAGTCGATGAACCCGTCAGGTGTTATGCCGTATGATATTGTCTTGAACCAGCGACCGGACAAGTTGGACTTAAATCCATGGCTCAAGTGCCCCCCCGAGGAGAGGTCCATACTCAACACTGTGTCTCCGGGCGTGAGTAAAGCAAAGTACACTGCCTGGTTAGCTTGGCTACCAGAATGGGGCTGTACATTTGCGTGTCCTGCACCGAACATCGCCTTGGCTCGCTCTATGGCAAGGCGTTCAATGGCATCGACGTTTTCGACACCAGCGTGATACCGTTTTCCCGGATAGCCCTCAACGGTGGTGAATACCACCATCGATGCCATTGCTTCACGAACCGCTTTACTCATGTAATTCTTAGGGGCGATCAATTCCACCTGACTTCGTTGCCTCGACTCGTCTGCCGAGATGCAACGTGCCAGTTCAGGATCCGCCTGAGCCAGGGGCTCCTCGAAAAACCTTCTCTTTGCTTCCATGCAGAAGTCTCCCTTGGGCCTGGTAAGAACGCGCCAGCGCGGACTCACAATAGACCGTTGCTGTGCTGAGGCGTCCAGTGGTTCTACTCTTGTTGAGCGTTTTCTTGCCCAGCGCGCTCTGCGATTCTTTCTTGAAGCGCAGGCCTAATTTCAGTAGTGAACCGTTGAATGGTATTACTGTGGTAACAGTAATTATACCACATAATGGCACCCCAATTTAAATGTCTACCTTCTCAAGTGAAGCGTTGCTTATCTATAAAATACTGCCCATGTAAACACGCGCCGCAGCATCATTGCCGGACATGGCCGGCTCCGCTGTTTCCATTCTGAATTGCGTTCGCTTTGTTGCTACTTTCTGTCCGCCTTCGACGCCGCCATACTCTGATTCATGCTAGTGGACATTCGTTCATATAGTCTCTTTCTTTCATATCGATGCCGCGCGAGACTCCTGGAAAAGGTAGAAGGAATCATTGATAACAAATCCGTCGAGACCTGCAGCTCGGGCATAGGTCAGCAAGTCGCTTGCACGGTTTATGAAGCCGGTGCCACTGAAGTTAAGCGACGTGTTGCAGAGAACGCCGACCCCGCTCTTTCCCTTGAACGAGGTAAGCAGCTGAAACAGGGAGGGGTTTTGATCCAATGAAATTGTCTGGGCCCGCGCTGTGCCGTCAACATGCGTAACGGCCTCTAACCGGCTATCGATAACCTTCTGAAAAAGAAGCATGTAGGGCGACGGGCGTGCCAAGTCGAAGTGGAGCGCCACGTCCTGCTCCAGGCAAACCGGTGCGATCGGGCGGAAAGCCTCCCGGTTCTTGATTCGGTTTAAACGCTCATGAGTTGCTTTTGAAAAAGGCGCCGCGAGAATTGACCGATTGCCGAGCGCCCGCGGCCCGATCTCGCAATTCCCCTGCACCCAGCCGATCACCTTGTCATCGAGCAATGCCGAGGCCACTTGTTCGTAGTCGAGTGGATAAATCACGAGTCCGGTGTGGTCAATTTCGTCCAACACGAACGGCTGCCCTGAATACACGTCCCATTTGATCTTTGCATTGCCGGTGAAATGCCGCATGGCGTCCACAGCGGTCCCGATCGCCGAGCCCGTATCGTTTGTGCATGGCGGAATGAAAACATCTGAAAAAAGCTCTGTTTCGAGCCAACGGCGATTCCACTCGCAGTTCAATCCACATCCGCCGGAAATCAGCATCGGGTACCCCTTTGTCAGATGCCTCTTCGCGAAAGTGTGGAACGACTCGAAAATGGCGTCAGAAACTTGCCTAGCAAGGTTAGTGAACTTCTGATCGGTTACGCCAATGTTGTAGTAGGGCGAATTCAGCAGAGTCTCCTTGGACAGCGGGTACAGATCGCTTGGAAGCAAGTAGTCAATCAGGGCCTGCTCTTCCCGGTCAGGCGGTCCGGGCTGCCCGTAGGCGCAAAGCGCCATTACCTTGCCGGCGTCCTCGAAGCGCAAGTGTCCTTTGGGAAAGGTGAATTTCGGATCGGCCAACGCATAGAGAAGAGCATACTTGCTACCCGGAGCCGTTATTACTCTCCCCAAATGAGCTACCTTCAGTCGCTCATCGACCTCATAGAAATCGCCGATGTCCCCTTCCCAAATCAGGGCATAGCAGGGCATTCCCAGGGGGAACGGCGACATGCCGTAGGATCCCCAGAGATGGGAGCGTTCGTGCGTTGAGGAATAGAAATGCACCTTCCTGCCGAAGATAGATGTCTCGCCGACAATCTCCGATCCGTTGCCAACGCCATAGTAGCCTGCCGCAACGGGCCTGTGGCTGGGGATTTCGGTGATCGACCAGCCACTCACGGCAATCACATCCGGAATGGCGTGCAAGCGGCCAGCGGCGTCGAGGACCGCTGATGGAGTGATGGTCGAATATCTGGGAAAGCTATCCTTCTCAGCCTCGTATGAATAGATGAGCTCGGCTGCTGACGCATCCAGTGCTGCAATTGCGCCGTCATGGCCCGGCTTAAACGACATTATTCTCATGTTGGATGAGCTCCTACAGAATGAAGACTACCGGAGATATTGCGGGAAAACTTTGACCAAGCCAGGCGCTTTTCGCCTTTTGGCACCAACGCCTCAAGCCAGGCTAGCAAATTGATCGCCAGAAGATCGCCGTATATAAAAGGCGCTTCTTCCTTGCAATAACTCTATAGCATCCGTGTAGCAAGTTCGGTCTGATCTTGAAACCCCGGCGATGGTCAATTTTTGTGATTGTAAGCAAAATACTTGTAAAGATATATGACATTAATATTTCCATTCAATGGAACGTTGCGTCAACTGCTTATGGCGAGCGCGTTTCACTCTGTTGGTGGTCTGGGGCCCGCCGCGATCGTAGTAGTCAGCCAGTCGAAGATCGGGCGTGTGGCGGCGCAGGAACGGCGTCATTAACAATTTGCTGCGCGACAAGACGCCCCGAGCATTGCACCACTTCAGTCTGCGCTGGTCGAGAAGCTCGTGGAGGGGACGCTCGCCGATCACACGAGACGACTCACTGGGCAGTCCGCGCGACGGTGAAGGCGGGCGGGCATCGCGGGCGTAAGGTGGTGAATATCTGACACAACCATACTTCGCGTGTCGCTTTCGCCAAGTCATGCCCAATGAGCGCGAGGAGAGCGCTGTCGCCCTCGTCGCGGTCGCCGTTGCATACCTTGCCAAGGCAAACTGCCACGATGGCTCCGCCGCTGTAATGGCATAGACGACGTGGCAGTATCGGCTCAAAACCAGTCGGCATCGAGCACCCAGTATGCAGGGCATCAACGTCGCTACCGGCCACAGCCGGTGCGGCGGGTCCCCGTCAGTCGACTTGAACTGGCCGAGGACGACCTGTTGAGATGGATGATTCCCGCACCGCAGAGTGGAAACGGTGCCTGACCCAGCTGCAATGCATGGTTCCCCAGCCGATCGCTTTCGAACCCGGGCTTGCCATTAATCAGTCCTAACTCTTGACGATCGCAGTGCAGAGGGCACATTCAAGTATCGTCTTGCGCAACCGGCGGCGATGCGCATCAGCACTTCCGGAGCATAAGCGTCAGCGGCCGCTGCGAGATCATTCACGGTGAAACTCTCACCCAGCAATTCGACCGAGACGGTCGGAAGACAAACTGGCTCAGGAACGTCCGTTATGTCAATCGCGGTGGAGTCCATCGACGTTCTTCCGACCAGAGGAGCCGAATATCCAGCAAACCGGACGGATATCTTGTTTCCGCAGGCCCATGGAAGGCCATGCTTGTAACCGATGCCCAAGATCGCTATGCGGCTGTCTCGAACCGTACGAAATGTCGCGCCATAACCGACCGCCTCACCCTTGGGCACATTGCGCACATCGAGTATATTTGCCTGAAGTTTTACGACGGGCAGAAGAGGGTTCGGTTGAATGCCGGCGTTGTTGAGACCAAAAAGCGCTGAACCCACCCGGACGATATCGAAATGAAAATTCTTGCCGAGCCAAACACCGGCGGATGCGGCTAGACTGCAACGGGCAGGTTTAAGCAGATTGGAGATCGCCCGAAAGCGATTACTCTGCAACACATTCATTGCGTCGGCAACGCGATCGCTACAAGCGAGGTGACTGAGGACGACTGATGGGGGGTGCCGCTTAAAAGTGCCAGAAAGATAATTTCTGCGTACGTCGTCAAAAGTAAGCCCGAAGCGAGAGAAGCCGGTTTCCACATTGAGAAAATATGTTTGCGCCTCGCCCGCAGCGCTAATAGCGTCCAGTTCACCGGAGTTATTCACTACAGGTGTAATCCGGCTGGATCTATAGTATTTCCTCAACGTCGTAAATTGATCGCAGAGAACCGCAACCGTCGCGCCTATCTTGGAACCTCTTATGGCCATCGCTTCGTGGAGATCTCCAACAAAAAAAAGATCGCATCCGGCGGCGGCCAACGTCCTTGTGACCTCAATAATACCAAGCCCGTAGGCGTCATTTTTAACGACTGCTGCCACCTTTACATGTGGTCCGACCATGGCCGACACAGTCTGGAAATTTGCCTGAACTGCCGCCAGATTGACTTCTAGCACAGCATCCGCGCGCTGCGGGATGGACAACATCTTTTACCCCCTTCTGCAGGTTGATCGAGAAGCATCGCATTCTTTTTATTGGTTGCGATCCGAAGTAGAGCACGGGCGAGCAACAACTTTTGCGGCGCCCGTTTGGCCAATGTATTAAAAGTTCGCCTTCCGCAGTGCGGCTGGCGACTAGGAAGGGGATCGTCATTGCGAGTACTTCCCTCTAGCTGGGATCGCGTGCTAGCGGGCAAGTCATGCAACGGCCGCCACCTCGTCCACGGCTGAGTTCTGCGCCCTCGACCGCTATCACTTCAACGCCGGCGCGACTCAGCAATGAATTCGTGTTGACGTTGCGGTCGTAGGTAACGACAACGCCCGGCTCGACCGCAATTACGTTATTTGCGTCGGACCATTGCTCTCGCTCCGCCTCATAGTGATCGCCGCCGGTAGGCACTATTCGGAGAGCCTTAAGTCCTAGGGCCTTGGCCACCACAGACAAGAAGGGTTCATCCTCTTCGGTGACATCGACCGTATCCTCAGAATTGCCCGGGCGGAGAGTGAACGTTCGCAGCCCCTCCACCACGGGCGGGTAAATCGTCACCAGGTCTCGGTCGCAGAAGGTGAAGATGGTGTCGAGATGCATGAAGCTACGGTCCCGGGGCATCAGAGCCGCAATAACGCGAGTGATTTTGTCGACCTTGAACAAAGCGCGCGCCAATGCCTCGACGGCCTGCGGCGTGGTCCTCTCACCCATACCGATTAGAACAACACCGTCACCAATTGGCATCACATCCCCCCCCTCAAGACTGAGCGCACCGTTGGTCCGATCAGGCAACAGGCGTGTGAAGCTAGCGTCGCGAAATCGAGGATGGAAGCGATAGACTGCCTCAACATTCTCTGCCTCAGGCCGTCTAGCGCGCCAATACAGGGGGTTGATTGAGACGCCGCCATAGATCCAGCATGAACTGTCACGCGTAAAAAGCTGGTTCGGTAAAGGAGGTAGAACGAAATCCTCGGGCTTTAATGTTCGCCCAGTCAGCCCGTGCGGCTTAAAGTCAAGATCCTCACGCGCGATCCCGCCAATGAGCAAGGCCGCGAGTTGACTTGACGGCATCTCGTCAAGCCAACTCCGCAACTCATTGGCGAAATCCAGGCCGACGACTGAAGGACAGACGCGTCGATTTAGGAGCCAGCCGCGGGCGTCGGACAACGCCAAAGTTTCCGACAGCAGGTCGCCCAAAGAACGAACGACGACACCGCGCTCACGAAATTTTTCCACGAAGGCATCGTGCTCCTGTTGCGCACGCTCGACCCAAATCACATCATCGAAGAGGAAGCCCTTGCAGTTCTTCGGTGTAAGGCGGCGGAGGCTAAGGTCTGGTCGATGAACAAGGACCTCGCGTAGCCGGCCAACTTCTGAATGAACCCCTAAGGTCGTCATATGGCCGTCCTCACTGCCAGTTGAAGGCCATACACCGCCACAAGGTTGGGATGACTGGTGCTTTCTACGGTCGCCAGCGAATAGCTTTCAAATGAAATCGTTTGCGTGGACATAGGCGGCTCCGTTGATGTGCGAATGAGTAATCCTCCGCCTGCAACAAGTATGCCGACCAAAGACGACTTATGATCAAGAGGTTGACTGTGGCGTCCGACAGGTAGGCTCACAGGTTTGTCCGACTCCCTACAAAGGGTAAGACCGTATGTCCGCTTCTGCCGGTGAGGTGGCTCGCATTACACTGCGCGTCCGAGGGTTGCTTCTCGATTCGGCAAGTCAAGCGCTTCTCGAGCTTTCCGCTTCGCCGGCATCTGAGGTCTTTCGCAGGGCCTCGCTTCTCTGCGGGATCGGCGCTCGGCCGTCGCCTTGATGGAGATCAGAAGAATTGGCGTCCTGATCGTTGTGATGTGACCGGTACTGCAACCCTCGCGAACTCACCTCATTCATCGTCCCGCGAAGGACGCTTTTCCACCGACCGGTGGAACCTTATGGGGTAATCCTTGTCACGCATCGCTCTGCGGTCATGTTTGATCTCCGTGTTCTACCGTCCCCGACCTGGTTTCGGCTTGGCCAGCGCGCGCAGTGGTCGGTCAAGGGTGGCCGAAGGTCAGCGCGCCGCGACTTGCCCTTGACGGGCCACCGCGCGCGCCGCAAGGCTGCAATGGTCGGGGCGTACGGTCAGGGCTTTCAGCATGATATCTTGTCGCGTCCAACGAAACTCGTGCCGTCGCGCCAAATGCGACGCGTGATCACCGCCAGCCGGCGAGCCAACCCGACAATGGCCTTCTGTCGGCCGCGCTGCCTGGCAACGTTCATCGCGCACGCCCTCAGCCACGACCATTTCGTCACGCGCGTCACCAGTGTCTGCGTGGCTTCATAAAGCAGCGTCCGCATCATGCCGTCGCCGCAGCGGGATATCCGGACGATGCGGCGGGCGCGTGGCTGAGGGAGGGATGGCACCTCGATACGGCTGCGATCACTGGGGCGCGGGTGTTCGTCGACGGGCGCGCGGGGGCTGTTCTGGCGGGCGATCTGGCGCAACCGATCGCCGAGGGCGCATTCTTCACAGAAGACATCGTAGCGGATCTGACGGAGCTTGCGCAGGGCCACCCGGGCCGCCTAACGAGATCGGCCGGACCGTTTTCAAATCCACCGGCCTTTCGCAAGAAGACCTAGCCGCCGCGATGAAGGTCATTCGACGTTGATGAGACGCTCGATGATGCATTGCTGGGTGCCATACCTTCAGGTCATCTCCGGATAAAGGCCCAGCAGCTCGTCAATCAGGTCAGCAAATTTTTGTTCCGGAGGAGTCAGCGAGCTCAAGTTGGAGGAGATGAGGTAGACATCCGCGCCGAGCGGCTCATCGAACAGCCGCAACGGCCACAGTCGCCCCTGGGCCACGTCGTCGTGGGCGGTGAGAACGGGCAAAAGGCCGATGCCCAGACCCGATATCAGCATGCGGCGCACCTCGTTGAGCTCGCGGCTCCATCCGCTAACCCGACGTCCAAGACCAAGGCCTTCTCGCAGAAAGATCATCGGCTCGAATCCGCTCCCATCATTGGTGCAATCGAAGGCAATGAAGGGCTCTTGTTGAAGCCTGCGGACATTTACCTCCTGAACTCCGAATAGAGGGTGTTCGGCGCCACAAAATATGCCAAAATCCTCGCGGAATAAGTGGCGGCATCGCAGCGTCGGCATTTTTTTTGTCAAAAGACAGATGCCGATGCCAGCCTTGTCCATCGAAATCTGTCGCACGATGTCGAGCGAGGTTTTGATGTCGATATGCCATCTGACCGACGGGTATCGCTGGTGGTACAGCCGGAGTGCTTCGTCTACAAGCGTGGACTGTAGCCGAGTAACCATGCTGAGTTTCAGCTCTCCGAATTCGTCATCGCTCCCGTCGAGAGAGAGGATGCCGATTCGGTCAACGCACCGGGACATCTCGGAACATTCCTGATAAATCTGTTCGCCACGTAATGTCAGCGCAAAATGGCGAGGGTCGCGGAAGACGAGCTTGCAGTCGAGTTGATCCTCGAGTTTTTGCAACTCAAGGCTCACGGAGGGCAGGCTCATGTGAAGACGTTTTGCGGCGCCCGTGATGCTCCTCTCTTCAGCGATGATGCAAAAACTGCGCAAGAGGTTCCAGCTCAGGTTTTGGCCGCCCAGATTGCCCAAGAGGGCGCCTGGTTTGTCTCCTGGGCGTTCACACCCACCCCGCCATTGAGACAATTTCAAGATGTCCAACATGGCCGGGGGATGCCAATTCCGAAGCAGCGCAGGTGGGCGACATGGAGGATTTGATTTATCAAGCTTGAGTAACTGTGTCCGGCGGTCATTGCGGCTGTAGCAAAAGTAGAGTGGATGTTGAGCCCCGGCAGCGGGTTAATCTCCAGGACGAACGGCTGGCCCGCGCGATCGATCCGGAGGTCGACGCGGGCATAGTCCCGGCACTGGCACGCACGGAAGGATGCAACCGAAATATCCTGCACCAAAGTCGCAAGGCCGCTCCCAATTTCCGCCGGGCAAACTTTCGGCCGGCTCGCGGCCGCCTGGTACTTCGCTTCCCAAGTATAAATACCAGTTTCGCCGAGGTCGATCTCCACCGAGGGAAATACCTCGAGCTCTCCGTTTCCAAGCAGCGCAACGCAGATTTCACGACCGTCAATGTATTCTTCCACGAGCGCATCCTGCGCATACTGCGTGACGACCGCTTCCACAGCCTGACTCAACTGAGCGGGCTCATGTACGAGCTGTAATCCGAAGCTGTTGTCTTCGTGCCGCGGCTTCACTACCACCGGGAATCGCAGGTCGCCGGTACTCTCGGTTCCCAGGCGCATGACGCGAAAGTTCGGCGTCGGCACGCCACTGTTGCGGATGAGTGTCTTGGTGATGACCTTATCATACGTTATACCAAGCCAGAGCGGGCTCGATCCGGTGTACGGAACACCGGCCATCTCAAGCATAGCCGGAACCTGCGTGACACGGTCCTCGCCATGAGTGCCCTCCGCCAAGTTGAAGACGATACCCGAGGGACGGGCTTGCGGATCGGGTGGCATGAATCGCTCGAGCGTAGCGAGCAGTGTTTTGTCGCCTTCGCACAGCAGCGTCTCGTGGCCGACCTCTTGCAGTGCCGACACCACGCTTCTAATTGTGCCCGAGACCACGCTTCTAGTTGTGCCCCAATTCGGCCATGGCTGCGGGGGCTGCGGACAAGGCTGACCGAAGCGGTTGATCACGTCCGTAGAATCAACGTCCGTCACGATGGCTACCCGCATGAGCTACTCCTTGGATTTGTCCGCTATCAGTTCATTGGCTCGGAACTTCTGATTGATGGAGGTTAATGGCTAAACTCCGCGCCTTCTCGGTCCAATGCAATCGGCGTGCCACCGTGTTAAAACAAGGAGGAAGCCTGTTTTTCGCGCCGGGCTGTCGCGGCTCAGTGTGTCGTGTCTCAGACAAGACCTCTTCAATCGGATATGGCTGAACATGACAGGAACCGGCCGGCTGAGGCGACTTCTTGGACGACATGCGAACCTGGATGACGGCAAGTGCCATAACGATCAGGGCCGCTACAAAATCTCAGCATCGATCGCCGGGATCAATTGGCGGTCGAAGTTATGATCCGAGCCGTGATGCGGCAGGACATGCTGGCGATTCCGTGCCCTACTGGGTCTACCCTGGGCACGCTAAAATCGTGCGCATGGTCCTGATCCGTCCGTTTAGTCGGGAGGTAGAGCGCTACGAGAATCTGAAAAAGTCTCTGGCTACCTATCGGCTGGCCTTTGGCCAGCCCCGGCAAGATGACTTGATTGAGCTGTTTTCGACGTTCGGATCTGACGTGGTGGCGGAGCTAGCTGACTTGCAAATCTCGCTCAGACCATCGAAGATTGGCTCCTTTGCCTGTTGATGAGGCGTTGGACTGTTGGTCGGATCGCGCATCGACAGCTCAAGCGCGCTCGTTTAACGGACCCAGGGTCGCCTGACGCATGGCGGCTAAAGGCGATATTGGGCTGCAAACCTCAAGGTCGGATTGGGCCTGCTTTCAGATGTCGGACTCCGGACCGTCATCCTGATCGCAATCTGAAAACCCCGGTATGATGTCGCCCGCCAGCAGCTTTTCTTTCGACAGCAGCCCGGCGTCCTCAAGCGCCTCGAAATCCGGCAGGTCGCGCAGCGTGTCGAGCCCGAACTCCAGCAGGAATTCTTTGGTCGTCACATAGGTGTAGGGCGCGCCGGGTGTCGGACTGCGCGGGCCGGACGCAATCAGCTTCGCGCCCCGCAGATGGCCGATCAGGTCGCGGGAAATCTCCTTTCCAAAAAAGCTCGACAGTTCTCCGCGGGTGATCGGCTGGAAGTAGGCGATGCACATCAGCACGAGCACGTCCGACTGCGTGAGATCCGCCCTACCCTCGCCGGCGCCGAGCGCGGCACGGATCGCATCGGCGTAGGCCGGCCGGGTCAGGTGCCGAAAACCGCCGGCGACGGCGACCAGGTCATAGGGCCGGCCGCGCAGTTCCTCGCGGATGTCGTCGATCAAAAGGTCAACGCTGCAGCTTTTCCCGACGATCCGCGCCAGCGTTTCGCGGCCGACCGGCTCGCCGGCAGCAAAAATGGTTGCCTCGACGCGGTGCATCCATTCGCGCCAACGCACCTCCGGCGGCAGGTGATCCAGCTCCCGGTCAAACAGCTGGTCAGCTGATCGCCGTTCGCCCGATCGACGCTCATCTGACCGGCTCCCCCCTCGCCTGCTCGCTGCCTCCGCCATGATCGTCACAGCCCGTAGATGCGGAAGGTGGGACGGCCGGAAAGCTCGCGCACGGCGCCGAGTTCGACCAGCCGGTCGAACAGGCGACGCAGTCCACGGTCGCTCATGCCGGCGATCTTTTCGGACGCGACGATCGCATCGTCAGACAAAAGTTGCTCCACCACAGTGTCCGCCGCCTTGGCCCGGAGTTTTGGAGCGACCGCAAGCAACCGGTCGGCTCGACGCTCGAGCTCGGCGGACAGGTCAATGGCGCGCAGCGCGGCGCGCGCTTGCGCGCCCAGCAGGCTTTTGGCCCCATCGGCTTCCGTTTCGGCACTCGCGGCCAGAGCGGCAGTCAGTGGTCGACGCGGGCGGCCCGTACCCACAGCTAAGGCCGCCTCACCGCCCAGCAAAGGGATTGCATGCGTCCAGCCTAGCCGCTGCGCGAGCAAAACATCGGCAAGCCAGGCTCCGACGGCGCGCCCAAAGCCGCGGCGTTCAGCGGCCATGAATGTGCCGGTCAGCGTTGCGACCATGCCAGAGCCGGCCGCGAGTTGCCGAAGATCATCCGCCAGATCGCTGACCACCTCATCGTCCGGGGCGTAGCCGAACTCTTCCAACACAGCAGCGAGGTTTTTCTCCTTCAGGAGAGCCTCCGCAGGACGCACGGCCAGCCGGCGCCAGGCGAGGAACAAAAGACCGGCGGGCCCGACGGACGAAAAATCGCCCGGCCGTGTGAGCAACACGGCGTCGCGTAGCGCGCTTTCATCCTCGACGCGGCCGGCCTGCTTTGCCGTTACTGCGGCCGCCGCAAGCGCCAGCCGCTGCCGCCAGGCGCCGGCCCACCGCTCCTGCCGGCGGACCACCGCATCGAGCGCGCCGATGGCAGCACCTGCGGTGAGCGCGACGTCCTCCAGGGCATTTAGCCCTACGCCCTTCCCGGCAAGGCTTTGCGCATTCGGGACGGCGCGGCGCAGCCAGGCCGGCACGGTTGCCATCGGCGCGGCTGAAGGGGCACCGGCAAGCGGGGCGTGGTGGCGCGGAGAGGGTCTGGGACGCAGAATCATCGCAAGCACGATGAATCATGGCGGCGCTTTTGGCAATCGATGTGGGTAATAACCGCCGCACTTGTCGACAACACATAACGAATGATAATGTTGCCTTATCGGAGAACCGTCAAAACCCCTGACGTCAGGCGAGCTCAACCTGAAGCGTACGGCCAACCGCTGCCGCGGCGCGCTGCACGGTATCGAGCTGCACCCTGTCGTTTTCCGGATCCAGCAAGCGGTCTAGCTGCGCACGGCTGGTCTTCATGCGCTTCGCCATTACGCTCTTGCTGATGCCCTGTTCGGCCATGGCCTGTTCGATTTGCCAGGCCAGCACACGCTTGATCGCATGAGCGGTGGCTTCGCCGTGAATGCCCTCCTCCTGCAAAAACGCGTCGAAGGACGAGCCGATGTGCTTGCTGGTCATTGTTCGATCTCCCTTTGCCGTTTGCGGGCGATGTCGAGGTCCGGTGTCGGTGTCTTCTGGGTCTTCTTCACAAAGACATGAAGCAGAATCATCCGGCCATGCGCGGCGCAAAGGATCACGCGACCGATCCGGCCATGTGCGAGGTTGCTGCGCACTTCCCACAACCCGCCGCCGAGTGACCGGCATAACGGCATCCCGACTGGCCAGCCGAACTCGACCGTGGCAATATCGAACCCAACCGTTTTTCGATCCGCTTCGGATAGCGCCTTCAGTCAGTCTCTGACCGGCTCGACGCCATTTGCCGTGCAGTTAAAGACCGCCGATATCCGCTTCAATCCATCAGTCATTCTGTACCAAGCAAGATACGCTGTATCGTATAAGGTACACGCCCGTCAATGGCCGGAAATCATGAGACTCGCCGCTTTTTTGAATCGGTTTTCGTGAGATTACCTGCATGGCGACGAATCCGTCGGTCCTTAAGTCACTGATTTTACAGACCTATTGATACAGGCGGCCGGTCACGATTTCCGATTCAGATTCGATTCACGTAGTCTCATGAATTCCGTTCCATATGAGCCACGTGCGCCGTCGCAGATCTCCATCAAGTGCCGCCGCGCCTCCGGCGCTCCTGTCCTCCCGACCACTCGCCGAGCAAACGATTTCCAGAACCATACTAAATTTAGATCGCAACCGCCAACAAGCTGCCTCGCGGGAGACGAACGGATGATCGATATGATGTCGTATGCGGTATAGAACGCAGGGTATGGATATGGCGTTTTCCGTCAAGGACGAAAGCAGCGATGCGGCGGTTCGCAAACTGGCGAAACTCAAGAACATGAGCCTTACCGAAACGATCCACGGACGCCGTCGAACAGCAGCCGCGGCGCAATCCCCCTGCCCCAGCGGCTGAAGGCGCTTGCCGAGCGTTATCGCGCCTTTCCCGAAACCGGCGCCCAAGCCGACAAGGCTTTTTTCGACGACCTGTCGGGGAATAGCTGATGTTTGTCGACGCCTCGGCAATCATTGCCATCATCGGCGACGAAGAGGATGGCTTGGCGCTTGCCGCTCGCCTTGGCCAGGCCGGAAGTGTCCGCGTCTGGCCGATCGTGTGTACGTCGCCGGCCTGGCGAGAAAACGTGCCTGCCCCATTGAAGAGGCGGAAGAACTCGTCTCATGCTGGACGGATTCTTGCGCAAATCATCGAGATCAATTGCGCGATCGAAGCCATCCGGGCGTACCATCGGTTCGGCAAGGGCCGGCACAAGGCGGATCTGAATATGGGCGATTGTTTCGCCTACGCGTGTGCCAAGCTCTACGACATTCCCCTGCTGTTCAAGGGCAATGATTTCGTGCACACCGACATCGAGGTGGCATGATGGACCGGAAAGCCGAGGGCGAACATAGGGCCGGAGAAGACAAGGCAAGCGCCGACGACCTGCTAGATATTGTCGACGTGGTGATGGAAATGGGCCAAGCACCCGCCGATCCCCCCTCCCCTCGCCCGCAGGCGGCGTACCGGTCGCAGCCGCCGTCCGGTTCGGAGCCAACGTTTGGCCTGCCGGCGCATCTCGAACAGCTCGCTGACCACGCGCGAAAATATGTCGAGGCCGCGAGCTCCGCCAACACGCGGCGCGCCTACGCCTCCGACTGGAAGCATTTTTGCGCCTGGGCGCGCCGTCAGAACCTCGAGGTATTTCCGCCCGAACCACAAACCGTCGGCCTCTACATTACCGCCTGCGCCTCTGGCAAAGCTACCGGCGACAAAACGCCTCGTTCCGTGTCGACGATTGAGCGGCGGCTTTCGGCGCTAAGCTGGAACTATGGCCAGCGCGGCCAGCCGCTGGACCGGAAAGATCGGCATATCGCCACGGTGCTCGCCGGCATCCGCAACAGCCACGCCTCCCCTCCCCGGCAGAAAGAAGCCATTCTCCCGGAAGACCTGATTGCCATGCTCGAGACCCTTGACCGCGGCACGCTGCGTGGCCTGCGCGACCGCGCCATGTTGTTGCTTGGCTTCGCCGGAGCCCTGCGCCGCTCCGAAATCGTCGGCCTCGACGTTGCCAGGGATCAAACCGAGGACGGCCGCGGCTGGATCGAGATTTTGGACAAAGGCGTTCTCGTTACCCTGCGCGGCAAGACAGGCTGGCGCGAGGTCGAGATCGGCCACGGCTCATCCGATGCCATCTGCCCGGTGGTCGCGGTGCAGACCTGGCTGAAACTCGCAAGGATCGGCCACGGCCCACTGTTTCGGCGGGTCACCGGGCAAGGCAAAGCCGTCGGCGCCGAGCGGCTGAATGACCAGGAGGTCGCCCATCTCGTCAAACGTGCGGCGCTCGCCGCCGGTGTCGGCGGCGATCTGTCGGAAGGCGAGCGCGGAACAAAATTCTCAGACCATTCCTTGCGCGCTGGCCTAGCCTCGTCGGCCGAGGTCGACGAGCGCTACGTGCAAAAGCAGCCCGGCCACACCTCGAGATGACCCACCGCTATCAGCGCCGCAGAGACAGGTTCCGCGTGAACCTCACGACAGAGCCCTCCGCTACTTACGAGCCAATTCGAACGTCGTGGTAGGGTGGTGGATTGCCGACCTAATGCTGCGCCAAGGCAGCCAAGAGCATCTCTGGCAGGGTCATCGTCGAGGAGCGGTTTTTCCTGATCCAGGCTCGCAACGCCCGAAATTCAGATGATGGCTGAGCATAAATGCTGGTTCTGTTGATGAGTGGGCCAAAGCAGACGAAACTAGCTGGCCCGTTCGGGTGATGCTCAATGACGTAAAGGTCGGCTCGCCGTCGCTGGAAGAACGCCCCCCCGTCTGCAACTGGCCGGGGTGGCTTCCGAGGTTGAATGTGCGCCAGCCGATGGGCGAGCAGACCCACAACGTTTTTGAGCAGCATTGCAATGCCCAAAATAGGTTAGCTACGGCCTCGATCGTCTTGAGCCAAGCGGCGAGCCGGCATTGCCGAGCTACACCGAGTGAGAGGGTGAGGCGCGGAACCGGTTTCGCGGCCTTTGTTTGCAGCGTGTTTGACCCTCCCATCACAATGGAGGAGGGGCGAAGGGCCGTATATTCTCGACACGCGGCTGCGAAGTTAGCCGCGGCTAACAGCGTGGCGGTCCACGCGAAAACAGGCATTAAGAAGCTGTTAACCCTTATTTTCTTGCGCGCGAGAAAGAATCGGGCATAGTCCCCTCATCTGCGGAAAAAACCGCAAACACGCCAAACTTCCGCAACTGCGGCGAAAGAGAACGAAATCGATGGTAAGCACTGCTGCCGCACTTGAACCAGCCAGCCAGCCGGAAGAACTGAAAATGCTAATCCAGCGTCACTCCGCTACGCTGTCGACTCAGCTGCAGGCCCACCATCTCAGCACATTTCCTCCCAATGCCGAAAAGGGTATCCGCAATTTCTCACCTGCCGAGACCGCAAAGCTGATCGGGATAACCGAAGGCTACCTGCGACAGGTCGCTGCCGAAATTCCGGATGTGTCCACCGTCTCTGGTGGTGGACGGCGTTCCTATTCGGTCGACGCGATTCACACGATTCGCAAGTTCCTGGACAGCGGAGCAAGGGGCAGCAGGCGTTACCTCCCTTGGCGAGCCGACAGTGAAGACCTTCAGGTTATTACGGTGATGAACTTCAAGGGTGGGTCTGGAAAGACAACGACCACGGCCCACCTTGCTCAATACCTCGCCCTAAAAGGCTATCGGGTCCTGGCAATCGACCTCGATCCACAGGCGAGTCTATCCGCTCTCTTCGGCCATCAGCCCGAAATCGATGTCGGCCCAAATGAAACCCTCTATGGGGCGATCCGCTACGACGACGAACGGCGGCCCATCGCAGAAATCGTCCGTGCGACATACATCCCCGATTTGCACCTAATTCCTGGCAATCTCGAACTGATGGAGTTCGAACACGATACTCCACGCGCACTCATGAACCGATCGCCGGGCGACACCATGTTCTTTGCCCGTATTGGCCAAGCACTCGCGCAGGTTCAGAAGATCTATGATGTCGTAGTGATCGATTGCCCCCCGCAACTGGGCTATCTCACTCTGTCCGCGCTTACGGCCGCGACATCGGTCCTGATTACTGTCCATCCGCAGATGCTCGACGTCATGTCGATGAGCCAGTTTCTGGCAATGACGGGCGATTTGTTGGATGAAATCAGCAGGGCAGGGGCTTCATCGCAATTCAAATGGATGAAGTATCTGATTACCCGGTTTGAGCCGAGCGACGGACCTCAAAATCAGATGGTGGCGTTCCTCCGCTCTATCTTCGGGGAGCATGTCCTCAATCATCCGATGCTGAAAAGCACAGCAATTTCCGATGCGGGACTTACGAACCAGACGATCTTCGAGGTGGAACGCAGCCAATTTACGCGAACAACCTACGACCGCGCGACGGAATCGATGGAGAGCGTCAACGCAGAGATAGAAGCCCTCATCAAGAAAGCGTGGGGGAGACCGCTATGAGCCGCAAGCGCATTTTCGCCAACCTGGAATCTGCCCCGGCACAAGTTGGCCCCGAATCCCTCGGTCCCGAGACCACTGAGCCACCGGCAGCCAGACGGTCTTCGCGCATTCGCCCGCTTTTAGGTTCGCCCGATCTGTTGGAGAGCGGTTCTGGGTCGCCAGTGGGGGCTTTGGGGCAATCTCTGGGGGAAATGAATGAGCGTTCGAAGAGGGCTGATGAGATAGAGCAACGATTGATCTCTGGTCAGACGATCGTCGAGCTCGACACCAACAGCGTCGAGCCATCGTTTATCCCCGATCGAATGTTGAGCGACGACGAAGCGTTCCGCAGTTTCGTGGAGGCAATAAGGAATGAGGGCCAGCAAGTCCCCATTCTCGTGCGGCCGCATCCTGAATATCCGGCCAAGTATCAGGTCGCCTTCGGGCACCGGCGCCTGCGCGCGGCGATTGAGCTAGGAATCCCAGTCAAAGCTATCGTGCGCAAGCTCACAGACCAGGAATTGGTCGTCGCCCAAGGCCAGGAGAATAACGAACGGCAGGATCTCTCCTATATCGAAAAAGTTCGTTTCGCCCAGCAGCTCGAGCGACGCTTTTCGCGGGATGTGATCATGTCAGCTCTGTCTGTCTATAAGAGCGACTTGTCGAACATGCTGGCTGTCGGCGCCAAGATTTCTGTTGATCTCATCGAGGCGATTGGTCCCGCGCATGGCGTCGGCCGGCGCAATTGGATGTCATTGGCCGATGTCGTAGCGGATCCCGCCCAACTGGACAAGGCGAGAGCTGTCACGCAGCAGCACCAATTCGCCGCCCTTTCCTCAAAGGACAGGTTTGAAGCCGTGGCGCGATCGCTCAAGCCCGGCGCGCTCGCCCGCAGCCAGGATACGCTTCTATCGGATGCTGGTCAGGAAATCGGCCGCATCACCCAGAGCAAACAGAAAGTCACGGTCACAATCGACCGGAAATCATCACCGGAGTTTGCGGAATTCGTGCTCAACGAGCTGCCGCGCCTCTTCAAGGAGTATCGGCAGAGCCGTTAATCGGATCTGCGATGCAGGCAACGAAGTCAGGAGATCGACACAGCAAAAGAAAAAGGCCCCCGAAACAGCGTCCGGAAGCCCTTCTCATTAGTTAGCACCTAGAGAATCGCACTTCTGCGAATCACAGTCAAGAGTTCCCGTGAGGGAAAGCGCCGTTTCGGCGAGCAGATTTCTTTTGCCTAGCGATAGGTGAAAGAGCATGGAAACGCATATCTCAACGACGCCCTTTGGGCGGCGGGCGGTGACGCTTGGCATGATTTCAAGCCAGGTGGCCGCAAAGGCAATGCCGGCGGACCTAACAGTCCACAAATGGCATGTCTTCCAGAACATCAAGGAAGCCCGAGGCGCCTTGGGCGCGACCGATCGCGCACTGGCCATACTTGACGCCCTGCTTTCGTTTCATCCGGACACCGTGCTCTATGGCGGTAGCGAGCTGATCGTCTGGCCCTCCAATGAGCAGTTGATCGGCCGCGCCAATGGCATGCCACCTTCGACGCTACGGCGGCACCTGGCTGTCTTGGTCGAATGTGGCTTGATCATCCGCAGGGACAGCCCCAACGGCAAACGCTACGCGCGGAAAGGGCAAGGGGGCGAGATCGAGCAAGCCTACGGCTTCGACATCTCGCCGATCCTGGCGCGCGCAGCGGAGCTCAAGGAGCTGGCGGAAGTCGTCCGAGCCGAGAAGAGGGCCTACCGGATCGTTAAGGAACGGCTAACCATATGCCGCCGCGACATCGTCAAGATGATAGACGCAGGCATTGAGGAAGGCGTTCCGGCAAATTGGGGCAGGGTCCAGCAAACCTATCAAGCCATCGTCGGCAAGATTCCCCGTACAGCGCCCCGCCGGGTCCTCGAAGCCATCGCTGCCGAGCTTGAGGACCTCTGGGCTGAAGTGCGTGAGGCATTGGAATCATTCGTAAAAACAAAAAATATGAGCGCCAATGAGTCTCATATCGAGCGCCACATACAGAATTCAAAACCAGACTCTAAATCTGAATCTGAAAGAGGCTCAGGAGATAAGGATGAAGCGAGCGGCAGCGCTGCGGAAACCGACAATGTGCGGAGCCTGCCGAAGCGCGAGCTGCCGTTGGGAATCGTACTGGATGCCTGCCCGAACATGCTCTGGCTGGTGAAGGGCGGCGGCGGAATCCGCAACTGGCGTGAATTTCTGGCGGCGGCCGAGGTTGCCCGGCCGACGATGGGCATCAGCCCCAGCGCCTGGGAGGAAGCGCGAACGGCGTTGGGTGAGCAGCAGGCGGCGATCACCCTTGCTGCGATCTACCAGCGGCAGGACCAGATCAATAGCGCCGGCGGCTATTTGCGCAGCCTGACGGATCGGGCCAAGGCCGGAAAGTTCTCGGTCTGGCCGATGATCATGGCCTTGCTGCGGGCAAAGCTTGAGGCGTCGAAAGCCGCCGGCAATGGAGCTGAAGCAGCTGCCGTCGATCTGGAAACGGCGGGGAAGGTTGTTCGCACCGAATCGCGATTGGAAATTAGCGATGCGTTGCGGCGCAGCCTCGACAAGCCGGGGCGTGGATCGTGATGAGGCGGCGGTTTTGATTCACACCATGGCATGGGCGGTCGCTGCAGCGGGCACAGCACATCAACCGCAGGCGGCTATCTGCGCTTGCTAACCGGTAAGGCGAAGGCAGGGGAGTTTTCGATCGGACCGATGCTTATGGCGGCGCACAAGGCCAACGGTGCGACAGCGGGGATGACAGGATGAGCAAGGGGACGGTCTCAAGCGCGCGGCGGTTGATCTCGTTGGGATCTGCGGTACGATTTCCCGCGCTCTGTTGCTTTGGGTTATTGAGTTCGCGGCGGCGGCCGATCGGTGAGAAGCACCAAGAGGGCCGGATTGATGTAGAGGTTTTCCCGGCCGGCTTTCATCTTCTGGTCCTCAGATACACCGATACCCCCCTGTCGCACAGCCACGCGCTTCTTCCGGAGCCTCCGAGGCCGAATTCGTCATGCGGGATGGATCTGTGAGCCCGCGTACCGGCCGTTTCCGTTTGCGCAGCCAGTCATGCCGGCCAAGCCGGTGGCTTATTCGTCGCCTACGAGACCATCGAACGCCTCAAGCAGCGCATCGACAATCGCCTGGCCGAGCGCCTGTGCCGTCGCACCGATTTGGGCCTCGTTTCCGGTGCGGGCGGCGGTAGCGAGTTCCGAACCCTCATCCGTCAGGATCGCATTGGCCCGATCGATCGCCCATTGCGCGAAATCGTCCCGGCTGTCGATGATCCTGGTTTCCATCAATGCGCGCTCCCGTGTTTACGATTTGTTTGCCCAATTCGGGCTAGGGTTGGGACGCGCGATGGGTACTGCGTTCGCGCCATAACACTCCTCGCTCGTTGCAGCGAGGCCTGACTGAGCAAGCCGTTCCGCCTCGCCCGGTCGAGGCGGTTCTTGACGGATGAGGGCGCGCATTTCTTCCGCCGCGCCTTCCCGCCCGGATTTCCAAGTATGGAATGGCACGGATAACTGATCGGATGAAGGGCCCTTCGCACCTGTCCCACCATTGACTTTCGACCATTCGTCGCCCCGGAAGGGACGCTGTCGTCTCACGCGTGGTTTCGTGAAATTCGACCACCCGGGGATTGAATTTGAACTGGTGAGTAATACCTTGTGGAAATCTGGTATTACCGAGGTGGCACCATGACCACGACAGTCACAGCCAAAGGACAGGTGACCATCCCAAAGCCGGTCCGCGATCTTCTCGGGATCGTTCCGGGCAGTAAGGTCGATTTCCGCCGCGCCGCCGATGGTAGCGTGGTGCTTGCACGCGCTGACAACAAGCAGCTCGTGAGCCGATTTGCGAAGTTGCGTGGCCATGCCGGCAAGGGGCTCGATACCGACGCGATCATGGCGCTGACGCGCGGCGACGCGTGACGCTCGTCGACACCAACATTCTGCTCGACCTCGTCACCGACGATCCGAAGTGGGCGGATTGGTCGATCGCTCAGCTTGAGGCAGCAAGCCTCGACGGACCGTTATCGATCAACGACGCGGTCTATGCCGAGCTTGCCGTACGATATGACCGCATCGAGGATCTCGACGCGTTTCTTGACGAAGCCGGTCTCGAAATCGCTGCGATGCCACGCGCTGCCCTGTTTCTCGCTGGAAAGGTGTTTACGCGGTACCGCAAGGCGGGCGGATCGCGCACCGGCGTGCTGCCCGACTTCTTCATCGGCGCCCATGCCGCCGTCAGCGGGCTGCCGCTGCTCACCCGTAATGCTGGCCGCTACCGCACCTATTTTCCATCATTGAAACTGATCACACCGAATTAGCTGAGCGGCTCGTCAGCCCAAGAACCATGATTTTGTGGTCGAGCAGGGCGGAGAGGGGATCGCCGTGGCGCACTCACAATCGGCATCCGCAGCGCGAAGGGGATAGTTCTAAACGATGATTCTTGCTGCCCTTCCGAGCGTCCGTTCGGCGTCATTGTAATAGGTCGAGGCCTGCTGCACGGAGCGGTGCTGCGACTGCTGCATGGCTTCGGGCAGCGGAATGCCGCGGCGGGCGGTTTCGGTGAGATAGCCGGAGCGCAGGCCGTGGGCCGAGAAGGCTTGCGGATCGAGCCCGGCCTCAGCGATGCGCCGCTTCAGGATCAGATTGACGGCCTGCGGCGTCAGGGCGCGTTTTTCGAGATTGCCCCAGAGGTCGATTGCGCGAAACACCGCGCCCTCGGTGATGCCAGCGCGCTCGAGCCAGTGTTTCAAGGCCAGCACCGGCCGGCCGACGAGCAGCACGAAAGCGTCGTTGTCGGCCTGAGTTGTCTTTGTCCGGCCGAGCCGGATGGACAGGCAGGGCAGTTTCTCGCCGTCGGGTGCCTTGGGATCGGCCGGCACCGGTTCTTGCTCGACCAGCTGCTCGACACGCAGAGCAGCAATCTCGCTGCGGCGGCGGCCGCCAGACGCGAAAGCTGTCAACAAAATGGCACGGTCGCGCACATCGACGAAACGGTTCCCGGCGCAGGCTGTCAGGAGGGCGGACAAAATATCGGCGGTGACCGCTTTTTTGCTCTTGCGGCCGCGCGGTCGGGCGCTGGCGCGCACGGCAAGCTTTACGGCGCTCTGCAGCCCCGGAGCGTTGAAGTTTCCTTTCAGTCCACGCCATTTGGTTAACGTCGACCAGCTCGACAGCCGCCTGCGAACCGTGCTGGGCGCGTGGGGACCGTCGACTCGCAGAAGCCCTGCCTCCTTAAGGGCGACCGTCACGTCGCCAGGCATGCCGTGCGCTGGATCGGTTTCGCGCCTAGCTCGATCCCATAGATGGTGCGCGAGGAATTTTAGCAACAGCGCTTCCGGCGCGGGCCAGGGCAGAGGCTCGCCCGTGGACGCCTGGCACCAAGCCTCGAGGTAGCCAAGGTCGGAAGCGAGCGCCCGCAGTGAATTATCGCCGATGCCTTCTTTTGCCAGATGACGCAACGTGGCGACGTCGTCGTCGGTGAGCAATTCGGCCAGGAAATCACGCCGATCGAAGGGCAGCACCGAATCCAGCGCATCAAGCGCCTCAGCGCGGCGCAGTTTGGCGTCGGATGCGGGTTTTGGGAGCCGGCGGTCCATTGGTGCTCGCTTAAAACAGATACGGTTTGTCGGCCCAAGCGAGCAGGACGGCGGCGTCTGGGTCGGGCAGCCGCACCCGTCCCGCGCGCAACCCAGCGGCGATCGCGCGGCCGACGTTCGGATCGACCCAGTGCCCGTGCGTCATCAGAAAGAACCAGGCGAAGGGCAGGCCGATTTTTTGGTCTATCGCCTCGATGCGCTCCATCAGTCGATGCACGGAGACGCTGTCTTCCGCCAGCAGCTGTTCGCTGGGAAACCGCAGAGGTCGCGGGATAAAGCCGATCTCGCGCCGGCCACGATGCTCAAGATCGTGAATGTCGAAGGCCCAATGATCAAAGATGCGGTGGTCGCAAGCACTCGACCGCTCCCAGTCGGCAAAAAAGCGGTTCTCGCGCGGCACAAAATCGAACCAGTCGGGATTGGCTTCCAGGAACGGAATATCCCGCTTACTCTCGGAGCCGACCTCGTGAATGACACGGTTCTCGAGTTCCGGTCGGCGCGCCTCCCGCAGTTCGCGTTCGATGCGCGCCTGGCGCGCTAGAAAACTGCGCATGTGGACCAGGCCGCCGCCGGCGCGGCCGCGCAGCCAGTAGATGGGCCCGGCAAGCACGGGCGCGACCGCATCAGGCTCGCGCCGCACCCAGGACGGGTCCAAAAGATCGTCGGCGTTATAAGGGCGATAATCGGGATCGACCACCGGTCCGGCCAAAACCTCGATCTCGCGGCCGAGCGAGAGCTGGACAAAATCGGCGACGCCGAGGCCGGTGGGCGCGAAGGCGAAGACGCTGGCGCCGCGCCATTCGGTGAACCGGAGATCGCCGCTTCGGTGTTGGTTCCAGAAGGCAGTGAGGTCGCCGCTCAGGTCGGCCAGCTCGCGCTCGACCCAGGCGCGATGGTCGCCAATGCGCGTGCCACTGGGGGACAAAACGGTGCGGGCGTCGCCGCGCCAGTAAAAATCGTCGATCGAGGCTGCGGTGAAATCAAAACCAGGAAAGGCGTTGGCGAGGGCAGGGGCGAGCTCGACGTCGGCCGACACCGGATCGAGGCTTTTCAGGACGGCTTGAACGGAAGCGGTGTCGGGCAGGCGGATCGGCTCTGCGGTCATAGTGGCGTCCCTTGCGCGCGAGGTCGTCCACGCAACCGGGACGAACCCATCCACTGAACCAGGCAGACGACAAGCGCCGAAACCCTACGGTTCCAGTCCTGTCCACCGATCCAGGGTGAGGATTTTCGCTGATTTGGGCGGCGAGATCAATCACTATCGATAAGAGGTCATTATCGATAGTGAAAAACGCGCCAGAGAAAATCCCCTGCAAGTCAACTTAACTGCCGGATAGCTTGACTAACGCGAATCAGCCATCATGAAAACAATGGCTTACACGCTCGAAAAACCGCCCCTGGAAATCCTAATCGGACCGGTTGCCCGCGCCACCGAAGCCTTGGCCCGCCTTGACGAGCGGCTGGCTCGCTCGCCGGTCCGCGACGGTTTTGTCGAGCGCCAGCACTTCGCCGACGCCGCCGCCGCGCTTTGGCTCGAGGGCGAGCTCGTCCATCTCGAAGACCTTGTCCTGCACGACGCCCATATGGACATCCGCACGCCGACCCACGAACTCACCCGGGCGCATGCCGTGCTGCGAACCCGCCGCCGGATTTTCTCGCAAAAGCCGGACTGGGCGCTCGGCCGGGAGGGTTTTTTGGCCCTGGCCGGCCGGGCTGGCGCCATGCCGGCGGTGGGACAAAAAGACCGGGAAGGGGAGGGGGCCGGAGCCAGCTCCGCTGAAGCCGATGTTCGGGACGATGCTGAGGACGATCTTCTGGCTGAGGAGTTTGCCGAGATCGATGCTGTCTTGGCACGCTCATCAAAGATCCTCAGCGGCGCCGACGTGCCGGCGAGGACGCCGCGTTCGGACGAGCGGCCGGACCTGATCTACGATCTCGACTG
>SAQG01000049.1 GCA_004020315.1 Mesorhizobium sp.
GGTGCTCACGGCCCGCCGGATACGCACCGTCTGCGGTCTTCACCGGATGCGTACGTTTTTGCAGCATATTCTCGCAGACAAATGCTGTGCGATTGCCGAACAGCCCGCGTCCGTCTCCCAGAGGGCGCGGGCTATGATCTTTCCTGGCTTTACTTTCTGGCGGTTCTTCAGTCCGCATTGACGAGAGAACCGTCAGGGAGCTGGCGCAGCGAAGGTACATGGGGAACGGCGTTGGCATCGAACGCCCAAGACGTGAGCAGGCACGATTTTCTTCAAAACCTAAGCGGGATCGCCCACAACGTCATCAGGTGCCCGTGCGTCTATCTCATTGGCGCTGACGAAGCTGGCTCCGAAGAAAGGTGGGAAAGTAGACCACGGATCGAGAAACGCAGGCCGTCCGGTGCGAAGATAAGATCAGGAGGCTCTCCAAACAGGCTGGTCAAAGCGGCGCGCATATACCGTGTCCCATATCCAACTCGCGAGGGTTCGACGACCGGCGGTCCCCCCGATTCTGTCCACCTCAGCGTCAACGTTGGTTCCGAGCTCAAGGCGACCTTCCATTCCAAACGAATCCTGCCTTCGGGCTGGGATAAGCCACCATATTTAATGGCGTTTGTCGCAAGTTCATGAAGGCAGAGGGCGAGGGTTGTGCCAGCCTCGCGCGAAAGCAGCACCTCAGGCCCTTCAATGATAATACCGCTTTGTCCTTCCGAGCGGTACGGCGCAAGGATCGCATTCGCGACATCCATCAAAGGCACCGTCTCACCTCCTGCAGCAAAGACCGCAGAATGAACATTCGACAAGGCTCTCAATCGTCCTTTGAAGTCTTCTGCGAGGCCGTCTGCCGAGGTTGCGCCGCGCCGCGTCATCTCGAAGATAGATACGACGCTTGCAAGGATGTTTTTCACCCGATGATTGAGCTCGAGCCGAAGCTCTGTCTCCCGCTCAAGGTAATCGCGCACGTCGCGCTGACGGGCTCTGGTGAGGAGTGCGGACTGGATGCCGCTTATCAGTTCCAGCGCCGCCACGGGACGTTGATAGAATATCTGGCGTGAACGTGGCCAGGCGGCACTCAGGGCCGTCTGAATGCGCGACTGGGACGCCGCACGGTCGAGAAGGACTACGATGGGGATTTCCGACCAGTTCGGCTGGTGTTGAAGGAATCTGGCGATTGTAGCGATTGCCGTTGGATCTAGGGCTTCATGCGTAACGACAAGCACTCCGGGGGAATCTGTAAGCAGATTCTCCAAATCTGCGGTGTTGGCCGTTTTGGCCTGAACGCCGCGCTCTTGCAGCAGGGAGGCCATGTAGGCAGCATCCTTGCGGTAGGGCGCCAAAATCAGCACCCAGTCGAGTGTTCCCAGACCGCTCTGCTCGATGTCGCTCACGTCTCAGGCAGAGGATTATACGCAACAACCGACACACCGGAACTCGCTATGAAGAGTTCCCGGACATCGAGGTCATGCGGGCCGTGGCGCTTTTTTACCACCGTGATATTGCGCCTTAGCCGACCCTCATGCTCGGCCATGCGAAGAAGAAGCACAGTGTCGCCGAGAAAGCTCACATCCACGTCGATCCCGACATTTTGTCCGAGCAATCCATGTTGAGCGACAATGAGCATGGTCAACACGTCCGCACGCGCGAGATGTTTGAGGAGAGACTGGATGTCGAGCACCGCTTTCTCGCGGTGGGGGAGCGAATTGAGATAGCCGGTGAAGCTGTCAATCACCACAACGCGTGTATTATTGCGGCTGACCACTTGCTGCACGATCTGGCCGAACTCGCCCGGCGAGATCTCGTTCGGGCTGAAATCGTAGATGACGAGTTGACCGTCCTTGTGGAACTGCCGCAGATCCATCCCCAAGCCCTCGGACCGCCGAAAAAACGTCTCCAGCCGCTCCTCGAACAGGAAGAGCGCAACGCTCTCGCCCCGCTGGAGAGCAGCTGTGGCGTAAAGCGACGACATCGTTGACTTGCCAGTCCCGGACTGACCAATCACGAGCGTTATCGTTCCCGATTCCTGACCCCCGCCAAACATCTCGTCGAGAGCGTCAACCCCGGATTTGATCAGTTGCGGCTTAACGACTTCGGGAGCCGACCCAGGCACAATCCTCGGAAACACGACGACGCCTTCGCCCTCGCGAATGGCCATGTCGTGATAACCGTCGGCAAACGGCACGCCCCGCATCTTACTGACTTCGATACGCCGGCGTACCGCGCCATAATCCTCGAGCGATTTATCAAGCCGAATTACGCCGTGGGCAATGCCCTCGATCTCTTCGCCATTGTGATCGCCCCCGCTGGTTTGTGTATCGAGCAGAACCGCCACAATGCCCCGCTTGGCCAGGAAGGCCTTGAAGCCAATCAGTTCGCGGCGAAACTTCGGCGTGTCGCCAGTGATCAGCCGGATTTCGAGGAGGGAATCGTAAACCAGCCTATGTGGTTTGTGTTCTTCGATCGCGCGTTCGATCGCCTTGCGTGTTTCATCCAACCGAAGGTCTGCGGTCTGGAAAATGGTCTGATCAGCCGCGCCACTCACTGTATCTGACGCTGAAAGCTCTTCGACGCGAATTCCGTCGAGTGTCCAGCCGTGTGAAGATGCGATCGCCTGAAGTTCGGAGGCAGTTTGCGAAAGACTGACATAGATGCAGCGTTCACCGGCCGCCACTCCGGCGCGCAGAAATTGCAAAGCTGCGGTTGTCTTGCCTGCCCCTGGATCGCCCTGCACGATGTAAAAGTTCGAAGCGGGCAGCCCACCGCGAAGAATTTCGTCCAAGCCGGCAATACCGGAACTCACAACGGGCTGCCTCTTTCGGTCTGTCATGTCCGCCCTCGTGTCCAACAGGCTGGAAGCGTTAGCCCGTCATTGGGTCTCAAATGCGTTCGAAAGTATGCGATCGGGCAGACCGTTGGCCGCTTGGCTGAGGAGCCTCATTTTTCCGAGCTCATTTCTGTAATCGCCGCGCCGGTCCGAGGCAAGTATTCAGCCCGACTCTTTTGAATGGGATGCGGAGCCGGCAAGTACGTGAGCCGTGCGCCATTGCGGTTCCTTCACCCTGCTCTTGAACGTGCCTGGAACCAATGCCGCGCGATGGCATTCTATATCGTTCAGCCAAGTAGATGGACGGGGGAATGATTCAAAGAAACACCGATACCGCCGACGAGCATCGTTATCGCATTCTCGTCGAGGCCGTCACCGACTACGCGATTTTTATGCTGGACCCATCCGGGATCGTGACGAGCTGGAACGCAGGCGCCGAGCGGTTCAAAGGCTATTCGTCCAGCGAGATCATCGGTCAGCATTTCTCACGCTTTTATACGGATGAGGATCGGGAAATCGGTCTGCCCATGCGGGCTCTGGAAATAGCGGCCCGGGAGGGCAAGTTTGAGAGCGAAGGCTGGCGGGTCCGCCGAGACGGTACTCGTTTCTGGGCTCATGTCGTAATTGATCCGATCCGCGACCCAAGCGGAAAGTTGACCGGGTTCGCCAAAGTCACCCGTGATCTTACCGAGCGAAAGAAGGCAGAGGAGGAGCTCCGCAAAAGCCAGGAGCAGTTTCAACGTCTGGTGCAGGGCGTGACGGACTATGCGATCTATATGCTCGACCCTGAAGGGCTAATAACGAGCTGGAACTTGGGCGCAGAGCGCATCAAAGGGTATTCGGCCGATGAAATAATCGGCAAGCACTTTTCGCAGTTCTTTACGGCGGAAGATCGCGAGCGGGGCTATCCGCAGAGTGCACTGGAAACCGCTGCTCGTGATGGACGAGTTGAACGGGAAGGCTGGCGGATACGCAAGGACGGCACCAGGTTCTGGTCACACGTGGTCATCGACGCAATTCGGGACGAGGACGGCAAGATCCTGGGTTTTGCCAAGGTCACGCGCGACATCACCGAACGCAAGAAGGCGCAGGAGTCTTTGGATCAGGCGCGTGAGGCTCTGTTCCATTCACAAAAGATGGACGCGATCGGTAAGCTGACGGGGGGCGTCGCTCACGATTTTAACAATCTGCTGATGGCGGTTCTGGGTAGCCTTGCGTTGCTTCGCAAAAGGCTGCCCGACGATCCACAGCTATTGCGTCTCCTCGACAATGCTGTGCTTGGCGCACAACGAGGCGCGTCATTGACGCAGCGCATGCTGGCTTTTGCCCGGCGGCAGCAACTCGATCCCAAGCCTGTCGATCTTATTGGCCTGATACAGGGGATGAAGGAGTTGTTGGAGCGGTCGTTAGGCTCGAGGGCGACTATAGAGACCAGATTCCCGCTTTCGCTCAACCCGGTGATGGTTGACGAAAGCCAAATCGAACTCGCACTGCTTAATCTTTGCGTCAACGCCAGGGACGCAATGGCTGACGGTGGGACGGTCTTGATCTCCGCACGGGAGGAAAGCATCGGCCAAAGTCATGATGCTGGCTTGGCACCAGGCCAATATGTCTGCCTCTCGATAACTGACACCGGCGAAGGGATGGACGAGGAAACGCTTGCCCGCGCGACTGAACCCTTCTTTACGACAAAAGGCGTTGGCAAGGGAACAGGGCTGGGTCTGTCGATGGTGCATGGGATGATGGAACAGATGGGCGGGCGCCTGGTTCTCAGGAGCCGCGAGGGAGCAGGCACGACCGCGGAAATGTGGCTGCCGTTGGCTACCGCGACCTCAGATATAGCGCACGAGCAGGACGTGCTTAGCCAGCCGACCACCGAGCCGGCCCCGCTGCGAATCCTGGCGGTGGATGACGATGCCCTGGTGCTGTTGAATACAGCTGCGATGCTTGAGGATCTTGGGCACTCTGTTGCGGAAGCCCATTCGGCGGCAGCAGCTCTTAGCCTGTTGGAAGAGCAGCCGTTCGACCTCGTCATAACGGACCACGCGATGCCGAAGATGACTGGCCTACAGCTGTTCGATGCAATCAAGGATAAGTGGCCGAATACTCCCGTAATCATAGCGACGGGCTACGCTGAACTGCCGGACGCGCGGGAGATGAAGGTTCTCAGCAAGCCTTTCACAGAACACGATTTAGCGAACGCGATAGCCTCTTCTACCAGTGCTGTCTAAGCCGCCAACCGCATTGGTCGAACATCGGGGACGCGTAGTCGAGCTGCCCACATTCACAGCCGTGGGCTGCAAGATGAGATGGTGCCTTCATCTTGGCCCAGCGAGTTGAGAATGACGTACCAATGGTGACTGAGACAGAGGTCATGCCGGCCCGGTATTCGTCATGTCGATGACTTGACTATCGAGGGAGTTGCTGGCGCTGTTGGAGCTTTCATCTGGTCGGCGATCCGCCTACGGGAAATCGGCAGGGGGCCGGGGTGTATGACTAGCGGCGGCCATGGGAAGACCGGCGATGGTCATCCCGGTGAAGCCTATTTCTCGACGCCCAACTATGGTTCGAGTCCTTCAGAACTGGCAGCCGAAAGGCTCCCGGAATCAAAGCGCCGGCGCGTCAAACTCCGCACCGGCGCGTGAGTCTCTACGACCAATCCTTGCTTGGTCAGAGCCGATTGATCTTCGCGGGCCGGCGTAGACAGGGCGAGCGATTTGCGCCGTCCGCCTAGCGCATCAGGCCCGCTGCCCGCAGGGCATCCTCAATGATCTTCTTCACGCCGGGCTGGCCCAATTGATGGATGGCAGTCGGCTGCGGGGGCTTCGTCTTCGCATTTTGTACACCTGGCGCCGATGACCAGGGTAGTGGCCGGCAGCTGGTGGGCACTTGTGGGCTCGATATCCGGGAGGCGCTTTCCTCCGTGGCCGCGATCCCCCAGAACTGCGCGATCTCGCGTGTGGAGGAGATGCCGACATCAATCATATAAGGTCCCGGAGCGCCAAGGCCGTTGCCGAGCGGCGTACCATGGCCCATCCCGGCGATGATGTTGATTTCGATCAAGGCCTCTCCCGCGCCGTTACGCCAGACCTGCTTTGCGTGCGGTCCGGCAACTTCGCGATGCGTCGGCGCTTTCTCGAGCCGGTGGACGCCCCGCCATTGGCCTGCGATCGCTTCCGCGTTGGAAGGCGAAACCGTGTGGTCAGCGGCACCGTGCCAAATCGAGATCCTCGGCCACGGTCCCTGATGATCCGATGCGTCGCGGAGGGCCCGTTGCAGATCCTGTTCCGATGGACCGCCGTGGCCGCGCATGCGATCGAAGGCCTCCGGGATTGTCGTTGCGCTGCCGTAGGGCAGGCCGGCAATGAACGCACCGCCGGCAAACACTTCCGGATAGGTCGCCAGCATGGCCGCCGCCATTGCGCCTCCGGCCGAGAGGCCGGTGATGAAGATTCGCCTTCGGTCGAGACCGTGGGTGACGACCATCGTCTCGATCATCTGGCGAATCGAAAGCGCCTCGCCCGAACCACGCCTGGTGTCGCCAGGCTGGAACCAGTTGAAACAGAGGTTCGGATTGTTGCCACGTTGCTGTTCGGGAAAGAGGAGCGCGAAGCCAGCCTCGTCGGCGAGTTGGGACCAGCCGGAATGATGGTCATAGCCGGCCGCGTTCTGTGTGCAGCCATGCAGCACGACAACGACTGGGGCGCCCTTAGATAGGCCATTAGGAATGTAGACCTTCGCTCCCAACCCGCCGGGATTGGTACCGAAGTCGGCCAGCGTCTGGAGGTGGTCTGACGCGCCGAGGTCGGCGGGATGTGCGGCATGTCGCGCCTGCAGCGCGGCGAGGCGGGCAATGGTATCGGAGATTTTTCGCAATGGGGCCGTCCCTGTTGTGACGCCCGGAATGGACGGCAATCTGTGCAACGCGCGGTCAGCAATATCGTTGCTGCACTGCACAATCACAAGAGAGCGCGGCGGGAGATGGAGTCCGGCCGACCCTCTGGGGCGGCCGCGAGTAGACGTCTTCAGCCTCGACTAGCTGTGAGATGGAGCGCGTCTTCGTCGTCACACTGCTTGCCGCCTAAGGCTGCCGCCGAAACGATTTCGCTGCGGCCAGGATAGCGCTCATGCATTAGCCCTAAAATTGTGTAGCCCTTAGGTGGCCAATTGACAGCCATCGACGTGAAATGGGATCCCGGCGCCAAGCAGTTGATCGGGGGGAGACTGCCCCTGTGCCGGACCCAGATGGGCGTCCCGATGCTTGCCGGTTGCTCCTCAGTCCTGCGTCTTGAGGAAGTCCGAGACAGTTCGCATGCAGAGTTCCTGCTCCTCGACATGAGGCATGTGGCTCGAATGCTCGAAAAGTACCCATCGAATACCCGGGACGCCCTCCACATAGGGCCGGACTACCTCTGGCGTGGCCTCGTCATGGCGGCCCGAAATCAGCAGTGTCGGCACCGCGATGTCGGGCAGCCGGTCCTCGATGGTCCAGTCCTTCATCGTGCCGATTACGTGGAATTCGGTAGGACCGTTCATGTTGCGGTAGACCGTGTTGTCCCCGTCCATGATGGCGAAGGTACGCGCCACCTCTGGCGGCCATGGCACGACCCGGCAGACATGTCGGTCGTAGAACACGCGCGAGGCTGCTACATATTCAGGATCGGTAACCGTGCCGGCGACCTCGTGCCGCGTGAGCGTAGCCTGGACGTCGGCGGGCAGTTCACGGCGCAGCCGATTGGCCTCGGACACCCAAGTGCGCATATTTGCCGGCGAGTTGGCGATCACCAGGGCCTTGAGGCCCTGCGGCCGGCGCACAGCATGCTCGGCGCCGAGCATGCCGCCCCAGGACTGGCCAAGGAAGGCGTAACGCCGCTCGATCCCGAGCGACCGCAACAGCGTATCGAGTTCGTCCAGGAACAGATCGACGGTCCAGAAGTCGGGTCCCTTCTCCGGTAGCCGAGTGGAGTTGCCATTTCCAAGCTGGTCGTAGTGTATCACGGCCCGGCCATCGAGAGCCGCGATGTCTTTGAAAGTGTCGACATAATCGTGGGTGCAGCCTGGTCCCCCATGGGCGACCACCAGGGGGAGCCTCGCCGAATCTAGGTTGCCGGCGATGCGGTACCAGGTGCGGTAGCCGCGAAACGCGACATGGCCTTCCCTCGCTTCCGTCACGGCGGCTCTCCTTGTTGCGGCGGGCATCATAGGGCGAGCCTGCCCGAGGCGGCAGCTATGAAAAGTAATAGGGTCTCTGGGTCAGTTGTCGAGCAGGCGGAAATGCGCGGCGCGAACGACGGCTTGCGTGCGGTTCCTGGCGCCCAGCTTCCTGGCGGCGGCCGTGAGATGCATGACCACCGTGGGAACCGAGCGCCCTATGACGCGCGCGATCTCCTTGGCAGAGAGGCCATGTGCCGAATGGCGCAGACACTCGCGCTCACGCTCGGTCAGCGCCGGCAGTCGCGGACTGAGGGTCGAGCGGTTGTAGTAGGCATAGGCCGCGTCATGGAAGACATGCGCGAGCAGGCCGAACTGGGCGATGCTTCCGGGATCGCACGGAAGATCTTCTCCGGCGCCCAAACGTACTCCGGTGACCGTGGCATAGCCGCCGCGCGGCATATGAATGGGGATCGTCACGCCTCGGGTGAGATCGCGCTCTCGCAGATATCGCGCCACCGGCTCCGTCGTCTCGTTGAGTAGCGCGCGTATTTCCGTGTCGGCTTCATCGTCGTAGTTCCAGGCGAAGGGCACGGAGCTGTGCGCGGCGACGAGTTGCACCGGATCGATGCGGAAGTAGCCGCGATCGCACCAATAGTCGTACATGTCGTCATCGATGTTGCGCAGCTTGAGCATCGACGGGATCATAATCGACCCGTCGAGGTCGTAAGGCACGGGCGTATAGTCGTAGATCAAGGCCTCGTAGCCGAGTCCGCGCATCGCTACGAACGCCTCGTCGATGCAACCGTCCAGGGTGCCATGGCGAGCGAAACGCCGCCTGATCGTTGTGATTTCGTCCAGCATGAGCTCTTCCGCCGACACGCTCCCGGATCCACCCTATCACTTCTTATAGCTGACGCACTCACGACGTTTCGCTTAAAATATGAGCATGCCTAAAAGCTGTGCATTCGGAGCGTATCATGTGGCATGAGATGGCGGCCGACGATCGTATCGAGGTAGACGTCGACGGCTTTAAGGTCGTCGCCTACAGCTTCGGCTCCGGCAGCGAGACGGTGTTCTGCCTCAACGGCGGGCCTGGCCTGCCTTGCGACTACCTTCGCGAATCGCACTCCTGCCTGGTAGACCAGGGATACAGGGTCGTGGCGTTCGACCAGCTTGGCACCGGCGACTCCGACCGGCCGACGGACACCTCGTTGTGGACTATAGCGCGCTACGTCGAGGAGACCGAGACGGTTCGCAAGACGCTGGGCCTCGGCAAGGTCCACATGCTGGGTCATTCCTGGGGCGGCTGGCTGGCGATCGACTATGCGCTTGCCTACCAGGAGAACCTGCAGACGTTGATCCTCGAGGATACCGTCGCCGACATGCCGCATCTTGTGCTGGAACTGGAACGCCTGCGCGCCTCGCTGGGACCCGAGACCGTATCGATGATGCAAAAGCACGAGGCGCAGGGTACCTACGATCATCCGGAATACATGGCGGCGGTGACAATCCTCAATTTCCGCCATGTCTGCCGCCTGCCCGAATGGCCGGCACCGGTGCGCCGCTCGCTCGACGACTGGAACATGGGACCCTACGCGACCATGCAAGGTCCGAACGAATTTCTCTACATCGGCAATCTCAAGGACTGGAACCGGGTGCCCGACCTGCCGAGGATCAAGGTGCCGGTGCTGATCACGCATGGCGAGCACGACGAACTGACGCCAGCCTGTGGTCTGCGCATGAAGCTTGGCCTGCCGCAGTCGGAGTTGCACATCATCCCGAATGCGAGTCACATGCCCTTCTACGAGAACCCGGCGGCATACTATCCAATCCTTTCGGGGTTCCTCTCGCGCAACAAGGCAGGCTGATGCAGGCGGAATGCAGGTGGAAGGGAGCGGACGGGGGAACCCCTCAAGGCCATGCACCGCTATAAGTTCGTTCTATACCGCCCGCTTCAGTTCATGCCGGTGCTGTTCGGCATCAGCGTCATCACGTTCATCCTTGTCCGGCTGATCCCTGGCGACCCCGCTCGCGTTCTGCTCGGCAGCCGCGCCACCCCGGAAGCGATCGCCCGCATCCGCGCACAGTACGGCCTCGACGAGTCCCTGCTCGCCCAGTATTTCTACTTCCTGCGCAACCTCGCGGACGGCGAGATGGGGCGCTCGATCCTCTACAAGATCGACGTGCTGAAGCTGATCGCCACGCGCATCGAGCCTACTGTGATGCTGGTGCTTTGCAGCGTGGTGCTGTCGGTATTGATCGCCGTGCCGTTGGCGGCGATCGCGGCGCGCAATCACGGCAGGCTGGCCGATCAGGTGATCCGCATCGTCTCCACCTTCGGCATAGGCTTCCCGCCCTTCTGGCTCGGCCTGATGCTGATCATCCTATTCAGTGTCGAACTCGCCATCCTCCCGGTGTCCGGTTACGGCAATACGCTTTCTGAAAAGCTTGCGCATCTCGTGCTACCGAGCCTCACTGTCTCGCTTTCGCTATCGACCGTTCTGGCACGCAGTTTGCGCGCGGCGATGGTCGAAGGCTTGAAGTCCGACGTGGCGACCGCCGCACGTGCGCGCGGCATGCCGGAGAGCATCGTGTTCTGGCGCCACGTGCTGCCAAATTCGCTGGTGCCGACCGTCAACCTTCTCGCCGTAAACATAGGTTGGCTGATAGGCGGCACCGTCGTGGTGGAGACCGTGTTTGCGCTGCCCGGCATGGGCCAGCTGCTGGTGCGCGCCATCTTCACGCGCGACTACATGGTCGTGCAGGGCGTGGCGATGGTCTTTGCCTGCGCCACCGTGCTGATCAACTTCCTGGCCGACATCGTCACGGTGGCTCTCGACCCGAGGGTGAAGCTGTGAGCGAGCCCCTGGCCGCCCCCGCGCTCGGCAGGAGCGGCCGCTTTCGCCGCCGCGGCACTCTTGCGGCCGGCGTCCTTCTGCTTGGCGCGTTCGTCGTCCTGGCGCTCGGCGCGCCGCTGATCGCGCCCTTCGATCCGATCGCACAGGACGCGACAGCACGGCTCCAGGGGCCGTCCTGGCTGCACCCGTTCGGGACGGACAATTTCGGCCGCGACATCCTCTCGCGCGTCATCTGGGGTACGCGCATCGACCTGAAGATCGCCGTCATCGGCGTCATCTTTCCCTTTCTCATCGGCACCACGCTGGGCACGGTAGCCGGCTTCTTCGGCGGGATAGTCGACGCCATCTTCATGCGGCTGGTCGACATCATCCTGGCCTTCCCATTCCTGGTATTGATGCTGTCGATCATTGCGATCCTGGGACCTGGCCTGGCCAGTTTCTACATCGCCATGGCCCTCGTCGGCTGGGTGTCCTATGCGCGGCTCGTCCGCGCCCAGATGCTCGTGCTCAAGAATCACGATTACGCGGTTGCCGCGGTCAGCCTCGGATTCAGCCGCACGCGCATCATGTTCCGGCACCTCCTGCCCAACGCCGCTGCCGGCTCCGTCGTCTTCGCGATGTCCGACGCGGTCCTCGTCCTGCTGAATGGCGCGGCCATCAGCTATCTCGGACTCGGCGTCCAGCCGCCAGTCGCGGAGTGGGGCGTGATGGTGGCGGAAGGCCAAGCCTTCGTCACCACCGCCTGGTGGATCACATTGTTCCCAGGGCTTTCTATCGTGACGCTCGCCTTTGCCTTTAGCATGATCGGCGACGGGCTGGCCGATTTGTTCGGGGTTCACGAATGATGGAGGCGCTGCTCAAAATCACCAACCTGACGGTCGTCCATGACGGTGACGGCGGGAAGCGTACCCTGCTTGATGCCGTGTCGCTCGACCTCGCCCCGGGAGAAGTGCTCGGGCTGGTCGGCGAGAGCGGGTCGGGCAAGAGCCTTCTCTGCCGCTCCCTCGTTAGGCTGCTGCCATCGACCCGGCTCAGGATCAGCGGTGGCTCGATCACACTTTCCGGGCGTGAGCTGACGACGGCGCCGGAGGCCGAGATGCTCGCCGTGCGCGGCGGCGAAATCGGCATGATCTTCCAGAATCCGAGCAGCCATCTCGACCCGGTCATGAGGATCGGCGACCAGATCACCGAGGGGATCCGCTTTCACCAGCGGCTGGACGCCAGGGCGGCGCGCGTGGCGGCAGTGGATATCCTTGCCCAGGTCGGGTTTCCGGAACCGGCTCGCCATTATGATAGCTATCCGCACGAATTCTCCGGCGGCATGCGCCAGCGCGCCATGATCGGCGCGGCGCTATCGAGCAATCCCACGATCCTGATCGCCGACGAGCCGACGACGGCACTCGACGTGACGATACAGGCGCAGATCCTGCGGCTTCTGATGGACATCCGCGCCAAGCGTGGACTCTCGGTGATCCTGGTCACCCACGATCTCGGCATCGTCGCCCAAGTCTGCGACCGCATCGCGGTGATGAGGCAAGGTCGATTGGTGGAGGTTGGAGACAAGCGAGGTCTGCTGGCGGCGCCGGCGCACGCCTACACCCGTTCGCTGATCGCCAGTCATCCCTCGCTGCCGGAGGCGGACATGCCGGAAAAGCCTGAGAAGCGCCAGGCACCCGGAGCGGTGCCGCTGGTCGACATCGAGAAGCTGCATGTGCGCTTCCCCACCGGCGGCCTGTTCCGGCGAGGCGCGGTTGATGCCGTCAAAGAGGTCACGCTCCGTGTCATGCCGGGCGAAACCGTCGGCATTGTCGGTGAATCCGGAAGCGGCAAGAGCACTCTGGCGCGCGCTGTCCTCGGCCTTACGCCGGTCTCGTCAGGCACGATCCGTTTCGATGGTGCGGACATCGCCTCCGGTCGCGCCGTCCTCGCCACGCTGCGACGCCAAACCGCCATGGTTTTCCAGGACCCCTACAACGCCCTCAACCCTCATCTTACCGTTGGCAAGATGCTGGCGGAGGTCCTGCAGGTACATGGCAAGACCGAGGCCGCGCAAATACCAGCACGCTGCGGCGAACTGCTCGACCTGGTCGGCCTGGAGCGCGCGTTCCTCGACCGCAAGCCGCGTTCGATGAGCGGTGGCCAATGCCAGCGCGCCGGCATAGCTCGCGCGCTTGCCGTCGACCCGAAACTGATCATTGCAGACGAATGCGTGGCCGCCCTCGACGTCACCATCCAGGCGCAGATCGTGGAGCTGTTCCGCGAACTGGTGGAGCGTATGTCGCTCACGCTAATATTCATCGCCCACGATCTCGCCATCGTGCGTAACCTCTGCCAGCGTGTAGTGGTGATGCACCGCGGCGCGATTGTCGAGGAAGGTCGGTCGGACGAGGTGTTTTCCCGACCGAAGCATGCCTACACCGCCGCACTGATCGCCGCCGTTCCGCATCTCGATCCGGACAAGCCGCTGCTTGCTCCCTGGAAGATGGCGACCGCGCAGGCCGACGGGGCCGCAAACTGAAAACCAGAAGCAGACCAGAAGCAAACCAGAAGGGGAATACAGATGTTAAGAAGCAAATGGATGCGCATCGGCCTGGTCACCATTATGACCAGCCTGTCCCTGGGGGCAACGCTCGCAGAAGCCGCCGGCGTACTGACGATCGGTCGGCGCGAGGACTCGACCACCTTCGATCCGATCAAGACCGCCCAGAACATCGACCTGTGGGTGTTCGCCAACGTCTATGACGTGCTGATCCGTGTCGACAAAACCGGCACCAAACTGGAGCCCGGTCTCGCCGAGAGCTGGGAGGTCAGCAAGGACGGCCTCACCTATACGCTCAAGCTGCGCGACGCAAAATTCTCAGACGGCTCCGACCTGACGGCCGACGACGTGGTGTTCAGCCTCACCCGCATCAGGGACGACGAGGGCTCGCTGTGGGCGGATCCCTTCAAGGTGATGGATACGGTCGAGGCAACCGATCCGAAGACCGTCACGATCAAACTCAAGCAGGCGACCGCGCCATTCCTGGCGACGCTGGCCTTCCCGATCGCCTCAGTGCTTTCCAAGAAGGGCTTCGAGACTCTCGGTCCGGAGAAATATGCCGAAACGCCTATCGGCTCCGGCGCCTTCACCATCACGGAATGGCGCCGCGGCGACCGTGTCATCCTGGCGAAAAACCCGCATTTCTGGGAGGCCGATCGTGTCAGTCTCGATGGCGTCGAGTGGATCTCCGTGCCGGACGACAACACCCGCATGCTGAACGTGCAGGCCGGCCAGCTCGACACCGCGATCTTCGTGCCATTCTCGCGCGTCGCCGAACTGCAGAAGGATTCCAACCTCACCGTCCATCTAGACCCGTCGACCCGCGAGGATCACCTGCTGATTAACCACGAGCATGGCGCGCTGGCGAAGAAGGAGGTGCGGCAGGCCCTCGACATGGCCATCGACGAGCAGGCTGTGGTCGACACCGTAACGTTCGGCTACGGCGAGGTTGCAAACTCCTACATCCCGAAGGGCGCACTCTATTACTACGCTGACAATCTGAAACGGCCCTACGATCCGGAAAAGGCCAAGCAGATGCTGGCCGACGCCGGGGCTTCGGACCTCACGCTCAACTACGTCGTGCGCGCCGGCGACGAGATCGTCGAGCAGACGGCCGTGCTGCTGCAGCAGCAGCTCGCCAAAGCCGGCGTTACCGTCAACATACAGAAGGTCGACCCCAGCCAAGAGTGGGATATGCTGGTGGCAGGCGACTATGACTTCGGTGTCAACTACTGGACCAATGACATCCTGGACCCAGACCAGAAGACCACCTTTGTTCTCGGCCACGACGCGAACATGAACTACATGACCCGCTACAACAACGAGAAGGTCAAGGAGCTGGTCGCGGCTGCGCGCACTGAGATGGATCCGGCCAAGCGCGAGCAAATGTACATCGACCTGCAAAAGATGGCCAAAGAGGACGTCAACTGGATCGATCTGTACTACAGCCCGTTCATCAACGTCTCGCGTAAGAACATCGAGAATTTTTACCAGAATCCGCTGGGCCGGTTCTTCTTGGAGGATGTGGTCAAGAACTAGGCTTGTGAACGAAGCCGCGGGACGCCGATCGGCGGCGTTCCGCGCGATCGTGACACAACTGCGCTTGAAATCTTCCGCTGAAAGATAGCCGATACCTTGGTGGTCAGCAGCTATCGACAGTGGGCAGATGCGTCTCCAACCGGCCCGTGAAATGGGATCGGGCGCCAAGCTGTTGATCGGGGTTCGGAAAACTACCCCCGTGCCGGACCAAGATTGGCCGGCGCAACGTGCGCCGCAACCACCGATGAAGGCGCTGGCGCGCACTGATCGGCTGCATCGCCCTCGCGAGCGGGCTGGTTTACGGCAAGCACGGACAACTCGTGCCGGCGCCCATCTCGCGCGGTCCACATGATCGACTGTCCGGGGGAGAGGCCGATCAGGGCCGTGCCGATCGGGGTAAGGATTGAAACCTTGCCTTCGGAGATGTCCGCATCGCCAGGAAAAACCAGCGTTACTGTTTTCGGCTCACCGGTATCGGGCTTGAACGTCACCGTCGAACCCATCTGGACGGTGCCCGCGGAAATCGAACCATCGGCAACGATCCGCGCTCGCTCGAGTTCAGCGAAAAGTTCATCGGAAGCTTCCGGATTTCGCGCGGCCACGGTGCTCGCAAGCGCCGACAAACGCGCATGGTCCGAATGCGAGATGCGGATGTTCGGTTTACGCCGGGCCTTCATGTCATTTGGCATTTCGAGTACTCGTAATTTGGGTTGGGCGGCCGCCTCAAGCATGGTGGAACCGGCCAGTTCGAGACAAACTTGCTCAAAGCTGACGCCCCAGAGCCGGTGCTGGCCTGCGTACGCTCGATGTCGATTTTATGTGCTTGCCCCTCGGCTCGGGGCACTTGGCAGCCGAGCCGGGGGTTACGATCCCGCGATGGGGCAAACCCGGAATAAAAAGTCGCGACGGATTTTTTTTGTGGCGCTCATATGACCATAGTTGGTAACGAGATCGGGGAAGTCAAGGAAGCCGACTCTGCTGGTAGAAAATCGTAAGCTAGCAATCGCCGGCGTGCAGCAGGACAGCCGGTCCCGTTGTTTCTGCGTATAGAAACGCGTAGCTGGCCGAGTCGCTCATGAAGTGCTTCGCGAGCGCTGCATGCATCAGGCGAAGCTGCTCGGTCATGGTCTCCGCGGTCGCCTCTTCTACACCGACCAACTGATCCATCAGCTCCGCCCATTCGGCGAAACCGGCGAGATCGACAATGAGGTCGACGTCGTCGGTCGCCCTGACGCCTTCGAGAGTGATGGGATCGGTGATGTAGAGTGCTGTCGTACACCCACCGACAAAGACCAGGCGCGCGCGAAGCTCATCGCCGAGCGCTACAGCGACGGTCTTCAGCATCTCCTTCAGTTGGCCCTGGACCGTCATTCCAATCTTTCCTTCAACATGCTGGCAGCCAAATTGGCTTCTCGCTGGTGCCCGAGGCGGATCGCGTCGATGAGGGCAAGATAGGCGTAAAGACGCTCGTCCTTCTCGGCAGCCTCCGGCACCGTCTTGAAGAGCGGTTCAACGGATTGGCCCATTTCCTTGCCATGAGCATAGGGCCATACGCTGATGAGGCTGCCCGCACTGTGCAGCGATTCACGAAGAGCCGACGCCGCAAAAGCCGTGGGCATACCGCGCTGCATGGGTCCCGGTCTCACTGGAAAGACGAATTTCAGGCCGTGGACGATGAATTCGCGCAGATGGCGTCTATTCGGCTTGGGACGCCCGGACTTCCGGTCCTTGATCGCTATGCCCGATGCGATGCTGCGTTTGAGTGAGGCACTGACTTCGGTCTTGCTTATCCCGAGCGCAGCCTCAAGACCGCGAACGGAATATGGATCCTCTCTTCCTCCGGGTCCGCGCTGTCGGAGCTCGGAGCTGAAGCCCCGCTCGTCGTCTTCCAGACTGACCAGCTTCAGCAGGATGACCACATCTTGGCTTTTCATCATCATGGCAGTGTCCTCTGTCCTCGGACAGAGGACACTTAAGGCTACATCGCGAATGTCAAGTCACTGCAGCGTGGGTAGCCACTTCACTCGCCTGCCATGCACAAACGCGCCTCACTGACAGGAAGGCTCGGTAGGAAGGGAAATCGCCCGGCGCGGAACAGTGTATACTGCCGAAGCAACCGAATCTTGAGCGGGCGCGCAATGAAGCTGAAACGACTTGAAAAGATGCGCACGGGCGGTACCCGCACGAAGATGCCCCTTTCCATCCCGATGCCCAAGACGCCTTATGGAAGAGCATATCGCTACTCACCCAATACGATGCTCACCCCAGGCATTTTGTACTCGGCGACCCTGTCGTCGGATTCGCTCCGGATCCGGACAGGGCCGTCCGGATGAAATATGCTCCTGGCACTTCGGGGACCGTCTGCCCCTATAGTGGCGTCAGGGCTGACGATGCAGAGTTCACGCATCCGGACGATCGCAAGGCTGCAGTCAAAATTGAAGAGAGCGGGTTCAATGTTTTGATTTATCTAACTGATCTAAGTGTTTGTTTCTTTGCAATTCTGGACCGAAACGCCGCACACGCTTTTCCTGGCAGTTGTTCTACCGAGCCGATGCTTGGCCCAGTATCATTTCCGCGGCCCGCTGTCCGATCATCATGCTCGGCGCATTGGTATTGCCGCCGATCAACTTCGGCATGACGGATGCATCCGCGACCCGCAAGCCAGCGATGCCGCGCACCTTCAGCGTTGCCGAATCGACGACCGCCATTGCGTCCGTCCCCATCTTGCAGGTGCCCACCGGATGATAGACAGTCAGAGCATCGGCTCGCAGATAGGCGAGAATCTCGTCATCGCTGCGGACATCCTTGCCCGGCAGAATCTCCGCGCCTCTGATCTCGTCGAACTCGGGAGCAGCAAAGATCTGGCGCGCAATCTTGATGCCTTCGACCAGCACTTTGGCGTCTTGCTCGTCGGAGAAGAAGCGATGATCGATCAGCACATCCCGGTTCGATGCGTGGCCTGACAGTCTGAGTTCGCCAACGCTTTTGGGCCTGAGCACGCAGGTGTGAATTGCGTAGCCATGGCCATATTCCACCAGCCGGCCGCGATGGCTGCGATAGCCGGGCACAAAGTGGAACTGAACGTCGGGAATGCCATCCGCGTACTTCGTCCTGGCGAAGCCGCCGGCTTCGACATAGTTCGTGGTGAGCATACCCTTTCGGCCGGCAAAATACTGAAAAGGCGCCGCCAGCATCCGGGGCAGGTTCGGCAGCGACAGACCGAGCGTCTTTGTGCTTGAGGAGCGGACCGTGATCATGCCGTCGACATGGTCCTGCAGGTTCTTGCCCACTCCCGGCAAATCGGCAACCGGCCTTATGCCTATCGCCTGAAGCTCGGCGGCGGGGCCGATCCCCGAGGCCAGCAAGATCATCGGCGAGTTGATCGCACCAGCCGAGAGCACGATCTCGCGACGGGCAGACAGCGTCTTCTGCTGGCCCTTGTGCTGCACCCGCACCCCTGTTGCGCGCCCCTCGGCTACATCGAGGGCGATGACCTCGCATTGGCTAAGGATCGTGAGATTCTTGCGATCGAGCACCGGGCGGATGAACGCGGCAAAACTGCTGAAGCGCTGGCCGCGATCCTGCGTGACATTATAGATGCCGAGTCCAAACTGGCTTTCGGCGTTGAAGTCGTCATTGGCGGGAAGGCCCGCATTGTTGCCGGCCTTGACGAACATCTTTGAAAGCACGTTGGGATCGCGCGGCTTGTCGACCAGCAACTCGCCGCTAGTGCCGTGGTAGCGCGGATCCTGGCCAAGCAGATTTTGCTCGAGCTGCTTGAAGACGGGAAGCACGTCGCTGAACGCCCAGCCTGTACAGCCGAGCCGGGACCACTCGTCATAGTCTTGCGCGGCGCCCCGGATGTAGACCATCGAGTTGATTGAGCTCGAACCGCCCAGCGCCTTGCCGCGATTGACCGGAATCCTGCGGCCGTTGAGGTGGGGCTGAGGCACGCCGACATAGCAATAGTCATAGTTCGGATTGCCATAGAGCGAGAGGATGCCGGCAGGCACCTTGACCCGCACGCTTTTGTCGCTGCCGCCGGCCTCGATCAGGCACACGCTCGTGGACGGATTGGCGCTCAGGCGATTGGCCAGGACGCAACCGGCCGAGCCGGCGCCGATGACAATGTAATCAAAGTTTCCTGTCTGCATGCCCAGCCCCATTGAGACAAATGCCGGGGCCGTGGCCCCGGCTGAGCGGCTCACTGAAGAAGCTGCGTCCAGACCTTGGTGACAAGTTCCTGTGCCGCCGGCGAGCACGCTTCGCTCATTCTGACCGGAACGGTCGGGAACAGTTCCGGGGCGTTTTCCTTGTTGTAGAGCGCCTTGCTCTCGTCGATCTTCACCGGCGAGGAATGACCGTAGTAGTTGTACTCGGCCGTCGCGTTGTCGATCTCAGCCATAAAGTCGATGAATTTCTTGGCATTGTCGATATTGGGTGCGCCCTTCGGCACGACATAGGAATCCAGCCACCCGACCAAGCCTTCATTAGGCATCGCATATTCAACATTGGCCTTGTCGTTGCGGCGCACGCGCATGGAATTGCCGTCCCACCAGAAATGAGCGCCGACCTCGCCGCCACCGATCCGGTTCTCGATGTTGTCGCTGGAGTAGGTAGCGACGTAAGGTTTTTGCGCTTGTAGGAGATCGAGAACGCGCTTCATTTCCTGAGGATCTTCGCTGCAGTATTTGATGCCGAGATAATTCTGTGCAGCCGGAATGACTTCGTCAGGCTGCGCAAGGCTGGCGATTTTACCTTGCAGTTCGGCCGGCGGCTCAAAATACGTCTTCCAACTATCGACCGGACCCTTGTAGAGGTCGCGGTTGACCGTGTAGCCGGCGTTGCCGAAGGCAAGCGGGATTGAATAGTTGCCGGTCGGATCCCACCATGGCTTCTGCCATTCCGGCAGGATTTGCTGATAGGCAGACATGCTGCTGGCACCGATGTCCTCAAGCAGCCCGCTGTCGATCATGATCTTCACGAAATGCTGCGACGGCGTCACGATATCGTAGCCGGAAGAGCCGGCCTGCAGCTTGGTCAAGAGGTCCTCGTTGGAAGAGAAGGCGTCGACCGTGACCTTGATGCCGGTTTCCTTCTCGAATTTTGCGACCAGCTCGGGCGAGATGGAATCGGCCCATGCGTAGATGGCCAGACTGCCCTCGGCTAGAGCCGGCACGCTGAAGGCAAGGCTTACGGCGCCGGCCATGGCAAATGCTGCAATACGGATTCTCATCGACATCTCATTCCCCTGTTTGTTGTTCTACCGGCAGCGACGATAACAAACCCCCTGGTTCGATAAATTCGAATTGCCCGACGCCTTGATTAGGAAAAACTTCGGCGCGTTTACTGCCGCCGCTGGAGCAGGAAGGCCACGCTCGCCAGGACCACCGAAACAACCATGATCAAGGTCGAGATCGCGTTGAGCTGCGGCGACACGCCCTGCTTGATCAGGGAAAAGATGTAGACCGGCAGCGTGGTGGCGCCCCCGGAATTCAACAGGTTGCTGGTGATGAAATCGTCCATCGAAATGACGAAGGCGAGCATGGCGCCAGCGAACACGCCCGGCAGGATGAGCGGCAGCGTGACGCGACGAAAGGCGACCCAACCGGTCGCATAAAGATCGCGGGCGGCTTCCTCCAGATCGAGGTCCATTCCCTGCAGGCGCGCGCGTATCGGTAGGAAGGCGAACGGGATGCAGAAGGTGGTGTGGGCGATCATCAGTTTCGCCAATCCGTTGGCGAGCCCGACCTCCGAGAACAGGATCAGGACGGCGACGGCAACGACGATTTCCGGCAAAAGCAGCGGCAGGTTCACCACCGTTTCGGAGATGCGACGGAATCTTACATTCCGGCCCCGCACCAGCACCAATGCCGCCATCAACGCGACAAGTGTCGAGGCGACGGTGGCGACCGTGGCGACCAGCAAGGAGGTCTTCACTGCCGTCAGGAGGTTCGGGTTGGACAGGGCGGTAGTGTACCAGTGCAAGGAGAACCCGCCCCAATTGGAGACGATCCGGTTCGCGTTGAAGGAATAGAACACCACGACGGCGATGGGCAGGTAGAGATAGGCGAAGAAGATTGCGCTGAAGAGGCCGAAGCCCGGATAGCGTCTGACATCATTGTCCGCGCTCATGACGCACGCTCCAGCCCTTCGATCCGCATGGACCGCAGACCCTGGAAGATAAGGAAGATCATAACCGCGGCCATCAGCACGATGGCGATGGCGGCGCCGAGCGGCCAGTTGCGGGCTCCGCCGAACTGCAACTGGATGAGATTGCCCATCATCATCGTCTTGCCGCCGCCGAGCAGGGTCGGCTCCAGCACCGCGCCAAGGCTTGGAACGAACACCAGTATCGCTCCGGCGATCATGCCCGGCCGGGTGAGCGGCAGGATAACGCGGCGCAATGTGGTGAGGCGGTTGCCATAGAGATCATGCGAGGCCTCAATGAGCGCCCGGTCGAGCTTCTCGATGGAGGCGAAGATTGGCAGGATCATAAGCGGAATGTAGCTGTAGACGAGACCGACCAGCATGGCGGTATTGCCAAACAGCAGGGACCCCATGTTGTCGACGAGGCCTACACCCCGAAGGGCCTTTTCGATGACCCCGTCCTTGCCAAGGATGATGATCCACGAATAGACCCGCACGATCATCGAAACCCAGAATGGCAGCGTGACCAGATAGATCAGCAGGACTTTGATCGTCGGTCGCTGCAGCGCGATGAAATAGGCAACCGGGAAGCTCAAAAGCAAACAGATCGAGGTCGTCACGGCCGACAGCACCAGCGTCCTTGCAACGACCATGAGATATTGCGGATTGAACTCCAGCTCGCCGGTCCAGCCTTCGTTGAACAACAGCCGCTTGTAGGGCGCGGTGGTGAACACATATTCGAATCCGCCGTAAGGCCCGCGCGTCGAGAACGACACGACGATGATGATGCCGATCGGGATGATCAATGTCAGCACCATGAAGAGATGGGCCGGCAGCAAACCGAGGACATTCCAGTTCGGATTCCTGGTGGATGGCTTCATGCGCCGAGGATCCGCACGGATTCGGCAGCAAAGCCGACTTTCACCGACTGTCCGATCGCAAACATCTGGCCGCGGCTGACATTGTTGCGCTTGGAAATGCGCAGCCTGGTGCCGCCCGTTTCAACGAGATAGTAGGTGTAGCCACCGAGGTAATTGGTGCCCATGATCGTGCCATCGACAGCGATCGGGTTGTCCTGGGCCGGCAGGCTGATTTTCTCCGGACGTATCGACATGAAGGCCTTCTGGCCGGCGACTGCTTTCTTGTGAGAAGCCGTCAAGGTCATGCCGAGCTGCGTTGTCACGGTCGCCTGCTCGCCGTCGACGGCTATCACCTCGGCGTCGAGGAAATTGGTCTCGCCGATGAAGTCGGCGACGAAGCGGTTTGACGGCTCCTCGTAGATCGCGGCAGGCGTGCCAAGCTGCTGGATCTCGCCATCGCCAAGAACGCAGATGCGGTCCGACATGTCGAGTGCTTCTTCCTGGTCATGGGTGACGAAGACGAAGGTGATGCCGGTCTTGCGCTGCAGGATGCGCAGTTCGTCGCGCATGGCCTGGCGCAGCTTCAGGTCGAGTGCCGAGAGTGGTTCATCGAGCAAAAGCACTTCCGGTTCGGGCGCCAATGCGCGGGCGAGCGCGACGCGCTGGCGCTGGCCGCCCGACAATTGCTGTGGCTTGCGTGTGGCAAACGCCTCCATATGGACGAGGCGAAGCATATCGGCGACGCGTGCATTACGGCGGTCTTTTGACCAGCCGAGGTTTTCCAGCCCGAAGCCGATGTTCTGTTCAACGCTCATGTGCGTGAACAGGGCATAGCTTTGGAAGACGGTGTTGACGCGCCGCTTGTGCGGGGGCAGCCCCTGTATGTTCGATCCGTGCAGGAAAATCTGCCCCGCCGTTGGCTGCTCGAAGCCGGCGATCATGCGCAACAGGGTGGTCTTGCCGCAGCCGCTCGGACCAAGCAGCGTGAAAAACTCATTGTCATAGATGTCGAAGGAAACAGGTTTCAACGCCTGATAGGTGCCGAACAGCTTGGAGACGCCCTTGATCTCGACGGCCTTTCCAGGTGCGCGGTGGCCGGCCTCATCGTTCATGGTCTGGGCGCTCCGGTCAGGACTTTTGCGAGCTCGGCGATGAGGAATTCAACGCCGCGCGCCAGACGTGGGCGCGGCGTCGATCAGGCGGTTACATCTTCTCCCATTTGCCGTTGCGGACGACGAACATGTCGATGTCGATGGCCATGTTGGTCTGTCCGTTCGCATCGAACGAGACTTGTCCCAGAATGCCGTCGTGATGGATGTCACGAATGGCTTTGCTCAGCGCCTCCTTGTCGTCGAGGCCCTTTTCCTTGATGACATCGAGCAGGATCTGCGTCGCCTCATAGGCATATTTGGCGTAGGAGCCGGCAGGGTCGGGATAGGCCTTGGTCTCATAGGCCTTGTTGAACTCTTCGAGCTTCGGGTTCGACTGGACGGCCGGGGTTCCCGCAATCGTGCCTTCGGCGGCTGCACCCGCGATCTCGATGAACTTCGAATCGTAGATACCCGAAATTCCGTACATGGGCAGACTGCCCATTCCAAGGTCGGCCATTTGGCTGCGCACCAGCGCTGCCTCGGTCACGACGCCGCCGAAATAGATCGCGTCGGGGGAGGCCGCCTTCGCCGTGGTCAGCATGGCGCGGAAATCCGTTGTGCCGACGGCCGCGGCATCCGAAGAAACGATCTCGCCGCCGGCAGCCTTGAAGAAATCTCCGAACCACTTGGTGTTGGCCGCGCCGTAGTCGGTCGTGTCGGAGATGATCGCGATCTTCTTGACCTTGCCTCGCTTGGCAATGGCTTCGGCCAGCGGCTTGTTCTCGTTGACCAAGGTTGGTGTCACGCGCGTCACGTTCGGGAAATTCTGCTCGGTGATCTTCGGACTAACCGCGCCCCAGACGATGAACGGCATCTGCGCGCGGTTGAAGATCGGGATCGTCGCCAGGGCGACCGAGCTGTTCCAGTGTCCGGTGGCCGCAATCACCGAGGGATCGTTGACCAGCTTCTGGGCCGCCGAAACGCCGACGGCAGGATCGGAGGCATCATCGAGAACGACGCCTTCTACCTGATGCGGGTAGCCGTTGGCATTGGCCTGTTCGATGGCGAGCAGAAAGCCGTTGCGGGCGCCGAGGCCCTGCTGGGCGTTGCCGCCGGAGAGCGGTCCGATGAAGCCGAGCTTGATCTGGTCGGCCTGGGCCTGGGCGGCGCCCAGTGCGATGGCCAACAGAGACCCGGCCAGAATTGACGATACGCGGATGAGCGCACTGCGCCTGTTTTGCATGGTTCCACCTCAACAGAATTATTTGCCGCCGTCGTAGCGACCCGGCCGATCGTGATCGTCGGCTGATCAGGAGTGTATGGGCGCGTATCCAGCGACGAAATTCGGAAATTGTGACTCGTGAGTTCGGAGATTCGTTCTGTCCGCCCGGCATGGCGGTTGATACCTGTCGGCTTCAATCGAGAGACGGACCGCATGGCGGAACTGCTTGTCCAGCAATTGGTGAACTGGATAACCCTTGGCTGCATCTATGCCTTGCTGGCCATCGGTTTCAGTCTGATCTTCGGTGTTCTGAACGTCATTCATTTCTCTCATGGCGATGTCGCGATGACGGCGCCATTCATCACGCTGGGGCTCGCCCAGGCTTTGGCGACCGCACTCGGGGCCTCGATCCCCGCCTGGCTGGTCCTTGCGGTTCCGCTAGCCGTGCTCGCCGTCGGACTGATCGGCGTCTTGCTGGACAAAGTGGTCATCAGGCGCTTCCGCGACGCGCCCGCCATGATGGCGCTGGTGGCGACCGTTGCGCTCGGCATCGTCATTCGCGAACTGATCCGCCACCTCTATCCGCAGGGATCGAACCCGCATGCCTTCCCGCGCCTGGTGTCGGGCATGGCTTTGGAAATCTCCGGTGTCGCCGTCAGCTGGTTCGCGCTGCTTGTGGTGGTGCTGACCGTCGCGCTGGTGACGATGCTGTTTGTCTTCCTGCGCATGACCCCGCTCGGCCTGCGTATCCGGGCGGCCTCGGAGGACCGGATCGTGGCACGCATGATGGGCATTCGCGATGCACGTGTCTTCCGCGCGACGTTCTTCATCGCCTCAGCGATCGGCGCCACCGCCGGACTCCTATTCGCAAGCTATGCCGGCGTGACGCGGTTCGACTTCGGCGTCATGGCCGGGCTGCTCGGCTTTTCCGCGGCGGTGATCGGCGGGCTCGGCTCGATGCCGGGCGCCATCCTGGGCGGGCTGATCATTGCCGGTATCGAGGTGCTTGCCCAGACCTTCGTGACCGACGGCGCCTCCTACCGGCTGGTCTTCGTCTTCCTGCTGGTCATTGCCGTGCTCATCTTCCGCCCCGCCGGCCTGCTTGGGCGCACCGTCATGGAGAAAGTCTAGCATGCAGGCTCGGGCTTCACTTGCTGCGCCGGGCAAAGCGGCGGCCGCGGCCTTCACCATCACTTCGCAGCTGTGCGGGGCAACGTTCCTGTACCTCATTCTCAGGGTTGATGGCGGCTGGCAGGTGGTCGGCCTGCTGGCCTTGCTCGGCCTGGGCTTCTACCTGCTGGAAAGGTTGCCATGGATCGCGGACTACGCGATGGCCAGCTTTGCCCGGGTTCCGCTCGTGACGATGATCACCGCGGCGGTCGTCGTTCTGGCTTTTCCATTCTTCGTCGGCTCGAATACCTATATGCTGCATCTGCTGATCGTCGCTGAGCTCTACGCCGTGCTTGCGCTGGCGCTCAATTTCCAGCTCGGCAGCGCCAACATCCCGAACTTCGCCACCGGCGCTTCCTACGGCATCGGAGCCTATGTATCGGCGCTGCTGGCGATCAATTTTGGGGTCAGCTTTTGGCTGACGCTGCCGGTCGCGGCGCTGGCCGCTACATTGTTCGGTTTCATCATCGGCATTCCGTCGATGCGCACGCGTGACACCTATCTGGCGCTGGTCACCATCGCCTTCGGCGTCGTGGTCCAGCAGTTGCTGAACAACTTCAGCTGGACCGGCGGGCCCAACGGACTGGTCGGCATTCCGGCACCCAGCCTGTTAGGCCATTCCTTTGCCGATCCGCTGGTGATCTTCGGCTGGAAGCTGCCGAGCCAGGCGAACTTCTATTATCTGTCGGCGGCGCTGGTCGTCGTCGCCATCGTCACCGCGCATCGCCTGCACGCCTCGCGCATCGGGCTGGCCTGGAACGCGCTGCGTGCCGACGAGATCGCCGCCAGGGCGCAAGGCATCAATGTGGCGTGGTTCAAGGTTCTGGCGTTCGCGGTTGACGCCTTTCTTGCCGCCTTCGCCGGCACGATCTACGCCTTCTACGTCTCCTACATTTCTCCCGACAATTTCACCTTCCTTGTCTCCGTCACCATCATGACCATGGTCATCGTCGGCGGCATGGACAATGTTTTCGGTGTCATCGTTGGTGCGTTCCTGCTGACCATCCTGCCCGAGAAACTACGCGCCTTCGCCGACTATCGTCTGCTGTTCTTCGGCGTCGTCATCATCGCCTTCCTGATGATCCGGCCGCAGGGGTTGTTCCCGCAACGCATGCGGCGATACGGAGGCGACCTGTGAGCGCACTTCTCAAAGTCGAGAATGTGACAATGCGCTTCGGCGGCCTGGTTGCGCTCAACGATGTCAGCCTTTCGATCGACAAGGGCGCGGTGCTCGCAGTCATCGGTCCGAACGGCGCCGGCAAGTCGACGCTGTTCAACGTCGTGACCGGCGTCTACCGGCCCACCTCCGGCCGGGTGGCCTTCGACGGCGCAGAGATCACCGGCCGCCCTACTTACGACATCGTTGACCGCGGCATCGCCCGCACATTTCAATCATCGCGGCTGTTTTCGGATCTCAGCGTCCTCGACAACGTCATCATCGGCATGCACACCCGCACAAAGACCGGCGTGCTGAGTGCGCTGTTTCGGCCGCGCTCCTCGCGCCGCGAAATGGCCACTTGCGTGGAACGGGCTGAGAGGCTGCTCAGGCTCGGCTCCGGCGACCTGTTCGAACAACGCTATCGGCCGGCGGGCACGCTGGCACAGGCCGACAGGCGGCGGCTGGAAATCGCCCGCGCACTGGCCTCGCAGCCCAAGCTTTTGCTGCTCGACGAGCCGTCGGTCGGCATGGACGATGTGGAAACCGACGCATTGGTGGCCGACATCGAGCGGCTGCGGGCGGACAACCCCGAACTGTCGGTGGTCCTGATCGAGCACGACATGCGGGTGGTCGAGGCTTTCCCGCAGCACGTCACCTGCGTCGACTATGGCAGCAAGATCGCCGAGGGCGACTTCGCGGCAGTGCGCGCCGATCCGCGCGTCCAGGAGGCCTATCTCGGGAAGGCGGTCGCCCATGCTTGAGCTGAAGGGTGTCGATACCAGCTACGGGGCGGTGCCGATGCTGCGCGGCGTAGCGATGAGCGTGCGTCCGGGCGAACTGGTCTGCCTGCTCGGGCCAAATGGCGCCGGCAAGACGACAACCTTCATGACGGTCTGCGGCGTGGTGCGAGCCCTTCGCGGCAAAGTCGTGGTGATGGGCAAGGACATGGCGACTCTTGGCACGGAAAACCTGGCGTCGCTCGGTGTCGGCCTCGTTCCGGAAGGGCGCCGGCTGTTTCCCAGCCTGACCGTTATCGAGAACCTGCGCCTGGGCTACGACGCGGTGTCCGGCCGTGGCCCCGACTTCGCAGCGCAACTGGACAAGATGTGCACGCTGTTTCCCCGCATCCGGGAGCGCTTGCGCCAAGTGTCCGGCACTCTGTCGGGCGGCGAACAGGCGATGGTCGCGCTGGCGCGCGCGCTGATCGGCGAACCCAAGCTGGTGATCATGGACGAACCATCGCTCGGTCTCTCGCCCAAGCTCATCGGCGAGTATTTCGAGATTACGCGGGAGATCCATCGCCGCGGCACGACCATCCTGCTGATCGAACAGAACGCAGAAATGGGGCTGGGAATCGCCGATCGCGGCTATGTCCTGGTCAAGGGCAAGGTCGCCCAGGAAGGACCGGCAAAGGAGCTGCTCTCGTCCAAGGCGGCCAGAAGCCTTTATCTCTGAATCCTGCCGTCCTTTCGTCCCCTCAATGGCGACGATCCGTGCCCCGCGGTCCACATTCTCGGCCTTGCTTCCGGCATTTAGGGACAAGCTAACCAGTGCCACATGAAATCGTAATTTTCGCTGCCCGCTCCCTCCAGTAAACCAACGACCAGACCTCCGTCGCATCCGCAGAAACTCTCGGGGAGAGTCAGAAAGGGCCGCTGAAATGTCAGTCGAAAAAGTAGACACACTCATTGTCGGTGGCGGCCAGGCGGGGTTGGCCATGAGCGAGCATCTGAGCAAGTGCGGCGTGCCTCATCTCGTTCTCGAGCGGAGCCGCATCGCCGAGCGCTGGCGCTCCGAAAGATGGGACTCGCTGGTTGCCAATGGTCCCGCCTGGCATGATCGGTTTCCGGGCATGGAGTTTCCGGATACCGACCCCGATGCCTTTGTGGCCAAGGAGAAGGTTGCGGATTATTTTGTCGCCTACGCGCAAATGATCTCTGCCCCTGTCCGCTGCGGCGTGGAGGTCACGAAAGTGCAAAGGCTTGTCGGTCGCCCCGGTTTCCAGGTCGAAACCTCGGATGGCGCGATCGAGGCCAGGAGCGTGGTCGCCGCCACTGGCGCTTTCCAGCATCCTGTCATCCCAGCCGTCGTTCCCCGGGATGCAGGACCGGTGCAGATTCATTCCAGCGCCTATCGCAATCCCGGCCAGCTGCCCGAGGGTGCGGTGCTGGTGGTCGGCTCGGGATCCTCAGGGGTGCAGATCGCCGACGAACTCCAGCGTTCTGGACGTCGCGTCTACCTCTCGGTCGGGCCGCATGATCGGCCGCCGCGGGCCTATCGCGAGCGTGACTTCTGCTGGTGGCTGGGGGTTCTCGGCAAGTGGGACGCCCAGGCCCCGGCGCCTGGCACGGAACATGTCACCATCGCGGTAAGCGGTGCGCGTGGCGGCGAGACGATCGATTTCCGGCGTCTTGCCGCGCAAGGGATGACGCTGGTAGGCCGGACGGAATCATTCAAGCACGGCACCATGATCTTCGCGCCCGATCTGGCCAGGAATATCGCGCGCGGCGATGCGAACTACATGTCGGTGCTGGACGAAGCCGACGCCTACGTTGCCCGCAACGGCCTGGATCTTCCCGAAGAGCCCGGTGCCCGCAAGATCGGGCCGGACCCGCAATGCGTGACCGATCCCATTCTCGACCTGGACCTGGCCGAAGCTGGAATAAGCTCGATCATCTGGGCAACGGGATTCACCGTCGATTACAGCTGGCTGAAGCTCGATGTGTTCGACGAAAAGGGTAAGCCGAGGCATCAGCGTGGTGTGTCGAGGGAGCCCGGGATCTATTTCCTCGGGTTGCCTTGGCAATCGCGCAGGGGATCCAGCTTCATCTGGGGCGTCTGGCACGACGCCCAGCATCTGGCGGACCATATTTCCACGCAGCGCAAATACCTGGCGTATCATGCCTCCGCAAAGCGCCAGACCAAGGTGGCATAGCCAACGCCAGACCAGCAACCGGACCAATCCATGGATCACAAAGGCCCCTCGATGATTAGGAGCGGCCTTAGCAAGGATGAGAAAGACTGTTCTTTCAAAGCCTGTCCGCGCGGTGAATATTTGACGGACATAGGCGGGCCGTGGTCCCGGCGTCCTTTCGTGAAGGCAGCCGTCGAGCCAAACGTCGCGCAACAGATGTTCTGACCTCGAGACGATCTGACGGAGACCAAGATGGCGCATACAAGAATTCGAAAATTCAACACGAAAGATACCTATCCTGAGCAGAGCCTCGACAATGATCTGTGTCAGGCGGTCGTTACGCGCGGCGGGAGAACTGTCTATTTGCGTGGCCAGTGTCCGCAGGATCTTGATACGGCCAAGAACATCGACAGCCATGATCCAGCCGAGCAGACGCACAAGGTCATGCAGAACATCCGCCAGCTGATCGAGGAGTGCGGCGGCACCATGGAGCACCTGGTCAAGGTGGTGGTCTACATCACCGACGTGCGCCATCGCGAGGCGGTCTACCGCACCATGGGCGAGTACATCAAAGGCGTGCATCCCGTCTCAACCGGCCTTGTCGTGCAGGCTCTGGCGCGGCCGGACTGGCTGGTCGAGATCGACGGCACCGCCGTCATTCCGGACTGACGGTCATGACTTTTTCCATTGTCGCGCGGTGCAGCCGCACCGGTATGTTCGGGGTCGCGGTATCATCGTCGTCCCCGGCCGTGGCGGCGCGCTGCGCCTATGCGCAGGCAGGCGTTGGTGCCATCGCCAGCCAGAACGTCACCGATCCGACGCTTGGGCTGCGAGGCCTCGAATTGCTGGCACGCGGCGCTTCGGCCGCCGAGGCGGTTGCCATACTGAAGCGCACCGGCGCTTATCCCGAATACAGGCAGGTGCTGGCTGTCGACGCTGCCGGAACGACCGCGATCCATTCGGGACCCAAGGCGCTTGGCATCTGGGCACAAGCACGCGCGGAAAATGTCGCCTGCGGCGGCAACCTGCTGGCCCATGACGGAGTGCCGCAAGCCATGATCGAGGCATTTCTGGGCTCGGACGGGCATCTGGGCGACCGCCTCATCGCCACCATGCGCGCCGCGTTGAAAGCGGGCGGCGAGGCAGGTCCGGTCCATTCCGCCGGAATGAAGCTGGTGCGCGAGGTTACGTGGCCGGTCGCCGACCTGCGCTGCGACTGGACCGACGACTGCCCGATCGAGCAACTGGCAACGCTGTGGGAAATCTACAAGCCACAGCTCGATGCCTATGTGACCCGCGCGATAAACCCATCCGATGCGCCGAGCTACGGCGTGCCGGGCGATGAATAGTCAAGACACAGCCATGGGTCACCTGCGATGAGCGAGCTCAGCCACAAGGACTGGATCGGCAAAGCCTCGTTGATCCGTTTTCGCGACAGGGCGTTCATCGATGGCAAGCCGGTTGCCGCGCGCTCAGGCCGAACCTTCGCCAGCGTCAATCCCGCGACCGGCGAGACGCTGGCCAAAGTGGCCTCCTGCGGCGAGGAGGATGTTGACCGCGCGGTCGCTGTGGCGCGCCGTAGCTTCGAATCCGGGGTCTGGTCCCGCACCAGCCCAGCCAGCCGCAAGGATGTATTGCTGCGGCTGGCGCAGTTGCTGCGCGAAAACCTGCATGAAATGGCCCTGCTCGAATCTCTCGATATGGGCAAACTCGTCAAAGACGCGGCCACAGTCGACGTGCCCGGCTCGGCCGCGATCTTCCAATGGTATGGCGAGGCCATCGACAAGATCTACGGTGAAGTGGCGCCCACGGGCGAAGGCGATCTGGTGCTGGTGCGGCGTGAGCCGCTCGGCGTAATCGGCGCCGTGGTGCCGTGGAATTTCCCGCTCGACATGGCGACCTGGAAATGCGCACCGGCGCTGGCGGCGGGCAATTCGGTGGTGCTGAAACCGGCCGAGCAGTCGCCGTTCTCGGCCTTGCGGTTGGCGGAGCTCGCCATGGAAGCGGGCCTGCCTGCTGGCGTGCTTAATGTTGTGCCTGGCCTTGGCGAAACCGCCGGCCAGGCGCTTGGCCGCCATATGGATGTGGATTGCCTTGCCTTCACCGGTTCGACTGCCGTCGGCAAGATGTTCCTGCAGTATTCCGGTCAGTCGAACATGAAACAGGTCTGGCTCGAAACCGGGGGCAAAAGCCCCAATCTTGTCTTTGCCGATTGCAGCGATCTCAATGCGGCGGCCGACATGGCAGCCTTCGGCATCTTCTTCAACCAGGGTGAAGTCTGTTCCGCCAATTCACGCTTGCTTGTACAAAGGGGCATCAAGGATGCTCTCCTGGAGAAACTGGTGCAGCGTGCGGTGGCCACCCAACCCGGTGATCCACTGGACCCGGCTTCGAAAATGGGCGCGATGGTCGATGCGCGGCACGCGGCCAATGTCATGCGTTTTGTAGATGCCGGGAAGAAAACCGCGCGCCTGGTTGCGGGTGGCGATCTGGTCACGGTCAACGGGCGCGGCAGCTTCGTCCAGCCGACCATCTTCGACGACGTCGCGCATAGCGACCCGATTGCCCGAGATGAGATCTTCGGGCCGGTGCTTTCGGTCATCGCCTTCGACGACGAGGACGAAGCTATCCGTATGGCCAATGACAGCCCCTACGGGCTGGCCGCGTCACTGTGGACCGACAGCCTGTCGCGCGCGCACCGCGTCGCCGGTCGGCTGCGTGCCGGCACCGTTTCCGTCAACACGGTCGACGCGCTGAGCCCGATGACCCCGTTCGGTGGCTTCAAGCAGTCCGGCTTCGGCCGCGACCTGTCGCTGCATGCGCTCGACAAGTACACCGCATTTAAAACGACGTGGATCAAATACTGATGGGCGGCAAGGCTTGATCGACGCGCCCAAACCGGCAACATAGCCGCTCATGCCACTACGCTTCACACTCAGACAGTTGGAATACTTCGTCGCGGTGGGCGAAGCCGGCTCCATTGCCAAGGCGGCCGAACAGGTCAACGTGTCACCGCCCTCGATTTCGGCCTCCATCGCCCAACTGGAGACCGAGTTCGGCGTCCAACTCTTTGTCCGCAAGCATTCGCATGGCCTGTCGCTCACCCCCGGCGGTCGCGTCTTCCTGAAGGAAGCCGCTCGGCTTCTCAACGACGCCGACGCCTTGCATGACGTCGCAGGCGACATTGCAGAAAAGGTACGCGGCCCGCTGGCGCTAGGTTGTTTGCTGACCTTCGCGCAGATTGTCCTGCCGGCCCTCCGCATGAAGTTCGAGCGCGCCTATCCCGATGTGCGCGTGCGACAATTCGAGCGTAATCAAGGGCAGTTACTCGAGATGCTGCAGCGCGGCGAAATCGACCTTGCCCTAACATACGATCTGGAACTGTCGCAGGACATGACATTTGAACCGCTAATGCTGGTGCCGGCCTATGTCATGCTGCCGGAGGGGCATCGGTTTGCGGGAAAGGCGTCGATCACGACTGAAGAACTGGCACACGAGCCGATGGTGTTGCTCGACCTGCCTTTCAGCCGCGAATATTTTCTGTCCGCCTTCCACCAGCGGGGAATGCGGCCCAACATTGCTGAGCGCACCGGTGACATCGCGGTTATGCGTTCCATGGTGGCGAACGGCTTCGGCTACGGCATCGCCAACATGCGGCCGCTCAACACCCTGGCCCCAGACGGCAAGCCACTGGTCTTCGTACCGCTGGATGGCGACCTGCGGCCGCTCACAATGGGCGTTGCCTTGCCCAACTCCGAACATCGTACGCAAACCGTGCAGGCCTTCATCGACCATTGCCGGCATTTTGTGGTCGAGCAAGGCGTGTTCGGCACCGAGCGGGTGGTGGCAAAGCAGTCGCTCGCCAGAGCAGTTCCAGGAAAATAGAACCGGTTTTCGTCGGCAATTTCGTGAAACAAGGTTTCGAGCCGTTCAGCGATTCAATCAACATCGCAACGCTCTAATGCGCGCCCGGAAGCTGATGGTCGGCAAGCCGCTGCAGCAGTTTTTCCAGCATGTCGTCGCAGCGGCGCATCTGCTCGACGCTGATGAATTCGTCCGGCTTGTGCCCTTGCGCCATCGACCCCGGTCCGCAAACGACCGTCGGCGTGCCGAGATCGCGGCTGAACAGGCCGCCCTCCGTGCCGAAGGCAACCTTGATGGTGTTGTTGGCGCCGGTCAGCGATTTGACGAAAGCGACGGCTTGCGAACTGACTGGCGTGTCGAGACCGGGATAGGTGTTGGTGATGTCTATGTCGATCGCCGCCTCAGGCGCAATGGTCGAGGCTTCGGCAGCAATGCGTGCGGCCTCCTCTCGCACGCCGTCGAGGATCTCGTGAGGGTTGTCGGCCCCGACATTGCGGATCTCGAAATCGACCTGACAGAGATTCGGCACGATGTTCAGAGCAACACCGGCATTCATCTTGCCGACGTGGACGGTCGTGTAGGCAATGTCGTAGTCGCCGTCGCGGGCGCCATCACGCGCCAGCCGGTCCTGCACCCGGCGCAAGGCGGCAACGAAGTCGCAGCCCAGATGAATGGCGTTGAGGGCCAACGGGGCCAGCGCCGAATGGCCCTCGCGTCCCTTGCAGAGGGCGCGTGCGGCAAGCTTGCCCTTGTGCCCCGTCGCCACCTGCATGTCGGTCGGCTCGCCGACGATACACAGCAACGGCCGTTGCGGGGCTAGCTGCAGCATGCCGATCAGGCTGCGCACACCGATGCAGCCGATCTCCTCGTCGTAGGACAGTGCCAGTTGCAGCGGCGTCTTCAATGTCATTTTCGATGCCTTGAGGCAAGCGGCGAGCGCGCAGGCGACGAAGCCCTTCATGTCGGCTGCCCCGCGACCGTAGAGCCTGCCATCGCGCTCGGTCATCTCGAAGAATGGCAGCGTCCAGTTCTGGCCATCGATTGGAACGACGTCAGTGTGACCAGAAAGCATAACGCCGGACGTTACGGCCGATCCGATGGTGGCAAACAGATTGGCCTTATGGCCATCCTCGCTTTGGATAATCTGGCAAGCAACGCCATGCGCGTCCAGCAGGTTGGCCACATAGGAGATGAGGTCGAGATTCGAGTCGCGGCTCACCGTCGGGAATGCGATCAGCTTTTCAAGGATCCGAATGCTGTCCATGCGCCTTATGTCTCGTTGGCCGTGCGAGCTATCTAGCATCGCGTAGCCACGGCCTTGAAGTCGCATTTGGCTCAGCCTGGATTCACCGGATGCTAATCCAGGCGGTGAGGGCCGATTAGGCGTGTCCTAATCGGGAAAGAAGAAATCTGTAGTTTTCCGGCGCGCGCCTCAACCTATGAGTCTCCTAGCGTCAATGCGATGGCACCGGGCAGCCGGTTTGCACCGACGGCCCGAACCACGATCGGGCATGCTGCAAGGCTACGCTGGCAGGAAGGGAAGTTACATGCGCGATCCACGCTACGACATTCTGTTCGAGCCCATGAAGATCGGTCCGGTCACCGCCAAGAACCGCTTCTATCAGGTTCCGCATTGCAATGGCGGCGGCTATCGCGATCCTTCGGCCGCCGCCGAGATGCGCCGGATCAAGTCGGAAGGCGGCTGGGGCGTGATCTTCACCGAGCAGACCGAGATGCACCATACCTCGGAGATCACGCCGTTCATTGAACTCAGGCTGTGGGACGACGCCGATATCCCGGCACTGGCCAAAATGGCCACGGCCATGCATCAGCATGGCGCGCTGGCCGGCATCCAGCTCGCCTATTCAGGCATCAACGGCCCGAACCTCTACACCAAGGAAGTGCCGCGCGGACCGTCGGCTTTGCCCATACGGACGTTTACCAACGATCCCGTTCAGGCGCGCGCCATGGACAGGCAAGATATCCGCGACCTGCGCCGCTGGCACCGCAATGCCTTCAAGCGTGCCAGACAGGCGGGCTTCGATCTGGTTTGTCTCTACGGCGCGCATGGCTTCGGCATCATCCAGCACTTCCTGTCCACCGCGACCAACCAGCGTACCGACGAGTATGGCGGCTCGCTGGAAAACCGCTCGCGGCTGATGCGCGAGCTGATCGAAGAGGGCCGGGACGCCATCGGAGACACCTGCGGCCTGACGCTGCGGCTATCGCTGGACGAGATGATCGGCGAACTTGGCTTCGCCAATTCCGAAGTGCGCGACATGATCGAGATGCATGCCGACCTGCCCGACCTCTGGGATCTGGCCCACGGCGCCTGGGAGGACTGCTCCGGACCGTCTCGGTTCAAGGAAGAGGCCGCGCAGCAGAGCCTGGTGTCCGGTATCAAGAAGCTGACCTCGAAGCCGGTCGTTGGTGTCGGCCGCTTCACGTCGCCCGATGTGATGGTGAAGATGATCAGGTCCGGTACGCTTGATTTCATCGGCTGCGCGCGGCCATCGATTGCCGATCCCTTCCTGCCGAAGAAGGTGGAAGAGGGGAGAATCGAGGACATTCGCGAATGCATCGGTTGTAACATCTGCATTACCGGCGACATGACCATGTCGATCTCGCGCTGCACGCAGAACCCGACATTCATGGAGGAGTGGCGCAAGGGCTGGCATCCGGAACGCATGCAGGCCAAGGGAGACAGCGACAGCGTCCTGATCGTCGGCGCCGGTCCAGCCGGGCTGGAGGCCGCACGCGCACTCGGCCTGCGCGGCTACCAGGTGGCCATCGCCGAAGCCGGCACCGAACTTGGCGGCCGCGTGGCGCGCGAGTGCCGCTTGCCTGGTCTGTCCGCATGGGGCCGCGTGCGCGACTATCGCCAGTATCAGCTCAGCCAGATGTCCAATGTCGACATCTATTTCGAAAGCCGATTGTCCGCTGAGGACATTCTGGCCTTCGGCTTTCAAAACATTGCCATCGCCACCGGCGCTATATGGCGCCGCGACGGCGTTGCTCGTGCGCATATCGTGCCGATGCCGGCGGACCCGGCCATGCCGGTCTACACGCCGGACGATCTGATGGGTGGCAATGTGCCGACCGGCAATGTCGTGCTGTTCGACGACGACCACTACTACATGGGTGGCGTTCTGGCCGAGCTTATGGCGCGCCAGGGCGCGAAGGTGAGGCTGGTGACGCCATCCGCCTATGTGTCCGACTGGACCCGCAACACACTGGAGCAGGGCGCCATCCATCGTCGGTTGGCCGAACTCGGCGTCGAGATCGTGTTGAACCGGATTGTTACGCGCATCGTGGCGGGAGGTGTTGTCACTGCCTGTGCCTATACGGGCACCCGGCACGACATCGTCGCAGACGCCGTGGTGCTGGTGACGGCGCGACAACAGGACGATGGCGTCTGGCACGAATTGAAAGCGCGGCGGGACGAGTGGGTCGATAGCGGCATTCACTCGATCAAGGTCATCGGCGACGCCGAGGCGCCGGGCCCAATTGCCTGGGCGACTTACGCCGGCCACCGCTTTGCCCGCGAGCTGGATGAACCCGATATTGGCGATGCACTGCCCTTCCGCCGCGAGGTCACGGCGTTGGCCGCTGAATAGGTCCAAGGAGCGAAATAGGTGAAGCCATTCCTGCTATCCATTGCCCAGCATTCGTTCGCCGAATGGGGAAGATGAAAAGACATCGGAGCGACTACGCTCAGCGGTTCGCGTCTGTGGACGCTTTGATCTTGGTACCCCGGACAGTGGAAGCAGGCAGTTAAGGCCTGCATGGTCTACTTTGAAGGCGAGGGACGCCCGAGGACGCAAGAAGCCTTAGAAGCGGCAGCCAAGGAGGAAGGGGTTGCTGCGCGCCTCCTCCAATCAGGGCCCACTTTGCGTGCCCGCTGTTGAACACCGGATGCCGCAGGTTTCCGACTGATCCTTTGATGCGATCGCCCCCACGACTAAACCGACGACAAGCGAAATGGCCAGGGCGACACCTACCGGAAGATGATGCATCTGACCTTCGTACCGAACACTCCGACAAGGGGCCGATAACGTTTAGAGACAGCCCCCTCACTGTCTAAACTATGCCTAATGAACGGTTAACCGCCCGCCTGCATATCTTCGGCGAGGGCGCATCTCGTCTGGGGTTCAACAACCGGGGTGCAGTTTATGGTGAACGATAATGCCGCACGAGCAAAATCTCTCGGCGAAGGCTTTTTTGATGCCGTTTCGTGGAAGAACAGAGCATGCGGAAATTGACGGTCAATCTGCGCATCAACGTCAAGCGCTCGCGTCCCGAATTATTGCCGACTACATGGCCGGAGCGTTGGAAGAGGCCGACTTCTTTCGACTTCCAAACAACCGCTGGGGCGGTAAGCCGGAGTAAAGCAGCTAACCGACCCGCTCCTTCCAACCGTCGGTTGGTAGACGCGACGCAACCGGCACGCGTAGGATTTCCTATGATCCGGGCACACCCACCC
>SAQG01000004.1 GCA_004020315.1 Mesorhizobium sp.
AACTGTCACCCATGCAATCGGTCCATTCTGTTACCTATCTATCCGGTTCGGACAGTATAGACGCCCTTCTCCATCTTGCCGGCCACAATCAGATCGAACCACGAGCCGGTGCCGGTGCCGCCGAAGAAATCGCCGGCCCGCAGTAGAATGGTGCGTACTCGACCCGCTTCGGCCTCACGGCGAAAGAGGTCTTCCATGGCGACGCGGATGCGGCCCTTCTCGGTCGTCGGGTGGAACGGCGAGTCTTCGGTGATGACCGCCGGCATCGGCGAGCCGTAATTGTAAACGTTGCCTGGAGCGAGGTGCAATGCGTCGTTCGCCCGGCAGGCGGCCATGACGTTCTCGGCCATCGGCAGGCACTTGCCCCAGTCGGTGTAGATCGGGTTGAGGCCGTTGAAGATGATGTCGACGCCTTCGGTGGCGCGGATAAGCGCTTCGCGATCGAGGCCGTCGCCGGCGACGGCGGTGGCGCCTGTGAGTTCTGCCGGCATCTTGCCGCTGCGGGTGATGGCCCGGACATCGTAGCCGGCGTTGATGAAGGCCTTGGCCACCACGCGGCCGAGCCGGCCATTGGCACCCAGAATTGCGATCTCGGTCATTCTTCGTCTCCGTGTTTGTGTTGCGGTTACAATATGATCCGCTCGCAAACGAATGGAAATTGACTGAATTTGGCGGTGTGATATTCAGTTTTGAATGGAAATCGATTGGAACCTTATCAAGAGTTTCGTCACCGTGGCGGAAACCGGCAGCCTGTCTGCTGCCGCGCGCAAGCTGGCCGCAAGCCAGCCGACGCTGGGCCGCCATATCGCCGAGCTGGAGCAGGCGCTCGGCGTCACCCTGTTCCCGGCGCGGGCGGCGCGGCTACGCGCTGACGGAAGCCGGCAGCACGCTCTATGAACGCGGCCGGGCGGTGAGTGAGCAGGCGAGTGCCTTTTCGCTATTGGCGCTGGGATCGGTCGAGGCGATAGAGGGCACGGTGCGCATTGCCGCCAGCGAGGTGGTGGCGGCCTATGTCCTGCCCGAGATCACAGCTCGGCTGGGCGCCGAGGAACCCGGTATCGAGGTCGAGATCGTCGCGTCGAACCAGGTCGAGAATCTTTTGCGCCGCGATGCCGACATCGCCATCCGCATGGTCAAGCCGGCACAGAACGAACTGGTGGCGCGCAAGGTGACCGACATTCCGCTCCGCGCCTGCGCGGCAAAATCCTATCTCGACCGGCGCGGCCGTCCGCGCGAACCCGGCGATCTTGCCGGCCACGACCTGATCGGCTTCGACCGCAGCGATGAGATCATTCGCGGCTTTGCCCAATTCGGTGTCCCGCTCACCCGCAATGCCTTCCGCTTCAGGACCGACAACCAAATCGTGCTGTGGGAGGCGGTGCGGGCGGGAAACGGCATCGGCTTTGGCCAGGAACCGCTGGCCGACCTCGATCCGCTGATGGAGACAGTGCTGCCGGGTCTCGCGCTGCCGACGCTGCCAGTATGGCTGGCCATGCACCGCGACGTGCGCACCAACGTGCGCATTCGCCGTGTCGCAGATTTCCTCTATGAGGAGCTGAAGCGCTATTCTGCCGGTGCGGGCTCGGGAGAAAATTCTGCGCGGTGAGCGAGCCCGGCCATCAAAAATACGACGACCAGCAGTCCCGACAAAGCAACGAAGATCGGACCGAAGCTTGAGTGCTCGGCGATGAAGCCGATTGCCGACGGCGCCACGAGAATGCCGGAATAGCCCATTGTGGTGACGACGCTCATACCGGTGCCGGACGACATGCCTTCCTGATTGCCACCGGCCGAAAACAGGATCGGCACCATATTGGCGATGCCGAAACCGCAAAAGGCAAAAGCTGAGATGGCGAGCCAGGGTGAGGGTGCCAGCCCGGCTACCAGCATACCGGCAGCGGCGACAAGGGCCGAGACGCGCAGTGTCGTCACCGCACCGAAACGGTTGCGGACCCCGTCGCCGAGGAAGCGGATGACGGCCATGACGCCAGAAAAGGCGGCGTAGGCAAGGCCAGCGATGGCAAGATCGGCGCCGAGTTCCTGTTGCAGGTAAAGCGCCGCCCAGTCGAGCACCGCACCCTCGGAGATCATCGTCAGCAGCGCCATCAGTCCGACCAGATAGACCAGCGGATTTCCAGGCAGCGCGAATTTGTGATGCTCAGTCACCTGAGGCTTATCCTCGGCGACTAAGTAGCGGACTGCCACTGCAATCACGGCGAAAGCGAGAGCCGTCACGACTGTCGCGTGGGCGAGATGACCGTAGTTCTGGATGGCGAAGCCACCGAGAGCGCCGCCGGCGAAACCGCCAAGGCTCCAGAAGCCGTGCGAGGACGACATGATGGCGCGGGACAAGCGCCGTTCCACCGTGACCGCATTGGCGTTCATGGCGACATCCATGCCGCCGATCGAACCGCCGAAGATGAACATGGCGATGGCCGCCAGCGGCACGTTGGGGGCCAGCGCCACAACCAGCAGGCCGAAGCTGCCGATGAGACCGAACCAGCGCAGCACGGTGCGCGACCCATGCCTGGAGATCAGGTGGCCGCACCAAGTCATGGCTGTGACCGCGCCGGCGCCGAACAGCAGGATCAGCAGGCCAAGCGTAAACTTGCTGATATCCAGCCGGGTCAGGACCACCGGGATCTGCGGCGCCCAGGCGCCGGTCAAAAAGCCATTGGCGAGGAAGATGGCCGCCACGGCCCATCGTCCACGAATGGCGGTCTGCATGACGTTTAGGGTGGCCATCGTGTAGAATCCGATGCGAAAAATAGCTTCGCGCGGCAAATTAGATCGATTCAATTTCCAGTCAAGCGCTCGTTCTTGAAAAGTGGTTGGGCCAAGCGACTCACTTGAACCCGCGTAGTGAGAGCAGATCGGGTTAGTGATCCCTGGGGCGTCTTGCCTCGAACTCCGCCTTCTTGGCATCGGAGGCCTCGGTCTGGTTGAGCGCCTGCCATTCGGCATAGGGCATGCCGTAGATGATCTCGCGCGACTGGTCCTTGCTGAGATCGACGCCCTCGGCCTCCGCGGCGTCGCGATACCAGTTTGAGAGGCAGTTGCGGCAGAAGCCGGCGAGGTTCATCAAGTCGATGTTCTGCACGTCCGTCCGTTCGCGCAGATGCGCCACCAGCCGGCGGAAGGCGGCGGCTTCGAAATCGCGTTTCTGCTCGTCGCTGAGTTCGGTCATCGAAACCTCCTTACACCAGCCCGGTGCGCGAGCCGAATCGTTTGACCTGATGTATATCGGGACGGCGGTTGATCGCGTCAACGATCGGCGCTAGCCGTTCGGCCCAGGCGACCGCATCCTTTCGATCGGCGATCAGGTCTTGGCGGATTTCGATCAGCGCATGGGCAAAGCCGTTGACGATGGCATGCCTGAACATGGTGTCGCCGCGCAATGCGCCGTCATAGGGCTCGTTGTCGCCGACGATAAGACTTTTGTCCTCGGCAAGCATATCGATCAGCGGTCGTGCCACGCGGTCGTCGCGATCCCACAAGATACCAACATGCCAGGGGCGCACGAATCCCTGCATGAACGGGGTGAAGGAATGTATCGAAAAGATGAAGGGGGCGCTTGCGGAAGCCTGCGCCACCGAGGCGATCATGGCGCCGACGGCGTCATGATAGGGTCGGTAGAAGCGGTCGAGCCGCCTTTCGCGCTCTTCCCAGGCCATGGGATAGTTTCCCGAAATGACGGTGCCGTCATAGAGTTGGCGGATCAGCGTCGGATCGTCCTCGCCGCGATTGGGGTCGATCAGAAGCCGCGAAAAGTTGGCGAGTACCGCCGGCACGCCGAGCAAAGTCGCCAATTCGCGCGTCACCGTCTCGACACCGATGTCGTAGGCGATATGGCGGTCGAATTCCGTCGCCGGCAAGCCGAGGATGCCATACTCTTCCGGCAGGTCGCGACGGGCGTGATCGGCCAGGAGCACGATGCCTCGCCTGCGGTCGCCTTCGACGATATCGAAAGGCGCGAAAACTGTGGATCGGGTCATCGGCGGGAATTGGTCTGTTCGCTGGCTTCCGGGGAGGGTGGTATCGTCATTCCCACGAAGGGGACGCTTGCGCAATGCCGTCGTTTGGCCACGGTTTCTGCGGAAATCTGGCAGAAGGCGACGGACCGTGCGCCGGAGCCTTTCTAAATCGATTGGAATTGAGCAAAAGGGCGCGTTGACATGCGCCCGGACTTTTCCGAAAAGGGGCGTTGAGAGATGCAAATGTGGTTCTTGAGAGGTTTCAGGATGGGTTCCGCCGGCAGGCCGCGCGTGCGCTATGCCTTCGCCATGCCGCTCCTGACCTTTGCTGTGGGCCTCGCCGCGATGGTTGCTGCCTCGCCGGCGCGCGCCGATTTCCGTGTCTGCAACGCCACGCAGAATCTGGTCGGCGTCGGCATCGGCTATCGCGCCAAGGCCGGCTGGATCACCGAAGGCTGGTGGCACATCGAAGGATCGAGCTGCAAGACGTTGATCGAAGGGCCGCTGTCATCAAGGTTTTACTATCTTTATGCAGAAGACGCCGAGCGTGGCGGGCGCTGGGATGGCCCGATCAATATGTGCGTGGCCGAAAAAGAGTTCAAGATCGCCGGCGTTGCCGATTGCGTCGCCCGGGGCTTTCAGCGCGCCGGATTCCAGGAATATGACACGGGCGAGCAGGCAAGCTGGATGGTCCAGCTGACCGATGACCCCGCAACGGGGGGCGTTCCAGCCGCCCCGGGAACAAACAGTCAATGAGACGCAGCCGCAAGGTCAAGATACTCGCCACCATCGGTCCGGCCTCCTCCTCCGAAGACATGCTGAAGAAGCTCTTCGAAGCCGGCGCCGACGTGTTTCGCATCAATATGAGCCACACCGATCATGAGTTGATGCGCACACTTGTCGGTCGCATCCGCACCGTCGAGAAAGCGGTCGGCCGGCCGATCGGCATTCTCGCCGACCTGCAGGGGCCCAAGCTTCGGGTCGGCAAATTCACCAACAGCAAGGAGACGCTGACACTCGGTCAGACCTTCACGCTCGACGACAATCCCGAGCCCGGCAATTCGGCCAGGGTCTATCTGCCCCATCCCGAAATCCTGAGATCGGTCGAGGCAGGTCACCGTCTTTTGATCGACGACGGCAAGCTCGAGCTGAAGGCGGTGAAGAGCGATGGCAAGGCGATCGTCTGTATTGTCGTCGCCGGCACCAGCATCTCCGACAAGAAGGGCGTCAGCCTGCCCGATACCGATCTGCCGGTCGGCGCGCTGACCGAAAAGGACCGCAGGGATCTCGATGCGGTGCTGGCCACCGGCGTCGACTGGGTGGCGCTGTCATTCGTCCAGCGGCCGGAGGATCTGGCGGAAGCGCGCAAGATCGCGCGCGGCCGGGCGCTGATCATGGCCAAGATCGAAAAGCCGCAGGCCGTCGCCCGGCTCGCCGAGATCATCGAACTTTCGGACGCCTTGATGGTCGCCCGCGGCGATCTCGGCGTCGAAATGCCGCTCGAAGCCGTGCCCGGCATCCAGAAGCAGATCACTCGCGCCGCGCGCCGCGCCGGCAAGCCGGTGGTGATCGCCACGCAGATGCTGGAATCGATGATCACCGCGCCGGTGCCGACCCGCGCAGAGGTGTCGGACGTCTCGATCGCCGTGTTCGAAGGCGCCGACGCCATCATGCTCTCGGCGGAGTCCGCGGCCGGCGCCTACCCGGTCGAGGCGGTGGCGATGATGAACCGCATCGCCAGCAAGGTCGAAACCGACCCGACCTATGCCGGCATCATCAATGCGCAGCGCTCGGAGCCGGAAGCGACCGGTGCCGACGCCATCTCGCTCGCCGCCCGCGAAATTGCCGAGACGCTGAAACTGTCGGCGATCATCAGCTATACGGCGTCGGGCACGACCGGCCTGCGCGCCGCGCGCGAGCGGCCGCAGGTGCCGATCGTCGCGCTGTCGCCGATCGTCAACACCGCGCGGCGGCTGTCGCTTCTGTGGGGCACGCATTGCGTCGTCTCGCCCGACGCCATCGACCTCGACGATATGGTCGACCGCGCCTGCCGCATCGCTTTGGACGAAGGGTTCGGCAAGCCGGGCGACCGGGTCATCATCACGGCCGGCGTGCCGCTGAGGACGCCGGGCTCCACCAACATGCTGCGCATCGCCTATGTCGGGTCGGACGTGCAGGCCCGCCGCTAAATGCAATCGCCCAAGACGCGCAGCGATCTTGGCATGACAACAACGCCTTAAAGCGCGTCGCGTGAATCCGCGACGGGCTTTAGGCCGCTCACCGGCGAATTCACCAAACTGCCTCTATGGGACCAGGAGCGCAGAGACTTACTGGCTCCAACCGAATCAAGTCGGTGAGGCGACGGCGAGTACGATCGAGATTATCAGCAAGAGCGGCCCCATCCATTTGAAATAGCTGGGAAGGCGTGCCAACCAAGCCTGTTGTCCAGCTTGGGGTGGGTTTGGCATCGGAAGGAACCCGTAGCCGACGCCCGACATCCACAGACCGGCGCAAAACATTATGAACTCGTCGATGTAAGCTGCAATCATGATAGCCTAACCACCCCAATCCTGGACAGGAAACCACACGTCGTGCTCACCGACAAGCACTGCCGAGACAGGTGAAGCGACGCAGTGGCTGCATGACCACCGCAAGAACGACAACGATGTTGAAATTGCCGTGGCAGCGTCGCAGTCGAGGCGCACTGGCCCGCCGGTATCAGATACCTTCGCCGGCAAGTTCTTCCGAAAGCGTGCCGACCTGATCCTGGGCGCTGCGCAGCATCGGATAGATGCTGAGCACGCGCTGCCAGGCTTCCAGCGCCGACTGCTTGTGGCCGGTTACGGCCATGATCTGCGCCAGGCCGGACAGTGCGCCGAAATGGCGCGGCTCGAGCTGCAGCGTGCGGTCGATGTCCGCCATCGATTTCCCAAAGTTATTCATCATGAAATGTACGGTGGCGCGCCGGTTCCAGCCTTCGGCATAGGCCGGTTGCAAGGTCACCACCTGGTCGAGGAAGTCGAGTGCCACGTCGAACTTCTTTTCTTCGATCGCCTTTTGCGACCATTGCATCATCAGGTCGATGGAGGCGCTGCCGGATTGAGACCACTCGTGCGAGATGCGCGCGGCGATGCGCTCGGCAGCTTTTTCATTGCGCTCGCGCTTCAGGTCGACAAACAGCTGGTCCAGCCTTGCCTCCCTGGTCGTGGCAACCGCAGGGGCGACCGCATCGTCCGCTTGAGCCGGAAGCGGGGCGGAACCGAACAGAGAAAGCGCCGCGAAGAGGGCAAAAAGAATCCGCATGGCCGGGAATCTAACCCCGGACAGCAGATCGTCAAACTGAATTTAACGTGAGAGGGCCGGCAGGCCGGTACTAGAGCGTTACGCGTCCTTTTGGACGCGTAACGGACGCTCTAAAATTTTGAGTTCCTCGCATCGTAATTTCCGAAAATCGATTCCGATTTTTGGGTCGACGCGGTAACATCATGCAAGCACGGAGGCAGGCGCCCCCACGCGAAAAGACTCAGCCCTGGCGCGCCTTGTAGCGCGGAGCGGTCTTGTTGATGATGTAAACGCGGCCCTTGCGGCGAACCAGCTGGTTGTCGCGATGACGCGCCTTGAGCGCCTTGAGCGAATTCTTGATCTTCATGGTCTTGCCCGTCGGTCTGGGCCCGGTCTTGGGCCGAATTATTAAGGCGCGCTCGGAAAGCGCGCCTCTCAACTTGTGCGTGGCTCATAAACGAGGAGCCTTGCCCGTGTCAACCGCAAGCATGCTTCATGGACGATGCTAGTGTGGCGGATTTGATTTTCTGCTCAATCGGGGACATTAGGGCGGCCCAATCCGATCGCCTCAACGGTGCCGGCTCCTTCGCGTAATGTGACCCATCTTGCGGCCGGGGCGCGCTTCGGCCTTGCCGTAGAGATGCAGCATCAGATCGGGCTCGGCGAGCAGGGCCGGGACACGCAGGACGTCGTCGCCGATCAGGTTTTCCATGACGCAGTCGAAATGGCGGCCGGGATTTCCCAAGGGCAGGCCGGCGACGGCGCGAATGTGCTGCTCGAACTGCGAGACGATGCAGGCGGCTTCCGTCCAGTGACCGGAATTGTGAACACGCGGGGCGATCTCATTGGCCAGCAGCGCGCCGTCGGCAAGGACAAAGAACTCGATGCCGATGACGCCGACATAGTCGAGTGCGGCAAGTATTTCTGCCGCTGCCGCCTGCGCCGCAGCGGCAGTTTCGGGCCCTATCCTGGCCGGCAGGGTGGAGCTGTGCAGGATGCCGTGGCGGTGGACGTTTTCTGCCGGATCGTAGGCGGCGAGCGAACCGTCCATGCCGCGCGCCGCGATCACCGAAATCTCGCGTTCGAAGTCGACGAAGGATTCGAGGATCAGCGGCACGTTGCCCATCGCCTCGCAGGTGCCGGCAAAGCCGCCGGTTTCCATGTTGCGGAAGACGCGCTGGCCCTTGCCGTCATAGCCCATGCGCCGCGTCTTCAATATGCCGCTGCCGTTGAACTTTTTCAGTGCCGCCGTCAATTCGTCGTCATTGTCGACGGGACAGAAATCCGCGGTGGGAATGCCGATGCCGTTGAGGAATTTTTTCTCCGCCACCCGGTCCTGCGCCACTTCCAGCGCGCGCGCCGGCGGATAGACCGGCACCGTGACGGCAAGCGCGCTGGCGGCCACAACCGGCACGTTCTCGAACTCATAGGTGACGACGGCGCTGACTGCAGCCAGTTCGGCGAGCGCGGCCGTGTCGTCATAGGCGGCGGCGATCTGCCGGTTGGCGACCTGTGCCGCCGGGCAATCCGGCTGCGGTTCCAGCACGACCGTGCGGTAGCCGAGGCGGGCGGCGGCCATGGCCAGCATGCGGCCGAGCTGGCCGCCGCCGATGATACCGATGGTCGATCCTGCGGGCAGGCTCATGGCGTGTCCGTGGGCTCGGCGGCGACCTTGGCGGTCTGGGCGGCGCGCCAGCCGTCAAGCCGGGCGGCGAGCTTTTCGTCGGTCAGCGCCAGCACGGCCGCAGCCAGGAGGGCGGCATTGATGGCGCCCGCCTTGCCGATGGCCAGCGTGCCGACCGGAATGCCGGCCGGCATCTGCACAATGGAGAGCAGCGAGTCCTGTCCGGAAAGCGCCTTCGATTCCACCGGCACGCCAAACACGGGGAGTGGCGTCATCGCCGCCGTCATGCCGGGCAGGTGCGCCGCACCGCCGGCGCCGGCGATGATCACCCGAAAACCGGCCGCTTTGGCGCCCTTGGCGAAGTCATAGAGCCGGTCGGGGGTGCGATGAGCCGAGACGATCAGCCGCTTGTGCGGGATGCCCAGCGCCTCCAGCGTTTCGGCGGCGTGGCGCATCGTCGCCCAGTCGGACTGGCTGCCCATGATAATGGCGACGTCGGCGCGGTGATTGTCCAAGCTTCTGCTCCCGGCGGCAAAGGCGCGCATTAGCGGAATTCGGGATCGACGGCAAGGATACCATGCCTCTGTGCAGCATTCGGCCGGATGGCGCTGTCGTTACCTAATCCGGCCAGCGCAGGGCGCCGGCGCTATCCTTGCGGGCGGACTTCATCGCATCCGCCGGACGCTCGGCCGCGCTCAACACAGCCTGCAGGCGCTCGGCGACGATTTCCGCCTCGCCGGGATGAAGGTTGCACGGATCGAGGAAGAAGTGACCGCGCTCGACCTCGTGGTTGCGGACGATGATCGGGGGTGAGCCGGCCGCCAGCGCCGAGGCGAGGCCGGCGGCGCTGAAGCGGCTTTCCGGACGGACGAAAACCTGCAGGCGGTCGAGCGGGTTGGCGGTCGGATCAGGGATGATCTCGGCGTCGATTCCGGCTATGCCTTGCAATGTGTCCTTCCACAGATTGAGCGCCGCTTCCTCCCGCTTGCGGATGCCGGCATGATCGCGCAGCTCCCAGGCCTCCAGTGCCGCCATGGTGCCGGCGATGCTTTCCTTGCCGACCTTCATCGCCCGAGCAACGCCACGATTCTGCAGATAGGCGGCCCGCACCAGATCCTTGCGCCCGGTGACGATGCCGCTTGTCGGTCCGCTGAGGAATTTGTGCCCGCTATATACGACGATGTCGGCGCCGCGTGCGAGAAAACCGCGCAAATCGTATTCGGAGGCGGCGTCGACGATAACCGGGACGCCCTTGGCATGGCAGATCTCGCAGAACTCCTCGAGCGAAAGCATGCCGTATTGCACCGTGTGATGCGCAACGACATAGAGGCCTGCCGCGGTGCGGTCGCGGATCGCCTCGCGCACATGATAATCCTGCGTCACGCTGACCGTGCCGGCCGGTACCGTCCTGGCCCCGGCAAGCCGGATCGACTGGTCGATCGGCGCGCCGTAGTTGACGATGTGGCCGAGCTGGACGATGACCTCCGACTTGAGGCCCTCGATGTCGTCCGGCAGCCGCTCGATCGCCAGTAGATTGGTGCCGGTCATTGTGCCAGCGATGGCCATGGTGATGCCGCTGGCGCAGCAAGCCGTGACGAAGCCGGCCTCGCCCCCTGTGAGGCGCGCCACGACTGTGCTCGCGGCGCGTTGCAGATCGTCCATCTCCACCCACTGCGACGCGATCTCCGACATCGCGGCAATCGCTTCCGGGACGATGATCGAGGCGCCGAGCGCCGTCATCGTGCCGGAAACGTTGATGATCGGGCGAAGGCCGAGCCGTTGGCGAATTGTCGTGTTGGAGCCGTTTGCGGAATAGGTTTTCATCTCTAGAGATCCCATTGGTAGACTCAGGCGGCAATCTCGACGACCGCCTCGATTTCGACTGTGATGTTGCCCGGCAAAGAGCCGGCACCGATCGCCGAACGGGCGTGTCCGCCGATACTATCAAAGACAGCGGCGAAAAGGTCGGAGCAGCCGTTCACCACCTTCGGGTGGTCGCTGAAGGTCGGGATGGCGTTGACGAAGCCAAGCAGCTTGACGACGCGCACGATGCGGCCGAGGTCGCCTGCCGCGGCATGCATAACGGCGAGCAGGTTCAGGCCGGTGAGACGGGCATGCTTATAGGCCTCTTCCACCGTGACGTCCTCGCCCACCTTGCCGGTGCAAAGCGTTCCGTCGGCGCGCAGCGGCCCTTGGCCGGAGAGGAAGAGCAGCCGACCGCTCTCGGCATGGGTAACGAAATTGGCGATCGGCGTCGGCGGCTCGGGCAGCGTCAGGCCCAATTCGGCGAGCCGGATGTAAGGCGTCATGAAAAGGCTCCTTGCGACAGCTTTCGCCGTCCGATGTCAGAAATGCGAGGCACGAAACCGCGCCAGGAAGCTGCGAAGGCGTTCATTGTCGAACTCCGCTGCCAACATCTCGGCGGGTGGTCCGACGGCACTGACGCCGCCATCCGCCATAAAAACGATGCGGCTCGATGCGTCGCGCGCAAAAGCCATTTCATGCGTGACCATCAGCATAGTCATGCCGTCTTCGGCCAGGCTGCGCACGACTTCGAGCACCTCGCCGACGAGTTCCGGATCGAGCGCGGAGGTTATCTCGTCGAGAAGCAGGATTTTCGGCTCCATCGCCACGGCGCGGGCGATGCCGACGCGCTGCTGCTGGCCGCCGGAAAGTTCGGCGGGCAGGCTGTCGGCCTTGTGGGCGAGGCCGACCCGGCCGAGCCAGTGCTCGGCAATGGCGCGGGCCTCGGTATTGCTCTTGCCGCGCACTTTGCGCAGGCCAAGCATGATGTTGCCGGCCGCCGTCAGATGCGGGAACAGGTTGAAACTCTGGAACACCATTCCGGTCTCGGCCCGCATCTTCGCCAGGTCGCGCTCGCTACGGCGCTGGCGTGTTCCCGTCTCGCGGAAGCCGACCTCCTTGCCGTCGATGCGGATGGAGCCGCTGTCGTAGCTCTCCAGGAAGTTGACGCAGCGCAGCAGCGTGGTCTTGCCGCTGCCGGAAGGTCCGATGACAGTCACCACTTCGCCGCGTGTCACCTGCAGGCTGACGGAGCGCAGAACCTCGACGGATCCAAAGGATTTGGAAACCTCGGAGACATCGAGAAGCGCCGGATTGGCGGGCGGGGTGACGGACATCTTGTTATTCCCGGATGAAGGAGAAACGCCGCTCCAACCGTCGGCTGGCCAGGGAGAGGGCGTAATTGACGGCGAAGTAGATGACCGCGCCGAGGATGTAGAGCGGCATCGCTTCGTAGGTGCGGCCGATGACCTGGTTGATGGCGTGCATCAGGTCGGTGATGCCGAGCAGCGAAACCAGCGCGCTGCCCTTCACCGCGTCAGTAACGCCATTGATCCAAGGCGGCAGGAAGCGCCTGAACGCTTGCGGGAAGATGACGTAAGCCAGGCGCTGGCGAAAGGTCAGCCCGATCGCCATCGCCGCTTCGGACTGCCCCTTCGGTATGGAACCGACCGCACCGCGCAGATATTCGATGACTTGCGCCGTCTTGAACAGGGTGAGCGCCAGCACGGCTGCCCAGAAGGATTCCAGATGGATGCCGACGGCAGGCAGGCCGTAATAGACGAAGAAGATGAGCACCAGGATCGGAATGCCGCGTATGGTATCGCTGAAAATGCGCACCGCCCAGCGCAGCGGAGCCGGGCCATAGACAAGCCCGACGCCCATCATCACACCGGCGACGAGTGACAACACCACGACCAGCAGCGACACCCATAGCGTCACGGCAAAACCTTGGGCCAGGAAGGGCAAGGCATAGGCGATCTGGCCAAGCATCTAGTGCGCCGCCCTGAACCGCCGCTCGACAAGCCGAAGCGCGTAAAGAAGCGCGTAGCCCGTGAAGAGGTACATCGCCGTCACCACAAGATAGACCTCGACGATGCGGAAGGTGTTGAAGTTGATCCACTGGGCGCCGTAGGTGAGCTCGGGCACCGAAATGACTGAGGCAACGGACGTGTCCTTGAACAGCGATAGGAACGTGTTGGAAAGCGCGGGCAGCGTTATCCGCAGCATCGTCGGCAGGCGGACATGGAGCAGCCTTTGCCATGGCGTCAGGCCGATCGCCTTGCCGGCGTCGATCTGTCCGCGCGGAACCGCTTCGAGACCCGAGCGGAACACCTCCACCAGATAAGCGCCGCTATAGAGCGATAGCGTGGCAATGAACGAGGTCTGCGCGCTGTAGGCGATGTCGACCACCGTCGGCAGGCCGTAGAAGACGAGATAGACGAGCAGGATCAGCGGCACGTTGCGGATGAACTCGACATAGGCGGCGATTATGGACCGCACGACGCGCCCGGCCGACACGTACCAGACGGCCAGAAGCAGCCCGATGACGATGCCGATCGCGATGGAGATCACGGCCAGCTCGAGGCTGAGCAGCAGCCCGCCCCACAGCTTGTCGAAATGCCGCCAGATCAGGTTGAAGTTTAGGGTATAGCCCATGTGTCCCTGTCATATCCGAGGGCTGTCGACGAGAAGGAGGCGGAAGGGCGCGGCCCTTCCGCCGGCTTGCATCAGATGACCGGGAAGCCGGGATGGCGCGCCGGCGGCTCCTGTCCGAAATAGTCCTTGAATGCAGCGTCGTAGAGCGCCGTCTCATGGCCGAACATGGCGGTGGTGAAGGTCGTGTTGACGAAGGTCAGCCAGTCGAGGTCGCCTTGCCGAAGTGCGGCGCCATAAAGCATCGAGAACCAGCTCTTGCCGGCATCGAAGTATTTGTCCGGATTACGCGAGGCGAGCCAGCGGACCGTCGACAGATCGACGGCGGCGGCGTCGACGCGCTTCGATTCCAGTGCCTGCAGTACGTTGGCCTGCGTGTCTATCTGCATCACCTGCGCTTCCGGTAGGACAATGTGCACATTTGCTTCGGCATCGACATTCTGCAGGATGGAAATCCGCGTCGCCGAACCGCCGGCAAGCAGCTTGTCGAAGGTCTTGTTTTCGGCGTTCGGAAGGGTCAGCAAGGCGATGCCTTCGACGTAATAGGGCCGGGAGAAGTGGATCAGCTGCGAGCGCTGGGCGGTCATGGTCATGAACTGGATCGAGATGTCGACCTTGTTGGTGGTCACGTTTGGAATGCGCTGTGCCGGATCCTGCATGACGAATTCGACCTTGGTCGTATCGTCGAAAAGCCCCTTGGCAAGAATGCGCCCCATGGTGATGTCCATGCCGACCAGTTCGCCGGCATCGTTTTCGAAGTGCCAGGGCGCGTTGGTGCTGCCGGTGCCGACGATCACCTTGCCGCGCTCGAGAACGGTGCGCAGCAGACTGTCCGGTGCCGCTTGCGCCGCCGCCTTCTGAACATCGACTGTTGCCGCTGCGCCCACCGCTCCGGCCGTTGCAAGCCCAGCCATTCCCAGTTTCAGAAATTCACGTCTTTTGGATGTGTCGTTCACGGCGACCTCCTTCGTGTTGTGTTCCCCTTTGCCGATACATGCATCTGTGATCTGCTGGATTGTCTCTTACAAAAGACACATGTATCCTGTACAAGACAGATACTAACATCAGGAATCAGTAATGCAAGATGGCAATGCCTTGGCAGTTCGGCCGGACGCTGGTCCGGACGAAGACAAGATTTCGGGCTCCCGCGAGAAGGGCCTCAACCGGGTGCTCCACATCCTGGAGTTTCTTCACGCGAACCAGCGTGCGATCGGGATTGGCGATCTCGCCAAAGGTGTGAATGCGCCGCGCTCGACGATCTACACCCTTGTGCGCTCGCTCGTGGATGCGGGGCTGCTGGAAATGGCCGGCGACGGCAATCGGGTCTATTTCGGGAAGAAGCTTTATCTCTACGGAATGGACTATGTGCGCGGCAACGACCTGCTCAGGCGAGGGCGTCATGAAGTCGACAATCTGTCGCGCGAGACAGGCGAGACCTCCGAATTGTGCATGCTGCAAAGCGGCCGCTACACGATTGTCCATTCAAGCCCGGGCACCAGGCCGTTCCGGATTAGCTCCGCCACAGGCTTGCAGATCCCGCTTCCCTGGACCGCTTCCGGGCGATTGCTTCTCGCCGGTTTCGAACGGGCCGTGATCGAAGACATGGTGTCTGAGGACGATCTCGTCCTGCCAGACGGCCGCAGATTGCTGCTGGACGACTTCATAGCCGATATCGCTACGGCCGGGGCTGCCGGCTACTGTGTGACCTCCGGTCTTGTCGACGCCTATACCAAATGCCTGGCCGCGCCGATCTTTTCAGCGCCCGGTAAGGTCGAGGCGACGATGTGCCTGGTGGTTCCCATCGACACTTCCGAGGAGAAGACCGGCAATCTCATTGCCCTGCTGCGCGAACGCGCCGCGAGGCTTTCGATCACGGGATGAGCAGGAATTTGCCGCTACGGCAAGTGGATTCGCTCACGCGATGATGTCTGGAATGATCCGGTCTTCCAGCGCCATCAGCCGGTCTTTCAGGAAAAGCTTTTTCTTCTTCATGCGCTGGATTTGCAGAGGGTCGCAGCCCATGGCGATCATCGCGTTGATCGCCGCGTCAAAATCGGCGTGCTCTTGCTTCAGCCGAGAATATTCGAGGCGGATATCGGCCTGTTCCTGTTCGGACATTATCTACCGTCTGCACGTCTGCGGCGCCCAAAAATGGGCCTGATTGGGCGGGGCCGGAGGTATCTTGCACCGGCGCGCAGCCAATACCACATTTCGTATTGTCGTGGAATGCTACCATGCAGCATTCGACATCGACGCCCGATAGTGGCACACTGTCATTATGCCGTCACAGAAGCGAGCCTGCGGTGGACGCGCCTTGACGGCTGCAATCGAGGAAACCATGAAAGGGAGAACCAATCATGTCTCTTGCATCCCATCTTGATGAGCTGCAGCGGAAACACGGCGACATCGAACGCGAAATCGATGATGCGATGAACCATCCGTCGGTCGACGACCTCGAAATCGTGAATCTCAAGCGGCGCAAGCTGGCACTCAAGGACGAGATTGAGAAACTGAAGGCGAAACCGAAACCCACCACGCACTGACGCTCTTCTACAGCGCCGCGTGTCCTTTGGACACGCAAAGGGCGCTGTCGCGTTTCTGATTTGGCGCATGATCTTTCCGAAAATCGATTCTGATTTCGGGACCATGCACAGGGATGGTTGCGCCGCATTGGCGCACCATCTTTTCCGGTGGCCACCAATGCCGCCGGAGTGTTTCCTTGTTTGTTCCGGCGACCTGGGCAGGAAAGATGGTTGCCGCCGTCTTCCTGTTATCAATTTCCTAGGTCTGCCTGCCTGTCGCCATTGACAAGCCATCTTTGCTCCTCCACCTCATGCGGACCTTCTACAGCGCCGCGCGTCCTTTCGGACGCGCAAACGACGCTGTATTTTAATTTTTGCGCATGATTGTTTCCGGAAACCGATTCCGGAATTCGCGCTAATAAAGGGCAGCCGGCCATGACCGGGTATTTTTCTTCACCTTTCCCGCGCCGCACATCGGTCGGTGTCGATGTCGGCGGCGTGATGGTCGGCGGGGGTGCCCCTGTCGTGGTTCAGTCGATGACAAACACCGACACCGCCGATGTCGACCGGACAGTCGCTCAAGTTGCGGCGCTGCATCGCGCCGGCTCCGAGATCGTGCGCATCACCGTCGACCGCGACGAGAGTGCTGCCGCCGTGCCCGCCATCCGCGACCGGCTCGAACGGCTCGGCATCAACGTGCCGCTGGTCGGCGATTTCCACTATATCGGCCACAAGCTGCTCGCCGACCACCCGGCTTGCGCCGAGGCGCTGGCCAAATACCGCATCAATCCCGGCAATGTCGGCTTCAAGGACAAGAAGGACCGGCAGTTCGCGGCGATCGTCGAGATGGCGATCCGGTACGACAAGCCGGTGCGCATCGGCGTCAATTGGGGGTCGCTCGACCAGGAGCTTTTGACCCGGCTTATGGACGACAACCAGCGCCAAGGCTTTCCGCTGACCGCGCAGGAGGTAACGCGCGAGGCGATCGTGCAGTCGGCGATCCTTTCGGCCGAAATGGCCGAGGAGATCGGCCTTGGCCGCGAGAAGATCATCCTGTCGGCCAAGGTCAGCGGCGTGCAGGATCTGATCGCCGTCTACACCGAGCTTGCCACCCGCTCCAACCACGCGCTGCATCTCGGCCTTACCGAGGCCGGAATGGGTTCGAAAGGCATCGTCGCCTCGTCCGCAGCGATGGGCATCCTTCTCCAGCAAGGCATCGGTGACACGATCCGCATCTCGCTGACACCGGAGCCGAACGGCGACCGCACACGCGAGGTGCAAGTGTCGCAAGAACTGCTGCAGACCATGGGGTTCCGGCAGTTCGTGCCGATCGTCGCCGCCTGTCCCGGCTGCGGCCGCACGACCTCTACCGTGTTCCAGGAACTCGCCCAGAATATCCAGGCGGATCTGCGCAAGAACATGCCGGTGTGGCGTGAAAAATACCCCGGCGTCGAAAACCTCAAGGTCGCGGTGATGGGCTGCATCGTCAACGGTCCAGGTGAATCCAAGCATGCCGATATCGGCATTTCGCTGCCCGGCACCGGCGAGACGCCGACGGCGCCGGTGTTCGTCGACAGCAGGAAGGCGGCGACGCTGCGCGGCCCTTCGATCGCCGCCGACTTCGAGAAAATGGTCGCCGACTATATCGAGCAGCGGTTTGGGCAACCTGGCAAGGCCGCGGCGGAGTAGGTCGATGCGGCGCTTCCCCTGGGCGACGCCGGTCTTGCTTGGTGGGTTGGTCTTGCTTGGCGGGCTGGGCTGGGCGACAGCCGTCCAGGCCGATCCGCCGCGCCCCGCCAAGCAGCGGCTGCTAGACCGGGTTTGCAACCTGATCGAAGCCCATGCCGATCAAAACGGCCTGCCCAAGGATTTCTTTGCCCGGCTGATCTGGAAGGAAAGCCGCTTCGATCCCAATGCGGTCAGTCCGGTCGGCGCCGAAGGCATAGCCCAGTTCATGCCGGGTACCGCCAAGTTACGCGGCCTCGCTAATTCCTTCGACATCGAGCAGGCCATTCCGGCCTCGGCAAAATATCTCGCCGAAATGAAAACCGGCTTCGGCAATCTCGGCCTGGCGGCCGCCGCCTACAATGCCGGTGAAAACCGGGTATCGCGCTGGCTGAGTTCCGGCGGCTTCTTGCCGATGGAGACCGAAAACTACGTTCTGGACATTATGGGCGAGCCAGCCGACAGGTTCACCGACACCGCCTATGCCGGCACTATCCAGCCGCTCGACAAGAAAGCGAGCTTCGCGGTCGCCTGCCGGAAGCTGCCGGTCATCAAGTCCAGAACCGTGGCCATGGCGTCGATCAACATCAAGCCGTGGGGCGTGCAGGTGGCCGGCAATTTCCGCCGCGCCGCGGCGCTCAGTCAATGGAACGGGGTAAAGCGCCGGTTTCCGGCCTTGCTGAAGGGCCACAATCCGGTGGTCAGCCGGGTACGCTCGCCGATCGGCAGGCGCGGCATCTATGCGGTTCGGATCGGCGCCGACTCCAAAGCCAAGGCCGACAACATCTGCCAGAAACTGCAAAGCGTCGGTGGTGCATGCATTGTGGTGCGGAATCGGTGACGGGTACCGACGGATTTGCCCGACAACCATCGAAACTGCCCTTTGACTCCACGAATTCTGCTGCTCCACGTCTCCAGGTATAGGCCCACAATGACCGACCGTCTCTATAGCGATCCCGACCTCGTCCAGTTCTATGATATCGAGAACGAAGGTGGCGTGGACTTCGACTATTGCGTCGCCTTTGCCAAGGATGCCGGCTCGGTTCTCGATCTCGGCTGCGGCACCGGGCAATTGGCCGCCGCGCTCGCCGACCGGCGCAGCGTGACTGGCGTCGATCCCGCGCCGGCGATGCTCGATGTCGCGCGCCGCAGAGCCGGCGGGCAGAGGGTCGACTGGGTCGAGGCCGATGCGCGCAACGTCGGGCTCGGACGACGTTTCGATCTGGTGCTTTTGACCGGGCACGCCTTCCAGGTGTTCCTCACGCCAGAAGATCGAGAGGCGGTGCTTGCCACGATCGCCGCTCATCTGGCGCCCGATGGGCGCTTCATCTTCGACACTCGAAATCCAGCCACGGAAGAATGGCTCGAGTGGACGCCGGAACAGTCGCAACGGGAACTCAGTCATCCCGGATTGGGCACGGTAAGAGCATGGAACGATTTCCGGCGCGATCCCGCTACCGGTGTCGTCACTTACTCGACCCACTACGAAATCCCCGACAGCGGGCGCGTGCTCAGCGCCGAATCGAAAATAGCCTTTCCGGCAAAGGAAAGCCTTGCGCAGATGCTGGACCAGACCGGGCTGGTCGTCGAAGAGTGGCTCGGCAACTGGCGTGGCGAGCCATACGCTCCGACATCGCCGGAAATCATTCCGATCGGCCGGCTGCGCTAGCCCGGACGTTGCTTCGCCTTAAGCGGTTTCCCATCCTTTGCCCTGACCGACTTCAGCGCACGGACGAGCCGAAGGCAGAGCCGGCCAATTGCGGCGCTGCGCTGGCGACGTGCCCACCGATGCAACTCGTGACTGTCACGCAGGTTTGACTGTTCTGAGCGCATCGCCCCTCCTCGCCGGTATTTTGGATGCTGAGGAGGAAATCATATTATGCATCGCCTCTACCGATAATCCATGTTAATTTCCGTTCATATGTGACGAATTGGAATAGGTGACATGGACCGGCAAGAAACGATGGGTGTGTTCCTGTCGGTTGTCGAGGAAGGCGACTTCTCGGCAGCGGCACGCCGGCTGCGGATGACCCCCTCGGCCGTCAGCAAAATCGTCGGTCGGCTTGAATCCCGCCTTGGCGTGCGCTTGTTGCAACGCTCGACGCGGCGCATCAGCTTGACGGCGGAAGGCAGCATCTATGCCGATAGCGCTCGCCGCATCCTGAACGACATCAAAGAGGCTGAAATCGCGATTCAACCCGGCGCAGAGCCGCGCGGTCGGCTGCGCGTCAGTCTTCCGAGCGCCTTCGGCCATCGTTTGATCGTGCCGATGTTACCGGCCTTCATCGATCGCTACCCAGCCATTGAGCTCGAGCTGATGTTCACAGATGCGATTGTCGACCTATTGGCTGAGGAAACGGACGTCGCCGTGCGCGTTGCCGCCCAGAGCGATTCCAGGCTGGTGATGCGGCGGTTGGCGCCCAATCACCGTGTCATTTGCGCGTCAGCTCAGTATCTCGAAAAACACGGTATCCCGATGAAGCCAGGCGATCTTCAACATCATACCTGTCTTGGCATCACATCACGCGGCGGCCTCAACATCTGGGAATTCGATGGCCCGGGCGGTCCGCAAAGCATGCGTATCCGCAGCCCGATAGAGGCCAACAGCACGGAAGCCCTACGCCGGCTGGCGCTCGCCGGCGTCGGCATCATCCGCATGTCGGAGATATTGGTCGGACCGGACATCAGGATGGGCAGACTGACCGCATTGCTCACCGGATACAATCATCATGACGGACCGCCAATCTGCGCCGTCTATCCGCCTGGCCGAATCCTGGCGCCGCGTGTGCGCGTGTTCGTGGATTTCCTGGCCGAACAATTCGCCAACCCGCCGTGGCTAAACAGCGCGTCATAAGACGTCGGGAACACAGTTTCGAACAGCGTCAGCTGTTGCGGGCCGCGACGAATTCCGCTGCTTGCTTCAGAAGCATGGCGTCTTCGCCATAGGGATAAAGCAAGGCGTGGGCCTGGTCGACGAGGCCTTGAAGCTGGTCCCGCGCCCAGTTGGCGCCGTGCAGCGCCACCAGCGTCGCCTTGCCGGCGGCTGCATCCTTGCCGGTCGCCTTGCCCATCTGGTGCGCATCCGCCGTCAGGTCGAGCAGGTCGTCGGCAAGTTGAAACGCAAGCCCGATCGCCGAGCCGAACTCCGCCAGTCTTTCACGGTCGGCCGCTGGCGCGCCGGCAAGGATTGCGCCCGCCTCGCAGGCGAAGCGGATCAACGCGCCAGTCTTCATCGCCTGAAGCCGGATGATACCGGCTTCGTCCGGCCTGATACGCTCGGCTTCGAGATCGAGCATTTGGCCGCCAACCATGCCGCCGGCACCGGCGGCGCGGGCCAGCGCCAGCACCAGCGCCGCCCGTCGCTCGGCCGGCAGCATTGTCGCTTCGTCGGCAATGATGTCGAAGGCGAGCGCCAGCAAGGCGTCGCCGGCGAGGATGGCGGTCGCCTCGTCGAAGGCCTTGTGCACGGTCGGCTGGCCACGGCGCAGGTCGTCGTCGTCCATGGCCGGCAGATCGTCATGGATCAGCGAATAGCAATGCACGCATTCGAGCGCCGCAGCCACGCGCAGCGCCGCCTCGCCGTCGGCGGAAAACAGCGCGGCACTTTCCATGACCAGGAACGGACGCAAGCGCTTGCCGCCGTTCAGTACGCCGTGGCGCATCGCCTCCATCAGACGCTGCGGCCGCGCGATCTCGCCCGAAAGCGAGCGGTCGTCGAGCAGCCGCCTGAGGAGCGCCTCGATCGGACCTGTGCGCGCGACAAGCGCTGCCTCGAACGGTATTTGATCGTCTTTCGTCATGCCGGGGACGGGTAGCCGACACTCAGACGTTGCGCAAGAAGCCAAGCGCCATTATGCCGGTGCAGGGAGCAGCATGGATTGAACGGCTTGGCGGAACCGATCGTCGATCACGAAACCGAAGGGCTGGACATGGTGAGGCCGAAACGCGGCAACCGCATCGGTCTCAAACGTTGGCCCCGGCACTGGGTCCGGCGCGGTATCACCGTCGCTGTGGTGCTGGCGGTGATGCCGGTGGTGTTGACCTTTCTGTATCTGCCGCCGTTCGTGCATCCGGTATCGACACTGATGCTGAAGGATCTGGCGACGTTTTCCGGCTATGACCGGCGCTGGGTTTCGATCGATGATGTGGCGCCGGCGCTGGCGAATTCGGTCATCATGTCAGAGGACGGTCAGTTCTGTTTCCATCGCGGCATCGACCTTGGCGAGTTGAGGGGCGTCGTCGACGACGCGCTGGCCGGCGAGATGACGCGCGGCGCATCGACCATCACCATGCAGACCGTGAAGAACCTCTATCTGTGGTCGCGGCCGCTGGGCTCGGTCCGGAAAATCGTCGAGCTGCCGCTGGCCGTCTATGTCGACATGGTGATGTCGAAACGGCGCATCATGGAGATCTATCTCAACATCGCCGAATGGGGGCCGGGCATCTATGGCATCGAGGCCGCCGCCCAGCACCATTTCGGGGTTTCGGCAAAACGATTGTCGCGTCGCCAGGCGGCGCTGCTTGCCGTCACCCTGCCGAACCCGATCGCACGCAACCCGGCGAAGCCCGGACCGGGGCTGAGACGGCTGGCCTCGCTGATCGAACGGCGCGCGGGTCGGTCCGGCGCCTATGTCGGCTGTCTGCGATAGCTTAAAAAAATTCGCGGCGGCGCTGGCCAAAACGGCGCAGGGCGTGTATAGGCACCCGACTTTCTTAGATTCCGGCCCTGACGCGGCCCTTTCACGAGGGCAGCCGGGGCATTTTGACCATGTAGTGGAGCATATCCATGGCCGTACCGAAACGAAAAACCTCTCCGTCGAAGCGCGGCATGCGCCGTTCGGCCGATGCATTGAAGGCCCCGACCTATGTCGAGGACAAGAATTCCGGCGAGATGCGCCGCCCGCACCATATCGACCTGAAGACCGGCATGTATCGCGGTCGCCAGGTTCTGGAGCCGAAGGAAAGCTGAGAACGCTTGCGACGGTTTGTACCTATCGAAGGACCGGCCATCGCGCCGGTCTTTTTCCGTTTTGGCGCAGAGATCGCCCACCGGATCATTTTCAAACATGCCAGCAGCCGTATCGGATGGCAGCCGGCCGGCTGGCACTGTTATTTCGCACGGTCTTTGTCCGTGTTCACGGGCGCGTACGAAATTTCTTGACGGCGAACGCCGGGCGCATACTACAGAAGGCAGTCCAACCGGAGCCTTCTGATGTTCGGTGCCATCCCTCTGCTGATCGTGCCCTTCGTCCTCTATAATCTCGGGCTTCTGGGAATATTCGGCGGCGGCGACGATCCCTGGGCAAGCCAAATGTTCTCGATCCGCATGATGTCGGGCGGAGTGTTCTCAATGACGCTCGGCGATCTGATGGTGCTGATCGGGCTGCTTCTTTTCTTCGTCGAAATCGTGAAATCGACTCGCACGACAAATGCCTCGATCATGGACCACCTGTTGTCGACCTTCGTCTTCGTGGCGTTCCTGGTCGAGTTCCTGCTGGTGAAGGGCGCGGCGCACTCAGTTTTCTTCACGCTGATGGTCATCGCACTGGTCGACGTCCTGGCCGGCTTCTCAGTATCGATGCGAGCGGCCACCCGTGACATAAACATGGGCTAGAGCTCCGGCCGCAACGTGGGTCGGCGGTGAAGCCAACCGCCTGGATGCCGGCTGTTCCATCGTTATCCGAGGTGTCGCGGAAATGCCGACAGCGCCGATGATGGCGCCGGCATTGTCACGGATCAGCACCTCTCCGATCGTTCCGGTTCCAGGGCCAGCCCAGGGACCAGCGCTATTTTTTCTTGGCGCGCGCCGGCTTCTTCACCGGGGCAGGCGGCGCATTGGCGAGGTCTTCCGCTTCCTTGGCAAGACGGAGCGCCTTCAGCTTGTTGGTCTTTATCTGGCGGGCGTCGCTCTCGGCGACATATTCCGCCATCGCCTTCTGACGAACCGTGGCTGCCTCTTCCTGCTTCTTGAAACGCAAATCGGCCCGCGCGCGGGCAGTATCCTTAGAGTTCTCAACCAAGGGCTTTTCCAATCCCGTGAATTATAGTTTTCAATTCCTTTAATAGCAGAGCCGACCTGCGATGGGGAAAAATAAGTTGGTCAGGCGTCGGCATCGCGCCCGGCGCCCGGCGCCTTTCGGGCGACAACCGCCTCGTATCCGGTCTGCAACGTCGCACGCACGGTGGCATCCGGCGGCGTGTCGGAAGGCGTGCCCAGATGTTCGTGGCGCAGTTCGTCCATGAACTTTTCCCACATCGGTGGGCCGCCCTTTTCCAGAAGCTCGGCGCGGATCGAGAGCTCCTCGCTGACAGGCAGCCAGACGCGACCCCAGGCGCCGAGATGCGCCAGGATCGGCACCAGCGTTATCGCCATTTCGGTCAGGCTGTAGATCGCCTTCTGCTTGTGGGTGGGATCGTCGGCCCTGGTCAGCATGCCGAGCTCCATCAGCCGCTTCAGCCGATCGGCGAGGATGTTGGAAGCGATGCCTTCCAGAGACCCGTTGAGCAGGTCGCGAAAGTGGCGTTTGCCGCCGAAAATCATGTCGCGAAGGATGATCAGGCTCCATCGGTCGCCAAACACTTCAAGCGACAGGTTGATCGGGCACCCAGACCGGCGATCGATGCTCATGCGATTCTCCAACAGAAACCGGTTGCATTATCATATCAGTTTTATTATCGTGCAACTGATTGCAAAATGCAATTGGTTTGCAGAGAGGAGACTGCGATAATGACAAAGGCAGCGGAACCGGAAATCGCGTCGCAGACATTTGGCGATCCGGCGCATCCACCGATGCTGCTGATTATGGGCGCCATGGCTTCGATGCTCTGGTGGCCTGAGGCGTTCTGCCGGAAACTGGCCGGCAAGGGCCTGTTCGTGATCCGCTATGACAATCGCGATACCGGCCGTTCAACCAAATATGCGCCGGGCGAACCGCCTTACACTTTCGACGACATGGTGGACGACGCCATGCGCGTCCTCGACAGCTATGGCATCGCGAAAGCGCATGTGGTCGGCATGTCGATGGGCGGCATGATCGCGCAGCTTGTGGCGCTGAAATATCCGTCGCGGATCATCTCGCTAACGGCAATCAGCACTTCGCCAATCGGGATCGACACGTCGCATCTGCCGGGGACGACCGGGGCCTATATGAAACATTCGGCTGAAGGCGCGAAGGTCGACTGGTCTGACCGTGACCAGGTGGTCGACTTCATCGTCAAGGACGCGCACGCAATCGCCGGCACCGCGCATCCGTTCGACGAGAAGTGGACGAGGGCGTTCGTCGAACAGGATTACGACCGATCCGGTGGGTTGTTGAGCGCGACCAATCACTTCCTGCTCAAGAGCGGTGAAGATCGGAGCGGTGAAGATCAGGGAGGCGAGGACTGGAAGGGTCGCCTGCACGAATTGAAGGTTCCACTCCTCGTTATCCACGGCACCGCAGATCCGATTTTTCCGGTCGAGCATGGCGCCGCTCTTGCCGAAGCAGTTGCTGGCGCGAGGCTTGTCCGCATCGAGGGCGGCGGCCACGAGCTCCATCCCGACGATTGGGCCACGATCATTGATGCCATCGTCACCCATGCCAAGCCAGGTAAGCGCAGAGTCGGACCTTGACAGACGGTCTCTGCGGCAATAGTTAAGTAACTGCTTCAGTGTTTGGCTCTCTGTGAACCATGCAGTGGCGAACCAACAAGGAACGAGCAAAGCGATGTCCTTGACGATGCATCTCCATCCGCTGGCCTCCTTCTGCTGGAAGCCGCTGATCGCGCTCTATGAAAACGGCACGCCGTTCACATCTGTCATCGTCGATCTCGGCAATGAACAGTCGCGCGCTACCACGACCGGCTGCTGCTGCGGCCGTCTGTCGCCCGAGTGATCGAGGAAGCGCAGCCCTATTTCAAACTCTTCCCCTACAACAACGGTTAAGCCCGCTGCACGATACCGCCCAGCTCGACCTGATGTTCCAGGCGCTCGCCGACCCGGCGCGGCGGCACATGGTGGAGCGGCTGTCGCGCGGCCCCGCCTCGGTCAGCCAGTTGGCCGAGCCGCTGGCGATGTCCCTGTCGGCGGTCGTCCAGCACCTGAACGTGCTGGAGACGAGCGGCCTCGTCCGCACCGAAAAGCTCGGCCGGGTGCGCACCTGCCAGCTCGAGCCGAAGGCGCTGAGGACCGCCGAACACTGGATCAACGAACGGCGCCTGAGCTGGGAACAGCGGCTCGACCGGCTCGGCGGCTTTCTTGCGGAAACCGAAGGAAACTGAGGAGGCCAACATGAGCGAACGCTCCGTCATCCATTCGACCATAGTGCTCGAGCGCAGCTACGACGCTTCGCCGGCGCGAGTGTTCGCCGCCTGGTCCGATCCCGCCGCATTGCAGCGCTGGGGCTCGCCCGGCGAGGGGTGGGAAAGCAGCATTGACCGTTTCGAGTTCCAGGTGGGCGGCATTGCGCTCAGCCGTTTCGGACCCAAGGGTGGCGAGAGTTATGTGAACGAGACGCGCTACCTCGACATCGTGCGCGACCAGCGCATCGTCTCGGCTGGCGGCATGACCAGTGGCGGCAAGCGATTGTTTGTAGGCCTGCTGACAGTCGAATTCAGTCCAGAAGGCACAGGTTGCCGGCTGGTGATGACCGAGCAAGGCGCCTTTCTTGACGGCCATGATCAGCCCGAAAACCATCAGGCTGGCTGGAGCCAGATGCTCGACAATCTGCGGGTGGAATGCGCATGAGCGCCGCAGCCTGAGCCAAAGATCAGCAGAATCGGGAGGATAGAATGAAACTCTACTGCGGCATCGGTCCGAATTCCTATCGCGTCCGCATCTTCATGGCCGAGAAAGGTATCGACGTCCCGCGGGTCGATGTCGACCTCACAAAAGGCGAGCACAAGGCACCGCAATTCCTTGCGCTCAACTCACTCGGCCAGATTCCCGTGCTCGTGCTCGACGACGGCACGGTGATCACCGAAAGCATTGCCATCTGCCGCTATCTGGAGGCGGTTCATCCGACGCCGGCACTGTTCGGCTCGGACGCGGTCAGCCAAGGCAAGGTCGAGATGTGGAACCGCCGCGCCGAGATCGAGATCTTCGGAACCATCGGCAGCATTGCCCTGCATTCCGATCCCATGTTTGCGGAGCGGCTTGTGCAGTTCCCGGCTTTCGCCGAAGCCCAGCGCGAAGCCGTTCCGGCAAAGTGGGCGTGGCTTGACCGCGAGATCGCCGATGGCCGCCCGTTCATCGCCGGCGACCAGTACTCCGTCGCCGACATCACCGCCGCCGTCGCAGCCTGGCTTGGCGCCTTCTTCGGAGCCGACATTCCGGACGCGCTCGTCAATGTCCATCATTGGCTCGACCGCGTTCAGAAACGTCCAAGCTGGAACGCTTAGCCCGATGCCTGACATTGTTTCAATGAGATGTGCGGCTCAGCGCCAGCACCTGAATCCGGAGGAGCTTTCGCCATGCCTGTCAAAAGCAGATCGGATCTGATCCGCAGTTACTTCGCCGCCTACCAGGCCAACGACCGCAGCGTCATCGAGGCGGTGCTGACAGACGATTTCACCTTCACCAGCCCTATGACAATGCCATCGACCGCGCGACCTACTTCGCGCGCTGTTGGCCGAACAGCACGCTGTTCAAGTCAGTCGCCGTCGAGAGGATCTGCGAGGACGGCAACGACGCCTTCGTTCTCTATCGCTGTGAAACGCTTGACGGCAAGGTCTTCCGCAACACCGATTTGCATTCGTTCCAGGACGGCAGGCTACACAGTGTCGAGGTCTATTTCGGTGCTGCCTACAAGGACGGCGTTTTCGTCCCGCAACAACCATCGAGCTAGCTCATCGACCTGCCGTGGAAGTATGACAGACGGCCATGATGTCCCTGCAACCCGCGAGCATGGCACGGGCGAGCTTCTCGATGGCGCATTTCAGCTTCCGGGGGAACCAAGCTGCTCTGCATCCCAGAACTGGTCGAGCCAGATGTTGAGCTTCAGGAAGCCGGCACTGCTGACCGTATAGATGCGCCTTGTCCCTTCCGGCTTGGCATTGACCAGCCCGGCGTCGAGCAGCACTTTCAGATGCTGCGAAACAGCCGGGCGCGAGACCGGCAACCCGGCGGCCAGTTCGTTGACGGTCTTGGGGCCGCGCCGGAGCTCTTCCAAGAGATAGCGCCGGTTGGGATCGGCAATCGCCATGAAGGCGTCGGAAAACATCATGCCTTATTTGTGAGGCAAAGTTTTCCAAATCTCAACCGTTGGTTTCAGGCTTTCTGCGCGGATCGAGCCGCAAGGCTTCCGGCGTGATCGAGCGCTCGGCCGGTTGTGTCGTGAAGGCGTCGCGGTCTTCGATCGGCACCGGTGCGCGCCGGCTGATGCGCAGCAGCGTATAGCCCGCCAGGCAAAGATGCGCGAGGGCCGTTGCAAGGAACAGGCTTTCCGGCCGCATCCAGCCCATCAGGCCGGCGGCCAGCAGCGGCCCGATCATCGTGCCGAAACCATAGAGCAGCAGCAGACCGCCGGACACCTTGACGAAATCCTCCGCTCGGGCGTGGTCGTTGGCATGAGCCACGGCGATCGAATAGAGCGTGTAGGCGAAGGCGCCGTAGGCGGCGGTGCAGACGATGACGAAGACGCCGGAGCGCGGCTCAAACAGGAAAAGCGCGAGAGCGAACAGCGCCGCGCCGAAGGCCAGGCCTGCCAGCACAAAGCGGCGGTCGGTCTTGTCGGAGAGACGCCCGGCCGGAAGTTGCATGGCGGCGCCCGCGACGACCACCAGGCTCATCATCAGCGCGATCTCGGCCGTGGAAATGCCGATGCGGGCGCCATAGACCGCGCCAAGCGTACCCCAGGCGCCGTTGGCGACGCCGATCAAAACGCAGGCGATCGCCGACACCGGCGAATTGACATAGAGCCCCTTGACGTCGAGCGAGACGTCCTGCAGCGGCTTGGGATGCGAAGCCGTCGACACTGCGGTCGGAATGAGCGACAGGCAGAACAGGATGCCGGTGATCATGAACAGCGAGGCCGACTTCACGTCACCGCCGGCAACGATCATCTGGCCGCCCATGATCGAGGCATAGGTGACCATCATGTAAAGCCCGAAGACGGCGCCGCGGTTCTCGTTGGTGGACTTCTCGTTCAGCCAGCTTTCGATGACCATGAAGGCGCCGGCCATGGTGAAGCCCGTGAAGGCGCGCAGCAGGATCCAGACATATTCGTCGATGATCAGGCCGGTGAGCAGTGCGACGATGGCTCCCGATGCCGCAAAGGCACCGAAAGCGCGTACGTGACCGGCCCGGCGCACGAGGCGCGGCGCAAAGAAGCAGCCGGTGACGAAGCCGCCGGCCCAGGCCGTGCCCATCAGGCCGAGCGATGCGGTCGAGAAACCTTCCAACTGGCCGCGCAGCGGCAACAACAGCCCGTGCAGTCCGGTCGCCGCCAGCAGGAAAGCGGTGCCGCGAAGCAGCGAGAGTATCGGTCGGTAGCTTGCAAACATTTAGCTGATCCGGCTGGAATCTGGGGAGGGTCTGAAGACAGTCGCATTCGAGCTTTTCGGCGGCGGGCGCTTCGGCTCTGGAAACTATTCGCGGCGGAACAGCGCCTCGGCCGCTGATTTGGTGGTGCTCTTGGTCTTGAGCTCGGCTTCGAGCCGGGCGATCTCGTCGCGCAAGATGGCGATCCGCTCGGACAGTTCATCGACGGAAAGCAGCGACAGATCCTGCCCGATCTCATGCAGGCGCGCTTTCTTTTTGGGTTCGTCGTCGAAGATCGCCATCGTCGCTCCTCGCTCATGCGCAATAAATTAAACTGCTACAGCGCCGTTTGCGCGTCCAATCGCACGCCTGGCGCTGCAGTGGCCATTTGCCTGATTTGGCAATCAGCATACATAGGGCAGGGGCATGGATGCAAACAGTCGGCGAGAAAACCGGCAGCCGGCAACAAACTGGCGAAGCGAGACGGAAAATTCATGGCGAGCGGACAGAACAAAATTCCGGCGAAGATGACGGCAATCGCGATCTCGGAACCCGGCGGACCGCGGGTGCTGAAACCGGAAACGCGCGACGTGCCCGTGCCCGGTCCCGGCGAAATCCTGATCCGGGTGCGCGCCGCCGGTGTCAATCGGCCGGATGTGCAGCAGCGCAAGGGCGTCTATCCGCCGCCGCCCGGTGCGTCGGACCTGCCGGGCCTCGAAGCGTCTGGCGAAGTCGCGGCTCTTGGCGACGAGATATCGCGCTGGCGCGTCGGCGACCGGGTCTGCGCGCTGACGCCCGGCGGCGGCTATGCCGAATACGTCAAGGTCCATGCCGGCAGCGTGCTGCCGCTGCCCGCCGGCTTTACCCACACCGAAGCGGCGGCGGTACCGGAAAACTACTTCACCGTCTGGCACAATGTCTTCGAGCGCGGCGGCCTGAAGAGCGGCGAGACGCTGCTCGTGCATGGCGGCTCGTCCGGGATCGGCACCACCGCGATCCAGCTCGCCTCGGCCTTCGGCGCCTATGTCATCACCACCGCCGGCAACCAGGAGAAGTGCGACGCCTGTCTGAAGCTCGGCGCCGACCGGGCGATCAACTACCGCGAGGAGGATTTCGTCGTGGCGGTCAAGGACGCGACCGGCGGCAAGGGCGCCAACGTTATCCTCGACATGGTCGGCGGCGACTACGTGGCGCGAAACTACGAAGCCGCGGCGGTGGAAGGCCGCATCGTCCAGATCGCCACGCAGAGCGGGGCGGTGGCAAGCGCCGATTTCTCGAAGATGATGGCAAAGCGGCTCACCCACACCGGCTCGATGCTGCGGCCGCGCACCGTCGAATTCAAGGCGGCAGTCGCCGCCGCGCTGGAGGCGCAGGTGTGGCCGCTGCTCGGCACCCGCAAGGTAGCACCCGTCATGGACATGATCTTCCCGCTCAAGGAAGCGTGGCGGGCGCATGAGCGGATGGAGGAGGGCGAGCACATCGGCAAGATCGTGCTCGATGTCGGCTGACGGTCGGTAAACAAGCTGAACAAAACCTTAATTGTGCAATGCAACAAACGCATTGCGGCTATGCAAAAGCGTCTGTTCAACTTTTCATCAACGATGCCTATTTGAGCGGCATCGAAACGATGGAGGACTACCATGAACCCGATCCGTGCTTTCCGTAACTGGCGCATGTACAATGAAACCGTGCGCGAACTGAACCGCCTGAATGCTCGTCAGCTCAACGATCTCGGCATCAACCGTGCCGACATCGAGAGGATCGCCCGCAAGGCGCTTTGATCTCGAGCGTGATCTCGCCCGAAAGCATCAAGCCGTTTTTGCGGCGTGGTGCTTCGGTCCGAGATCATGCTTTAGAAGCCAGAGCCGCAGCAGGCGGGTTTCCCGTCGCCGGTTCCGAGCCCGCTGGACCCTGTCCGGCGGGTTTTGTCGTTTTGAAGTCCGTGCGGCAGCGGCTGCTGCGTGTATCTTTCTCAATAGCCAAGTGCGGCAAAGCCGAGCGCCACCAGGGCTCCTCCCAGCACGATGTCCGCATGCTTTCGGAAACGACTGTAAAATCGCCGTGTGGCCGGTTGGGAAATGGAAAGGCCGAGAAGACCAAACCAGGCGATCGCAATGGCAAACACCAGTGCGACCACCGATAGGTGAGTTGCCCCGCGAGCATTTAAATTCAGCGTCGAGGATGCGAAAAACAGCGCGGTGGCAGGATTTGCCACTGCCGTGACAAAGCCCAGCCGGAAGTATCGAGCGATTGGAACCGGCTCCGGCTCGTTGACGCCAGTCTTGATAGACAGCGCCCGCCGCATCGAATTCCAGCCGATGAAGACCAGCATTGCGCCGTAAAGGCTGGCGGCCATCTGGTGTGCGATGCCCCCCGGCGGCAGCGCGCCGGCTCCCGTCGCGACGACCGCCGCCAGCGAACTCGCGCCAAGGGCAATACCAGCGGCAGCCGAAAGCGCTGTGGCACGCGAAGCGGTTAGCCCGGCCTGCGCGACGACAGCAAAATTGGCGCCCGGCAACATTGCCAACAGCGCATAGGAAATGGCGAACGGAAACAACCCCGCCGCGACAGCTTGCCCGGTTTCCAACATCGATCAGCCCACATCGGCGGCGGTCTGCTCCCCTGAAGGCAGGTCGCCGCTACCGAAGGCGAAATGTGTATGAAACATGCCCCTTCTAACAGTCGGCAAATGCCGACATCAGGACGTTTTTGATGCCGGGTTACCGGCCGTCCCCGCTGAGCAGCTCACCGAAGGCGTGGTGCCGAAGCCAAAGGGGCTGCCCAAAGGCGCTGCTTTGACAGCTTCGATATCTCCCGCCAATCTCGCGAGTATCTTCCAAAACCGTTGCGAAACGGCAACGGAGTGGTTATATACGCAGCGAATTTCCCATTTTGGTGGCTCTAAACCACCGCCCGCGCGGGAACGCGGGCGAACGAGAAGGATATCTCATAATGGCCAATACGCTGCTGATGCCCAAGGCGACCGCCGTCTGGCTGGTCGACAACACCGCGCTGTCTTTCGAGCAGATCGCGCAGTTCTGCGGGCTGCATCCGCTCGAGGTCAAGGCGATCGCCGATGGCGAATCGGCGCAAGGCATCAAGGGTATGGACCCGATCATGACCGGCCAGCTGACCCGCGACGAGATCGCACGCGCCGAGAAGGACCCGAACCATCGGCTGAAGCTGTCCGACCCCAAGGTGCGGGTGCCGGAATCCAAGCGCAAGGGTCCGCGCTACACGCCGCTGTCGAAGCGCCAGGACCGGCCCAACGCCATCCTCTGGCTGGTGCGCAACCATCCCGAGCTGAAGGACGCGCAGATCGCGCGCCTCGTCGGCACCACCAAGTCGACGATCGACCAGATTCGTGACAGGAAGCATTGGAACTCGGCCAATCTGCAGCCGATGGATCCGGTGACCTTGGGTCTCGCCTCGCAGATCGACCTCGACATGGAAGTCAACCGCGCCTCGCGTGGCCGCGAGCAGGCACAGCCAGCCGGCGACACGCTGCTGCCGGCGGCATTGACCGAGCGCCTCGTCCCGACGCCGGAGAAGCCAAAGGATGAGGATGCGGAGCTCGACGCCAACGCGGTCTTCGCGAAGCTTTCGGCGTTGAAGTCGAAGAACGAGGATACGGACGACGAGGAGTAAGACGGCCATAGGCCGATCAAATTACAAAAAGCCCGCCTCACGCAGGCTTTTTTTCGATCTCGCGTGTCACGTTCGCGCAGCCCGGTCCGGCGCCATACCGTAGTCCTCGCTGCGCTCCACCGCACGGTAGAAATCGGCAAGCTGCTTGCCGCGCTCCGGCTTAAAGACGCGGCCGGCGATGACCACCGAAGCGATGCGGTCGATGCGGAAAGCGCGGAAATCATCCCGCATCTCGCACCAGGCGACCAGCGTCCACACCTTGCCCCAGAACCACAGGCCCAACGGCCTGATGTCGCGCGCGGTGCTGCGGCCTGCTTCGTCGGAGTAGTCGATGGTCAGCACCTGGCGTTTTTCCACGGCGCGCTCGATCAGGTCGATTGCTTCGCGGGCGGCGTCGCTCACCACCCACATCGGCGTGTGGATCTCGGTGCGGGCGATGCGGTCCTTTTCGGCATCGGGCAGCACGGCGCCGATCTTGACCAGCGCCTCGTCGGCGGCCCGCGCCATGGCAGCGCCGCCGAACGCGCGCACCATGCGCGCTCCGGCGACCAGCGCGACGATCTCGTCACGCGTGAACATCAGCGGCGGAAGGTCGAAACCCTCCCTCATCATGTAGCCGACGCCGGCCTCGCCGTCGATCGGCACACCGGTCGACTGCAGGTCGGCGATGTCGCGGTAGATGGTTCGCTCGGAAACCTCGAGCCACGTGCCCAGCTTCTGGGCGGTGACAAGACGGCCACCGCGCAGATGCTGCACGATCTGGAAGAGCCTGTCGGCGCGGCGCATCGTATGGTCCCTCGATGTTGTTCTTATGCATGTCGTTGTCCCAAAACCGTTTCCACTTTTGGGCGACATGCATTACGGTTCGAGCCCTTCGCGCTTACGCTGCGCGGCGACGAATGCCGCGCCGAAGGACAATTTCCCTGTTGTCGGCGTCTTTGCATCCAGCACCCGCCAGAACGGCGCGATGTCGCTCAGCGTCATGCCGCGTTCCAGATCCTCGTTGGCGGCCTCGGCGACAGTGCGCAGATGATAGCCGATGGTGACCGGACATGTCACTTCGGCGCCGTGCTCGATGGCGAGCGCGGTGCGCAATGCGCGGACATCCATGGCCACGCCCTTTGGAATGGAGCGAATGAAATCATCGACCTGCCGTGCCGTCGGCACCAGCATCGGCTGGCCCTCGACGACGTCGCCAACAGTGCGCGGCGTCGGCTTGATACCGTGGATGCCTGGCGTGTTCAGCCTCTCGTTCCAGCTTTTCACCATTCTGGTTGCTTCCACCTCTAAACGAAAAGGCCGAAACTGTTGCCGTCCGGGTCTAGGCAATAGGCAAATGTGCCGGCCGGGATGGAGATCGCCGGCGATACGACCTGACCGCCGTTCTGCCTCACTCGTTCCATGGCGTCCTCGATCGGTGCGGCAACCGACAGATGGATGGTCGGGCCGGTTCCCGGTGCCGCGGGTTTCCCGGGGTAGATGTGCCCGGAGGCCGTTCGGTCCTGGGCGGCGAACATGGCCATCGGGTTCGGGCCGCTCTCCTCCAGAATGAGATCGTTCTGGAGAACCGACCCATAAAAGGCGCGCGCCCGATCCATGTCGGTGACGGGAATCTCGAACCATGCCGAAGCTTTTGCAGGGATGAAGGCCATATCTGTCTCCTGATACTGCAGCACTATTGCACGCCGCTCCTGACACCATACTGTCAGGAGGCCTCAGCATATTCCCCTTCAGCATACTCCTTGGCGAACAGCGTGCGCATCTGTGCGAGGTCGCTGCCTCTCTCGGGATAGAGCATCTTCAAATAGGCAAGAGCGAACGTGCCGGGAGCCGAACCCGGCGCGGATACGATGCGACCGTCGGCGACCGCATAGGGCACGTCCTGATAGTTCTGAGCGCCCGGGTAACCCGGTTCCTTTTCGTTGATCCAGTCACGACCATTGCTGGTGTGTTTGGCCTTGTCGAACAAGCCGGCACGCGCCAGTGCCAAGGTGCCGGCGCAAATGCCGCCGACCACGCCGCCACGCGCTGCGACCCCTGTCAGCAGTCCGGAGATATCAGGCGGGGCATCGACCCACTGGTCGGAGCCGATGACCGCGACAGCGTCGAGATCGGTGTTTTCATCAATCTCGGTTGAGCGGTCGGGCGTCAGCATAAACCCGCTGGCCGAGGTCACCGGCTTGCCGTTCGGCGTCAGCGACACCGCGCGTGCGCCGAACCATTCGACCGCCGAAGCCGCCAAAAGCCCGTATTCCCAGTCGGCGAAGCGATCGATGAAAAGAACGCCGATGATCTTATGTTCGGACATTTCCTGCTCCGTCTGTCGGACCTATTTATCTGGGCGCCGTGGCGTCCGCATCCAACTGCTGCCGCGAAAAAATCGCCTCAATGGCCGCGGCCGTGGCGGCCTTCATAATTATCCGGCCAACCGATGTCCTTGCGGATGCTCTGCGGCAATCCGTTCATGAAACGCCGGGTGCGGATCTCGTTGCGCATCGTCCTGATCTTGCCGACATAGTGCTGCACGCTGCGCAGAATGGTAAAACCGTTCATAGCTAGTCTCCTCTCTTTTGATGGGGACACTATCGCACACCCCTCCTGACAGCAGTCTGTCAGGAGGCTGAGCGGTCTTTGGCGAGCGTGCCAGGTTTTGCCGGTTCCGATCCCGCCTGCGCGAGAGAAGCAGGCTTTTTCGTTGCTCTGCCGGGGTTGAGTCGTTCATCTTCCGACGACGGACTGCCGGAATCCGCGGCAGCGATAAGCCGGCGTTCTGATATTGAGTGAGAAAATTCCTCGAGATCAGGGAGATGATAACAATGAGCCTGCAACTGACAGGAATTCACCATCTGACCGCAATCACGGCCAACGCGCCCGAAAACCTTCGTTTCTACACGAGGACCTTGGGCCTGCGACTGGTCAAGAAGACGGTCAATCAGGACGACACGTCAGCCTATCACCTTTTCTATGCCGACGCCGAGGCGACGCCTGGTACCGATCTTACCTTCTTCGATTGGCCGGTCGGACGCGAACGGCGCGGCACCAACAGCATCGTGCGGACCAGCCTGAGGGTCGCCAGCCCCGAAAGCCTTGCCTGGTGGAAGCAGCATTTGTCCGACGAGACCGTCGCGACGGGAGACATCGGCGATGTCGGCGGCTACCCGTCGCTGGATTTCGAAGACCGGGAAGGCCAGCGCCTGCGAATCGTCAGCGATGGCGGCAAGGGCGACAGTCATCCCTGGGCTCAAAGCCCGGTCCCAATCGAGCATCAGATCCGCGGGCTCGGGCCTATCGTCATCAGCGTTCCCGACATCACCAACACTGAAACCGTGCTGACCAGGGTGATGAACATGCGCAAGGTGCGGGATTATGCCTCGCCGGATGGTGAGGGCCAGGTTCATGTCTTCGAGATGGGAGAAGGCGGCCCGGCGGCGGAGCTTCATGTCGCGGTGCAGCCGGGTCTTGCGCCGGCAAGGCAAGGCGCCGGTGCGGTCCACCACGTCGCGTTCAGGGCGCCGGACCAGGAGATCTTGCACCAATGGACGGCGCGATTGGCCGAGTTTCGTCTGCCGTCAAGCGGTGAGGTCGAACGATACTACTTCCGTTCGCTCTATTTCCGCGAGCCGAACGGCATATTGTTCGAAATTGCCACCGACGGGCCCGGGTTCACGGCCGACGAGCCGCTGGAAACGCTGGGCGAAAGGCTGGCCTTGCCACCGTTCCTCGAACCGAACCGGGCTGCGATCGAGGCCGGTCTCAAGCCGCTATAGCAACTCTATCGGGGGCGAGCGAAAGGAGCGCTTTGACAGCCGACCGCGATGCTGGAGCGCCGCGCGTCCTTTGGATGCGCAAAGGACGCTCTAGCATCTTCGAATCCACGCATCGTGCTTTCGGAAATCGATTTCGATTTTCGGGCCGATGCGCTAGTCAAAAGCGGCATGTCGAAACTCCTCGCCCTCGTCATCATTGCCATGATGGTCATCCAGCTGATCAAGCCGCTCGGCTGGCCGGGGCTGAAGCGGCGCAGCGACTTCTGGAAGCTGGCGGTGCTGGCGATGGCAGCAATTTCGATAACAGCGGCGCTGGGCCATTGGACGTAGGGCTGGCGGCCCGCTACGCGGGGCGTGGTTCGTTGGCCAGCACCAAATCGACCAGATGTTCCGCCCAGGCCCTGTAGCCGGCTTCCGAGGCATGAAATCCGTCGGACGCAAAACCGGCTTCGGCATCGGTGATCGGCAGGCGCGGCGCCGGCACCGCGCCGCGCTCAAGGCAAAGGCGCTCGCCCATTCGGTTCATCTCGGCGGCGCGGATTTCCAGGATCTTTCCGAGCAGCGGCGGCATTGCCGGTGCCCGGGTGAATTCCAGCACCGGCGACCACACCACGCGCGCTTCCGGCCATTTGGCGCGCAGCGCGTAGAGCAGGCCGCCAAAATCGCTTTTGAAGCGTGGCACCGAGTGAAAGTTCTTGGTGTCGTTGGTGCCGATGGCGAGCACGATATGCGTCCACGGATCGGCCGACAGATTGGGCAGCACGTGGTCGCGGATCTGGCCTGAGGTCGCCGAGTTGAAGCCGGCCGCCCGCCAGCGCACCGCACGGCCGGTGCGTTTCGAGATCAGATCGGCCAGTTGCGCGGCCAGCCCGTACTCGGAATTGCCGATGCCGACCGAGGCGGCGGATGAATCGCCAAGCATCAGAAGCGAGACCGCCGGTGCCTGGCCTGATATCTCGTGCATGACCGGACCTTGCGCCGGCAGCATGCGGGTGGTGCGGCGGCGCACGCCCAGCCCCTGCCAGACATAGACCGGAAAGGCGAGCCAGGTGAGGAGGGCAAGAAAGCGCTGCATCGCAAACCGTTAATGGGCAAGTCCGTCAAAGGGCATAGCGAGCAGCACTTAGCGCATATCGGGCTAGAGGCGAAAGACCTTGCGTCGACTGCCCGTCGTCAATGACAACAGGCGTCCTGCATCTCGGACCTGTCTGCATATTCGTCGTGCAGCCGCACCCAGTCCATCAGGCTGTGGTGTGGACCGGTCTCGTTGCGGCCCTTCGGCGTCAGGTCGAGATAGTGATAAGCGCCGATCAGCGGATCGCCGCCCCTGGAGCGCGACATGAAGGTCAGGAAGATGTCGCCATTCTCATCCCTGTAGAACACGCTGATGCCGGGAAGGTCCTTCGATTTCAGCGCGCGCTGCTCGAAATTGTAGGTCGTGTCGCCGGATGCGATCTGCTTGTCGGTGAAGGAAACCTGCAGGTCGAAGTTGAAGTCCGAGGCGTAGGACGACACCCAGTCGAATTTCCAGCCCATGCGCTGTTTGTAGGGCAGAAATTCGGCCAACGGCGCCCGCGAGATCACGACCAGCGACACATCATGGTGCTTGAGGTGCTGGTTGGCGCCGTCGATGTGATCGGCAAGGAAGGAACAGCCTTCGCAACGGTAGTCGGCGCCCGGCCCGAACATGAAGTGGTAGACGATCAGCTGGCTTGCGCCGGCGAATAGTTCGGCCAGTTTCTTCGGGCCTTGTTCGGTCTCGAAAACATAGTCCTTCCGGATTTTCAACCAAGGCAATTCCCGCCGTTCGGCGGCGATGCGGTCGCGAAATCGCGTCAATTCCTTCTCACGCGCCAGATGCGCCTTGTGCGCCTGGAACCAGTCTTCCCATGAAACGATCTTGTTGCTTGGCATCAGCCTGCTGCTCTTTGAGCCCCGAGGACGTTTGGGCTCAACGCAAGCCGACATGGCCATCGCGTTATTTTAGAGCAGATGGAACCCGGGCTCATGGCCCGGGTTCGGATCAAAAAAATCCGGTCAGGCCGCCTGTTCCAGTTCCGGCTGCCATTTTCCAAGCGCGGCCAGATGGTTCATCTGGGCGCGGTGGGCAAAGGCAGCCTGGGCAGCGGCGACATTGGCCGCCTTGCCGCTCCACGCCTTCTGTGGCGCCGCCTGCAAGGCGCGGCCATAGGAGAAGGTCAGCTTCCACGGGTGCGGGCCGATTGCGTTGATGGCATTGAGATTGGCGGTCGCCTCCTCGTCCGATTGCCCGCCGGAGAGAAAGGCGATGCCCCCAATCGCGGCCGGCACCGTTTCGCGGAACAGTTTTATGGTCTTTTCGGCGACTTCTTCGGGGCTGCTGGTCTTGCCCGACTTCTTGCCGGCGAGAACCATGTTCGGCTTCAGGATGGTGCCTTCGAGGACGACGCGGGCCGCGTAGAGCTCGGTGTAGAGTTTCGTCAGGGTTGCCTTGCTGATCTCGTAGCAGGTGCCGATGTCATGGGCGCCGTCCATCAGCACCTCCGGCTCGACGATCGGCACGATGCCGGCTTCCTGACAGAGCGCCGCATAGCGGGCGAGCGCATGCGCATTCGAGCCGATCGATGTGGCGGAAGGCACGCCCTTGGCGATGTCGACGTCGATCACCGCGCGCCATTTGGCGAAACGGGCACCGAGCTTGTAATAGTCAGCAAGGCGTTCGCGCAGGCCGTCGAGGCCTTCGGTGATGGTGTCGCCAGGGAATCCGGCGAGAGGCTTGGCGCCGGCATCGACCTTGATGCCTGGGATGGCGCCGGTCGCCTTGATGATGTCGACCAGCGGCGTGCCGTCGGCGGCCTTCTGGCGGATGGTCTCGTCATAGAGGATGACGCCGGAAATGTATCTGGTCATCGCCTCCTTGGCGCGGAACATCATCTCGCGATAGTCGCGGCGGCTGTCGGTGGTGGATTCGACGCCGATCACGTCGAAGCGCTTCTTGATGGTGCCGGAGCTCTCGTCGGCGGCCAAAAGACCCTTGCCGTCGGCCACCATCGCGGCGGCAATGTCCTTGAGACGTTCGCTCATTGTGCATCCTCCTGAACCGATTGTTCCAAGCTAGCAGACCACTAGAGCAAGGCAGGTTCAAGTCGAACCATCCCAAGCGGAAAGCTCGAATCGATTGAAACGCGCAAACGCCCCTCGTTTGCCTGTCGTCTCGGGGCCTCAGCGCGTCAGCACATCGACACCGGGCAGCGGCTTGCCTTCCATCCATTCCAGGAAGGCGCCGCCGGCGGTCGAGACATAGGTGAAGTCGTCGGCGACGCCGGCATGGTTAAGTGCTGCCACCGTGTCGCCGCCGCCGGCGACCGAGATCAATTTGCCGGCCTTGGTGCGGGCCGCGGCGTGCCTGGCCGCCGCCACCGTCGCCCGGTCGAACGGCTCGATCTCGAAGGCGCCGAGCGGACCGTTCCAGACCAGCGTCGCGGCGCGGTCGATCCAGTCGGCAACGGTGTTCACGGTCTTTTCGCCGACATCGAGGATCATGGCGTCGGCTGGCACCTCTGATATGGCTACGGTTTCGCTGGCGGCGCCCGCCTTGAATTCCCTGGCGACGACACCGTCGACCGGCAGGATGACGGCGCAGCCGGCTTCGGCCGCCTCGATCATGATCTGCTTGGCGGTGTTGGCAAGATCATGCTCGCACAGCGATTTTCCGACATCGGTGCCGCGCGCGGCGAGGAAGGTGTTGGCCATGCCGCCGCCGATGACCAGCGCGTCGACCTTCTTCACCAAGTTCATCAGCAGGTCGATTTTGCTCGAGACCTTGGCGCCGCCGACGATAGCAACGACAGGGCGGGCTGGATTGCCGAGGCCCTTTTCCAGCACGTCGAGCTCGGCCTGCATGGTACGGCCGGCGAAGGCCGGGAGCAGGTGCGCAAGCCCCTCCGTCGACGAATGGGCGCGGTGGGCGGCGGAAAAGGCGTCGTTGACGAAAATGTCGCCATTGGCGGCGAGCTTTTCGGTGAAGGCCGGGTCGTTCTTCTCCTCGGCCTTGTAGAAGCGGGTGTTTTCGAGCAGCAGCACGTCGCCGTCGGCCATGGCGGCGACGGCGCTCGCGGCCTTGTCCCCGATGCAGTCCGGCGCGAAGCCGACAGGGCGGCCGAGCACGTCCGCGGTGGCCTTGGCGATCGGCTCAAGCGAGAATTCGGGCGACGGTCCATCCTTGGGCCGGCCGAAATGGGCAAGCAGGATGACCTTGGCGCCCTTGCCGGAAAGCTCGGCGATGGTCGGCGCGATGCGCTCGATACGGGTGGCGTCGGTGACCTTGCCGTCGGCGACAGGAACGTTGAGGTCGACGCGCACCAGCACGCGCTTGCCATCGATGTTGCCGATGTCGTCCAGTGTCTTGAAGCCGGCCATGCTGTTCCCTTTCGCGAAAAATCGCGGGGACCTTACCCCGCATCAACGACGATGCAAGACCTGCAATGGTGCCATCCGGAAAATATGACCGCGGCCCGTGTCGGGAGCCGTCAGCCCTCGCCGGTTGACTTTTCCACCGCCGGCTGTGGAGTCGGTTCGGCGTCCGCCTGCGCCTCGGCACTCTGCTTCTTGGTCCGCTTACGCCAATTGCGCACAAAGGCAACGATGCGGTCGGCGATTTCGCCGGCACTCAGGAACACCGGCACCCGTGCCACAGGCGCGGTCGGCTCGAGGGAAAGACCGAGACCAGTGATCTTGCCCTTGTCGTCGACGTCGCGGACGATCAGCTCGATCGGACCGATCAGCACGCGGTCGGCATATTCGGCATGGCCGCCGAGCCGCTCCGTCACCAGGTCGCCGACGGTCAGCTTGCGTTCCTCCTCGGTCAGGCCCGGCGCGTAAGCCGCCTCCAGTTCCGCGGCGGAGCGCGCCGGATCGACGGCGAACGCGCCGAAGAAGTCTGCATCCTCGGGATCGACCACGGCGCGGCTGGCGAACAGCTTATCGAGCAGGGCCGGATAGCGATCCGGCACGAAGATGTAGACATGGTCGCCGGCGGCGAGCCTGCCCATATCCTGGAAGCGCATCGAGCGCCCGTCGCGCAGCACCAGCGACGGCCGCGCCCATCGCGGGATGCGCTCCCCGCGCGCCACCGGGCTGCCAGGTGCTACGCGGTAGGCAAGAAGCTCGTGGTGGGCGGAGCCAGGCAATTCGAGTTCGACCTTGTCCAACGGACCCAGGCGGGCCGGCACGATCAGGCCGAGGCGGCGCGCCAGCGGTCCGACAGTCCATCCCTGGATGACCAGCGACACCAGCACGACGATGAAGGCGGTGTTGAAGATGAGGCGGCCATTCTCAAGGCCGCCAAGCAGCGGCGTGATGGCGAGCAGGATCGACACGGCGCCACGCAGGCCCACCCATGAGACGAAGGCGACTTCCGGGCGCGGCAGACGGAACGGCATCAGGCAAAGCCAGACGGCGATCGGCCGCGCCACGAATATCAGGAACAGGCCCAGCAGCACCGCCGGCAGCAGGATCGCCGGAAATTGCGAGGGCGTCGCGAACAGGCCGAGGATCAGGAACATGATGATCTGCGCCAGCCACGACATGCCGTCCTGAAAGCGCTTGAGGATGGTGACGGCGCGGATGTCGGAATTGCCGGCAATGAGGCCGGCGAGATAGACCGCCAGAAAGCCGGAGCCGCCAATGGCGCCGGCGGCGGCGAACACCATCAGCGACAGCGTCAGCACGAAGATCGGCAGCAGCCCGTGGTCGAGATTGAGCCGGTCGACAAGACGCACGATGGCGAGGCCGCCGAAAATGCCGACGATGGCGCCAAGCCCCATGTTGAGAAGGAAGCCGAGGACGAGGTCGGTAACCAGCACCCTGGCCTCGGGACTGGCGTTGGCGGCGATGATCTCGACCAGGCTGATGGTCAGGAAGATGGCGATCGGGTCATTGGTGCCGGATTCCACCTCGAGCGTGGAACGCACGCGTTCGCGCAAATTGATCTCGCCGGCGCGCAACAGGAAGAACACTGCTGCCGCGTCGGTCGACGCGACAGCAGCCCCGAGCAGGAAGGATTCCAGCCAGCTGAGGTCGAGCAGATAGTGGGCGACGACGCCGAACAGGCCAGTGGTCAAAAGGACGCCGATAGTCGCCAGCGACAGCGCCGGTCCGGCCGCCTGCCGCAAGGCGTTGAGCGGCGTGCCGAAACCGGAATCGAACAGGATGACCGCCAGCGCCAGTGAGCCGGCAAAATAAGCCAGCCGCGCATTGTCGAACTGGATGCCGAGGCCGTCGGTTCCCGTGGCCAGGCCGATGCAGAGAAACAGCAGCAAGAGTGGGGCGCCGAAGCGGAAGGCGATCAGGCTCGAAAACGCGGCGGCGACGACCAGTGCGGCGCCGACCAGCGTCACGAGATAGATCGCATGCTCCATCCGCCAATTGCCCCTCGAATTCGTGTTCCTCTCGCTTTACGAGAGAGTGAGGCGAACACATGACCGGTGCAAGGCGTGAGGGTGGTTTTTTGCCCTATGCCGCTGATTTTTGAATGTTTTGGCGCTCAAGGCGCGCTCTTGCCAAACAAAATGTTGGAGCGCCCTTTGCGCATCCAAAGGGCGCTGGGCGCTCTCATGAAAACGCCCGGACAGAGCCGGGCGTTTTCAAGTCGCAAGAAGATGGTTCTGCGATCAGGCGATGGTCTTACCGAAGGCGACGGCGGTGTCGGCCATGCGGTTGGAAAAACCCCATTCATTGTCGTACCAGGACAGCACCGAAACGAAGTTGCCGTCCATGACCTTGGTCTGATCGAGCGCCATGATCGAGGAATGCGGATCGTGGTTGAAGTCGATCGACACATTCGGATGATGGGTGACGGCGAGAATGCCCTTCAGCTTGCCGTTCGAGGCGGCGATCACCGCCTCGTTGATCTCCTGCACCGTGGTCGCACGCTTGGCGATGAACTTGAAATCGACGACCGAGACGTTTGGGGTCGGGACGCGGATGGAGATGCCGTCGAGCTTGCCCTTGAGGTCGGGCAGCACCAGGCCGATCGCCTTGGCCGCACCGGTCGAGGTCGGGATCTGCGACAGGGCCGCGGCGCGGGCGCGGTAGAGATCCTTATGCATGGTGTCCAGCGTCGGCTGGTCGCCGGTGTAGGAGTGGATCGTCGTCATCATGCCCTTCTCGATGCCGACGGCCTCATGCAGCACGGCTGCCAGCGGCGCCAGGCAGTTGGTGGTGCAGGAGGCGTTCGAGATGACGATGTGGTCCTTGGTCAGCTTGTCATGGTTGATGCCATAGACCACGGTGAGATCGGCGCCCTCCGCAGGCGCCGAGACGAGGACTCGCTTGGCGCCGGCGGTCAAATGTGCGGCTGCCTTGTCGCGGGCGGTGAAGATGCCGGTGCATTCGAGCGCAATATCGATGCCGAGATCCTTCCACGGCAACTGCGTCGGGTCCTTGATCGCGGTGACCTTGAATTTTTCGGTGCCGACGGTGATCTGGTCACCGTCAACCGTCACTTCATGCGGGAAACGGCCATGCACGCTGTCGAAGCGCAGCAGATGAGCGTTGGTCTCGACCGGGCCGAGGTCGTTGACAGCGACGACGTCGATGTCCTTGCGGCCGGATTCGTGGATGGCGCGCAGGATGTTGCGGCCGATGCGGCCGAATCCGTTGATGGCAACTCTGACGGTCATTTTTCTCTCCCTGGGAGTTGGAGGCCGAAGATCAAGTCCGCAGCTTCATAACGGCGGGCTGGCAAAGAATCCAGCCGTCGATGGGTTGGATTTAAGTCCACTAGGTCGAGGCTGCCGGCGAAACCGCTATGTGCGGTTTCGCCGGATATCAGCACATTTATTCGCCGTGCAGGCGGGCTTCCGCCGCCTTCACCGTTGCTTCGGCGGTGATGCCGAAATGCGGATAGAGCTGTTCGATCGTGCCAGAGGCGCCGAAGCCGGTCATGCCGATGAAGATGCCGTCGGTGCCGATGAAATGATCCCAGCCCTGGCGGATGCCGGCTTCGATGGCGATCTTGATCGGCGCGTTGCCGATTGTCTTCTTGCGATAGTCGGCGCTCTGCTTGTCGAACAATTCGAAGCAGGGGACAGAGACGACGCGGGTCGGATGGCCGTGCTTCTCCAATGCCTCGCGCGCCGCCAGCGCGATCTCGACCTCGGAGCCCGAAGCGAAGATCGTCACCGCCGCATCGCCGCTGGCGGCGGCCAGCTCATAGGCGCCCTGGCGGCTGAGGTTTTCCGCAACGAAGTCGTTGCGCACCGTCGGCAGGTTCTGCCGGGTCAGCGCCAGCGTCGAAGGCGTCTTTTCCTGCTCGATGGCCAACTGCCAGCATTCGGCGGTCTCGACCGCGTCGGCCGGGCGGAACACATTGTGGTTCGGAATGGCGCGCAGTGCGGCCAGATGCTCCACCGGCTGATGGGTCGGGCCGTCTTCGCCGAGACCGATGGAATCATGGGTCATGACGAAGATCGAGCGGATGCCCATCAGCGAGGCAAGCCGCATCGACGGACGGGCGTAGTCGGAAAAGCACATGAACGTGCCGCCATAGGCGATGAGGCCGCCATGCAGCGTCAGTCCGTTGAGCGCGGCCGCCATGCCGTGCTCGCGGATGCCGTAGTGAACGTAGCGCTGGCCATAATCGTCTGATGTGATGTTTTTGGTCTGGCTGGTCTTGGTGTTATTGGAGCCGGTCAGGTCGGCCGAGCCGCCGATGGTTTCCGGCACGGCGCCGTTGATGATTTCGAGCGCCATTTCCGACGATTTACGGGTGGCGACCTTCGGTTTGTCGGCGGCGAGCTTCTTCTTGTAGTCGGTGATGACGGCGTCGAAATTCGCCGGCAACTTGCCGCTGATGCGACGCTCGAATTCGCTGCGCAATTGGGCGTCGGCCTTGGCAAGGCGGCCCTCCCAGTCGGTGCGTGCCTTGACACCGGTCTTGCCGGCGTCGCGCCAGGCATCGAGGATGTCGGCAGGAACTTCGAAGGGCGGATAGTCCCAACCGAAGAACTTCCTGGCGCCGGCGATTTCCTCGGCGCCGAGCGGCGAACCGTGTGCCTTGTTGGTGCCGGCTTTGGTCGGCGCGCCGAAGCCGATCGTCGTCTTGCAGGCGATCATCGTCGGCTTGTCGGAATGGCGCGCCGCCTCGATGGCATAGGCGATCGCTTCCGGATCCTGGCCGTCGATGTGGCTGGCGTTCCAGCCGGACGCCTGGAAGCGAGCGACCTGATCGGTGTTGTCGGCCAGCGACACCGGGCCGTCGATCGAGATGTTGTTGTTGTCCCAAAAGACGATCAGCTTGTTCAGCTTGAGATGCCCGGCGAGTGCGATGGCTTCCTGGGAAACCCCTTCCATCAGGCAGCCGTCTCCGGCCAGCACATAGGTGTAGTGGTCGACGAGGTCGTTGCCGAAGGCGGCATTCATGATGCGCTCGCCGAGTGCGAAGCCGACCGAATTGGCAAGTCCCTGGCCGAGCGGGCCGGTCGTCGTCTCGATGCCGGCGGCATGGCCATATTCGGGATGACCCGCTGTCCTCGATCCCAACTGGCGGAAATGCTTGATCTGGTCGAGGGTGATGTCCTCATAGCCGGTCAGATAGAGCAGCGAATAGAGCAGCATCGAACCGTGGCCGGCCGACAGGATGAAGCGGTCGCGATCGGGCCAATGCGGGTTCTTCGGATCGTATTTCAGGAAACGCGTGAACAGCACCGTGGCGATGTCGGCGCAGCCCATGGGCAGGCCGGGGTGGCCGGATTGGGCCTTCTCGACGGCGTCCATGGAAAGAAAACGGATCGCATTGGCCATCCGGTCAGGTTGTTCACGCGAGGTCATGCTTCCTCCAGTGTGGGGGTTCGGGGCCTTGGAAGAGCCCTGGAAAGGGGTGCGCGACACATAGCAGGCGCGGCTTTTTAGTCAACAAACCGGCGCGCTTTTGCCGATCTTGTTCGTCAATAATCCGGCGCTTTTGCCGATCTGGTTAGTCGATAAACCGGCACTTTTGCCGGTCTGGTGATGGCGCCAGAAGCGCTTTGGAGGCCTAAATTAGCGTTAGCAGGGGACAGTCGCGAGAGCTTTATTGACGTTGGCTTCACACGGCGCGTAATGTTTCAGACATAACGCGTTCTGAACGTGGATGATTCGGTGATGGGCAGGGCGCAGGACGAAAGCCATGACCGGGGAAACGACACTCAAGGAAGTCATCGCCAGGCTGGGTAAGGCCATCGAGGGGCTGGAAAATGCCGTCGCGGCCAAGCTCGAGCACGAGCGCGACTATACGGAAGCCGAGGCGGAGGTGCAGCGCATGAACGCCGACCGCTCGCGGCTGGCGCAGGAACTCGACAATTCCGAAGCGCGCGCCGAACGGCTGGAAGACGCCAACAAGGAAGTATCGCGTCGGCTGGTGACCGCCATGGAAACCATCCGCGCCGTGTTGGACAGATAGGGGCTGGCCCAATGGCACAAGTCACGGTTTCCATCGACGGCAAGCAGTATCGCATGGCTTGCGATGAGGGCCAGGAAGAACATCTGATCGACCTTGCCGAGCGCTTCGACCGCTATGTCTCGCATCTAAAAGACTCATTTGGCGAGATCGGCGATCAGCGGCTGACCGTGATGGCCGGCATCATGGTCATGGACGAGCTTTCGGAATTGCAAAAACGCGTCAAGGGCATGGAAAGCGAAGTGCAGACGCTGCGCAAGACGCGCGATGACGCGCTGACCAAGGCCGACAAGAACGATACCGTGCTGACCCATGCGCTTGGCGCGCTCGCCCAGCGCATGGAAGATCTGACGACGACGCTGGCGGTGAACAAAACCTAGACTTCCACGGCCATCGCGCCCCGTTGCGTCGGCGGGCGGGAATGCTGCGTTTTGCGACAAAGGCGAAAAAAGTTTTCACCGCTGGCCTCGATGCCGGCGCAACAGGCGTTTGAAGGATGACGCCGCAGTGGTAGAAAGGCAGAAGCAGGGCCGGTGGATGGTCAATGCCGGCTGCAATCACAGGGTAGGGACACGTCATGAGCCTCCGTATCAATGATACCGCGCCGGATTTCACGGCCGAAACCACGCAAGGGACGATCAACTTCCACGACTGGATCGGTGACGGCTGGGCGGTGCTTTTCAGCCATCCGAAGAATTTCACCCCAGTCTGCACCACCGAGCTCGGCACGATGGCCGGGCTGGAAGGCGAGTTCAAGAAGCGCAACGTCAAGATCATCGGCATTTCCGTCGATCCGGTCGAAAGCCATGGCAAATGGCAGGATGATATCAAGAAGGCGACCGGCCAATCGGTGAACTATCCGCTGATCGGCGATAAGGATCTCAAGGTCGCCAAGCTTTACGAGATGCTGCCGGCCAGTGCCGGCGAAACCTCGGAAGGGCGCACGCCCGCCGACAATGCGACGGTGCGTTCGGTCTACGTCATCGGCCCCGACAAAAAGATCAAGCTGGTTCTCACCTATCCGATGACGACCGGCCGTAATTTCGATGAGATCCTGCGTGCGATCGATTCCATACAGTTGACTGCCAAGCACCAGGTGGCGACGCCGGCGAACTGGAAGCAGGGCGAGGACGTCATCATCACCGCCGCCGTTTCCAATGAGGACGCGGTCAAGCGTTTCGGCGCCTACGAGACGATCCTGCCGTATCTCAGAAAGACCAAGCAGCCCTCCGCCTGAGCGGGCGGCACGGAAGGATTTTCGGCCTTTTTGTCTCGGCGAAGCATCTGGTGCTTGACGATGTGTCGCTGACGGATGACCATGCTCTTCTTTTACCCCGGCAGAGAAAACCATTCCTGCCGGGTGGAGTTGAGGGAGCCGGGATTGGACGCAACATCGGCCAGACTGCAGGTGGCAGGCTTTTACGACAAGCCGAGCGGGTCCATCCAGTATGTCGTTGCCGACCCGCAGGCGCGACGATGCGCAATCATTGATCCGGTCCTCGATTTCGACGAGAAGTCCGGCGCCACGGCGACCAAAAATGCCGACGCGATGCTGGCCTTCATCAGGGAAAGCGGGCTCGAGATCGAGTGGATCCTCGACACGCATCCCCACGCCGACCATTTCTCGGCGGCGCACTATCTCAAGGAGAAGACAGGAGCGCCTACGGCGATCGGCGAGAAGATCATCGACGTCCAGAAATTGTGGAAGGCGATCTACAACTGGCCGGATTTTCCTGCCGACGGCTCGCAATGGGACAAGCTATTCGCGGCCGGCGAGGTTTTTTCGGTTGGCAACATTCCAGCAAGAGTGCTTTTTTCGCCAGGCCACACGCTGGCCTCGATCACCTATGTGATCGGCGACGCCGCTTTCATTCACGATACGCTGTTCATGCCGGATAGCGGCACGGCGAGAGCGGACTTTCCCGGCGGCAGTGCCGTGCAACTCTGGCGCTCGATCCAGGATATCCTCGCGCTGCCGGACGACACACGTCTGTTCGTCGGTCATGATTACCAGACGGAAGGACGCGAACCCTTGTGGGAGAGCACTGTCGCCGAACAGAAATCCAAGAACACCCATGTTGCCGCCCGCCCGACGGAGGCCGATTTCGTGGCATTGCGCGAGGCGCGCGACCGAACGCTGCCGATGCCGAGGCTGATCCTGCACGCGCTGCAGGTCAACATGAATGGCGGGCGCTTGCCGGAACCGGAATCCAACGGGCGCCGGTATCTGAAGTTCCCGCTCGATTGCCTGTGACACGGTAGCGGGCCGCCTGGATTTGCAGCAAGGCGCAAAAAGGCGGCGCCAGTTTACCTGACGCCGCCGTTATTTGTTTCCGTCGGAAGGCTTTACGCCGCCGGCTGCGCCTCGATGGTGCGCAGCGCCTGCATCTGGCGCTTGGCCGCGGCCTTGACCGCGTCCTGCACCTTCTCGAAGGCGCGCACCTCGATCTGGCGCACGCGCTCGCGACTGATGTCGAACTCGGCCGACAGCTCTTCCAGCGTTAGCGGCTCCTCGGCCAGGCGGCGCGCCTCGAAGATGCGCCGCTCGCGCTCGTTGAGCACGGCAAGAGCGCCGGACAGCATGCCGCGCCGGTTTTCCAGCTCATCCTGCTCGATCAGCGCCTCTTCCTGGCTTTCGTGGTCGTCGACTAGCCAGTCCTGCCATTCACCTGATTCACCTTCGCTCGCCCTGATCGGTGCGTTCAGCGAGGCGTCGCCCGACAGGCGGCGGTTCATCGATACCACTTCGGCTTCCGACACATTGAGGCGGGTGGCGATCTCGGTGATCTGCTCGGGCTTCAAGTCGCCATCGTCGAGCGCCTGGATCTTGCCCTTCACCTTGCGCAGGTTGAAGAATAGGCGCTTCTGATTGGCGGTCGTGCCCATCTTGACCAGGCTCCACGAGCGCAGGATGTATTCCTGGATCGAGGCTTTGATCCACCACATCGCATATGTGGCGAGCCGGAAACCGCGCTCCGGTTCGAATTTCTTGACGGCCTGCATCAGGCCGACATTGCCTTCCGAGATCACCTCGCCGATGGGCAGGCCGTAGCCGCGATAGCCCATGGCGATCTTGGCGACGAGCCGAAGGTGGCTGGTGACGAGCTTGTGCGCAGCCGTGGTGTCCTCATGCTCAGCGTAACGCTTGGCGAGCATGTACTCTTCCTGCGGCTGAAGCATCGGAAAGCGACGGATTTCTTCCAAGTAGCGGCTGAGGCCGCCTTCGCCGGAAACGATACTGGGTAGTGACTGGGCCATGACAGCGCCCCTCTCTCTTGGAGTGGTGCCCCCGAAACGCGGCGGGCATATATCGCGAACGCCAAAAGGCTCGTTCGCGACAGCGGATGTATATAGGAACAAAACCAGAAAGGACAGCATTGGTTCAACACGAAACAGTGTGTCACGCCAAAGTGAACAACGCGGGTCAGGTTTTTGCCGATCTGGTTTTGAATGGATGAAGCCGGTTCAGAGTCTGCGGAAGCCGTCTACGAGTTCCTCCATGTCCCTCGGTACCGGCGCCTCGAACCTCATCGATAAATGGGTAGTCGGATGCCGAAATTCAAGGAGGCGGGCATGCAAAGCCTGTCGCGGAAAGGCCTTCACCCGGCCTTTCAGCGGCTCGGGCAGCCGGTTCGCCTTGGTGCGAAAGGCCTGGCCATAATCGGGATCGCCGACGACTGGATGGCCGATATGGGCCATGTGGACGCGGATCTGATGGGTGCGGCCGGTCTCGAGCCGGCATTCGACCAGACTTGCCGTGGCAAATTCCTTTTGCTGCTCGCCAAAGCGCTCGACCACGGTGAAATGGGTGACCGCGTGGCGCGCATCGTCGCGGCCTTCCGGCACCACGGCACGGCGCACGCGGTCGGCGGCGCGGCCGAGCGGCTCGTCGACCGTGCCTGTCGGTCTCATCGGTATGCCCCAGACCAGCGCCAGATAGGCGCGTTTGAGATCGCCGGTCAGGCCATGGTCGGCAAAGGCCTCCGACAATGATTTGTGGGCGCGGTCGGTCTTGGCGACGACCATGACGCCGCTGGTTTCCTTATCCAGGCGGTGGACGATGCCCGGCCGCCGCACACCGCCGATGCCGGAAAGACTGTCGCCGCAATGGTGGATCAGCGCATTGACCAGCGTGCCGGTCCAGTTGCCGGCGCCGGGATGGACGACCAACCCCGGCGGCTTGTTGATGACGATCAATTCATTGTCTTCATAGAGGACGTCGAGCGGGATGTTCTCGCCTTGCGGCTCCGCCGGCTCCGGCTCCGGCATGTCGACCGACACGCGGTCACCGACCGCCATCTTGCGTTTCGTCTCGTTGACCGGCTGGCCGCCGATCTTGACGGCGCCCTGTCTGATCAGCATCTGCACCCGGCTGCGCGACATGTCCGGGCCGAGCTTGCCCGCAAGCCATTGGTCGAGGCGCTGGCCGGCCGCATCGGGACCTGCTTCCAGCATGATCGACCCCCCGTCTGGCGATCCCCCCCCTGGCGATCCATTCCCTATCAATCCATCCTCTATCAATATGGGGGCCTCTTCGTTATGAGCGCTCATCGAAAATCGTTCCAGAAAGTTTTGCCATGGCTGCTGCCGACGAAGACGAGGAAAAGCCGCTCGACCCCGAAGTCGAAAAGGTGCGCAAGAAGCTCGTCCGCTTCGTCGCCATCAATCTCGGCCTGCTGTTCCTCGCCCTTATGGTGGTGATCGCAGCCCTTGTCTACAAAACGCGCACCGCGCCGCCGTCGGCCGCTCCGCCGCTGACCGGCGATATCCAGGTGCCATCAGGCGAGCCGCTGACCGGCGACATCGTGCTGCCGGTCGGCGCCAAGGTCATCAGCCAGTCGCTCTCCGGCAACCGCGTCTCCATCGATGCGGAGCTTGCCGACGGCAGCCGCACCATCTTTGTCTACGATATCGCTGAGCGGCGGATCATCGGCCGTTTTTCGATCCGCAACAAATGACCGGTTTCGCCAAAAATCGTCGTGTGGCCACTGTCGCGCTTGTCGTCGCCAACTACGACGAGGCGATCGCCTGGTATGTCGACAGGCTGGGCTTTTTGCTCACCGAGGACGTCGATCTAGGCGGCGGCAAGCGCTGGGTCACGGTGGCGCCGGCGAACGGACAAGGCGCGAGGCTGCTGCTGGCCGAAGCGGCCGATGATGCGCAAAGGGATAGCATCGGCAACCAGACCGGCGGCCGCGTCTTTTTGTTTCTTGAAACCGACGATTTTGTCCGCGACCATGCGGCAATGCTTGCAAAGGGCGTCGAATTCCGTGAGGCGTCCCGCCAGGAGGCCTATGGCACTGTGGCAGTTTTCGCCGATCTCCATGGGAATCTCTGGGACCTGATCCAGCCAAAACGATAGGCCTGCAACGGATATTTTCCCGGCATCATCGACTGACCGAAGGCCAGTTGCTTTTTCCCGGCCGTCAGCCTATATCGCCGGTTCTTGAACGCGCCCATCGTCTAGCGGTCAGGACACCGCCCTCTCACGGCGGGAACAGGGGTTCGATTCCCCTTGGGCGTACCAAGGCTTTCAAGAGGTTGGCGGGTTTCACCTTAGAGCCGTGGAATAGCTGCCAAAAAAATCCTCCAAGGGCACCCGAAAATTGGCTGCGAAAGGTTGGGACCGTCGCAATGATGGGCCTTCGTTCTCCTCGCACGCGTTGGGACCCCTAACTAGGAATGCGAGAGAATCGGCAGCAGCCCGCCTCTCAGCAAGGCGGGCCCTGGCCACACACCCAGAAATCTTCCTCAATCAACGCGCAACATCGCACCCCATGCGTCGGCGTTGCATCAATCCGCGGTCACGGCCAGTTTGCGCGGCCCCAATTAATCAGATTGACCATTCCTTTGCCGCCCGCCGCAACGTTGTGGTTTTCGTAGTCCGGGAACGAGTGGTACTCGTAGCCGCCATGAGTGGCAATCACGTAGGGTCCGTCCTTCCAGAAGGCGAAGAGCGGCCCGCCGGAATTGCCGTCGCTGGTGTCGGCGCGGTGCTCGATCTCGAGAAAATCGCCATCCGAATCGTCATCCAGTACGCGGATGCCTTGCTCGATCGTCGGCCGCTGCCCGCCGCTGAGCGCAGCATCGCCGGGATAGCCGACCAGCTTCCAGAATGGCTGATCCTGCCAATCGGAGCTGTAGGTCTTGGCGCCCATCCATCCGATATTGCCGCCGAGCGGATCGTAGAGCCTGAGGATTGCCATGTCGAAGGCCTGATCGTCGGGTTCGAACTGATAGCCCCGATAGTCGGAGCACCAGGATGCGGCGCCGGCGCCGACGACGGGATTGCCGTCGAAATAGCCCGGTACGAACAGCGTCTTCCATGACGCGGCGCCCCACGGCAGCATATGCGATGCGGTGAGGATCAATCGCGGCCCGACAAGTACGGCGGTGCCCGAACTCGAGGGGTTTGGCGAGCTCGCATTGTTCCAGATGAAGAGCCGGCCGACGCAGTGCCAAGGATAACCGCTGGGAAAGAAGTTCGACCGGTTCTCCGGCGGAAACGGCACCTCCGGGATGATCGTGTTGCCCTTCAGGCTCTTGATAACAGGTCTGATTGCAGCCGTGGAATGCCGTGGATGGAAGACGTTCGGGAACCAGTCTGGTTTGTAGCCCGGCAGTTCCGAAACGTTTTCTGCGGCTTGCAGGTCCTTCGCCGTAAGGAAGGACGTGCTGCGAACGGGCAGCCCTGAGTAGGCGTCTTTCGGTAGGATTAGCCGACTGGAACCGTAGTCGGCCGCCTGCAGCGCCAGCTTCGCAGTGTCCGATCCGGACGTGGTCGAGACGTAAATAACCTGACGGGAAAGCGCTTCTAAGACCTCCGCCGGCATGTCACGGGTGGCAGGCTGATTTTCCATCCGGATCAGGTCATCAGGTGTAAGCGGAGAATTCGCTGCCGTTGGGGGAGGTGAAATATCCATGCGGGCCATTTGTATTTCCTTTCGAAATTCTCAAAGGTGGACCGTGCGTTTGGTAGCAAACGCGGTGATGCAGCCGTTATCGACGCAAATGAGGGTGACAGGGCCGGTCTTACAGATGGCTTACAGGGCGGTTCGCCGGCGACACCTTGACGGTGAGTTCGGTGTGATCCCAAGCTTGGCTCAGCAATCGCCCAATTGTCAGAGGCGTCTGGGTCTCGGCGCTTCGCTGCTTCTGGCGCAGCGCCCTCAATTGAATTAGCATCGGATGATGCAACCATGGGCCGAAGGCTCACGACGGCGGGTAGATGCGACGAGGGTGGGGAAGCCGCGACAGACGCCAGTCCGCCGGGCCGTCTCATTGGCCCGGGGACCTGACGCGCAGCGAATAGACATCGAAGCTTGTCGGGAACGAGAAGAGCGCAGGGAGAGGGCCAATGCAGAAACTGCAATCGCAGGGCGTCCATCACATCACGCTGGTCGGGGCCGGGCGTCAGACGTCGATCGACTTCTGGGAGGGCGTGCTTGGCATGCCTTTCATCTTCGAGCAGCCCAACCTCGACAAGGCCAGGGAAAGCCACCTCTATTTCGATCCTGGCGACGGCCGGCTGATCACCGTCTTCACCGACGAGAGCCGCACCCCGGTCAAGCGGCGCACACCGACCGATACGGGCTGCGTCCATCACATCGCCTTTTCGGTGGCGCGCGTCACCTTCCTGCAGGCGGTCGCCCGGCTCGACGAGCGCAGCATCAAGCACAGCGGCGTCAAGGATCGCGGTTTTATGGATTCGATCTATTTCGAGGATCCGCTCGGCCTTCTGATCGAGCTCGCCTCCTATCGTTTCGAGCCACCGGCGGGCTTCACCCATGCCGACGTGCTGATGCAGGCGCACAAGCTTCGCGTCGCGCGCGGCGACTACGCAATCGCCGAAGTGCATCTCGCCGATGCGATCCAGGCGCTGGTCGAGCGCTCGCGCACTACCTTGTCGGAGGATCGGGCGCCGAAAAATCCATTCTGACGACAGCAACCCCGAGGGAGGACCCACAATGGCAAAGACGACAACGAAGAGTGCGAAGAGGCCGGCCGCCGAGGCCGCTACGAAACCAGCTGCCAAGGCCGCAACAAAGCCTGCAGCCAAGGCGTCGAAAGCTTCCGCCAAGCTGGCAGCGAAAGCCGCCGTGAAGCCCGCAGCCAAAGCATCCGCGAAGTCCGCGCGGAAGGCCGTAGCGAAATCAGCGAAAAAGCCCGCGCTGACGCTCAGCATGCTGAAGGCGAGCGTCAACAATATGAGCGTGCGGGTGTTTGCGCGCGCGGCCGGGCTCGATCATTCCGAGACCGACGTATGGGGCCACACGCGCTCGCCTGAATACATGGCGCGAAACCCAGCCCACCTTACGCCTATGATCGAGGACAAGGGCTTGCCGAGAGGTGTCTTGTGGGAAAGCTGTGCCATCATGCAGTATCTCGCCAACAAGCATGGGCTGGAGAAATTATATCCCAAGGCGCCGGCCAAGCGGGCAATGATCGACAGCGCCATGTTCTACCTGATCGGCACGCTCTACCCCTATGTGGCGCGCGCCACCTATCCTGCGCTGAACTTCCCGCAATATGCCGGCGAGGTCGGTCACAGCGACGCCGACCCCGACAGGAAAACAGAAGCCCAGAAGGCCGCGGCGGCAGCGATTGCCGAGCCTCTGGAGGTCTTTCACAGCTTCTTCAGGAACGGCAAGCCGTTCATCGGTGGCAAGAACCCGTCGATCGCCGACATCCGGCTGGCAGCGACGCTCGAATTCCTGGCCGTCATCGACTACGCGCTGCCCCAATGGGCAAAAGACTACATGGCGGCGATCGAGAAGAAGCTCGGCAAGGCCTATGCCGAGCCGGCCGCCGACGTGCGCGGCTATATCGCCTATATGAAGTCGCAGGCCGGGGCGTGAGGCGTCTTGGCTGACCGCGTCGAGCTTGCCCTCAATGCAGCAGGGATACCGTCATAGGCCGAGACACCGCCCGGTCGCCGATAGGCCAGAGGCATCGGCATTGCAGCTGCAAATCGGTGCGGCGCTGCGCTTGTCGCTCAGGGGCCGAATATCACGAGCTCGGTGAACGTCAGATCTCCGAGCGAGGGTGGTCTGGGACCCTTGAAATATTTCAGCCCGCTGTTGTGGCGGTACCACCCGAACAGACCTGCAATCGGCTCCTTGGCGTCGACGACGCAAAGCAGGATGCCGCTTCGCAAGAGAAAGCGCCCCATGGCACCGGCGCACCGGCTCAAATCCGCGAGAGAGCCGCAATAGATGACCTGATAGCATGGGATAAGACCGCGCAATATCCGGCGCGGCATCAATACGAAAGGAAACGCTGCTCCGTTGCAAATGCAAATCAATGACAGGCAGCCCAGCGCGGCGTGTTCCGTGAGTATGTATCTCTCACTGTCGGACAGCATCGCCATTTCAGCAAGATCGGGGCGAGCCTTGAGCACGCGACATGACGGCGGCACCGAATTCAAAGCCGGCAAGAAGGCGAATTGTCCGGTGGAAAAGGGGCGAAAGCCGAGCGCCCAGTTGGCCTTCAATGTCGCGGGCGCCGGCGAAATGTTCGTGTAGGTCACGTCCCTTCGCTTGAGGATCGTCGTTACCAACTTGGCGCCATAAGGACGGAATTCTGCGTCGACGGACCAGCTTGAAAGGTTGCAGCGGACTTCGTCGCCTTCCTGCCCGCGATAAAGGGTATACAGGGTCAGCACAACGCCGACGATCCGATCAGCCTTCTCCAAAGCCAAGCCGTATTGTGGGAACTCGGCGACGGCAGGCCGCTGCGATAAGCGGGTCAGCGCTTGTATCCAATAACTGCGGCTACGCTCCGGAAAGCCCCTGCACAGGCAGTCGACCACTCCTTCCCAATCAGCTTCGCGAATTGGTCGACAGCGAACGTCGGGGGGGAGAGTGCCAAGTACGGCCATAAATCGACTTCCAGAATACGATAGTTACTTCGGTATGCCTCACGCCCCAACATATTGGTGGACAACGATTAATAGTCCGTGCCGCATTTAAAGACGACTTTCCGCACTCATCACGAAAACGGAGATCAGATTGGCCATGACGCGTCGATGAGCAGCTCCCCCGCGGTTAAGGATTCGTTAACCAAATCCCTATCTACTGATCGGCAATTCACCTCCAACTCGTGACCACGGATGTACTGGCGCGGTCGAGGTGGAAGGAAAGGTCGGCCATGTGCCGGCCTTTTTGTTTTCAAGGACTATGTTCCCGGGAAGCTGCGGCCTTGCCTTCGTGATTGTGATCGGCATCCGGCCTTTGCAAAACATATTGTCATCGCCGCCATTGTCCGTACCATATCGCTGTGCGGCAAGGCGGAAGGGAGAGGACTTGCGATGAAACGCGCGGCAGGACTGTCGGTGATCGCAGGCGCGATATTGGCAGGCGCCAGCTGTCAATCGAATGCCGCATCGCTGAACACCATGGACGATGTCGGGGCTGCGATCCAGGCGTGCTGGACCCCGCCGGCGAATGCCGGAAATTCCACCGTCACGTTGAGCTTCAGCTTCAAGCGCAACGGCACGCTGATCGGCCCGCCCAGGCCGACTGCCATCAATGTGACCGGCGACGCGAAGGCACGGCAATCCTTCGTCGATGCCGCGATCGCCGCCCTGGAACGCTGCTTGCCGCTAAGTTTTTCGCCGGCTCTCGCCCAAGGGATCCCAGGCAGCGTCTTCACCCTGCAATTCGGCTCGCCCAAACAGTAACCGCGCATCATCCCAAGCAGCCGCCCGCTCGTTTCCGGGCGGGCCATTCAGCTAAGCGTTGCTCGGTGGCGTCACCTCGAGCGATTGGACCGGTTCCCGGTCCACGAGATATCAGTGTTCCCCGCGTCTCGCATTGACATGGCGTGCCAATTCCGGCGTCTCGAAGACGTAGTCGCTCCAGGCCGATTCCGGAATCTGGCCGGCCAGATAGCATTCCAGCAAAAGACTTTGCTCGGGGCTGAGAGGTCTCGGCGCGCGCTCATGGTCCAGTCTCAGCGAGCGAATTAGATTTCTAGGGGAGTGAAACAGATTTCTGGTCAGGTCCGAGACAGTGAAGTGAATTGACATGAGCGGTCTCCTTTGACCATCCAGCGCATCACCCCAAAAATCGGGATCGATCTCTGATCCGCTGCCCTTCGTTCGGAAAGGACCATGCGCCAAATCAAAACGCTACAGCATGCTTGGTGCGTCCAAAGGGACGCGCGGCGCTGCAATGGCCGTTTAACGTCGGAGGCCGGATAAGGTTTCAACGTGGCTGGCGGTAACGCCGGATTGCTCGGCCGTCAGATCGATCGGGCAGCCCGAAATCCACCAGTCAGCTCATGCTTTCGCCGATCGCAGACGTGCCGGCGTTGTTTTTGGGTTCGTCTCAATCTTGAAACAAAAGTGTAATATTGAATTTACGAGAGTACCTATATTGCAGTAATATTAAAGTCTCAGAAAGCCGTTATCTTGCAGTAATTAGGTAAACCTCATTTAGTGAATTCTTATTCACGACCAACGAAGAATGTGCTTCCAGGTTCTCGGCGGAAACAGGGACAATGGTCGCTCCAATGACACGCTTCTGGTCTGACACGATTCTTGTGCTGGTATTGGTGACGGCATTCACGCTCGGCACTTCCTCTTCATATGCGGATAGTTGCAGCGCGATCAAAAGCCAAATGTTTTCGGCCGGTCGTGGCGCTGGATCGAGCCCGCAGCTTGCCCAGTTGCGCCGGCAGCTTGTCTCGATCGAAAGATTGGAGAAACAGCGCCAATGTTCGGCGAAAAGTTCGATGGTCGGGTTCTTCTTCAATCCCTGTGCCGATCTCGTCAAAAGCAAGGCGGAGGTGCAACGCCGGATCGCGAGCGCGTCGAATTCGGGGAGGGATACGTCCGGCCTGCGGGCCAGGCTCGTCGCTCTGGGCTGCGCGCCTGCCGCCAAAAGGCAGGAACGGCGCAAAGAGCAAGCGCAACAGCGTTCGGTACCCAAAACTCAGTCTGCCGACGTGCGGTATGCCGGCAGCGCGATGCTGTTTTGTGTGCGCCTTTCGGACGGATATTTCTTCCCTGCGCCAAAATCGCAGTTCGCCAAAAAGGATGATCTGAAGGAAACTGTCGATCAGTGCCGCTACATTTGCGACGATGTCGGCGTCGACCTCTACACGCTCGAGGATGCCAGCCTCGAGACCGAAGCGATGGTCGCTCTCGAGACGCGAAAACCCTATACAGAGCTTCCGACCGCTTTCAGGTACCGCGAGGACGCGAATTTCAAGGCGTGTAGCGTCAAGCGTTATTCCCGGCGGGGCTTCGAACTCAGGGCGCGGACGGTAACGCCCGCCAACATGGCCGACGCCATCATTCCATTGCCGACGACAAAGCCGGATCTTGGCGCCGTTGCGGAAATTCCCGGACCCGATGCTCCGGAGGCTCCCAATGCCGAAGCCAAGGGCGCCGTCCAGCATCAGTCGATCGAAAGATCGACCGAAACGCGGCCGGTAAGGGTGATCGGGCCGGCTTTTTTCCCCGAAAACTGACCCCGTTGCGCTTAAATTAGACCACGAAATTGAAGCGCCTGACCGACCGCTGCGGTGGGTGCAGCAACGTTTTGAGGGCGCATCTTTTTAGCTGCAACCGTTTGAATGCCGGCTGGCTATTCGCAGACCATGCGGACCCGTTTTCCGGGTTGGCTGACGTTCCTGCAGGTGAGCGGTTTTGCCGGCTCGGATGACGGCGTCGGCGGAACTTTGGAAATCCTGGTGATTTGCCTTCTCGGCGCGACGGGGGTGCTGGTTCTGGGGGCCTCCGCTCTTGCCGGCGTTTCGGGCGCCACAGGAAAGACATCGGTCTGCAGCAACTGCGGCTGTTGGGCTTGCGCGTGCTGCGGCGGCCTGTCCCAGAACCGCCGGACATCGAGCGGCCTTGGAATGACGACGGTGCCGTCGTAGCTGCGCGAGCAGCCGCTCCCCAACAGCAGCATCGGGCACAGGAAAAAAGGCAGGATCCGTCCCAACATCGGCAATACCTTGCGGGATTTGTAACGCGGCTTCGGTTCTACCGACAACCGTCGGAATACACTGCGGGCAAGGCTAGCGTATGACCCGGAGAATCGGAATCGATTTCTCTGGGATCATGTGCAAAATCAAGGTGTCGCAGCGTCCCTGGCGCGACTGGGGGCATGGACGATTACCTGCCCCAAGCCCATCAGCCCCAGAGCCTTGCGAAAAGGTCGGCGCGGACCGAGAAATCCAGCGCAACGCGGGATTGTTCCCGTCAGGCTGTAGAGTTCAGCCGATTCGGCGACACGTTGCGGACAAGACTATGGTGCGATCGCACCATACCAAAGCATGCGTCCGGTTGGGACAATAAGCGCATTCGAGTTCCGCTCCTCCAGTTACGGGCGGGAGCAGCGACCGCCGGCAAGAAGCAGGGTCAGATTTACCCCAACGGACCTGTTTCGGCGATGGCGCGGCCATGACCTCCTTGGCCGCATGCAACGCGCTCCCGCCCGGATTTTCTTTTTCGGCGCCAATTGTCCCGCCTGTCGAGAGCCGCAAATCGTGCAAGCTGCTGATTCCAGCGGCAAACCACGGCCGTGCCGGCGAGACCCGCAGCCCTTCCTTTTCGACATGGCTGTGCGGCGGTTACCGGGCTGACATCAAACTGTCATGTGACTGTAATAATCGGGGGCTATTGGCCTCAGCGGGCGCCGAAGGAATGGCGCCGAGAGACCATTTTCCGAACAGGAGCAGGCCACATGAAAAAATTCCTCCTTACGACGTCGGCCGCGGCGCTTGCGCTCGCCGCGTCGGCTGGTTATGCCGCCGCGCGCGACCAGATTCAAATCGTCGGTTCGTCCACAGTGTTCCCCTTCACGACGGCTGTCGCTGAAAAGCTCGGCCAGAGCGGAAAGATCAAGACCCCAGTCGTTGAGTCGACTGGCACCGGCGGCGGCATGAAGCTGTTTTGCCAGGGCGTCGGCGAAAATACCGCCGATTTCACCAATGCCTCGCGCGCCATCAAGGACAGCGAGCTTAAAACCTGCAAGGCAAACGGCGTGACGCCGGTCGAGATCAAGGTCGGCTTCGACGGCATCGTACTGGCCAACTCGAAGGCAGGGACCGTCGTTGATCTGACCAAGGAACAGGTTTTCAAGGCGCTCGCCAAGAACGTCGCTGTTGACGGCAAGGTCGTCCCCAACCCCTACAAGAACTGGTCGGATGTCGACGCGTCGCTTCCCGCAACGAAGATCGAGGTGCTTGGCCCGCCGCCGACATCCGGCACGCGCGATGCGTTCGTCGAGCTCGTCATGGACGCGGCCTGCCAGGAAGAAGTGAAGGCGGCTAATGAAAAGGGCTGCGGCGAGATCCGTGAAGACGGCGCTTTTGTCGAAGCCGGCGAAAATGACAATCTGATTGTCCAGAAGCTGGAAGCCAACCCTAATGCCTTCGGCATCTTTGGCTTCTCGTTCCTTGACCAGAACGCCGACAAGCTGCAGGGCCACAAGGTCGACGGCGTCGAGCCGACCTTCGAGAACATCGCATCCGGAGATTACGGCGTTTCCCGCTCGCTCTATGTCTATGCGAAGAAAGAGCATGTTGGCGTCATCCCCGGCATGCAGGAGTTCATCGCCGAGTACACCTCGGAAGGCGCATGGGGTCCTGATGGTTATCTGGCCGACAAGGGCCTGATCCCGCTGCCGGACGCCGAGCGCGCCAAGTGGGCCGAAGACGCCAAGGCCCTGAAGGGCATGGGTTCCTGATGTTTCGGGGTCCGGGCGTATATCCGCTCTGACCCTCATGCTCTAAAGCACAAAGCGCGGGACCAAGGTTCCGTGCTTTGAGCCGGTGAATGACCGGCGGTCGAGGGGACGTCCTGAATCATGGTCGGTTATCTCGTTGTTCTTCTGTTGGTTCTGGCCGCTGCGGCCTATTGGATCGGCCGGACACGCGCCATTGCCAGTGTCAATGGCGACGTCGCGCGATTGCATTCGCTGCCTAGCCAACATGGCATGTTTCTGGCGCTTTTTGCTGCCGGTCCCGCGCTGCTTGCGATCTTGTTGTGGTCGCTGGTGACGCCGGGATTTGAATCGTCGATCATTGCCGACCGCTTCTCCTCCGAATTGTCGGGAATGGGCATTCCGCAGGTCGAAGCTTTCATCCGCGACGCTCGCGCGATGGCCTTTGGCGGGCTTGTCGGCTTCGCCGATCCCACGAAAGAGGCGGCCGCGGCCGTCTACAAATCGGTCCATACGACCAGCACCTGGATCATCTGGGCCGTCGCGCTCGTGCTTTCCGCGTCCGGATTTTACTGGGCCTATTCGCGCATCGCACAGGCCTATCGGGCGCGCCACGTGGTCGAGCGCGTTCTTCGCGCATTCTTGATCGCCTGTTCGGTGGTCGCGATCCTGACGACGATCGGCATCGTCCTGTCGCTTATCTTCGAATCCTTGCGGTTCTTCCAACAGGTGCCGTTCTATAAGTTCCTGTTCGGCACGCATTGGTCGCCGCAGAGCGCCTTCACCGGCGCCGGAGCGGAGGCCGGGGCGGTCAACCAGGACATTTTTGGCATGGTGCCGCTCTTTGCCGGCACGTTGCTCATCACCTTCATCGCCATGCTGGTGGCTGCGCCTATCGGGTTGATGGCTGCGATCTACCTTTCGGATTACGCCTCCAAAAGCGTCCGCGCGGTCGCAAAGCCGGTACTGGAAATCCTCGCCGGCATTCCGACCGTCGTCTACGGCTTCTTCGCCGCGCTGACGGTTGCGCCTTACTTCCGCGGTATCGGCGAAAGCCTGGGCCTCAACGTCGCGTCCGAATCCGCGCTCGCCGCAGGCGTGGTCATGGGTATCATGATCATTCCCTTCGTTTCCTCGCTTTCCGACGATGTGATCAACGCCGTTCCGCAATCCCTGAGAGACGGTTCCGCCGGTCTCGGCGCGACCAAGTCGGAAACCATCCGCAAGGTGGTCCTTCCCGCTGCCCTTCCGGGCATCGTTTCGGCGATGCTGCTTGCCGTCAGCCGTGCAATCGGCGAAACAATGATCGTGGTCATGGCGGCGGGGCTGGCGGCAAACCTCACTGCCAACCCGCTCGAAGCGGTCACCACCGTGACCGTGCAGATCGTGACGCTGCTGGTGGGCGATCAGGAGTTCGATAGCGCCAAGACGCTTGCAGCCTTCGCACTCGGCCTGGTGCTGTTCTGCATCACGCTTACCCTCAACATCGTCGCTTTGCGCGTCGTTCAGAAATACCGAGAGCAATATGACTGATGCGATCTCGTCATTCGGCGCCGTCGGACGGCCGGTCAGCATTCATACCGACGATGCCGCGAAGGCGCGGCTGAAGGGTCGTTACCGGACGGAAACGTGGTTCAAATGGCTTGGCGCCGGAGCGGTTGCGTTGGCCGGCTTATTCCTTGTGCTGCTCCTGTCGACGATCGTCACGCAGGCGATCCCTGCGTTGCGGCAGAACTATCTGACGCTGCCGATCGATCTTTCGGCGGCCAAGGTCGACCCGGCGAAACTCGACGCCGTGAACTACGATGCCATCGCTCAGGAAGCGCTTACGGCAAGATTTCCCGATATTACGAGCCGTCAGGACAAGCGTCTGCTGCGCGGGCTGATTTCCACCGGCACAGGCGTCTTCCTGCGCAAGGATATAGCGGCTGATCCGGGGATGCTCGGAGGAACGGTGGACTATGCGGTTCCACTTGACGATTTTGCCGACCTCTATCTTAAGGGTTTGCTTGCCGACGTCGGTTCGGACGAAGCGATTTCGACAAGCGTCACGCCTTCCAAAACCAGCGGCGACATCGATCTGACCTTCGGCGACGATGCCATGCTGGCGCTGGCGCGCGGCCATGGTGCGACCGAGGGCGAAAACGGCATGCTCACCTTGACGAGCGGCGCATCGTCGCTGCTGGTCGTGTTCAATGGCGGCACGGTCAAGCTGACCGCGCTGTCGCCGGGGCCCAACGGGACGGCGGTCGCAAAGGGCACGGTGATCGAGGCGCTGGACAGCACGGCGCCCGCCGCGAGCGACCAGGCATTTCTGCGCGTCATCGATACGCCGGAAGCATCGCGAAAGATTTCGGACAAGGAGATCGTCTGGCTCGACACGCTGAAGAGCGCCGGCCAGATCGAAAGCCGGTTCAACTCGATCTTCTTCTTCACCGGCGCAAGCCGCGAGCCGGAACTGGCCGGTGTCTGGGGCGCGGTCGTCGGATCGTTCCTGACCATGATCGTTACGCTCGCCATCGCCTTCCCGATCGGCGTTTCGGCGGCGATCTATCTTGAGGAATTTGCCCCCAAGAACCGGCTGACGACGATCATCGAAGTGAATATCAACAATCTGGCGGCGGTGCCTTCGATCGTCTTCGGCCTGCTTGGACTTGCCGTATTCCTGAATTTCTTCGGCATGCCGCGCTCGGCCCCGGTGGTCGGCGGCATGGTGCTGGCGCTGATGACCCTGCCGATCATCATTATCGCCTCGCGCGCTTCGCTGCGCGCCGTGCCGCCGTCGATCCGCGAGGCGGCGCTTGGCATCGGAGCGTCCAAGGTCCAGACCGTATTCCATCACGTCCTGCCGCTGGCGATGCCGGGCATCATGACCGGCACCATCCTTGGAATGGCGCATGCGCTGGGCGAAACCGCGCCGTTGCTGATGATCGGCATGGTCGCCTTCATCGTCGACATTCCCGCCGGCTTCACCGATCCCGCGACGATCCTGCCGGTGCAGATATTCATGTGGGCGGATTTCCCGGAAGCCGGGTTCCAGCAGAAGACTTCGGCGGCGATTTTGATTTTGCTGGTGTTTTTGGTCATCATGAACGCCATCGCGGTGATACTGCGCAGGCGCTTCGAGCGGCGCTGGTAAGGAGTAGAGGATATGAACATCATGACGGAAGCCGGCGTCGAACAGAAACTGAGTAGCGGAACCACCGCCCCTTCGATCAAGATGAAGGGCGAAAAGGTCTCCGTTCATTACGGCGAGAAGCGAGCTCTGTTCGACGTGGATCTCGATGTCCGCGAGAACCAGGTGACGGCGTTGATCGGCCCATCGGGCTGCGGCAAGTCGACGTTCCTGCGTTGCCTGAACCGAATGAACGACACGATCGATACCGCGCGGGTGAGCGGCAAGATCACGCTCGACGGCGAGGATGTCTACGACCCGAAAATCGATGTCGTCGAGCTGCGAGCTCGCGTCGGCATGGTATTCCAGAAGCCGAACCCGTTTCCGAAGTCGATCTACGAAAACGTCGCCTACGGTCCGCGCATTCACGGCCTGGCCAGGAGCAAGGCCGAGCTGGACGGCATCGTCGAATCGAGCCTGAAGAAGGCCGGCCTGTTCAACGAGGTCAAGGATCGCCTGCTCGAGTCGGGTACCGGTCTCTCCGGCGGACAGCAGCAGCGCCTGTGCATCGCGCGCGCCATCGCCGTGTCGCCGGAAGTGATCCTGATGGACGAGCCCTGTTCGGCGCTCGATCCGATCGCCACCGCCCGCGTCGAGGAACTGATTGACGAACTGCGCCAGAACTACACGATCGTCATCGTCACCCATTCGATGCAGCAGGCCGCGCGCGTGTCGCAACGCACGGCGATGTTCCATCTCGGCTATCTGGTTGAGGAGGGCGCGACCGACAAGATGTTCACCAACCCCGACGACAAGCGCACCCAGGACTACATCACCGGCCGGTTCGGCTGAGCGGTCCGGCGGCGAATTTTCGAACACGAGGACAGTATCATGGGTGAACACACCGTCGCATCTTTCGACGAGGAACTGGAGCACATCGACCGGCTGATCCGCGACATGGACGAACTCGCCGCCGCGATGGTCGCAGCCTCGATTCGCGCCTTGCTTGCGTCAGACAATGCGATGGCGCAGCGCGTCGTCTCGGACGACGCCATCATGGATGCGCGGCAGCGCGAACTCGACGATAGCGCGATCACGCTGATCGCCAAGCGGCAGCCGATGGCGCAAGATCTGCGCGCCGTGGTCGGCGCAATCCGCATGGCCGGCGATCTCGAGCGCATCGGCGATCTGGCCAAGAACATAGCCAAGCGGGTCAGCGCAGTCGGGCAGAGCGCCACGCCGCGTAATCTCTCGCACGGTATCGACGCGATGGCGGATCTCGTCCTTGTGCAGCTCCGCGGGGTGGTTGAGCACTATGTGTCGCGCGATGCCGGCGCGTTGAAAGAACTGCGCGCCGATGACCAGAAGATCGATGTGAAATACACGGCGGTTTTTCGCGAACTCCTGACCTACATGATGGAGGATCCGCGCAACATCACCGCCTGCACGCATCTTCTGTTCTGCGCTAAGAATCTCGAGCGTATCGGCGATCATGTCACCAACATCGCCGAAAACGCCTACTTTGTCGTGACCGGGCAGCAATTGCCGGCGGATCGCCCGAAACTCGACGAAACGACGATGTCGGCGCCGGCGACATGACAGGAGTGACCGGCCGATGATCGCGCCGCGCATCATGGTGGTGGAGGATGAAGAGCCGCTGGGCGTCCTCCTCCGTTACAATCTGGAATCCGAAGGCTATCAGGTCGAGGTGGTGACGCGCGGCGACGAGGCCGAAATCCGGCTGCAGGAAAACGTGCCCGATCTGCTGGTGCTCGACTGGATGGTGCCGGCGGTTTCCGGCATCGAGCTTTGCCGGCGCCTTCGGGTGCGTCCCGAAACCGAGCGATTGCCGATCATCATGCTGACCGCGCGCGGCGAGGAGAGCGACCGGGTGCGCGGCCTTTCGACCGGAGCAGACGACTATCTGGTCAAGCCGTTCTCGACACCGGAATTCATGGCCAGGGTCAAGGCGCTGCTGCGCCGCGCCAAGCCCGAAGTGCTGTCCAGCGTGCTGAAAGTCGGCGACATCATGCTCGATCGTGAATCGCACAGGGTCTATCGCAAGAAGAGCGAGATCCGGCTCGGGCCGACCGAATTCCGGCTGCTCGAATTCATGATGCGGCACCCGGGTCGGGTCTTCTCGCGCAGCCAGTTGCTCGACAATGTCTGGGGCGAGACGATCTACATCGACGAGCGCACGGTGGACGTCCATGTCGGCCGGTTGCGCAAGGCGGTCAACAATGGTCGCATGCCCGATGTCATCCGCACCATCCGCGGCGCAGGCTATGCGATCAGGGAAGACTAGGGATGTGCTGATATTCAGGTGATGCCGGCCTGCGAATGGCGATTTCCTGCGCTTCCGGTACTCACGTACCCAAAAGTACGCTCCGTTCCGGTTCTTGGAACCCGCCCAGTCTGGTCGCTTCGCGCCCGTCTTCGACTCCGGCGCGGCCTGACCTGAATCTCAACACATCCCCAAGCCGCAATCCGCCTTTGTTCCTTGCCTTTCGAACTCAGGCCACGTGCTTCCTGATCGTGCCGGACTTCCCTTGTGCGCCGGGCGCGAAAATCTCCTGGTCGACGAAGCTCAGCGCCCGCATGGCGCAGCCTTCGCGGATCAGCGGCAGTTCGTTCGGCTCGGTGTCGAAGGAAATCGAATCCGAATGCTGGCCGCCGGCGGTCTGGGCGATGGCCTCGCGCAGGGCTGGCTCGATCAGGTCGAAGGCGGCAGCGCTGGCGCCGACCATGGCGACCGGCGCCGGATCGATCAGCGCGAACAGGCTGCCGAGCCCGAAGCCGAGCGCTTCGCCGGCCTTGCGATAGGCTTCGCGCTCCGGTCCGTCCGTCTCGCGCGCCCGGGTCGCCAGTGCCCGCATCTCGGCGTCGCTGACATCGGCGACCGGCTCGGCGTTCTCGCTCAATTGCCTTGCGTTGCGCCAGATAGCGTAGTTGCCGGCATAGGCCTCGACGCAGCCGCGCCGCCCGCAGCGGCAGAGCGCGCCGCCCGGCCGGTGGATCATGTGGCCGAATTCACCGCCTGAGGAATGGGTGCCGGTGAACAGTTCTCCCTTCAGCACCAGCCCCATACCGATGCCGTGCGAGAGCAGGATGGCGATGAAATCGTCGCGGTAGCGATCCGGGTCGCGCCAGCGCAGCGCCACGGCCATCATGTTGCAGTCGTTCTCCATGATGGCCGGGATGCCGAACTCGCGTTCCAGAATGTCGGCGAAGGCGATGTTCGTCTGCGGCGTGATCGGCGACCACAACATGGCGCGCGCATGGGAATCGGTGATGCCCTGGATCGCCAGCGCGATGCGGGCGACGCTTTGGACATCGAGGTCGGGATCTTCGAGCCGGCGCCGGACGATGGCGACACATTCGCCGATCAGCTCGTCGCGCGACATGGTCAGCGTGTCCAGCCGGCGCTGTTCCTCCGCGATCACTTGTCCGGCATAGTCGATGACGGCGACCGACAGGGAATTCAGCGACAACACGACGGCCAATACCGCAGCGGCTTCCGGATTTAGGCTGAGCCCGACCTGCGGTCGGCCGCGTTTCAGCGAAACGGTCTCGCTAGCCTTGCTCTCGGTCAGTATGCCTTCCTGGATCAGGTCGGAAGAGATCGCCGATATGGTCGAATGGCTGAGGCCGGTGGTTGCGGCGATCTCCGTCCGCGACGGCTGGCCTGCGCGTCGTACCGCCGAAATCACCATCGCGCGGTTGCGCCGGCGCAAATCGTCATGACGGATTCCAACCGACATCTTTTTGCTTCCTCCCTATTGCCGCGGCCGCTCATGAATCGGAAGCCGTCAGTAATGTCCGACAAATACTGGCAGAAGCAGAAGGGCCTGTCATTGTTTATTACGAGCCCCGAAAAAAAGCCGGCAGGACATCAAATCCCATCAGAATTGTTGTTGACAGTGCTTCGGCGTTGGACCAGTGTTTTTTCGAGGCTCGAAAAAATAAGGCCTTTGTGCCGGCCCTAGGGTCAGTTGGTCGCGCCGTACGCGGCGCAGGGAGGAATATCATGAAGAGATTCACAGCCGCCATTCTGGCGGGGGTCGCCATGTCGCTGACGCTCGCGTCGGTCGCACAGGCGAAGGACAAGGTCATTGGTGTTTCGTGGTCGAACTTCCAGGAAGAGCGTTGGAAAACCGACGAAGCCGCGATGAAGTCGGCGATCGAGGCCGCCGGCGACAAGTATATTTCCGCCGATGCACAGTCCAACCCCGGCAAGCAGCTGACCGATGTCGAGAGCCTGATCTCGCAGGGCGCCAACGCGCTGATCATTCTTGCGCAGGATGCCTCGGCCATCGGACCGGCGGTGCAGAAGGCGCTGGATGAAGGCATTCCGGTCGTCGGCTATGACCGGCTGATCGAGAATAAGGACGTGTTCTATCTGACCTTCGACAACCAGGAAGTCGGCCGCATGCAGGCCCGCGAAGTGTTCAAAGTGGCGCCGGAAGGCAATTACGTCTTCATCAAGGGCTCGGGCGCCGACCCGAATGCCGATTTTCTGTTCGCCGGCTCCATGGAAGTGCTGAAGGATGCCATCGACAGCGGCAAGATCAAGAATGTCGGCGAGGCTTATACGGACGGCTGGCTTCCGGCCAACGCCCAGAAGAACATGGAACAGTTCCTGACCGCCAACGACAACAAGGTCGATGCGGTGGTTGCTGCCAATGACGGCACCGCCGGTGGCGTCGTCGCGGCGCTGACGGCACAAGGCTTGGCCGGATCCGTCCCGGTGTCGGGCCAGGACGGCGACCATGCCGCGCTGAACCGCATCGCGCTCGGCACACAGACCGTATCGGTGTGGAAAGACGCGCGCGAGCTCGGTAAGAACGCTGCCGAGATCGCCTCTCAGCTGGCCGACGGCAAGCAGATGACCGACATTGCGGGCGTCAAGGACTTCACCACGCCGGGCGGCAATGTCGTCAAGTCGCTGTTCCTGACGCCGATTGCCATCACCAAGGACAATCTCAACGTCGTCATCGACGCGGGGTGGATCAAGAAGGAAGAGGTCTGCGCCGGCGTGGCGGCGGGCACTGTCCCGGTCTGCAACTGATCCGACCTTCGCAAGAAGCCTGAAACGCCGCGGCTTCACGCCGCGGCGTTTTTCCAAAAGAATTGTTTTTCCGCTTCTCGCGGATAACTTCTAAGCTGCTTCCGGCATCCGCGGCAGACGGCAACCCGGTGGGAGGACATCATGACCGACACGACTTCCAACACGCCGGCCGCCGATACAGCTGCCGATCGGGCGCGTGAATCCGAGATCAGCCCCGTCGGCCGCTTCCTCAAGGCAACCGAACTCGACATACGCATGCTCGGCATGGTCGGCGCGCTGCTGATCATCTGGGTTGGAATCCACATCCTGTCGGGCGGGCTTTTCCTCACGCCGCGCAATCTCTGGAACCTGTCGGTACAGACATCCTCGGTCGCGATCATGGCGACCGGCATGGTGCTGGTCATCGTGATGCGCAACATCGATCTTTCGGTCGGCTCCGTCGAAGGCGTGATCGGCATGGTGATGGGTGTGGCGCAGGCCGAATTCCTCATCCGAGTCATGGGGTTCCAGCTTGGAAATCCCTGGATATGGATCATCGCACTGGCTGCCGGCGTGGCGCTCGGCCTCATGATCGGCGCGCTGCAGGGCTTCATCATCGCCTATCTAGAGGTTCCGGCCTTCATTGTAACGCTGGGCGGCCTGCTGATCTGGCGCGGCATGGCGTGGTTGATGACGAGCGGGCGCACCGTCGCGCCGCTCGATGCCACCTTCCAGCTCATGGGTGGGGGGCCGCGGGGCTCGATCGGGGCAACCGCAAGCTGGGTCGTCGGCATTCTCGCCTGTGTGGCCGTCGCCTTCATGCTGCTCAACGGCCGGTCGCAGCGCAAGCGGTTCAAGTTTCCGCTGCGTCCCGTCTGGGCGGAGAGCTTGCTTGGTGTTGTCGCCTGCGCCGCCATCCTCGGCGCCGTCTGGATTGCCAATTCTTATCCCTGGCCGATCGGCATTGTTCGCCAGTACGCCCAGCGGAACGGCATCACCGTCCCCGAAGGCGGGCTGTTCATCGCCCATGGTATTGCCATACCGGTGCTGATCGCGGTGGCTGTCGGCATCGTCATGACCTTCATCACCAGGCGCACCCGTTTCGGCCGCTATGTCTTTGCTATCGGCGGCAATCCGGAAGCGGCGGAACTCGCCGGCATCAACACGCGCTGGGTGACCATGAAGGTGTTCATGATCATGGGCGTTCTGGCCGCGATCAGCGCGGCGATTGCGTCGGCCCGCCTCAATGCGTCGACCAATGCGCTGGGTACGCTGGACGAGTTGCTGGTCATCGCGGCTGCGGTCATCGGCGGTACGTCGCTTGCCGGCGGCTCCGGCACGGTGCTCGGCGCCATGCTGGGCGCGCTTCTGATGCAGTCGTTGCAGTCCGGCATGGTGTTGCTCGGCATCGATTCCCCGCTTCAGAGCGTCGTCGTCGGCGCCGTGCTGGTCGTCGCCGTCTGGCTCGATACCGTCTACCGCAAGCGGGTCTGAGCATGACCCCGAGCGAAGGTCCGCGTCAGCGAAAATTGGATATCGGTTTTCGGTTCAACATCATGCTCAAGCAAAAACCATAGGGAGGAACGATCATGGCTGACACAACTGCTCCCACGCCACTGATCGATATGCGCAACATTTCGATTGCCTTCGGCGGTATTCGCGCCGTCGACGATGCGTCGATCGACCTTTTCCCGGGCGAGGTCGTGGCGCTGCTTGGCCACAACGGCGCCGGAAAGTCGACGCTGATCAAGATCCTGTCCGGTGCCTATAAGCGCGATTCGGGCCAGATCTTCGTCAATGGCGAAGAGGCTTCGATCTCCAATCCGCGCGACGCCAAGAAATACGGCATCGAGACGATCTACCAGACGCTGGCGCTCGCCGACAATGTCGACGCCGCCGCCAACCTTTTCCTCGGCCGCGAGCTGATGACCGGCTGGGGCACGCTCGACGATGGCGCCATGGAGGCCGAGGCGCGCAAGGTGATGGGCAGGCTCAATCCCCGTTTCCAGCGCTTCAAGGAGCCGGTGGTCAAGCTCTCGGGCGGCCAGCGGCAGTCGGTGGCGATCGCGCGCGCCATCCTGTTCAACGCCCGCATCCTGATCATGGATGAGCCGACGGCGGCACTGGGCCCGCAGGAAACGGCGCAGGTCGGCGAACTGGTCATGCAGCTGAAGGTCGACGGCATCGGCATCTTCCTGATCAGCCATGACATCCACGATGTGTTCGAGCTTGCCGACCGCGTCTGCGTTATGAAAAATGGTCAGGTCGTTGGCACGGCGCGCACCAGCGACGTGACCCAGGACGAGGTGCTCGGCATGATCATCCTGGGCAAGTGCCCGCCCGGCGCCATCCCGGGACCAGGTGCGCTGAAGATCGCCGCCTGATGCATCAAATAAGCCGGCTAAATGCCCGTCATTTGATATGCCAGTCGGCATGATGGTTTGACCGCGCCATTGTTTTGGCGCGGGGACTTGCTCATAAAGGTCAGGAACCGTTCATGGGCCGCAGCAGCAATTGAAGAAGTTCTTCCCGATCGTCGCTTTCGTCGCCGTCGCGCTGATCAGCCTGACGATGGCGGGATTCGCCTATTTCGCCACGCAGGAAGCGGCGCGCATTAAGTTCGAGGCGACGGCGGACGACGCCCTCAACCGGATCGATAGCCGCATCGACCTGCATCTGTCGCTGCTGCGATCGACCCATGCGCTGTTCGAGGCTCGCAATGGTGACATTTCGCGGGGCGAATTCAAGGCCTTCTTCGATGCGCTTGGTATTAACGACAATTTCGCTGGCCTGCGCGGCATCGGCTTTCTCCGACTGGTGAGAGCCGGTGACGAGGCAGCGGTCGAGCGTGCCATCCTGCACGATTATGGCGCCAGCTATCCGATCTATCCGGCTACGACAACGTTGCCATGGCGTACGCCGATCACGCTATTCGAGCCGCTCGGCCCTTCCAATCAATCCAGCATCGGCTACGACATGTTCACCGAACCGGTGCGGCGCGAGGCGATCGAAAAGGCGATGGCCGACAACCAGCAGCACGCGAGCGGGCGCGTGCAGCTAGGCCAGGAAACAGGCGCTGCGCAGACCTTCACCGGCTTCCTGGTCTTCGTGCGACTCAACATCGAAACCGCGCCGGACGGCATCGATGCGTCCAGATCCTCGACATCAGGCTTTCTCTATGCGGCATTCCGCGCACGCGACCTGTTCCAGACCGCGCTCAGCCGGACGCCGCTGCTGCCGGTCAACATCGAAATCTATGACGGCAAGGTGGATGCCGACCATCTTTTGTTCCAGTCGGAAACACCGCCGGCGTCGACCTTCGGTGACAGGTTGGTGGTCTCTCGCGAGATCACCATCGCCGGACGTCCATGGACCGTCCTGTTCAGGCCGACAAGCGCCTTCTCGCAACCCTCCTCGCGCGCCATTCCGGTGATGCTCGGCCTGTTCGGCCTGCTGCTCGCGGGAACCATCGCGCTGGTGGCACGCTATCAGGAGCGGGCCTATGACGCGGTCTCGCTGCTTCATGAGACGACGGAAAAAAGCCTGCTCGAAAAAGACCTGATGCTGCAGGAGATGAAGCACCGCATCAAGAACTCGATCACGCGGGTGCTGGCGATCGCGCGCCAGACGGCGTCGCATGCCACCGACGTCCACGAGTTCTCGTCCTCTTTTTCGGCCCGGCTGCAAGCGATGGCGGCTTCCCAGGACATGCTGACGCGCTCGCGCTGGCAGAAGGCCGATCTCGGCGATCTCTTGCGCATCGAGCTTGGCCAGGTGTTCGGCAGGGAGCTTCCCGAGGGGATATTGTCGGGGCCAGAGGTGTTGCTCGATGAGACGACGACGCAGGCGCTCGGCCTGACGTTTCACGAACTGGCGACGAACGCGCTGAAATATGGCGAAACCGGCAATTCGGCCAATATTCGAAAGGGCGACTGGTCGCTCAAGGTCGACTGGTCGGTCGAAGGCAGCAGGAGCGACCGGACGCTGGTTCTCAACTGGCGCGAAGCCGGCCAGAAGAAACTCGAACCACCTGTCAAAACCGGTTTTGGCACCAAGCTGATTGATCTGAACGTCACGCGCGAATTGCGCGGCACGATCAATCGCGATTTTCATGACGGCGGGTTGAGCGTGGAAATCAGGATTCCATTGTCGGGCTGAAACGTCGCCGCAAACCGACCGTTTTCGAAGGCGCAAAGTAAACAGAGACCGGACGAGCCGGTCTCCGCTTCTGTTGGCTCATGCGTTTGAACGGATCAGCAGCGAGCCGTAAAAAGACGGCCACGGTTGTCGCGGTACTGGCAATAGCCATTGCGCAGGTTGCGCACCAGCAGGCCGGAACCGGCACCGACGGCTGCGCCGACGAGCGCACCCCTGCCGCCGCCAATCAGGCCGCCAGCCAGCGCGCCAACACCGGCGCCGACGCCGACATCCCGCTCAGTGGTGCTGCAACCGCTGATCGCGACCACGGCAACCATGGCAATAATCATCTTCCGCATAGAGAGTCACTCCTCGCTTATGTCCTCACTTTTAGCTCCACCCGTCATTTATCATGCGGAAAAGCGTTCTGCCTGCTCGATTTCATTGTTGGCTAAGAGAATCTTTTTCGGGGCGCGCACCGTTCGAGGCAACCTCAAGGTTGGAAACTTCCACGGAAGCATCGAGCGTGCCGTCCGGACGCACATTCCAGACGATCTGGTCGTAATCATCCTCAAGCGCCGGATCGACGGAAAGGCATTTGGCGATTATGCGCGGAGCCTGACTCTGCGCATCGCTTAGGACGAAAGAACGCTCGGCGTTGCATTCCTGAGCGGTTTCGAAAACGCTCACCGACACAGGCAGTTCGCGACACTCGGTCATCGTGTTCGAACAGCCAATGACCAGCAGCACGGCAGCGATATGTTCCATGGCGACGGTCCTCTCGCCATAAGAACGGGCCACATCCGCCAAAGTTCCTGCGATCTAGCTAGGCTGGCGCGGCTGATTGGAGAACAAGTCGACATGAGGCAAGCACAAGCCGCCGGCCACTTGCGTCCGACGCTCTAGACCAACTGGAACGCGGCGGCCAGGACGACCACTGCCAGCCCGATTGCGGCGAGGCCGGGGGTCGGGAGGGAAGCACGGGGCGACGGCATCGCCGATGCTTCGAAATCCTGAAACCCGCCCATCGAAACGCGTGCGGCCTGTTCCAGCCTGTTGATGTCGGCACCCGTCAAAGTCATTCCTCCCGTACTGCGCAGCAACCGCGATCGAAAACGTCATGCGGAGCGGTGTCTGGGAAAAACACCATCGGACTTTATGGTGAACAGGTGGTTAAGGCCGGCGTGGCGGCTATCGATCCCCAGCCGTTCAATCCGTCTCGAAATTGCCGCGAGGAACGATAAGACGATATTCGAGGCGATCCTCGGTGATTTCAAGTGTCGCCGTACCGTTCAACGACGCGGGCACGACGCGCTCGAGCGCGACGCTGCCAAAACGCTTCTCGCTGGGCTGATTGTCATTGGCTCCGATGGCTTCGGCCCATATCAGCGACAGTGCGGTCTCGCCAGCGGAAGCAGCCGTCAGATCGGCCGTCACCTCGACGAAACCGTCGGCTCGCGACAGAGCGCCGTAGCTGACCGAATTGACGGCAAGCTCGTGCATGGCCAAGCCGATATGCAGGGCGGCATTGGGGTTGAGATACGGGTTTGCACCGCGGAAACGCAGGCTGCGCACGGGGTCGGCTCCATAGCGGCCGACCTGGCCGGACACCAGTTCGCGCAGTGCCGCTCCTCGCCAGTTGGACGAGGTCACCAGATCCTGGGATGAGGCAAGCGACTGCAGCCGGCCGCGAAAGCGTGTCAGGAAATCACTGAGCGTGTCCGAATAACGGCTGGTCTGGGTGGCGATGCTCTGGATGATGGCCAGGAGGTTCTTCGAACGGTGGCTGACCTCGCGCAGCAGCGTCTTCAGGGTCTGCTCGCGACGTTTCTGCTCGGTCGTCTCGACCATGGTGGTGACGACGCCCTGCACAGCGCCGTCATCGTCATGATCAGCGTCTACCCATATTTGGAACCAGCGAACGCCATCGTCGGCGGGAATGCTGAGCTCAAGATGTTCCGGATTGCCGGATGCGACGACGTTGCGCTTGGCCGCACCGATGCGCTCCGCCTGCGCCAGCGGCAGCATGCCGTTGCTGTCGCCCGTATCGGAAGCCCATGGCGGGCGCATGTTGCGGGCCCAGATGGTTTTCATCTCGCGATCCTGATAAACAACCGAAATCCCGGCATTGTGCAGGGCATGGAGAAGGGCCCGGCCAAGCTGCATTCCGCTCTCAGCGGACTGCAAAGCGATGATCTCATCGCTTCGTCCGCTGTCTTTCATGTCTCCGGCTCTGGATTGCATTTGGTCACTTCACCCGCCCACTGCAGGCTGAACGGCTGACCGAAAAATGGGTTGCCAAAAGAAGTCCGCCGAGCGACGTCCAGCTAAGGACACCGCCCGGCGGTAGCTGGAAACCGCTTGAGGGGTGCGGCTCCCAGTGTCGGATCCCAGTTCACGACGCGCGTTTGAACAAGCCCGCAACAAGCGAAATGATCAGGAAAGCGAGAAAGATGAAAAACAATATCTGCGCGATACCAGCCGAGGTGCCGGCGATGCCGCCGAAACCAAGAGCGCCTGCAATGATCGCAACCACGAGAAATACCAGCGCCCAGTAGAGCATGATCCATCTCCATCAAATGGTACGGCAAAAACGATTTTCGTTCCCGTTTGTTCCACCCTTTCCCGAAAAAGACGATCCCTGGCAATCTTTCCGGCCCGAATTTAATCGGTCATGCGCAGGGGAAGTTCGAGGTGCGCGCGACGATTGCTGGCCGCAAGCGGCCAGCATCATCGAGCTATGGAAAACGAGCAAACTGTGGAAAACGGGGCGGCGCGAGGCTGGGCTGCCCGACCCTATGCAGCGGCTTTCGCATGCCGGTCGAAGAACAGCGCCTGGCTGATCAGGGCCTTGACCATATCCGGGTTGAACGGCTTGGTGACGAGGAAGGCCGGCTCCGGCCGCTCGCCGGTCAGGAGGCGCTCGGGAAAGGCGGTGATGAAGATCACCGGCACCGGTGTGGAAGACAGTATCTCGTTCACCGCTTCGATGCCGGAGCTTCCGTCGGCAAGCTGGATGTCGGCCAGCACCATCTTCGGCCGCGTCTTTATGAACAGCGCCACCGCCTCGGCGTGGGTACGCGCAGTTCCGACAACGCGATGGCCCAGGCTTTCGACCATTTGCTCGATGTCCATGGCAATCAGCGGCTCGTCCTCGATGATCAGGACATCGGTTGCCACCTGGCGGGAAATCTCGTTGCTGGCCTCGGCAAGAAGTTCGGAGAACTCCTGATCGTCGACGTCGAGAATCTCCGCCGCCTCGTCTTCGCTGAAACCTTCGACGGCGACCAGCAGGAAGGCCTGCCGGGGACGGGGTGAGATCGCGTTCAGGTTGGCGGCGGCGCGCTGTTCCCACGCCGACTGCGGGTGTTCCTGCGGAACCCTGATGGCGACCGAGGTGAACAGCCTGGCGAAGACCTTGTAGAGCGCGATGCGGTCGCTCGACGCGTTCGGAAAGATGTCGACGTCGGCGATGATGGCTTCGAGCATCGCGGCGACCAGCGCGTCGCCACTCTCCTGCGATCCGGAAACGGCCCGCGAAAAGCGGCGCAGGAACGGCAGGTGCGGAGCGATGGTTGCGGATAGGCTCATGATGGACGTCTCCCTCTGACGTGACTGCATAGATTGTAGGCCAAGCTGATTACAAGCCCCGAAAATACGCCCTGAAAACATAAACGCCGGCTTTCCGAAAAAGTTCCGATGGTTTGGAACTAATGTAAGGGGACGGCGTTTGAGGTCGGGACGGGCAACCAGACGAGGGGACCGCCGGCTTTGCATCGTGTATTGAAGGGCGGCAGGGTGCTGGGAACGAAGGGCGAAATGTGGACATGACGAAAGATAACACGGCTGGCGCTGCAAACAGGCGCCGGGCTGCTTCCGGCGACCCGCTCGGGCCAAACTCGGAAATCGGCCGCAAACTCAAACAATATTACGACGAGCTGGTCTCCGACAACGTGCCGGATCGCTTCGCCCAATTGCTCAGCCAGTTGGAACAGGCGCAACCTGCACGGAAAAAGGACTGAGGCATGGCGGCCGTCTCCCAGAGTTTCAAGACGGATCTGCTCGGCTCGATTCCGAGCCTGCGGGCCTTTGCCGTGTCATTGACGCAAAACGCCGACAAGGCCGACGATCTGGTGCAGGAAACGCTGGTGAAGGCATGGGACAAGCATGAGAGCTTCGAGCCAGGCACCAATCTCAAGGCATGGCTGTTCACGATCCTGCGCAACGAATTCTATTCGCAGATGCGCAAGCGCGGCCGCGAGGTGCAGGACAGCGACGGCATCATGACGGCCAGGCTAGCCGTCCATCCGGCTCAGCACGGCCAGCTCGATCTCAAGGACTTTCGTAGCGCGCTCGAGCAATTGCCCGAGGACCAGCGCGAAGCCATCATCCTCATCGGCGCGTCGGGATTTTCCTACGAGGAAGCCGCCGAAATTTGTGGCTGTGCGGTCGGAACGATCAAGAGCCGCGTCAGCCGCGCCCGCACGCGGCTGCAGGAAATCCTGAAGATTTCCGGCGATGACGAGTTTGGCCCGGATGCGATCTCGGCTCAGGTGACGGGGTCGAACGCCGCTTGAATCCTGAATACGGTCTACCGGTAATATGGGATCGGCAATACGGGCTCAAACAAGAGGTCCGCGCCCGCAGGCCGCCGCCACTGCCTCCACGAGATCGTCTCCCGAATATGGCTTGGTGACCAGTCTGACGTCCGGAAAGGACACCTTGATTTCGTCCATGTCGGAATAGCCCGAGGCGAAGACGAAAGGCACGCCCGATTCGCGCAGCCGCGAAGCGAAATCGAGTGTCGAAGTGCCGCCCAGCATGAGATCGACGATGGCCGCATCGAATCGCGAGGCAACGCTCTTCCGATCGATCTCAGCCAGATCGCGGGCGATGACCACGTCGCCGGCGCCATAGTCGCGGCAAAGCTGCTCGACATCCATGGCGATCAGGAATTCATCCTCCAGAACAAGAATCCGCAATCCGTCCAGCAATGGGGGCACGTGGCAATGTCTCCGTGGGGCGCAGGGAACAGGGAGCGCAGGGGATAGAGGAGTCATGATCCCTATTTGGCTTCCTGTCATTTAAAGTTATTTGGCATCCTGTCATTTAAAAAAGACATGCCTGTCGCAGATGGCGGAACCTCGATGCCTGCAGGGCGTTTGCTATCGCCCTCCGGAAGAGGGCCCGCTTTCGAAGAGGGACTGAAATGTCTGGCCAGAACGGCCGTTCTTTGTCCACCCGCCGGTATTCATGTGAGAACTGCCCACTGCGGCCGTTGCCGGCGTTCCGGGCGTTCGAGGAGCAGGAACTTGTCTTCGTCAATGCGCTCAAGAAGGGCGAACTGGCCGTCGACAAGGGGGCTACCGTTCTGGTGGAGGGAAGCCACAGCGCCCATCTCTATACGGTGCTGTCGGGTTGGGGTTTCCGCTACAAATTGCTGTCGGATGGCCGCCGCCAGATTCTGAACTATTCCATGCCAGGCGATCTCATCGGTTTGCAAGGCAGCCTGATGGGCGAGATGCAGCATTCCGTGGAAGCGCTGTCGCCGATGCTGCTCTGCGTCTTCGAGCGGGAATCCCTTCCCGAACTCTACCGCAACTATCCGGGCCTCGCCTACGACATCACCTGGATCGCCTCGCGAGAGGAGCGCATGCTGGACGAGAACCTGCTCAGTATCGGCAGACGCACCGCGCTCGAGCGTGCAGCCTATGTCATCGCATTCATCTCCAGCCGCGCCCGGGTGGTCGGGCTGAACGGCAGGACGCCCGTGCAGATTCCGATCACGCAGCAGCACCTCGCCGATACGCTCGGCCTGTCGCTGGTCCACACCAACAAGACGATCCGCAAGCTGATCGACCGCAATCTTATCTTCTGGCGCGACGGCGGCTGCGAGGTGGTCGACACCGAAAGGCTCAAGGAACTCGCCCGCTGGGAAGGGTTGAGCGAAGATCGCCGACCGCTGATCTGAGCGGCTACCGGCGACGTGTCGGGCTGGACTCGCCTGCGGAAACACCCTTTCATGGAGTTGTTCCGATTTCGGAACCTTGGGGTGGGTCGAACGTTTCGATCCGAGCAAACGCAAGGAGTTAAGCAATGGCGACTGCCGCAGGAAAGTCCCCGAACGAAAGCCGGCCGAATTCGGACCTTGAAGCCGACATCAGGCAGCTGAAAGTCGACATTCAGAAACTCACCGAACAGCTGGCCGAGACCGGCCAACATGGCTACGGGGCTGCTCGTCGCGTTGCTGCCGAAGGGGTCGAGCAATTGCGCGCCCAAGGCGAAGCAGCATTTGAGAATATGCGCAGCAATGCCAGGGATCTCGAAGCGCAAGTGGTGGCGAGCGTGCGCGAAAAGCCGGTGACGTCGCTGGCAATCGCGGCAGGCGTCGGCTTTCTGTTCGCGCTTCTCGCGCGCCGCTAGCCCCCAGCCAGATGGGAATGCTGGCATCGTTCATCTCGGGCCTCGCCTCGGGTGAAGCTGTTGCAGCCATGCGCCGCGCGCGCACGGCTGCAATCGTCTATGCGCTCGCAGGACTTGCAGCACTGTGCGGCGTCGGTTTCCTCGTCGGAGCGGCTTATGTCTGGGTGGCGGGTCGCTACGGGCCGATGGCAGCCTGCCTTGTTTTCGGGGTCGGCTTCCTGGTGATCGCAGGGCTTCTCCTGCTCATCCATCAGCTGTCGGCCGGCGTGCGCGCCCGACGCCGGGCGCGGAGGCGCAAAGCCGACATGAAGGCGGTCGGCATCACGGCCGCGCTCGCCGTGCTGCCGGCGCTACTCAAGGGGAAGGGCGGCCTGGGCACCATACTCGCCCCGGCGATTGCACTCGCCGCCTACGCCATCTACCGCGAAAACACAAAGCCCGATGCCGACGATCCGGATGCTGGCGAGGCGAAATAGCTCGAAGCGATTCTTCTCTTGTTTGACCATGACGTTATCCGAAACCGGTTCGCACTTTCGCTAACGCGGACCTTCGGTTCGGGATCATGGTCGAGCCGTCACTTCGGCAGATCCTCCAGCGGCATCGATATTTCGGCGAACACGCCTTCCGGCCGGAATTCGTGGGTCACTTCACTGGAGATGACCTTGGCCAGGCTGCGGCGGATCAGGATAGAGCCGAAGCCGTGGCGTTCGGGCGAGGCAACTTCAGGCCCGCCGCTTTCGCGCCAGGTCAGCACCAGGCGCCGAGCGCCTCTCCGCCCCTGTGCCTTCCAGTCGAGATCGACCTTGCCCGAAGCCGCCGACAGCGATCCGTGTTGCAGCGCGTTGCTGGCCAGTTCATGCAGGATCAGGCCGAGCCCGACTGCCTGGTCGGGCGAAAGCAGCACATCGGCGCCTGAGATCGTCATGCGCGGCTGTTCCGCGGTGTCGAACGGCTTGACCTCGATCTGCACGAGTTCGCGGATGCCGATGCCGCGCCACTCGCGGTCGGACAGCAGGCTATGGGCGGCGCCCAGCGCCTGAAGCCTGGCGCTGAAGGCTTCGAGGAAATCGCCCGGCTGGCGGGCATGGCGAACGGTCTGCGTCGCCAGCGCCTGCACGGTCGCCAGCGTGTTCTTGACGCGATGGTTCAGCTCGCGCAGCAGGAGCCGTTGCCGCTCGTCGCCGAGCTTGCGTTCGGTGATGTCGTAATTGACGCCGAAGATCAACGTCGGCTTGCCGTCGCCGTCGCGCTCGATGACACGGCCGCGCGTAGCGAGCCAGCGCGGCGGACTGAAGCCCTTGACGCGGTATTCGCCAAAATAGTCGTCGCCGCCGGTCAGCGCGTCGCGAAAGCGCGTCTCGGTCTGGTAGACATCGCGCGGGTCGATGGCGGCAAGGATATCGCGCGCTCTCAGCCGGGTCGAGCGCGGCAGGTCGAACAGCTCGGACAACCGGACATCGCATTCGATTATGTCGGTATGAATATCCCAGGCCCAGCTAGCGAGCGAGGCGGCATCGAGCGCAATGCCGCGCCGCTTTTCCTCGCGCGCCAGTGCCGCAGCGGCGCTGGCGCCGTTGCGGGTGGCGTCCTTCAATGCGAACAGGCTGGCGGCGAGGCTGGCGAGCGCCGTCAATTGTTCGAGCTGGGCGGCAGACGGCGACGCGCGCGGCTTCCGGTCGAGCACGCAGAGCGCGCCGATCCGGGCGCCGGCCACCACAATCGTGGCACCAGCATAGAAACGAACATGATGCTCGCCAGTGACCAGCGGGCTGGTGTTGAAACGTGAATCCGTGGTCGCATCGGTCACCACCATCGGCTTGTCGCCGATGGCAATGGTATGGGCGCAGAAAGATGTGTCGGTCGCGGCCTCGGCCTCATCCAGGCCGACACAGGACTTGAACCATTGCCGCTCGTCATCGAGCAGTGTCACCAGCGCGATAGGCGTTTGCATCACCGCGGCGGCGAGCCCGCTGATATTGTCGAAGTCAGGATCGGCCGCCGTGTCGATTGCATCGAGACCGTGGAGTACGGCAAGCCGGTCCTGCGCCCTTACCACGCCAAGGACATCGACCGGCAGATTCGGCTTGTTCACTACCCTGCTATTCACAAGGCCCCCAAATACATCGGCTTGCAGCCATTCGCGCCAGGCCAAGTTGCCTGGCCCTGAACCGGAACCTTCGCCTTGAGGAACCGTTACCCAACCACATTTTGCCAGCTGCGCCCGCCGGCACCGAACGACATGCAAGCGCCAAACGACATGGAGGCCGATCATGCCCAAGATCGTTCCTGAAGACAAAGCCCGCCAGGGACGCTGGGGGTGGCACACTTTCCGTATCTTGATAGCGGCGCTGCTTTTGGCGTTTATCGCTTGGGGCATCGCGGAGATTTACGGCAACATGATAGACAGGACGTCGACAACCGAACAGGGCGAGCTTCCCAGGAACGAGCAGGGCGAGATTCCCAAGGGCTGAAGCCTTCCGATCGACTATGCCGGGATGCATCATGCGGCCTTCGCTTGGACAGCGCGCGCCGGAACCAGAACATTCAGCGCGCCAGGATGGATTTCGATCGTCGTTTCGCGGTCGAGCCTGACCAGTTCGCCATCCATGACGGCGCGAAGTTTCTTGGCCGTCGAGTGGACTTTCAAAACGACCCGGTCGGCCTGGTGGATCTCGACGTGCTCACTGTCGCGCCATTTGCCGCGCGCTACGTCGAAGAGGAACCTGACCAGTTCGCCGCGCCGCCGCGCCACCGTGACATAGATGCCGAGCACGCCGCCGGCGGGATTGTCGGCATAGGGCAGATGACCCTCACCAAACAGATTGTTGGTAATGCCGATGCCGGTGATGCGCGTCACGATCTCGGCTTCGCCGATGATCAGCGTCACCTTCATTGCCGACGGGTTGTTGATCGCCGCCCAGGCAGCCTTCACTGAAGCCCGCATCTTTCCCAACCGCGAGCCAAATTCCATGGTCTGGCGAAGCTGAACCATCCTGGCATGCATGCCGATCGAGAACTGATGCACGAATGGACGGCCGTTGGCGGTTGCCATGTCGACTGCGATCACCTCGCCGTCGGCAAAGGATTCCACGGCCGCGTCAAGGGTCTGTGGGATGCCGAGCCCGCGTGCGAACAGGTTCATCGTGCCAGCCGGTAAAATGGCAAGTGCCTTCTTCCTGCCCATCAACCGAGCCGCTGCAGCCGAAATGGTGCCGTCGCCGCCACCGGCCAGCACAATGTCGACACTGTGCTTCGAAGCGATGCGGTCCAGCGCTCCGACGATCTCGTTGCCAGCAACGATGTCGATATCGATGGAGTGACCTGCTGCCTCCAACGTCTGGCGCATCCGGTCCGCGAAGGCGGAAAGATCAATCGTGCGCAGGGTACCGCCCTCCCGGTTCAGCACCGCCGCAAATCGCATCCCCCGCTCCGATTTTTCTTGTCAACCATTGGATAATCATCGGCCAGGACAGACCAAGCCACAGGCTGAAACGGGGGGGCTGAAAAAAAGTTCCACAGCTCTGACGAAAATACAGGGGCGAATCTCACCGGCCGAACGCATGCTTGGGCGCGATTTGGGGTGGTTTTTGCACGACACCCGTCATGGTGTCGGAACAACCGCGCGGTCACGACGTTGTGAATGTGTGATGCCGCGACCGATCTCCCATGCTCGCGGCGCGAACGAGATAATACGTGAGGAGGATTACGATGATCCGCACCCTTTTGACCACCACCGCGCTCGCAGCGCTGATTGCGACCGGTGCATATGCGCAGACGGCTACAACCCCGGCGCCGACGCAGGACCCGGCAGTCCAGGATACTGCCCCGGCGGCGCCCGTTGCCCGCGCCGAGGGCAGCCTGGTCACCAATATCATTGGTGAATCGGTCTATAATGGCACAGGCGATGATGCCGAGAACATCGGTAATGTCAGCGATGTCGTTTTCGATGAAAACGGTCAGGCGAAATCCGTCGTCATCGGAGTCGGCGGCTTTCTTGGCGTTGGCGCCAAGAATGTCACTTTCGACTACAACAAGCTGCAATGGGCCGAACGGAATGGCGACCGCTGGCTGATTGCCCAAACCACAAAGGATGAGTTGACGGCTCAGCCGGACTTCGACCGCAAGCCTTATGATCCGGCTCCTGCGGCCACCGACACCACGGCCGCGGCTCCTGCTCCATCGACCTCGACCGACACCACGGCACAGAACGCTCCAGCGGCTCCAGCCGATAGCACCGCAGCTCCGGCCGAACCTGTGAAGCGTGCCGACGGTAATCTTGCCACCAACATCATCGGCGAAACCGTCTACAACGGCACTGGCGACGACGCTCAAAACATTGGCGACGTGAACGACATCGTTCTGGCCAAGGACGGCAAGGCCGAGTCACTGATCATTGGCGTCGGCGGCTTCCTTGAGGTTGGTGAAAAGAATGTCGCCTATCAGTTCGATAAGGCCAAGTGGGCGGAGAGGGACGGCGATCGCTGGCTGGTGGCCGAGACCACGAAGGAAGACCTAGAGGCGTTGCCGGAGTTCAACCGCGAGCCCTATGATCCTGCCCCGGCGACTACCGCATCGACTGACCCGGCGGCGCCGGCACCGGTGACGACCACCCCTACTGTCACTGCGGCCCCAGCCCCGGCGGAAAAGACCGCGGAAGCCCCGGCGGCAACGCCTGACACCGCTGCCCCGGCCCCGATGGATAAGACAGCCGAGGCTCCGGCTCCAGCCCCGGCCGATAAGATGGCGCAGGCCCCGGCGGCAACGCCTGACACCGCTGCTCCGGCTCCAATGGACAAGACAGCCGAGGCTCCGGCTGCAGCAACGCCTGACGCCTCAACCCCTGACCAGACGAAGACCGCGGCGATCGACAAGTCGGCGCTGACCGAAATGCCGATCAACGAAATCCGGTCCGAGGATTTGGTTGGAACCACCGTCTATGGCGCCAATGATGTCAATGTCGGTGAGATTGGTGACGTTGTGCTGACCGGCGACAAGAAGGTCGACGCCGTCATCATCGACGTTGGCGGTTTCCTTGGCGTTGGCGAGAAGGAAGTGGCTGTCGGCATGGACAACCTTAAATTCATGACCGACAAGGATGGCAACCGCTATCTCTACACGAACTTCACCAAGGAGCAGCTCGAGGCGCAGGTCGCCTATGACAAGGGCACCTATACGCAAAACCGCGATACCCAGCGCATGATCATGCGCTAGTTTACTCAAACGATGAAAGAGGCCCGTGCCGGCAAAGGCGCGGGCCTTTTTTCATGACTGGAAAGGTGGCAGGCCTGCGACGTGGCCGGCAACGCCATCCTCGGTCAGTTCGGCGAGCGCCAGCGACTGGTCGAGATGTTCGGCCCGCCAGGCAAGCAGCCTTTCGGCAAGCTCCAGCCGGACCGGCAGATAGGCCGGCTCGGCAGCGACATTGGTGAGTTCGTCTCGATCCTGCTCCAGGTCGAACAGCAGCGGCGGCAGGCCGCCAACGAAATGTACGTATTTGAATTGTTTCGTGCGGATGACGGCCAGATTGCACTGGCGCGAACCGATGCCGAAATGGCGCTCGGCACCACCGTCGGCAACCGAGCGAAAATCGAACTCCCAATGCGCGGCCTCGCGCCAGTCGTCCGGCTCCCCGGCATCCAGGAACGGCTTCAGCGACTGTCCGTCCAGATGCGGCGGCGTTTCCTCGCCAAGAAGGTCGAGCAATGTCGGCGCTATGTCTACCGCCTCGGTGAAGCGGTCGACGCTGGCGCCGGCCGCCTTGCGGCGACGCGGGTCGCGGATGATCAGCGGAATATGAAAACTGCCGTCGAAGAAGCCGCCCTTGCCCAGCATGTAATGGTCGCCCATCATCTCGGCATGGTCGGAGGTCAGCACGATGATGGTCTCGTCCCATGCACCCGCCGCCTTGACCGCCTGCCAGATGCGGCCAAGCTGCGCGTCGACCTCCGAGATCATGCCGTAATAAAGCGCGCGGATGCGGCGAAAATCGTCGTCGCCCCAGTCGCGCACCTTGCCCTCGGCGCCGGGGCGGAATTTCGAACGCTCCTGCTGGTCAAAGTCATAGGCAAGGAAGGGGTGGCTTTCTGCCTCGGCCCGCCAGCTTGCGGCGCGGCGGAAGGCTGTACCGTCGGCCGGATCATACATCCTGTTGTAAGGCTCCGGCACGATGAAGGGCGGATGCGGGCTGAGGAAGGAAAGATGTGCGAACCACGGTGTATCGCGCTCCTGTTCGCCAAGCCAGCGGACGAATTCGCCGGTCAGGAAAGCGGCTGGGGTCTCGGCCTTCGAGTAGACGGGCGGCGCGTTGGTCACGGCGCCGTCGGTCCTGGCTCCAAGCTCGTCCGCAGGGCGATGGATATCGGGAAAAGCGGCGCTGCTATCGATGCCGCGCGCCTTGAGCCAAGACAGCCACGGTTTCTGGTGCTCAGGCAGGAGTTGGCGCACGGTGAAGCCGGGCAGCACGCCTTCATAGCTTTTCAGCCGCGGGTCGCCTGGCGCGAGTGTGCGCGGATCGGGTGATACGTCAGTGTAGCCGAACAGCGTCGGATCATAGCCGAGACTGCGTGCCGAGAGCGCGATGTTGCCGTGGCGGGCGTCGAGCGGAGTGCCGTTGCGGCAGACGCGGTTGTTCATCTGGTAAAGGCCGGTGTAAAGGCAGGCGCGTGCCGGCGAGCAGGGCGCCGCGCCGCCATAATGCTGTCGAAACAGCACACCCTCGGCGGCAAGCGCGTCGGCGTTTGGCGTCCGCACCACCTTATGGCCTGCCGCCGACAGGCAGTCGCCGCGCCACTGGTCGCAGGTGATCAGGAGAACATTCGGGCGTCTGTCTTTTCTGACCAATGCTGTATCCTTCATCAAAAACGTGCCGCTCATGGAGCCGAATTTTTGTGGCGATGCAAGCCTCAGGTGTTCGCCAAATGGTGAACAGAGGCCGTCTCACTGTTCACTGATAGGGCACAGTCCATTCTGTGTTTGCGGCCTTTGCCGCTGGGTGGCGGGTCCTCATATTGGCGTGGACCGCGGCATGGGCCGCACAGGACAAGGGAAGGAGCAGGAAATGCTCGACCAGATCAAAGGCCTGCATCACGTCACCTCGATGGCCAGGGATGCACGCCAGAACAATGAATTCTTCACCAAAAAGCTCGGCCTGCGCCGGGTCAAGAAAACCGTCAATTTCGACGCTCCGGATGTCTACCATCTCTACTATGCAGACGAGTTCGGCACACCCGGTTCGGTGATGACCTATTTTCCGTTCCCCAACATCGGCAAGGGCCGCCACGGCGTCGGCGAGGTCGGCACCACGGTCTATTCCGTGCCCGAAGGCACGCTAGCCTATTGGGAAAAACGGTTCGCCGATGAGGGCATCGCCGGCCTGTCGCGCGAAGAGAGCTTCGGCGACAAGCGCATTGGCTTCGCCGGTCCCGATGGCGACGGGTTCGCGCTGGTCGAGAACAAGGCCGACACCCGTGCGCCGTGGGCGAAGGGCGATGTTCCCTCGGACGAGGCGATCCGCGGCTTTCACTCGGTGTCGCTCAGGCTGAAGGACGGCGGCGCCACCGAAGAGCTGCTGAAATTCATGGGCTATGAGGAAGTCGACATGTCCGGCACTGTAAAAAGGCTGGCGGTGAAGAACGGCAATGGCGCCAATATAGTCGACATCGAATCGCTGCCGGGCACCGCTTTTGCCGGTCTCGGCGCCGGCTCCGTCCACCACGTCGCCTTCGCTGTCGAAAACCGCGCCAAGCAGCTCGAAGTGCGCAAGGCGCTAATGGATACCGGTTACCAGGTGACGCCGGTGATCGACCGCGATTATTTCTGGGCGATTTATTTCCGCACGCCGGGCGGCGTGCTGTTCGAGGTCGCGACCAACGAGCCGGGCTTCGATCGCGACGAAGACACTGCTCATCTCGGCGAGGCGTTGAAGCTGCCATCGCAGCACCAGCATCTCAGGCCCTATCTCGAGCAACATTTGCAGAAGCTGGAAGACTGAGGACAAGGCCATGAGCAAGGACGCTTACATCTACAAGACACTGCCCGGTTCGCCGGACAGTCCGCTGTTTTTCGTCTTCCATGGCACAGGGGCCGACGAGAACCAGCTTCTGTCGCTCGGACGCGATCTCGCGCCGCAGGCGACCATCGTTTCGCCGCGCGGCGATGTCTCTGAACAAGGTGCCGCGCGGTTCTTCCGGCGCACCGGCGAGGGCGTCTACGACATGAGCGACCTGGCACGCGCGACGGACAAGATGGTTGGCTTCATCAAGGCGCATGTCGAGGCGGCAAAGCCCTCGTCGGTGCTTGGCCTCGGCTATTCCAACGGCGCCAACATCCTGGCCTCGGTGCTGTTCGCGGCGCCCTCTCTGTTCGACGCGGCGGTGCTTATGCATCCCCTGATTCCGTTCGAGCCGGAAATCAAAGGAAGTCTCGCCGGCCGCCGCATCCTGGTCACCGCAGGCAAACGCGATCCGATCTGCCCGCCGAACCTGACCGCTCGGCTCGAAGCCTATTTGCGCGCCGGGGGCGCCGATGCCACAGTGGAGTGGCACGACGGCGGCCATGAGGTGCAGTCGAACGAGATCGAGGCGGCGCGGCGATTCCTGTCCGCTACGCCGGTAGAAGGAGCGTAAGCAATGCTTGACCAATTGCCGGAGATCGAACTGGAGGATCGCGGTTCCAAGGGCCGTTATCTCTTGCGCGGGCCCGACGGCGCCGAGGCCGAGATGACCTTCACCAAGATCGGCGAGCACCAGATCATCATAGATCACACCGAAGTGCCGGATGCGTTTCGCGGCCAGGGCGCGGGGCTTCGTCTCGTCACCCGCGCCGTGGAGGACGCGCGCGCGGCGGGCAAGAAGATCATTCCGCTCTGCCCGTTCGCCAACGCCCAGTTCCGACGTCACCAGGAATGGTCCGACGTGCTGAAGCAATAGCGTCGATCCTAGCCGCAGGCCCGGCGCTCGATGACGGTTATGGGCGGGCAGCCACAAGGGCATGCATCGCTGTGGCATTTGCACAGATCGCACCTCTTGCCTACTAGGTGCCTGTCTTGCCTACTGGGTATTGCCTTGCCTAAGTAGGTATATTGCGCCCGACCAATCGAACCGAATGATCCCTTGATGACCGAAACTGATCTTGTTCCCGTCTTCGACGGCCACAACGATACGCTGCTCAGGCTCTATCAGTCGAAAGACGCGGATGTCGAAAAGCTGTTCATCGAGGGAACATCGGGTGGCCACATCGACCTGCCGCGCGCGAAAAAGGGCGGCTTTGCCGGCGGCATGTTCGCGATATTCCCGCCGCCGCTCGAGAAATCGAAGCGCAGTGCGGTTCCACCTGCGCCGAGCGATACCGAGCCGTTGCCGCCAGAAATTCCGCGCGCCGACGCGCTCGCTTCCACCATCGCCATGGCCTCGATCCTGTTCAGGCTGGAGCGAGCGTCGGCGCTCACCGTCTGCCGGAGCGCCGGCGACGTGCGAAACGCGATGGCGCAAGGGTCGATCGCGGCGGTGTTCCATATAGAAGGCGTCGAGGCGATCGACCCCGAACTGACCATGCTCGACGTGCTGCATGCGGCCGGCTTGCGCTCGCTCGGCATCGTCTGGAGCAGGCCGAATGCTTTCGGCCACGGCGTGCCGTTCCGTTTCCCGTCGACGCCCGACACCGGACCTGGCCTGACCGATGCCGGCAAGGCACTGGTCAAGGCCTGCAACCAGCTCGGCATTATGGTCGATCTGTCGCATCTCAATGAAAAGGGGTTTCGCGACGTCGCCGAGATCAGCGACGCACCGCTGGTCGCGACCCACTCGAACGTCCATGCGATCTGCGGCCATTCCCGCAACCTCACCGACTGGCAGCTTGGCGCGATCCGCGAGTCGGGCGGCATGGTCGGGCTGAATTTCGCCACCGGGTTCTTGCGCGAAGACGGCAGGATGAATGCCGATACCGGTATCGACATCATGGCGCGCCATGTCGATTCACTGCTGCAGGCGCTGGGCGAAGACGGCGTCGGCCTAGGGTCCGATTTCGACGGCGCCATGATCCCGGCTGTGATCGGCGACGTCGCTGGCCTGCCGAAGCTGCTCGATGCGTTCGCCGCGCGCGGCTTCGGTCGCGCGCTGATCGAGAAGATCGCCTATCGCAACTGGATCAGCATGCTGGAAAAGACCATCGGCTAAAGCGTGTCGCCCGGCACAGTAGCCAGCGACCTGCAAGGTATCGATCGAGCGGGGTTTTGATGATCTCGACAGGACCGTTGTCTCCGGAGCTCAAGCCGCGGATGATTGCGGACTTCGAGAACTTCAAGGCCGCCTCTTGAAGCGCCGGGCCGTACGAACCGATGTCGCCGTCGTCGGCGCCGGCTTCACGGGCCTGTCAGCCGCACATGAATTGAACAAGGCCGGCATTGATTTTGTGCTGCTTGAGGCGCGCGGCCGCGTCGGCGGGCGGGTCGAGTCCAGGTGGAACGGGCTTGGCGAGCGGTTCGACAGCGGCGGTCAATTCCTGTGCGAGGACATGCCGGAACTGATGGCCTTGGTGCGAACGCGCGGTAAGACGTTGGTCGAGACCCATGTTAAGGGCGAAGTCATTGCCCAGCCGCGGACGGGCAAAAAGGAAGCCGAGCAAATCTACTATGCCTCGATGGCGATCCGCGACCGCATGAACGCGATTGCACCGGGCGATCCGACTATTGCCGGCTTGACCGTCGCCGCATGGCTCGATCGCCAGAACGATCCCGACGAGGCCAAGGCGGCTTTCCGCTCGATGATCGAGGGCCTGTGGTGCCAGGCGCTCGAAAAACTGCCGCTTTGGCACCTCATCGACAATGACAGCCGTATCACCAATGAGGTGTCGGAGCTGCAGTATTTCGTGCACGAAACCATGCAGTCCCTGGCGGATGATCTGGCCGGCGATCTCGGCGACCGCCTGCGATTGAACACGCCGGTCAGAACGATCGAGCGCAGACTGGGAGGAGTTCGTCTCGCGTCGACGACGGGCTCGATCACGGCGCGAGCGGCGCTGATCGCGATACCGCCGATGATGGCTTCGAAGCTGGACTTCGCGCCGCCGCTGCCGGCTGCCTTGGAAAAGGCCCTTGGTGTCTGGCAAAGCGGCGCGGTGATCAAAATGCAGGTGCGCTATCCCACAGCCTTTTGGCGCGCCAAGGGCTTGAGCGGCATGGTGATGTGGCGCGATCCGCCGGCACTTTTTGCCTGTGACGCCAGCAAGGATGGCGGCCACCCTGCGTTGGTCGTCTTCGTCGGCGGGCCGCTTGCCCTGCGCTGGCGGGAACTGGGAAATGCCGCGTTGCGCGCCGAGGTCACAGCGCGGCTGAAGCAGGCGCTCGGCGCGGACGCAGGCAACTTCACCGATTTCAGCTATCGCGACTGGACCGATGATCGCTGGAGCGGCGGCGGCTACGGCGATCTCATCATCGATACGAGGGCCGCCGACGCCGAACAAACCATCCTGGCCGGGGCGCCGCCAGTGCATTTCGCATCCTCGGAATTGTCACCGACATTTCCGGGCTATGTCGAAGGCGCAATCGTGGCTGGGCGCATTGCTGCACAGAAAATCCTCTCGATATTCAATCCGCCATAGTCACAAGCGCCTCATTGGTCGCAGGCGAGGCGGATAGAGGTGCCGACCGGAGGTCGCCGGGCCAGAGCGGCGCCGTGATCAATCCCGTGGACATGCGACTGCACGAAACAGTTCAGCTACGAACTCCTTCGCATGCATGACCGGATGTGCCCGGTAATGCCCGAATTTCCGTTTCGGAATCTGTTACACGGTCAGTTTGCGTGCGTCGTTCGTCCGTTACAAGGTGCGGCTAAGTTCGTTTCCACAGAAAAAGAAAATCGACGAAGGGAAGGGCGATGTATACGAGAATCCAGACTGCCTACAATGACCGCCGCCTGCAGGCGCCGGAGCGCAACGATCGGCGGCCGAAGCTGGCGCTGCGCCAGCGCGCCAACAACCATCCGATGGCGTTGTTCGTGGTGCTGGGCGCCGCCGCCTTCGCCGGCATGGCGTTCGCGCCGGCGGTTGGTCCCGCCTTTGCTTCGCTGAACCCGCCGGCAAACATCGTCGACGGCGCGCCGACCACGACAAAGACCGCGCGCCTGCCGATGCCGGAGATCGATTTTGTCTGCAAGGGGCAGGCCTGGGGCGCCGAAAGTGCGGACTGCCTGCGCGTCATCGCCGAGCAATCCGGCATTCACAAGGCGCGCGCGGTTCGCGTGATTGCCAACTCCACGCCGCTGACCGATACGCCAAACGTTTTTTGATGCCCCGAGCGACCCTCCAGCGCTCCAGGCAGGCTCCCGCCGCATCGGTCGGGAGCTTTCTTTGAGGATCCTAAGAACGGCCCTAGCTGCCCAATGCGACCTGCTCGGCGATGGCCGATAGCACGCCGCGCACGTCCAGCGTGCTGAACGGCTTTTCCAGGATCTGCGGACGCTGCGGCGCGGGCAATGCCTCGATTTCGGCCTTTGCGCCGATCAGGTCGCCGGTGACCAGAACGAAGCGCCGCGCCAGATCAGGCTTTTCGGCGAGCAGTTCGCGGTAAATCGATATGCCGCTGGTGCCGGGCATGCGCAGATCGGAAAAGACGATGTCAGGTGGCATATGGCCGGACAAGGTCGCGGCGGCCGATTCCCAGGCCGGCACGACCCGCGACTTGATGCCCATCAACTCCAGAATATCGGACAGCGAGGCGGCGACATCCGGCTCGTCGTCGATGATCAGCGCATGACGCAATCCGCTCGAGCGCGACGGGCTTTCGCCGGCGGCGGCCGCGCCGCCGGCGATCGCCGGCAACTGGACGACGAAACGCGCGCCCCTCGGCAGAACTTCCTCGAACCAGACATTGCCATTGTGCCGTTCGATGATCGATTTCGAGATCGACAGGCCGATACCGGTGCCGACGCCGACCGGCTTGGTGGTGAAGTAGGATTCAAAGATGCGCGAGCGTATCGCTTCCGGCACCCCCAGGCCGTTGTCCTCGACCGAGAAACAGGGATTGCCGCGATCGCTGCGAAACGTGCGGACCTTGATCAGCCGGTCGCCGCCGATGCCGGCCAGAGCGTGCTGGCTGTTGATGAGGAAGTTGGCAGCCACTTGCGTCACGTGGTCGGCGTCGGCCATGGCCAGCAGCGGGCCGCTGGCGAAATCGGTATCGATAATGATGCCGGTCGACCTGGCGCCGTAAGCAGTCACTTCGAGTGCCGCGCGGACCACCTGGTTGAGGTCGGTCTCGGCCTGTGACGACGGATGCAAGCGGACCATCGAGAGGAAGCTCTTGACGATGCGGCCGCAGCGCTCGGCGGCGGCGCGCACCTTCTCGGCCCGCACCTTGGTCTGCGGATCTGAAGCGAACTCATGCAGCAGCGTCGATTGGGCGACGACCACGGCAAGCGGGTTATTGAGCTCGTGTGACACGCCGGCAAGCAGCGAGCCCATGGCCGCCATCTTCTCGTTCTGGTGCAGCTTTTCGCGCTGGCGGCCGATCTCCTCCTCGGCGCGCAATTTGTCGCGCAGGTCGCGAATCGAGCCGAAGATCAGGCGGCGGTCGCCGACCCGCATCTCGGTCGCCGTCAGTTCGATCGGAAAGACCTCGCCGGCCGCATTCTGGGTTACAGTCTCGATCCGCTGGCCGACCATCGGCGCGCCGCGGCCCGACATGTATTCGGCGCCCGACACATAGCCCTTGCGATAATATTCCGGAACGACGGTGTCGAGCAGGTCCTTGCCGAGGATGGCACTGCGTTGGTAGCCGAACATCTTTTCGGCAGCTGGATTGAATTCGATGATCGAACCGGTCTCGTCGATGACGATGATGGCGTCGAGCGAAGCCTGCAGCATGGTGCGGCGGATGACTTCGCTGGCATGGGCATCGGAAAGGGATCGTTCGATGGCGTCGCCTATGGCTAGCGCTACGATGTGCAGCGTTGCCTCTTCCTCGTCGGTCCATTCGCGCTCGTCCACGCAATCGTTGACCGCCAGCGTGCCCCACAAATGGCCATGCGCGAAGACCGACACCGACAGGAACGACTTGATGTGCTGCTTTTCGAAGTCGGTTCTCAGAAACCCGTCGAGGTCGCGCGTGTGCCCGGCAAAGATCTTGCCTTGCCGCTCGTCCTCCGCCAACCGTTCCAGCAGTGGGTCCGAATTGACAACAGACTGCATGATCACCGTCGGCGACGCCAGTTCGCCACCAAATCGGGGGTCGATCCAGTAGGCCGCGACCGACTGGGCAAAGCCCTGGCCGGGCAGCTCGCGCAGCCGAAACAGGATGCCACGCTGGCAATCCATGGCCCCGCAGAGCGTTTCGAGGATACCGTCCATCTCGCGCTGCCAATCGCCAGCTTCGCGAAGCCGGCGAACGATATGGACAGCGGCCATCGCCGCGCCGTGCCTGACGCCTTGGATATCGCTGCGTGCTGCTTCAGCCGTCATTACACAGTCGTGCCAGGCCAGAGTGGTACAGTGGTCGCGCCGCTCAGTTGCTTTCGCCGGTCGGCAGCGAGAAGATATAGCCTTCGCCTCGGACCGTGCGCAGGAATTTCGGATTGGACGGGTCCGCCTCGATCTTCTTTCTCAGCCGCATGATGCGGATATCGACCGCACGTGACGATTCAGGATCTTCCACGAAGCCGATCGCCTCGGAGATCGCCGCACGCGTCAGCAAACGGTTGGCGCGTGTCAGGAAGACCTCCAGCACGTCGAACTCGCTCTTGGCCATGTCGATGACCGTCCCATTGGTGCCGGTGACGAACCGGCCGTCGAGATCGGCATGGAAAGGGCCGAAGCTCATGAAACGGCGGTTAGCAGCTGTTTCGGTCTTGGCGGCCTGCGGCTCGGCCGGCTGCGGCACGCGGCGCAGTACGCTGCGGACCCTCGCCAGCACCTCGCGCAATTCGTAAGGTTTGACGATGTAGTCGTCGGCGCCAAGTTCCAGCCCGACGATGCGGTCGAGCGCGGTGCCAGCGGCGGTGGCATAGATGATGCCGATCGGCATTTTCGAGCGCAGCCAGCGACCGAGCGACAGGCCGTCCTCGCCTGGCATGGCGATGTCGAGGATGGCCAGGTGAAACGACTGCGTTTCCAGCAAGGTTCGGGCGGCGCTGGCACTCTCGGCCGTAGCGACATCGTAGCCGCTGGCACCGAGATACTCGGCGACAGCGTCCCTCAGATCCGGCTCGTCCTCGACGATGACAATTCGTGCCCGCACTATGCTCTCGCTCCCACTTTCAGCCGAAAGTAGATTGGGTATAAACATCATGTCCAGCACTCATCTTGGGTTGCCGGTTGCAGGGTGGAAGAAAAATGGCTGCACGATCCATCATCGCGCTTGTCTCCGTCGCCGAAGTGGTCGCAACCGATCTCGCCGACCATCTCGAACGGCGCGGTCATGACGTGCGCGCGGTGCGGCAGCCGTGGGAAGCCGAATCCTTGCTTTCCGGAAAAGGCATCGATGTCGTCGTCGTCGGCGATGGCCTGAGCCAGGCGGAAGGGCGTGATCTGCTCAGGCGCCATGGCGGCGAGGGCGGGCCGGATTTCATCCTGATCTGCCGGCCGGCCGATCTCGTAGACAAGGTGCTGGCGCTCGAACTCGGCGCCGCCGACGTTGTCGAGAGCCCGCTTAACGTCAGGGAACTCGCCGCCCGTATCGGCGGCTTGCTGGCACGGCGCGGCAGGAGCGCCGGGGAATTGGTCGTGCTGGAGAACGCGACGGTCGACCTCCGGTCGGCCATGGTCATGCATCGCTCGGGCACGGAAGAACAATTGTCGCCGGGCCAGGTGGCGCTGCTCAGATTGTTCCTGGCCAGTCCGCGCAAGGTCTTGACGCGCGACGACATCATTGCCGCCGCACCCGCCGAAAATGCCGATGCCTTCGACCGCTCGATCGATTCGCGCATCGTGCGACTGCGCCGCAAGCTCGACACCGAAACCATCACCACCATACGTGGTGCGGGCTACCGGTTCGATCCGCCGACGCAGTTCGCCGATTGAGGCCGGGGCCCTCACCGTACTGTCCACAGGCCCAGGCGCTCAGCGCACCACAAGAAGCGATGGACCTGACGGCATTTCGCTGGCCGTGACAAACTCGCTCGCATGGGCATGATCCCTAAGCAGCACGATGGCGAGGCCGGCAAAGCCGAGCAGGCCCTGTGCATAGAGCAGTGCGGAAAGCACCGAAGCTGCAAATTTCGTGTTCATCGTATCCGTTCCACAAATTCAGACCTGCTGCGCATGGCCTGTTTTCGGGCACGATCTTTCCCCGAAAACCAGGACCACTTTTCGCGATGCGTCTTTCGGTTCGGAGTCATGCCTTCAGGGACACCCCCGAAGTGCCCGCGCCGCCAGCGGAGCCCCCCGTCGCGGCGCGGGCCTTCGGTCCTCTCGGCTGCAAGTTGCCGGAGGGGCCGCGCATCTTCTTCAGCCCAAAACCGACCCGCCAGAGGGTCCTGAGCCGGTTAATGCGCGGGCTGGACATGATCCAGACCGTGGCGAAAAACAGTGCGGCATGCAACGTCGAAACTTCGCTTGTAGTCATCTCCGCAAGCTTCGTCGTCGGGCTGCCGGCGAAGGTGCCGACGCCGCCAATCATTGCTGCGGCTATGCTTATCCTGAAGAGCCAGGAGATCGCGTTCGATTGCATGTTCATCTTAATTTGTGCCGGCTGTTTTCGTTGGGTCAACTCTGCGGCTGGCCTGTATCCAGGTCATGCCGCTAGAGCGCGGGCTTTGTTGCAGATTGGTTTCGAGCCAAGTCAATTTTCCTTCATATGAGGGAAGACCGCACTTTCGCTTGGGGATGGCAGTACCTTTTCGCGGGTCCGGGCTCGACCAGTCGCGGCGTTATGTCCTTGGTTTCACCCCAGCGAATCCCTTGGGCCGGGCTTCCGGTCTTTAACCAGAGGAAACAGATTCGAAACAGAACGTCTGCCATGCGAAATCAATTCGAAACATGACCCAACGATAAGCCGGTCATCGAATTGAGCCGGCCATTGCCCGGCAGACAGGGGGCATCATGTACACTGCCATTTCCGCCAAGCTCATCAACATCGCCGCCGCCGTCACCGGTGCGGCCCTTCTCCTGGGTGCCGGTAACGGCGTTGCCCATGCAGCCAATCGGGCCGCCAATCAGATCGTGGCGCGGATTTCGCTTTCGCAGCAGACGATGGAAGTCCTGGTCGACGGGCGGCCGACCTTCGCGTGGAAGGTCTCGACCGGCGCTAGGGGGCATGTCACCCCGACCGGCTCGTTCAAGCCGACCCGCATGCACCAAATGTGGTATTCGAAGAAATACGACAACGCGCCGATGCCGCATTCGGTCTTCTTCAAGGGTGGCTACGCCGTACATGCGACCAATTTCGTCAAGCGCCTCGGCCAGCCGGCTTCGCATGGCTGCGTGCGGCTGCATCCGGACAACGCCGCCGATTTCTACCAGCTTGTCGAGATTTTCGGTCCGGCCAACACCAGGATCGTCATCGTCAAATAGATAACCAGAGATCCGCCTGCCGAATGTAAATACATTCCGGGTCGGACATCACTGCCCAAGAAAAAGGCCGGAAATTCCGGCCTTTTTTCAATCAATCAATCGGCACCGGCATCAGCTTGGGGTCCGGCTTCTCGGCGTGATGCGGCAGGTCCTTGCTGGCGATGAAGGTGTAGAACATCGGCACCACGAATAGGGTGAATATGGTTCCCACCAGGATGCCGGTAAAGATCACCAGGCCCATCGAATAGCGCGCCGCGGCGCCGGCGCCGCTGGAGATGATCAGCGGCACCACGCCGAGCGCCATCGCAGCCGTCGTCATCAGGATCGGCCTTAGCCGCACCCTGGCCGAGGCGACGATCGCATCGCGCCGCCGCATCCCGTGGAGCTCGCGCTGCTGATTGGCGAATTCGACCAGAAGAATGCCGTGCTTGGTGATCAGACCGATCAGCGTGATCAACCCTACCTGCGTATAGATGTTGAGCGTTCCCAGCCCCAGATTGAGCGGCACGATCGCGCCGAAGATCGACAGCGGCACCGACATCATGATGATTAGCGGATCGCGGAAGCTCTCGAACTGCGCCGCCAGCACCAGATAGATGACGAGAACGGCTGCCGCGAAGGCGATGATGATCGTGTAGCCCTGTTCCTTCTCCTGCCGCGACTGGCCGGTATAGTCGATGAAGAACGTGTCGGGCAGGCTTTCCCTGGCGATGTCCTCGATGGTTCTCAGCCCGTCGCCGGTGGTGACGGTGGGCAATGGCAGAGCGGAAATCGTGGCGGAGTTCAACTGGTTGAACTGCTCGATCACGGCCGGCGAGGCGTTGGTCGAAATCTTCACAACCGCCGAGAGCGGCACCATCTCGCCCGAAGCGCTGCGCACGAAATACTCGGCCAGCTTTTCAGGGTTGTCGCGGAAGTTCTGCGGCACCTGCGGGATGATGTCGTAACTGTTGGATTCGCGGTCGAATTGCGCCACTTCGGCGCCACCGACCAGGAGGGTCAGCGTCCGGCCGATGTCGGCGATCGGCAGGTTGAGCGCCGCGGCGCGGTCGCGGTCGATCGTCACCGTCGCTTGCGGCGCATCGAAGGTCATCGAATTCTGCACTACCAGGAAGCGGCCGGAGGCCTGCGCCTTGTTCTTGATGTCCTCGGCCGCCTCGTACACCTGGGAGGCATCGCCGGTCGAGCGCACCACCATTGTGATCGGCAGGCCGCCGCCGGAGCCGGGCAGCGTCGGCGGTGCGAAGACGAAAGCTTCGACGCCCGCCACCTTTCCGAGACGGCCCGTGATGTCTTCCTGGAGTTCCTTCGAGCTGCGCGTACGCTCGGCCCAGTCCTTGAACGCAAATCCGACGAAAGCGCTATTCGTCTGGCCGCCGCCGAAGGCGACTGCCGAGAACCGTGCCCGCGTCTCAGGCAGGTCGTCGACCAGGCCGAGTATCTGATTGACGTAGCTCTCGGTATAGTCCGACGTCGCGTAGCGCGGCGCGGTCACCAGCGAAAGCAGGAAGCCCTGGTCTTCTTCCGGCGCCAGTTCGCTCGCGGTCTTGGTGAACATGAAGCCGGTCGTGGCGACCAGGGCAACGACGATCATCAGCGTCACCGGGCGATATTTCAACGAGCCGCTGACCAGCCGCTCATAGATATTTTCGACGCGTCCGAACGTGCTGTCGACAATGCGCTGGAAGCGGCTGTGCGAGCCCGCCCTCAGGATGCGTGCCGACATCATCGGCGTGATGGTGAGGGCGACGACACCGGAAATCACCACTGAGCCGGCAAGCGTCACCGCGAATTCGCGAAACAGTGCGCCGGTCAGGCCGCCGGTGAAGGCCAGCGGCGCGAACACGGCGGCCAGCGTTATCGTCATGGCGACGACGGCGGACGAGATCTCCCGCATGCCGTTGAAGGCCGCCTGCATCGGCGACATGTTGTCTTCTTCCATATGGCGGTGAATGTTTTCTACCACCACGATGGCGTCGTCCACGACGAGGCCGATCGCCAGAACCATGGCCAGCAACGACAAAAGGTTGATGGAATAGCCCAACGAAAACAGCAGGAAACAGACGCCGATCAGCGACAGCGGAATGGTCACGATCGGCATCAGCACCGAGCGGAACGAGCCGAGGAAGAGCAGGATGACGACGATGACGATGATGACCGCTTCGCCGATGGTCTTGAACACCTCCTCGATCGAGGCGCTGATCTGCTCGGTCGAATCGTAGACGATCTCGATCGTCATGCCGAGCGGCAGCGTCTCCTGGATCGTCGGCACAATTTCGTGGATCGCCTCCGCTGTCGTCAGCGGATTGGCGGCCGGCGTCGGGAAGATGGCGAGAAAGATGCCGGGCTTGCCGTTGAAAGTGACCCTGGTGTCGGTGTTCGCCGCGGCGAGTTCGACGCGCGCCACGTCGCGCAGCCTCACCACATTGCCGTCCTTCGAACGGAGCGGAAGGGCGGCGAAAGCCTCCGGCGTCTGCAGCGTCGAGCGGACGGTGATCGAGGAGGCGACGTATTCATTTTCGGTCTTGCCGGGTGCTGACAGGAAATTCGATTCGTTGATGGCGGTCAGCACTTCCGTCGCCGTCACGCCGCGGGCCGCCAGCTTGATCGGGTCGATCCAGACGCGCATCGAATATTCGGCGGCGCCGAAGATCTGCACGTCGGCGACACCCTCGACCGTCGACATGCGCGGCCGCACAACGCGCTCGATGTATTCGGTGAGCTGTTCCGGCGTCATGTTCGGATTCTGCATCGAGATGTACATCATCGCGAACTGCTCGCCGGTGCCCTTGACGATCACCGGGTCTTCGGCCTCATCCGGCAGTTCGCCGCGCACGCCTTGCACCTTCGACAAGACTTCGTTCAGCGCGACGTCGGGGTTGGAGCCGAGTTTCATCTGCACCGTCACGGTGCTGGAGGACGGCCGGCTCGCCGACGTGACATAATCGATGTTTTCGGTCGAAGCGACGGCACGGGCGATCGGCGCGGAAATGAACCCCTGGATCAGATCGGCGCTGGCGCCTGGATAGGCCGTGGTGATCGTGATGGCCGTCTCTTCAACCTCCGGATACTGACGGATCGAAAGGTTGAAGATGCCCTGGAAACCCAGAAGCAGGATCATCAAGGCGAGCACGGTCGAAAGGACCGGTCGGCGGATGAAGAGGTCGGAAAAGCTCATTGCTGGGCTGCCTGCTGGTTGGCCGGCTTGGTCGGATCGATGGTGTTGTCGACGGCAACGGACATACCGTTGGTGAGCCGGTTCTGGCCGGCGGTAACCACTTCGTCGCCGGGCGCGATGCCTTCCAGGATCTCAACCAGGCCGGCGTTGCGGCGGCCGGGCTTGACGAACACCTGGGCGAGCACGAGCTGCGGCTTCTGTTCTTCCGCCGTCGGTTCGGCCGGGGCAGCAGCCGGTTTTTCCTCAGGTTTTGCCGCGGGTGCTTCGGCTGCGGGCTTCGCAGTATCCGTGGCGGGCTTTTCTTCCGGCTTCGCCGCAGCAGCAGGGGCGGCACCGTTTACCGCGGCAGGCTTCGCCGGACGCACCACGAAGACGAAGTCGCCGTAGAGGCTGGAGGTCAGCGCGGTCTGCGGCACCGTCAGCACGTTGTTTTCCTCGGGCAATTCGACGCGCACCTGCACGAACTGGCCAGGGGTCAGCTTGCCTTCGGGGTTGGCGACCTCGGCCCTGACCGTCACCAGCCGGCTGGTCGGGTCGATCTTCGGGTCGATACCGCGAATGGTGCCGGCGAACGGCAACTCGCCGTCACCAATGCCCAGCCGCACCTTCTGGTCGATCTTCAGCAGCGGAAGCTGCTGTTCGGGAATCGAGAAATCGGCCCGCATCGTCTCCAGGTCCTGCAGTGTCACTACGGAAGTGCCGGGTGAGAGATACTGGCCGAGATCGATCCTCGGGATACCCACTGTGCCGTCGAAGGGCGCTGTCAGCAGCTTCTGTTCGAGCACCGCCTGCAGCCTGTTGACCTGCGAAGCGGAAGCCGATGCGGTTGCCCGCGCCGTGTCGAGCGTCGATTCCGAGCCGACACCGCGTTTCTGCAATTCAAGGGCGCGTGTCAACGCCGTCTGGTCGAGCGCCGCTTGCGCCTTCGTCGCATCGAGATCGGCGCGCTCGGCGGCATCGTCGAGCCGAAGGAGAACCGCGTTGGCTTCAACCTTCTGATTGGCGTGAAACAGGATGTCCTTGACGATGCCGGCGGTTTCGACGGTCAGATCGACGCCGCGGACCGCACTGACAGTACCGATCGCCTCGACGCCCGGCGTCCAGTTCGTCGGCTTGACGATTGTCGTCGACACGGTCGCGGCCGGCGGCTTCATCGTGGCGAAGAATTGCTGCATCGCATTGTCGCGGAACAAATTGAAGCCGACGATGCCGCCGCACACCAGCACGAGCAGAATGAAGGCAATGATGAAACGCTTGATCACGAACAGTCCCCTTGGCCATGGCCCGGCATAACGGTCGGATGACCGAAACACATACCTGTGACTGGTCCCGATTTCAAATGACGGCGACCTTACTGTACCGTCTGGACGGTCTTGTCAATTCCGCGTAAAGCTAATGTATGGGGAACGACTGATGAAGGCCCGAAGAACAAATTCGCGCGACAGGATACTCGCCGCCGCCGCCGATGTGGCACGCGAGACAGGGCCCGGCAGCCTGTCGCTGGAGGCCGTCGCCAGCCGTGCCGGCGTGTCGAAAGGCGGCTTGCTGTACAATTTCCCCACCAAGGCGAAACTGATGCAGGCGCTGGTGGAGGATTACCTGCGCGCCTTCGAGCAAGCGCTGGAGTCCGCCCGCAAGGCCGGCGTCAGCGGCGAAAGCCCGCTTGCGACTTACATCAAGCTTTCAGCCGAACATGCCGAGAAATCGAAGCCATCCGCTTCCTGGATATTTTCGGCGATCGCCGAGGATCCCGATTTCCTGACACCGATAAAATTGTTCAGGCGGCAGGTTTTCGAGCGGCTCAAGGGAGAGACGCCGGACCTCAAGGCGCTGCTGGTCTGCTATCTCGCCATCGAAGGACTTCGCAGCATGAATCTCTTCGATTCCGACGTCCTCTCACAGGACGAACGTCGGTTGCTGGTATCCTCCTTGCTGGAGATTGCGGGCTAGATTGCCGCGAAGGCTGGGCGAAGCACCTGCGGCACGCAGCTTGGCGAGAACGCTCTCCCTGGCGCCGCAGGATAAACCTATTGTGACAGGTGGGATCATGGTTGATCCGATTGGCCAGGGCCAGGGAACTTTTGTTCGGTTGGCGATTTTGGATGTATGGTGAGAAGCCGAACGGCCAGAAGGGATTGCCGATGACGACAAAACGCTTTGCGATCCGCGCTCTCGTTTTGGGGGTATTCTGCAGTATGTCCGCCTCGGCCTTCGCTGGAAGTCGCGACCAGCGGACTGACCCTGAACGGTACGTTCCCGCCGAAGGCGACATCATCGACATCCTGTTCGGCGGCCCGCGCTACTATGACCAGCAGCTGTTCACGACAGCCGCCGGAGCCTGCTCCTACCACAGGGTCGGACCCGACGCGAATGCGTTGAACAAGATCAACGATCACCATTGCGGGAAGTAGGCGGCAGGCTTCAGCGCCTGACAGTCTTCTTCATCTGCTCGATGATCTCGGCCATCAGCGCCAGGTCGCGACGTGAATCGGCGAGGTCGGTCAGCGGCTTTGTCCCGTCGGTGATGTGGCGATGGAAGGTCTCAAGTTCATTCGAGAAGGCGTCGCCATAGAGCGGCCCGTATGTCCGCGTCACCGGGCCGGCTGCGCCGGCTTCCGTCACTTCTAGCCGCGTCGGCAGGCTGCGGATGTAGGGTGTGTCGTAGATGATGCGGACCCGCTTGGTATTCGAGCGCACCTCGATCATCGCGTCGAACAGGCCGAGATCGTCGACGACCGCATCGTAGCAGGCGGCGAAATGTCCGTAGTCGAATGTCACGCTGGTGTTGGCGCCGCCATTGGTGCGGTGCGCCGCCAGCACACCGTCCGGTTCGCCGAGCAGCCCGCGCATCGCCGAAATATGGTGCGAGCTCAGCGCCGTCAGACCGCGATAGGCGCGTACGAGATCGGCGGGCGCATCGCCGCCCACCACTTCGCGGATCAGCGCCTCGCGCTCCTCGGCGCCGCGTGCCAAAAGGACCGGATCGATGTCGGTGGGATAGAGGACGTTCTGGCTCTTCTTCAGGAAATGCCGGCCCTCGGAGATCAGGTCGAAGATTCGGACATGGGTGATGTCGGCGAAGTCAGGCAGTTCCTCCATCGCTGCCAGATAGGCCGGCGCGTAGCGGCGCATGAAACCGACAAAGATCGTTTTGGCGTAGTTTGGCGTCAGGGCCAAAAGCTCGTCGATCTCGCGCACCGTCAGGCAGGCGGGCTTTTCCAGCAGGATATGCTTGTTCGCCTGGATCGCCGCACGGACGAAGCGGCTATGGGTCTCGTCGGATGAGAGGATGAAAACCACGTCGATATCCGGCGAATTGATCAGCGCCTCTGCGGTTTCGAAGGCTTTGGCGGTCGGGTATTGGGATGTGCACAGTGCCATCAGGCTCGACGACACATCATAGACGCCTGATATCAGCCAGCGGTCGCGCTGGTCGCTCAGCACCGGCAGATGGATCGACTGCGCGACCTCTCCAAGACCCACTAGCCCGACACGGATCACCGCCACGGCACACTCCCCTTGCAAATCAATTGTTTCAGCCTGTTTGGTCGACAGGGACGGCTCGTCCGTCATGCCGCACCGGTGACGAGCGCGACGAGTTCTTTGCCGGTGGTCTCCGAGCCACGCACCGTCGCCACCATCCGTCCCGCTCGCATCACCCAGATCTGGTCGGACAGCCGCCGCACCTGATCGAAATTGTGGCTGACCAGGATGACGCTGACAGCCTGTTCGCGCAGGCGCCGGATCAGGGCTTCGACGTTGGCCGTCTCCTGCACGCCGAGCGCTGCGGTTGGCTCGTCCATCACCACCAGCTTGGCGCCGGAACCTGCGGCGCGGCAGATCGAGATCGCCTGTCGCTGCCCGCCCGACAGGCGCCGCACGCGCTGGCTCACCGAAGGCATGTTGATCGACAGGCGCGACAGCATGGCGCGCGCCTGCTGCTTCATGGCCTTGCGGTCGAGTAGGGCGAAGGGGCCGATCCGGCGCACGATCTCGCGGTTCAGGAACAGGTTCTGGGCGACTGTCAATTCGTCGATCAGCGCGAGGTTCTGGTGCACCGTCTCGATGCCGGCCTTGCGCGCCTCGTCGGGATTGGCGAAGGGGTGCGCCCGGCCGTCGAAGAAGATGTCTCCGGCGTCCGGCACATGCACGCCGACCAGGCAACGTATCAGCGTCGACTTGCCGGCGCCATTGTCGCCGATCACCGCGGTGACCTCGCCGCGACGGGCCTGGAAGGCAACATCGGTGAAGGCGCGGATGCCGCCGAAATGCTTGCTCAGTCCTTCGCAAGCGAGGATCGCGTCGGCCGACGGGGAGTGATTGACGGCGCTCATTTCTGGTACCGCATGATCAGTGCCGCCAGCACCACGATGGCGCCTACGGCCAGTGGTTGGTAGAAGGCCGAAACGCTGAGCAGCGTCAGCCCGTTGACGAGAGCGGTGAGCATCAGCGCCCCGATCGCCGGGCCGAGAATGCTGGCGCGCCCGCCGAACAGGCTGACGCCTCCCAAGACCACTGCCGCCACCGAATTGAGCAGAAGGCTGGTGTTGATCTGCGGTTCGGCCGAGCCAATGCGCGCCACCAGAAGCAGCGCGGCGATGCCGGCGCAGAATCCCGATATCGTATAGGCGGCGATCTTGACCCGGTTGGTCCGGATGCCGAGCGAGCGGGCGCTTTCGGTCTGACCGCCGGTCGCCAGCAGATGCACCCCGAAGCGGGTGTGGTAGAGCGCGATATGCGCCACCAGAACGGCTGATATCGCCACCCAGACGGGATAGCCGAACGGTCCAAAGGAGCCCGAGGCCAGCCGCAGCAGGAAGGTCGAGCCGACCATTATCGGCTCGCCGCCCGACAGGATCAGGCCGAGACCAGTGACGCCCGAAAGGGTGCCGAGCGTCACCACGAAGTCAGGTATTCGCCCGGCCGTGATGAGGGCGCCATTCAGGAAACCGACAGCGCTGGTGGCGGCTACGGCGAGCACGCAGGCGAGGAAGATGCCATAGCCGGCGGCATCGACGAGGCCGAGAATGATGGCGCCCAGCATGACGGCCGCCGCTAGGGAGAGATCGATGCCGGCCGTCGCCACGACGAAGGTCTGGCCGATCGACAGCACGACCAGGATCGCCGCGGCCAGCAGCAGGGCCTGCAAATTGGCGACGCTGAGAAAGACCGGCTGGGCGATGCCGAACACAATGACCAGACCGACCAGACCGACGACCGATGCCCAGTCGGCCCAGAAGGAAGGATCCAGGAGGAGAGCCGCCAAGGAGGGACGGCTCTCCTCCGCCGCGCCCGCTTCCCGCGAGGACGCGTTCTCGGCGGGAGCGCTCACTGCTGCAACATCTCGCGGAATGGGTCCGGATAGTCGCCGCCGGGGCGCGGGAAATTCTTCAACGAGGCTTCCGCGTTTGCCTTGTTGATCAAGAGCACTGGCGCGGGCACGTTGGCAGGAAGCGTCTTGCCCGTGGCCGCCGCGGCGCAAGCTTCCACGCCCATGGCGCCGACGACGTAGGGGTATTGGGCGACGGTAGCGGCGAGTTCGCCGGCGGCAACGGATTTCAAGGCGTCGACGATGCCGTCAAGCCCGATCACCTTGACGTCCTTGCCCGAGGTCTGGACGGCGCGCTGAACGCCGAGCGCCATGATGTCGTTGGCGGCGAAGAAGCCGGCGAGATCCGGGTGCGCGGCCAGGATGTCGGTAGCCGCGGTCAGTGCCTTCTCACGGTCCCAATCGGCGCTCACCATCACCACGACGTCGAGCTTGCCTTCGACAGCCTGCTTGAAGCCCTTGATGCGGGCATTGCTGCCGACATCGCCGACGATGCCGGCCACCAGCGCGACCTTGGAGCCTGCAGGAACCAGCTTCAGCATCTCTTCGCCTGCCAGCACGCCGGCGGCAACATTGTCGGTGCCGATATAGGTCGAGATGGTGAAGCCGGCCGCCTTGGCCTGCTCGGCGTCGATGGTGCTGTCGATGTTGACGATCGGCTTGTTCTTCTGGGCGACAGGCACCAGTGCTTGGACGAGGTTGCTGACGCTGATCGGATTGACCAGATAGCAATCGAAATCCTGCATAGCCATGGCGGTCAACCGATCGGCCTGGCCGGTTGCATCGCCCATATTGGCGGCTGCCTGAACGGTGACGGCCACGCCGTCGGCCTTGGCCTGGTCTTCAATGCCCTGGTGCATGTACTGGAAGAAGGGGTTGTCGAGACCCTTGACGATAGCCGCGACGCGGGCCGCGTCCTGGGCTTGGGCCGGCGTGGAAATAATGGTTGCAAACAGGCCTGCGCCAAGCGTCAGGCAATTGAACATACGCATGCTCTTCCTCCTCCCTGTTGGTTGTGTCGGAATTGACTTGTTGTTCGGCGAACGGAATTCCCCGTACCGGCGAGGGCCAGCCCGGCGCGTGCGAAAAGCTGCCGACCAATCGGCGATTGCCACACGGCTTGCGGGTTCCGGGCCCGGTCGGGGCCATTTTTCGTGTCAGGCATTTCTCCTCCCAGAGCGCTGACCAATGCCTATTCAGCATTTCCGCATGTTTTAGAAAAATTTGGCACGCGTCAAGTTTTAAAATGGTGTGCAACGGTTTTTGACGTGCTGCAACGCAGCAGAAATCGACACGGCAGGAATGTCGGAGCAAGCTCGATGCGGGCGTCGTCAGTGTCCGGGTCAAACTGCGAGTGCACGCGGTCAGGCCGGTTGCAGAGGCGCCAGCGCTGGGCCATCGGTGCGAAACAGGTGGCAAACCGATGGCGAGATGTCGAGCGCGATCGGGCTGTGCAACGGCGTCCTGTCGCCGCCTCCGGCCTGGACGACCAGCGTGATGTCAGGCGCGATCTCGACATGCAGGATGGTCAGGCTGCCGAGCCGCTCCGCCAGCACAGCTTGCCCCCTGAACTGTCCGTTGGCCGAGGTGCGGAGGTGTTCCGGCCGCATGCCGAGCAGCAGATCGTCGCCAGATTTGCTTGCACCGGCGGCGACCGGCACGGTCAATGCCGCGCCGTCCGGCAAGGTTACGGTGACGCCTTCGGAGCCAGTCGACGCCACCTTCAGCTTCAGCAGGTTCATCTTCGGCGAACCGATAAAGCCGGCGACGAAGATATTTGCAGGCCTGATATAGAGGTCGAGCGGCGAGCCGACCTGCTCGATCCTGCCGCCGTTCAGCACCACGATCTTGTCGGCCATGGTCATGGCCTCGGTCTGGTCGTGGGTGACATAGATCATGGTCGCGGCCAGATGTTCGTGCAGGCGCATCAGCTCGAGTCGCATGCTGACCCGCAATGCGGCGTCGAGATTGGACAGCGGCTCGTCGAACAGGAACACTTTGGGATTGCGCACGATGGCGCGGCCGATGGCGACACGCTGGCGCTGGCCGCCCGAAAGCGCCTTCGGCCGCCGATCGAGCAGATGCGAAAGCTGCAGCACCTCGGCGGCCTCTCGCACTTTGCGTTCCTTTTCGGCGGCGGAAACGCCGGCGATCTTCAGCGCAAAGCCCATATTCTCGGCCACCGTCATGTGCGGGTAGAGCGCGTAGGACTGGAACACCATGGCGAGCCCACGCTCCGACGGATCGATGTCGTTGGCGCGCACGCCATCGATCAGCAGATCGCCGGCGGTGATCTTTTCCAAGCCGGCGATCATGCGCAACAGCGTGGACTTGCCGCAGCCGGACGGGCCGACGAAGACGACGAATTCGCGGTCCTCGACGTCAAGGTCAAGGCCCTTGATGATCTCGACGGAACCGTAGGATTTGCGAGCACCGCGCAGCTTGAGCTCAGCCATGACTTCTCTCCCTGGCGTCGGCACGCCCGGGAGCGCCGTCCTTTTTATCCTCGTCCTGCGCCATCGCCAGCGGCGCGCCCGGCTCGCCGTCCCACAGGATCAGGCTGGCCGCGCCGATCAGTCCTGCGCGGTCGCCAAGTCGCGCCGGCACGATCGGCACATCCCGGTAGGCCAGCATCGCCCGCTGCTCGACAGTTGCCCTGATGGTCGGAGCCAACAGTTCGAAACCGTTGGCAAGGCCGCCGCCCATGACGATCAGGTCCGGCGAATAGAGGTGAAGCAGGTTGGTGAAGCCGATGCCGAGCCACCTGGCTTCCGCCTCGATCAACTCGAGCGCGCTGGTGTCGCCGGCACGTGCGGCCTCGACGACGTGCCTGGCCGAAACGTCGCCGTCGCCCGAAAGGCGCCTGAGCAAAGAGCCGTCGCCCGGCGCTGTCAGCGCCGTGGCACGCCGTCCGAGCGCGGTTCCGGAGGCAACCGCCTCGAAACAGCCGACGGCGCCGCAGAAGCAGCGGTCGCCCTCGCCGGTGATGGTCATGTGGCCGATCTCGGCGGCAAGCCCGCGCCGGCCGTGATAGATGTGGCCGTCGGCAACGACGCCGCCGCCGATGCCAGTCGATACGGTGACGAACACCAGGGATCCGGTGCCTTGGCCGGCGCCGAAGCGCCATTCGCCAAGGGCGGCCGCGTTGGCGTCGTTTTCCAGCCGCACGGGCAGGCCGAAATGCTTGCCGAGAATGTCGATCAACGGCACATCGTGCCAGCCGGCCAGCGTCGGCGGTGCGATCACAATCCCGGCTTTGGGATCGAGCGGACCCGGCGCGCCGATGCCGATGCCGACGACATCCGCCTGTGGGCGCTGTGCCAGAAGAGCCCCAGCCAGTGCGATGATCTGGCCGATCACCGCATCCGATCCCGCGATCGCCATCGTCGGCGCCGAAACCTGCGCGACAACGCGGCCGCCGCTCTCGACCAGCGCACCGCGCAGCTCCGTTCCGCCGAGATCGAAGGCGAGGGCCAGTCTTGTCATCAGGCAGCGACCTTCAGCCCATGCAGCCAGGCCATGCGTTGGGCGAGGTCGGGGTCGCCGAACGCCAGGGATCCGAGCACCACCGTCTCGGCCCCGGCGGCGCGCAGGCGCGCCACCGTCTCGTGGCGGATGCCGCCGTCGGCAGCCAGGATGATGTCGGCCTCCCGCCCGGCCTGCCGCATCAGTGTGCGCGCCTCGATCAGGCGTGGGCAGGCCTGCTCGGAAAGGCTCTGGCCCTTGACGCCGATGGATGTGCCAAGAAGCGTCACAAACGCCACTTGCGACAGGAAAGGAGTGACCGCAGCGACCGGCGTTTCGAGCCTGAGCACCACGCCGGCCTCGGCGCCGAGCTCATGCGCCAGCCGCACGGCGCGCAGGCCGGCTTCGCCGTTTTCGGCATGGACGCTGACCAGGTCGGCGCCGGCTTGGATGAACTGGCGCGTCTGCTCCTCGACGATCTCGGCTTCGACCATCAGGTGCACATGGATCGGCCTTGCCGTCAGCCCGGCGATCCGCGCCACCAGATCCGGGAAGAACAGGAAGCCGGGGGTGAAGCGGGCGTCCGCGACGTCGATGTGGTGAAGGTCGACAAAGGGATCTATGCGCTGCAGGTCGCGCTCCATATTGGCCAGGTCGGCCGACCACAGCGAAAACTCGCCGAGCAGCCGGTTGCGTGGCAAGGCGGCGATGGCAGCGGGGCCGGACAGGGATTTGGTGGTCATGACGGAACGAGGCTCCGGATATTGAAGTGGGCGTGAAGGAAGGTCGTGATCTCAGCCTGCAGCTCGGCGAAATGCCTGACGCTGTCGAGCGCCTTGGGATGGATTTCGGCAAAGGTCGAGCCGGGAATGGCTACGGCGAGCGTATCGGCCGCCGAGAGCGGATGCACCGCATCCATGGCGTTGCCGATGACCAGCGTGGGGATGCCAAGGGCAGCGGCATTGCTTTCGGAAATGCCCGGGCCGTCGGCGGCAATGTCGGCGAGGACCTGCGCGAATGACGCGGCGTCCGGCCGGTCGAAATAGCCGAACAGCGAGGCAAGGTTGTCGGGTGCTTCACGCTGCAGGCGCGCGGCGGTTTCCGATTGCGCGAAAATCGTCCTGGCCTTGTCGGAGCCGTGGTCAAGGATCAGGCCGGCTACCTCGGCGATCGGCCGCAGATTGCCCGGCGCGCTGTCGAAAATCCAGGCCGGCCGCACCAGCAGCAGGCCGGCGACGCGGTCTGGATGACGGCAGGCCAGGCGCAATGCTATCGCCGCGCCCATGGAAATGCCGCCGGCGATGAAACGGTCGAGGCCGGCCTGATCGGCGGCGGCAACAACATCGTCCGCGAACATGCTCAGGGAAAACGGACGGCGGCTGCCCAGTCCGGAGGCGCCGTGTCCGCGGCATTCCAGCGTGATGCGCCGCAATCCCGGCCCGGAAGGAAAGGCCTGGGCGACCTGCGCCTCGCCACCGCCCAGCCCGTGCTGAAAGACGACCGAAAGCCCGTCGCCTTGGTCGGAGACCTGGAGCGTGGCGTCATCGCGAAGCAGTGTGGTCAGGCGCGCCATCACGCCAGCCCTTTGAGGAAGCGGGCAACGCTGGGTGCCTCTTCGGCCGAGAGGCCATGTGTGACCAGCGGCCCGTCAAAGCCCGATGCTTTCAGCCAGGCGACGAAATCCGCAAAGTCGACGACACCCCGGCCGGCTGTAGCGAAGCGGCCGTCAGCGAAACGGTCCTTGGCATGGGCCATGGCGATATGGCCCGCCGTGGCCTCGACCGCAGCGGCTATGATGGCGCGTGCCTCCTCGGGGCTTGCCCGTTCGAACAGGTTGGCCGGATCGAGCACGATGCGCAGCCGCTTCGAGCCCATCTCGGCGATGAGGCGCATCGCGTCCGACGCCGAGGTGACGATGTTGGCCTGTTCGGGCTCGATGCCGAGATCGACGCCGTGACGCTCGGCGAATTGCAGCGCCTTTTCCATCTCGCCCGCCATGTCGTCCCATGCCGAGGGGTCGGCATTGCCGGGATGATATGCCCATTGGTCCTCCGCGTTGCGCGTTCCCGTGCACAGGGTGACCAGCGGAACGGAAAGGTCTGCCGCGGCCTTGATGACCACGCCGAGCCGGCGCAGGCCGTCGTCGCGCACCGTCCTGTCCGGATGGGCCATGTTGTAGGTGCCCGAGAGCGCCACCAGGGCGACGCCGCAAGCATTCGACGCGGCCGCGATGGCATCAATGGCGTTTTCCGGCACCGCCTCCGGCATTGACGGCAGGCCGGCGCAGGCAAGGTTGAACTGGGTGACGGCAAACCCCGCATCGCGGACCGCTGCCAGCACGCCGGCCGGCTCGCTTCCCGGGAAGGTCTTAGCGAACACCCCGATCTGCATCAGACCGCTCCCGTGACACTGGCGATCTCGACGCGCTCACCGCTTTCGACCGAGCGGGCGATCGCCACCATGGCGCGGATCGAGGCGAGGCCGTCCTCGACATCGGCGCCACGCAGCGGCGCGCCGTCGAGCACCGTGTCGGCGAGGCCCTCGAGCTGCCGCCTGAAAAAATGGCCGTCGGCGCCGAGCGGCTTTCGCGACGTCGCATCCTTCTCGTGAAAAATGTCGACCTCGCTCGCCCGAAAATACCAGGGATTGAAGGTCTTCGCGACCACCGAGCCGTTTTCGCCATAGAGCTGGAAACCCTCGTGCCAGTCCATGCGGACAGCCACGGTGAGGTCGAGATGGCCGAGCGCCCCGTTGGCGAATTCGGTTTCGACGAACCAGCAATAGGCGCCGAAACGCTCGTTGAGCCGGGCGCGTACGGCGACGATCTCGCCGCACAGGAAGCGCGCAGTGTCGACGAGGTGCGAGCCGTGCGCGAGCATGAAATACTGCCTGAGGTCGGCTTTCGGATTGCCACCCGGCTTGCGCGCCAGCTTGCTGGTGACGGGCAGCGGCTGGACCGCGTCGGTATTGGTGTAGCGGTGGGTGGAATCGCAATACCAGGCTTTTAGCGCCAGGATCTCGCCGATCTCGTCGCGAACGAAATCGCGCGCCGCTTCCAGCGCCGGGTCGAAGCGCTTCATGTGGCCAACCTGCAGCACCTTGCCGGAGCGTTTTACTGCATCGGCGAGCATCTCGCCTTCTTCGACCGAGACGCCGATAGGCTTTTCGCACAGCACGTGCTTGCCGGCTTTGAGCGCCTTGATCGACATCGGAACGTGATAGGCGTCGGAGGTCGCGACGATCACCGCTTCCAGTTGCGGGTCGGCGAGCATCTCATCGTAGTCGTCATACATTTTTTCGGGTTCATAGGTCGCGCCCATGCGCGCCAAAAGGTCGGGGGCGGCATCGCAGATCGCGTAGAGATCGGCGTTCCTGGCCTTCACGCAGGATTCGAGATGGGCGAATTGGGCGATCGGCCCGCAGCCGAGCACGCCGACACGAAGGCGACGGTCTTGCTTCCGGATCATGGTCTCTTCCTCATACGCCGTAGCCGCGCATGGTCTGGCGGTTGGTCTTGACAGCGGCGGCCGGATTGGCGGCGGCGGTCTCGGATTCCTCTTCCAGCACCAGCCAGCCGTTGAAACGAGGTGCGGCGCTGGCGATATCGATCACAGCTTGGGTGTCGCAGACGCCCTTGCCGAGCATGGCCCAGGTGCCGCCGGCGTCGACGTCCTTCAGATGCACGTAGCGGATGCGGTCGCGGTAGGTGGTGAGCGTATCTGCCATGTCCGGATGGCCGCGCAATATGTGACCGGTGTCGGGCACCCAGCCGACGAGCGACGGATCGATCAGCGTGAAAATCCGGTCGTAGTCGGAACGGTCGAACAGCAGCGTGTTGTGGTGGGAACTGGGATGGACGGCGATTTCGACGCCAGCCTTGCGCCCGAGTTCGCCTGCCTTGTTGTAGAACTCCGCAGCGATGGCAAACTTGTCGTCGCGCGGGCCGTCGGAGACGACGGTGGCCGAGCCAATGGAGACCAGCGCGCCGGGAAATGCTGCGGCGAAATCGATCCAGCGCTGTGCGGTTTCCAGGTCGGCACCGATCCTGTCCTGCAGCGTGAAGCCGCTCTTCGAGCCGAAGGCGAAAGACACGAGAGTCAGCCCGGTCGACTTCAATGCCGTGGCGAATTCCGCAGGCCTGTCGGCATAGCGGCCGATCATCGTATCGGTGATCTCGATGCCGGCATAGCCGCCATCGGCGATCGCCTTCAAGAGATCGTCGGGACCACCGGAAAAACGGTCTCCGAGCATTTCCCAGGTAAAGGTCTGGCACCCGACTTTCAGGTCTTTCACGATCGTCCTTTCATTCCTTGACGCCGCTCATTCTTTGATGCCACCTTGGGTCAGCCCTTCGACGATGTGCCGCTGGAAGAACAGCACCAGCACGATCAAAGGGACAGTGACGACAGCAGAAGCTGCGGCGATGTCGCCCCAGGGCACGTAATAGAGATTGGTGAAGTTGGCGATGCCGACGGGAATCGTCTGGCGATCGATGTTGGAGGTGAAGGCGAGCGCGAACAGGAACTCGTTCCAGGCGGTGATGAAGGCGAGCAGGCCTGTGGTTACCAGGCTCGGCAGCGACATCGGCAGGATGATGTGCCAGAGCAGGCCAGGAATGCTGACGCCGTCCATGCGCGCCGCCTCGTCGATCTCGCGCGGCAGCGTCTCGAAATAGCCGAACAGCACCCAGGTGACGAGCGGCAGTCCAAGCGCCAGGTAGGTGATGATCAGCGCCGTGTAGGTATCGAGCAGGCCGAGATTGGTCGCGACCAGATAGAGCGGCCCGACCAGCGCGATCTGCGGAAACATCGACACCGAAAGGATGACCATCAGGATGCCGAAGCGGCCCTTGACGTTGAGCCGCGACAGCGCGAAGGCGGCCAGCGACCCGACGAAGAGGCACAGGAATGTCGTGGCCAGCGAGACGACCAGCGAATTCCAGACATAACGGTGCAGCTGCTTCTCGACGAAGGCGTTGTAGTAGTGCTCAAGCGTCAAAGGCGCGGGGATCAGCGATGGCGAGCCTGACGTCAGCGCCTTGTCGAGCTGGAACGATGTCGAGAACTGCCAGAGGAACGGGCCACCCGACCAGACCAGGATTAGTAGCGCGCCAAGGTAAATGACAATGGTCTGCAGCGGCGAACGCGTGTCGTTCATTGCGCCCTCCTGATCTGCCTGATGAGATAGAGGCAGAAGGCCAGTGCGATGATACCTTCGGTGACGAACATTGCCGTCGAAACGGCCGAGCCATAGCCGAATTGCAGCGTCGAGAAGAGCACCTTGTAGGACAGCGTCGACAGCGTCTCGGTCGAATCGGCCGGACCGCCGCCGGTCAGCACGTAGACGAGGTCGAAGACGCGAAAGGCGTCGAGGGCGCGGAACAGGCCGGCGATCAGCAAGGTTGGCATGAGCAGCGGCAGGCGGATATACCAGAAGGTGATCCAGCCCTTCGCGCCATCCATGCGCGCCGCCTCGATCAGCGAATTGGGCACCGTCTGCAGTCCGGTCAAAAGCAATAGCGCCATGAACGGCGTGGTCTTCCAGACGTCGGCGATGATGATGGTCGTCATCGCCGTGTCGGGCGAGCCGTACCAGTTGACGTTCTGATCGATCAGCCCGGCATGCAGCAGAATATAGTTGATGATGCCGTTCTGGCCGTCGAACAGCCAGCCGAACATCTTGGAGGTGACGACGGTGGGCATCGCCCAGGGAACCAGCATGGCGGCGCGAACCAGACCGCGTCCTTTGAAGGCTTCGCACAGGATGAGCGCCATGCCGAGCCCGATCACCGTCTCCAGTATCGTGGATGCCGTGGTGAACCACATCGTGTGCCACCAGGCATTCCAGAATTGGGCGTCGCCCCATAGCTGCACATAGTTGGAGAAACCCGAGAACTCGTTCTCCTGGGTGATCAGCGAGGTGTTGGTGAACGAGAGATAAAGCCCGTTGATGATCGGGTAGAAGGAAACCGACGCCAGCGACACGAAGGCCGGCGTCAGCAGTAGCAAGGCCCAGACGGCGCCCGGAAGCGCCTTGCCAAGCCGCGGCCGGCCAATGCCAGAAACAGTGGCCGCCGCGGTCATGGGTTCAGCCGACGATCTGGTTGATTTGCGCCGCCAGCGCGTCCATCTCGGCCTGAACGTTGCCCGACACCAGAGCCTTGGAGATGCCCGACTGCAAGGCCAAAGTCACCTTCGCATATTCGGGTGTCACCGGCCGGGCGGTGGCGCCGGTGAACACTTTCTCGAGGCTCGCCATGAATGGCTGTTCGGTCTTGATCTTCTCGTCCTGGAACAGTGCCGGGCGCGTCGGCGCGAGGCCGAAGTTCAGGGCGATGCGATGCTGTGTTTCGGTCGACGACAGCCAGGTCAGCAACTCGATGGCGGCCTCGCGCTGCTTCGAATTGGCGTTGACGCCGAGCTGGTAGCCGCCGAGACACGCCGAGCTCTTGCCGCCGGGGAAGGCAGGAAGCGGCGCGACACCGACCTTGTCCACCACCTGGGAAGCCTTGGCATCCTGGGCGATCGGATAGACGTAGGACCAGTTGCGCATAAACATCGCCTTGCCGGACGTGAAGGGCTGGCGCGACGGTTCCTCGTCCCAGGACAGCACATCCTGCGGGCTGATCTTGGTCGTGGCGATTGTGTCGTGCAGGAACTGGATCGCGTCGACCGCGGCCTTATGGTTGATCAGCGATGACTTGCCGTCGGGCGCAAGAATCGCGCCGTTGTTGGAAGTGATGATCTCGACGGCGTCGCAGACCAGAACCTCGGCCTGCTTGCCCTGCCAGAGATAGCCGAAATCGACATCGCCGGCCTTCTGCGCGGCGGCGGCGATGGTCGCCATGTCGGCCCAGTTTTCCGGCACCTTGCCGCCATGCTTTTCGAGCACGTCCTTGCGGTAATAAAACATGCCCGAATCCATGAACCAGGGAAGGGCGGTCAACTTGCCGTCATAGGTGCAGGCGTTAAGGGTTCCGGAGAAGTAGGCGCTGCGCTTGTCCGCCGAAAAGTACTCGTCGAGCGGCAGCGCCCAGCCGGCGGCGGCAAAGCCGGCGATCCAGATCACGTCCTGGCTGAAGACGTCGGGCGTGCCGGTGCGCCGGGCGAGCTGCTGGACGAGGCCCTGGTAGACTTCCGTCGAAGAGCTCGGCGGCGGCAGCTCGATGTTCTTGACCAGAACGCGGTCCTGCGATTCGTTGAAGGCTTTGATCAGGTCGCCGAAAGTCTCCTTGCCGAAGAAAGCGGCGCTGGCAAAGCTGATTTCGGCGCGCGACTGTGCGCGAGCCCGGCGAACGCCCAGACCAGTGCCGAGGTCAAGTGTCGCCGCACCCAGCAGCCCGGCGATGCCGATGAGAAACTGCCGGCGGTCGGCGATCGTTACATGCGCCACAGGCTTCGAGCCGGAGACCGGCCCTTTTTTGATGTCAGTCATTTTCTCCTCCTTGCGCTGGCAGCCTCCCAGCCAGCATTTCCGCATGTTCCATAAAAATTTTACGCGCGTCAATATTCAAAATGCTGTAAAGCGGCTTTCGAATGTGATCCGTTGCTGGTGGAATAACTCAGCCAGGATATTCGACGTTGGGAGGTAGACTAGAATATGCCAGGAAAATCAGGAGCTAAGCTCGGTATCGGCGTTGTCGGATGCGGCAACATCTCGATGACCTATTTGCGCAATGCGGCTCTGTTCGGCGAGGTGGAGCTGCGCGCCTGCGCCGATATATCGCCTGACATGGCGGCCCTGCGCGCCCGCGAATACGGTATCCGGGCTCTCAGCGTCGATGCGCTTCTGGCCGATTCCGAGATCGACCTCGTCCTCAACCTGACCATACCGGCGGCGCATTTCGACGTTTCGTTTTCAGCGCTTACGGCGGGAAAGCACGTCTTCACCGAAAAGCCGCTGGCGACTTCGGCCAGCGACGGCCGGCGTCTTGTCGCCGAGGCGGCGGAGCGCGGGCTGCTGCTGGGCTCGGCCCCGGACACCTTCCTCGGCGCCGCGGGACGACGGGCACGCCGCCTCATGGACGAAGGCGCGATCGGCCGCGCCGTGACCGGCACCGCCTTCATGATGGGGCGCGGCATGGAGCACTGGCATCCCAATCCGCAATTCTACTATCAGCCCGGCGGCGGACCGGTCTTCGACATGGGTCCCTACTACCTGACGATGCTGGTCAATTTGCTCGGGCCGGTTGCCCGCGTGATGACGATGGCGACGCGGGGTCAGGAAGAGCGCCTGATCACCGCCGAAGGCCCCTATAGGAACACTAGCTTCAAGGTCGGCACGCCGACCAACATCCTGTCGCTGCTGGAGTTCCGCTCGGGCGCCACCGTCACCTTCGGCGCCTCATGGGACGTCTTCAGGCACTCCAATCCTCCGATCGAGCTGCATGGGACCGAAGGCTCGCTCAGGCTGCCCGATCCGGACACGTTCGGGGGCACCGTTTCGCTGTCGGAACGTGGGGCCGACTGGGCCGACTTTCCCACCGACAGCGAACTCTATGGTTCGCGCAATTGGCCCTTCGCCGCGCCGGACCGCGCCAACTACCGTATGCTCGGCGTCGCCGATCTTTCGCGCGCACTGGCAACCGGAAGAAGGCCGCGGGCGTCCGGCGATCTTGCGCTGCATGTGCTGGAGATCATGGAGGCGATTCTCGCTTCGGGAGAGAGCCGTGAGTCCGTTGCCATCAACACAAGGGTTGATCAGCCGCTGCTTCTTGGGGAAGACGAAGCGGCCAGCCTGCTTGCCTGATATCGGAGGGGACCTACCATGACGACATCGCTTTCGCCCTTGCTCGATCCGGAGGCCCGGCATGTACTCGACCTCGACCGGCAGGCGGCTGCCCCGCCATTCGAAACCGGCACGCCCGAAGAAGCGCGCCGCGCCGATGAGGCGAGCTTTCCGGCACTCCAGGGCGAGCGCGAGCCGGTCGGCTCACTGACCGAGCGCGCTATCGCCAGCCCAGGCGGCCCGTTGACCCTCAGGGTCTATCGCGGACAAGGCGCGAGCGGAGCCGCTGCTCCAGCGCTGCTCTATCTGCATGGCGGCGGCTGGGTGGTCGGCAATCTCGACTCCCATGACGAGATCTGCCGGTGGTTTGCCAATATGGCGGCCTGCGTCGTCGTCTCTCCCGACTACCGGCTGGCGCCGGAACATAAATTTCCGGCGGCGATCGAAGATTGCCGCGCCGTACTTTCCTTCATGCACGACGGCGCGGGCGACCTCGGCATCGACGCAGAACGGATCGCGGTCGCCGGCGACAGTGCCGGCGGCAATCTCGCTACCGTGCTGTGCCTGCTTGCGCGCGGCGATAAGAACCCGCCGACCGCGCAACTGCTGTTCTATCCGAACACGGACGCCTCGCAGGCGGCAGACAGCTACCGTCGCTTTGCCGACGGCTATGGCCTGACATCGGCGACCATGGCCTGGTTCCGCGACCACTATATCAACGATGCCAGGGATATCGATGACTGGCGCGTGTCGCCACTCAAGACCGAGAGCCTTGCCGGCGCGGCGCCGGCTTTTGTCGCGATCGCCGGTCATGACATCCTCGCCGACGAAGGCGAGGCCTACGCGAAGCGTCTGGAAGATGACGGGGTGCCCGTCGTCCTGCGGCGCTGGCCCGGCCAGATCCACGGCTTCATCTCGATGGGCCGCCATGGGCCGGCGGCGCGGCAGGCGGTCGGCGCGGCGGTTGCCACATGGCGCGGCTTCGATCCTGTCTTTGGAAACGCTCAGGCCGACTGACGCATGACCAGCGTCGCGTCGAGATTGACCTTGGAAGCCACCGGCTCGTCCTCGTCCAGCAAGGCGAGCAGCGTCTCCACGCTGCGTCCAGCCATCGAAGCGAAGTCCTGCGCCATGGTGGTGAGGGCAGGGCAGGTGTAGCGGCTCAGCGGATGGTCGTCATGGGCGGCGACCCGCAGGTCGCAATCGCGCTTGCGGCCGACCTTGCGGCCTTGCGAGTAGGCGGCAGCCATCACACCGAAGGCGAGACGGTCGTTGGCGCACAGAATTGTCTTGCCCGGCAGGCCACCACGGGCGAGCATCGCTTCCATCTGCTCGTAACCGATCCGTTCGAAATCCCAGGTGTAATCATCAGTATTGCCAATGACGACCGGCTCATGGCCGAGGCGCTGCATGGCGCCGACATAGCTGTTCAGGCGTTCGCGCGAATTGTGATTGACGTGCGGGATATCGAAATAGACCGGGGCGTCACCGGAACGGCAGAGATAATCGACGATTGTCGAGACGCTCTGGCTGTTGTTGTTGCCGACGAACGGCGTATCGCCCTCGAGATAAGTGTCGAAATAGACGATCGGTATGGTCTGTGTCAGCTTCTCAAGCGTGCGGCGATCGGAGCGGATACCGAGCGGCGCGATCAGCGCGCCGGAGACTTTCAGGGAAAGGATGGTTCGCGTTGCTTCCACTTCGAGCTCGCGCGAGCCGTGCGAAGAGATCACGATCGGCCAGTAGCCTTCGTCGCGCAACCTGAGTTCGATGCGGCTGACCATCTCGGAATAGAAGGGATCGGCGACCGTCGGCACCACGATGCCGATGCTGCGGGTCCGCTTGCGGTTCAGGTTGCGTGCAAAGAGATTGGGCTGGTAGTCGGACGAGCGCAGCGCCACCTCGATCCGTTGACGTGTCGCCGGCTTGACGCTGGTCGGATCGTCGAAATATTTCGACAGTGTCGGCCTGGAGATGCCGCAAGAGCGAGCAAAATCCTCCATCGTCTTGTGCGTCATCGACATCAAAGCCCTCGCGCTGTTACTAGCGCTGCCCAGTTGCTACATACGGTACGCCAGCGCGCAACTGCAAGGCGAAACTTTACAGACAAATTGGATAGTTTCCATGCGTAAATTTATTAATTGACGCGAAAAAGCACAAGCCGTATTCACTTGCAGTGGGCGAATTCAAATTCGTGACACCCGGAAAATGCTCGCGCGGTTCATCCGAAGCGAGGCCGGGGCGAAACACCGGAAGGGGATTCCGCGAGATGAAGAAGCTGGTCAGTGCCGGCGAGATTCTGGTCGAGATCATGGCCGAGCGGATTGGCCAGAGCTTTCTCGAGCCTGGTCCGCTGCTTGGGCCCTACCCGTCGGGCGCGCCAGCCATCTTCATCGGCCAGGCGGCGGCGCTTGGCCAGCCGGCCGGCCTCATCGGCGCCGTCGGCGACGACGATTTCGGCAGGCTGAACATCGAGCGGCTGCGGACGCTAGGCGCCGACGTGTCGGCGATCGTGGTTCACACGGGCCATGCCACGGGCACGGCCTTTGTCACCTACCGGGCCGACGCCAGCCGGCATTTCGTCTTCAACATCCGCAACAGCGCCGCCGGCCTGATCGAGACAAACGCGGCGGCGACAAAGCTGCTCGCCGGTGCCGATCATGTCCATGTCATGGGCTCGTCGCTGTTTTCCGACCGCGCCATCGCGGTGGCGCTGTCGGCGATCGAGACTGTCAAGGCCCAAGGTGGAACCGTGTCCTTCGATCCGAACATCCGCCGCGAGATCATGCAGGCATCCGGCATGCGCGCAGCACTCGACCAAGTGCTGGCGCGAGCCGACGTCTTCCTGCCGAGCGGCGAGGAGCTCTTCCTGTTTTCATCCGCGAAGGACGAGAAGGGCGCGGTCGACGAATTGCTGGCCCGTGGCGTGTCCTGCATCGTCCTGAAGAAAGGCGCCGCCGGCGCCGTCTATCATGATCGCCACGGCGCGGTCGCCTCGTCAGGCTTTGCCGTCGACGAGGTCGATCCCACCGGCGCCGGTGACTGCTTCGGTGCTGCTTTCGTCTCGTTCTGGCTGCGCGGAGCGGCTCCTGCCGAAGCCCTGCGGATCGCCAATGCCTGCGGTGCGCTCGCCGTCACCCGCAAGGGGCCGATGGAGGGCATTTTCCCACTTGAAGCGGTCGAGGCCTTCATCGCCACAGGGAAGAACACGCCGTGAGTGCCGCGACGCACAGGTTTGCAAACATTGCGGCCAGACGCGCTGCAGGCGAGAGGAGCGGCATCGCCTCGGTCTGCTCGGCGCATCCGCTGGTGATCGAGGCTGCCCTGCGCCATGGTGCGGCGCGGCACGCGGATGTGCTGATCGAGGCCACCTGCAACCAGGTCAACCACGAGGGCGGCTACACCGGGATGACGCCCGCCGGCTTCCGCAGCTTCGTCGAGGCGCGTGCGCAGAAAGCGGGTTTCCCAATTGATCGCCTGATCCTCGGCGGCGATCATCTCGGGCCGAATCCCTGGAAGCACATGGCAGCAGCTACCGCGATGAAGAAGGCGGGGGCGATGATCGATGCCTATGGGAGCGCCGGCTTCACCAAGATGCATCTGGATACGAGCATGGCCTGCGCCGACGATCCTACGGTGCTTGCCGATGAGACCATCGCCGCACGCGCGGCCGAACTTGCGGCTGTCGCCGAGGCAGCAGTCGAGCGGGCAGGCGGCGAAAAACCCGTCTACGTCATCGGCACCGAAGTTCCGGTACCGGGCGGGGCGCTGGAGGCGCTCGACCACCTGCATGTGACGGCACCCGGAGATGCCTTGCGCACCGTAGATATCCACGCGCGAGCGTTTTCCCGTGCCGGCCTCGAAGCCGCTTTTGCCCGTGCGATCGGCGTCGTCGTCCAGCCCGGCGTCGAATTCGGCAACACCGAGATCGTGCCCTATGCGCCGGCCAAGGCGACCGGACTGGTGGCTGTGCTCGACCGCATGCCGCAATTTGTTTTTGAGGCGCATTCGACCGACTACCAGCCGGCCGAAGCGCTTAACGCTCTCGTTCGCGACGGCTTCGCCATCCTCAAGGTCGGCCCCTGGCTGACCTTCGGGCTTCGCGAAGCGCTGTATGGACTCGGCCACATCGCCGATGTGCTCGCGCCGGATCCTTCGCGCGAAAGCCTGCCTGCTGCGATGGAGCGCATCATGCTGGCGTCACCGGACAATTGGCAGAAATACTATCCGGGCACGCCGGAAGAGCAGCGCGTGCAACGGCATTTTTCGTTCAGCGACCGCATCCGCTATTACTGGCCGACGCCGGAGGCGCAGCGCGCAACACGGACGCTGCTGGACGTGCTGAGCGAGAAGGACATTCCCCGGCCTCTGGTCAGCCAGTATCTGGGGCAGCTCGACGCCGAGGTCGCGGCCGACCGGGTCAAGCCCCTCGTGCACGAGCTTCTGATCGGCAGCATCACCCGTGTCCTGGATATCTACGCGGACGCGACGGGACGGTAGCGGTCGCGCTGCCGGAAAGAGGGCATTCGCCCAAATCCATTCCATATACGCCGATGTCGACGTCGTTTCGAAAAGGCGCGGCCGCAATTTACAACTAACATGTTAGCATGCTAGTACTGCGTACACATTGATGTCTGGAGAGAATAGCAGTGGCCTTGCGCTTTGGTCTTTCGGTTGCCCTCACCACGCCTTTCGAGGCGTCAGGGCAAATCGCCATCTCTCCGATGATCAGGCAGGCCCGGGCTTGCCTTGGCGCCGGCTGCAGCAGCGCAACGCTCTTCGGCACCACTGGGGAAGGCGCTTCCGTAGGTACGGCAGAGCGGCGGGTTATCATCGAGGCCATGTTGGCCGCCGGCGTTCCGGCACATCAGCTCGTCGCCGGCGTGCTGGTCGATGCGGCCGAAGACGCCGCCGAACAGGCGCGGCATGCCTTGCAGTGCGGCGTCCGCAACATCCTGCTGGCTCCACCGAGCTACTTCAAGAACGTCGGCGAGGACGGGCTGTTCGGATGGTTTTCCGCCGTCTTCACTGCGCTCGGCCCGCTGGCTCGCGGCGTCCTCCTCTACAATATCCCTTCTGTCACCATGGTGCCGCTCCCGCTTGCCCTGATCGGTCGGCTGCGTGCGGCCTTCCCCGGCGTGGTCGCCGGCGTCAAGGATTCGGGTGGCGACTGGAGTTACAGCGAGGCGCTGCTAAGAGCCCATGGCGACCTGGTGATCCTGATCGGCGACGAGCGGCACTTGGCGAGAAGTGTGCGCCAGGGCGGGCAGGGCGCCATTTCCGGTATGGCCAATTTCGTCACCGGCGAAATCCGCGCCATGGCCGAGGACGGGCGCGACGATGCCCGTGTCGAGAGCTTCGTGCTCGAATTGCTCAAATATCCGGTCATCCCTGCGGTGAAGGTCATGGTGGCGCACAAAACCGGCGACGAGCGCTGGCTGGCTGTCCGTCCGCCACTGGAGCCGATCGCTTCGCAGGGGCGGCAACAGCTTGCTGCCGCCTATGACAGGCTGTTTGCGACAGAGCCGGCCTGACCGGCAAAGGGAAGCGCGCTGAAATGGACGACAGCAGCGAACCGGCCACCCTCAGGGAAAGAGCTTATGCCAGCTTCACGCGGCATTTGCTGGCCCGCGATCTGCGGCCGGGACAGTTCGTGTCGCAGCGTGAGCTGGTTGCCTTTACCGGGCTGCCGCTTGGCGCGATCCGCGAGATCGTGCCGCGTCTCGAGGCCGAGGGGCTTTTGACGACCATCCCGCAGCGCGGCATGCAGATCGCCCATATCGACATCAATCTGATCCGCGAGGCCTTCCAGTTTCGCCTGTTCATGGAGCGCGAAGCGGTGGCGCTGTTCACCGTCAACGCCTCCGACGCCGAACTCGCCCGGCTGCGGCGCGAACATGAGGACATGCTGGCTCAAGCGTTGTCGCAGGCGCCGACGCCGGAAATGGAAGCCAAGGCCCAGAATATCGATTGGGCCATGCACGACACCTTCATCGATGCGCTGGGCAACGAGATCATCGCCAAGGCGTATCTGGTCAATTCGGTAAAGATCAGGCTAATCCACCAGGAGCGTTTCCGTATCGACGGGCGCGTCGTGCCAGTAATGCAGGAGCACCTGACGGTGATCGAAGCGCTCGAGAGCCGCGACCCGCAAAAGGCGGTCGAGGCGATCAGCCGGCATATCGACAATGCGCGCCGGTTGGCGCTCCAGATCTGAGGACGTATGGTTCGCGGCTGCCGCGACGCTATCCACAACGACAGCAACCCAAGGGAGGAAGAAATGCCGTCCAATCCGTTCAAGCCAACAAGAAGGCAAGTTCTTGCAGGAACCACAGCGCTCGCCGCCGCGGGCCTGGCGGGCCTTCGCCCGAGCTTTTCCGCCAGCGTCGACTGGAAGCGCTTTGCCGGCACGACGCTCGACGTCAATCTGGTGAAAAGCCCGCGCAGCGACACCATCCTGAAATACATCGCCGAATTCGAGGAGCTGACCGGCATCAAGGTCAATGCCGAGGCGACGCCGGAACAGCAGCAGCGGCAGAAGACGGTGATCGAGCTCAGCTCCGGCAAGCCGAGTTTCGATGTCGTGCATCTGAGCTATCACGTGCAGAAGCGCCAGTTCGAAAAGGGTGGCTGGCTGGCCGATATCGCCGGCTATCTCGCCGACCCGACGCTCACCGATCCCGGGCTGGTCGAAGGCGATTTCGCCGAGGCCGGCATGCTTTTCGCCAAGGACAGCCAGGGCGTGCTGCGTTCGCTGCCCTTCTCGGTGGACTACTGGATCGTCTACTGGAACAAGGAGCTGTTCGAGGCCAAGGGCCTCAAATACCCTGAAACGTTCGACCAGCTGGTGACCGCCGCCGAAGCGCTGACCGACCCATCGGCCGGCACGTTCGGTTTCGTTGCCCGCGGCCTCAAGAATGCCAACACGCCGGTGTGGACGTCGCTGATGCTCGGCTACGACATGACGCCGCTCGACGACAAGGGAAAGCTGCGCACCGAAACGCCCGAGGCGATCGAGGCCGCCGCCCTTTACCAGAGGCTGATGACCAAGTCCGCCCCTCCGGGCGTCACCGGCTTCAATTGGGCTGAAGCGCAGTCCGCTTTCCTGCAAGGCAAGATCGGCATGTGGTTCGATGGCGTGGGTTTTGCCCCGCCGATGGAAAATCCCGAAAAGTCCCGCGTGGTCGGCAAGGTCGGCTATGGCGTCATGCCCAAGGGGCCCAAGGCGCATGCCTCCGGGACGTTTGGCGACGGTCTCGGCGTGACGGCCTCCAGCGAAAAGAAGGAAGCTGCCTATCTGTTCTGTCAGTGGGCGGTATCCCCGGCGATGGGCGCACGCCTGCTCCAGGCGGGCGCCGGGGTGCCGTTCCGCAAGTCGGTGCTGGAAGATCCCAAGGTGCGCGAAGGCGTCACCATGCCGGCAAGCTGGCTCGATGCCGTGGTTCAGTCCGGCAACATCAGCAGGCTGGCGTTGCCGGTGATCATCCCGGTCACCGAGTTCCGTGACATTTATGGTGTGGCGTTGACCAACATGATTGCCGGTGCCGATCCTGCCGAAGAACTGAAGAAGGCCACCGCGCAGTTCCAGCCGGTTCTCGACAGGAGCGAGCAAGGCTGATGTCGACCATCGCCCCAGAACGCACCGGGGTGACGACAGAACGAACCGGGACGGCGACGCAAGCCATCGAGGAGAGCCAGACGATCCGGCTGGCTCCCAACTACTGGCCTTTCGTCGTTCCGGCGCTCGTCGTCGTTGGCGCCGTGATCGTCTTTCCCTGGGCTTTCACGCTCTGGATGAGCGTCAACCGCTGGACGCTCGGCCAGTCGCGGAGCTTTGCCGGGATGGAAAACTATCTCCGGTTGGCGAGCGACCCGCGATTCTGGGAATCCCTTTTTCATACGTTGACCTACACCTCCCTCTCGGTGGCAGCGCCGATGTTTTTGGGCACTGTCGCCGCCCTGATCTTCGACGCCAGGTTTCCGCTACGCGGCCTGCTGCGCGGCGTCTTCGTCATGCCGATGATGGCAACGCCCGTTGCCGTGGCGCTGGTCTGGACCATGATGTTCCATCCCCAGCTCGGCGTGCTCAACTACCTTCTATCGCTGGTCGGCATCCCGCCGCAGGAATGGATATTCAACGCCAACACGGTCATCCCTTCGCTGGTCGCGGTCGAGACCTGGCAGTGGACGCCGCTGGTGATGCTGATCGTTCTGGGCGGGCTGGCCTCGGTACCGCGCGAGCCGTTCGAGAGCGCCGAGATCGACGGTGCCAATGCCTGGCAGCAATTCCGCTACCTCACCCTGCCGATGATCGCGCCGTTCCTGATGATCGCGTTGATCATCCGCACCATCGATGCGCTGAAGAGCTTCGACATCATCTATGCGATGACCCAGGGCGGACCGGGCACGGCGTCGGAAACCATCAACATCTATCTCTACAACACCGCCTTCTCCTACTACGACATCGGCTACGGCTCGGCCATGGCCGTGGTGTTCTTCATCGTCATCGTGGCGCTGTCCTTCATCCTCCTGATGCTGCGCCAGCGCTCGCAGTGGAACGATGTGGAGGGCAAATAGATGAGCTCACGATTGCTCAACCAGATCGGCCTGTTTTTCGCGGCTCTGGTCATCGTCTCGCCGGCGATCCTGTTCTTTCTCTGGATGATCTCGCTTTCGCTGAAATTCGAGATCGACAACGGCGCCTATCCGCCAATCCTGATCCCCGAACGTTTCGCCTGGTCGAACTATGTAAAGGTGTTCGAGGAGAACAATTTCCTGCTCTATCTCTGGAATTCGGTTCTGGTGACCGGCACGGCGACGCTGCTGGCGCTGCTGATCGGCGTACCGGCCGGGTATGGCATAGCGCGGCTCAAGGCTGAAAAGTCGGCGGTCGTCATCATGATCGCCCGTATGACGCCCGGCCTCTCCTATCTCATCCCGCTGTTTCTGCTGTTCCAATGGATCGGCATACTCGGCACGCTCTGGCCGCAGATCATCATCCATCTGGTGGTGACGGTGCCGATCGTGGTTTGGGTGATGATCGGCTATTTCGAGACCACGCCGATGGAGCTGGAAGAGGCGGCAAACATCGACGGCGCCAGCTCCTGGCAGGTTTTCCGGCTGGTCGCCCTGCCCATCGCCAAGCCGGGCATCGTTGTCGCCTTCATCCTGTCCGTCATCTTTTCGTGGAACAATTTCGTCTTCGGCGTGGTGCTCGCCAGCCGCGAGACGCGCACGCTGCCGGTCGCCGTCTACAACATGCTTTCCTATGAGCAGGTGAGCTGGGGGCCGCTCGCCGCCGCGGCGCTGGTGGTGACACTGCCGGTGCTGGTCCTGACCATGTTTGCGCAAAAGCAGATCGTCGCGGGCCTGACCGCCGGCGCGGTCAAGGGCGGCTGAAGCCGCATCAGCTTGACATCACTCTTCTCCCGGAGAAATCCAATGGCATCGGTAACAATCAACAACGTGCAGAAGGCTTTCGGAGCCACCAAGATCATTCACGACGTCAGCGTCGATATCGCCGACGGCGAGTTCGTTATCCTGGTCGGCCCGTCGGGATGCGGAAAGTCGACGCTCCTGCGCATGATTGCGGGACTTGAAACGATCTCCGGCGGGAAGATCACTATCGGCGAGCGTACGGTCAACAATCTGCGGGCGCGAGACCGGAACATCGCCATGGTGTTCCAGAACTATGCGCTCTATCCGCACATGACGGTGGCCGACAATATGGGCTTTGCGCTGAAGATCAAGAAAGCCGATCCGGCCGATACCGCTGGCCGCGTCAGGAATGCGGCCAACATCCTCGGGCTGGAAAAGCTGCTTGAGCGCTATCCGCGTCAGCTCTCCGGCGGCCAGCGCCAGCGCGTCGCCATGGGCCGCGCCATCGTGCGCGACCCGCAGGTCTTCCTGTTCGACGAGCCGCTCTCCAATCTCGACGCCAAGCTGCGCGTCCAGATGCGCGGCGAGATCAAGGCGCTGCACCAGCGGCTGGGCACCACCACCATCTACGTCACGCATGACCAGATCGAAGCCATGACCATGGCTGATAAGATCGTCGTGCTGCATGACAGCCTGGTAGAGCAGATCGGCGCACCGCTCGACCTCTACGACCATCCGGCCAATCTCTTCGTCGCCGGCTTTATCGGCTCGCCCGCCATGAACTTCATTGCCGGCCGCATCGAGGAAGGCGTGTTCCGCAGCGCCGGTGGGCTGATCCTGCCGCTGCCGGAAGGCGCCCGCCCGACTGACGCTGCAGGACGCGAACTTGTCTACGGCATCCGTCCCGAACACATCCGCGCAACTGCCCAGGGCATCCCAGGCACGGTCACGCTTCTGGAAGCCACGGGTTCGGAAATCTTCGCCAAGGTCGACTGCGCCGGCGAGGAAATTTCCTGCCTGTTCCGCGAGCGTCTGCCGCTCAAGCAGGGCGCGCAGATACGGATCGACGTAGACCGCGCCTGCGCCCACCTCTTCGACGCGAAAACCGGCCGGCGTATCTGAGCGGCGCAAGGTCGCTTGACTCTGATTCTGTATCGATTATTCTAGAATAGGTATTCTAGAAAGAGTCGGCAGATGACCAGACCGCGATCGTTTGACGAAACCACAGTGCTCCATGACGCGATGGACGCGTTTCGGCGAAGTGGCTTCGCCAGCGTCTCGATCAAGGACCTGGGCGATGCCACAGGCCTGACGTCCGGCTCGATCTACAACGCCTTTGGCGACAAGGAAGGTCTCTATCGGGCGGCTTTCGGCTATTACATTGATGCTGTCATCCGCCGCCGGATCGAGACTTACCTCGGCGAGGCAAACGATCTGGACGGGTTGGAACAATTGTTCCTGTCATTGCTGTGCGCTCCGGAATCCGACGAGCATGGTTGTCTGTTGACGAATGCCGCCGTCGAGTTCGGCGCGCAGCAGTCGGTCGCTTCTGAAGGTCTCGCCGAAGGCTTCGCCATGCTGGAAGCTGCCATCAGACGAGTCATCGAGCGCCAGATTGGGGGAGGGCAGGTCGATCTCCTTGTCGCCAAGCTCCTGCTTCTCTACCAGGGCATTCTCGTCCTGATCCGCGCCGGCCGGAACGTCTCGGCCTGCCCGGCCGTCATTCGATCGGAATTCGAGCAACTACGGAAACTTCTGCCATGATCAGCCTTTCCCGAAGAGCGGGGCTTCTCGGCACCGCTAGCAGCCTCATTGCGCCTTTCGTGCCGGCCTTCGGCACGACAAGGATCATGCCGCCGGTCCGATACGTTCGGAGCAATGGCATCAACATGGCTGTTTATGAAGCCGGCAAAGGGCCGGCAGTGGTCTTGCTGCACGGCTTTCCCGAGCTCGCCTTCTCCTGGCGTCACCAGATCGCGCCGCTGGCTGCCGCCGGCTACCGCGTCATCGTCCCCGACCAGCGCGGCTATGGCCTGACTGATCGGCCATCGAAGGTCGAGGATTATGATATGGCGCATTTGACCGGCGATCTCGTCGGTCTGCTCGATGCGCTCGGCGTCGAAAAGGCTGTATTCGTCGGCCATGACTGGGGCGGCCTGGTTGCGTGGCAGATGCCGCTTTTCCACCAGAACCGTGTCGCTGGCGTCGTCGGCGTGAATACACCGTTCATCCCCCATGAGATGCTGTGGCTGCATCCAAGCCTCACCAGGGGCCTGACGGCGCCCGACAAGCCGTTCGTGGCCGACGAGACCAGGGATCCGATCGCGCAAATGCGGGAGGTCTACAGTCCCGATATGTATGTGCTGATGTTCGAGGACGGTGACCTCGCCGACCGGCTGATGGCGCGCGACGTGGCGCGCGTGTTCAGAGACAATATGCGCAAGGGTGTCATCACCGCCGCGCAATATGCCAAGCTGCCGCCGCAGGCCCGGCACATGACCTTCATCAAGGCACTTGAGCAGCCGGAACCCCAATCGCTACCCGGCGAATTGATCCTGACGCCGGACGAGCTTGCTTTCTATGTCGAGAGCTTCGAGCGCACCGGTTTCACGCCCGGCATCAACTGGTACCGCAACTTGTCGCGCAACTGGAAAGCCGGCTTGAACGTCGACCAGACGATAAAAGTGCCGTCCCTGATGATTGCCGCCGAGGACGATGTCGTGCTTGCCCCGGCGCTGATGGACGGAATGGACATCCACATAGCCGATCTTGAGAAACATGTGATCGCTGGTTGCGGACACTGGTCCCAGCAGGAGAAGCCTGAGGAGGTCACCGCCCTTATGGTCGACTGGCTGAAGCGGCGTTTCCCCGTGTAGCGATTTAGGGGAGTCCTGCCTTCCGGCAGCCGGCACCCATAAACGTTCGGCGGCGCAATCCGGGGATCAATGCAACCCATCCGGCACAAGAGATATTCGATGGGATATGGTGATCCCGACAGGAATCGAACCTGTGACCTACAGATTAGGAATTTTATCAATCACTCTGTTTTTGCTGCATAATTAGACGGCATGTTGCGCCTGTGTTGCAGGAATGGGGGTTAGCAGTGCTGCCTCAGCCTCGGCAAGGGCACCGTTGTCACTATGGTCTTTGAATAGGTGGCCATAGGTGTCGAGCGTCAGCCCGATGGTGGAATGGCCAAGGATGTCCTGCACTTCCTTTGGCGTCATTCCCCTGCCGCCACGCGCTTTTGAATTGATGCACCAGCTAGCAAACCAGTGACGCAACGCATGCAGGCCGGGGTACTTGGCCTTGGTGATGAGGATCTCGTTGCCGTGTTCGTCCAGCTTCGGCTTGCCGGCGTTGTCCAGTGGACGCTCCTCCAGCACTACGCCCGCTGCAATCTGTGGCGCCCAAAGGCCCCGCTGCAGGATATTGGAGTGGGACTCGACGTTCCCTTTTCCATTCGGGAAGACGAACTCAAGCTTGCCGTCTTTGTTCTTCGGGCACTTTTCCTTCCACTCGGTCAGGGTGTTGAAGACCATCGGGAACATCGGAATCGTGCGCTGCCCAGCTTCCGACTTTGGCATGCCGATCTTGTTGTACTTGTCGGCTCGCTGAGTGATGCGAATGCGCCGGCCTACCAGGTCGACATCCGCCCAGCGCAGACCACGTAGCTCCGACGCCCGCATTCCGGTGAAGACGGCTGTGATTATCATGTTGCGATAATTGCTGGTTGATTTGCCAAGCTCGGTAAGAAGCAGCTGGATCTCCTCGCGCGTTGGAATGTGCTCGCCGACAATCAGTTTCGCCTTGCGCCGCTTTTCGCCTTTCGCAGCGCCCTTGCGATTGTTGCTCATGTCACGAACTGCATTGCGGATGACGTAGCCGCGTTCCTGGGCTTCAGCGATAATGCTCCCAAGGCTTGTGCGGACGCCTTTGACCATGGGCGCGGAACGGCCAGCCGCAGTTAGATCATCCATGAACTTGCGAACGACCGGCACAGTGATCTTGGAAAGCTTCAGCTTGCCGATGAACGGAATGATATGGAGTTTCAGGTGCTGGCTGTACTGGTCGGCCGTCCCTCGCTCCAGCTCATCCACCGCTCGCTTCACCCACAGCTTGCCAGCCTGCTCAACCGTGATGGTGTCGGAATCGGCCACATGGCTGTTGCCCCGCACCTCAACGTCGGTCGCGCTGGCATAGGCGTCGGCATCCTTCTTCTTGTCGAATGTCTTAGCATGGCGCTTTCCGTGCTGGTCTGTGTAATCGACCAGCCACGCTTCTTTCTGGACGCCCTTGGCGGTGGTCCACTTACGCTTACGAACTGACATGACTGTCTCTCCTGTCTAGAGACACTATGTTGCATAAAATCTGTTGGTCAGCAACGAAGCCGTTCTTTACCATGGCTATCGGAGGCGATTGACGGAACAGCCGCGGTAATCCATGTTGATCGTGAGCACTACTTTTGTGCCGCCCGAGGCAGGGTAAAGCCGGAGCAATCCGGTCCGGAACGATCTGCTCCGGATCTACGCGGAAGATTAGACCCGCGAGCTTGTTGGCAAGGCTTCTATGCCAATTCAATCAACCCAATCATAGCTCGGAGTCTGACAATGACATTGTCGAAAGAAGGCACACCCGTCAGCGCGAACGTTCCGCGTAAAATTGTTGAAAATTTAGAACAGGCTTACGGCAGCCTTCAACCGGTCGAGGGGAAGACGCTCAAAGAGCTTGTCTTCGAAGCGCTTCACAGAGACGTTGAGTGCATCGATGACTTGGCTCTCAAACTTAACGTCACCGAAAGAAGGCTGCGCATCACCATCGGAGATCTGAAGAGGGAGGGTGTCCTCGTGCTCGAGGGCTACAACTATCAAGGCAAGCAACATGCAATCATTGCCGGGCGGCATCGCACGTTGAAATCCTTCCTGATCGCGCTCTCGAAAGCGCGCTAGCTAGCCGCCGATTCCAGCCGCAGAGCCATACGCGCCGCCCCAAGTATGCGGGCGGCGCGCTTCATGCCCAGCTAGCGCCATGTAAAAGTGTCATGCTACTAGATGGGGCGATGAAACTCCTCGAAGAAATTATTGCGTCATCGCTTTCGAGCGATCAAAAACTTCCTGACCTTCTCAGGAAATGCCTAGTCCTTGCCTATCAGCTCAACAATGATCTGCTTAAAGAGTGGGTTGAGAAAGAGTTGAACGGCTATGGTGGCGATGCCGAACTTCCCGATTATCGAAAGATAGTTGCAGGTGCAAAGGGCCTGTTTTTAGGCCCCTTCAACGCACAGCTTCCGAACCAGCCCATTGCATCTGTGGTATTGGAACCGGAGCACCGGCATTTTGCAGAGCGAGTCGAGTTCCGCCAACCTATCGCGGCGTACGATGAAAAGCGGGCCGATAAGCTATCGGCCGTGATCCAATGGCCCCAAAATCTAGTGGTCATGTATCAAGCCAAATTTTACGACGGCTACGCACTAAACAGAGCTTGGCAAGAAATTCCCGGATCAACGATCGCTTCCTTAGTTGATACCGTTCGTACCAAGATCTTGTCATTCGCACTTGAGATCAAAAAGCAGTTGGGCGAAGAACCAGAAACCCAGCGGAATCTGTTAGATATACCGACGACCAAGGTAAATCAGATCGTCAACAACTACATTTACGGTGGCCAAAACGTCATTGCTGCGCAGGATGGGCAGATGACCGTTGACGCGCGCACTCAGGTTGTCGCAGGTGATCTCGAAACGCTTCGGAAAGCGCTGCAAGAGTTTGGAGTAGACAGTCAGGACGTAGAGCTCCTGGAAGATGCGCTTGCCAAAGATACAAACAGCGGAAAGGCCGGCGAGATTGGCCCAAAAACCAGCGGCTGGCTTTCGAATGCTGCCAAGAAGGTTGGCGGTAGCACAGTCAAAGTTTCTGAAGGGGTAGCCACGACCGTCATATCGGGGATGATTAAAGGGTTCCTTGGGTACTAGCGGGCGGGGCACTCAATGCATCGTTCCAAGCGCCATGACTGCGAGGAGATAAGATAGAGCTATCATCGTGTAGGCGATCTGGAGAGAGGTCATCTGCGTTTTGATTCCTTTTGCCAAAGATGACTCAACCTACACGGTCGCCGGATCGAACAGAACATGAACTTACCGTGATGCAAATTAAGCCGGGCAATCAATGCACCGATCCAAGCGCTACGACTGCAAGGAGATACGAAAGAGCTATCATCATGTAAGCAATTTGGAGAGAGGTCATCTGCGGCGAATCCTTGGTTGAAGATGACCCCCTACATACTCTTCCTTTTGGCGCTCATTGCCAGTTATCTGCAGGTGTTAACAGCGAACCGACTTCTATACCCGGGATTCACAGCTGAGAGAAACTTGTGCACAGCCGAGAGCTTGACACGTTTCCGTTGACAACTGCCAGTCGCTCTACCAACTAGGAATGGTGTCCTAGCCTGCTTTTCGTCCATCAACGGACGGATCAGACAGGAGAACATTCACATGCCCAAGAGCAAAGACGTAGCAGCCGCCGTAAAGCCGCAGACCAAGAAATCCCAGGTGCTTGAAATGCTGAATGGCGGTGCCGTTAGCGTGGCGGAAATTGCCGACGCACTTTCTATCAGCAAGCAGGCTGCCTATTCCCTGATCGGCGACGTAAAGCGCGGCGGCGTTGAAATTGCCGGTGTCATGAAGGACGGCGCGATGCACTATTCCGCCGTCAAGCCAAAGCGATCCAAGGAGAAGACGCTTGCCTTTGGCAAGGGTGCGAGCGTCAGCGCCGCTCCTTCAGACCCAACTGCAGCTGATTGAAGTGACTGCCAGCAGAGGGGGCGGTGCGCTTGCCGCGATAAGCCGCCCCTTCCTCGCTCTCCACGAACTGCTGGACGACGGCATCGACCGTGGATAGGCCAAGCTTGGTCCGAGCGAGGACGGCATACTCGCCGTCATCGGACTTCTCCGCCTCAAACTCATTTTTCTTTTTCAGCAGCGCGATCACGCCTTCCAGCAACTCTTCTTTGACGCCGGCTTTTGTTAGCGACAGGCGAAGGGTCGTATCGACAGCGTCGTCGCGCATCTGCTGCTTCACAGTGGCGAGCTTTGCAGGGCCTTCGGTCTGAATCTTCTCAAGCCGAGTGGTGAGTGACGCAATCTCCGACTCGCTGTCACGAATGACATCAGCGATGCGAACAGACAGCTCGAAGCCCTTGCTGGGGTCTTCTTCCTCAAGGTAGGCGCTGCGATACGATTCCGGGATCCGATCTAGCGCATCCGCAGCAATGCGTCGCGGCAATCGCAACAAATCAGGCTGGCCCGCTGCGTGGATGTAGTAATTGTTTTTCAGGTCTTGACCGGCCATGTTCATGCCTCCTGTTGTTGATGTGCCGCCAGCACCGCTTCCCGCTTCGCGCGGGCTGCGATTGCGCCATTGGCGAATTTGCTGTCGGCTGCCTCCTTCACGAGTTTGACGAATGCTCCGCCAGCAACGTCTGATGCAGCCCGCATCTTCTTGAGGCGCTCCAAGCGGCGCATCTCGACAGGGAACTGCTTCTGGCGGAACCGGTGCCTGAGCGAATCAAGCTCGGTCGAAGTCATACCCGTCAGCAGTCCAGGGGCGCGCAGCACGGGGCCGAGGATCGACGTGTCGTTGGCCGCTAAGGCATCGGCGAAGACCTTGGAGCGCTCGCTCGGAGTCATGATCTTCAGCGCAGCGCGGATTTCAGGGTCCAGCTGCGACGCGCCCTCCGGAGCGAACGTCGTCTTTTCAAGCGACGCTATCGTGGCATCCACTTTCGCGTTGGCAGCGACAAGGCGCGCCGCAACGCGCTCGCCGGTCTTTTGCGCAGCGGTAGCTACCTGGATGGCCGCGGCAGCGGGCGCTTGCGACGCGTCAGCGTAAATAGCATTGGTGAGATCGACCAGCGCATGGGCTTCTTCCCTCGCGGTCTTCAGCGCGCTTGACAGAGCCAAATGCTCATGGTCGGGTTCGGGCTTGGCGTTGCCTCGTTGCTTTTCGGCAAAGTGGTCGATTACCCGTTCATCGATGGACGGGCTGACGTGCAGTTTCATTTCATGTTCGACAATGGTAGCCATGGTTCTTCTCCTTCGATATCGCCAACTTGCACGGTCATCAGACTTCCCCTGCGGTGGCTTGCCGCCACTCAGCTTCCGGTGAAACATCGGCGCCGCGCATCATGTTGAAGGCGAGCCGCCACCGCATGGCCCACTCCCGGCTGCCATCCTCGCGCCTAAGGGCAATGAAAATGTCCTTCTCGTCATGGATCGCGAAGTCCTCGTCAGCGAGTTGGTAGACATCGCCCTCGTCGAAGACCGATTGTGATGTCCAGCCCAGCTTGTCCGCCGGGAACAGGGCGTAGACGATGTCGTCGCCGTACTCGGTCTCGACAGGGCGAACGGCGAAGACACATTTTCCGTCCTTCAGGCCGTTGATTCCACTGGCGTTCAACACGAAGACGATCACCCATTGGGTGCCGCACGGGCTGTGGAAGAAATCGCCGCTAGAGACTTCGGGGCTCATGACGACCTCCTCAAATAGTCCGGATAGACGATCTCGTGGAACGGGCGCTCACGAGGACCGGGCTCTGTGGCCGATGGGCCGTAGCCCCTGCCCACGCACTTCTCCAAGAGCATCTTCATCTCTACCGCATCATTCTCCGACAGGCCCCCCACTCCGACCTCGCCCACCTTGTGGTTCAGGAGTTTGAGGCGTTGCTGCTCGTCAGGGCTGAGATTGCTGACGTCGTAAGTCCTCATGCCGTTGCTCGGTGCTTCAACGCGATCCAGCCCCAGCGTCTCGTAGGTGCGCCGGAGGCTGTTCATCACACTCAGGTAAGCGAGCAGCTCCGGCAGGCTGGCTGTGCTTGCCTTAGCGAACTGAAGCTCCCATTGCTCAAGAACGATTGTCGCGTTGGCGGCGCTCTTGATCAGAATGAACTGGCTTTGCGTGACATTGCTTGGTCCGCCTAGGTCCGCAACGTGATTCGCAACTAGGTCATGCAGCCGCTTTGCCCACTTGGTGCGCCCGTCCATGCCGGCCAGCAGCGTCTTGCCGTTCGTGACCCTGCTTCTGCCTTTGCGCTTGCGGGGGACTGGATAATAAGCGTCCATTGTGCATCCACTATGTATCTGCTGTGTACTTTGCCGCTTGATGAAGCAGTGCGCAGCGTAGGGTGGCCTGCAACATGCATGCAACAGGAACTATTTTCAGTAACAGTTAGAATCGCTTAGCTGGTGACTAACAGATACAAAATCCGTTGCTTGATGCTGCGGTTACGCAGCCCTGGTATCGAGGGGCGCGCACAATAAAACGGCGGCCTTGGCTCGGAATTCTTCATCTTCCGAGTTTTTGCGAGCGGGGCGGGACGTGCGGCTTGTCTCTCGAAGGACTTCTTCTCGGACTAAACAGGGGTGACGCCGCGCTACTGTGCCGGGGGTGTAGGGGGATTTCTCTTTCTTATGCGTAGGGAAATTATAAACGCAAAAAAAAAATGCGCGCCTATGTAAAACACAGGTGCTTACTCCCCCTGCACCCCCGGCACACCTAAAACGGGATCTCCGGATCAATCATGTCGGCTGAAGGCATGTATCCGGCGTCCTTGTAGAGCATAGCCGCTTGATTGGGCGTCAGCTTGCCGCCCGTCGGAACCATGTCCGTCAGGGTGATGCCAGCGAAGTATGGAACAAACTTGCCTTCGGGGTTGCGATGTCGTCTTGGCTTGATGCCGATGTGCAATCCGAGCAGGTCGGAGGCAAAAGTTGAATCAGCCATCGAGTGGTGCCCATGTTCCTTCGCCCACTCGTTGAAGCGCTCATACAGCATACTCTTCGATATCTCGTACTCGCGATCAACTGCACACATGTCAGATACGAAGCGCTTCACAGTGCCGGCGTTCTCGTCCATCTGATCAAGGTATTCCAGCCCCGACTCGGGCTGTAGGAACCGCCCACGCTGTTTGAGGCGTCGATACCCATCCAGCCATATGTTGATGATGCCGGGCAGCTCCGCGATCAGTTCGTCGGTGAGGGTCAAGTTCTCACGTCCAAAGAAGCTTTCGGTAAAGCTGATGACAATGAAGCGTGTGACCACGACGCCAGTTGGGTCTTTTAGATTCGGCGGGCCGTTGGATATGAGCACGACGCAGGTGGGCAGCAGGCCGTTCCAGTGTCCCTTGTACATGCGGCGGATTGATTGAGGGTCTTGGCCGGTGATTGAGAGTATGTTCTCCACCGCGAGATTACCCTTTCCGGTGCCCCGCTGATCCGCGATCACCGCAACCGTCTTGCCGATCAAGTTCTGCGCGCCAAACGTCTCGCTGAAGTCGTGCAGCTTGGGATTGATGAACCTGCCCGGCCCGACCGCCACACGCAGCAGGCGCCCGATGGTGCTTTTGCCGCTGCGCTTGTCGCCAATCAGGGCGAATGCCTTCTGGAGGGACCTGTCGCTCGTGATGCAGTAGCCGCATATCTCTTCAAGGCAGGGCGCTGACTCCGCGTCCTCGGGGAATATGTCCACCATGAAGCGCCGCCAAGTTGGTGACTTTGCATCCGGGTCGTAATCGCAATCCACACCATGCAGCGTGAACAGCCGTTGGTCGGGCTTCATCAACTGCCACGTGTTGAGGTTGAACACGCCATTCCGGAAAGGGATTAAGTCACTGGGCTTGGGTTCGTTGCCAGTCGGGTTGATCCAGAAGGGCGTCTCGGTCAGGTTGGACAACTGCATGACGCCAGCCAGCGCTGACAGCACATCAGCCACGAGGTTGCGGGTTGCGGCGAGGGGCGTGATGCCCTTCTGCGTCTTGACCTTCTGCTGTTCAAGCCACGGATATAGCCGCCCCTTAAGTTCCTCCTGATCAACCTGGGTCCACCAACTGCCGCTCCACTGGTAGAAGTCACTCCGCCAGTGCCACGTGTCGTTGAGCGTCTTGCTGAAGGCGCGGGCAACGTGGATCGGCTCGCTTGATGACAGTATGCCCCGTTCCTCTTCGGGACGCATGTCGATCCATGAGCGCAACGTGTCGGCGTTAATATTGAGCGTTTCAGCCAGCTTCGGGATGCCAGTGCATGCCTTCTTTTTATCTCCGAGCCGCCTTGCCGTAGCACTGACGCGCTTCACCGACTTGTCTATCGCGCGCTGATCGTCACCGCACTTGGTCGCTACTATGCGGATCAGCTTTTCAACTTCCGCCTCCGTCCAGCCGTGCGTAAGCAAAGCGCCAGGCACGCGAAGGCCAAGGACGTTGCGCAGTCCATCCTGCCAGTGCCGCATTATCAGGGAGGCGAGCGCGAGGCATCGCACGCACTGGAGAAGGAACTCACCATCTGTTTCAAACGGCTGGCCGTCCTCGGTCCAGCTAAGTCGTTCCCCTGAAGGATGGACGGAAGGCGGAAACATTGTCTGACCGCCTGTGGACCGAAGCTCGACCAGCATACCGTCCCTCTTGCCGTTGTAGGTGAAGGGCACAGTGGCGGGCACGACCGCCCTGTAGAGCCGGTGCGCCTCGGGCGTAGCGGGGCGGCCAACTCGCGCCGCTGTTGGCGGCAGAAACTCATTTGCAAGCTGGATCGCCTCAGGACTGTCGAGATCAACGTCCACGAGGTTGTTGGACGGGGTTCCAAGCACGATGCCGATATTGGAGGTGTTGCCGGTGAAGTCCTTGTCGATCTGCACCTTGTCGAGCGTCTTTTTCTGCCAGTTCTTTTCGAACGTGGCCTTCGTCAGATGGGGGTATCCAATGGGGGTCCATCCGACGCCGATGTATCTGCGTGCTGCGGATCGGGTGCCATCAATGTCGATGGGTGCTGGTCGTTGGGTCATGTTCCGCCAAGTCCTTGTTTTATCAAGCTTTTGCGGGTATTGTGGAAGTGGTCCCAAGGGATTGACCGCAACCCCTGGCTTCCATGCTCAGTGCTTCTTAGCGCCGGTCCTGCTCATTCAGGATCGGCGCTTTTTTTGGGTAGACGATGCTCCGTGCTATGCGCATTGCGTCAATCGTCTCAAGCGCTGACAGGCCGTAGGCGCTGCTCAGGCGAGGGATGATCGGCCGTTCCACAGTGTGCCAGTTGTCGGCCAACCATTTGGCGGCCGACTGGACGTTTGCAGACTGGTCGCCCATGTCATGCGACCTGTGCCATGCCGAAGACCTCGCACAGCTTGCTCCGCGCGATGACCCACCGCCCGCAGACCTGCCGCGCGCCAGGGATGTGGTCATTCTGAAGCATGTGCAGCGTGATGCCAGGCTTTCGGCCAATCGCGCGCGCAATGTTCTCGGCACCCCAGATGAGGCCCAGTTCATTTTCGGTTCTGTTGTCGTCCATCGGACAGGCTCCAATCGGCTTGCGCCGACGAGCATCATGATTCCGATTGTGGATTGAGACAGGGCGGCGCGGTTGTACGCGTCAGGCGCTTTCGGCGCGGGCCTAAGCCATCAAGGCTGGGCCGATATCATTGTGTCCCCGTGTCCGGACCTGTCTAAGACGGACATACAAGCACGCCTGCACGCGTTCCACAATACCCCGCAAGCTAGCACAACATGGATACCGCCATGCTGCATTCATGTTGCGGGCACGCGCTTGCGCTGCGTTGTAACCCATTGTGTTTGCTTGTTCCGTGTTGCGGAGGACTGCAACACGGAAAAGCATCAGATCAAAAGCTAAGCTACTGTTTTTGTTGGTGATCCCGACAGGAATCGAACCTGTGACCTACAGATTAGGAATCTGCCGCTCTATCCTACTGAGCTACGGGACCACGCGGCCCGACACATAACCGCTTCGGATCGTTTCGCCAAGAGGCAGGCTTGACGCAATCGGTCGGTGGCTAGCCGTCGAGAGACTTCTGTTCACAATTCGAAATTGTATCCTCATCGCTTTACGGCTGAACCACAAGGGTTGGCCGCAAAAGATGACCTGCGACAGCGGAACTTCGGGCCACCGCCGCGCTTTAGTGTGCCGAAGGAGACGCCGCATGAGTGCTACGAAGGACTTCTTTGAGACATGGCTCCAGGAGAACGTCGGTAACCTGCCCGCAGAAAGCGAAGTGAGCGTGGCCGTCCTGGTTCAGCAATTCGAACAAGATGCCGACGCGGCCGGCTATGGTCACGAGGTGCGCGAAGACGAGATCGGCGACATTGAAGAGGCCATTGAGAAAGCTCTGAACAAGGCCAGGACAGGCGAACAGCCGCAGGCTGCCGATCCGGCCGAAGAGAGTGATCTGGCGCCCGTCTTGGAGGCGCTGAAGGTCGACGACCCGAAGAGCGGGCCGTAGCGTCCAGGCCACATCGATTGGTAGCCGAGGGAGGGTCAACGGTTGCGGCTCCCCCTTCCACTCTACATGACCCGGCATGTTAGATGCCAAACACGTCACCTTGGGCGTTGTGATCGGCGTGGCTATCGGCGTCGCGTTGGACAATATCATTGCGGGCATCGGAAATCGGCATCGCCCTGGGCCTTGCCGTCGGGCTTGCGCGGACCCCGTTCGGTCGGAAGTGACGATCGGAGCATCGCCACGTCCTGAGCTCGATGGCTTGTCTCCATCCCAAATCGCAGCGCACCCTCGGGTCAAGCGGGAGGGCAGGCTTTATGAGCGATGCATCAGGCGGCCAGTGCCGTCTCCGCGAGCTTCACCCAGTAGCTCATGCCGTGCGGGATGATCTCGTCGTTGAAGTCGTAGGCCGGATTGTGGAGACCGGCGGTGTCGCCATTGCCGATGAAGATGAACGCGCCCGGCCTTGCTTCCAGCATGTAGGAGAAATCCTCGCCGCCCATCACCGGCTGGATGGCGCGGTAAACTTGCGCCTCGCCGGCGACGTCAGCGGCGACATCGCTGGCAAAGACCGTCTCTTCCGGGTGATTGAAGGTGACGGGATAATTGGCATTGTAATCGACCTCGATGGTTGCGCCGAAGGCCGCGCCCACGCCCTCGCAGATGGCGCGCAAGCGCTCCTCCGCCTTCCTGGCGACCTCCTTCTTCAACGTGCGCACGGTGCCGGCGATCTCGGCGCTCTCGGGAATGACGTTGTAGGCGTCGCCGGCATGGAATTTCGTCACCGACACCACGACAGCCTCGACCGGATCGGTGCTGCGCGAGGCGATCGTCTGCAGAGCGCCGACGAGCTGGCTGGCGATGACGATCGGGTCGATCGTGCCGTGCGGCATCGCCGCATGCCCGCCTCGGCCCTTGACGGTGATGGTGAATTCGGCGGTCGCCGCCATGATCGGCCCCGGTTTGATGGCGAATTGCCCGACCGGCAGGCCCGGCATGTTGTGCATGCCGAACACCTTGGAAATGCCGAAGCGCTCCATCATGCCGTCCTTGACCATCTCGTTGCCGCCACCGCCGCCTTCTTCGGCCGGCTGGAAGATCACTGCGACGGAGCCGGTGAAATTGCGCGTCTCGGCAAGATATTTGGCAGCACCCAAAAGCATCGCGGTGTGGCCGTCATGGCCGCAGGCGTGCATCTTGCCTGGAACGGTCGAGGCATAGGATTTTCCGGTGATCTCATTGAGCGGCAGCGCGTCCATGTCGGCGCGCAGGCCGATGGTCGTGCCTTCGCCCAGGCGGCCGCGGATGATGCCGACGACGCCGGTCTTGCCGAGCCCGGTCACCACGTCGTCGCAACCGAAGGCGTTCAGCTTCTCGGTGACGAAGGCGGCGGTCTTGAAGACGTCGAAATTCAGCTCTGGCATCTGGTGCAGATGGTGGCGCCAGCCGGCGACCTCGTCTTGCATTTCGGCGGCGCGGTTCAGGATCGGCATGATGGTTCCATCTCGCTGTTGGAGCAGACGGGCTCTGCCTGCTGCTTTGCAATTGTGCCTGCTGTTTTAGAATTGTCATTCAGGCACTTTGCCATCTTGACGTCACATAGGCTAAATAGCACCGCAAGACAGTGATCCGGATAGAGGGCCAGATCACTGTGCTGGCGATCGCGTAACAAATCTTACGGAGCCAGAGGCGACTGCGGCAAGAGGCGATTTCGGATTCCACCATGCGGTATAGGCATTTCCTCAAACTATTGCTGGCGGGCGCCGTGGCGCTTCCGGCGCTGGCCGGTCCGGCTCTCGCCAACCCGACGATCGTGTTCGACCTGGAGAATGGCAAGATCCTCCAGCACCAGGAGGCTTTCAAGCGCTGGTATCCTGCCTCGCTGACCAAGCTGATGACCGCCTATGTGGCATTTCGTGCGGTTGCCGCGGGCGAGGTCCAGCTCGATTCGCCGATCAAGGTCACCAAACGTTCCGCCAGCGAACCGCCGAGCAAAATGGGCTTCAAGCCGGGCTCGGTCATGCGGCTCGACAACGCGCTGAAGATGATGCTGGTCAAGTCGGCCAACGACGTCGCCATGGCTGTCGGCGAGAACATCGGCGGTTCGCAGGCCGCTTTCGCCGAACGCATGAACACCGAGGCGCGCCGGCTCGGCATGACCGGATCGCATTTCGTCAACCCGAACGGGCTCTTTTCGCCGGACCAGTATACGACTGCGCGCGACCTCGGCTTGCTGGTGATGGCGATCCGCACGGAATTTCCGCAATATGCACCATGGTTTTCGATCGAGGGCCTGGCCGTCGGCAAGAAGCAGATCCCGAACTACAATCTTCTGATCGGTCGCTATCCCGGCGCCGACGGCATGAAGACGGGCTTCGTCTGTCCCTCGGGCTTTAACATGATCGGCTCGGCAACACGCGACGGGCGCACGCTGGTGGCGGTTGTGCTTGGCGAGAAATCGGCCGTCACCCGCGCCGAGACCGTCGCCAGGCTGCTCGACCACGGCTTTGCCACGCCGACACCGGGCTGGTTGACGGTGGCGGCGCTGCCTTCCTATGGCGACACCACATCGGTCAACGACCTGAATGACGAGATTTGCAGGAAGAAGCCGGCCAAGGAGCAGTCGGAAGCTGCGGTCCCCGTCGGCGATAAGAATGCGCCAAAGTCTCCCTATCGGGAAAAGCTCGACCATGTGCCGACATTGGTGGCCGTCGGCCTTGGCGGCGCCACCGGGCCGAAGCCGAAGGCGATGCTCGATGCATCGGGCCAGGAATATGCCGACGTGCCGCTGCCGAGCTGGCGGCCTGACCTGCCGCCGCCGCCCGGTGCCGAGCCGACAGTGATCGGTTCCGCAACCGCGGCCCAGAACGACCAGCCCGCCAAGGCTCTGAACTAGCCTGATGAGCAGCGGCTTTCCCATCCCCGTCTCGGTGCTGACCGGCTTTCTCGGCGCCGGCAAGACGACGCTGCTCAACCGGCTTCTCAGGGATCTCGCGCTCGCCGATACCGCGGTCATCATCAACGAGTTCGGCGAAGTGGCGATCGACCATCTCCTGGTCGAACAGGCTTCCGATGGCATCATCCAGCTGTCCGACGGCTGTCTCTGCTGCACTGTGCGCGGCGAACTGGTCGACACGCTGGCCGACCTCGTCGACCGGCTGCAGACCGGCCGCATCGCCCGGCTTGCCCGCGTTGTCATCGAAACCACCGGCCTCGCCGATCCGGCGCCGGTGCTGCAGTCGATCATGGCGCATCCGGCGCTGGTCCACGCCTTCCGGCTCGACGGTGTCATCACGCTGGTCGACGCGGTCAACGGCGATGCAACGCTGGATGCCCATGTCGAGGCGGTGAAGCAGGTGGCCGTCGCCGACCGCATCGTGCTGACGAAAGCCGATCTGGCCGCCGATCCGCGCGATGTCGAGGCGTTGCGGGCCCGGCTGCAGCAGATCAACCCGGGTGCCGAGCTGCTCGATGCCGGTGACAAAAGGACCGATGTAGCGGCGCTGTTCGATTGCGGCCTCTACGACCCAGCCACCAAGTCCGCCGACGTGCGGCGCTGGCTCGGCGAGGAAGCCGCCCATGACCACCACCATGGTGACCATGACCACGGCGACCATGATCACGACCATCGGCACGATTCCCGCGTGCGCTCCTACTCGCTCGTTCATGACGGGCCGGTGCCGTTTTCGGCGATCGAGATGTTCCTCGACCTGTTGCGATCAGCACATGGCGAGCGCCTGCTGCGCATGAAGGGCGTCATCGAACTGCTGGAAGACCCGTCGCGACCGCTGGTCGTCCACGGTGTACAGAAGATTCTGCATCCGCCGGCGCGGCTGCCGTCCTGGCCGGACGGCCAACGCGGCACGAGGCTGGTGCTGATCACGCTCGACATGCCGGAAGATTACGTCCGCCGGCTGTTTGCCGCCTTCACCAACCGGCCGTCGATCGACACACCCGACCGCGCAGCGCTGGAAAACAACCCGCTGGCCATCGCTGGACGGTAAGCGTTTCGCCTGCCTATAAGGCGTTACCGCCACGCTCGACCAGAAAGCGATGGCCGCCGGAAACGGCTGTCGATTCGACCAGGTGATGACCGTTCTCGGCACAGAAGGCGGGAATGTCGATGACGGCGAGCGGGTCGGTGGTTTCGAGCCAAAGCCGACTGCCAGGCTGCATCGCCGCCAGCCGTTTCTTCGCCTTGAGCACCGGCAGGGGACAGTTCAGCCCCTTGAGATCGTAAGCAGCAACGCGCCCGGCCAAGGCTGAGAACCTCAGCCGCCGAACATGCCGAGCAGCTTCTTCTTCAGCTTTGTCGTCGTGCTTTCGTCAGCACTCGCCGCCTGCGTTTCGATTGCCGGGGCGGCCTCGGAGGGCACGATTGTTGCAGTGGCAACAGGTGCCTCGGCTGCAGCCCGGACCGCTTCTTCTTCAGCCAGGGACTGTACCTTGGCTGCCTCTTTCTCGGCCTTAGCCGCCTGTTTCTCGGCCTTGGCCGCTTCTATCGCGGCAAGCCTTTGCTCCTCGGCCTTCTGCTTGGCGGCTTTTTCGGCCTCGAGCGCGGCCATCTTGCGGCCCGCCGGCGAATCGATGCGGCCCATGCGCGCCGTCGCCGTCAAAGAGCCGTCGGCGTTGAGCGAAGGCGGCTCGATCGGCACGCGTTCGCCACGCGCACGCTTCTTCGACCACTCGGAAACGATGCTGGCTTCCTTGATCCCGGCGATGGTCGGCTTGGGCGCCGGCACGCTGGCCTTGATCGCGCCGTTGAAAGCCGCTTCGTAGGTGCTCTGATAGGCATTGAAGGCGCTCTTCAGCGAATCCGGCTGAGTCGTCGCGGGGCAGGCGCCGGTCGGATCGAAGGTCGCGCCGTCAGCCGCGACCTGGTTAAAGACATAGCGCTTCTCGCAGACATCGACCTTCGGCGGCACCTTGGTGATCTCGAAATTGTCGTAGCCGACCTTCAGCATCTTCCAGAATTCGTAGTTCGGATCTTTGCGATAACGCGCCATGTTGGCGGCGGTCATGCGAAACGGAAAAGCCTGGATCTGGAACTCGGTCTGCCCGCCCTGGAAGGCATCACGGCCGAAGGCGTAGATCTGCTCGATCTGTGCGTCGGTCATCGAATAGCAGCCCGACGACGAGCAGGCGCCATGGACCATCAGATGGGAACCGGTGCGGCCATTGGCGCGGTCGTAGGCGTTGGGATAGCCGATGTTGAAGGCAAGGTGGTAGCTCGACCGCGGATTCATCTGCGCCGGACGGACCGTATAGAAGCCTTCCGGCGCCTGGCGGTCGCCTTCGGTGAATTTGGGACCCAGCTTGCCCGACCATTTGCAGATGTCGTAGCTGGCGACCAAATCGTAGCGGCCGTTGGTCTTGGCCTTCCAGATTTCGAGCTTGCCCTCTTCCTTGAAGATGCGGGCCATCACCGGCGAGGTGCGGGTCATGCCCTTGGCCTTCATGCTGGCCAGGATCTTGTCGGGCAGCGGCTTGTTGGCGTGGGGGGCAAAATCCTTCATCGAAGAATCATTGCAGCCGGCGACGCCTATCGCGGCAATCAGAAATGCGGTGCGGGCGAGCTTGGCAAACATGGGTATGGCTATGTCTTTTCTTTCGGACCGCAGGCATCAGCGCCGCCAGGCCCAACCCTAAGCCCGTTAACCTTGAAAATTCCTTACCGCAAGCGCCGGGCGCATCCCCTTACGGCAATCCGATTGAAACGAATGCAGCGGCATTTTTGTGGCGGAAGTGCTCAATCTCGCCACATTGCGGCGCCGAAACCGTCCGGCAGCCCGTCCGATTGAAATCGGACAGACTCAATCTTGTTGTTTGACCATGATCTTTTCCGGAAACCAGGTTCCCACTTTCCGGCATCATGGTCTAGAGGTTTCGGCCCATAGCCAGGTATTTCTCGCGGCGCTGCTCACGAAAATCGGTGTTGGCGCCGGAGAATTCCTTCATCGTTTTCGCGATGAGATCGCCGGTGGCGGCAATCACCGTTTCCGGGCCCCGATGGGCGCCGCCGAGCGGTTCGGGAATGATCGCGTCGATGATCTTCAGCTCCAGCAGATCCTGGGCGGTGATCTTCATGTTGGTCGCCGCATCCTTCGAGCGGGTGGTGTCGCGCCACAGAATCGAGGCGGCGCCCTCCGGCGAGATCACCGAATAGATGGCGTGTTCGAGCATGTAGACGCGGTTGGCGGTGGCGATCGCGATGGCACCGCCTGAGCCGCCTTCGCCGATGACCACCGAGATCGACGGCACCTTCAGGCCGAGACAGGCCGAGGTCGAGCGGGCGATGGCTTCCGCCTGGCCGCGCTCCTCGGCGTTGACGCCGGGATAGGCACCGGCCGTGTCGACCAGCGTCAGCAACGGGATATTGAAGCGGTCGGCGAGTTCCATCAGCCGCACCGCCTTGCGGTAGCCCTCCGGGCGCACCGAGCCGAAATTATGCTTCAGCCGGCTGGCCGTATCCGAACCCTTTTCCTGGCCGATGATCGCCACCGGCTCGCCGCGGAAGCGGGCGAAGCCGCCGACGATCGCCTGGTCCTCGCCGAAATTGCGGTCGCCGGCAAGCGGCGTGAAATCGTTGAACAGGCCCTTGATGTAGTCGAGGCAATGCGGCCTGTCCGGATGGCGCGCCACCTGCACCTTCTGCCACGGGGTCAGTGCCTTATAAGTGTCGCGCAATGCGTCGCGCACGCGTTTCTCGAGACGGCTGATCTCATCGCCGACATCGACCGCTTCGCCATTCTCGGCGAGCTTCTTCAGCTCGAGGATCTTGCCTTCGAGATCGGCGACCGGCTTTTCGAAATCGAGGTAATTGTACATTCTTGAGCGGACCGATAAGCCGGGAGGCAATGACTGGCGGAACCTGGGAAATAGAGGCTCCGGGCGGTGGAACGTCGTCCTCACATAGCGATATGACGCCTAGTCGGCAAGCGGATGATGATCGTTGACCAGCCGCATCAGCCGCTCCTCCAGCACATGTGTGTAAATCTGCGTCGTTGAAATATCGGCATGGCCAAGCAACTGCTGCACCGCCCTGAGATCGGCGCCGTTCTGCAGGAGATGGCTGGCGAAAGCGTGGCGCAGCACATGCGGCGATATTTTCGCCGAGGCGATGCCGGCCCGCGCGGCAAGGCCCTTCAGGTCGCGGGCGAAGACCTGCCTGGAGAGATAGCCGCTGTCGCTTGCTGCCGGAAACAGGAACGGGCTGTCTACAAAAGCCGGCACCGTTGCCCTGGCAGTGAGCCAGGCCCGCATCGCCATGCGCGCCTTTGCCGACAGCGGCACCATGCGTTCCTTGTCACCCTTGCCGCGCACCATGAAGAAACGATCGTCGCGCAGCGCCACCGTCACCGGCAGGCCGACCAGTTCGGAAACCCGCAGGCCGGTGGCGTAGAGCACCTCGACGAGCGCATGCAGACGCAGCGCCGCCAGGGCGTCGCCATCGTTCAGCGAGGCGTCAGCTGCCTCTCGCGCCGCCCGGTCGATCAGCCGGCCGGTGTCGGCCTCGCTCATCGTCTTCGGCAGCGGCCGGCGCTTCTTCGGACTGTCCAGGGTTCCGGTCGGGTCGTCGCCGCGCAGACCTTCGGCGTAAAGGAACTTGAAGAATTGCCGGATCGCCGACAGTTTGCGTGCCTGCGAGGTGGCGGCAAAACCACGCGCGGCTATATCGTCGAGATAGGCGCGGATATCGGCGGCGGCGGCACCCGCAAGCCCGCCGTCGATCTCGGCCGAAGCATCTTCGAGGTCGCGGCGATAGCTGGAAAGCGTGTTTTCGGCAGCGCCGCGCTCGGCGCTCATCATTTCCAGAAAGGCTTCGATGCGGGCCGCGCTGTTCATTATCTCTTGGATCAGTTTTTCTTGGGATTCAGCTTTTCGGGTGGAATGCGCACGCTCATTTCGGCCTTTCTCGGCTCGACGAACATCGCCAGAGCGAACATCGCGCCATAGACAATGCCGGCCAGAATCGTGAGCATCACGACAAAGCGGAACAGTGTCGGCATCAATTTTCGCCCGTCTTCTTGTTCTGCGTTTCCAAACCCTGTGCCCTTATGAGGCGCCAATCCGGCCAATTCAAGGACTAAGCTCGGACGGCGGGCAGCCGCGCCACGCTTGACGCAATCAGGCTTTTGATGTCGATACGCCGGCAAAGAGGGCCTAGAAAACATCATGGTGTCATGAACGCGTTGCCAGCAAATCCTCCTGACGAGAGCCATGCCGCGCTGCGCGGCCGGCTGGGCAGCCGTTCCATCGTCTTTGTCGGCCTTATGGGCGCCGGCAAGACGGCGATCGGCCGCAAGGTGGCGGGGATGCTGGGACTGCCTTTCATCGATAGCGATCAGGAGATCGAAAGCGTGTCGCGCATGAGCGTCCCGGAACTGTTCGAACGCTATGGCGAGCCGGAGTTCCGGGCGCTGGAGCAGCGCGTGATCCTGCGCGTTCTGGAACACGGCCCGCAGGTGCTGTCGACGGGCGGCGGCGCCTTCATGAGCGCGCAGACGCGGGAGGCGATTGCCGGCCATGGCGTGTCGGTATGGCTGAAGGCCGAGATCGACCTCTTGATGGACCGCGTTTCCAAGAAGCAGAACCGGCCGCTCCTGAAAAGCGCCGATCCCCGTGCCGTGATCGAGCGGTTGATGGCCGAGCGCTATCCGGTCTACGCAGGCGCCGACGTTACCGTGCCGACCCGCGACGATCGCAAGGAGGTCATTGCGGCCGAGGTCGTGAACGCGCTTTGCGGGTATTTCGGCGTTGCAGCCGCGACAGGCGAGGTGCGCTCGTGAGCAGCAATGCGACAGTCACCGTCGAAGTCGGGCTTGGCGATCGTGCCTATGACATATTGATCGGCTCCGGCCTGCTTTTGCGCGCTGGCACCGAGATTTCGCGCCGCCTGCCCGGCACGCGCGCTGCGGTGGTCACCGACGTCAATGTTGCCGCAGCACACCTCGAGACGTTGAAGGCCGGCCTCGAAAAGGGCGGCATCCAGCCAGCCGTCATCACGCTGCCGGCTGGAGAAAAGACCAAGAGTTTCGCGCATCTCGAAGAGGTGGTGGACGGCGTGCTCGCCGCAAGACTGGAGCGCGGCGATGTCGTTATCGCGCTCGGTGGCGGTGTCATCGGCGATCTGGCCGGCTTTGCCGCCGGCATCGTGCGCCGCGGCATGAATTTCGTGCAGATCCCGACTTCGCTGCTGGCGCAGGTCGATTCTTCCGTCGGCGGCAAGACCGGCATCAACAGTGCGCGCGGCAAGAACCTCGTCGGCGTCTTCCATCAGCCGAGATTGGTGCTGGCTGATACCGAAGTGCTCGATACGCTGCCGATCCGGGAATTCCGGGCGGGTTACGCCGAACTCGCCAAATACGGGCTCATCGACCGCCCCGACTTCTTTGCCTGGCTGGAGGAGAACTGGGGCAAAGTGTTTGCCGGCGGCCCGGAGCGGGCCGCGGCCATCGCCGAAGCCTGCCGCGCCAAGGCCGATGTCGTCGCCCGCGACGAGTTCGAGACCGGCGACCGCGCGCTGCTCAATCTAGGCCACACCTTCGGCCATGCGCTGGAGGCTGCCACCCAGTATGACAGCACCCGTCTCGTCCATGGCGAGGGGGTCGCCATCGGCATGGCGCTGGCTTATCGCTTCTCGTCACGCCTCAACCTGGCAAGTCCCGATGATGCGGCGCGCGTCGAGGCGCATCTTCGCGCCGTTGGCCTGCCGTGGCGCATGGCCGATATTCCGGGTGAATTGCCTGATGCCGAGGCGCTGCTCGCCTTCATCACCCAGGACAAGAAGGTGGCGCGCGGCGCGCTGACCTTCATCCTGACGCGCGGCATCGGCCAGACCTTCATCGCCAGGGATGTGCCGGCGTCGGAAGTGCTGTCGTTTCTGAGGGAGAACCATCCGGGTCGGCAGAGAGACCGACCGGGTCAGCCGAGGAGCCGCCCGGGATGAACGAGGCCGGCTGGATTGTCGCTGCTGTCCTTGCCGGGCTTGGCCTGCTCGCTTTCGCCTTTCGCGCGCGCCTGCTCGCCGCCTTTGGCTATGAACTGCAGCGCATCGAGTCGCAGCATTCGAACCATGATGAGGCGCGCGGCACCGTCGATGATTTTCGGCGCGACGGCAAGGTAGTGCGCGTGGATCGCGCCCGCATCGGTCGCCTGTCCGATCTCGACGAACTCGAAGTGTCCGACGTCATGGTCCATCGCACCAACATGCGCTCGGTCAATGCCGACAATCCGCCGGAAGCGGTGGTGCGCGAGATCCTGCAGAGCCCGCATACCCGCATGCCCTTATGGAAGGGTTCGCTCGACAACATCGTCGGCGTGCTGCATGCCAAGGACCTGCTGCGCGCGCTGAACGACGTCGGTAACGACTTTTCCAAGATCGACGTGATGAAGATCGCTTCAAAACCGTGGTTCGTGCCCGATACCACGACGCTGCAGGAACAGCTCAACGCCTTCCTGCGCCGCAAGGCGCATTTCGCTATCGTCGTCGACGAGTATGGCGAGGTCGAGGGGCTGGTGACGCTGGAGGACATCATCGAGGAGATCGTCGGCGAGATCGCCGACGAGCACGATATCGACGTGCAGGGCGTCAAACAGGAGGCCGACGGCTCCGTCGTCGTCGACGGCACTGTGTCGATCCGCGACCTGAACCGGGCGCTCGACTGGAACCTGCCGGACGAAGAAGCCACCACCATTGCCGGTCTCGTCATCCACGAGACGCAATTGATCCCGGACGAGAAGCAGGCCTTCACCTTTCACGGCAAGCGCTTCGTGGTCATGAAGCGCGACAAGAACCGGATCGCAAGGCTGAGGATCAGACCGGCCGGCGACATTTAGTTCCGGTAGGTTCCGTCCCGGCTAACCAATCCTTGACTGGACGCTCGCCGCGCGGGCGTGCACTTTCGACTGGGCTGTCTGGAGATGACGGTGATCGATCGGCGAACCCTGCTTTTGATGTCGGTGGCTTTGTTGCCGGCCAGCGCTTCGGCGGCATCGTCTCGGCTTTCGCCGTCTCCGCAAACCTTCGACTACGGACCGGCTAGGCTCGACATCTACGCGCGCGATGGCGCAGGCTCCCTGCCTGTGGTCCTTTTCATCCATGGCGGTGCCTGGCGAGCCGGCAATCGCACCAACGTCGACGTCAAGCCGGGCTTCCTGCTCGCCAACGGCTTCTGCTTCGTCTCGATCGACTATCGAATGCTGCCTGAGGCCGATGTCGCCACCCAGGCCGACGATGTCGAGCAGGCATATCGTTACGTGCGCGCCAACATCGCCAGATACGGCGGCGATCCGAGCCGGATAGCGGTGATGGGCCATTCGGCCGGCAGCCATCTCGCCGCACTGACCGGGCTGCGCGGCGGTCTGCCCGGCGTCGCGGCGCTGGTTCTGAACGATACCAGGGCCTATAATCTGGAGGCGCTTGCGAGGAGCGGCGGCATGACACCGGCCTATGCCCGGGCCTTTCCCGACCCGGCGCAGTGGCGTGCGCTGTCGCCTGCCACCCATGTCGGGAGCCGCAAACATCCGCCGACCTTCATCGCCTATTCGCGCGCAACGGGTCGTGCGGCAGCCTCACGGGCCTTCGCCGAGCGCCTGCGGACGACCGGAACGGAGGTGACACTGTTCGACGGCAGCGCCTATTCGCACATGTCGATCAATCGCAATTTCGGCGACGAAGGCGACGCCTTGACCCGTGCGGTGATGATTTTCCTGAAGACAGCGCTCGGCTGAGGCCTACCACCGGGTCTTTTCGTCCGGCGCGGCCGGCTCGATCGCCAGCGCATGGACACCAGCCTTCAATTCGTCGGCCAGCAATGCGTTGACCGCGCGGTGGCGCTCGATCCGGCTCATGCCGGCAAAGGCTGAGGAGACGATGCGGACGCGGAAATGCGTCTCACCGGTGCCGTCATAGGTTCCGTGATGGTCGGAGTCCTGGTGGTGATGGCCGGCATGGAGATGGCTTTCGTTGATGATGACCAGCCGCTCCGGCGAGAACGCCTTCTTCAACTTGCCTTCCATCGTCGACTGTATGGACATTCGTACTTCCCTTCACCACATATGGCGGGCGCATGACCCCCGAAAATCTGTGCCCTTTGCGCGTCCAGAAGAACGCGCGGTACCGTCGCCGCGACAAAATTCGCCGATCGCCCGCTTTATGCCGCGATTCAGCGGTTAGGGCGATCATCGCGAAAATGTCAATTCTTGTTTCGCACCCGCGAACAGCCCATAAATGGGTGAGATGAAACCGTATCCCAAATATTTCGAGAAAATTCGCATCCGCCCGGAGAAGGATGCGGAGCTGAAGTCGCGCTCGCCGATCTGCCAGTGGGACGGTTGCAAGGAGGCCGGCACCCATCGCGCGCCAGTCGGACGCATGAAGGAGGGCGAATATTTTCAGTTCTGCTTCGATCATGTGCGCGAGTACAACAAGGGGTTCAATTATTTCTCCGGTGTCCCGGATACCGAGATCGCCCGCTTCCAGAAGGAAGCGATGACCGGCCACCGGCCAACCTGGAAGATGGGCGTCAACGGCGCCTCGACGCGCTCCTCCCCCGATTTCGCCCAGCAGCGTTCCGGCCGCGCCGGTTACTACAACCGCATGCGCGATCCGTTCGACCTGTTCAAAGGTCCGAAGGATCCGCGCGAAGCACGTGAGCGCAAGGCCAAGCCGCTTGAGGCCAAGGCGCTGGAAACGCTTGGCCTTGATACAAAGGCGACTGGCAAGGACATCAAGGCGCGTTATAAGGAACTGGTGAAACGCCACCATCCGGATGCGAATGGCGGCGACAGAGGTTCGGAAGACCGGTTCCGCGATGTGCTCCAGGCCTATCGCGTGCTCAAGCAGGCAGGATTGTGCTGAGCGACCTTACAGTCCGGGTCGTTTTCCAACTTTCATAAGGTTGGAAAAGGCTTTAAGACCGCCCCCGAACAAAATCGATTGCCGGCGAAACGCGGCGTTTCGCCCGTGGAGACGTTGATAAAGATGAACAAGGTCGATCGCGACATCGCCAACCTGCCCGACACCACCGTGCCGGTGAAGGAGAAATTTGGCTTCGAGTCCAAGATGGTGGTGCCGGCCTATTCGGTGACGAGCGAGCATGTGCCCGACATCGATCCCGACTATCTGTTCGACAAGAACACGACCATGGCGATCCTCGCCGGCTTTGCCTACAACCGCCGCGTCATGGTGTCGGGCTATCACGGCACCGGCAAGTCGACGCATATAGAGCAGGTCGCCGCCCGCCTCAACTGGCCTATGGTGCGTGTCAATCTCGACAGCCATGTCAGCCGCATCGACCTCGTCGGCAAGGACGCCATCGTCGTCAAGGAAGGGCTGCAGATCACCGAATTCCGCGACGGCATCCTGCCCTGGGCCTACCAGCACAACGTCGCACTGTGCTTCGACGAGTACGATGCCGGCCGTCCGGACGTGATGTTTGTCATCCAGCGCGTGCTGGAATCGTCCGGCCGGCTGACGCTGCTCGACCAGAGCCGGGTCATCCGCCCGCATCCGGCGTTCCGGCTGTTCTCGACCGCCAACACCGTCGGTCTCGGCGACACCACCGGCCTCTATCACGGCACTCAGCAGATCAACCAGGCGCAGATGGACCGCTGGTCGATCGTCACCACACTGAACTACCTGCCGCACGACAATGAGGTGAACATCGTGCTGGCCAAGGCCAAACACTATCGCGACGTCAAGGGCAAGGAGATCGTCAACAAGATGGTGCGCGTCGCCGACATGACGCGTTCGGCCTTCATCAATGGCGACCTGTCGACCGTGATGAGCCCGCGCACGGTCATCACCTGGGCCGAGAATGCCGAGATCTTCGGCGATATCGGCATGGCGTTCAGGCTGACCTTCCTCAACAAATGCGACGAGCTGGAACGCTCGCTCGTGGCGGAGTTCTACCAGCGTGCCTTCGGCCAGGATCTGCCCGAATCGGCCGCAAACGTGGTTCTGGGCTAAGCATGGCTCTGAAAAGTCGCAACGCTTTTCGGACAAGGCCGTGCGTCAAGGAATGATCGATGGCGGGTCCGGGCGACAACACGCGCAACAAGTCGAAGACGGGTTCTGAAGCCGACAGCTTCAAGCGCGCCGTCACCGTCTGCATGCGCGCGATTGCCGGCGACAAGGACCTCGAAGTCGGTTTCGCCAAGGATCGGCCGGCGCTCGCCGGCAGCCGCGCCCGGCTCCCTGAACTGCCGAAAAAAGCGTCGAAGGCCGATATCGCCATCACCCGCGGCCTCGGCGATTCCATGGCGCTGAAGCGCGCCTGCCACGACACGCGCATCCACACCAGGCTGGCGCCGGAGGGCAAACAGGCGCGCGCCATCTATGATGCGGTCGAGCAGGCCCGCGTCGAGGCGATCGGCTCCCGCGCCATGCAAGGTGTCGCCGACAATATCGGCTCGATGCTCGAGGACAAATACGCCAGGGCCAACCTCGTCGATGTCAAGGACAAGGCGGATGCGCCCATCGAGGAGGCACTGGCCTTGATGGTGCGCGAAAAGCTGACCGGCCGCGCTGTGCCGAAGAGCGGCGAGCGGTTGGTCGACCTCTGGCGCCCTTGGGTCGAGGAGAAGGCAAGTGCCGACCTCGACGGGCTGTCGGCAAAGCTCGACGACCAGCAGGCCTTCGCCCGTGTCGTGCGCGAGATGCTGGCTTCCATGGAAATGGCCGAGGAACTCGGCGACGATGAGGAGGCGGAAGACTCCGAGGACAATGACGACAACCAGCCGCAAGGCGAGGAGCAGAGCGAGGAGGGCGGCGAGGACGATTCCGGCTCCGAGCAGTCGCAGTCCGACGACACCGAGGCGTCGTCCGACGACGAGCAATCGGCCGAGACGGAGGCATCCGATGCCACCGCCGACGACCTGTCCGACGATGACGACGCCGATGCCGAGACGCCCGGCGAGGCGCGCCGCAACGACAATCCCTTCACCAATCTGTCGAAGGAGATCGACTACAAGGTCTTCACCACCGCCTTCGACGAGACGGTTGGTGCGGAGGACCTGTGCGAGGAGGAAGAGCTGGATCGGCTGCGCGCCTTTCTCGACAAGCAGCTTGCCAACCTGTCCGGCGTCGTCGGCCGGCTGGCCAACCGGCTGCAGCGCCGCCTGATGGCGCAGCAGAACCGGTCCTGGGATTTCGATCTCGAAGAGGGTTATCTCGATCCGGCGCGGCTGGTGCGCGTCGTCATCGACCCGATGCAGCCGCTGTCCTTCAAGCAGGAACGCGACACCAAATTCCGCGACACGGTGGTGACGCTGGTGCTCGACAATTCGGGGTCGATGCGCGGCCGGCCGATCACGGTCGCCGCCACCTGCGCCGACATTCTGGCGCGCACGCTGGAACGCTGCGGCGTATCGGTCGAGATCCTCGGCTTCACTACCCGCGCCTGGAAGGGTGGGCAGGCACGCGAGAAATGGCTGAAGGAAGGCAAGCCGCCGAATCCCGGGCGGCTCAACGATCTGCGCCACATCATCTACAAATCCGCCGACCATCCGTGGCGGCGGGCGCGGCGCAATCTCGGCCTGATGATGCGCGAGGGCCTGCTCAAGGAAAACATCGACGGCGAGGCGCTGCTGTGGGCGCACAACCGCCTGATCGCCCGGCCGGAGCAGCGCAAGATCCTGATGATGATCTCGGACGGAGCACCGGTCGACGATTCGACGCTGTCGGTCAATCCGGGCAACTATCTCGAACGGCATCTGCGCGCGGTGATCGAACTGATCGAGACGCGCTCGCCGGTCGAGCTCCTGGCCATCGGCATCGGCCACGACGTTACCCGCTACTATCGCCGTGCCGTCACCATCGTCGATGCCGAGGAACTGGCCGGCGCCATGACCGAGCAACTGGCCTCGCTGTTTGGCGAGGAAAGTATGCGGGACACGCGACGCGGCGGCATGCGGCGCGCCGGATGATTTTTTCGCGGGGCGGCTTTCGGCAGACGCTTTTCGCCGCCACAGCGCTGTTCGTTGCCGGCATCGCCTTGTCGCCTTCGATCGCCGCGGGCACCGTTTCGGTCGAGTCGATCGAAATCTCGGCACGGCTGATAGACCGGTTTCACATCGGTCATGACGAAAAGCGGTTCGGTCCGCTCGAATTCGTCGGCGGGCTGGAAATGACCTCGCCGTCACGAGATTTCGGCGCGCTGTCGGCGTTTCGCTTCCTCAAGCCCGGCAGTGATTTCATCGGCGTCGCCGATACCGGTTTCTGGTTCTTCGGCACGGTTACCCATGATGCCGACAAGCGCCCATCGGGCATGCGGAACTTCCGCATGCAGCAGATGGCCGACGCATCGGGCCAGCTGATCGACGAGAAATGGGAGGTCGACGCCGAAGGCCTTGCGGTCAAGGACGGCATTGCCACCGTCGGCTTCGAGCGCAACCACCGTGTTTCCCAGTTCAAGATCGACCCGCACGATATGAAGCCGCCGTTCAAGCAACTGGACTTCCTGATTCCAGCCTGGGAGCTTCGCCGGAATCGCGGCTTCGAGACCGTCACCCATGCCAATCCAAACGGGCAGCACCGAGGCGGGCTGGTCCTGGTGTCGGAAAAGAGCCTCGACAAATCAGGCAACATCTATGCGGCTGTTATCGAAGGGCCGCACAACGGCGTCTTCACCGTCAAGCGCAACGGCGATTTCGACATTACCGACGGCGCCTTCCTGCCGGACGGCGACCTGCTGCTTTTGGAGCGCAGCTTTTCGATGGCCGGAGGCGTCAAGATGCGGCTGAGGCGCATCTATGGCGAAAGCGTCGAGAAGGGTGCCGTTGCCGATGGGCCGGTGCTGATGGAAGCCGACATGGCCTACCAGATCGACAATATGGAAGGGCTCGACGTCTGGACCCGCGACGACGGCGCGCTGATAGTGTCGCTGATCTCCGACGACAACCACTCGATGCTACAGCGCAATCTCTATCTGGAATTCATCCTGCACGTGGATTGACGAGCGTGCGGCCGTCGATTGGCTGATGGCGAGGCTGCCGTCTCGTGCTCTTTCGATGTTTCGCAGCTCCGCAAAAAGAATGCGGCCTATTGCCCGTTGGTCGCGATCCAGATGACGTGGCGCGCCCCGCGCTTGCCATCGGCGCGGACCCCGACTTCCTCGACCGCGAAGCCCGCCTGCTTGAGCCTGCGGGTAAAACCGCTGTCGGGCCCCTGCGACCAGACCGCCAGCACGCCGCCGGGCTTGAGCGCTGCTCTCGCGCTGATCAGCCCGGCTGTACTGTAAAGGGCATCATTGGCCTTGTGGACGATCCCTTCCGGCCCGTTGTCGACGTCGAGCAGGATGGCATCCCAGGCCGAGGCTTCCGATCGTATGAGCTGCCCGACATCCGCCTCGCGAACAGTCACGCGCGGATCGTCGAGACAGCCGCCGAACACCGAGGCCATCGGGCCGCGCGCCCACGCCATGACGGCGGGCACCAACTCGGCGACAACGATGCCGGCATCGGCGCCAAGCTCGGCAAGCGCGGCGCGCAGCGTGAAACCCATACCCAGTCCGCCGATCAGGATTTTCGGCCGCCGGCGGTCGGCAATCCTTTGGCAGGACAGCCTGGCCAGCCCTTCCTCGGAGCCGCTGAGGCGGCTGTTCATCAGCTCATTCGAGCCGAGCATGATCGAGAATTCGGTGCCGCGTCGTTTCAGGCGAAGCTCGTGGTCGCCGTCAGGCGTTTTCGCGGTATCGATCTGGACCCATGGGATCATGCTCGAGAACCTGTGAGCATGATCTTTCCCGAAAACCGGTTCGCACTTTTCGCTGACGCGAACCTTCGGTTCGGGATCATGCTCTATGCCGCCAGTGCAGGCTGGCTCCAGCGGGCGGCAAGCAGCCGGTAGGGGATCAGGGCCACCACGGCGATGATCAGCTTCACGCCGAGGTCGCCGAGCGCCCATGACACCCAGCGCATGGTCTCGACCGGCAGCACGCCCATCAGCGGCGCGGTTTCGAGCGCGAAGCCATCGTTCGGGCCAGCGAAGACGAAGGCCGCTGAAAAGGCGACGGTGAAGAACACGGCGGTGTCGAACACCGAGCCGACCAGCGTGCCGACGATCGGCGCCCGCCACCAGCTCTGCCGGCGCAGCCGGTTGAACACGGTCACGTCGAGCAGTTGCGCTATCAGGAACGCGGTGCCGGAAGCCGCCGCAATGCGCACCAGCCGGTCGGCGGCCGTCTCGAACTCGATCAGACCGTAGCGGAACAGCAAGGGCGGGATGAGAATCGAGCAGATCACCGCCGCCGTGAAGCCGACAACCACGATCCGGCGCGCCACGGCCGGGCCGTAGCGGCGATTGGCAAGATCGGTGACCAGGAAGGAGAAAGGGTAGGTGAAGGCGCCCCAGGTCAGAATGTCGGCCAGCGACAGGCCGCCGATCGCACCTTGCACCGGGAACTGCACGAGGATGTTCGACGCCACCACGACAAGCGCCATGGCCGCAACAAAAGGCAGGTAACGGGAGAAAAAACTCATTTTTTTATCCTGGGTAATGGAACCAGCGGGGTGTCATGCCGAGTTCGGACGACACTCCTTGAAAGGCGGCCGAAAAAATTAAGCGGCCGGCTGTTCGGCCAGCTTCTTGGCGATCTGCTTCTTCAGCAGGCGCGCGCGCTGCGACAGCTCCTTGGCGTCGGCCTTGGCCAGGAACGCATCAAGGCCGCCGCGATGCTCGACCGAGCGCAGCGCGTTGGCCGAGATGCGCAGGCGCACATTCTGGTTCAGCGCTTCCGAGATCAGCGTCACATTGACGAGATTGGGCAGGAAGCGACGCTTGGTCTTGTTGTTGGCGTGGCTCACATTGTTGCCGGACATGACTGCCTTGGCAGTGAGTTCGCAGGTGCGGGACATGGTTCTAAACCTTCAGTTCTCGGTCTGACCAAACCTTTATGCCCGCGCCGGGTGGCGCGCGGTTGTCGGTCAGGCGGCCTTATGGAAAAGTTGGCGTTCCATAGTTGCATTTCGCCGATGCGTCAAGCTCCGGCTTGCGCGCGGGTGTGACGACGCCTTCACATAAAGGCCGGAATTCAGCCTATAAACGGTCGCACAAGGAGATGCCAGGCCGGAGTTGTCCGCTTCCGCTGAAAAATCGAGGATCGATCCCCGCCATGCTTCGTTCGTCTCATGCTCTCCTTGTCTCGCTTGCCGTCGCGTTGCCGACGGCGACGTCTGCCGCCACCCCACAATCCTTCAAGGGCGAGTATACGGTGTCGATCCTCGGCCTCTCGGTGGCGAAGGCAACCTTTTCCAGCAGTTACGAAGGCGATAGCTATTCGATAGACGGCAGCGTCTCCAGCGCCGGCCTCGCCACAATCTTCGACGACACACGTGGCACGATCTCGTCAAAAGGCACGATCTCGGGCAAGCGATTGCAGCCGCAAGCGTTCCGCGCCGACTACAAGTCGGGCGAGAAGGCGTCGATGATCGATATCCGGTTCGCCAATGGCAACGTTATCGCGACGAAGGTCGTGCCTGCGCCGAAGAAGCGCAACCGCAAGAATTGGATACCGCTGGGCGCCAGCCATCTCGCGTCGGTGCTTGATCCGATGGCCGCCACCGTCATCCATGCCGATAGCCTCGACAAGGTCTGCGGGCGCACGGTGAAACTCTATGACGGCGAGATGCGCGCCAACCTGACGCTGAGCTACGATTCGAAAGGCTCGATCTCGGTGCGTGGCTACAAGGGCGACACCGTCACTTGCAGATTGCGTTTTGAGCCGGTGGCGGGCTACCGCAAGAACCGCAAGGCCTTGGACTACTTGAAGAATCGCAGTCGCATCATGGTGACGTTTGCACCGGTCGGCCAAACCGGCGTATATGCGCCGATCCACGCCACGGTCGGCACGAAAATCGGCACTCTCACCGTCAGCGCGGAGCGGTTCGAAGCAACAGAATAGGCGCGATCGCGCGCCGCCGGAGACGGACATGGGGCGCGCAACACTGATCGGCTTCTCGGCGGTCGCCATGTGGGCGCTGCTGGCGCTGCTTACCGACGCTTCCGGCGCGGTGCCGCCATTCCTGCTTTCGGCGATCACCTTCACGATCGGCACCGGTGTCGGGCTCGTCGCGCGGCTGTTCACGCCGGCCACCGACAGGAGCGAGAAGATACCGCCGCAAGTGTGGATGATCGGCATTGCCGGCCTGTTCGGCTATCACTTCTTCTACTTTACCGCGCTGCGCAATGCGCCGGCGGTGGAGGCGAGCCTCATCGCCTATCTGTGGCCGCTGCTGATCGTGCTCGGATCGGCGCTGATGCCGGGCGAGCGGCTGGCCTGGAACCATGTCGTCGGCGCACTGCTCGGCCTTGCCGGCACTTTCCTGATCGTCACCAAGGGCGGCGGGCTTGCCTTCGACGCGCGCTATGCATTCGGCTATGCGATGGCCGGCGTCTGCGCCGTGCTGTGGTCGTCCTATTCGCTGCTGTCGCGGCGCTTCCCGTCGGTGCCGACCAGCATCGTCACCTGGTTCTGTGCGGCTACGGCAGCACTTTCGCTTCTCTGCCATCTGATGCTGGAAGAGACGGTGCTGCCTGTCGGCGCCGGCCAGTGGCTGGCCGTGCTCGGCCTCGGACTGATGCCGGTGGGCGCGGCCTTCTACGCCTGGGATATCGGCGTCAAGCGCGGCAACATCCAGGTGCTGGGCGCGGCGAGCTATGCCGCGCCGCTGCTGTCGACGCTGGTGCTGATTGCGGCTGGCTTCGCCGAGCCGTCCTTGCGCATCCTCGCTGCCTGCGTGCTGATCACCGGCGGGGCAGCCCTTGCGGCGAAATCGCTGTTCCTACGCAAGCAGGCAACGAGCGAGGCCGGGGCGTGATGCCGTTTCCCGGCGGCATCGACGCCAACGCCAATGCGACGCTGCTGTTTTCGCTCGTGGCGGCGGTGATCTACGCCTTCACCATCGACATGCCGCCGAAGCTTGCGCGTTCTGCCGTCAAGACGCTGGCCGTGGCGATGCTTGCCGTGCTGGCATCGCTGCAGGGCGGTCCAGGGCTGCTCGTAGCGGCACTGGCGTTCAGCGCCATCGGCGATGCGTTGCTGTCGCGCGACGGTGAAAAGGCTTTTCTCGGCGGGCTGGCCAGTTTTCTCGTTGCGCATGGGCTTTATGTCGCGCTGTTCCTGCGCTCCGGCGATGGGATCGGGCTGCTCTCGGTCGAGCCGTGGCGCGCGGCGATTGCCGTGGCAATGGCCGTATTCGCGCTTGCCATGGTTTTTGCGCTCTGGCGCCGTATCGGCCCCGCCTTGCGCCTTCCGGTCGGCGTCTATATCGCGGCAATCCTCGCCATGGGGATTTCAGCCCTGACGCTGAGCAATATCTGGGTCGTCGTCGGCGCCGTGCTGTTCATGGTGTCCGACGGGCTGCTCGCCTTGGAAAAGTTCCTGCTGACCGCCATCTCGCCACACCGCGTCTGGATGCGCTACGCGGTCTGGATGCTGTATTACGCCGCCCAGCTGGCAATCACGATGGGTTTCCTGCTGGGTTAGGTAGGTCGATATCCGGTGATGGCCGGCCTGGCCTGAACCTCAACATGCTTAGGGCGTTCCCGGCTGCCAGCCCGGTTCGGCCAGCTCGAAGGCGGCGAAGTCGAAGCCCGGAGCCACGGTGCAGCCGACCAGCGTCCACTCGCCCAGGCTGCGCGCCGACTGCCACCAGCCTGCCGGCACGACGATCTGCGGCCGCTCGCCCGCCGCCAGTGCCGTGCCGAGCACCTGCTCGAACACCGGCCCGTTTTCCCTATGTATCGACAGTGCCAGCGGCGCGCCGGCATAGAAGTGCCAGACCTCGGCCGCGTCCTTGACGCGGTGCCAGGCCGACACTTGCTCCCGCTCCAAAAGGAAATAGATCGCGGTCGAATGACCGCGCGCGCCTTCCGCGCCATCGCGGAAGGTTTCGGCATACCAGCCGCCTTCCGGATGCGGTTTCAGGCCGAGCGTCGCGATGATTTCGGCGGAACTGGTCATTGCCCCCAGGCCTTCACGGTTTCCAGGCCATTAATGATGCTCAGAAATTGTCCTTGCGCTTGCGGATCTCGGCGAACACTTCGGCGTCGGAGGCTTTCTCCATGCCGAGATGCTTGCGGATGGCCGGATCGTGCCAGCGCAGGAACGGATTGGTCGACAGTTCCTCGCCGATCGTGGTCGGCAGCGTCGGTTTGCCGTCGGCGCGCAGCGCCTCGATTTTCGCAGCGCGCTCCTTCAACGCCGAATTGGTCGGGTCGACGGTCAGCGCGAAGCGGGCGTTGGAAAGCGTGTACTCATGGCCGCAATAAACGACCGTCTCGGCCGGAAGTGCCGCGAGCTTTTTCAACGAATCATACATCACCGGCGGCTTGCACTCGAACAGCCGGCCGCATCCGAGCGCGAACAGCGTGTCGGCGGTGAACGCCACTTTCGATGCCGGCAGATGATAGGAGACATGGCCTGCCGTGTGGCCGGGCGTGGCGATCACGTCGATCCTCTCCTCGCCGAGATGGATAACCGAACCTTGCTCGACGGTTTCGTCGATGCCGGGAATCTTGGCCTTTTCCGCCTCCGGCCCGACGATGCGCAGCTTGAAGCGCTCCTTCAGCGCGAGATTGGCCTCGACATGGTCGACATGGTGATGGGTGATCAGGATCATCGTCGGCGTCCAGCCGGTACGCTCGATCGCAGCCAGGATCGGCGCTTCCTCGGGCGCGTCGATGATCGCGGTCTGGCCGCTTTTCGGGTCATGCACCAGCACGCCGAAATTGTCGCTGCGGCACATGAACTGTTCGATTTCAACCGGCATGGCGTCTCTCCAGTAGAGCGCCTTGCGTCCAATTGGACGCACAAAGGACGCTCTTACACTTTTCATCTGCTGCATCGTGCTTTCCGAATCGAAACCGATTTCGGGCCGACGCAGTTGTCGCCGCAGACATAGGGCGCTTGCCCGCGGATGTCATCCGCCTTTGTTGAACTTGGACAGCATCGAAGATAGCGTGCCGCGCATGCATTCCGATATCGTCGACCTTCGCTCCTTCTATTCTACCACGCTCGGGCGATTGGCCGAACGCTCGATCACCATGGCGTTGTCCTCGATATGGGCTGTCGTGCCCAATGAGCGGCTGGTCGGCCTCGGTTACACCTTGCCGTGGCTGGAGCGGTTCGGCGCCGACGCGGAGCGTGTCTTTGCCTTCATGCCGGCGACGCAAGGCGCGGTGGTCTGGCCGGCCACCGGACCGACCGCGACCGCGCTGGTCTTCGATGAGGAATTGCCGCTGGTCGATGCCTCCATCGACCGCATGCTGCTCGTCCATTCGCTCGAACATGCTGAGAACCCGCGCGAGACGCTGAACGAAATCTGGCGGGTGCTGTCGCCCGCCGGCCGCGTCGTCATCGTCGTGCCCAACCGGCGCGGTGTCTGGGCCCGTTTCGAGCATACGCCGTTCGGCAGCGGCCGGCCTTTCTCTCGCGGCCAGCTCACCGAATTGCTGCGCGAAGCGAATTTCACGCCCGCGGCCTGGTCCGACGCCCTGTTCTTCCCGCCGTCGCGGCGACGCTTCATGATGCAGTTCCACAATGTGCTGGAGCGCGCCGGCCGCAGGTTCTGGCCTATCTTTTCCGGCGTCATCGTGGTCGAGGCGCAGAAGCGGCTCTATCAGGGCGTGCCGGTCGTCCAGCGCGCCTCTCGCCGCGTCTTCGTTCCGGTTTTCTCGCCGCACGGCGCCACAAGGCTCGGCCGGATGTCGCCGACCGGGAACGCGACATTGCCCGGCCATCGATGACATTTTCGTGATCGGAATCGCGCTTTTTCTCACCTATCTCTCGAGGGCGGGTTTGGTACCCGATTTGAGTCGACTTGTTCACCGGTTTCAGCACCGCTTGCGAATTCAAGGACTTCACCAATGGCTGATTATCCGGATGTCGAGGCCAGCGCCAAGCCGGTTGCCGTGTCGGTCGAGGCCAGCAGCCTGTGCGACCAGCTGGCGACAATCAGGCTGGCGCTGGCGACCTCGCCGATCCGCAAGCAACTGCTCTGGGCCTGCGTCGGCACAGTCGCCGTCATTGTCGCAACTTCGATCGGGCAGGTTCTGCTCAATCGCTGGAACGAACCCTTCTACGACGCGCTGGCTCGGCGCGACATGCAGGCTTTCCTGCACCAGCTTCTGGTCTTTGCCGCCATCGCCGGCGGGCTCGTGATGCTCAATGTCGGCCAGACCTGGCTCGACCAGATGATCCGGCTGAAGCTGCGTGAGGCGTTGACCCTCGATCTGATCGGTGAATGGATGCGGCCGGCGCGCGCCTTCCGGCTCGCCAACGCCGGCGCCATTGGCGTCAACCCTGACCAGCGCCTGCAGCAGGATGCCGGGCATCTCTCCGATCTTTCCACCGGTCTTGGCATAGGGCTATTGCAGTCGTTCATTCTGCTTGTTTCGTTCGTCGGCGTCCTATGGTCGCTGTCTTCGGGCTTCGTTTTCCATATCGGCGGCTATTCGCTGGCCATTCCGGGCTACATGGTGTGGGCCGCGATCCTCTATGCCGGCACCGCATCCTGGCTGAGCTGGCTGGTCGGACGGCCGCTCATCCGCTTCAACAGCGACCGCTATACGCGTGAGGCAGAGCTGCGCTCCTCAGTGGTCCGCGTCAACGAGAATGTCGACGCCATCGCGCTGGCGCATGGCGAGGCCGACGCCAGGCGACGGCTCGAGCTCGACCTCGGCACGGTGCTGGACGCGATGCGGCGCATCTACAGCGCCCAGATCAATCTTTCCTGGGTGACGGACACCTATGGCTGGATCACTGTCGTCGCGCCGATCCTCGTCGCCTCACCGGTCTATTTCGCCGGCGATATCAGCTTCGGCGGGCTGATGATGGCCGTCGGCGCCTTCAACCAGGTACATTCCTCGTTGCGCTGGTTCATCAACAATATCGGTGGCATCGCCGATTGGCGCGCCACGCTGATGCGCGTCGCCGATTTCCGCATCGCGCTCGTTGAAACGGATGTGCTGCACGACACGGAAGAACGCATCACGATCGGCGAAAACCCGAATGGCAGGCTGACATTCGAGAACCTTGAGGTTGCGTCGCGGGATGGATGTACGAAGCTCGCCGAGCCCCATGTCGAAATTCGCGCCGGCGAGCGCATCATGATCACCGGAGATCCGCGCGCCGGCAAGACGCTGTTCTTTCGCGCCATTGCCGGTCTGTGGCCGTGGGGAAGCGGGCGGATCGGCATGCCGGCCGGAGAGGTGCCCGCCTTTGTTCCCCGCAAGCCCTATTTCCCGCTCGGCACGCTGCGCGAGGTGCTCAACCACGCCGATGCTACGGTCAGCGACGCCGAGATCTCGGCGGTGCTTGCCGAGGTCGGTCTTGGGCGTCTGTCGTCCTCGCTCGACCGTTCGGCGCGCTGGGAGCGTGAATTGAGCGATGACGAGCAGCGCCTGCTTGCCTTTGCCCGGCTGGCCTTACGGCAGCCGAAATGGGTGATCATCGACGAGGCGTTGGACACGTTCGACGGCGCGACGCTGAGGCGGGTTCTGTCGATGCTGGAGGCGCGTCTCGCCGACACCGCGATCCTCAACATCGGCCGTGGCCAGCAGAACATTGAATTCTTTCCACGCTCATTGGCGATCGTGAAAGACGTCGAGCGACCGGCTCTCAAGCCAGTCCGTGTCAGGGCCGGCGCGATCGAACCACCCCCGGCCGTCGCCGCAGCCTACCAAGAGACGTAGCCGGCTACGCCGCCAAGCTTTATTTCGCCGTGATCGCGGCGAAAGATTGCCGGTATCGTTCGGAAGCCTGCGGCGTTGGACCCATGCTTGACGCGCTTAGCCTGCTTGCCTGCCTTGCCTGCGCTCAGGCAGCACCACTGGCCACGCCCGCCGATACCATTGCCGTGGACGTCGAACTGGTGCTGGCGGTCGACATTTCGCACTCGATGGACGAGAAGGAATTCGCCCTGCAGCGCGCCGGCTATGTCGAGGCGCTGCGCCACCCCGACTTCATCAATGCGGTGCGTTCGGGTGTGACCGGCCGCGTTGCGCTGGCCTATTTCGAATGGGCAGGCACTGTCCGCGACGATGCAGTCATTGCCTGGCAGATCATCGACAATGCTGAGAGCGCCGACGCATTCGCCGACAAGATCGAAGCGCGCCCGTTCAGGAGCTTTCGCGGCACCTCGATTTCCGGTGCGCTCGCCTTCGGTGCCAAGCTTTTGGATGGAGCCGCTTTCGACGCGACGCGCAGCGTCATCGACATTTCAGGCGATGGCCCCAACAATACCGGGATGCCCGTCGCCACGACACGCGACGCCGCGGTGGCGAAGGGTATCGTCATCAACGGCCTGCCGATCCTGATCAGCCCGTCGCCCAGCTTCAGCCATCTCGACCAATACTATGCCGAGTGCGTTACCGGCGGGCCAGGCTCCTTCGTGCTGCCGGTCTATGCCGCTTCCGAATTCGTGACCGCCATACGCCGCAAGCTGGTCCTGGAGGTCAGCGGTGTCGCCGGTCCCGGGGCCGATCCAGGACGGATCCTGGTCGAAGCGGCAGCACCGGTCGACTGTTTGCAAGGCGAGCGCGACCGGCGTTTTTTCTCCGATCCGTATTTTCCGGAACTTAATCGCTAGACGGGTCGATAATGGCGATCGATCCTAGATGGTCTCCGGACTCGGGCCGGCCGCGCGCCATATTGGCCGAAGAAGCGACGGCCATTATCGCCTCAACAAGAACACTGCCTGTTGGCCAAAGAAATTCCAGAACCACCATGGCATCGAGAGGCCGATTTTCTGGCCATTGGCGTCGAGCGCGGTTGCCTTCTCCACCGTTGCGCCGAGCTCCTCACAGAGATTGACGAAGTCGCGGATGGTGCAGAAATGGATGTTGGGCGTGTCGTACCAGGAATAGGGCAGGTCCTTGGTCACCGGCATCCGCCCTTCGAGGAACAGCGAAAGGCGCACCCGCCAGTGGCCGAAATTGGGGAAGGAGACGATGGCGTGCTTGCCGATCCTGAGCAATTCGTCGAGCACCAGCTTCGGGTTGCGGGTCGCCTGCAAGGTCTGCGACAGGACGACGAAATCAAAACCCTTGTCGGGATAGAATTTGAGGTCCTTGTCGGCGTCGCCCTGGATGACGGACAGGCCGCGCGCCACGCATTCGTTGACGCCGCGCTGCGACAATTCCATCCCACGGCCGTCGACCTGCTTCGTCGCCTGCAGCAATTCGAGCAGCAGGCCATCACCGGAGCCGACGTCCAGCACCCGCGACTGTGGTGGGATGAGATCGGCGACGACTTCGAGGTCGACGCGCTGGGCGTGGTTGACACTCATGATCTCGCCTTTTGCTTGGCGCATGATCCCAGTCCGAAAAGTCTGCAACTTTTCGGGGTCATGCGCTGATGCCTAGCGCATGATCCCGGTCCCGAAAGCCTGCAATCTTCACGGGTCATGCGCTGAGCCCCCTGGCGCGAGCCGCCGAGGCGATGAAGCCGTTGATGGCGGCGAACAGCTCCGGCTCGTCGAGCAGGAAGGCGTCGTGGCCGCGATCGGTCTCGATCTCGACGAAGGACACCGAGGCGCCGGCGGCGTTCAGCGCATGAACGACCGAGCGGCTCTCCTCGGTCGGGAACAGCCAGTCGCTGGTGAAGGAGACCAGGCAGAAACGGGTCTTGGTGCCGGCAAATGCGTCGGCCAGCCGGCCGCCATGATCGGCGGCGAGGTCGAAATAGTCCATCGCCCGGGTCATGTAGAGATAGGAGTTGGCGTCGAAGCGGTCGACGAAGGTCATGCCCTGATGGCGCAGATAGCTCTCGATCTGGAAGTCGGCGTCGAAACCGAAGGTGAGCGCGTCACGGTCCTGCAGGTTGCGGCCGAATTTCCGGTGCAGGGCCGCTTCCGACAGATAGGTGATGTGAGCTGCCATGCGCGCCACCGCCAGCCCCTTTTCCGGGCGCTTGCCATGCTCGAAATATTTGCCGCCATGCCAGTCCGGATCGGCCATCACCGCTTGCCGGCCGACCTCATGGAAGGCGATGTTCTGCGAGGAATGGCGCGCGCCGGTGGCGATCGGCAGCGCCGAGAAAACGCGCTCCGGATAGCTCGACGCCCATTGCAGCACCTGCATGCCGCCCATCGAGCCGCCGAGCACCGAGAACAGTTTTTCGATGCCGAAATGGTCGACCAGCATCAACTGCGCCCGCACCATGTCGCGGATGGTGATGATCGGCAGGTCGAGCCCATAGGGCTTGCCGGTGGCGGGATTGGTCGAGGCGGGGCCGGTGGAGCCGAGGCAGCCGCCGATGACATTTGAGCAGATGACGAAGAAACGGCTGGTGTCGATGATCTTGCCGGGGCCGATCAGCACTTCCCACCAGCCTGGCTTGCCGGTAACCGGATTGGTGCTGGCGACATGCTGGTCGCCGGTCAGCGCATGGCAGACGAGGATGGCGTTGGAGCGGGCGTCGTTGAGCGTGCCATAGGTCTTGTAGGCGATCTGGAACGGTGACAGCAGTGTGCCGGCGTCGAGCTTGAGCGGCTTGTCGGCGCCGAAACGCAACACCAGGCTCGACGGCTCGTCGGCCTCGTTGTTGGTTCTTTTCGTGCGCAGCGCGACCATCGCAACCTCTTACATTAGTCCATCGCGCTTTCCGAAAGTCGATTCCGATCTTCGGTCGATGCGACTGTCCGGCCGGCTACGGACAACAAAAAAACCGGCATCGCCTTCGCAAAGCCGGTTACAGGATGCAAACGGCCCTTTAGCGAGTTGTTTAACGTGGCTGCAAGCCGACCGGCCAAATCACCACGGGATTTCGCCTTTCTTCTAGGACCGGCGCGCCTCGGCGTCAACGGCCAGTCACTCACGGCCAGTCGCTCACCGATCATTGCCGCCTCTCGACATTCCAGGCCACGGCTTGTATTTCGCTGCGGCTTCCAGTGTGCTGGATTTGAAGTTCCCGAGCACTGATGCCACCAAAATGGCAGGAACTTCAAATCCACCACACTGGGCGGAAGCGTTCTCGACGGATTTTGCGATATGAACCAGGCATCGGATCAGGCACGTCCAACGCCCCGTGCGGGGATCATGGACATCGAAGCCTATGTGCCGGGCAAAAGCACGGCGCCGGCCGGCGTTGCCAAGGTTCACAAGTTGTCGTCGAACGAGAACCCGCTCGGCCCCTCGCCGAAGGCGATAGAAGCCGCGCGCGACGTCGCAGCCAAACTCGACCTATATCCCGACGGCACTGCCAGGCGCCTGCGGGAGGCAATCGCCGAGGTGCATGGTCTCAACCCGGCGAACATCGTCTGTTCCAATGGTTCCGACGAGATTCTGGGCCTGCTTGCGCAGACCTATCTCGCGCCCGGCGATGAAGCTGTCATCACCGAACACGGCTTCATGGTCTACAAGATCTACATCCAGTCGGCTGGTGCTGTCCCGGTGTCGGTCAAGGAAACCAATGAGCGCGCCGACGTCGATGCGATCCTCGCTGCGGTTACGCCGCGTACAAGGATCATTTTCCTCGCCAATCCCAACAACCCGACAGGCACCTATTTGCCGTTCCAGGAGGTGCGCCGCCTGCATGCCGGCCTGCCTCGAAACGTGCTTCTGGTGCTGGACGCCGCCTACGCCGAATATGTCCGCCGCAACGACTATGAAGCCGGCGTCGAGCTGGTGGCTGGCGCGGAAAACGTGGTCATGACCCGCACCTTCTCCAAGCTCGGCCTCGGCGGCGCGCGGGTCGGCTGGATGTACGCGCCGATGCATATCGTCGACGCGATTAACCGCGTGCGGGGCCCCTTCAACGTCAACGCGACGGCGATCGAGGCCGGCATTGCCGCAATCCGCGACCGCGCGCATGTCGAGCGCAGCGTGGCGCATAACGAGACCTGGCTGCGATGGGTAAGCGAGGAGTTGACCAAGCTCGGACTGCGGGTGACGCCGAGCGTCGGCAATTTCGTCCTCATCCACTTTCCCGAGGACAAAAAACATTCGGCGGCGGCTGCGGACGATTACCTCTCCGCGCGCGGCTATATATTGCGGCGCGTTTCCGGCTACGGCTTCCCGAATGCACTGCGCATGAGCATCGGCACCGAAGAAGCCAATCGCGGCGTTGTCGCCGCCCTCGCGACATTTCTGAAAAGCTGAAACCCGAAAAGCTGAGACAATGACTTCACCGATGTTCGAAAAGATCGCGCTGGTCGGCATCGGCCTGATCGGCTCGTCGCTGGCCCGCGTCATCCACCGCGAAGGCCTTGCCCGTCACGTCGCCATCTCGACGCGCAGCGAAACGACGCTGGCGCGGGCGGAGGAACTCGGCCTCGGCACTTCCTATACCATGGATGCGAAAGAGGCGGTCCGCGGTGCCGACCTGGTTATCGTTTCGGTGCCGGTCGGTTCTTCGGGCGAGGTCGCCGAGGACATCGCACCGGCGCTGAAGCAGGGCGCGATCCTCACCGATGTCGGCTCGACCAAGGCGTCGGTCATCGCGCAAATGCAGCCGCACGTGCCTGCCGGCGTGCATTTCATTCCCGGCCATCCGTTGGCCGGCACGGAAAAATCGGGTCCGGACGCCGGCTTTGCCGAACTGTTCGAAAACCGCTGGTGCATCTTCACGCCGTTGCCCGGCACCGATCCGGCAGCATTGGAAAAGCTCTCGGAATTCTGGCGCCGCTGCGGCTCTAACATCGACACGATGGATCCCCAGCATCACGACATGACGCTGGCCATCGTCTCGCACCTGCCGCACATCATCGCCTATAATATCGTCGGCACCGCCGATGATCTGGAGTCGGTGACCAAGTCCGAGGTCATCAAATACTCGGCCTCCGGCTTTCGCGATTTCACGCGCCTTGCCGCTTCCGACCCGACCATGTGGCGCGATGTCTGCCTGCACAACAAGGATGCCATCCTCGAAATGCTGGCGCGGTTCTCGGAAGATCTGGCCTCGCTGCAGCGGGCGATCCGCTGGGGCGACGGCGAAAAGCTGTTCGACCTGTTCACCCGCACCCGCGCCGTCCGCCGCTCGATCATCGAGGCCGGCCAGGATATCGACGTACCGGATTTTGGCCGGCAGGCGGTCGAGCACCCGGCTAAGGGATAGAGCATCGGACCCAAAAGCGGGTACCGGTTTTGGAGAAATCCGATGCTCAAGCAAAAAGATAGAGCGGTGGTACGATTCGCTTCGAAAGCCCGCCGCTCTCTAGTCCGGCCAGTGAGCCGCCATCATTGCCAGTGTCTCGGCCCTGTCCGGCGCGCCCAGCCTGCCGCCGAAGCGCAGGCATTTGAGCGCGGCGGCGGCGCTGGCAAAGCGCAATGTCCGTTCGATAGGCATGGCTTCCGCCAGTCCAACGGCAAAGGCGCCATGAAACACGTCGCCGGCGGCAAGCGTATCCACTGCCTTGATCGTTGGCGCCGCGACATGGCGCACAGACCCCACCGAGCGATCGAACCACCAGCTTCCCGCCGCGCCGCCCGTCACCGCGACGAATGCATCGGTGCGTCTGGCCAGCGCTTCACAGGCCTCCTGCGGGCCTCGTTCCTCGCCGCAGAGGATGAACGCCGCCGGCTCCGACGCGACGATGTGCGAGGCCAGCGGAAACAGCCGTTCCAGCACGTCTCGTGGCGCGGTGTCGGCGTCCAGTATGGCCGGACGGCCGATTGCGCGCGCCGCCGCCAAGGCCAAAGCTGCTGCGCCCGGCCAGCGCACGTCGACCAGGACGGCGTCGAATGCGGTGAGGTCCCGTGTGGGGAGCGCCTCGGGATCGGCCTGGGCGAGCTTGTCATAGAAAGGAACGATGATGCGCTCGCCATGCGTGTCGACCAAGATCGCCGACAGTGCCGACCGCGCGCCGCCGACGCGCCGGACAAAGCTGCAATCGACGCCTTCGGCCTCGATCCCGGCGACCAGCTGATTGCTGACGAGGTCGTCTCCCGCGCTGGCCCACAGCGATACGTCCGCGCCGAGGCGGCGTGCGGCGCAGGCCGCGCTCGAAGCCATGCCCGAGGCGATCTGGACGCCATCGGACGCGATGAACTTGCCCTGACGCGTCGGAAGCGTGTCGACGCGAAGGATCGTATCAAGCGTCAGCGCGCCAACACTCAGGAGCTTCACCGGGCTGTTCATCTATCTTCCTGTTTGATCATGATCTTTTCCGAACTGTAGGTTCGCAATCATGGTCTAATCGACCGGCTTGATCCTGCCCAGCGGGATAAAACCGAGCGAGGCCTTGCCCCCGACGATCTTGAGCGGCATCGACGGTTCGTTGCCAAGCAGCGCCAGCCCGGCAAAGCCTGTTTTGATCTGGCTCTTCTGCTCGGGAATGGCCTTGCCGAGGATTGCCGCCACGGCCTTGGGGTCGCTGAGCTTGATCATCAGGTCGGCGTCGATCAGTCCGTCGACATCGACCGACACCGGTCCGGAAACGGTAATGCGCGCGGTCCCCGAGGACAGATCGAGCTTGCCGATATCCACCGCCTGGCCACGCAGGCTCTTTGCCTGTGTCTTGATCAGCGCCACGCCGTTCTTCAACGTCACGTCGCCACTGCCGTCGAGCGGCGGCAGCACGCGGCCATCGATGGCATCCGGTTCGATTTCGAGATTGGTGAAACTCCCGGCATAGTCGATGTCCTGACCGTTCGGGCGCAGTTGTCCGGTCGCTGTCCCGGCGCTGAACAGCTCGACCGGGTCTGTGCCATCGGCCGGATCGGTCTGGGCTGACAGGCTCTCTGCCTCCAGTGAAACACGCCGGGGCAGGGGCCAGGACAATTTGACGTTCGCTCGCAGATTGTCCCAGTCGATCCACAGCGGCGCCATCCCCGGCAGGGAGGTCCTGAGCGGGCCCCGCAGGTCGGCGCCAGGCGACAGGATCTGAGTGATGTGCGTGACTGCGTTGAGGCTGCCCAGCGAGGCGGCGACGTTCCTGGTGTCGTCCTGATAAGCCAGGCTGTCGCAGGAAACGGCGAAGCTCAGCGGATAGCCGCTGACCGTGAGATTGACGCAGTCCGCCTCGATGCCCTCGCCATTGAGCTCGGCCACCGCTTCGTCGGCTTCGCTCTTGACCTTGTCCGCCAGGTAGAACCAGCCGGCGCTGTAGAGGCCGAACAGCACGACGACGAAAGCGGCAAGCCAGAACAGCCGGCGGAGAAAATTCGGCGGACGCTCGTCACTTGACGTCATGCTACGGCTCTCGCTAGCGCGTGTTGCAGAGGGGACTGTCGTTTCCGGCAACATCAGGTAGACGGAGACGGATTGAAAAACACCGATTCCAGTGCGGTGCCGCAACCAGGCTTGGCGATATGGGCGATTTTTGGGTCTTTGGCTACGGTTCGCTGATCTGGCGGCCAGGATTTGCGCATGTCGAGACGCGGCGCGCCCGCCTCCATGGCTATCGCCGGTCGCTGTGCGTCTATTCTTTCGTGCATCGCGGCACGCGCGAACGGCCCGGCCTGGTGCTCGGCCTCGACCGTGGCGGCTCCTGCATCGGGCTGGCTTTCCGCGTCCCCGGCGATCTGCGCAACGAGGTCATCACCTACCTGCGCGAGCGCGAGCTGGTCACCAATGTCTATCTCGAGCGCATGCTTAGCATTCGCCTCGACAATGACGATAAGGGTGGTGGCGAGAAAGGTGGCGGCGCGTCGGACGCGGGCGAGACGGTCTCGGCGGTCGCCTACGTCGTCGACCGTACCCACGAGCAATATGCCGGTGCGCTCGATGCAGCCGATGCCGCGACAGTCGTTCGCGGCGCGGTCGGCCAGTCGGGAAAGAACGAGGACTACGTGCTCAGCACGCTGGAGCACCTCGAGGCGCTGGGGATCCGCGACCACTGGCTGGAAGAGGTAGCGAAACGGATCGGGTCGTGATCACTTTCATTGTTTGACGATGGTCTCCCACTTTTCGGGATCATGGTCCGGCTACATCCTGAAAATCTGCTTTCCGAGATCGGCGCGATCCAGGCTGTTTGTCACGGCGAGCTCAAACTCCGCCAGCCGATGGATGCCGCCGACAGGGACATGGAAATCGGGTTGGCCGAAGATGTCGACAATCTCGCGCAGCACTGGCCGATCGGCTTCGACAGGCGGCGAAAAGAAGTAGCGGTAGATATTTGCCCGGATCTCGACGCCGCTCAGCAGCACGTCGAAATTGTGCAGCTCGAACCGCTCGGTGCTCATGCCGCCATTGATGACCATCTGACCGCCCATCGCCAAGGTGCGGATCAATTCGCCACTGACGGGTCCGCCGACATTGTCGATGATCCCGTTCAGCCCGGCGCCGCCGGTCATATCCATGACCGCTTCCCTGACACCGAGTTTCAAACCCGACAGATCGAGGATGGCGGTGGCACCAAGTGCCTTCAGGTCCAGCCTGTCGTGAGAGCGACGCACGAGCGCGATCACGTTGATGCCGCGCCGTTGGGCGAACTGCATCACCATCGTCGAAACCGATGAGTAGCCGGCCGTGACGGCCAGCCACTGTCCAGGCTGCACACGCGAATCCGCCAGCAGGCCCCAGGCGGTGATGGGGTTCACCATCTGCCCGGCGCGTTCGACCGGATAGTCGGCGGGCAGCGGGATCACCCATTCGGCCGGAACGGCCGCATATTCGGCCCAGCTGTTGTAGTAGCTGAATGCGACAAGCGTGCCCGGTTTTAAAGCGACGTTCGCGCCCACGGCCTCGACAATGCCGGCGCCATGGTTTCCGGCGATCTGCCGGGGAAAATGCGGCTTCTTCGGTTCGGGATAGAGGTTCTGGATGAACAGGAAGTCGCCAGGGTTGACCGAGGCGGAGACCATCCTGACAAGCACCTCGCCGTCGCCAATTCGCGGCATGGGCACATCGTGCAGATAGAGCACATCGCGCGGCGAGCCGATTGCGTCGAATACGATTGCTTTCATGGCGGTCTCCAATAGCGGGCGATCTGGGGCAAGCAGCCTGGACATTCATCAGATTGCAGCACCGATGTTTGCATCGGTGTCGCGGACCCTAAGCTCGCTGGCAAAAATCGGAATTGGCAGATTTGACAATCTATGTGCTAAACTTGCCATAGCTGTTAAAAGGAGGCATCTTGGGCAATCGTCCTGTCCACACCGTGATCTGGCTGCCGTCGACCTTCTATTCGGCCGTCGCCGCGACGCTTGTCGAAATGTTCGAACTGGTGAACACCATTCGCGGCGCGCCGGCGATTTCCTTCGAATTCGTGGCACGGCAGGCCGACGCCACGACGACGTCTGGAATTTCCTTTCACACCAGACGCGAACCCTCGCAACGCATGGACCTGCTGGTCCTGCTGGCCATGCCCGGCATGCAAATCCCGGAGCTTGTTGCCGCGCTGGAGGAAGAGAGCCGCCACGCCGCGCCGCTTATCGCAAGCGCGCGGCGCGACGGCGCCATCATCGCCGCGCATTGCGGGGCCGGATACTTCATGGCAGACGCCGGTCTTCTCGACCGAAAGCGCGCGACGATCTCCTGGTGGCTGAAGACCGATGCCCAGCGCCGCTTTCCGAAGGTGCGTTGGGACGCTTCGCGTGTGCTGATCGGGGACGGACGGATCTATACTTGCGGCGGCGGTTTTTCAGGCCTGGAGCTCGGCAAGGCACTTCTGCGGGATCTTGGCTTCGCCAGGGAGGAGCGCCTGGTTCGCAAATTGCTGGTGCTGCCGCCGTCGCGGCAGATCCAGACACCCTACGAGTTCCCTCTCGCCGATCTGCTGCCTTCGCAAGAGCCGTTCCGCGACCGGATAGAAGCCTTGTCCAGAAAGCAGCTCAAGGCGCTCGACCTTGCCTTCCTCGGCGCGCAACTCGGTCTGTCACCGCGAACGCTGGCGCGTCGGTTTTCCGATGAATTGCACACCACTCCCGGCCGGTGGATCCAGGACCGGCGCCTTGAGGCCGCGAAGGCGCTTCTTGAAAGCACCAAACTCGGTATTTCGGAAATATGTTACCAGGTCGGATACCGGGATACGGCCTCATTCAGCCGGCTTTTCAACCGCGTGATCGGACTGCCGCCGGGTGAATACCGGCGCCAGAGCCAGTAGACATCGGCTGGACTTAGAGCGCGGCGGATCGCGCGCTTGTGAAGCACTGGTCTGTCGGAAAGGGCGGCCAGGCCTTTGACCTCGGCGCGGCAAGACCTAGGTTAAGCGAGGGCTTTTCGCCCGCTCCTTTCCATTCCCCACGGAGATCAGTCTTGCAGAAACGTCGTCTCGGTCAAACCGACCTGTCCATCGCGCCGCTCGTTCTGGGTGGCAACGTCTTCGGCTGGACCGCCGACGAGAAAACCTCTTTCGACCTGCTCGACCGGTTCGTCGGCGCCGGCCTCAACGCCATCGACACGGCCGATTCCTATTCGCGCTGGGCTCCCGGCAACAAGGGGGGCGAATCCGAAACCATCATCGGCAAATGGATGAAGAGCCGCGGCAATCGCGACAAGGTCGTGGTGATCACCAAGGTCGGGTCGGACATGGGACAGGGCAGGAAAGATCTCTCCGCGGCCTATATCGAAAAGGCGATCGATGCGTCGCTGAAGCGGCTGCAGACCGATGTCGTCGATCTCTATCTGTCGCACTGGCCGGACCCGACCACCCCCTACGAGGAAACGCTCGGCGCCTACCAGAAGCTGCTCGACAAGGGCAAGATCCGCTACGTCGGCGCCTCCAATCTCGACGCCGGCCAGTTGCGCGCCGCGCTCGACGTGGCAAGTCTGCGGGGCCTGCCGCGCTACGCAGTGCTGCAGCCGGAGTACAATCTCTACGATCGCGCCTCTTTCGATGGGCCGCTCCGCGATCTGTGCATGGCAGAGGATATCGGCGTCATCACCTATTTCAGCCTCGCCAAGGGGTTTTTGAGCGGCAAGTACCGCAGCGAAACCGATCTCGGCAAAAGCGCGCGTGGCGACGGCGTGAAGGGCTATCTCAACGCCCGCGGCATGCGCATCCTGGCAGCACTCGACGCCGTGTCGGCGCGTCACTCGGCCAAGCAGGCGGAAGTGGCGCTCGCCTGGGTGATCGCGCGGCCCGGCGTCACCGCGCCGATCGCCAGCGCCACGAAGCTGGACCAGGTCGATAGCCTCGTCCGCGCCGCATCATTGAGCCTCAGTCCGGACGATATCGCCGAGCTCGACAGTACGAGTGCATAGAAGCCGGCGCCAAGCGGCGGCCTGCTCAAACAGCGCCAGGGGCCGTGCGCGGCGGCGGCGGTTTGACGATCTTACCGGTCAAGCAGATGATTCAGGCCGGGGCATCGAAGCCCAGTTCCCTCAGCCGCTTCACCGCCGTCGGCGGCAGGGGCGGCGGGTTCGGCGCGCGGGAGGCCTCGATGAGCAGCTGGTCGCAGGCGGCTTCCGTCTCGCCGATCAGCCGTTCCATGAATTCCTCCTTGCCCAACCCCGCCGGGATCGGCGGCAGGAAGCGGGCCTTGATCGTGCCGGGATAGCGCAGGAATTTCCGGCGCGGCCAGTAGAGGCCGGCGACATGGGCAACCGGCACCACCGGAACGCCAAGCTGGGTGTAGAGCTCGACGATGCCGTATTTGTAGGCCGGCTCGTCGCCCGGCGCTCGCCGCGTGCCCTCGGGGTAGATGATCAGCTGGCGGGGATTGCGCGCCAGCTCCTGCCTGGTCGCGGCGACCACCGCTTTCAGCGCCTTCGAGCGGCTGCCGCGGTCGACCGGGATCATCCGCATTTTCAGGATGTACCAGCCGAAGAACGGGATCCAGGTCAGTTCCCGCTTCAGGATGTAGATCGGATCCTGCAGGAAGGGGAAGAAGGCGATCGCGTCCCAAAAGGACTGGTGCTTCGGCGCCAGGATGAAGGAACCCTCGGGCAGGTCTTCCTGGCCGGTGATCTCGCTTTTGGTGCCGGCGATCTTGTCGTAGAGCCACATGCTGGTGCGCGACCAGAATTTCGGCACGAACCAGGCGCGGTGGCGCGGCGACAGGAAATAGTACGGGGTCCAGAGGATCATCTGGACGATCAGATTGACGTAGAAGACGAAGTTGAACGCCAGCGAGCGGACATAAAGCATGCAGGAAGAGCCCGGTGAGGAGGTGTGCGTTGGTTACACCAAGCGCGGGCAAAAAGGAAACGGTGCGATGGCCCGTTCGTCAGGCCTGCCATGTCGCTTGCACCAGCCGTTTCTTCAGGCGTGGGGCGGCGAAGTCGAGGAACGCACGCAGTTTCACCGGCAGCAGACCCTGGCCGGCATGCACGAGACTGACCGGCCATGGCTGCGGCTCGAATGCCTCCAGCACGGTTCGGAGTGTGCCCGACCGCACCGCAGCTGTGATCTGGTAGGAAAGCACCCTCGTCAACCCGACGCCGGCAATCGCGGCATCGACCGCCGCTTCCGCGGTGTTGACCCGAAGCCGTGAGCGGATCGGAACGGTGAGGTCGGTCTTGCCGGTGGCAAAAGTCCATGCGGCGGGAGCGGTGAGCCCCTCGAAGGTGATGCAGCTGTGTGCCGCAAGGTCTTGCGGGGTCTCCGGCGTGCCGTGCTCGGCCAGATAGGCCGGGCTCGCGCAAACAACGCGCCGGATCGAACCGATGCGGGTAGCGACCAGGCTCGAGTCGGGAAGCTCGCCTATGCGGACGGCGAGATCGATGTGCTCTTCGGTCAACTGGGTTAACCGGTCCGCGAGCATCAGGCGGATAGCCACGTCAGGGTAGGCGGCGAGGAAGCCGGTGACGACCGGCAGCACATGCAGGCGGCCAAAGACGATTGGTGCGGTGATGATCAGTTCGCCCGTCGGGGCGCTGTATTCGCCGGCGGCGGTCCGCTCCGCCTCGCCGACCTCGTCGAGAATGCGACGGCAGGCAGCGAGGTAGGCGTGACCCGCGTCGGTCAGCGTCAGCTGCCGCGTCGAGCGGTTGAGGAGACGCGTCTTCAGATGCCGCTCCAGGTCGGAGACCTTGCGGCTGACCGTTGCAAGCGGGATGCCGAAACGGCGCCCGGCGGCCGAAAGGCTGCCGGCCTCCACTGCGGCGACGAAAAGCGACATGGCCTCGAGGCGATCCATGCTTCTCCCGGAAAATGGAAGGATTGGTTGCACATATGACATCTACATCCGAAAGATGGAAGGGGCTATGTTGGTGGCGAAGCTGATCGACCAGAAGGAAATACCGATGCCCCGTATCCCTACACCCGCGTCCATAGAGGCCGCGCCTGCTGCGTCGCAGCCGATGTTGCATGCCGTCGAGAAGCAACTCGGCGTCGTGCCAACCCTTTTCAGGCTCGTTTCCAATAGCCCGGCTGCGCTTGAAGGCTATCTCAGCCTGTCCGGAGCACTTGCCAAGGGCCGCCTGGCCGCGCCGACGCGCGAGCGCATCGCTCTGGCGGTCGCCGAGATCAATGGCTGCAGTTACTGCCTTTCCGCCCACACCTATCTCGGCAAGAACCTCGCCAAGCTTGACGATGCCGAAATGGTCGCCAACCGCGCGGGCGGGTCCAATGATCCCAAGGCCGCCGCGGCGGTGCGTTTCGCGGCCAAGATTGCGCGCGACCGCGGCCACATCGGTGACGAGGATCTCAGCGCCGTCCGGCTCGCAGGCTACGACGATGCTCAGATCATCGAGATCGTCCAGCATGTCGCTCTCAATGTCTGGACCAACTATCTCAATGAGGTTGCCAGGACGGAGATCGACTTTCCGATAGTTTCTGCCGCAAGGCAGCCTGAATTCAGCGCCCCAGTGCCATTGGTCGTGGCGTGAGCTCGTCGCAAGGAGTTCCCATGTCTGAAAGCCGCCCGCCGCTACCACCATTCACCGCCGAGACCGCCGCACAGAAGGCACGCATGGCGGAGGATGCCTGGAACTCCCGTGATCCGGCACGGGTCGCGCTTGCCTACACAATCGACAGCCGCTGGCGCAACCGTGCCGAGTTCCTGCAAGGGCGCGACGCCATCCAGGCCTTCCTCATGCGCAAATGGGATCGCGAACGCGACTACCGGCTCATCAAGGAGGTCTGGGCCTTCCGCGACAACCGTATCGCCGTGCGTTTCGCTTATGAATGGCACGACGACAGCGGTTCGTGGTTTCGCAGCTACGGCAACGAGAACTGGGAGTTCGATGAGCATGGATTGATGCGCTTGCGCATCGCCAGCATCAACGACCTGCCGATCCGCGAGGCCGACCGCAAATATCATTGGCCGCTTGGCCGCCGGCCGGACGATCATCCCTCCCTATCGGAGCTCGGCCTTTAAAGGGGGCTTTCCATGAATGCTCACGCCTTCACCAGCGATGTCGCCTTTACGCCAACCGTCAAGGCGATCCAGGCCCGCAAAGGCTCACGTGATGCCTATGCCCGCGTCGAGGAGCGCGGCGGCTGGCAAGCTGATATCACGCCCGATCTCGCCGCCTTCATCGAGGCGCAGACCAGCGTCTTCCTGTCGACGGCCAATGGTGAGGGCCAGCCCTACATCCAGCATCGCGGCGGGCCGGCCGGCTTTCTCAAGGTGCTCGACGAGCGGACGATCGGCTTCGCCGATTTCTCCGGCAACAGGCAATTCATCACCCAGGGCAATCTGGACGACAACCCCCGCGCTTTCCTGTTCCTGATCGATTATGCGCACCGGCAGCGCATCAAGATCTGGGGCAGTGCGCGTGTCGTCGAGGACGACGCCGAACTGATGGCGAAGCTGATGCCGGAAGGCTATAAGGCGCGGCCCGAGCAGATCATCCTTTTCACGGTTTCGGCCTGGGATTCCAATTGCCCGCAGCACATTCCACAGCGTTTCGAAGCGGCCGATGTGGCGGCGGCGCTGGCCGAGCGGGACAAGCGTATCGAACGTCTCGAACAGGAGATCGCGCGCTTGCGCAGCGCCTCATGCGCCACGGTCAAGGAATGATACCGGGTGCAGATCGGCTCAGTTCGGCGCAGCAGCCTCGGCCAGCGCGATGCCGGTTGGCGTCGGCTTCACCGGCACGATGCCGCGCGCCAGCGCCAGCAGATATTTGTTGTATTCGGTGAACAGCACGCGCAGGGCCCTCGGCTTGGTCAGCCAGCCGCCATTGCCAAGATTGCTGTTGACCACCGGATAGGGCTCGAGCTTGGCCTTGTGCAGCAGCCGGCCCATTTCCAGCAGGCTGCGCGGCATGTGATAGTTGTTGGTCACGAGAATCACCGTGCCATAGGCGTGGTCTTCCACCCACTTGGCACTTTCCTCGGCATTGCCGATCGTGTCGAGTGCGGCGCGGTCGATGTCGACGCAGCAGGAGAACAATTTCTTGTCGCCGCGGGTCGCGACCTGAAGCTGGCGGCGGCTGGCGGAGGGATGCACGCCGCTGATCAGCAGCCGCTCGCCCTTGCCGGACGCAAGCAGACCCATAGCGGCGTCGAGACGCGAATGGCCGCCGGTCAGCACGATGATGGCATCGGCTTTTGCCGGATTGGTAGGGGTCGCGAGGCGGCTGACAGTGTTGGCGAACCAGCCGAAGCCGCCGGCAAACAGCGTTGCCAGCACGAGCAGAAAGAAAGCGGAGATGCGCAATGCGCCCGCCAATCGGCTGGGCTTGGCGCGCTCACGGGAAGGCACAATCACCAAGGGCAACTGTCCAGCCGTTCCGGTCGACTCGCGCGCGTCCATCGTCTTTATCGTTAACCCTGAAATGCGGCGTTTAGTAGGTCAAAAAGCACACATTACGTTACGCTAATTCTCTATTCGTGATCACCCCGCGTCCGGCTGGCGGACATCGATGTCGCTGAGATAGGTGACGACGGTGACATGGGAGGTTGCCGCCGTCAGCGCACCGATGACCAGCACCATGAGAACGACGCCGAGATAGCCCGCCGAACCGATGGCGAAATTGCCGAACAGTGCGGTCGCCTGATCGGCCTCCGGTGTTGCCATGTTGCGCGACGACCACCATGAGAAGACGATGAAGACCAGCACCGCCGCCGCACCCCCGGCGGCTGCGCCCTTCATGCCGGTGATGAGAAAGTGGTGGCGGAATTCGCGCGCGATGAAGCGCGCTTCGGCGCCGACGAAATGCAGCACCTCGATGATGTGGCCGTTGCCGGCCATGGCGCCGCGCGTTGCGAACACCACGGTCAGCACGGTTGCCGACAGCATCAGCGCCAGCACGGCGATGCCGATGGTCACCGTGGTTCGGGCCATGGCCACGAGCCGGTCGACCCAGGTGCGATGGTCGTCAAGTGCTGCGCTGGGCAGTTTTGGCGTGATTGCGGCGCGCATGGCGGCGAAGTCGGGCGGGTTGCTCTCGTCTATGGTGACGATGATCAGACGCGGCACCGGCAGGTCGTCGATGTTGAGACCCGAGCCAAGCCACGGCTCCAGCAGCCGCGCCGTGGCGTCGCGGTCGACGATCCTGGCGCTCTTCACGCCAGGAAATTCGCCGGCGATCTGCGAGGCCTGGGCAAGTGCTGCCTCCATGTCGAGGCCATCTACCGGCTTGATCTGGATCGTCGCCTCGCGTGAGATCTGGTTCTCCCAGACCGAGGCGGTGTCGCGCACCAGCGTCACCGCGCCGAAGGTCAGGCAGGAGAGGAACGTCATTATGGCAATGACCAGGACCAGCGCCCGGCCGGCGATGTTCTGCGCCGGCACGATCGGGGCCATCTTGCGCTGAACGCGCTGCGTCGTCGCAGCCTTCCCGGCGTGTTGGTCTTCGACATGGCGAACGGAAAGGTCAGTCATAGATATCCAGCCTTCCGCCGGCCAGGATCATGCGCCGCGCGTCGACCTGTTCCATCAGGCCGAGGTCGTGCGTTGCGATCACCACCGCGGTGCCCAGCCGGTTGAGTTCGATGAACAGCCGCAGCAGGCGTCGCGCCAGCGGCGGATCGACGTTGCCTGTAGGCTCGTCGGCAAGCAGGATCTCCGGCTGCTCGATCAGCGCCCTGGCGATTGCGGCGCGCTGCTTCTCGCCGCCCGACAGGACCGGCGGCAGCACATGCATGCGCTCGCCAAGGCCGACCCATTTCAAGAGCTCGGTCACATCGGTGCGGTAGCTCGCCTCCTCGCGCCCGCGCACGCGCAGCGGCAAGGCCACGTTCTCATAGGTCGTCATGTGGTCGAGCAGGCGAAAGTCCTGGAACACCACGCCGATGCGCCGCCGCAGATGCGGCAGCTCTGCGCGCGAGATGCGCGAGCGGTCTTTGCCGAAGATAGTGATCAGCCCGCGCGTCGGCTTGAGCGACATGAACAGAAGCCGCAGCAGCGTCGTCTTGCCGGCGCCCGAAGGGCCGCTCAGGAACTGGAAGGAGCGCTCCGGTATGTGCAAGGAAATGTCGCGGAGGATTTCCGGACCCATGCCATAGCGGAGGCCGACATTTTCGAAGCGGATCACGTTCGACGACCTGAAACTTGCGGCGGCGACGAGCCAGCCTTCTCTGAGAAAGGACCATCGGCCGGCATGGTTAACCGGCGGTTAATTCTGAGGTTTTTTGGGCGCGTCACAGGGGTACCGATGGGGAAGCGTTAACCATTTCCGTTTACGCAAAAGAAACGAAGAGCGAACAAGTGCTGTAGTGCTGGGGCCGTGATGGCTGAGGATCGAACCGCGCGCCCGGTTTCCGGCGAAATCATGACCGATTCGGCCGCAAATCCTGCGCCGGAACGCATTAAGCGTGATCCAGCCGATGACATCGTCGACGCCGACTACGAGGTGCTGCCGCGCTTTACCGGCAGCATGGACCCTTCACCGCCGCTTTCGCGGGTGATCGCCACGCCGTCGATCGAAGGCATGGAGATGCTGCGCAAGCCCAAAGCTGCGATGGAACGGCTGCGGGCGTCGCGCGGCGGGCCGATCTTCTGGATCGCCGGCCTCAGTGCGGCGTTTGCAGCCTTCTGGATCTCGGGCGGGCACGCGCTGGTGCGTCAGGCGCCGCTTCTTCTCGCGGCACAGGAAACGGGCGCTGCATTCACCATTTCAGGCGTCACGTCGCGTATCGATGCGTCCGGGCCGGAACCTGTCCTGTTCGTCGGTGGCGAGGCCGCGAACGACGGCGCCAGCCCGTCGCCATTGCCGCCGCTGGAAATCCGGATCACCGGCAATGACAGCCGCACAACCCGCTATACGCTGGGGACATTCAACCGTTCGCTGGCGCCTGGTGAAAGATTTGGCTTTTCCAGCCGGCTCGACGTGCCTAGAAACGGGGTCAAGACCGTCTCGGTCACCTTCGCCAATTAGGGCAATCATTTCTGGAAAGGCAGCCAATGCCAGTCGTGCGCGGCAAGGATATCGAGGTCCTGTTTTCGGCATCGGCGATTGCCCGCCGCAATCTGGAGCTCGCCAAGGAGATCGCCGGGCACGACTATCATGACCTTCTGGTGATTTCGGTGCTGAAAGGATCGTTCATCTTCGCCGCCGATCTCATCCGCGCCATGCACGATGTCGGCCTGTCGCCCGAGGTCGAGTTCATCTTCATCTCCAGCTATGGTGCGGGCACCACCAGCGGCGAGGTGAGGGTGCTGCGCGACATCGACAATGAGGTCGCCGGCCGCGACGTGCTGTTGATCGACGACATTCTCGAATCCGGCAAGACGTTGTCCTTCACCCGCGACCTGATGCTGTCGCGCGGCGCCAAAAGCTGTGCCATCGCCGTGCTGCTTGACAAGCGCATGCGCCGCCAGACCGCGCTCAACGCCGACTATGTCGGCTTCGACTGCCCCGACTATTTCGTCGTCGGCTACGGCATGGATGTCGCCCACGCCTTTCGCGAACTGCCATTCGTCGGCGTCGTCAAGGGCGACGCCTAGGGTGTGTTGATATTCAGGTGAGGCCGGCCTGCAAACAGCGGCTTCCTGCGCTTCCGGTGCTCACGTACCACAAGTACGCTCCGCTCCGGTTCTCGGAAGCCGCTGTTTTCAGCTCGGCCTGACCTGAATATCAACACACCCTGGTGCTCGATCCCGAAAGGGGCACTGGGCTTGGAATCGCTGTATGCAACTCTTCAATGCGGCGCGCTCTGGATTTCTCCCTGACCGTGTTTGCGGTTCAGAAAAAGTCAACTTTTCCCCGCCAAACTTTCCGCTATGGCAAAGCTCCTGATCGTCGAGGACGATGAATCCGTCCGCACCCTCGCCGCCCGCGCGCTCGAACGCGCCGGGCATATGATCGACATCGCCGCCGACGGCGCGCAAGGGCTTGCCCTGATCCGCGCAGCACGCGGCGCCTACGACCTTGTCGTCTCCGATATCCGCATGCCGGAAATGGACGGCATCGCTATGGCCAAGGCGGCGGCGTCGCTTTTCCCGGCGATGAAGATCTTGCTGATGACCGGCTATGCTGACCAGCGCGAGCGCGCCGAGGAATTGAACGGCATCATTGTGGATGTCGTGCAGAAGCCGTTCACGCTGGCCGAAATCCGCGCGCGCGTCGAGCGGGCGCTCGCCTGTTTCGCCTAGAGCCTAAGGCATGACCGCGGTCAGGCCGGATCGCAGGTTGCCGCGATTGGCGGCGCGCTGCTTCGGCGCCGATTGGCATGGAGCGCGAACAGACCGGCGCCGACGATCAGGGCGGCGCCGATGACGGTGGTCGATCGCGGAACTTCGGCAAAGAACAGGAAACCCCACAGGGGCGACCAGATGATGCCGGTGTATTCGAAGGTGGCGACGCTGTTGGCGGGCGCCAGCCGGTAGGCCTGCGACAACAGGATCATCCCGGCCGAAGCGACGAAGCCGCAGGCGGCCATCGTCAGGAAATCGATCGGCGTTGGCCAGATCCATGGCCTGACCAGGAATTCGAGGCTCGGATGCGTGGCGTGCGCTATTCCTGCCAGCCAGAACAGTCCGGCGACCGCTGCAGCGCCCAGGAGATAGACGCCGTTTTGATAGAACGCCATGACCGTGGACGATTCGGTGTCGCCGATCTTGCGTGCCATCAGCTGCGAAAAACCGTACAGCACCGCCGAGGCCAGCGACAGCAGCGCCGCCCAGTCGAACAGCCCGGCACCGGGTCGCAGCATCACCAGCACGCCCAGCAACCCGACCATGACGGTGACCAGCGTCTGCCACGCCACATGTTCGCCGAGATAAGGGCCGGCAAGCGCCATGATAAACAACGGCGCCATGAAATAGAGCGCCACCGCGTCGGCAAGCGGCAGGGCGGCGATCGCCAGGTAGTAGACGGTGTAGGAGGTGAACAGGATGAGGGCGCGCATCGTCAGCATGCGAAATCGCTTCGAAAAGATCGCCTTGAGCCCGACATCGGCATGAACGAGCGCGAGAAGAATGGGCAGGGCGACGATCGAGCGGATCGCCATCACCTCGGTCACCGGATAGGTGCCCGACACGGCCTTGATCAGCGGATCCTGGAGCGAGAACACCAGAACGCCGAGGCAAAGGCTTGTCATGCCGAGGACGATCCGGTTCTGCATGTCGTTCGACGGCTCCTTGCGTGTTCGGCCCGAGCCGGGCCTGCGTAATTTTTGTTTTATGCATGTCGTCCAAAACCGCTGCGCACTTTTGGACGACATGCATCAAAAAGAACCCGCCACCGTTTCGGGCAGCGGGTACGAGTGAGGACTTTTGATTGGTCCGCAGCCGATTCCGCAGCCGCATATCCAATGGGTGAAGCAACTATTATCCGCCGTTTGACATGTTGCAAACGAATTGGAATGATGCCAGCAATCAGATTTTTTCATGGCAGACAAATGAAGCCCACGCTCGACAGCGATCTGCTGCGCACCTTCGTCGCGGTTGCGGATACCGGCAATTTCACCAGGGCAGCGGAGCAGGCCGGCCGTACCCAGTCGGCGGTTTCGATGCAGATGAAGAAGCTCGAAGATCTGCTCGGCGACAGTCTGTTTGAGCGCGGCTCGCGTGGCGTGGCGCTCACGCGCCGCGGCAGCGAACTCATCGTCAACGCCCGCCGGATCGTATCGTTGCTGGACGAGACGGCGGCATCGATGGTCGCCGCGCCGCTTGGCGGACCGGTGCGCATCGGCATCCCGGAGGAATATGGCCACGCGATCCTGTCGCGCGCGCTCGGTTCCTTTGCCAAGCGCCATCCTCAGGTCGACGTCACCGTCCGCTATGCGCATTCCGGTGCGCAGATCGCGGCGCTCGCCGCCGGCGAGCTCGATCTGGCGGTGGTGTTCGAATGGCAGGATCTCTCCGGCGGTGAGGTGCTGATGAATGACCCGACGGTATGGGTGACGTCGGAGCTGCATCATATGCATGAGGAGCGGCCGATGCCGATCGCACTCTACAACCGTGCCGGCTGGTGCAAGGATTTCGCGATCAAGTCGCTGGAACAGCGCGGCCTCGCCTATCGTGTCGCCTATACCAGCGATACCAATGGCGGCCTGCGGCTCGCCGTCACCTCAGGATTGGCGATTGCGCCGATCTCGCGCAGCAACATCCCGGCCGGCTGCCGCGAACTCACGGCTGCCGACGGGTTCGGCGACATCGATTCCTCGAACGTGGTGCTGCGCCGCAATCCGAACGCTTCCGGCGAGGCCATCGACGGGATGGAAGAGGCGATCCGCGAGGCGTTCACCAACCGCTAGAGCAGGGCAGCTTTATTTCAGCTCCAGCAGCCGCTCCAGATAGCTGCGCTCGATGTCGGGGCTGAGCGCATTACCGAGCCGCTTGCGGATCGCTTCGAGGATCTGGCGGGCGCGCTGCACATCGATCTCGTCCGGCACTTTCACCGAATCGCCGAAATCGGGACCCTCGGTGGCGCGCGGCCGGCCGAGCGGATCGCGGTCGGCGTTCTGCTGGCGGCCGCCCCGCTCGCCGTCGCCCTCGTCGCCCTGCATGGCCTGCAATTGCTTCATCATGTCCTTGGCGCCCCTGCGCAGCGCTTCCAGCGCGCGGCCCTGGTGACCGACGGCCTGGTCGCCCTCGCTGTCGCCCAGCGCCTGTTCGGCATTGCCCATGGATTTGCCGGCCTCGCCAAATCCTTCATTGGGCTCGAGCCCCATGCCTTCGAGGCCCTTTCTCAGCTGGTCGAGCTCGCTTTGCAGCTTGCCCTGGCCTTCCTGCAACCGCTTCAGCGCGTCGGCAAATTCCTCTGGCGTCATCGGCTTCGGCCGGCCGAGCGGATCGCGGTCTTCACCTGGGCCGGGCTGCTCGCCCTGTTCGCCCAGTTCACCGTTCTCGCCGAACTGCTCGTCGCGGTTCTGCCCGCGCTGCATCTGGTCCAGGCGGAAGGTTTCGTTCATCATCTCCTGCTGGCGCCGCATGATCTCGCCGAGCTTGTCCATCTGCTGGCGCATTTCGCTGTTCTGCTGGCCGCCCTGCTGCTGACGTCCGGCCTGCAGATTGTTCATCATGTCCTGTAGTTGCGAAAGCAATTGCTGCGCGCTGTCGCGATCGCCGGACTTCGCCAGGTTTTCGATCTGGTCCATCATACGTTCGATGTCGCTCTGGCGCAGTTCCTGGCCGTTCTGCTGCATCTGGGGCGCGTTCGGATTCTGCTGCGCACGTTGGGCGAATTCCTGCAGGAACTGGTTCATCGCCTCGCGCAGTTCCTTCATCGCCTTGTCGATTTCCTCATCGCTGGCGCCGTTCTTGATCGCGTCCTGCAGCGCCTGCTGCGCCTGGCGCAGTCGCCTCTCGGCTTCGGAAAGATTGCCTTGCTCGATGCCGAGCGCGATCTCCCAGAGATAGGCGACCTCGTCGCGCAACTTGTCGTCGTTGTCGGCCATCTTCAATCGGGTGCGGGCGCTCATGATGGCGAGGTAGTGCGCCATGTTGTCGAATGTGTCTTCGGGCCTGAGCGTGATCGCGTCCATCAGGTCGAGCACGCGGCTCTTGGCATTGGCGTCGAGCGCCAGCACGCGGCGCTGCTCGATCACGGCCCTCGCCAGCGGATTGGAGAACGGCCGCTCCGGCATCACCAGCGTCTTGGTTTCGCTGGTTGCCGTATGTCCGGCATCGTCGGTGGCGACAAGCGTGAGCTTGATGTTGCCGCCGGCCCAGACATGTTCGGTCAGGTCCTTCGTGGTCTTGGCGGCATTGCCCTTGGCGCCGCGGCGCGGCAGCGTCAGCGGCATTTCGGGCGGGCCATAGAGCGGATGCGCATTCGGCGCCGGTGGGTCGGTCAATACGAAATCCGCCTTGGCGGAGGCTGCGCCATAGTCGTCGTCGATCTGGTAGTTGAGTTCGAAGGAGCCGTTGACGGCGCGTTTCGGCTCGCCGACGAAGCGGATCTGCGGCGGCTTGTCAGGGATCACCGTGAAGGCCCAGTTGCCGAGTTCGTCGCCGCCCGATTTCAGCGTCAGCGTGCCGTTGGCCGTCAGCTTTCCGGTGAACTGGCGCACCGTGGAGGGCGTTGCCGCTGCCGGCGTTGCCGCCGCCGGCTTGGCCGCGTCAGCCTGCTGCCCGGCCGGCTCGATGGTGCGGGCGTTGCCGTCGGCGTCGGCGTAGCTCAGCGTTTCCTCGCCCGAACCCCCGGTGACGCGCAGCGACACATCGCTGCCTTCCGGAACGGTGAAGGTGGACGCAGCCTGATTGCCATTATTGGCGAGGGCTGGAGAAGTGAGGAAGACCGGTGGCCGACCGGTGTAGGCCGGTGGCGTCACCCAGGCATCGATGCGCGGCGGCACCGCGTCGCGCGCCGCGTGGGCACTGAACCCGTCTGCTATGCGGCCGCCCGACGGTCCGAAGGAGAAGGCAAAAGCGGTGACCAACAAAAGCGCCGCCACGGCGCGCAGCCCCCAAGGATCGCGCTCCGGCACCCGGGTGCGCGGCAGGTCGCCACCGAGGTTGCCGAGTTTTTCGGCCATGCGTTTCTGGTGCTCGCGCCACAGCGCTTGCGAAAAAATGCTTTCCCTGCCGCTCGGCCGGTCCGTCTGCACCAGTACCGGGCTGTGCAGCAACTGGTTGGCCGCCTCGATGCGCCGGTCGATCTCGGCGCTGGTCGGCAGCAGGAAGAAACGCAGGGGATACAGCGCGGCAAGGGCGGCGATGCCGAACACTGCCATGAGGCCGATGCGCGCCGTGTCGGGCAGCAGAAGGAACAGGCCGAGCCACGAGACGCTGAGGAACAGGCTGGCGACGATGACCAGCGGAAGCAGCAACGGCCAGCCACGCTCGACCGTCATCGAGACCCGCGTCGCCAGCCGGCTGAGGGCAAGGCGCCCGGCCAGGCTGCGATCGCTGGTGAAGGTGGGTCGTTGCGTCATCAGCCCTTCCTGATTCAGGCGGGATAACCCGAACCTCACAAATCTATCGCACCGGCCCGAAAATCGGATGCGAAGGACTCAAAGTCTTAGATGCACGTCACTCGAAGCATATCAACAAACACGGCGAAGGCGAGGCGGTTCCCGAAAACGTGAACAATACCGCCCCCGTTATCGTCAGAATTTAGCCGGATTGGCGTTTGCACCGCAGACCAGCACGGCGACACGCTCGCCCGCAGCCGGCGCGTAGCGGCCGGACAGTATCGCCGCGAAGGCCGCAGCGCCGCCTGGCTCGGAGATGATTCGCACCCGGTCCCAAAGCGCCGCCTGCGCGGCGATGATCTCGTCGTCGCTGACCAGTATGGAACGCTCGACGAAGGCCTCGGCGATTGGAAACATCATTTCGCCGACGCGCTTCGGCGCCAGCGAATCGGCAGCGATGCCCTCGGTCGGCGCATCGACGGGCCGGCCGGCCTCGAAGGCGCGATGAAGCGTCGGTGCGCCCTCGGGCTCGACGGCGATGATCCTGATGCGGCCGGCAAACCAGGCGGCGATGCCGCCGATCAGGCCGCCGCCACCAACAGCGACCAGCAGCGTGTCGAGCTCAGGCAGGTCGGCCTCGATCTCGAGGCCAAGCGTGCCTTGCCCGACAAGCGTTTCCTCTTGGTTGAAGGCGTGGATCTGCAGCGCGCCGGACCTTTCCGCGAAGTCTTCGCTGGCCGCCAAGGCCTCGGCATAACGCGCGCCGCCGACGACCAGCTCGGCACCATAGCTGCGGATGCGTTCCAGCTTGGCCGGCGGGCTCACTTCGGGAACGAAGATGGTTGCCTTGTGGCCGAGCCGCATGGCGGCATAGGCGACCGCGGCACCGTGATTGCCGCCCGATGCCGCGACGACGCCAGCCTTGGGAACCGGCCGCTCGAGAAGATTGGTGAAGGCGCCGCGCGCCTTGAACGAGCCGGAATGCTGCAGACATTCGAGCTTCAGGTCGATGCCAAGAGGCGGACGGCCGAAATCGGCCATGTCGACGCGCAGCACCGGCGTGCGGCGCACGAATGGCCGGATGCGCGGTTCCATTGCGGCGATGCGTTCGCGTGTGATCATATTGCCGTTCAGCATGGTCTGCTCCCAAGGGTTGACATCATTTAGTAACTTAGCAAAATGGCTAAATGCAAGAGGTTGATGTCTTCAAGGCGATCGCCAACGAGCGCAGGCTGCAAATCCTCGATTGGCTGAAGGACCCGCGCGCGCATTTTCCACGCCAAGCGGATGGCGATCTGGTCGAGGACGGCGTCTGCGCGCTGCTGATCGCAGAAAAGCTGGGAATCACCCAGGCGACACTCAGCGAGCATATGCGGGTGCTGACCCAAGCCGGTCTTCTGCGCAGCAAGCGTATCAAGCAATGGACGTTCTATCGCCGCGACGAGGACAGGATCGCGCAGACCAGGGCGCTGATTCAGCACCGGCTGTAGCGCTCTATTGTTGTTTAACCATGATCTTTTCCGACAACCGGTTCCCACTTTTCGCTGACGCGGACCTTCGGTTCGGGATCATGGTCTATTCCAGCCAGTCAGGCAGCGAATCCAGCCCGATCAGTTCCTCATACGTCTGGCGCCGGCGCACGACATGGAAACGGCCGCCGTCGACGAGCACTTCGGGCACCAGCGGCCTGGTGTTGTAGGTGCCGGCCTGCACCGCGCCATAGGCGCCGGCGGTGGCGACAGCGATCACGTCGCCGGCTTTGAGCCGCGGCAGGTCGCGGTCGAGGCCGAGATAATCGCCGGTCTCGCAGACCGGGCCGACCACGTCGACCGTCATGCGCGGTGCTGCCGCCGGCTGCTGCACCACCGGCTTGATGTCATGAAAAGCGTCGTAAAGCGTCGGCCGGATCAGATCGTTCATCGCGGCGTCGACGACCAGGAAATTCTTGGCGTCGCCTTCCTTCACGAAGATCACTTGCGAGACGAGGATGCCGGCATTGCCAACGATCAGCCGGCCCGGCTCGAACATCACCTTTAGCCCGAGCTTGGTGACGTGCTTCTTGACGATCTGGGCATAAGCATCCGGCAAGGGGGGCGGGCTGTTGTCGACGCGGTAGGGAATGCCGAGGCCGCCGCCGAGATCGATATGCTCGATGGCGTGCCCGTCGGCGCGCAGCACGCCGACCAGTTCCACCAGCAGCGCGAAGGCGTCGTCGAACGGCTGCAATTCGGTGATCTGGCTGCCGATATGGGTGTCGATGCCGGTGACCTTGATGCCAGGCAGTTCAGCTGCGCGGGCATAGACCTGGCGCGCCTTCTGCCAGGGAATGCCGAACTTGTTCTCGGCCTTGCCGGTGGAGATCTTCTTGTGGGTCTTGGCGTCCACATCGGGATTGATGCGCAGCGAGATCGATGCCACCTTGCCCAGTGCCGTGGCGCGGGCCGACAGCAATTCCAGTTCAGGTTCGGATTCGACGTTGAAGCACAGAATGCCGGCCGAGAGCGCAAAATCCATTTCGCGCGCGGTCTTGCCGACGCCCGAAAACAGGATCTTGTTGGCCGGAATGCCGGCGGCCAGCGCGCGGCGCAATTCGCCTTCCGAGACCACGTCGGCGCCGGCGCCGAGTTTGGCCAGGATCTTTAGCACCGCCTGGTTGGAATTCGCCTTCATGGCATAGCAGACCAGCGTGTCGAGCCCGGCAAAGGCCTGCGCAAACACGCGGAAATGCCTGGTCAGCGTCGCCGTCGAATAGCAATAGAATGGCGTGCCGACGCTTGCAGCGATATCTGATATCGCCACGTCCTCGGCATGCAGCACGCCGTCGCGGTAGTCGAAATGGTTCACAACAGTGGTTCCGGAAGTTGGAGCCGATGAGGTCGGCCGATCTCATCGGCTCTAGATCAGCGGGTCGAGAATGAACTTCTTGTCCTTGACCGGTTTTTCCGGCTCCGGCGGCACGGGCTGCTCGGCCTTTTGTGCGTCCTTGCGCGCCTGCACGGCCGCCTCGTAGGGCGTGTCGAGGCCGGCTTTCCTGCCGCAGGCCGTTACGGTTGCCAGCGCCGCCAGCAGCGTCAGCGTCGCCAAAATCCTGCTTGCGGTCATCGATCCATCCGTCCGAAACTTTTTGCCCGCCGCTTTTAGCCGAGTTTTGCTGGTATTGCACCCCGGCATCACGCCTTGGCGATGTGCTTTCTCCAGTACCGGATCTGCTTCCTCACTTCCGACGGCGCGGTGCCGCCGAAGCTCGTGCGGCTCTTTACCGAGTTCTGCACGGCAAGCACGGAAAACACGTCCGTCGTAATGCCGGGGTGAATGGACTGCAAGTCCTGCAACGGCAACCTGTCGAGCCCGATCTTCCTCTCTTCGGCCAACGCCACCGCGCGGCCGGTGACGTGATGTGCGTCGCGGAACGGCAGGCCAAGCGTGCGCACCAGCCAGTCGGCGAGATCGGTCGCTGTCGAATAACCGGCGCCCGCCGCCTTCTTCATGGCGGCGGCGTTCACCGTCATATCGCGCACCATGCCGGTCATCGCCGCCAGCATCAGGTCGAGCGTCTCGGCGGCGTCGAACACGGACTCCTTGTCCTCCTGCATGTCCTTGCCGTAGGTTAGCGGCATGCCCTTCATCACCGTCAGCAGGCCGACCAGATGGCCGGTGACGCGACCGGTCTTGCCGCGCACCAGTTCGGCGGCGTCGGGATTCTTTTTCTGCGGCATGATCGAGGAGCCGGTGGAGAATGAGTCCGACAGCCTGACGAAGCCGAATTGCGGTGTCGACCAGATGATGATCTCTTCGGCCAACCGAGACAGATGCGTGGCGCAGATCGCCGCCAGCCCCAAGAATTCCAGTGCGAAATCGCGGTCCGAAACGCTGTCCAGGGAATTGCGCATCGGCTCGCGGAAGCCGAGCGCCTTGGCCGTTTGGTGCCGGTCGATCGGAAAGCTGGTGCCGGCAAGAGCGGCCGCACCGAGCGGGCTTTCGTCCATCCGCTCGATGGCGTCGCGAACACGCGACAGGTCGCGCGAAAACATCTCGACATAGGCCATGCAGTGATGGCCGAAGGTCACCGGCTGCGCCGCCTGCATGTGGGTGAAGCCCGGCATCACCGTCGCCGCATGCTCCTCGGCCCGTTCGAGGAACGCCGTGATCAGGCCCTTCAGCGCCTCGGCGACGCGAAAGCATTCGTCCTTGACCCATAGCCTGAGATCGACCGCCACCTGGTCGTTGCGCGAGCGGGCGGTATGCAGGCGGCCGGCGGCCGTGCCGATCAGCTCGGCAAGGCGGGCCTCGACATTCATGTGGATGTCTTCCAGCCTGGTCGAGAACGCGAACGTGCCGGCTTCGATCTCTGCCAGGATCGTGTTCAGCCCGTGAGCGATTTTTTCTTGATCGGCCGCCGAAATAATGCCCGTTTGCGCCAGCATCTCGCTATGGGCGATCGAGCCTCTGATATCCTGCGCGTAGAGTTTGCGGTCGAACGAGATCGACGCGTTGATCGCTTCCATGATCGCGGCCGGACCCGAGGCAAAACGTCCACCCCACATCTGGTTGCTGGCCTTCTTGTCGCTCATCGCTATAACCCGTGCTCCGGAGCAGTTTTTTAAAAATGGCAGACGGCAATCGATTTTTCCCGGCCCCGCGCCTCATCCTCGCCGCCTTGGTGGCGGGCGTGCTGGCAGGCGCGGTCGCGGTATATGTCAGCGAGAGCGGTTCTGGCAACAACGCGCCCGCTCAGGTCGCCGTTGGCGACAGCAAGGACGATGTCGCCTGCGCCGCCAAGGCCGACCGCGCCAAAACGGTCGCGGCGGCGGCCACCGGCCAGGTCGCAGCACTTTTGCCGGCCGATCCGCCGCAATCACTGAAAAGCCTTGCCTTCAACGACCCTGGCGGCAAGCCGATGACGCTCGCCGGCCATGCCGGCAAGACGGTGCTGCTCAATCTGTGGGCGACATGGTGCGCGCCCTGCCGTGCCGAAATGCCGGCGCTCGACGCGCTGCAGAAAGAAATGGGCAGCGACGCCTTCGAGGTCGTCGCGGTCAATGTCGATGTCGGCGACGACACTAAGCCGAAGAAGTTCCTCGAGGAAACCGGCGTCGAAGCGCTCGGCTATTATCGCGATTCGACGATGGCGCTGTTCAACGATCTTAAGACGCGCGGCCTGGCGCTCGGCCTGCCGGTCACCATGCTGATCGACGGTGAAGGCTGCCTGATTGCGCACATGAACGGCCCGGCCGAATGGTCGAGCCCCGATGCCAAGCGGCTGGTCGAAACGGCGCTTGGCAAGTCGGACTAGGCGCCGGCGGTTGCTGCCGGTCCCCGCCTTTGTTTGAGTGGTAAGCCGGCTTTTCAATTGCTTTCCATCGGCGCTCATTTCGAAGCGTGCACCACTTTACGTGGAGATCGAGTTCATCGATCTGCAACAAAACCGTTGTCCAACTGTCACGAGCGGCACATATTGCCTTTGCGAGAGTGCCACTTTCGCCAACGATAAACGGGAGATGAAACATGAAGTTCTTCGGCTTCGCGGCCGGTGTTGCCGCTACCTTGACCCTGCTTTCCACCACTTCCGCCTTCGCCGTCACGCAGATCAGCTGGTGGCACGCCATGACCGGCGCCAATGCCGAGGTCGTCGACAAGATCTCCAAGGATTTCAACGCCAGCCAGAGCGACTATGAGCTCGTTCCGGTGTTCAAGGGCACCTATCCGGAGACGCTGAATGCCGGTATCGCTGCCTTCCGCGCCGGACAGGCACCCGATATCCTCCAGGTGTTCGACGTCGGCACCGGTGTGATGATGGCGGCCGAGGGCGCGATCAAGCCGGTGGCCGAGGTGATGACCGGCGCCGGGATGACCTTCGACAAGAGTCAGTATTTGCCCGGCATCGTCGGCTATTATTCGAAGCCGGACGGCACCATGCTGTCCTTCCCCTACAACTCGTCCTCGCCGATCCTCTACTACAACAAGGACATCTTCCAGAAAGCGGGGCTCGACGTGAACAGCCCGCCCAAGACCTGGAATGAGGTGTGGGAAGCTGCCAAGAAGATCAAGGCGAGCGGCGCCGCCTCATGCGGCTACACCTCGACCTGGTTGACCTGGATCCATCTGGAGAATTTTGCGGCGTGGAATGATGTGCCCTGGGCCACCCAGCAAAACGGCCTCGCCGGCGGCGATGTCGAACTCAAGATCAACGCGCCGATTTTCGTCAACCACTTCCAGGCGCTCGCGGATCTCGCCAAGGACGGCACCTTCAAATATGGCGGGCGCACTTCCGAAGCCAAGCAGATATTCCTCGCCGGCGAATGCGGTATCTTCACCGAATCGTCGGGCGGCCTCGGCGACATCGTCAAGTCCGGCATGAATTATGGCATCGGCCAGCTTCCCTACGATACCGACGCCAAGGGCGCACCACAGAACACCACGCCGGGCGGTGCCAGCCTGTGGGTGTTCGGCAACAAGTCGGACGAGCAATACAAGGGCGTCGCGGCCTTCTTCTCCTACCTGTCCAAGACCGATGTGCAGGAATATCTGCACCAGAAGTCGGGATACCTGCCAGTGACGCTCGCCGCGTACGAGGCGACCAAGAAATCGGGCTTCTATGACAAGAACCCCGGCCGTGAGACACCCATCCTGCAAATGACGGGCAAGGCGCCGACCGACAACTCGAAGGGCGTGCGTCTGCCGAATCTGCCGCAGGTGCGCGATATCCAGAACGAGGAGTTGGAGAAGATGCTGGCCGGCCAGCAAACCGCTCAGCAGGCGCTTGACAATGCGGTCACGCGCGGCAACGCCGCGATCGAGGAAGCGCTGGAGAACTGACGAGATTATCCCGGTTGGTGTCGGTTTGAATATCGCCCACGCGAGCTCGCGTGGGCGTCTCCTGAGATAGCGAGGGAAATCAGCCTGTCTCCACGCGTCGTCTTTCCCAACAAGATCCTGCCTTACCTGCTGGTGGCGCCACAACTCGCCATAACACTGGTTTTCTTCTACTGGCCGGCCGGTCAGGCGCTTTACCAGTCGATGCTCAGGCAAGACCCGTTCGGGCTGAGGACCAAGTTCGTCTGGTTCGCCAATTTCCGGAAGGTGCTGGCGGATCCGGCCTACCTCAATTCGATCCAGGTCACGGTGGTGTTCTCGCTTGCGACCGCGATCGTTGCCATGGGCGTGGCCCTTTTGCTTGCTGTCATGGCCGAGAAGGCGGTGCGCGGCAAAGGCCTCTACCGCACACTGTTGATATGGCCTTATGCCGTGGCGCCGGCGATTGCCGGCATGCTGTGGCTGTTTCTGTTCAATCCTTCGATCGGCTCGTTGGCGTATTTGCTGAGAAGCCTCGGCATCGCATGGGACCCGCTGCTCAACGGCACCCATGCCATGATCCTGCTGGTGTCGGCGGCTGCCTGGAAGCAGATCAGCTACAACTTCTTGTTCTTCGTCGCCGGCCTGCAGGCGGTGCCGAAAACGCTGATCGAGGCGGCGGCCATGGATGGCGCCGGCGAGACCAAGCGCTTCTGGACCATCGTCTTCCCGCTGCTTGCGCCGACGACGTTTTTCCTGCTGGTCGTCAACACTGTCTATGCCCTGTTCGACACTTTCGGCATCGTTCATGCCGTCACCGGAGGCGGGCCGGGCAAGGCGACCGAGACGCTGGTCTACAAGGTCTACAATGACGGCTTCGTCAATCTGATCCTGGGCGACTCCGCGGCGCAGTCGGTCATCCTGATGGCCATCGTCATTGCGCTCACCGCCATCCAGTTCCGCTACGTGGAACGCAAAGTCCACTACGGTTGAGGGCAGCGATGATCGGCCAGTCCCCGCTCCGCACATTCATCGCCCATGCCGTGCTAATCCTCGGCATATTGATCGTGGCTTTTCCGATCTACTACACGTTCGTTGCCTCGACACACACGCTGCAAACGATCCTCAGGCCGCCGCTGCCGCTGTTGCCCGGCGGCCAGCTCTGGAACAATTACGGCGAGGCGCTGTTCGGCGGCATCGGCCGCATCGGCGGTGTCAGCGTCGGCACGCTGCTCCTCAACACCACGATCATGGCGCTCGGCGTTGCGGCGGGAAAGATCTTCATCTCGATCCTGTCGGCCTACGCGATCGTGTTCTTCCGCTTCCCGCTGCGCATGACCTTCTTTTGGCTGATCTTCATCACCTTGATGCTCCCCGTTGAGGTGCGCATCCTGCCCACCTACAAGGTGATGGTCGATCTCGGCATGATCGACACCTACGCCGGCCTGATCATCCCGCTGATCGCCTCGGCCACCGCGACGCTGCTGTTCCGCCAGTTCTTCATGACCATACCGGGCGAATTGGTCGAGGCGGCGCGTGTCGATGGTGCCGGGCCATGGCGCTTCTTCTTCGATATCCTCTTGCCACTGTCGCGCACCAACATCGCGGCACTGTTCGTGATCCTCTTCATCTATGGCTGGACGCAGTACCTTTGGCCGCTGCTCGTCACCAACAGCAACGATATGAACACCATCGTCATCGCGTTGAGAAAGATGGTTTCCTTCGCCGACGCCGATACCGAATGGCACCTGGTCATGGTCACAGCGATGCTGGCCATCGTGCCGCCGATCCTGGTGGTTGTGCTGATGCAGCGCTGGTTCGTGCGCGGCCTGGTCGAATCCGAAAAGTGAGAAGCCGATGGCGACCGTCGATCTGAAGGAAGTGAAGAAGGTCTATCCCAGCGGCGTCGAAGCCGTGAAGGGCGTCTCCATCGCCATTCCCGACAAGGAGCTTTGCGTTCTGGTCGGCCCCTCCGGCTGCGGCAAGTCCACGCTGCTGAGGATGATCGCCGGGTTGGAGACCATTTCTGCCGGTACGGTCGCCATCGACGGCAAGGTGGTCAATGCCATCGGCCCGACCGAGCGCGACATCGCCATGGTGTTCCAGAACTACGCGCTTTACCCGCATATGAAGGTCTATGACAACATGGCCTATGGCCTGCGCAATCGCGGCACGCCGAAGGACGAGATCGACAGCAGGGTGCGCTCGACCGCCAAGGTGCTGGAGCTTTCGGCACTGCTCGACCGGCGCCCGCGCGAGCTTTCCGGCGGCCAGCGCCAGCGTGTCGCCATGGGCCGCGCCATCGTGCGCAATCCGAAAGTCTTCCTGTTCGACGAGCCGCTCAGCAATCTCGATGCCAAACTGCGCGGCCAGATGCGGGTCGAGATCAAGAATTTGCAGCGCGCGCTCGGCGTCACCTCGGTCTATGTCACCCACGACCAGCTCGAGGCGATGACGCTGGCCGACATCCTTGTTGTCATGAACGCCGGACTGGTCGAGCAAACGGGCGCGCCGCTCGACATCTACGAAAAGCCGGCCTCGATCTTCGTCGCTTCCTTCATCGGCGCGCCGCCGATGAACCTTCTGGCGCTGACCGGAAGTTCCTCAGGCCCGATACTGGCTGACGGCACGGCGATCGGCTTTGCGCCTCCCGAAACACCAGCCGTGACGCTGGGGTTTCGCCCTGAAGATGCCGACGTCACCTTCAATGCGGAGGCGTTGCCCGGTGCGCTGGTCCTGCCGGCGACGGTCGAAGCGGTCGAGCCGGTCGGTGCCGAGAGCTTTCTTCACTGCGCCGCAGCCGGCAGCCGCATCATCGTGCGCGTCTCAGGGCGCGCCACCGCAAAGCCCGGTGACCAGTTGCGCGTCGTGGCCAAAGCCGAAAAGCTGCACTGGTTCGATCAGGCTGGAAAGCGGGTCGATTGACGCCAGGCTGTCGTCCCAGCGAACTGCGAGAGACGCGAGAGCGTTCAGGCGAACACATGCGCCTTGCCCGACACCGTCAGCCGGACGATCTCGCCAACCACCGGTGTGTCCATGCCCGGCTTGCGCAGGATCAACGGCGTGTTGCCGATGGCTGCCGCGTCCGGCGGATCTGGACTGTTCAAGAGCCGCACCGCGATGGTGCACATCGAGCCGGCGAATTCGGACTCCGTGACCTCGCCGAACAGCATGTCCGGGGTGCCCGACATGCCTTCGCGCGATGTCCGTTTCAATAGAACCTGTTCCGGCCGCAGCATGATGCGGACGATATCGCGCCGCTCGGTGCTGTCGACGGCGATCCGACCGAGCGGCGTGCTGGCGAAGCCGTCCGCGATCTTGGCCGGCAGGATGATGGCATCGCCGAGGAATTCGGCGACCATCCTGTCCTTCGGCTTGAGATAGAGCTCGCGCGGCGTGCCGACCTGCGAGAATTTGCCTTCGTGCATCACCGCGACCTGGCTGGCAAAGGACAGCGCCTCGGCCTGGTCGTGCGTGACTAGGATCGTGGTGATGCCGGCGGTTTCCAGAAGCTCGGCCACTGCCTTGCGCATCGAGGCGCGCAGCCCCGTGTCGAGCGCCGAGAACGGCTCGTCAAGCAGCATCAGCCGCGGCTTCATGGCCATGGCGCGGGCCAGCGCCACACGCTGCTGCTGGCCGCCGGAGAGCTCGTGCGGCCGCCGTTTCAGGATCGCCTTGTCGAGCCCGACGATATAGGCAAGCTCGGCAATGCGCTCGGTGCGCTTGTCGGCGTGGTGGCTCATGCCGAAGCCGATATTGGCGGCGATGCTCAGATGCGGGAACAGGGCGCCGTCCTGCGCTACCACGCCGATGCCGCGCCGATATGCGGGCACGGCGGTGCCGCCATTGGCCAGCACCTCGCCCTCGAGCACGATGCGGCCCTGGTCCGGCGCTTCGAAGCCGGCGATCAGCCGCAGCAAGGTGGTCTTGCCGCAGCCGGACGGCCCGACGATCGCGGTGCGGCTGCCGCTGGTCACGCTGAGATCGACACCGGCCAGTGCGGCCACCGGGCCGTAGTGCTTGTGCACGTCGGTGAGTTCGAGGAAGCTCATCGTCCGGCCATCCGCTTCGACTGGATATAGAGCAGCCAGGTCAGGGGCAGCGACATCGCCACCATGATGAGGGCGTAAGGTGCGGCGGATGCATAGTCGATCTCACCGCTGTGGGCCCAGAACGCCATCGCCAGCGTGCGGGTGCCGTTGGGCGCCAGCATCTGCGTGGCGGTCAATTCGTTCATGATGCCGAGCGCCACCAGCGCCATGCCTGCCGCGGCACCCGGCGCCGACAGGCGGATCGTCGTCGACCACAGCGCCTTGAGCGGTGACCGGCCGAGACTGGCGGCGGCGCGTTCGAGCTCGACCGGCGCCTGCGCGATCGACGCCCGCAGGCTGATCAGGGCGCGCGGCAGGAACATCAGCGCATAGGCAACGAGGATCGTGAACAGGGTCTGATAGAGCGGCAAGGCGATGCGCACGGTGATGGTGACCAGCGCCAGCGCCACGACGACGCCGGGCAGCGAGCCGACGATGTAGTTGCAGCCCTCCAGAAGACGCTGCAGCGGTCCCGGCGCGCGGATCGAAATCCAGGCCATCGGCATGGCGGCGATGGTGGCGAGCAAGGCGCCGGCGAGCGCCAGGAACAAGGTCTGGCCGAGCGCCAGGCCGATCTCGTCGAGGCGCCAGACATCGGCACCGCCGGCCACGAGCCAGCGGCCGATGGTGAGGAACGGCACGCCCAGCGCCAGCAGGGTGATGACGACCGGCAGAGCCAAGCACGGGATCGTGGCGCGGCCGAGCCTTGTGCGTTGCTGCTGGCGCGCGGCGCCTGAGCCGACGCGGGCATAGCGCTCCTCGCCGCGCACGAGCACTTCGATCCCGAGCAGCACGAAACAGCATGTCACCAGCACCGCAGCCAGCATGTTGGCGGCGGGGCCGTTGAAGGTCGACTGGAACTGGTCGACGATCGCGGTGGTGAAGGTGTCGAAGCGGATGAACACGTAAAGGCCGTATTCCGCCAGGAGATGCAGACCGACCAGCAGCGAGCCACCGCAGATGGCGAGCCTGAGCTGCGGCAGCGCCACCCGCCAGAACACGCGCCACGGCCCAAGGCCGACGGCTGCCGCGGCATCTTCCAGAGCAGGATCGAGCCGGCGCAAAGCTGCCGCCACAGGCAGATAGAGGAACGGGAAATAGGCGAGGACGGAAACCAATACGCCGGCCCACAGGCCATGCAGTCCCGGCACCAGGGTGATCCAGGCGTAGCTGTGGACGAAGGCGGGGATGGCGAGCGGCGCCACCGACAGCCAGGCCCACAGGCGGGCGCCGGGAAGGCTGCTGCGTTCGGTCAGCCAGGCCAGCGCCACCGAGAGCACGATGCAGATCGGTACGGCCAGCACCACCAAAAGCAAGGTGTTGACCAGCAGCTCACCGACGCGAGGCCGGAACACCAGTGCCGACACGGTCTCCCAGCCGGTCTGCACGGCAATCCAGATGATGAAGGCGAGCGGCAGCAGGGAGAAAAGTGAGATCAGGATGGCGGCGAGCGAAATCCAGGATATGGGCCGCCGGCGCGTCCATTGCCCAGCCACCATGCCGGTCGGCAAGCCTGAACGTGCAAGGTCGGCCGCAGACGGCATCAGCTCAGGCGCCGCGCCGCTGCCGCCCGGTGGCGGAAGCCGGTCGAAGGGCCGCAAACGTGGCCAGAAACGCAGCTTGTCGTCATGGACGAATGCCACCTCGAAAAACAGAGCGCCCCTGCGGAAGCGAATTCCCGCAGGAGCGCAGTCGGTTGCCCTTTTAGGACGAACGCCGACTAAAGCAAGCCGGCTGCCGTCATCAGATCGGTCACCTTCTTGGAGTTCAGCGTCGTCGCGTCGACCTTCGGCGCCTGCAGATCGGCCAACGGCACCAGCGCCGGATTGGATTCCGCGCCCTTGCCGACAGCGTATTCAAAGGAATTGCCGGTCTTCAGCACGTCCTGACCACCCTTGCCGGTCACCCATTTCAGGAAGGCCTGGGCCTCCTTCGGGTGCTTGCTGGAGGCCAGCACGCCACCGCCGGAAACCGAGACGAACGCGCCCGGATCCTGGTTCTTGAAATAGTGGAGCCCGATGTTCTTGCTGTTCTCGCCGGTCTTGGCCTGGTCGCCGTAGTAGTAATAGTGATAGATCACGCCGCCTTCGATTTCGCCGGCATTGACCGCCTTCATCACCGTGCTGTTGCCTTTGTAGGCGGTGAAGTTCTCTTTCATCGCCTTCAGCCAGTCGGCCGTTGCGGCCTCACCCTTGAGCTGCAAAACGGCGCTGACGATCGCCTGGAAATCGGCGCCGGAGGGCGAAGCGGCCCAGCGTCCCTTCCAGCTCGGATCGGCGAGATCAAGCAGAGATTTGGGCAACTGCTCGGCGGTCAGCTTGGTCTTGTTGTACACAAAGACGGTGCTGCGCGCGGCGATGCCCACCCATTTGCCGCTGGACGGCTGGTACTCCTGCGGAACCTGGGCCAGCGTCTCGGCATCGACCGGGGCGAACAGGCCGGCGGATTCGACCAGCACCATGGCCGGCGAGTTTTCCGTCAGGAATACGTCGGCCGGCGAGGCGGCGCCTTCGGCGACGATCTGGTTGGAGAAATCGCTGTCGCCGCCGTGGCGAACCGTGACCTTGATGCCGGTTTCCTTGGTGAAACCTTCAACCCAGGCATCGGTCAGGCTTTCGTGCTGGGCATTGTAGACGACGATGCCGCCGTCCTGGGCCATTGCCGGGCCGGCGATCAGGCTGATTGCCAGTGCCGTAGCACTGGCAAGGGCGGAAAGAGCATATTTCATGGACGACATCCCTCTCGATCTCGATGGTCTTTGATTTAGCACGGCTGCACCTATCAATTCCTGATCGGTGTAGTCAACATTGATGAGATGCGCAATCGGGCGCCGGAGGTGAAACCTTCGTGATATTCCCATATTCTGGCTTGGACATTATTCGCCGGCCACGTAACAAATCAGCGCCGAGACGCGAATATCGGGGAGTGAACTCTTGTGACCGGCAACGACGAGGCCGAGCTTTCCCGGCTGATGCGAGCCGCGATCGCGGGAGATGAAAAGGCTTACGCCGACTTTCTGCGCCGGACGGCTGCTCTTGTTCGCGGCTTTATCAGGCGCAAGATCGTTCAGGGCGGGGTCGATCCCGAGGATGTCGTGCAGGAAACCTTGCTGGCCATTCATGTGAAACGGCATACCTGGCGCCAGGATCTGGCCGTGCTGCCCTGGGTCTACGCCATAGCGCGTTTCAAGCTGATCGACGCCTTTCGGCGGCGCGGGCGGCGCATCGAGATCGAGATCGACGAGATCGCCGAGACCTTCGCCGAACCGGAGGCCGACACGGTCAGCGAGCGCGATATCAATCGGGCCCTGGACGGCCTGCCGCCGGCGCAGCGTTCCGTGGTCTCGTCGGTATCGGTCGAAGGCTGTTCCGTTAGCGAGACGGCAGCGAAGTTCGGCATCAGCGAGACGGCGGTGCGCGTGTCGCTGCATCGTGGGCTCGCAGCCATCGCCAAACGGTTCGGAGCCAAACAATTCGGGCGGGCCAAACAGTTCAAGCGGGCCAAACAGTTCAAGCGGGAATGACATGAGGACCGACGATCTCATCAAGGCGCTTGACGCCGATGCCCGCAGCACTGCGATGCCGCTTGGCTCGGCCTGGTGGATAGGCGCCGGTGTGGCCACGGTGATCGCGGCGGTGGTGTTCTGGCTGGCGATCGGCCCACGTACCGACATCGCCACCGCCATGCAGACGATGCGCTTCCTTGCCAAATTCGTCTTCACGACTGCTCTGGCCGTCAGCGCCTTCGCCTTGATCCGCGCCCTGTCGACACCCGGTGCGTCGACGAGCAGGGCGGCGGCCCGGATGATTGCCGCACCGCTGCTGGTGGCCGTGGCGGTGGTGCTGGAACTTTTCGCCGTGCCGTCGACAGAGTGGGGCACGCGTCTGATCGGCAGCAATCTGGTCATCTGCCTGACATTTATTCCGCTGATCGGCATCGGTCCGCTTGCCGTCTTCCTAGCGGTGCTGCGCTATGGCGCGCCGACGCGGCCGGTGCTTGCCGGAACGGTGGCGGGCCTGCTCGCCGGTGGGCTGGCGGCAACTTTCTATGCCGCACACTGCTTCGACGACTCACCGCTTTTCGTCGCCACCTGGTACACGATCGCGATTGCCATCCTCGCCGCGCTAGGTGCGCTCGGCGCGCGGCTTTTCGTGCGCTGGTAGCGACGGCTCGCGATCGGAACAATACACACGGGTAGGTGCATCGGCCCGGAAATCGGATTCGATTTTGGAAAGCCCGACGCTCGGATCCTCGTATACGAGGATTAGCGCGTACTTTGCAGGCCCAAATCGCTCTAACGCGTCGGAACGGGATGTTCGCCGCGATAGTCGTAGAAGCCGCGCCCGGTCTTGCGGCCGAGCCAGCCGGCCTCGACGTATTTCACCAGCAGCGGGCAGGGGCGGTATTTTGAATCCGACAGGCCGTCATGCAGCACCTGCATGATCGACAGGCAGGTGTCGAGGCCGATGAAATCGGCGAGCTGCAGCGGTCCCATCGGATGGTTGGCGCCGAGCCTCATGGCGGTGTCGATCGCGTCGACCGAGCCGACCCCCTCATAGAGCGTATAGATCGCCTCGTTGATCATCGGCAGCAGGATGCGGTTGACGATGAAGGCCGGAAAATCCTCCGAGACGGTGATCGTCTTGTCGAGATGGTTCACATAGGCCTTTGCCGCTTCGAAGGTCTGGTCCTCGGTGGCGATGCCGCGCACCAGTTCGACCAGCTTCATCAGCGGAACCGGATTCATGAAATGGATGCCGATGAAACGCTCCGGCCTGTCGGTCTGCGCGGCGAGACGGGTGATCGAGATCGACGAGGTGTTCGTCGCCAGGATGGCTTCCGGATTGAGCTGCGGGCAAAGCTGGGCGTAGATCTTGCGCTTGACCGTCTCGTCCTCTGTCGCTGCTTCGATCACCAGATCGGCACCCGCAAGATCGGCCATGGTGGGCGCTGCCGAAATGCGCGCCATCGCGTCGTTGCGCAGCTTTTCCTCAAGCTTGCCGGAGCCGACCTGGCGGGCCATGTTGCCGCTGATCGTGGCGATGCCCTTTTCGATGCGCTCGGGTGAGATGTCGTAGACCAGCACCTTGTAACCCGCAAGCGCGGACACATGGGCGATGCCGCCGCCCATCTGGCCCGCGCCGATGATGCCGATCGTCTCGATCTTGCTCATTACACCGATCCCGTCAAAAGGCCTTTGCAGCCTGCTTTTTTGTGCGGTGCAAACTAAAAGGGCAGGGCGACTTCGTCTACCCCGCCCTCACAATTTAGTACGCTTTGGCAGAAAGCGTCAAAGCGCCTTTTGCAGTTCCGGCAGAATGACGAAAAGGTCGCCGACGAGGCCATAGTCGGCGACCTGGAAGATCGGCGCTTCCTCGTCCTTGTTGATGGCGACGATGACCTTCGAATCCTTCATGCCGGCAAGATGCTGGATGGCACCGGAGATGCCGACGGCGATGTAGAGGTCGGGCGCCACGACCTTGCCGGTCTGGCCGACCTGCCAGTCGTTCGGCGCGTAGCCGGCATCGACGGCGGCACGGGAGGCGCCGACGGCGGCGCCGAGCTTGTCGGCGATCGGCAGGATGACTTCCTGGAATTTCTCCGAGGAGCCCAGCGCGCGGCCGCCCGAGATGATGATTCTGGCCGAAGTCAGCTCCGGACGATCGGTCTCGGAAAGCTTGTTTTCGACAAAGCTCGACAGGCCGGGGTTGGCCGCCGCCTGAACCGTCTCGACCGCGGCGGAACCGCCCTCGGGTGCAGCCTGGAAGGAGGCGGTGCGCACGGTGATGACCTTCTTGGCGTCGCTGGACTGCACCGTCTGGATGGCGTTGCCGGCATAGATCGGCCGCTTGAAGGTGTCGGGCGAGATAACTTCGATGATCTCGGACACCTGCGCGACATCGAGCAGGGCTGCCACGCGCGGCGCGACGTTTTTGCCCGACGAGGTCGCCGGCGCGATGATCGTGTCATAGACACCGGCAATGCCGACGACGAGCGCCGCCAGCGGCTCGGCGAGACGCTCGGTGAGTTCGTCGGCTTCGGCGAGCAGCACCTTGCTCACGCCCTTGAGCTTGGCGGCGGCGTCCGCTGCGGGCTTGGCGCCCTTGCCGGCGACCAGCACATGGACGTCCGAGCCGATCTGCAGTGCCGCCGAAAGCGCCTTGGCGGTCTGGTCGGAAAGCGTCGCATTGTCGTGTTCGGCAATCAGAAGAATTGTCATCTTTTTTGTCCCTTCCAGCCCTACAGCACGCCGGCTTCGTTCTTGAGCTTGTCGATCAATTCGGCGACGCTCTTGACCTTGACGCCTGCCTTGCGGCCGCCCGGTTCCTCGGTCTTGATCACCTTCAGCCGCGGCTTGACGTCGGCGCCGTAGTCGGCCGGGCTCTTTTCGTCGAGCGGCTTTTTCTTCGCCTTCATGATGTTGGGCAGCGAGGCATAGCGCGGCTGGTTGAGGCGAAGATCCGCGGTGACGATCGCCGGCATCTTCAGCTCTACCGTCTGCAGGCCGCCATCGACTTCGCGAGTCACCTTGGCCTTGTCGCCATCGATAACGACCTTGGAAGCAAAAGTGCCTTGCGCCCAGCCCAGAAGTGCGGCCAGCATCTGGCCGGTCTGGTTCGAATCGTCGTCGATCGCCTGCTTGCCGAGAATGACGAGACCGGGCTTTTCCGCCTCGACCACGCCCTTCAGCACCTTGGCGACGCCCAGCGGCTCGGTCTGCTCGTCGGTCTTGACCAGGATGGCGCGGTCGGCGCCCATGGCGAGCGCGGTGCGCAAGGTCTCCTGCGCCTGCTGCGGCCCGATCGAGACAACGATGATCTCTTCCGCCTTGCCGGCCTCCTTCAGGCGGATCGCCTCTTCGACCGCGATCTCGTCGAACGGGTTCATCGCCATCTTGACGTTGGCGAGTTCCACCGCCGAACCGTCAGCCTTCACACGAACCTTCACATTCGCATCCACAACCCGCTTCACGGGCACAAGGATCTTCATTTGCCTGTCACCTCTTTCACGATAGCCACCTCTTTCAAGGTAATTGGGCGCGCTATAGCAGCGCACGCCTCTTCAGAGTTGTCGAAAGCCGACATTCCGGACGGAATTCTAGTCTCCGACCGCCTAAAGCGCGTCGCGTTGGCCGGCCACACGCGACGCGCTTTAGGTTGTTGTTTTATGCATGTCGTTATCGCAAACCGCTGCACACTTTTGCGCGACATCCATTGTGGGAAAGCTTCCGTAGTTGCGGCGACCCCGCACGTCAATATCCGGGGCGCGCCCAAATCATTCAGCGACGCCCTCAAATCGGTTCAGTCCGGACTGGACGCGCTTCCCCGTCCCCAGCGCGGCGCCGCCTGCGCCGGCAGCCGGTCGCTTGGCGCCGGCTCTGCGGCAACAGGCACCTGGCCGGCGACCACCACTGCCTCTTCGTCCGCGCCGGCAAGCAGTGGTACGGCGCGGTTGCGCAAGACAAGCACCAGCACGGCCCCGGCGATGATGCCGCCGACATGGCAGGCCCAGGAGATCTGATCCTCGCCACCGGCGGCGAACATCACGATCTGAAACAGGATCCACAGGATGAGCGGGATGAAGGCCGGGATGCGCAGCGGAATGCGGGCGAAGGCCAGCACCCATACCTTCACCCGCGGATAGAGGATCAGATAGGCGGCGACCACGCCGGCGATGGCGCCTGAGGCGCCAATCAGCGGAACCTGCGAGTCCCACGCGATCAGGCCCTGGAAGAAGGCGCCGGCGATGGCGCAGAGCAGGTAGAAGATGAGAAAGCGGACATGGCCGAGCGCGTCCTCGACATTGTCGCCGAACACCCAGAGGAACAGCATGTTGCCGCCGAGATGGAAAATATCGGCATGCAGGAAGGAATAGGTGACGTAGCTCAAGCTCTCCGGGATCACGACAAACTGCGGAGCCAGCTCGACGCTGTCGTGGACGACCGACGGGATGAAGCCGAGGCCCAGCACAGCGGCGTTGGTGAACTGCTCGCCGCCAAGCGCCGTGGCGAAGTAGATGAGCGTGTTGAACGCGATCAGGCCGATCGTGACATATTGCTGCTTGATGTGGCGCAGCCGGTTGGTGTCATAAAGTGGGATGAACATCGGACCCCCTCCCGCCTCGGCAGATTTCAGCGGTTCTTGCCGGGAACCCATAGCACGTCGGCGTTTCCATTGTCATTGACCGCGCGTGCGGCGACGAACAGAAAGTCCGATACGCGGTTGATGTATTTTACCGCCTCGCGGTTGACATGCTCGGCTGGGTCCTGCGTCAACGCCACCATGATGCGCTCGGCCCGCCGTGCCACTGTGCGGGCGAGGTGAAGAGCCGCCGCCGCCGGCGTGCCGCCGTTGAGCACGAAGGATTTGAGCGGCTGCAGGTCCTTGTTGAGCAGGTCGATGTCCTTTTCGACACGGTCGGTCTGCACAGCGGTGATGCGCAGCGGCTCAAAGCCGAGCGGCTTGCCGTCATCCGGTACGGCCAGATCGGCGCCGAGATCGAAAAGGTCGTTCTGGATGCGACCGAGCATCGCGTCGATCGCCGGATGTATTGCCGCAGTGTGGATGCGGGCCATGCCGATGCAGGCATTGGCTTCGTCGATCGTGCCATAGGCGTCGATGCGCAGATCGGATTTCAGCCGCCGTTCACCGGTGCCAAGGCCGGTGGTGCCGTCGTCGCCGGTGCGGGTGTAGATCTTGTTGAGCTTGACCACGCTCTGCCTCCCGAAATCGCCGTCACTTGCGGGTGAAATACACCGCCAGCATGATCAGCACCAATGCCACGAACTGCAGCAGCACGCGCGTCTGCATCAGCTTGTTGGAGGTCATGCCGGAGCCGCCGCGCATCATGTTGATGAGGCCGCGGATCAACACGATCACCACGGCGACCATGACGAGGACTGCGAGGACGTTGAAGACGGTTGCCATAGTGTGTTCCAGTCGATTGCGTTCAGGCGCGTTTGGCAAGCAGGCGGTAGAGCGTCTCCGCCGGCAGGATGCGTTTGAGGACAACGCCGATCCTGGCCGGCACCGTTACCACATAATGCGGACGCGGGCGCCGCGACAGAAGCGCATGGCGCAAGGCCGCATGAACCACCTCCGGCCCAGGCTTCAGCCGTGATGTGCTGCCGCCGGCCCGCAGCCGTTCCAGCTGCGCTTCGTAGGCGAGGCGGTGGACGGAATTTTCATGGTCGATATTTTTTTGAAACCACACGAGGCCGTTGCCGGCGATCTTCGATTTCACCGGCCCCGGCTCGATCAGCGAGACATGGATGCCGCTGCCCTGGAGTTCCTGATGCATGCACAGCATCAGCCCTTCGATCGCGTGCTTCGACGCCGAGTAGGCGCCGCGAAAGGGCAGCGGCGCCAGGCCGAGGATCGAGGAGCAATGGACGAGACGGCCATGGCCCTGGCGGCGCATCACCGGCACGACACGGCGGGTGAGGTCATGCCAGCCGAAGACATTCGCCTCGAATTGCTCCCTGAGTGCTGCGACCGGCAGGTCCTCGACGGCGCCGGGCTGGGCGTAGGCGCCGTTGTTGAACAGGGCATCGAGCCGTCCGCCGGTCCGCTCCAGCACCGACGTGACCAGCGTCTCGATGGATCCGGGCTCGCGGTAGTCCAGATAGAAAGCCTCGATGCCATCGGCCTCGAGGGCCGCGATATCCGTAGGCTGACGCGCCGTCGCGAACACCCGCCAGCCTTCACCCTTCAGCGCCCGAGCGCAATAGGCGCCTATCCCGGAAGAAGCACCGGTGACGATGATGGTGCGCAACTCTTCTCCGGGAGAAAGCGTTGTTTGACCTAGGCTTGCCATTTGCCGCAATCCCTTCCCATATTCGCGGCGTCGAGACAATCGAAGGGAACGCGGTTCTTGTTGCGGAAGATCGTAGCCCTCAAACGCGTGCTCTATGACGCGCTCGGCCATTTCAACGCAGACGATGGCTGGGCGATGGCCAGTCATCTGGCGATCACGGCGCTGATGGCGCTATTCCCTTTTCTGATTTTCGCCACGACGCTGGCCAGCTTCCTCGGCGCACAGGCTTTTGCCGACACCGCCGTTCATCTCGTCTTCGACACCTGGCCCGAGCAGATCGCCAAGCCGATCGCGCGCGAAGTGCTCAATGTGCTCACCGTCCAGCGCACCGACCTGTTGACTTATGGCGTGCTGCTTGCCGCCTTCTTTGCCTCGAACGGCATCGAGGCGCTGCGCACGTCGCTAAACCGCGCCTACCGCGTTTCGGAAACGCGCGGCATCATCTATCGCCGGGTGCAGAGCATCGCCTTCGTTCTGATCGCCACGGCAGGTTTTCTGGTGATCAGCGTGCTCGTGGTTTTCGCGCCCATACTGGCGCGGCTGGCCGAGGCCAATTTCGAATGGGTAAAACCCTATATGGGCACGATCACGCTGTGGCGTTACATCATTGCCTCCGCCGTGATCGTCGGTGGGCTGTTCGCGGTGCATTACTGGCTGCCTGCGGGCAAGCGCCGCTTCGTCTCGATCATACCGGGGATCATCTTCACGCTGGTTGCCTGGCTCATCGGGTCGACCATCTTTGCCGCCTATCTCGACCGTTTCTCGTCCTATGTGACGACCTATGCCGGCCTTGCCTCGATCATGATCGCGGTCGTCTTCCTCTACATCGTCTCGGCGATCTTCATCCTCGGCGGTGAGCTCAACGCCGCGATCAGCCGCTATCTGGAGGCACGCGCGAGAGTCGGCTGAGCGGTTGCCAGCCCGACGCCGAGCGTCGCGATCGCCATGCCGACGATCTGGACCAGGTTCAACTGTTCGCCGAACAATATCCAGGCGATGACCGCGGTGACGGCCGGGACCAGATAGAACAGCGAAGCGACTTTCGACATCGCGCCGTCGCGGATCATCACCATCAAAAGGAAGATGGCGCCGATCGACAGCACCAGCACCAGCCATGCCATGGCGAAGATCAGCTCGCCGTTGACGACGACCGTTCGCGTCTCGAAGGCGAGCGAGGCCAGGACCATCACCGATGCGCCGCCGACATATTGCCATTTGGTGGCCGCCACGAGATCGCCGCCGGAGGCGAAGCGCTTCTGCCAAATCGTGCCGGCGCTCATGGCAAGCACCGAGACAAGCGAGGCGGCCAGCGTCTCGGCCGTCACGCCGCCGCCGAGCGTTCCGAGCTTCGGCCAGAGCACAATGACCACACCGACCAGACCGATGCCGAGACCGGCCCAATGGCGCGGCAGGAGGGCCTCGCCGAGAAACCGGCCGGCCATCACCGCCGTGATCAGCGGCTGCAGCCCGACGATCAAGGCCGAAAGCCCGGCCGGCATGCCCCTGTGGATGGCCCAGAAGACGCCGCCGAGATAGACGCCATGCATCAGGATGCCGGCGCCGGTCGCGTGGAGCGCTTCCGCACCCGTCGCCCGCCTGGAACCGAGCACTGCCATCAAGGCGGCCAACAGGACGGCGGCCAGGACGAAGCGCGCGGCCAGGAAGGTGAAAGGCTCGGCCCACGGCATGGCGTAACGCGCGCCAATGAACCCGGTCGCCCACAGGACGACAAAGGAGGCGGGGATGAACCGCTTGATGCTGTGCATTTTCGGGAGGCTGCCCGCGAATTCGGTGAAGGTCGACTATCGCGACTGCTGTAATGCGGTTCAAACCGGCAAGCAAAACCAAACGGTTGATCCATAGGCTCATTCGAATTGAATGGCCCAGTGGTGTGGCCGTTGGCGAGCCGTTCTAGAGATCGACCAGCCGCCTGATATCGGCCGGCGCCGCGCCGGCCTCGCGCAAGGCGGCAAGGCCGGTATCGCCAAAACTCTTCGACAGCTTTCGCCCGTCCGGGCCGAGGACGAGACGATGGTGGAAGTACCTCGGTTGCGGCAGGCCGAGGATCTCCTGGAGCAGGCGCTGCACGCCGGTGGCGGAATAGAGGTCCTGGCCGCGCACGACATGGCTGATGCCTTGCAGCGCGTCGTCGACGACGACGGCGAGATGGTAGCTTGTCGGGATCTCACGGCGCGCCACGATCACGTCGCCCCAGTCCTGCGGCCGTGCGTCTACCGCGCGTGTTGCGGAAAGCCTCTCATCCGAAAATTCCAGCCATGACAGGCCTGTGCCGACGCGCGCCATCGCAGCATCGACGTCCAGCCGCCAGGCGAAGGGCGCGTTCTCGGCCATCCGTCGCTTGCGTTCCCTCATCGGCAACGCCTTGTCTACGGCGGGATAGAGCGGCACCCCGTCCGGGTCCCGCGGCCAGTCGCGGCCGCGCTTTTCGCTGGCGGCAATGAAGGCGCGGATTTCGCCACGGCTCATGAACGACGGGTAGACAAGCTCTTCACTGATCAGCCGGTCGAGCACCGCCTGATAGTCCGCGAAATGCTCGGACTGACGGCGCACCGGTTCTTCCCAGCCAAGCCCGAGCCATTTCAGATCGCGAAAAATGCCGGCCTCGAATTCCGGCGTGCAGCGCGTCGTGTCGATGTCCTCGATGCGCAGTAACAGCCGCCCGCCGGTTGCCCTCGCCAATTTTTGATTGAGCAGCGCCGAATAGGCATGACCAAGATGCAGTTCGCCATTCGGGCTTGGCGCGAAGCGGAATGTCAGGAGTGTCATCGTTCGGCGGCAATCGGGTTGTGCGGCGCTTTCGCCAGTTGCTACTTTGCGCCTGATTACGAATGCCATTTTGCGCTGGGAACAAGCAGACATGCAACGCATCGCCACGCTCGACGACATCTCGCGAGGGCTGGACGCGCTTTGTCTGCTCGACCCGCGCCTCACAAAGGTGCGCGGCATGGCCGGCGAGGTGCCGCTTCGGCTCTCCGAGCCGGGGTTCAGAAGCCTTGCCTCGATCATCGTCTCGCAACAGGTTTCGCGCGCCAGCGCCGACGCCATTTTCGGGCGGCTGACAAAACTCGTCGATCCGCTGACGCCGCAAGCCATTCTTGCCGCCGACGAAGCCATCTTTCGCGAGGCTGGACTGTCGCGGCCGAAGCAACGCGGCCTGATCGCCGTGGCCCAGGCGGTGGTCGATGGCCTCGACCTCGATCATCTCTGCTTGCTCGACGCCGCTGAGGCGATCACGGCGATGACCAAGGTGTCAGGCATCGGCCCGTGGACGGCGGAAGTCTATCTTTTGTTCGCCGCCGGCCACCCCGATGTCTTCCCGGCACGCGACGTTGCCCTGCAGAGCGCGGTTGGCCACGCGCTCGGCATCGACCCGCGTCCGCACGAGAAAACACTGATCCAGCTCGCCGAATCATGGAGTCCGTGGCGAGGTGTCGCATCGCGGCTTTTCTGGGCGTATTATCGCGAATTGAAGGACAGGGACGCCGCGCCGCCGGCCTGAATTCGCAAAAAAGCATGAAAATCATGCATTTTTGGCGCCGCGTGTGGCCGAGAAGCCGCTTCACATCCCTGTCATGTCGGGCTTACAGTATCCACGCCGATCGGTTACAGCGCCGCGCATCCAGTTGGATGCGCAAAGGACGCTGTAAGACTTTTAAAGTTGCGCATGATCCTTTCCGAAAATCGATTCGATTTTCGGGGTCATGCGCTGAACCAAGGAGGTCAATGACGTGACGGTTGCCGTATCTCCGGATGGGCTTCCAGCACTGGTGCTGAACGCGGATTACCGTCCGCTCAGCTATTACCCCCTGTCGCTCTGGTCGTGGCAGGACGCCATCAAGGCGGTGTTCCTCGAGCGGGTGAACATCGTCGCCGAATACGAGCACGCCGTGTCGTCGCCGACCTTCTCGATGAAGCTGCCGAGCGTCGTCAGCCTGAAGGCCTATGTGAAGCCATCGCGGCATCCGGCCTTCACCCGCTTCAACGTGTTCCTTCGCGATCGTTTCCAGTGCCAGTATTGCGGCACGCCGGAGGATCTGACCTTCGACCATGTCATTCCCCGCCATCGCGGCGGCGCGACGACGTGGGAGAATGTCGTCGCCGCCTGTTCGCCCTGCAATCTGAGGAAGGGCGGCATGATGCCGGCGCATGCCAAGATGTGGCCGCTGCAGAAGCCCTATCAGCCGACGGTGCATGATCTGCACAACAATGGCCGCCTGTTCCCGCCCAACCACCTGCATGAAAGCTGGATGGATTACCTCTACTGGGATGTCGAACTGGAACCATAGAGTTCGGCAGAAATCCGCCATCCCGGTCGCCTGACGCAGCTTTCTGCGCTTCAGGTGCTCACGTCTCCGCTCCGGTTCTCAAAAGCCCCGTCATGCGCTCCGGCCTGACGAATTTCTGGACGAACTCTGCGTGTGCCGCTCAGTCGCGGGCAAAGGCGCCGCGGAAGGCGATGACTGCCAGGACAAAACTGGCGATAGCGTTCCAGCCGGCCAGCGACAGGCCGAGGATGCGCAGTGCCGCCTTGTCGCAGGAGGGCGGGACAAATTTGTCGAGTGCGTCGAGCACGCCCTTGCCGCCGGTATCCACCGGTCCTGCAGCCGCCGCACAATCGGTCGGCCCCGGCCACCACGCCCATTCGACGCCGGAGTGATAGACGCCGAGATAGACGCCGTAGGCCATCAGCAGGCCGCCGACGGCCAGCAGGCCGCGGGTCAGCCATGCGGGGGCGCGGAGTGTCGACGCAAGCGCCGCCAGCAGCATCAGCGGCACGCCGATGTAGTAGGGGGTGCGCTGCTCCAGGCAGAGCTTGCAGGGGATGTAGCCGCCCAGATACTGGAAGGCCAGCGCCGAGCCGACCGTGGCGGCCATGGCGACGGCAAGGAACGCCGCCGTCCGCATGCGCTGGCGCCCTGTGTCGGCATTCACGGTCGCTGTCATCGATCTACCGTTCGTTCTCGCTCAGAGCAAAGGATGGTTCAACTTGAGCATCCTCACCCTAGAAGGCGTATTTGACGACGATATAGAGCGAAATCAGGGCGGCGGCGGCGGCGCCCGCAATCAGACCAAGGCGCTTTTCGATGAATTCGCGGATCGGTTCGCCATAGCGGCGCAGCAGCCAGGCCAGGAACAGGAAACGGGCGCCGCGCGCCACGATCGCCAGCACGATGAACAGCAGGAGATTGACGCCGATGACGCCGGACAGGATCGTCACCACCTTGATCGGCGGCAGATGGGCGAGGCCGGAGGTGATCAGCATCAGGATGATGAAGCCGATGCCCGACGAGACGCGCAGCGCCTCGAAGTCGTCATACTTGCCGTAGAATTCGAGGATCGGCTTCGCCACCGTGTCATAGGCATAGTGGCCGATGTACCAGCCGGCGATGCCGCCCAGAACGGAAGCGAGGGTGGCGACCAGCGCGTAGCGATAGGCGCGATCCGGCCGCGACAGCGCCATCGGCAGGTAGAGCACGTCGGCCGGCACCAGGAACACCGAGCTTTCGACGAAAGCGATGAAGGCCAGCCACCATTCGGCGGATTTCTTTGCCGCCAGCGACAAGGTCCAGTCGTAAAGTCCGCGAAGCATCGGCACTCCTAATGCACGTCACCCAAAACGCGCAGCGGTTTTGGGACAAAAACATGCAGAAAACAAAGACCAAAAGCGCGCCACATGAATTTCTCCAGACGCGACGCGCTCTAATGCGCCGCCTGTCTAGAAAGATTTTTCGCGCCGCACAATGGCTGCAGCTTCACGAAATCGAAAGGCTGGGGTTGAGCGAAGGCCGCATGCCGGGAATTGGCCAGTTGACGAACAGGCCTCCAACCGTATAGTCCGCGCCCATCCAGGCCGCCCGGCCTGAGCCCCTATGGCGGAATTGGTAGACGCGCTCGACTCAAAATCGAGTTCCGCAAGGAGTGCTGGTTCGATCCCGGCTAGGGGCACCACTTTCCACCCGAGACGCCTTGAAAGCTCGGTGGATGTTATCCCAGGCGCAGCTGGGATAACGACAATCGCCGGTCCGCCGTGATTAGCTCGGACTCGGTAGCTCAGGTCGCCATCACATCGGCCCCGGCACCATCTTGGTCGGCTGCTCCGGCATCGGAAATGCGTAATTGTCGCATTTCACGTCGGGGTTCGTCGGGCTGAACATTCCGAGCGGGTTGTCCTTGAACAGCCAGGCGTGAAGATCGTAGTGGTAGAACTCCGTCGGAATAAGCGGATAATGCCCCTCCATCGGCCCCTGGAACGTCTGTCCAAAGAGTTTCGGCGGCTCCTTGGTGTCGGGCGTCAGCGGCACAAGCCATTCCACAGCCACCAGGCGCAAGCCGCCGTCGACCGGCTCATAGATAAGGACATTGGGGCGCGTCGGATCTGGTGTCGGGCTGACGCTCGCGACGTTGACGAAATGAATGCCCATCGCGCCCTTCGGGTAATCCATAGCTCCAGCCACTTTTTCGCCGCTGTAATAAACGCATCCGACTGTCGACAAATAGAGGTCGCGGATGGCGGCCTTGTAGTCTTCGTACTTGGATAGCGATTTTTTCAGGGCCTCGATCTCGGCTTTGTCGGGCTCGGCGGCCTGACCTGCAGCCGCAGTCAGGCAGGCGCCGATGAGGCCAGCCAAAGCGAGAATACTGCGACGCCTGAAGTAAGTTGTTTTCGTCATGCATTCCTCCCAGTTTCTTGTTCTGGCCGTGCAAGACAGAGGTGGCAATGATGCCGGTTGCGCGACGAGATTATCGCCGATGCTAATCCTTTCCGCTGGTTGGGAGAATTAGCCCTCATGACCTAGGCCTTTGACTGTGCCTTCGTCATCAACTCTGAGCGATTGGGGCATCTCGGAGCCTTGCGTTGAGGGTGA
>SAQG01000050.1 GCA_004020315.1 Mesorhizobium sp.
AAAACCGGACAACTCACGTGCTACCTAATCCGGACAACTCATCTGCTTACGACACCGAAGCCTCACGGGGTTGACTTTCCAGGCGCGTTCTTTATGTGTCGCGCCAAGTTTCCCGCGTCCGGGTGTTTCCCCGTGCTCCAGCGGCCAAAACTCCACGAACCTAACGGACGAACACAATGGCCAAAGCCGCAAACATCAAGATCAAGCTTCTGTCGACCGCCGACACCGGTTTCTTCTACGTGACCAGCAAGAACAGCCGCACCAAGACGGACAAGCTGTCGTTCCGCAAATACGATCCCGTCGCCAAGAAGCACGTCGAGTTCAAGGAAACCAAGATCAAGTAATCTGGTTTCCTGCTTTAAAACCAAACGCCGCCCCTGTGGGCGGCGTTTTTGTTTTCAAGGCTTCGAAAAGTCTAAAAAGTTCCAACGCTTGGCGCAGAGTCTTGATGTCATTTTGAGAATGGGGGCCGGTCGGCGTTTGGCAGCGGTACGAGGAGGCCACTATGTGCCAGCGCCGGCCGGCCGACCCCACGGACCCAGGAGATGCGGCGGACCTGAATCATGGGGTATTCTTCGGATCGACCCGGCTATCTACCCTCGCGCCGGTTCCGTCATTGGTCTGCACATTTGCGCAACAGCCTGTGAAAATCAACAATTTCTTAACCAAGCCCGCCGAATCGCTTGCGTTAAGGTAAATTCGTAACCCTGTCACACTGACTGGATAATCGGGCTCACGCCTGCCTCTGAACCAAAGCTCTGTTGAATTCAGGTCAGGCTGAGTCGAAAACGAAGCGTACGTTCGGGTACGCGAATACCGGAAGCGCAGGAAACTGCGATTTGCAGGCCAGCATCACCTGAATATCAACGGACCTTACGCCGCCTTGGCGACGACGCGGTTGCGACCGGCGCTCTTGGCTTCGTAGAGCGCGAGGTCGGCGCGTTTCATCAGCCCGGCAACCGAGTCCATGCCCTTCAGCACCGACGACACGCCGACGCTGACGGTAACCTCAATCGTTTTGCCGCCGTGGCCGACGGCAAACGGCATATGGGCGATTTCAGCACGAATGCGCTCCGCGACCTTTTCGGCGACGGCGCCGTCCGTGTCCGGCATCACCACGACGAACTCCTCGCCACCGAAGCGGCAGGCGAGATCGATGCCGCGCACATTCTTGCGCAGACGCCGTGCAAACTCGCGCAGCACCTCATCGCCGCCGTCATGGCCGTGTGCGTCGTTGATGGTCTTGAAGCGGTCGAGATCGGTGATCATCACCGACAGCGGCCGCCGCCGCGCCACGGCACGGTCGAACAACGTCTGCAGATGGCTGTCGAGGTAACGGCGATTGTGCAATCCCGTCAGGCCGTCGGTCACCGCCATCTCGATGGTCTGTGTGACGCTGGCGCGGAGCTGGTCGTTGTAGCGCTTGCGGCGCACTTGCGTGCGTAGCCGGGCGGTCAGTTCCTGCTGGTCGATCGGCCGCATCAGATAGTCGTTGATGCCGAGTTCGAGCCCGCGGACGATGCGTCCCTCCTCACCCTGCTCCGCCAGAAGGATGATCGGCACGAAACGGGTACGATCGAGCGAACGCAGTTGCGAGCAGAGCCTGAGCGGATCGAAATCGGCAAAGGCCGTCGAGATCATCACGCATTCATAGGGCGTCTCGGCGGCCTGGAAGAAGCCGGCATGCGGATCGGTGGCGATGTCGAGGTCGGCGCTGCCGCGCAGCATTTTCTGGACGCGCTCGAAGGAGGATTTGCGCTCGTCGATCAGCAGAACCTTCGGCGTGGTGTCTGCGGATGCGAAGTTGCGACTCAACAGCTCCTCGATGCCGATATTGCGCGTGGTCGAGGCGCGCAGGCGCAGCTCGTCGGTCAACGTCTTCAGCCTGACCAGGCTTTTTACGCGCGTCATCAATTGCAGATCGTTGACGGGCTTGGTCAGAAAATCGTCGGCACCGGCCTCGAGACCGCGCACCCGGTCCGAAACCTGGTCGAGCGCGGTGATCATGACGACGGGGATGTGCGACGTCGCCGGATCGCTCTTCAGCCGCCGGCAGACCTCGAAGCCGTCCATATCAGGCATCATCACATCGAGCAGCACGACATCGACCTTGCCGTTTTCGCAGGTTTCGATCGCGTCCAGCCCGTTGGTGGCGGTCAGCACCTCGAAATATTCGGCAAGCAGCCGAACCTCGAGCAGCCTCACATTGGCAGGGATGTCGTCGACGACGAGGATCCGTGCGGTCATTTTATGAAGCTCCGGCTCGGCTGGATGGGCGCATCAGGCGTCGCCCAGGTAGGATTTGATGGTTTCGATGAAACGCGGCACCGAGATCGGCTTGGAAATATAGGCTTCGCAGCCACCCTGGCGGATGCGCTCCTCATCGCCCTTCATCGCGAATGCGGTGACGGCAATGACCGGAATGACATGGAGATCGTCGTCCTCCTTCAGCCATTTGGTCACTTCCAACCCCGACACTTCGGGCAGCTGGATGTCCATCAAAATGAGGTCCGGCTTGTGCAGTCGCGCCAGATCCAGCGCTTCCAGACCGTTGCGCGTGCGGACGGTCTCGTAACCGCTCGCTTCGATGAGGTCCCGAAAGAGCTTCATGTTGAGCTCATTGTCCTCGACGATCATGACCTTCTTAGGCATCAAATTCCCGTCCCGGCCGGCCTTCCGCTCGAAGGTTGCCGTCATGCGCCCTCGCCGGTACGCACCAAACCCTGCTCGACTCTACGGCAATATAATTGACGAAACGGAAACCGGCTGCCGGAAAAGCTTCGGATTTCACCTCGAACACCGCATTGCAGAGCTAGATGGCTTGCCGCAGGCGACGCTTGCGATTACTGCCAAAAAGAGACTCATTTCACCGCGCAAGAAGGTAGCGATGGCAAACGCAGCGTCAATGCGCGAGGAAGCGGAAACCATTGCGGTGAAGGCATTGGGCTTCGTCGCCGCCGATCCGGAACTTCTGCCCCGCTTCCTGGCGATCACTGGTATCGAGGTGCATTCCATCCGCCAGGCCGCCGGCGAGCCGGGATTCCTGGCCGGCGTCCTGCAGTTCATCCTCGCCCACGAGCCGACGCTCATGCGGTTCGCGGAGGAAACCGGCACACCGCCGGCATCCGTCGGCAAGGCGCTGCGGGCGCTGCCGCTTGGCGACGACGATCATGAGCATTCCATATGAGCGACGATCCCGAAACAGCGCGCAGATCGAGGAGCTCGCCTTTGGCCATTTCGGTGGTTAAAAGCGGGTAGGTCAGCCCGAGGGCATGGAGATGGGCGCGTCGAACCACACGATGCTTGCGCGGCATGGCCGTTAGCATGACGATCTCGGCGCGGTCGCCGAGCGTCGCCAGGGCGTCGGCGGCGTGTCCATCTCTTCCATCTGATGGCCGACAATTCGCTGCGCGCCGTTCTGCCGCCAATGCCCGACGACATCGCAGTCGTCGAGGACTGGCGCGAAGCCACGCCGAAGATTCGGGCGGCGCTCGGGCTATAAGGCACTTCTAAAGGGCCCGGCAGATCCGCCCGACGGGGATCGCGAAGTGCCTACGGCGTCGTTTCTTCTTTGCTGTCGTCAGCTTCGTCATTCACAACCGGATCGGCCGGCTTCACCATGACACCATTGACCGTGACCGAACCGTCGGGCTTGCCGTTGACGACCCATTCGATGCGGCCGTTCGGCAGCGTCTTGCCGAATCCCTTGATCGCAAGCGCCACCGGCACATATTGAGCAGCTTCCGGCTCCGACTTCGCCGCCGCCTGCAGGCTTTCCACGATCTTGTCATAGCCTGCGATATCGATCGTCACATTGGCCTCGGGCTTCATACCGGGGAACGTCACCTCGCCTTCCATCGCGATTTCCATCTCGCCATTCTTTACCGTGCTGTGGCCGATGACCACCTTCGGCGTATTGGCCATGAAATCGGCGGCCAACGTCTCGCCGAAGTTGGCCGGCAAGGGTGGGTCCCGATTGAGATCAAAGGCTTCGATGGCCTTTTTCGCCATGCTGTCGAGATTGATGTTGGCGCCACCGAAGTTCAGATTGATGTCGGTTGGCAACAGCGCCGTACCCCAGGCGGGCACGAGATTCTGAGGGATCGTCAATCCTGCGGCCTTGATCGTATAGTTGATTGCTCCGTTCTGGGCGATGCCGTCGGTCCCGAAGCTCGTGCCGAGCTCCGCCGCACCGAAATGCCCGACCGGGCTTTCGACCGTGAGATCCTTCAATCTGTAGCTTCCGTCGATCCGCTCCCACAGCGGCAGCGCGGCGAGCAACAGCGATTTGAGCTGCGCCTGGTTGGCCTTCAGCTTGGCCTCGTCTTCATTGGCGACGGCAAATGCCAGCAGATCGAGAAACGGCTTTGTCCGCACCCCTTTGCCGGTCGCATTCACTGACAGCTCTGGCGATTTGATCGTGAGCGGGAATTTCAGCCCGCTTTTGGGATCGTCAAAATCAAGCGCTTCGGCAAAATCGGCGACCTTCTGCGTCGCGGTGAAATCCACGCCGCCCTTCGCAGCTTTGGTTGCCCTCATCGTGGCAGTACCGGCGCCGGTGCTCACCTTCGCGCGCTGCATGGCGTCCTGGGAATTCATCGTCATGCCGGCTATCGACTGTGTGGCGCTGGTGAAAGCTGCCAGTTCGGGATCGTAGACACCGGTGAACTTGCTGTCTTTGAGCGAGAATTGCATGCTCTGCTGGCCTTCCGGCCCCTTGAACTCGAAGGACCCGCTTGGCGACACATCCGCCGAGACGTCCCATGTCCCGTTGTTGCGTGGCTTGACGAGGAATGCGTAGGGGCTGAAGTCGACCTTGAAGGAATGCTGCGTCGCCAACAGGTCCACGACAGGTTTGAAGTCGACGGCGAGTTTGTAGGCGTCGCCTTCCACGGAAACCTTCAAGAAACCGCTGTCGATCGCCTGCTTGCCGATATAGCGGGACAGATTTTCGGAGAGCTGTTTCGCACCCTCGCCATTGACGGTCTGGCCGAAGGCAGGCGCGCTGAGCGCGAGAACAAAGACGGCTGGCAGGACGCGGTTCACGCAGAATCTCCGTTGGTACTCTTGTGGTAGAAAACTCCAATCGCAACCGTAAGCCGAAACACGCGAGGTGCAATCCCTCCTCGGGCGCTAGAAGCTGGTCTGTAGTGATCTTTCGCGCCTCCGGCATCAACAGTGGAGCATCACGTCGCCTTCTTCGGCGTAACGACGCAAGCAGCGCGGGCATTGAGCAGTCCCCAGCCGAAGACGGCATCCTTGCCCGGCGCGCCGAGATCTTCCGCCGACTTGCCGAGCGCGTCGTGAATGTCGGCTGCGGTGGCGTTGCTGTTTGCCGATTTCATTAACGCCGCTGCGGCGGCGACAAACGGCGCTGCGAAGGAGGTGCCGGTCTTCGGCCGTGCGCCGCTGACCGACGCCGCCGTCCACACTTCGACGCCGGGGGCGGCCAGGTCGATATGCTCGCCACGGCCGGCACGTCTGTAAGGGCGTTTCATGCGGTCCACCGCCGTCACCGCGATCACGTCCGCATAGGCTGCCGGATAGGCAGGTTCGGCCTTGGGACCTCCATTGCCGGCGGCGGCGACGATCACCATGCCGCGTTCGGCAAGTCTTCGGACAAACTGCTCGAGAAGAGCATTCGCAGGACCCGACAGGCTCATATTCGTCACCTGCACGCCGCGCGCGGAAAGAAGATCGAGCGCGCGAAGAAGATCATAAGCGTCCGAGCGGTCATCCTGGCGATCGCCTCGGTGAAACGCATCGACCGCGATGAGCCTGGCGTGCGGCAGGAGGCCCGGGGTGCGGCTGTCGGCTCCGCCGACGAGCAGGGCCGCGACGGCGGTGCCGTGCTGGCGGCCGGATTCGGGAAAGCCGTCGTCCGACAGGCGAAGAACTTCGATCCGGCCTTTGGCCAAGGCGGCATGCGCAGGATTGATCGCGGTGTCGATGAGGCCGATCGTGACATTGCCACCGCAGCCGGCGGGAAGGCCGGTATGGGCCGGCCAGCCGATCAGGCCCGCGGCGGCGCAGTGGGGTCCGGCACATTCGGTTTCTTGTCCGGGCCGGTAGTAGTGCACGAAATCTGCCGTCGATTGCGGAGCGGCGTCGATGACAAGATCGCGCGCAGCCTCCAGCGGCATATTGGGTGGTATGCGCAGTCGGATCAGCTCCGACCCCAGAAGCTGAATGTCGGCGCGGTCGAGGACGGTGAAGCCGGTTGCCTGAAGCCGACCGATTTCAGCCGAACTCAGCCCGGTCGCCACGATCTGGTCCGGCGCCCGCAACGGCAAAGGAACGGCGGGCCGTTGCGCACGCCTGCCGCCGCCGCGTCGGGGCGGACGCGGGAGGAACCGATCGGTCAGCGTACGAAACAGATTCGGTCCGGTCGATCGGCGGGGACTCGATCCCGACCCACCAGACGACGAGCTGGATTGACCGCCGTCATCGTCACCGCCACCGTCATCACCACCACCGTCGTCATCGGCGAACGCCGATTTTGGTCCGAACTCTCCGAGCGTCAGCTGGCCGCTCGGCGCCTGAAAATCGACCACCAACGCGACGGCTACCCAGAAAGGCAGCAAAGCTTTTGGTCTCAGCCATGAGGTGGCGCTCATAATCTTCCTCACATTTCCGGCCGCTGCCGATTTTCAACATCGCGAGGCTAGCGGACCCATCCGGCAATAAGCTAGCTTTGCGAGGAACGGGCGCGGGGCCGCTTTATTCCAAAAAACTTGGAGCAACATGCCGGAAAAAACCGACCGCGTCCAAGACCAGCTTGTCGCTTTTCTCCCGAATCTGCGCCGCTTCGCGATTGCGCTCTGCCGGTCCCGCGACATGGCGGACGATCTTGTTCAGCGAGCCTGCGAACGGGCGCTCGCCAACGAGGAGCGTTTTGAGCAAGGGACGCGCTTCGACGCGTGGATGTTCAAGATTCTCCGAAATCTGTGGATCGATGACATCCGCAGGCGCAAGGTCGCCGGTCCGCAGGACGATATCGACGAGCGCCATGACATCGCCGGCGTTTCCGGTGAGCGCGAGATGGAGGCACGGCTGGCGCTGAACAGCGTGGCGCAAGCTATCGGCGAACTCGCCGGCGATCAGCGCGATGTGCTGCTTCTGGTCTGTGTCGAAGAGCTTTCCTACAAGGAAGCCGCGGAAGTCCTTGCCGTGCCGATCGGGACGGTGATGAGCAGGTTGGCCCGGGCGAGGAAAAATCTGGCGGAGGCGACTGGAATATCCGCGGCGCCCACCCGTTCTCCGGTCACAAAAGGGGCTAGGAAATGACCGAAGAGACTTTTTCGGACGAGATCCTGATGCGGTTCGCCGATGGTGAGCTTGATCCGGACATAGTCGTCAAGATCGAGCAGGCGATGGAAACCGACGACCGTCTGGTTGCCAGGATTGCTGTGTTCATCGAAACCAGAGCGCAGGCGCAGGCCGCGCTGAAGCCGCTGCTCGACGAGCCGGTGCCGGAAAAACTTGTCGCGGCCGTCGAGCAAATGATCGAGGCCAAGCGCGCCGGCGAGAAGCCGGCGGCGGCATCGGTATTGCCCTTCGGCGGCGGGCGCGCAGCGGCGCCTCTATCGAGGTCTCAATGGAGGCTGCCGATTGCCGCCTCTCTCGCGGCGGCTGTTGTCGGCGCGCTCGCCGGGTATTGGGCAGCAGGTACCAACGAACGCACGCAGGGCGGACTGTGGGTTGCCGGCGTCATCCGGCCGGCCTTGGCCCAAGCGCTTGAAACGGTCGAGTCCGGCAAGGAAATCAGGCTCGCCGGGATCAGCGACCGGTTCCGGGCTATCGCCACCTTTCGCAACAATTCGCAGGATTTGTGCCGAGAATTCGAGGTCGACTCGCAGGACCGCTCCACGGTGGTGTCGGTCGCCTGCCGTTCCGGCGACGAATGGCGCGTCAGCTTCGCGGTCGTGGCGCCCGGCGACGCCGGAGGCTATGCCCCGGCCTCGTCGACCGAAGCCCTCGACGCCTATCTTTCGGCGATTGAAGCAGGCGCTCCGATGTCGGCCGAGGAGGAAGTCCAAGCGCTGACCGAGGTCCGCCAGAAGGACCGCAAGTGAAGCTGCAACGAGCCGTTGCTTCTCTGGTTCTCTGAATGGAATAAAGCCGGCAATCGCCCGTTACTCCGCCGGACCGCAACTGCCGGTCCAGTCTGAAACAAGGAGTAACTACCATGACAAGACACTGGAAACTCAAGTCGACATTGGTCGCAGGAATGGCAGCGCTCGCGAGCACCGCGGCGCAGGCGAAGGAATATCCCGCAGCGTCACCGGAAACCGAGCGTACGCCGGCCGCAATGACCAGCCAAAGCGACGGTGCCTACATCGTCGCGGGCAACAGTTCGTCAAATTCGAGCTCCAATTCGTCGTCCAACGGTTCATCGAATTCCAGCTCTAATTCTTCAGGCAATTCGAGTTCGAACTCGTCGTCCAACAGTTCATCGAATTCCAGCTCCAATTCGTCGAGCAACTCGAATTCGAACTCATCGTCGAACGGCTCCTCCAATTCTAGCTCGAACAGTTCGGATCGCGGTCCGCGCAACTGGCGGTTCCGCTAGCAATTCACAAAGAAACGGGGGCCCCATCGGCCCCCGTTTCGCATTCTTCTCCGGGGAAAGATCTGGAGCATTCGACTTTGAAAGTCCGCCGCTCTGGCGATCCACAAAGAACGGGGGCCCAGCGGCCCCCGTTCGCATTCTTCTCCGGGAAAAGTCTAGCGAGCCGCGCGGGCCCATTTGCGATACCAGCCTTCGCTCGCAATCGTGTTGCGATAGACCGTTTCGCGCTCCGTCGCCTCGGCTCCGGTCTCCGCCCGGATCTCCGCCTTGAGTGCCGCACCTTCGCGGCGAACCGGTATAACCTGGACGAGCGGCGTGCCCTTTTCGATGACGTAGAGGCCATCTGGCGCGGTCGCGAAGAACGGAAAATGGATGTGGGCTGCGTAGGTATCGGTATCGACGATGCCGGCGACGCATTCGAAAGGCTGAGCCGGCCTGTTGAGCGGCGGCAGGAATAAAGAACTCCAGCCCGGCGGCGTCCGGATCGACCAGTAATTGTGAAACTTGCATGGAGGCGCCGGTTCCTTCGGGTTGCCGGCAACCTGGTGGGCGCCATGGTTGCTCACCATCACCCTGTCGAACTCCCAGCCGGCATCGACGGCACGGCCGTCATTCTTGATCTCGAGGCGGACGGTCGCCGCGAGCGGCAGGATCCAGCCGGTAGTCATCGCATCGAGAAACGGCATGCAGCGCTTGACGGTCAGGCCATTGTTGGTGGCCGACGCATGCTTCGAGTCGACGGCCGGCAATTTGCGGAACCAGTCCGGCAGAACCGTCTTGGCCGCCACTGGCGGCGCGATGACGCCATGATCTTCCGGCCGACAGACAAACCGGATAGAGCGGGAGGTGTGGGAAAAATGGAACATCGATAGCCTCCATGGAAAAATCCGAGGAGGAACGGACCGCAGGCGGATTTATTCCTGCTAACGTCAACCGTCTCGATGATGCAGTCGGGCCACGATAGTTTGGCCGCCGCCGAGGCAGAGCAGCGATATTGGTGCGATGCAGCCCACTCAGCTAAAGCACCAATCGCATCAGCGGCCGGCCCGCCTTGCGCTCGACCAGCCTCTCGAAGCCGGCTTTCTCGAAGACCCGCGACGAGCCGACGAACAGTCCGATGGAACGCGAATCTTTCGACAGACCGATCGGACATGCCTCGATCAGCCGCGCGCCACTCTGGCGAGCAAACTCGATGCCGCCTTCGACCAGGCGGTGCGTCAGCCCCCTGCCGCGTGCCTTGACGCGGATGAAGAAGCAGGAGATCGCCCAGACGCCCGGATCCATGGCGTCGGCGGGATCCACAGGCGCCGACCCCCTGCCCTTGTTGTTCCATTCGGGCACATCGGCGCGCGGGCCGATCTGCATCCAGCCGACCGCCTTGCCATCCTCGAACGCCAGCAGGCCCGGTGGCGGCCCAGCCTCGATCCGCGCCTTGATGTGGTCCTTGTTCCGCTCCCGGTCGCTGGCGCGGCGCGCTGCTGGCGACAGCCGGAAATGCGTGCACCAGCAGCCGTAGCAGGCGCCTTGCTTACCGAAAAGATCTTCGAAATCCGCCCAAAGCTCGGGCACCAGCGGCGCTATGGTCGTATTCATGAGCTCTCTCCCGGCCCACCGCCTTGTCGTGGCGTCCGTCCTGACGTACCATTGCATTTGTTCTCTTTATGTTCGCAGTGATGGCGGCTCCTGTCAACAATCCCGATCATGGTTTTTGCCGCGACTGCCTGACCTTCCAGCGCAGCGAGGCACGGCGCTGCGAACGCTGCGGCAGTCCACGGCTTGCCCGTCATCCGGAGCTCTACCGGCTGCACCTCGCCCATATCGACTGCGACGCGTTTTACGCGGCGGTCGAAAAGCGCGACAACCCGGCGCTGAAGGACCGGCCGTTGATCATCGGCGGCGGCAAGCGCGGCGTCGTCTCCACCGCTTGCTATATCGCCCGCATCCATGGGGTGCGCTCGGCGATGCCGATGTTCAAGGCGCTCGAAGCCTGTCCGGAAGCGGTCGTCATCCCGCCGGACATGGAAAAATATGTACGCGTCGGCCGCGAAGTGCGCGCCATGATGCAGGCGCTGACGCCGCTGGTCGAGCCGATCTCCATCGACGAGGCCTTTCTGGACCTTGCCGGCACCCAGCGCCTGCATGGCTTGCCGCCCGCGGTGGTGCTGGCGCGCTTCGCACTCGGCGTGGAGAAGGAGATCGGCATCACCGTTTCATCAGGCCTGTCCTACTGCAAGTTCCTGGCCAAGGTGGCGTCGGATTTTCGCAAGCCGCGCGGCCTTTCGGTGATCGGTGAGGCCGAGGCGACCGGCTTCCTGGCCGAGCAGCCGGTGACGCTGATTTGGGGCGTGGGAAAAGCCTTCGCCGCCACGCTTGAACGCGACGGCATCCGCACGATCGGCCAGTTGCAGCGCATGGAGCGCGGCGACCTGATGCGCCGCTACGGCGTGATGGGCGACCGGCTCTACCATCTTTCACGCGGCGAGGACGACCGCCGCGTCCATCCCGATCAGGATGCGAAAAGCGTCTCGGCGGAGACCACCTTCGACACCGACATCGCCTCCCTGGATGAATTGGTTTCGGTGCTGAGAGCACTGTCGGAAAAGGTCTCGGGGCGGCTGAAGAAATCCGGCATTGCCGGGCGTACCGTCGTGCTGAAGCTGAAGACCCAGGATTTCAAGACCCGCACGCGCAACCGCCAGCTCGGCGACCCGACACGGCTGGCCGATCGCATTTTCTCGACCGGGCTCGAGCTGCTGCGCAAGGAGGCGGATGGTACGAGATACCGGCTGCTCGGCATCGGTGTCAGCGACCTCTCGAATGACGAAAAGGCCGATCCGCCCGACCTCGTCGATGTCCAGTCGCGCAAGCGCGCCATGGCCGAAGGCGCCATCGACACGCTGCGCGACAAGTTCGGCCGCAGAGCGGTGGAGACCGGCTACACCTTCGGCAAGCGCCGCAACGCCCATCCGCCCGAGCCGATCGAGGACTAACCGCTTTACGCATGATCCCGAAAATTGGAATCCAGCTCGGAAAAGATCATGCCCAACAAAAAGAAAGATAGAACGGCCCTCAGATGCGTCGCAAATCGATCCGGCTGGTCATCACGCGCTCGCCGGTTTTCGGGTCGACGTCGATAACGGTCAGCCGCATGCCGTCCTCGCCGTTCTTCTCGACGGTCATTTGCGCGGTGCGATCGCCGTTGACTTCCTTCGCCCAACGGATGCCGAGATTGATCGCATTGCCCGAGCGCTTGCCGCTGAGCTGCGCCGGCCCGGTGCGGGATCCGATATAGGTGCCGGTGTACTTCGTCCCGCTGGACTTCAGATCGGCGCTGATGGCGCGCGACACCACGACGAGACCGCGGCAGGTGCCGTCCAGCGACAAGGAGCTCGATGTCGCGTCGGAATTGAAGCGGCAGGAGACGTTCACCGTCGGCGCCTCGGTGGTTACCTTGACGGTGCCCTTGCCGGCGAAATTCCCCTCGAACGAGCGAAGAAATTCGGCTTCGTCGGCGTGAGCTGCGCCAGCTGCAGCCGCCAGGCAGCCGGCAAGTACAAATCGTGCGAATGATTTCATTGGATCTCTCCCCGTCGATATCGGAATCACGACATTTTCAACGAACTGGCTGTTGGACCAACGCTCGCCGTTACGGCAGGTTCCGCCTTCAACATGACCGTTTTGCAACACGTCGCTGCTGGCCCAGCCGAATGCGGTGACTAGTGGTTGCGGTGAAAGTCCCGGCTTGCGACATAGCATGGCACCCTCACCCTCGATCCCCAAGGCCGCGTTCTGGATGGCGCTGTCGATTGCTTCGTTTCTGACCATGTCGGTCGCCGGCCGCGCCACGACGGCCGAGCTCAATGTATTCCAGGTACTGGAGCTGCGCTCGGTGATCGGCCTTTTCATCCTCCTGCCGCTGGTGATGATGTCAGGCGGTTTTGCGGCAATGCGCACCAAACGCCCCTTGACCCATATCGCCCGAAACGTCGTCCATTTTGTCGGCCAGGCGGCATGGCTCTACGCCTTGACGCTGATCCCGCTGGCCGTGCTGATCTCCATCGAATTCACGACGCCGATCTGGACGGCCATTCTGGCGGTCGGCTTTCTTGGTGAAAGACTAAGCCGGCCAAGACTTGCGGCCATCGTGCTCGGGCTGATCGGTGTGGTGATCATCGTCCGTCCGGGCGTCGGCTCCGTCGATCCGGGGCATGTTGTCGTGCTGGGTGCTGCGGTCTGCTTCGGCATATCTGTGGTCCTGGTCAAATCACTGACGCGGACGGACAGCGTCGTGTCCATCATCTTCTGGATGCTGGTCATCCAGTCGGTGCTCGGCCTTGTCCCGGCGCTCTACGAATGGCGCAACCCGCCGCTCGAACTGTGGCCGTGGATCCTGCTGATCGCCTTCACCGGCATGTCGTCGCATTTCTGCATGGCCCGCGCGCTCGCCTATGCCGACGCGACGGTCATCTCGCCGATGGACTTTTTGCGCGTGCCGCTGTCGGCGTTGATCGGCTGGCTGCTCTACCAGGAGCAGATCGACGCCTTCACCGCCGGCGGCGCCCTGCTGATCCTGCTGGGCAACCTGCTCAATCTGCAGAAAAAGGCGACCAAACCTGAGGAAGTGGCAGCGTCTTAGCATTTTGCAGCCAAACGCCTTCGTTTGCCGTCCGACAAAATGCGTTAAAGCAAAGAGTTAGAGCGCGGTTTTGGTTCCACCAAAACCGCGCTCTAGCCTCGCATTTCAGTCGCCATCGTCGGGGATGTTGAGGAGATGGCCGCACGCCTTGCAGTGGACGGCGTCGGGCTCGTGCCGCTGAAGACCGCATTGCGGGCAAGGAAAGAACACCTTGGTGGGACGGAAGAGCGCCTGCGCCAGCCTGACGAACAGCGATATGCCGATGATCATGGTGACGATCGAGGTGAGCTTGCCGGCGATACCCGGCAGAACGATGTCACCGAAGCCGGTCGTGGTCACCGTGGCGACGGTGAAGTAGAGCGCATCGACATAGCCTTCGAGACCGGCCGCGGTGCGGAAGAAGAAGGTGTAGACAAAACCGGTGACGACAAGGAGGAACGTCAGGAGGTTGATAACTGCGTGGCTCGCCTCGCGCCATCGCCTGAGGCCGCGCATCTCGAGATACCGCCACAGCGCGCCGCTGCGCGACAGCGACCACAGCCGCAATATGCGTAGGAAACCCAGATTGGCCAGCGCTGAAGGCATCAGCAGTGTCAGCAGGATGAATGCATCGACCCACGACGCCGGCTGTTTCATCAGGCGCAGCATGTCGTTGGAGGCAAGCAGCCGCGCAATCATGTCAGCGGCGACAAGGGCTGCGACAGAATAATCGAGCCAGAGGAACGAGGGCGACTCTTGGATCATCGGTGTGGCGATGAAGAAGGCGATGATGGCAAGGTCGATGATGATGGCGACCAGTTGAAACCGGAAAGCCGCGGGCGTGCGCCCGTGATAAAGTTTGCGCAGCGTGCCGCGCAGCCGCGTCAAAGCTGAAAAATCCCGAGCTCCGTCCCTGTCTGGCGCCTTCATGACAACTGCGATAACGCTCGCTGCGACAGCCGTCCAGTGGGCAAAGCAGGGTGACGCTGTGGGTTGAGAACATCCGGAGAGTTCCCAGGCCCGGAAAACAGTCAGACCGGTTCCGCCTCGATGACGCTGATGCGAGGCCCGGCTTCAACAATGTTCGTGACCTGGAAATCCGAAGCCGCAAGCAGCAACCTGAATTCTTCCGCCGTGCGCTCCTGCCCGCCCGGCATGACCAGCATGTTCAGATCGCCGAATTTTGCGCTGGCGCCTTCGTTGGGCGGCGCCAGAATGCTCTCAAGCACCAGCAATTTGCCTCCTGGGCCCATCGCCCGGCGGCAGGTTTTCAGGATCCGGATATTTGTGTCGTCGTCCCAGTCATGCAGGATCCATTTAAGCACAATCGCATCGGCGCCCTCGGACACCGAGGCGAAGAAATCGCCGGCGACGATGTCGCAGCGATCGGCCACGCCTGCGGCGTCAAAGACCGGGCCGGCCTTCGCCACGACCTGCGGCTGGTCGAAAAGAATGCCGCGCTGGCCGGGATTGCGGCGGAGGATTTCAGCAAGTAGCGCGCCCTGCCCGCCCGCGACATCCATAACGACAGAGAACGGCCGGAAGTCATAGGCCGCAAGCACCGCGGCGGCGACGCCACGCGACATGGCCGTCATCGCTCGGTCGAAGATGACGGACTCTTCCGGGTGCTCCGCCCGATATTCCCAAACGCCCTTGCCATAAGCATGGCGAAAAGCGTTTTCGCCGGTGCTGACACTGTGCAGCAGATCGCTCCATGCCCGACGAAAATAGGGCCGTCCGGTCAGAATCGCCCATGGCGCGACCGAATGCTGAACATCGGATCGCAACGCGCTGCCAACCGGGGTCAGTGAGAAGAACCGGTCTTCCGCTTCCTGGAACACGCCGACCGATGCAAGGGCGCGCAGCAGCCGGTAGAGCCCCTGCGGATGGGTGTTGGTCAACGCGGCAAGTTCACCGCTGGTTCGTTTTCCGTCCTTGAGATGATCTGCGATGCCCAGCGTGGCGGCGACGCATATCGCCTGAGACACCTGGAACCCATTGACCATTTTCTGGAGTTCGGCGCCGGCTGTCCGCTCGTCCATGACGCGCTCCCCCGGCCGCCAAAGCCAGGCCGGCAAACTGGTCGGGCGGGCCGAGCTCACAATACCAGCGGCGTTGTCACCGGGCAATGCCGGCGATGGGCCGGCGCTGGCTGGCGGAATACGGTCGAAACAAACGGAACTTTGCTAGCCCCGTTAGCTCACACCAGCTCCACTTCCACCACGCCCGGCACCGCGCGCATGGCCGACGCGATCTGCGGCGAGACGCGGTAACGGTTGGGCAGTTCGATCTCGACCTCGCCCTGCGCCTCATCCTTGATGACGATAATGCTCACCTGACTGTCGCCGCGCTGGGTAAGCTGCGATTGAATCGCCGACGCCGGTCGGTCATTCCTGACAAAGATACGCAACGCCTTCTGGATGCGGCTTGCCTCGTCCTCCAGCGACTGCACGGTCTGGATGCGCAGGTTGACGCCTTCGGGCCTGTCCTCGGCCGAAACGGTGATCACCACCGAACGGCCGGGCTCGAGCAGGTCGCGATACTGCGCCAGACCTTCGGAAAAAAGCACCGCCTCATACTGGCCTGACGTGTCGGAAAACTGCACGACGCCCATCTTGTTGCCGGTGCGCGTCTTGCGCTCCTGCTTGGTGGTGACGGTGCCGGCAAGCCGCCCGGCGGCAGCGCCCCGTTTGACGGCGGCCGAGAACTCGGCCCAGTTCTGCACCCGCATCTTCTGCAGCGCCGCCTTGTATTCGTCCAGCGGATGAGCGGAGAGATAGAAGCCGACCACCTGGAATTCACGGTGCAGTCGGTCGGCGGCAAGCCAGGGGTCGGTCGCCGGCAGATTGAGCGCCTGCGACTGTGCGCCGAGCGAGGCGCCGAAAATGTCGTGCTGGCCCGACATTGCATTCTGCTGCGCCAGCGAGGCCAGCCCCATCATCCGCTCGACGCCCGCCATCATCGCGGCGCGGTCGTGGCCGAAGCAGTCGAGCGCGCCGGCCATGATCAGGCTTTCGAAGACCCGCTTGCCGACGATCTTCGGATCGACCCTTTCGCAGAAATCGGCGAGGCTCTTGAACGGTTTTTCGCCGCGCATGGCGACGATATGCTCGACCGCCGCGTCGCCGACGCCCTTGAGCGCGGCCAGCGAGTAGAAGATCCGGTTCTCGCCGACTTCGAAGGCCCGGAAGCTAGTCATCACCGACGGTGCTACGACATCGATGCCGAGGCGCAGCGCATCCTGGCGGAAATCGGCGAGCTTGTCGGTGTTACCCATGTCGAGCGTCATCGACGCGGCCAGGAACTCGACCGGGTAGTGCGCCTTCAGATAGGCCGTCTGGTAGGAGACGACCGCGTAGGCGGCGGCATGCGACTTGTTGAAACCGTAGTCGGCGAACTTTGCCAGCAGGTCGAAAATGAAGTCGGCTTGCGGCTTGCCGACGCCGCGCTCAACCGCGCCGGAGACGAAGCGCTCGCGCTGCTTGTCCATCTCTGCGCGGATCTTCTTGCCCATGGCGCGGCGCAGCAGGTCGGCTTCGCCGAGCGAATAGCCGGCAAGCTCCTGCGCGATCTGCATCACCTGTTCCTGGTAGACGATGACGCCTTGCGTTTCCTTCACCAGATGGTCGATCTTCGAGTGGATCGACGCCATCTCCTCCTCGCCATGCTTTCTGGCGTTGTAGGTCGGGATGTTCTCCATCGGCCCTGGCCGGTAAAGCGCGACCAGCGCGATGATGTCCTCGATGCAGTCGGGCCGCATGCCGATCAGCGCCTTGCGCATGCCTGCACTTTCCACCTGGAACACGCCAACCACTTCGCCACGCGACAGCATGGCGTAGGTATCGGGGTCGTCGAGCGGAATGTGGGCGAGATCGATTTCGATGCCGCGGCGGCGGATCAGCTTGACCGCGGTTTCCAGTACCGTCAGCGTCTTCAGGCCGAGGAAGTCGAACTTCACCAGCCCGGCCTGCTCGACATACTTCATGTTGAACTGGGTGACCGGCATGTCGGAGCGCGGGTCGCGGTACATCGGCACCAGCTCCCACAGCGGCCGGTCGCCGATGACGATGCCGGCGGCATGCGTCGAGGCGTGGCGGTAGAGTCCTTCCAGCTTCTGCGCCATGTCGAGCAGCGTCTGCACGATCGGCTCCCGCTCGGCCTCTTCGGCAAAGCGCGGCTCGTTGGCGATGGCGTCGGCGAGCTTGACCGGATTGGCCGGGTTCGACGGTACCATCTTGCTGAGCTTGTCGACCTGGCCGTAGGGCATCTGCAGCACCCGGCCGACATCGCGCAGCACTGCGCGGGCCTGCAGCGTACCGAAGGTGATGATCTGGCCGACCTGGTCGCGCCCGTACTTCTGCTGGACGTAGCGGATGACCTCCTCGCGCCGGTCCTGGCAGAAATCGATGTCGAAGTCGGGCATCGACACGCGGTCGGGATTGAGGAAGCGCTCGAACAGCAGCGAGAAGCGCAACGGATCGATGTCGGTGATGGTCGTCGAATACGCGACCAGCGAGCCGGCGCCCGAACCGCGGCCCGGCCCGACCGGAATGCCTTGCGCCTTCGCCCATTTGATGAAATCGGCGACGATCAGGAAATAGCCGGGATATTTCATCCTTTCGATGACGCCGAGCTCGAAATCCAGCCTTTCGCGATATTGTTCGACCGTGTAGCCAGGCGTCGGGCCGTGCGCTGCAAGCCGCGCCTCCAGTCCTTCATGCGCCTGTCTGGCAAGCTCCTGCGCCTCGGCCTTCACCGCCGCATCGGCGTCGGCGACATCGCCGCCGGCAAAGCGCGGCAGGATCGGGTTGCGGGTCTTGGGATAGTAGGAGCAGCGCAGCGCAATTTCGACGGTGTTGTCGATCGCTTCCGGCAGATCGGCGAACAGCCTCGCCATGTCAGCCTGGCTTCTCAGAAAATTGTCGGGCGAAAGGCGACGGCGATTGTCCACGGCGACCACCGAACCTTCGGCGATGGCGATCAGCGCATCATGCGCCTCATAGTCGTCGCGCGAGGAGAAAAACGCCTCGTTGGTGGCAACCAGCGGCAAGTCATTGATGTAGGCGAGGTCGACTGACGATTTCTCGATGGCCCGGTCATAACCGGAAACCCGTTCCAGCTCGACATAGAGCCGGTCGCCGAACAGCGCCTTGAGCGCCAAAAGCCGTGTCTCGGCGAGATCGCGGCGATCCTCTTTCAGAGCATTGCCGATCGGGCCGCGCGGCCCGCCGCTGAGACAGATCAGGCCGTCGCAATGGCCGTGCAGCATCTCGGTCGTCAGATGCACGGCCTCGCCAGGGGGCGTTTCGAGATAGACCCGGCTGACCAACCTGACCAGATTGCTGTAGCCGGCCTCGGTCGCCGCGATCAGGACCACGGGCCGCATTTCCGGGCCTTGCCGCCTGCGGTCGCGCTGGCTGTCGCTGGCTTCACCGGAAAAGGCGAGAGCGGTCTGGCAGCCGATGATCGGCTGGATGCCCTCCTTCACCGCCTTTTGCGCAAATTCGAGCGCGCCGAACAGATTGTTGGTGTCGGTGACGGCGATGGCCGGAGCCTCGTCCTTGACCGCATGGCCGACGACCGTGCTGAGCTGCAATGCGCCTTCGAGCAGCGAATAGGCCGAATGCACGCGCAGATGAATGAAAGGCCGCGCAGGCGCTTCCGGCCGCGACGCCTTCATGAAGGCCTCACGCCGCAAGGGGTCGCGTGGAAGTGTCTCATTCGCCATGGTTTTTTAGCGCCGTTTGAAAGGACTCGGTCGATGCAGATGTATTGTCAGGCACCGGATGATGCGAGTCCAGCAATAGCGATTCGAGTCTGCGAGCTCGCGATCCATTGCCTTATGACGGCAATTAAGCTATTGATTTGAGCACGGTGCTGATTTGCGCCAATGACCCGCTATTGAGGCGGTTTTTTTGTTTTCAGCCTCACGCGAATTCCATGATCACCGCATCGACGGCAAGACTGTCGCCCGGCTTCGCCTTGAGTTTCGACACGGTGAGATCGCGCTCGGCGCGCAGCACGTTTTCCATCTTCATCGCCTCGACCACGGCCAGCGTCTCGCCGGCCTTGACCTCCTGCCCCTCGGCAACGGCGATCGACACGACGAGACCGGGCATCGGGCAGAGCAGCATCTTCGAGGTGTCGGGCGCCACTTTTTCCGGCATCAGCCTTTCGAGCTCGGCGGTGCGTGGCAGCATGGCGCGTGCCGTCACCGACATGCCCTTCCAGGCGATGCGAAACCCGTTCAGCACCGGCCTGATCTGCGCGGCAACCCTTCTATCGCCGACCGTGCCGCGCCAGATGAGATCGCCCGGCCGCCAGTCGGACGCCACCGTCAGCGCCTTGCCGCCGTCGATCGACAGATTGAGCTCCATCGGAATGGAAATCATGCCTCCAACCATAGAGACCGAAAGGTAATCCTCGCCGATCTTGACCACCCAGTCCCGTTTCAGGGCACCCGAATGCGGCGCCAGCCGCCCGCCCAGCCGGTCGAGCCGGTCGCGGCGCAGCAGTTCGACCGCGGTGGCGATCGCTGCGAGCACGGCCTTTTCCTCGCTGTCAGGCACGATCGGCGCGAAGCCGTCCGGATATTCCTCGGCAATGAAGCCCGTCGATATCAGCCCTTCCCGCCAGCGCGGATGCTGCATGAGTGCTGCCAGAAACGGTATGTTGTGTGCGATGCCGTCGACGACGAAGCTGTCCAACGCTTCCGACATGGCGTCGATGGCGGCGAGCCGCGTCGGTGCCCAGGTGCACAGCTTGGCGACCATCGGATCATAGAACATCGAGATTTCCGAACCCTCGGTGACGCCGGTGTCGTTGCGGATGACGACGTCGCCGAACTGTCCCTCCTCCGGCGGCCGGTATCTCGTCAGCCGGCCGATCGACGGCAGGAAATTGCGATACGGATCCTCGGCGTAGAGCCGGCTTTCCACCGCCCAGCCGTTCAGCTTGACGTCGCTTTGCTTGATAGCGAGCTTTTCGCCTGCAGCTATGCGGATCATCTGCTCGACCAGATCGATGCCGGTGACGAGCTCGGTCACCGGGTGCTCGACCTGCAATCGCGTATTCATTTCAAGGAAATAGAAGTTCTTTTCGGGATCGACGATGAACTCAACCGTGCCGGCGCTCTGGTAGTCGACCGCCCTGGCCAGCGCCACCGCCTGTTCGCCCATGGCTTTCCGGGTCTTGGCGTCGAGGAAAGGCGAAGGCGCCTCTTCGACGACCTTCTGGTTGCGGCGCTGGATCGAGCATTCGCGCTCGCCGAGGTAAAGCGCATTGCCATGCGCATCGGCCAGCACCTGGATCTCGATATGGCGCGGATCGACCACGAACTTCTCGATGAAGACGCGGTCGTCTCCGAACGAGCTTTTGGCCTCCGACCGCGCCCGGTCGAACCCGTCGCGCACCTCGGCCCTGCTCCAGGCGATGCGCATGCCCTTGCCGCCGCCGCCGGCTGAGGCCTTGATCATCACGGGATAGCCGATCTCGCCGGCTATTTTCTCGGCATGACCGGCATTCTCGACGACGCCGAGCCAGCCGGGTACCGTGCTGACCTTGGCTGCATTGGCGAACTTCTTCGATTCGATCTTGTCGCCCATCGCCCTGATCGCTCTGGGTTTCGGGCCGATGAAGATGATGCCTTTTTTCTCCAACGCCTCGCAGAAGGATGCACGCTCAGACAAGAACCCGTAGCCGGGATGCAGGGCTTCAGCACCCGTCGCCTTACAGGCGGCGATGATCTTCTCCGGCACCAGATAGCTCTGCGCGGCCGGCGAAGGCCCGATATGCACCGCCTCGTCGGCCATCTCGGCATGCACGGCGTCGCGATCGGCGTCCGAATAGACCGCGACGGTGGCGATGCCCATCTTGCGCGCCGTCTTGATGATGCGGCAGGCGATCTCGCCACGATTGGCGATCAGGATTTTTGTGAACATGCGGGTTGCGTTCCCTCGGCTGCCTTTCTTTTATGGGCTTCGCCCGGCCGGTCAAGGCAAGTTGGCGCATATCCCGGGCGCAAGTCGGCTGGCGCCACCAAAACCCCGCTACCAACTGTCAATTCGTCCCATAGTCCAGAACCTGCAGATACGCTAAAGCTCGCCTCGATTGCAGATTGAGAGGAGATACTGATGAAAACCCGTGCCGCTGTCGCTGTCGCCGCCGGAAAACCGCTGGAAATCCTGGAGGTCGACCTCGACGGCCCGCGCGCGGGGGAGGTGCTAGTTGAGATCAAAGCGACCGGCATCTGCCACACCGACGAATTCACGCTGTCGGGCGCCGATCCTGAAGGCATCTTTCCGGCGATCCTCGGCCATGAGGGTGCGGGAATCGTCGTCGACGTCGGCAAGGGCGTCACCTCGGTCAAGAAGGGTGACCACGTCATCCCGCTCTACACGCCGGAATGCCGGCAATGCCCGTCCTGCCTGTCCAGAAAGACCAATCTGTGCACCGCGATCCGCGCCACGCAAGGCCAAGGCCTGATGCCGGACGGCTCGTCGCGCTTCTCCATCGGCAAGGACAAGATCTTCCACTACATGGGCTGCTCGACCTTCTCCAATTTCATCGTGCTGCCCGAGATCGCGGTGGCCAAGGTCAATCCCGACGCCCCCTTCGACAAGATCTGCTACATCGGCTGCGGCGTCACCACCGGCATCGGCGCGGTGATCAACACGGCCAAAGTCGAGATCGGCGCCACGGCCGCCGTCTTCGGCCTCGGCGGCATCGGTCTCAACGTCATCCAGGGACTGCGTCTTGCCGGCGCCGAGATGATCATCGGCGTCGACCTGAACAACGATAAGAAGGAATGGGGCGAGAGATTCGGCATGACGCATTTCGTCAATCCGAAGGAGATCGATGGCGATATCGTGCCCTATCTCGTCAACATGACCAAGCGCGGCGCCGACCAGATCGGCGGCGCCGACTATACGTTCGACTGCACCGGCAGCACCAAGGTGATGCGGCAGGCCCTTGAGGCGTCGCACCGCGGCTGGGGCAAGTCGGTCGTCATCGGCGTTGCCGGCGCCGGCCAGGAGATCTCGACGCGGCCGTTCCAGCTGGTCACCGGACGCACCTGGATGGGCACCGCCTTTGGCGGCGCGCGCGGCCGCACCGACGTGCCGAAGATCGTCGACTGGTACATGGACGGCAAGATCGAGATCGACCCGATGATCACCCACACGCTGAAGCTGGAGGACATCAACAAGGGTTTTGACTTGATGCATGAAGGCAAGAGCATCAGGAGCGTGGTGGTTTACTGACGAGAACCAGATGCCGCTTACGGAGCCTGGCGAAATCGCCCGGCTTCATACGCGTTGGAACGAACCATGCCCTCACCCGCCATCTACGTCGACGCCGATGCCTGCCCGGTGAAGGCCGAGGTCGAGAAAGTCGCCGAGCGCCATGGCGTCGTCGTCACCTTCGTCTCCAATGGCGGCCTGCGTCCGTCGCGCGATCCGATGGTCCGCAACGTCGTCGTGTCCAAGGGCGCCGATGCCGCTGACGACTGGATCGTCGACAATGCCAAGCCCAACGACATCGTGGTGACCGCCGACATCCCGCTTGCCGCCCGCACGGTGGCGCTCGGCGCCCATGTGCTTGGGCCGACCGGACGCCCGTTCACGCCGGAAACGATCGGCATGGCAGTGGCAATGCGCGACCTCAAGCAGCATCTGCGCGAGACCGGCGAAAGCAAGGGTTACAATGCCAGTTTTGCGCCGCAGGACCGCTCGCGTTTTCTTGGCGAGCTCGACCGCATCCTGCGGCGTGCGCTGAAATCCGCCGCACGGGGCTAGCGCTGACCCCGAGCCGGGTCAGCGCAGCAAAATCGGAATCGATTTTTCGGGATCATGCGCACAATCAAAAAGTGCTACGATGTCGGTTGCGCGTCCTAAGGACACGCGGTGGTAGAGAAGACGGACCGCCATCACAGACCGGGCCATGACGACCGAGATGCCCCTGAAGAAACCACTGCACCGCCACATTCAGTTCGCGGTGTCGGCCTGCATAGGTGTGGTGGCACTGGTGATCGCGCTGGTCTTGCGCACTCCGCTCGCCTTTTCGATCGGCGCCAACGCGTTTTTCGCCGCCTACACCGTCATCGTCGTCGCCCAGATGCCGCTGCTCACCGGCCGCTATCTGAGCAAGAATGCCCGCGCCACCGACCAGCCGGTGCTGGTCATCTTTGCCGTGACGCTGATTGTCGTCTCCGTCGCCATCGTCTCGTTGTTCCAATTGATCAATCGAGAGGGCAGCGCGCATCCTGTCGAACTCACCTTCGCACTGCTGTCGATCCCGCTCGGCTGGTTCACCATCCATGCCATGACGGCGCTGCACTACGCTCATGTTTACTGGCTGAACGACGAAGAGACCGATCCCGGCAGCAAAGCGAAGCAGAAAAAGCCCGTCGGCGGCCTCTTATTTCCCGGTAAGGAGCAGCCGGACGGCTGGGATTTCCTCTACTTCTCGACCACCGTCGGCATGACCTCGCAGACCTCCGATACCGCGGTCTCGACCACGCAAATGCGTCGTATCGTGCTTTTGCATTCGATCGTGTCGTTCTTTTTCAATACAGTGATCGTCGCCGCCGCGGTCAATCTCGCCGTCAGTTTCGGGAGTCAGTAGTATCGGGCAGCTCGTAATATTTCCGTGATCGGATGAAACATCGCTTTGGCTGGCAGCGTATTGGGAGGAGAACGATCGGAAAGGCCGCCTGAACGGCCGGGAGGACGCGAAAGAATGGAATCGGTCGCCAGGAGCCAATCCACCGTCGGGCCAGATACTGCCCTCCCGAAAGATGCGACGCTCATCTACCGGCAGTCGCGCTGGACGCGGCTGACGCATTGGCTCTGGGCCATTTCGCTGTTCTTCATGTTGCTTTCCGGCCTGCAGATATTCAACGCGCGCCCCCAGCTCTACATCGGCAAGGAGTCGGGATTCGCATACAACAACACCGTCTTCGCCATCGGCGCCGAGAACACCGCAAACGGCCCGCGCGGCTACACCGAAATCTTCGGCAAGCGCTTCGATACGACCGGTGTGCTCGGCTGGTCGGGGCCGGCAGGTCAGGAGACGTCTCGCGCCTTCCCGTCCTGGGCGACGATCCCCTCCTATTACGATCTCGGCACCGCCCGCGTCGTCCATTTCTTCTTCGCCTGGATACTGACCACGACACTGGTCGTCTGGCTGGTCGCCAGCCTGATCAACGGTCATCTGCGCCGCGATCTCGTACCGCGCATCGATGATCTCAGGCGCTTGCCGCGAGACATCATCGATCATGCCAGGCTCAAGTTCCACCACAGCCGCGAGTACAACACGCTGCAGAAAATGGCCTATGGCGGCGTCATGTTCGTGCTGCTGCCGCTGATGATCATCACCGGCCTTGCCATGTCGCCGAGCATGAACGCGGTGCTGCCGTTCCTCAACGATCTGCTCGGCGGCCGGCAGACGGCGCGGACGATTCATTTCGTCGTGATGCTGCTGCTCGTCGCCTTCTTCATCGTCCATATGCTGATGATCTTCGCCGCCGGCCCGATCAACGAGCTGCGTTCCATTATCACCGGCTGGTACCGAACCGACCCGCCGACTCATGGCAGCAAGACGCCCGAGAGGAGTGCGTGAGATGGCGAAGTTTGTGGTCAGCCGCAGAAAATTCCTGACCTCGGCCAGCCTCGGCGTCTCCGGCATCATGCTGTCGGGTTGCGACGCCTTCGATAGCCAGCTTCGGGTGGGCGATGGCCTGCGCAGTTTCCTCGAAGGCGCCAACGGGCTGACCTGGCGCGCGCAACGCCTGCTTGCCGGCGATGCGCTGGCGCCGGAATTCACCGAAGCCGATATTCGCCAGCCGCAGCGGCCGAACGGCGTCACCGCGCCGGACGACGATGTCTACAAGGGCCTGCTCGCCAACAATTTCGCCGACTGGCGGCTCGAGGTTTCCGGCCTCGTCGAAAAGCCGCTGTCGCTGACCCGCGACCAGCTGATGAACATGCCAAGCCGCACCCAGATCACCCGCCATGACTGCGTCGAAGGCTGGAGTTGCATCGCCAAATGGACCGGCACGCCGCTGTCGTTGGTGCTTGATCAGGCGGTGGTCAAGCCGCAGGCGCGCTACGTGATGTTCCATTGCCTCGACACGATCGACCGCAGCCTGTCCGGCGACATCAAATACTACAGTTCGATCGACCTGATCGATGCGCGTCACCCGCAGACGATCCTTGCCTATGGCTTGAACGGCAAGCCGCTGCCGGTCGAGAACGGCGCGCCGCTGCGCGTCCGCGTCGAGCGCCAGATCGGCTACAAGATGCCGAAATATCTCCGCAAGATCGAACTGGTCGACGATTTCGCCACTATCGGCGGCGGCAGGGGCGGCTACTGGGAGGACAATGGCTACGATTGGTACGGCGGCATTTGACCGAACCCGGAACGACGCTCAGTAACTGTCGTCGCTGTCATCGGTGCGCAGGGCCGGGTCAAATCCGGACATATCAGTCCCAAACGTCAGCACGTCTTGAGAACCGGCAAACCGCGTGGCTAGCGAAGAGAAGACTTGTCGGTAAGCTGTCGCTGGCAGGTGACAAGGTGTCGCCCACAGGCTATGGATGACGAGTCGAGGGCTCAAATTGAGTCCTACCTGTTTGCGGGAGAGAGCAGCGAGAGCTGCCGCCGAAGGGGAAATCGCCCGAAATCTCTCAGGCAAAAGAACCGTAGACGGGAAAGACACTCTGGAAAGTCGGGGCTTGCCCCCGCGCCGAAGGTGTAAGCGCTGCCGACAGAGTTACGGGGCGCGAGTCTCTCAGGCTTCAGACAGAGGGGCACGGACTGGTCGCCATTCGCGGCCGATTGCGTGCGACTCTGGAGATGACATGACGGGCGACGACACCAAACACCTTCCCCTCGAAGATCTGCACGTGGCCGCCGGTGCGCGCTTTGGCGCGTTCGCCGGCTGGTCGATGCCGCTGACCTATCCGGCCGGCGTGATGAAGGAGCACCTTCATACCCGCGAGCATGCCGGGCTGTTCGACATCTCGCACATGAAGCTGTTCGAGATCAGTGGCTCGGGCAGCGTCGCGCTTCTGAACCGAGCCTGCCCGTTCGACGCCGGCGCGCTTGAGATTTCCCAATCCAAATACACGTTCTTTCTCAATGAAGCGGCCGGCATCATTGACGATCTGATTGTCACCAGGCTTGGCCAGGCGCGCTTCATGGTCGTCGCCAATGCCGGCAATGCCGAAGCCGACGAAAAGCACCTGCGCACGCTTGCCCTGGATTTTGACGCAAAGGGGGATTTTGACACAAAGGTGGACGCACTCGACCGCGTCTTCCTGGCGATCCAGGGCCCCGAAGCCTGGGCCGCCCTGTCTCGCGCCGGCATCGAGACTGGTTCGCTGCTGTTCATGCACGGCTTTGAGCCCCGCGCGAACTGGTTTATGAGCCGGTCCGGCTATACCGGTGAAGACGGTTTCGAGATCGCCCTGCCGGAAGCGGATGCGCGAAATCTCGTCGCCAAGCTGCTCGAGGACGAACGCGTGATGTGGGTTGGGCTGGCCGCCCGTGACAGCTTGCGGCTCGAAGCAGGGCTGTGCCTGCACGGACTGGACATCACGCCTGAGATCGACCCGGCCAGCGCCGGGCTGATGTGGGCGATCCCGAAGGAGGTTCGCGCCTCTGGCGCTTTCATCGGCGCCGACGCATTGCGTTCAATCCTGGAGCGCGGCCCGGCGCAGAAACGCGTCGGCCTGAAGCCGGAAGGCCGCCAGCCGGTGCGCACCGGCGTTGCCCTTTTCGACGCCGACGGCAATCCCGCCGGCCACGTCACCTCCGGCGGCTTCGGCCCCTCGGCCGCCCATCCGGTCGCCATGGGTTATGTCCAGACGTCGCTGGCCAAACCAGGCACGCAACTCTTCGCCGACGTTCGCGGGACGAAAATCCCGGTCGATATCAATCCCCTGCCCTTCACGCCGCATCGCTACCGCAAAGGATGAATTTCATGGCAAAAACCTATTTCACCGAAGATCACGAATGGCTCCGCGTCGAAGGCGGTATCGCCACCGTTGGCATCACCGACTACGCGCAGGAACAGCTCGGCGATCTCGTCTTCGTCGAATTGCCGGAGCTTGGGAAAAAGCTGGCCAAGGGCGATACGGCCGTCGTGGTCGAATCCGTCAAGGCGGCATCGGACGTCTATGCACCGGTAGACGGCGAGATCACCGAGGCCAACACCTCGCTTTCGTCGGACCCGTCTTTGGTCAATTCGGCGGCGACCAGCGACGGCTGGCTGTGGAAGATGAAGCTGGCCGATGAAAGCCAACTCGAAGGCCTCTTGGATGAGACCGCCTACAAAGCCCATATTGGTTGATAGCAGGACCAAGAAGATGACTGCAGCAGAATCCTACCCCTTCTCGGCCCGCCATATTGGCCCCGGCCTCAATGATGTCAGAGCCATGCTGGCGACGATCGGCGTTCCCTCAGTCGAGACGCTGATCAGCCAGGCTGTGCCGAAATCGATCCGGCTCGACCGGCCGCTGGCCTTGCCGGCCCCGGCGAGCGAAGCGGAGGCGCTGGCAGAGCTTTCAGCGACAATGGCGAAAAATAAAGTTCTGAAGAGCTTCATCGGCGCCGGCTACCACGGCGTTCACGTGCCGCCGGTCATCCAGCGCAATCTGTTCGAGAACCCGGCCTGGTATACGGCTTACACGCCCTACCAGGCTGAGATCAGCCAGGGCCGGCTCGAAATGCTGTTCAATTTCCAGACCTTGGTCGCCGAGCTGACCGGCCTGCCGGTGGCGTCGGCCTCGCTGCTCGACGAGGCGACGGCGGTGGCCGAGGCGGTTGGCATTGCGTTGCGTCATCACCGCGACAAGCGGACCAAGGTGGCGCTTGCCGGCACCCCGCACCCGCAGACGCTCGACGTCGTGCGCACCCGCGCCGAACCGCTCGGCATCGAGGTCGACGGCGACACGATCGACGACAACACCGCCGCTCTGCTCGTCTCCTGGCCTGATACGTTTGGCGTCTACGGCGACCACAGGGCGGCAATCGAGAAAGCCCGCGCCACCGGCGCGCTGGTCGTCTTCATTGCCGATCCGCTCGGCCTGACGCTGACCGATGCGCCGGCTAAGCTTGGCGCCGACATCGCCGTCGGGCCGATGCAGCGCTTCGGCGTGCCGATGGGCTTTGGCGGGCCGCACGCCGCCTATTGCGCCGTTTCCGACAGGCTGACGCGGCTAATGCCCGGCCGCCTTGTCGGCCAGTCCACCGACAGCAAGGGCCGCCCCGGTTACCGCCTTGCGCTGCAGACGCGCGAACAGCATATCCGCCGCGACAAGGCGACTTCCAACATCTGCACCGCGCAGGCGCTGCTCGCCAACATGGCGACGGCCTATGCGATCTGGCATGGTCCTAAAGGACTGCAGGCGATTGCAGAGCGAATCCACACGCTGGCCAACCGCCTGGCTGCCGGCCTCGACGCAGCAGGCGTTTCGGTGCTTGGCGCCACCCGCTTCGACACGGTGACGGTGGAAGTGAAGGGCAGAGCGGGCGCAATCGCCGCTGCCGCTGAAAAGACCGGCCGATTGCTGCGCGTCATCGACCCCGACCATATCGGCATCAGCTTCGACGAGACCTCGACCGATGCCGATCTGGACGCGATCGCCGCGCTGTTCGGCGCCAAGGCAGGCGCCGCTGCTGGCAGCACCATGCCCGGAAAACCGCGCGGCAAGGAATTTCTGACGCAGCCCGTCTTCCACGACAACCGCTCGGAAACCGACATGATGCGCTTCCTGCGCCGGCTGGCCGACAAGGACCTGGCGCTCGACCGCGCCATGATCCCGCTCGGCTCCTGCACCATGAAGCTCAACGCCGCCGCCGAGATGATGCCGGTAAGCTGGCCTGATATCGCCAACCTGCATCCTTTCGCCCCGGCAAGCCATTCGACCGGCTACCGCGCCATGATCGACGAGTTGGAAGGCTGGCTGGCGGAGATCACCGGTTTCGACGCGGTGACCCTGCAGCCCAATGCCGGCAGCCAGGGCGAATATGCCGGGCTGCTCGCCATTCGCGGCTATCACCGCTCACGCGGCGAAGGCCACCGTACGGTCTGCCTGATCCCGTCATCCGCGCATGGCACCAATCCGGCGAGTGCGGCGATGGCCGGCATGAGCGTCGTCGTCGTGCGCTGCACCGAAGACGGCAACATCGATATCGACGATCTGAAGGCCAAGGCGGCCGAGCATGCGCAAGACCTCGCGGCGCTGATGTTCACCTATCCATCGACACACGGCGTCTTCGAGGAAGGCGCGCGCGATCTCTGCGCCCTCATCCATGAGCATGGCGGCCAGGTCTATTTCGACGGCGCCAACCTCAACGCGCTGGTCGGCCTCGCCCGCCCCGGCGACATCGGCGCCGATGTCTGCCACATGAATCTGCATAAAACATTCTGCATTCCGCATGGCGGCGGCGGTCCCGGCGTCGGCCCGATCGGCGTCAAGGCGCATCTGAAACCGTATCTGCCCGGCCATGTCACCGAAGGCTCGGGCCATGCCGTGTCGGCCGCACCATTCGGCAGCGCTTCGATCCTGCCGATCACCTGGATGTATATCCGCATGATGGGCGCTTCGGGTCTGAAGCAGGCGACCGAGACGGCGATCATTTCCGCCAACTACCTGGCGACGCGGCTCGAACCGCATTTCCCGGTGCTCTACAAGGGCAGGCATGGACGCATCGCGCATGAATGCATCCTCGACACCCGCGTGCTCAAGGACAGCGCCGGCATCAGCGTCGACGACGTCGCCAAGCGGCTGATCGACTACGGTTTCCATGCGCCGACCATGTCGTTCCCGGTGTCCGGCACCTTGATGGTCGAGCCGACCGAGTCCGAACCCAAGAGCGAGCTCGATCGCTTCTGCGAAGCGATGATCGCGATATCAGGCGAGGCAGCCAAGGTGGCGAAAGGCGAATGGCCCCTGGCCGACAATCCGCTGGTCAATGCGCCGCATACCGCGGCCGAGGCGCTGGCCGGCCAGTGGACCCATCCCTATTCGCGCCTGGAGGCGGCCTACCCAGCCGGCGATGCCGACACATCAGCCAAATACTGGCCGCCGGTGTCGCGCATCGACAATGTCGCCGGCGACCGCAACCTCGTCTGCTCCTGCCCGCCGCTGTCGGAATATCTGGGGGCGGCGGAGTAGACCATGATCCCGAAAAATGGAATCCGGTTTTTCGGACAAGATCATGGTCTAACAAAAAGATAGAAGCCTCAATCAGGCAGAACGCAAGGCCGGCGCGTCGGCCTTGCTCGCCTTGTTGTGGGCGACGACGCGATTTCGCCCGGCGCGCTTTGCCGCATAGAGTGCGGCGTCGGCTTCGGCCAGCACATGGTCGAGACTGGCGCCACCCGTCCCGCCGAAGCCGATGCCGCCACTGACTGTGCTGCGCAAAGGACCAAGCTGGGTGGCCACGACTTCCGTGCCGAAGGCGACGCTGATCTTGCTCGCAATGTCGTAAGCCTTCTCTTCAGTCATCCGCGACATGACGAGGACGAATTCCTCGCCGCCCAGCCGGAAGGCGTCGACGCCGGTCCTGGCATATTTCCGGATGACAGTGGCGAAGCGGCGCAGAACCTGATCGCCGACCGGATGACCGAATACATCGTTCGTTTTCTTGAAATGGTCGAGGTCGAACATGGCGACGGACATGAACGGGCCGAAAACCCGCTCACCGTAGAATGCCGTCAACGCGCGCCGGTTCATCAGCCCGGTCAAAGGGTCGGTCATGCTCTCGGCCTTCAGTTCGATCTGCGCCTGCAAATGGTGCAGGGAGAGCGTCAAAGCCCCGAGCGCGGTCATGCAGGCGACCGCCACCACGGAATTCAACCGTTCGGCCCAGTTGTCGGGCGCAACGCCGAGCACCCACTGGCCCTCGACCAGCAGGACCGCGCCGCAAAGTCCGAAGGACAGCGCACAGACGCCGCTCAGGAACGAAACGACCAGCAATATCCGGCGATCGTGACCACCCATGATCCAGAACAGCACCCCGATAAGCGTGAGCAGCGCCGTTACCGTCGCGTAGGTGACGATGAAGCCGACGCCATCAAGGCCGAGGGACGTCGCGCCTGCGCAAACCGCCACCGCAGCCAGAGTCGGCAAGATGGCGCGCCTGTAGTCGCGCACGCCGAGATACTGCATGGCCGACAGGCAGAGGGTCAGGAAGCCCAGGCTGAGAAGCGCGAGCACAATCTGGCACAGCCAGGGGCTGGGATGCCTGGCATAATGCCAGAACAAGACCACCTGCGCGGCGAGCACCAGAATGCCGCACGCCACCGTCAGCACAAAGCGTGCCTGTGGCGCAGTGAACCAGATCGCAAACAAGGTGATGCTGAGGCACATGCCCGACAGCGCCGCCGCGAGCAGGAGCGAACTGTAATCCAACATCCGTAAGCGACAGCCTCTTGCGGATTCCACTGCATTCTAGGTCAGCGGCGGTCCGCGGATACCGCTTTCAGCCAACCTTCGGACACAACCTTCGGACAAGGTTTACAAATGCCCCTCGACCCATTTCCGCCGCTTGGTTGTCGGATGGTTTTGCAGTAAGAGGCTCCATCCTCGAACGTAACAGGAACCTCCGTCGCCTGCCCGCGAAAAGCGTGGCAGTATCGGGTGGTGATTCGCAGCATCGGAATCCAGGACCAGCATGGACGACAACAACGATCTTTTCGGCACTCTGGACAAGCAGCCACAACCGGTTCGCGCCACTGCGCGCCCGGCCGACCCGTTGGTGCAGGCGGCGAAGCGCCCGGCACCCCGCGACGGCAGCGAGAGCTACAGTGCCGCCGACATCGAGGTTCTGGAAGGTCTGGAGCCGGTTCGGCGGCGGCCCGGCATGTATATCGGCGGCACCGACGACAAGGCGATGCATCATCTGTTCGCCGAGGTCATCGACAATTCGATGGACGAGGCGGTCGCCGGCCACGCGACCTTCATCGATGTCGAGCTTTCGGCCGACGGATATCTGGCCGTCACCGACAATGGCCGCGGCATTCCGGTCGATCCGCATCCGAAATTCAAGAAGCCGGCGCTCGAAGTCATCATGACGACGCTGCATTCGGGCGGCAAGTTCGACAGCAAGGTCTACGAGACCTCGGGTGGCCTGCACGGCGTCGGCGTCTCCGTCGTCAACGCGCTGTCGGACCATCTCGAGGTCGAGGTCGCGCGCGGCCGCCAGCTCTATCGCCAGCGCTTTTCGCGCGGCGTTCCGGTGACCGGCCTGGAGCAGCTCGGCGAGGTGCATAACCGGCGCGGCACCAAGATCCGCTTCCATCCCGACGAGCAGATCTTCGGCAAGGGCGCGGCGTTCGAGCCAGCACGGCTCTACCGCATGACGCGCTCGAAGGCCTATCTGTTCGGCGGCGTCGAGATCCGCTGGACCTGCGATCCGTCGCTGATCAAGGAGAAGGACACGACGCCGGCCAAGGCCGAGTTCCATTTTCCCGGTGGCCTCAAGGATTACCTGAAAGCCTCGCTCGGCGACGAATTCCAGGTCACCCGAGAGATCTTCGCCGGCAAAAGCGACAGACAAGGCGGCCATGGTTCGCTCGAATGGGCGGTGACCTGGTTCGGCGGCGACGGATTTCTCAATTCCTACTGCAACACCATCCCGACCGGCGAAGGCGGCACGCACGAGACCGGCTTCCGCAACGTGTTGACGCGCGGCTTGCGCGCCTATGCCGAGCTGGTCGGCAACAAGCGTGCTTCGATCGTCACGTCGGAAGACGTCATGATCTCAGCGGCGGGCATGCTGTCGGTGTTCATCCGCGAGCCGGAATTCGTCGGTCAGACCAAGGACAGGCTGGCGACGATCGAGGCGATCAGGATCGTCGAGACCGCCATCCGCGACCCCTTCGATCACTGGCTGGCCGACAATCCGCAGGAAGCTTCGAAACTGCTCGAATGGGTGATCGCGCGTGCCGACGAGCGGGTGCGGCGGCGCCAGGAAAAGGAAGTGTCGCGCAAGAGCGCGGTGCGCAAGCTGCGCCTGCCCGGCAAGCTCGCCGACTGCACGCAGAATGCCGCGGCCGGCGCCGAGCTCTTCATCGTCGAAGGCGATTCGGCCGGCGGCTCGGCGAAACAGGCGCGCGACCGCGCCAGCCAGGCAGTGCTGCCGCTGCGCGGCAAGATCCTCAACGTCGCCAGCGCCGGCAACGACAAGCTGGCCGGCAACCAGCAGATTTCCGACCTGATCCAGGCGCTTGGCTGCGGCACACGCTCGAAGTACCGCGATCAGGATCTGCGCTACGACCGGGTCATCATCATGACCGACGCCGACGTCGACGGCGCCCACATCGCCTCATTGCTGATCACCTTCTTCTATCAGGAGATGCCGAGCCTGGTCCGCGATGGCCATCTCTATCTGGCGGTGCCGCCGCTCTACTCGATCCGGCAAGGCGGCAAGGTCGCCTATGCCCGCGACGATGCGCACAAGGACGAACTCCTACGCACCGAATTCACCGGGCGCGGCAAAGTCGAAATCGGCCGCTTCAAAGGGCTCGGCGAAATGATGGCCGCCCAGCTCAAGGAAACGACCATGGACCCGAGGAAGCGCACGCTGCTCAGGGTCGATGTTATCGACGCCGAGGCGGCGACCAAGGATGCGGTCGACGCGCTGATGGGCACCAAGCCGGAAGCCCGCTTCCGCTTCATCCAGGAACGTGCGGAATTCGCCGAGACGGAAGTGCTGGACATCTGAGCGTCTCTGCTCGGCGAACCGCAAACGGCGACCGTTGCTGCAGATCGAAGCCTCGCTGCGCATCATCGCCGCCGCTATCGGGGGTTTTCCGGATTCTTTGCGAAGGAGGGTAACCGCATCATTTGACAAGCACTAGAAGCGCGATTGAAGCAAGCCGGTGCCGCTTTGCATGTCAAGCAGCGCTGAAAGCGCCGAAAATAGTTGGTCTACTGCTTTGAAATCCGACGACTTCTGCAATTTCGTGTCCTATTTGCAACAAAAAAGAGGAACCGTTGTCCAACCGCCGCGAAGGGAGAGAGCGCATATGGACCAAAGCCAGCAGCCTAAGGTAGTAGTTTGATATCAATATTAGGGGGCAAATTATGCGCAAGATTCTTCTCGCATCCATTCTCGTTATAGGCTCATCCGAGGTTGCGATCTCGGCCGATGCTGTGATCGATACACTACCCGTTGAGTCGGCCTACAACTGGAGCGGCGCCTATTTGGGCGGATTTATCGGCTACGGTTTTGGTGACACCGAACATCTCAATCCGCCCGGTGAGACGGGAGATCTGGACATCGACGGGGTCATTGGCGGCGTCGCCATCGGCTACAACTACCAGATGGGCCATTACGTTCTTGGCGCCGAGGCAGACATTGCCTGGTCGGGCATAGAGGGTTCCCACGGGCCCGCTTTGTTCAACTCGTTCAATTGCGGGTCGGGCCCGTGCGAGACGGAGGTCAACTGGCTTGCCACAATTCGCGGCAGGGCGGGTTATGCCTTCGACAATGTTCTGCCATACGTAACTGGTGGTGTGGCGATCGGAGGCGTGGATGCACGCATCCCAAATGCTCCCGAGTTGCAAGACGGCGAGGACACTCGGGTCGGCTGGACAGTCGGCGCAGGTATCGAATACGGCATTTCGAGCCAGTGGACAGCTAAAGTCGAATACCTTTACACCGATCTCGGAGATTGGCGCTACGACAGCGACGGCTCCGACTTCAGCGCCACGGCAGAGTTCTCAACCGTGAAGTTCGGCGTCAATTACCGATTCTGATTATCGGCCGGTCCTGATTGCTCGCTCGGGCGTTGTAAAATGCCCGAGCGTCTGGTTTGCCGGCAACCGCAGACAGTCCGTTTGAGTGTCAGGCCGCAGCGATCGCCAGCGCATGGCCGCGCGCGTTTTCGCGCAGCGCATCGAGATGGATCGATTTGACCAGCCCGGCGAGATCGCCTTCGGCGGACTGCCCGCCCAATTCCTTCAGCATCAGCCAGCTGACTTCCTGGACGCCTGCAAGGCGCTTGCCATTGGCGACCTCGCGCCAGATCTTCAGCGCGCGCAGGATGATCGCGTGCGTGGCCGCGGCCAGGCCGGCGCTCCGGAACAGCGCCTGCAGCGCCACATCGTGCCCGCCGGCCAGCAGCGCCCTCACCCGTTGTTCGGATTGCTGGCTGAGCGCGACCAGCGCCGAGCCGAAGAAATCGACGTTGCCATGCGCGATGGTGCGAATGATGAAACTTGCGGTCAGATCGCCGCGCAGGCGTAGATGCTCGATGAGCGCCGTATGTTCCTCCTGGCGCGTGCCTTCGATCAGCGTCACGGAAGCTTTGACGCAAGCGTCGCGCATGACGCGCTCGGCTCTGGCACGGCCCATCAACGCCAGCACCAGCGGCGAACCTTTGAGCGTTTCACCAAGTTTTATCAGCAGCATATGCCGGCAGTCGGCGGGCAGCCGCGCATCTGATATCAGCGCTTCGCGCACCACAGGCAGATGGCCATGGCGTTCGGCGATACGGCGGAAGCTAAGCGAAGCAATGTCAGCACCGCTGTTGGCGAGAAGCGTGGCGCAGGCTTCCGGCTCACCGATTTCGGCGATCGCCGCGGCGACCGCCATGGAGACGAACGGACGGTCGGCGATCAGCGTCTGGGTGGTCTTCTGACCGCCGGCGACACGGTCGATCAGATCGGCATCGGTGAGTAGCGGCGAACGCGCCAGCACCAGGCTGGCCACTTCCGGCTGGTCCGAGGCCAACGCGCTGATGATCTGCAGCGGCGCGTGATGGCTCATCGATAGCGCCTCTGCAATCGCCAGCCGCACCTTCGACGAGGCATCGTCGAGCAGCAGCGTCAGCGCGGCCTCCGCCGCGCAGCGATCCTCGAAAGGCAGTTCGGCGTTGATATAGGCGCGAGCCAAAGCGCTTGCCGCAGCGGTGCGCTCTGAGACCCTTGCCGTGTAAATCCATTTCAGGAAATGCGAAACAACCATGTCGTCCGCTACGCCCCTAACCCGAGTCCGTTCCCGCCTCAGTGAAGACCGTAGGCAGAAATGGTTTACGAACGGTTCACCATGTTTGTTAACTGGCTTGCGAGCGCGGTATGCAGCGCCTATCAACCCTTAGAGCGACGTGCGTCCTTTCGGAAAGTACGCTCTAGCACTTTGAATCTTCGCATCGTGCTTTCCCGAAATCGATTCCGATTTTCGGGTCGATGCGGCAGCGGAGGAGATCGACCATGGCCGGGCTTTATCTGGAAGAGTTCGTCGTCGGCCATGTCTTCCGGCACACGCTGCGGAAAACCGTCACCGAAAGCGACAACATGCTGTTTTCGGTGATGACGCTGAACCCGCAGCCGCTGCACATTGATTTCGACTTCGCCGCCAAAAGCGAATGGGGCAAGCCGCTGGTCAACTCGCTGTTTACTCTGGGCCTGATGATCGGCATTTCGGTGAACGACATCACCGTCGGCACCACCGTCGCCAATCTGGGCATAAAGGAGACGGTGTTTCCGCATCCGGTCTTCCACGGCGACACGATCCGCGTCGAGACGACGGTGGTGTCGGTGCGCGACTCCAGGTCGAAGCCGGACCGCGGTATCGTCGAATTCGAGCACCGCGCCTATAACCAGAATGACGTGCTCGTCGCCAAATGCACAAGGCAGGCGATGATGATGAAGAAGGCGGCCTGACAGATGCGCTCGCTGCTGTTCGTTCCCGGCGATTCCGAAAAGAAGCTGGAAAAAGCATTTGGTGCGGGCGCCGACGTGGTCATCGTCGATCTCGAGGATTCGATCGCGCCGCAAAACAAGGCTTTGGCACGCGACATCGCCGCACGCTTCATCACCAAACACAGGCATCAAACCAGATCCGCGATCTATGTCCGCATCAACGATCTCTCGACCGATCTGACCGATGACGATCTGGCGGCACTCGTGCCAGCGAAACCCCTCGGCATCATGCTGCCGAAGTCGAACAGCGGTCAGGATGTCCAGCATCTCTCGGCCAAGCTCAGGGTGCACGAGGCCGAAAGCGGGCTGCCGGACGGCGTCATCAAAATCCTGCCAATCATCACCGAAACGGCCGCCGGCGGGCTGACGGCTGCGACCTATGCCAAGACAAGTGCGCGGCTTGTCGGCATCACCTGGGGCGCGGAAGATCTATCGGCAGCAATCGGCGCGCGCACGGCCCGCGACGAAAATGGCCGCTACACCGATGTATTCCGTTTCGCCCGCACCATGACCATCCTCGCCGCGGCTGCTGCGGAAGTCGCGGCGATCGACACGGTTTTTCCCAGTTTTCGTGACCTGGCCGGCTTCGAGGCGGAATGCGCCGAGGCAGAGCGTGACGGCTTCACCGGCAAGATGGCGATCCATCCGTCGCAGGTGCCGGTCATCAACGCTGCTTTCACGCCGTCGACCGAGGCGGTGAAACACTCCCTGGCGATCGTCCAGGCTTTCGAGGCGGCTGGAAATCCCGGCGTCGTCGGCATCGGCGGAAAGATGTACGACCGGCCGCATCTCAAGCTGGCCGAGCGGCTTCTGGCACGCGCCAGGGCGGCGGGGATTTCGGCCTAAAGCGTGTCGCGATTTAAGGGATTCAGGATTCCCGTTGATTTGAGTTTGT
>SAQG01000051.1 GCA_004020315.1 Mesorhizobium sp.
CGCAATGAATCAACGCCAAACCGCGTTGAGAATCCTGAATGTAGATTGGACCTAGCTCGAAAACCCGAGGGATGGCGGCGCGTCAGCGGTCGCCGAGGAAATCGAAGCCGGTTTCGAAGAAATGATTGTAGTTGCAGGTCATTTCCTCGCCGGGCGCTATGTCGCGCAACGCATATGTCTCCTCGGGAGAGGCGACGTCGCAATTCGGGTCATCGGCATGGTTCATGTAGCGCGCGTCGTCGGCTTCGAAGACGATGAAGTTTGGATCGCGGCGGTCAGGATAGGAATACCGGTCGAGATAGGCTTTGACCGGCCCGGTCTCGCGCTCGTAGACCTCGACCGGGATGCGCCGGTCGTAATTGGGATCGAGCTTCCAGACCAGTGTGCCGCGGGCGATGCGGTTCTTGGCAAAGACACCGATGCCCTGGATGGGCGATTTGTCGAGATAGACGTCGACGAGTAACATGGCAGACCCTTGACGTGACCGATGATTTGGGCGGCGTGGCTCAAAAGCCGCGCACTGGGTAGCGCGCGGCCATTGCAATTGCGAGCGGAAAATCAGCCAGGCCATGACCCGAAATCGGAATCGATTTCCCACTGGGGATCGTTCGCAGGATCAAGCTCCTACAGCGCCGTTTGCGCATCCAAAAGGGTGGGCGGCGCTGTGGTGGCAAGGTCGGCCTTGCCCGCCACCTTCAGCGCAAACGCATAGGTGAAGGCGATTTCCTCGAGCCTGGAAAACCGGCCGGATGCGCCGGCATGACCGGAGTCCATATTGATCTTGAACAGCACCGGATTGTCGCCGCTCTTGCGGTCGCGCAGCCGCGCCACCCACTTGGCCGGCTCCCAATAGGTGACACGCGGGTCGGTGAGACCGGCAAGCGCCAGGATGGGCGGATAGTCGAGCGCGGCGACATTGTCATAGGGCGAGTAGGCGGCGATCGTTCGGTAGTCCTCCTCCGAGGCGATCGGATTGCCCCATTCTGGCCATTCCGGCGGCGTCAGCGGCAAGGTCGCGTCGAGCATGGTGGTGAGCACGTCGACGAACGGAACCTCGGCGACGATACCGCCGAAGCATTCCGGCGCCATATTCGCGACGGCGCCCATCAGCAGGCCGCCGGCCGAGCCACCCTGTGCGACGATGCGGTCATGTTGCGTGTAGCGTTCGGCGACGAGGTGGTGGGCGACTGCGATGAAATCGGTGAACGTGTTCATCTTATGCGCCCGCTTGCCGTCGTCGTACCAGCCATAGCCTTTGTCCTTGCCGCCGCGGACATGGGCAATCGCGTAGACGAAGCCGCGGTCGACCAGCGAAAGCAAATTGGTGTTGAACGCGGCCGGGACCGTGATGCCGTAGGAGCCGTAGCCGTAAAGCAGGCAAGGCGCGGACCCGTCGAGCGGCGTGTCGCGATGGTGGATGAGCGAGATCGGCACCAGTTCGCCGTCGGCGGCGGGCGCCATCAGCCGCCGCGTCACGTAATGGTCCGGGTCGTGGCCGGACGGTACTTCCTGGGTCTTCAGCAGCACGCGCTCGCGGGTCCGCATGTTGTAGTCGAAGACCTGCGCCGGCGTTGTCATGGACGAGTAGGAAAAGCGCATGATCTCGGTGTCATATTCATAGGATCCCGATAGGCCGAGCGAGAAGGCTTCCTCGTCGAAGGAGATGAGGTGTTCCTCGCCGCTCTTGCGGTCATGCACGACGATTCGCGGCAGGCCTTCCTTGCGTTCAAGCCTGACCATATGGTCTTTGAAGCCGATCAGCGAAAGGATCAGCCGGCCCGCTTCGTGCGGCACCAGCTCCTGCCAGTTGGCGCGCACCGGGTCGCTCGCTGGCGCAGTCATGATCTTGAAATCCTTGGCGCCGTCGGCGTTGGTGAGAATGAAGAAGATATCGCCCCCTTCTTCGAGGTCGTATTGCAGGCCGGTCTCGCGCGGAGAAACCAGCTTCGGTTCGGCGAACGGCTCGCTCGCGCTCATGATGCGATATTCCGACGTCTCGTGGTCGTTGATGCCGACCATGATCCACTCGTTGGAGCGCGTGCCGCCGACATTCATGAAGAAGCCTGGGTCGGTTTCCTCATAAATCAGCCGGTCGTTCTCAGGACTGTCGCCAAGGGCATGGAACAGCACCTTGGAGGGACGGTGGTTGGGATCGAGGCGGGTGTAGAAAAATCCGTCATTTCCGGCATCCCACACGCCGCCGCCACCGGTATCCGGGATCCTGTCCGCCAGATCGTTGCCGTCGGCGAGATCGCGGACGCGAAGCGTGTAGAATTCGGAACCCTTGTCGTCGAAGGCCCAGAGAAGTTTGCGGTGGTCGGTCGAATGGTCGACACCGCCGAGGCGGAAATAGGCTTTGCCCTCGGCCTCGAGATCGCCGTCGAGCAGGACCTCTTGGTCGCCGCCATCGCGCGGCGTGCGGAAATAACGCGGCTGCTCGCCACCAAGCTTGAAAGATGACCCATAGGCGTACGGTCCATCCTTCATCGGCACGGACGAATCGTCCTCCTTGATGCGGCCCTTCATCTCCTTGAAAAGCTGCTTCCGCAACTGGGCGGTGCCGGCCATGAGCGCCGCCTGATAGGCGTTCTCGGCTTCGAGATGGGCGCGGATCTGGGCATCGAGCAGGGACGGATCCCTGAACATCTCTTGCCAGTTATCGGCTCTCAGCCAGGCATAGTCGTCTGTCCGGGTTACTCCATGATGCAGATCGAAGACCGGTCGCTTCTCTGGTTGCGGCGGGCTGACGGTTGGAAATGCTGGGGTTCGGGTCATTGCGTCTCGCTGTGGAAGTTATTTGAATGGAGAATGAACACGCCGATCAGCGCAGGTTCAAGAGCCGGAGTATATGTTTGCGCCGGGCTCCAGAAGATGAGCCGCAGGAGTGAGAAAAATGAAATTCCGTTTTCACGCTGCCGCAGCTTTCGCCGTCGCTTCGACAGTCTTGGCCTTTACCGGCCAATCTCATGCAACCGTGTTCGCAGCTTGGCAAGTGACCAACGTTCCGTTTGGCGACACGCTCAACGTGCGCAAGTATCCGGCGGGGTCGTCCCAGAAGCAGGCCGCCTATCCCAACGGTACCGTTTTGCAGATGACCGGGAGATGCACCGGCGGCATAAACTTGCTCGACATCGCCAAGCAGCCGGTTTGGAAGCAGGAACAGAAGATCCGCTATCGCTGGTGCGAAGTCTGGCATGATCCGGCACACAGCGGCAATTTCGTCACCGGCTGGGCCTACGGAAAATACATCACTCCACATTGATGGATCGGTGTCGGCCCACAGCGTTGATTTCTGGCTTGCTTGCAAACAGCAAATCGCAACCTGTGGTTTTATAGACTCTGAAAACAACCAGATTGCCTGCGCCACAACCAAGCATAGCCAAGCATTGAGAGCATTTTACTAGCCATCGAGGATGTAACGGCAGCTCGACGGGGCGTCAGCCGTTGCTGGTCGGACCAGAAAATATCGCAAAATTACAGAGTGCACGAAAGGTTGAAGCTGTTCGTGGACTATTTTATTAACATCGATGAATACAGCGCAAGAAGCGAATTGACTTACTTGACTCACTGGCTCATTAAGAATCTGCGACGCGAATCGCAGAGGCTCTTTCCTGCAAAAATTTCGCGCGATGCCCGACCTATCAAAAATAGGGCGCAGATAGAAACAACTCTCGTTGGGGCCATGAAGCCATGGATATTATCGAAACACCTTCCAGAAATAGTGATGCGCTGATCGAGTTGACGGCCGATGTCGTGGCCGCCTATGTCAGCAACAATCCGGTGCCGGTCGGCGAGCTGCCGAGCCTTATCGCCGATGTCCATGCCGCCCTCGGGCGCGTGGGCGGCGCCAGTGAACAGCCTCCTGCCGACAAGCAGAAGCCGGCAGTAAACCCGAAACGCTCCGTCCATGACGACTACATTGTCTGTCTTGAAGACGGCAAGAAGTTCAAGTCGCTGAAGCGTCATCTGATGACCCACTATGGTCTGACGCCCGACGAGTATCGTGAAAAATGGGGCCTGGACGCAAGCTATCCGATGGTTGCTCCCAACTATGCTGCTGCCCGCTCCCAGCTCGCCAAAAAGATGGGTCTCGGCCGCAAGCGCAAGGGGCGCTGAATCGGCTCTTCCCAACGTGGGTTGAACGATCAACGGCGCCTCCGGGCGCCGTTTTGCTTTTGGGGCATTGCTGGAGCGATATGCGTTGCGCTATGTGCGGGCTCTCCGCCGTGCCGCAATCGCGCCCCGTTGGGCCTGGGTCAGGCGGTCTGCCTCAAGGCCGCCTCAGCGTCGCGCTTGATGCGCTTGACCATGGAACGAAGACCATTGGCGCGTTGCGGCGACAGGTGTTCGTCGAGGCCAAGTGCCTTCAGCGTGGCTTCCGCGTCGGTTTTCTGGATCTCGCTGGCGGGTCGTCTGGAAAACAGCGCCAGCATGATTGCGACGAGGCCGCGCACGATATGGGCGTCCGAATCGCCGGCGAAGGTGACGATTGGGTCGGGACCTGGTCCATATTGGGTCGTCAGCCAGACCTGGCTGACGCAGCCAGGCACCTTGTTGGCGGGGTTGCGTTCCTCATCGGGAAATGGCGGCAGGGCTTCGCCCAGTTCGATCACATAGCGATAGCGGTCTTCCCACTCGTCAAGCAGGGAGAAGTCGTCGCGGATCGTTTGGATCGTCGTGGTCATAGCCCCGGATATAGTCATCCGGCGACGCCGCGTCACGGAAAAAGAGGAAAAACACTCTAGGCGTCGAGGGGCGGACGGCCTGCGGTCCAGTGACGGATACGCTGAAATATATCTCAGTTTTTCGCCGGCAACTCGACTCTCGCGGGCAGGTGGACTTTCGCCGGCAAGACGATGTCTTCGGGCACGCTGCCGGTCGTTGTCGCCGTGTCCGGTTCGGCGGTGTTGTCGTCCAACATGGCGGCCGCGATCTTTGCGGTCTCCTTGGCCCGGGCGGTGATCGTGTGCATTGCGGACTTGCCGGTCTCGCAGACGTCAGGCTTGCGCTCGCATATGCCGGCAATGTCGCCGACGGCTTCGCGTGCCGCAAACAACGCCTGGATCGGCCCGACGCTTTGCTGGCCTGTCTCGTCGGAGCCGACATTCAGCGGCAGCGCCAGAAGCACCAGCGAAAACCAGAAAGCCATTCTGATCAGAAAGCCCATCTGTATGCCCTCATCTGTGACCGGATCATGCATTCGTGCGGCATGACCTCTTTTATGGGTACGATAGTGGCATAGACGCGCAAAGGACGGCTTGCCCGGTCAGCGAAAATTTTCCTCAAATTTTAGTCAGATTCGAAACGAAGCATTTTGCAGTCGATCTGTCTCAAATCCAGCCGATTTTCTTCACTTAAGGTTAACCATCCATCCGGTTGTTTTCTATGGTTATTTTTTCGGAAGCGGGGCGTGCCGGTGGCGACTGTGGGAGACGGAAGGACAGTCCGCCGGATAACGCTCCATTTACTATGGCTGCAATTGCCAAGGTTTTGCCGCGCCGCCCTCCCAATATTTGCCTCAGGCCGGGCATTGATCGGTCCCGCCTTATCCATTCCTTAAACGCTGGATGCGAGTTTCAGAGCAACAAAAGCAACCTGCGAAGCAGGGCTGTTCACGACCAGGTGCGAGTGCGTTGAGTTGAGTTCGATAAGAGCCAGATACGTTGAGTTGCCCGGCGCGATGGCAGCCGGTTGCGAACGTATGGTTCATCCGTCGATCCTCGGACAGAAAGACCGCCGGTGCCAGAGGCGGTTTATCGGTGTCATGCTGGCCGCTCCATTCTTTGCCGCAGGTGCAGCAGTCACGCTGGTCACCTCGGGGATGGGCGTGGCCGTGACTATGGCTGCGATCTTTGCGACGTTCGGCCTCTGCTGGTTTGCCGCCTTGCTGGTGGCGGCATCGGGCAAGATGGCGTTCGCCGGCCAGGTCGCCCTGGTGATGGGCAGTCTTGCTCTTGCCGGTGTCATTGCCGCGGCGGGCGGGATGGCCTCGCCGGTCGCCATGCTTGTCGTGGCGCTGCCGTTCGAAGCCTGGTGGATCAGCGCGTCTCGTCGCGCTGCACTCTGGGGTGCCGCATCCGCATTTGTCGCTATCCTACTGCAGGCTTTTGCCGGTTCCGTCTTCCCGTTCGGCCCGGCGGAAATCGCCGCTTGGCATTGGCTGCTGCCGCTGGCTTGGGCGCTCACCCTCGTTCCCCGCGTCGCGAGACTTGGCAATCCGGCCGGCGCGCAGCTTGATACGGCGACCGACGATCGGCTCGAGAACATCATCGACGCCGTTGTCCTGCGGGCCGGCAGGCATGGCGAGGTTCTGGATGCGTCGGCAAAGGCGCGCACGATCCTGAAGCTGCAGCCGGAGTTGCTGTTCGGTACCGGCCTGTTCGACCGTATCCATCTGTCCGATCGCGTCGCATACCTAAGCGCGCTGGCCGACATGCGCGATGGCGCGTCGGCGCGCCGGCTCGATCTTCGTGTCCGGCTGCCGCAGAACGGCAACGGCCCGACAGCGGACAATTACCGGCCGTTTTTCCTCGAGCTGGCGCGGGCGAAAGAGCAGGAGGACGTCTTCACGCTCATCCTGCGCGAAAACGACGAACTCACCGGCTTGCGCGAAGAGCTTGCCGCTGCGAAAGAGGCGGCCGCGTCTGCCGAAGTGGCGAAGGGACGGTTTCTGGCGGTCGTCAGTCACGAGCTTCGCACGCCGTTGAACGCGATCATCGGTTTTTCCGACATGCTGCTGCATGAGATGTTCGGCACCTTCAAGGATCCGCGCCAGAAGGAGTATGTCGGCCTGGTCAAGGAGTCCGGCCAGCATTTGCTTGCCGTCGTCACCTCGATACTAGACGTATCGAGGATCGAAGCCGGCGCCTACGCAACCGAGCCGGAACCATTCCGCTTCGTGGAAGCGGTTGAAATGTGCCAGTCGATGATGCGCTTGCAGGCCGTGGCAAAGAACATCGATCTACAGGCTCAGATCGCACCGGATGCAGGCGAGATAAACGCCGATCGTCGTGCCGTGCAGCAGATACTCATCAACCTCGTCTCCAACGCCATCAAGTTCACGCCCGATGGCGGCGATGTCGTCGTCGGCGCCAAGCGGATCGGCTCGCGGTTGCATTTCTGGGTCAGGGACACCGGCATCGGCATTGCCGAGGAAGACTTTGCCAATCTCGGCAAGCCGTTCATGCAAATCCAGAACGACTATACGCGCCGCTTCGAGGGAACCGGGCTCGGCCTGTCGCTGGTGAAGGGTCTGGTGGCGCTGCACGAAGGCACGATGTCGATCGAAAGCATGCCGGGCGAGGGCACCACGGTCACGATCAGCTTGCCGGTGAACGGACCGAAGGGACGTTCGACTGACAAGCCCGGCGTGCTGCCGATGCCTGCGGCCAAGGCGGAGACGAAAGGGGACAGGCATGGCTCGCTCCGCAAAACAGCCTAAGGCGGTGAAGCGCCGCGGCAATGCCTTCCAGGGTGGCGCGATCGCCGTCGGCAGCCTGATCTCGCGCAATCCGGTTCTGGTCGGCGGTTCGACCGCCTTCCTGGTGACGCTGTTCTACGTCTCGGCGAATGCCCTGTGGTATCAGCCTTTTCCTCATGCCGGCGCGTTTTTCGCGACCAGGAGCATAGAGGGCTTTCCTCGAGCAGGCGCCGACGAGCCCGAAACCACCATCAACATCGTGCGGCCGGGCCCGGCCCCGATCAAGAGCGATCCAGTCGTCGAACAGGTTCAGGGCATATTGAAGGATCTGGATTTCTATTCCGGCACCGTCGACGGTATTTCTGGCCCCAACACGCGTAGGGCCATACAAGCCTATCAGCAGAAGGTCGGGCTCAATGCTTCCGGCGAGATCGACAGCGTTCTGCTCGATCAACTGGGCGCCATGCCAACCGCCTCGACGGTCGTGCCGCATCCTGCACCTCGCCCGGGCGACATGGCCGCGATTCCCATCTCGGCTTCGGCGCCGGCAGATGCGCCAGCGCAGGCACCCGATGCCCGCATCATCAAGATCCAGGCTGGGTTGAAGGCATTCGGCAATGACGACATGCAGCTCGATGGCGTAGTCGGGGCCCGCACCAAGGCAGCGATCAAGGAGTTCCAGTCGCTGTTCGGGCTGCCTGAGACCGGCGAGCCCGACGAGGTCGTCTACGTCAAGATGCGCGAGATCGGCCTGACCAACTGAGGCTTTGGCCTACTAATGGTGGAAGCGATCGCTCGCGGATTGGCGAAAACCTCGCTAAACAGCATCCGGATCTCGTCCGGAGTTTTGTAATGCGCGTAACCACCGATCTGTGGGTGTCGGCCCTGTTGCGCCGGGTTTTTGGCGCTGGCGGCTTCGCCGCCGTGGTCAAGCGCGGCGCGACCGAGGCCGGCGCCGTCTTCGTGCTGGCGCGTGGCCGCCTGGGCGAGGTTGCTTTGTTTGGACCGGCGCCGCAGACGAGCTACGATTCAGCCAAACCCGACGACCGTTTCTTCAGTCTGCTCGGCGCCGGCGACGATGCCGCCATCTTTGACGCGCGACTGGAAAGGGAGAAGAAATTCGATCCCGACATCTGGGTGGTCGAGATCGAGGCCGGCTCTGTTCCCGTCGAGCAGCTTATTTCCGTCAAGTCCCTCTAACGATAGGCATGAAAACAAAGGCTTAGAGCGTCCGTTTGAATCTCTTCAGACGCGACGCGCCCTAGGGCTGGCAGCAGTATTGTCGCTGTCCGCTTCGCGGATGTCGGCATTTGCCGCGATGGGTCCGGCATTGCGAATGGCCTTCGACAGCGTCTCGGCTTTCCAGCCGCGCAACCTATCCAGCGCTGCGTCGCGATGCAGCAGCCGGTAGCGGTCAAGGAAGATGCGGATGGCCTGCGGATGCGAAAACTCTGTGGGATATACGGCGGCGGTGATCAGGAACGCCCTCTCTTCGCCGAGATCAAGCGCGCGCAGGGCGGCCAGCAGCGACGTGTAGTTTTGGTTCGCGGTGAGCGACCGCGCCGTTGAAAAATCGATCTCGAGCGCGTTGGCCAGTGCTGTCTGGAAGAACCCGGCGTTGCCGGTCAGCGCCGTCTCGCGCAGTTTGACATAGGTTTCAGCACCGGCGAACGGATTGACGGTCGCGCCGCCGCTCTCAGCATCGGCACGCATCATCGACCGCAGCCGGTGCCGTGCATTCTCGGCGGCGCTGGGCATCTGCTGGCTGTCGGACCTGGTCGCGACGACTTCGGCGCTTTCGGGCCCCGTCTTGGCGATTGCCTCCGGCCGCCGCACGCTCACCAGCGTCGGCTTTTCAAGCGCCCTGATCAGCTGGGCGATGGTCGGGTTCAGATCCTTGCGGCGCGCGATGGCGCGCGCATGCGGCAAGCCGTGTCGTCCGATCAGAGCGATGAGATCGATATCGCGGAGCGCGCGCGAGCGGATGAGCAGCGGCGCGGCAACGTCGACCGGCTCCTCGCAAAGCCGCCGGACCAGCGCAGTGGGGGCATATTCGCATTCGGAAAGGGCGGCGGCGACGTAGCGGCGCGATTCGATTGACACATCGGCGAAAAGCGGAAGCGTCAGATCCTCAAGTTGCGCGATCTCCCGACGCGAAGGGCGGGTGAGCGAACAGAACGCCGACACGGCGGCGCGGAACAGCCTTTCGGCCTTTCCCGAGTCAGCCCGTATAGCGATTTGCCTGAAATCCGAAGCTGACACGAAGGATACGCCCGATACTCGATACAATCTGGACCATGCTCGACCGGGACTGTGTCGGTTTCGCATTTGCCTCGGGTCAGGATTTCCTGACCTCTAGACAAACATCAAATTAGCGGCGATCCGTTAGCGTTCCGTTAACCTACTGGCTCCTTAATCAGATTGGAGGCGTTGCGTTGTGCTCCGGGGCAACCGAGAGGAATGCACGAACCATGGGCATGGTATTGTCTTTCGTGCCGCGAACGGCGGCAACCAATCGAGCAGAACGAAACACCGGAACGCCGGCGGCGGTGATCATTTTCCCCGGCGTCCGCTACGAACAACGGCAGTTGACGGGCGAGACGCGGCCAGGCGCCGGTCCGGACAAGCCGGGCTCGTCAGGGACGATGCCGGGGTCTTCGGGGACGATGCCTGTTCCGCATCATTAGAGCGCCGCGCGCCCTGTTGGGCGCGCAAAGGACGCTCTAACACTTGAATGAGCGCCGCGCGCCCTGTTGGGCGCGCAAAGGACGCTCTAACACCTTGAATGAGCGCCCCGCTCCCCTGTAGGGCGCGCAAAGGATGGGCCGGAAACCGGCGGCATATTTCGGTTGACGTCAGTAGTCCTGCAGCTCGCAGGAACTCTGCTCGAGAAACCGCGACACGATCGGCTTCCAGCTGTCGTCGGGCACGAACGAGCGGATGACGAACATGCCTTCGTCGATGGACGCCTCGACGAAGATTGCCCCTTGCAGTTCCTCGGGAAGATCCTTGCGGATCTCGATCATCTGCGCCGGCGTCAGTACGATACTGTCCAGCACCCTTCCGGTCGCACTGTGGTCGTTGAAGGAGTAGATGTTATGGCCGCTGCGGTCATAGACCGATACGGACCAGAACGGGACGTTTCCCGGTGCCTTCACCCGCACCATCCCTTCGGACAGATCGAACCGGCAAGCAGCCGCATAAAACAGCGGATCGACGGATTTCACCACTGGCGTACCGCCGGCCTCCGCGTCCAGCCTGGTCATCCGATAAAGGTCCGAGGCCATGGCCAGCCGCGACCAGGCATTACGTTCGGAAAATTCCGGGACGAGCAGCAGCACGATGATGTGTACGATGCCGGCTCCAAGCAGGCCGAGCAAGATCACGTGCAGCAGCCTACGCATTGCAGCCGACCTTCACGATCTGTGGCAGCGTGACATCCGAAAGACCCGTACTGCTGGCGATCGGCGTGTCGTAGAATGTCAGCACGAGATACATCCGGCCAAAGCCGTCGGAAAGCAGCCAGTTGCCGGGTGCGGGGCGGTTGCTGACGGAAATCACCACGGCATTGTCGGGCTGGCGCAGCACCTGGTAGGATTGAAGTGCCGCAAGCCTTGACTTGCCGGTCTCGACAACGCCGAGCGTTTGATCGGCGGCATAGAGGGTCCAGAACCGGGCCGTGGGAAAGCCGCCTTCGATTTCATAGGCGCATTGGCGTTTCAATTGTTCGCCATCGGAATCGCGTTCGGCAATAAAGGACAGGCCTTCCGCCTGCCCGAGTGCAAGGATACCCTCGCGCGCGACGCGGGCTTTCGAATAAGGATCCGCCGCCTGCGTGCCGATATCGGGGAACGCCGTCCATGGGCCGATCCTGATCGCGCCGATGCCATCCTGCGTCTTGAGAGCGTACCAGACGCTGCCGCCGCCGCCGACGACGGCTATGGCAAGCGCGAGAAGCGTCAGGAATGCGTTCTTGAGCATGAAGAGCCGCGGGAAAGAGGGAATGCCGCTCGGGGATATCGCGGGGTAGGGGGCCATGGCAAGCGGACCTCTGTGGAATTGCCGGCGCGAGGGATGACCTGGAACGTCGTGCCGGCATCAAAGCGCCGACAGGGTCTCTGGCGTGGTCGGCGCCTGGAGGACGGGCGCCGACTGGAACAGCCTTGTGATGTCCCTGAGCGCCCGCGTGGTTTGGCTGGACAGCACCGGCGGGCGCTCGGCGGCGGCGTCGGCCGCTGCCTGCTCGGCATTCTTCTTTTCCGCTTCCTCGGCCTTGGCGGCGATCTCTTTGTCGACGAAGGGATGATCAAGACCTGGGATCGGCTTGAGGTCGATATTCTGGTGCGCATAGACCATCAGCCGCTGCCAAACCATCGCCGGCAGCGAGCCGCCGGTCATGTTGTTGGTCGGGGTGAAGTCGTCATTGCCGAGCCACACGGCAGCCGTGTAGTTGCCGGTGAAGCCGACATACCAGGCGTCGCGGTAAGATTGCGTGGTGCCGGTCTTGCCGGCCGAAACGATATTGGGAAGGGCAGCGCGCCGCGCCGTGCCCATCACCGGCACCGCCGCCAGCATGGTGTTCATAGATTTCAGCGCCTGCTCCGAGAGCACACGGCGCGGCGGCGGCGCATCCTTGGCGAAATCGTAAACCACCTCGCCGGTACGGGTGACGAGCTGGGTGATGCCATGCCGGGAGCCGACAAAGCCGTTCTGGGCGAACACGCTATAGCCTGTCGCCTGGTCCATCACGGTCATGCCCGATGTACCGAGCACCATCGTCTTGTGTGATTCGAGCGGCGATTCGACGCCCATGGCTTCCGCCATCGCCTTGATCGGCTTGATGCCGAGATGATTCTTGGCCAGCCGCACCGGCACGGTGTTGACCGATTTGGCCATCGCCGTGATCAGCGTGACCTTGCCGGCGCGTCCGTCATTGTAATTGTGAGGCGACCAGGCACCCCAGGAGATCGGCGCGCCGGAAACGACGGAGTCCGGCGTGAAGCCGTGCTCCATTGCCGTTGCATAAACATAGGGCTTGAACGATGAGCCGCTCTGGCGCAGCGCCTTGGTGGCACGGTTGAACTGGCTGGCACCGTAGTCGCGGCCGCCGACGATCGCCCTGACTGCGCCATTGGTTTCGATAACGACCATAGCGCCTTCGGTGACGTTGTATTCCTTGCCGAACTGGCGGAGATGGAACTCCATCGATTCTTCCGCCGCCTTCTGGATGTTGCCGTCGAAAGTGGTGTGAGCGACCAGCGAATGCTGGCCGGACTTCGCCGCGATCTTCTTGACCTCTTCGAATGCCCAATCGAGGTAGTAGTCCGGGCTCTTCTGCTCGCCGCGATCGACGATTTCGGCCGGATGCAGCCGCGCCTGCAGCACCTGACCCTCGCTCATGAAGCCGGCCTCGACTAGGTTGGACAGCACTACATTGGCCCGCGCCCTGGCAGCAGGCAGGTTGATGTGCGGCGCGTATTTGGTCGGGGCCTTGAACAGGCCGGCCAGCATCGCCGCTTCGGCGAGGTTCACATCCTTGACGCTTTTGCCGAAATAGAAATCGGCGGCCGCTTCGATGCCAAACGTGCCGCCGCCCATATAGACGCGGTCGAGATAGAGCTGCAGGATCTCCTTCTTCGACAGATTGGCCTCGAGCCACAGCGACAGGAAGGCTTCCTTGATCTTGCGCTCCAGTGTCCGTTCATTGGTCAGGAACAGGTTCTTGGCCAGCTGCTGGGTGATGCTCGAGCCGCCCTGCACCACGGAATTCGCCCGCACATTCTCGAAGATCGCGCGCGAAAGGCCGAGCGCATCGATGCCGTGGTGATCGAAGAAACGCCGATCCTCGGTGGCCAGCACCGCCTTGATGACTTGGTCGGGCATCTCGTCGACCGGCACCGAATCACGCTGGATGATGCCGCGCTGGCCGATCTCGTTGCCATAGCGGTCGAGGAACGTGACGGCAAAATCGCCCTGGGCACGCCAGTCGCCGGCGGTTTCCTGGAAGGCGGGCAAGGCAAGCGCCAGCATGACGACGATGCCGCCGGCACCGAGCGTGAAACCTTCGCTCAACAGTTCAATGATGCCGCGGCGCCAGCCAGAGACGCGGAAGCGCCTGAAAAAAATGGTGGCCGCCTCCCAGAAGCGGCGCGCCTTGAAGCCGATCTCGTAGAGCGAGGAATCGAACCACGCATCCGCCGCCAGCAGTCTTGCGGCAATCGGACCCCTTCTCTTGCGTGATTTCAAAGGATTGGCCATTCCAAGATCCGGCTGCGGCTACGCCTCCCACTGAGAAACTGCTTGCGGGCAATTTCAGGGCGGCACTCCTACCAGACTATTTGTTCATTTTGGCCCCGCTCACAAGGGCGAGGGGACTTTCGCGGTACAGTTTATTGATATCAGGGTAGGGGCTGCCACTCGCACCTGCTTACCGCGCCGCGATAAAGCGCATGAAATGCGCCACGTCGGCATCGCTTGGCTCCTGGCCGGTGAAACTGCGCAGATAGGCGGCGAGATGACTGACTCTCGCCTCGACCGGTTCCTTGAGGTCGAGCATATAATAGCCGATCTGCATATAATAGAGCACACGGGCGCGGACGAAGGCATCCTCTTCGTCGTAGCCATGCCGGCGATACATGTCGCGGATCGCGCCCAGTCGGTCATTGTCGGCCTGGTCGATGGCCCGGCGCACGTCGTCGGAGCGACGCGCCCATTCCCGGATGGCGAAGTCGAGCCTGGGATCGAACAAGCGCTCGTCCGCCCAGCATTCGAACACGTTCATGACGCCAATAATGATGCTTTCGGCCGGCCGCTGCGCGTGTTCGACGATCGCCTTGGTGTTGGTGTCCCGCCAATGGTCAAGCAACTGGTCGAGCAGATCCTGACGGCTCTCGAAATACCAGTAGAAGCTTGAGCGCGAAACGCCGAGCTTCTGGCCGAGCGGCAGCACGCGCACGCTTTCGATGCCGTCCGAAATGAGTGTCTGAAGCGCAAGATTGATCCAGTCCCAGCGCGTCACCTTGATGTTGCCGGGCGCCGGCTCGTCCTGTGGAGCAATCATGATCATGGCCGCACAATAGGCATGATGGGGAGCTGCATACAACCGTACTGGACACACATGTACAGTGCAAGTATGCTGTCCGCGTCCAGCGAACTGGGCCGAGCGGCCGGCGCGGGTCATCGCGGCTTATCCCTACGATCCGCAAGGCAAGGCAATACGGCAATGAGGAGTATCCGCCATGGTCGATGACGCCGCACGCAACCTCAGGCGCGAACGCAGGCGCGGACGAATCGGCGAGGCCCGCAGCGAGACCAGCCGCCGGCCGGACTATCGTTCGCTGAAGAATCCATTTCTGCCGCAGCCGATCTTTTCGGCCGACCAGGTCGCCGCGATTCACGACACGGCGCTACGCGTGCTCGAGGAACTTGGCGTCAAGGTGCTGCTGCCGGAGGCGCGCACCATTCTTGCTCGTGCCGGTGCGTTGGTCGACGAGGACAGCCAGATGGTGCGCATCGGCCGCGACATCGTCGCGGCGGCGCTGGCCTCGGCGCCGAAATCGATCCGCGTCCATGCCGGCGACCGCGCCCGCGACCTGACGCTCGAGCTTGGCTCGATGACGTTCCTGGCGGGATCCGGGGCGCCGAACGTCACCGATCTAGAGCGCGGCCGTCGGCCGGGAACGCTAGCCGCCTTCGAGGACCTCATTCGGCTGGTGCAGCATTTCGACGTCCTGCACATGCTGGGGCCATGCATCGAACCGCAGGACATCGACAACCGTTTCCGCCATTATGCCGTCAACCGAGGTCAGCTGACGCTGTCGGACAAGCTACCGTTCGTCTTCGCGCGCGGCACGCCGCAGGTCGAGGACGGCTTCGAGATGCTGCGCCTGGCGCGCGGCCTGTCCGAGGACGAATTCCGTTCGGGCGCTCACTGCTACACCGTCATCAACACCAACTCGCCACGCCAGCTCGACATTCCGATGGCGCAAGGCATCATCGACTTTGCCAAGGCGGGGCAGGTGTTGATCATCACGCCCTTCTGCCTGGCCGGCGCCATGGCGCCGATCACTGTGGCCGGCGCGCTGACGCTGCAGCATGCCGAAGCGCTGGCCGGGCTGACGCTGGCCCAGATCGTGCGACCGGGCGCGCCAGTCGTCTATGGTTCCTTCTCCTCCAATGTCGACATGAAGTCGGGGGCGCCGGCCTTCGGCACGCCGGAGCACGTCAAGGCGACGCTCGGCGCCGGCCAGCTTGCGTGCTTCACCGGTCTTCCCTGGCGGTCCGGCGGCGGCAGCGCCGCCAACATTTCGGACGCGCAGGCAGCGCACGAAACCCAGTTCGCGCTGTGGGGGTCGGTGCTCGCCGGCGCCACCGTCTGCATTCATGCCGCGGGCTGGCTCGAAGGCGGCTTGAGCGTCTCGTTCGAGAAGCTGATCACCGATATCGAGGCGCTGCAGACCATCGCGGAGCTGTGCACGACTACGCCAGGCGACGAAGATGCGATTGGCTTCGAGGCCATCGCTGAAGTGCAGCCGGGCGGGCATTTCTTCTCGGCCGGCCACACAATGGCGCGCTACCGCACCGCATTCTACGAGCCGCTGGTGGCCGACTGGTCGAATTTCGGCACCTGGACCGAGGCCGGGTCAAGAACCGCGACCGAGCGCGCCACCGGCATCTGGAAAGGACTGCTGGCCGACTTCCAGCCGCCGGCTTCCGCCACCGCCACATCAGGCGTCCTCGACGAGTTCATAGCGCGGCGCATGGAAGAGGGCGGGGCAGCACCGGTGTCGTGAGGCGGCTCGGCGCGCGTCATCCGGGGGGCTTGCCGCCGGTCTTTTGCAGATCGCGGCGTATCGTACCGGCGTCGGTTTTCCTGTGCGTGTCGGCGAGCCTGCGAATGCGATCGAAGCGGCTTTCCTCGGCCACTTTGGTCTTCGCCGCTGCATTTGGCTTCGGGACGAATGCGATCATGGATCGATCTCCTTGCCGATGGGGCTCGCGCCGGGGAGGATGCCCCGGCGGCCGTCCTTCAGGTCTGTTACCAGCAGCGGATGGTCAGTAGCCGCCCATGCCGGCCGCAGGCGCGGCATCCTTGGCTGGAATGTCGGTGATCATGGCTTCCGCAGTGATCAGCAATGCCGCGATCGAACCGGCATCCTGGAGCGCGGTCCGCACCACCTTTGCCGGGTCGACGATGCCGACCTTGATCATGTCGACATAGATCTCGTTCTGGGCATCGAAGCCCTGATTGTGATCCTTGCTGTCCATGAGCCTGCCGACGACGATCGAACCTTCGACGCCGGAGTTCTCGGCGATCTGGCGAATCGGCGCTTCGAGCGCTCTCGACACGATCGAAATGCCCGCCGTCACATCGGCGTTGGCTCCGGTCAGCCCGTTCAGCACGGCCTTGGCACGCAGCAGCGCGACACCGCCGCCGGGAACGATTCCTTCTTCCACCGCCGCGCGCGTGGCGTTCAGGGCGTCGTCGATACGGTCCTTCTTCTCCTTGACCTCGGACTCGGTCGCACCGCCGACGCGAATGACCGCGACACCGCCGGCGAGCTTGGCGAGCCGCTCCTGCAGCTTCTCCTTGTCGTAGTCGGAAGTGGTTTCCTCGATCTGGCCCTTGATCTGCTGGACACGCGCCTGGATAGTGGCCTTCTCGCCTGCGCCATCGATGATCGTCGTCGTGTCCTTTTCGATCAGCACGCGCTTGGCGCGGCCGAGCATGTCGATGGTGATGTTTTCGAGCTTGATGCCGAGGTCTTCCGAGATCATCTGGCCGGCGGTAAGCACCGCGATGTCTTCCAGCATCGCCTTGCGGCGGTCACCGAAGCCCGGCGCCTTGACAGCCGCGACCTTGAGGCCGCCGCGCAATTTGTTGACGACCAGCGTTGCCAGCGCTTCACCTTCGACGTCCTCGGAGATGATCACCAGCGGCTTGCCGCTTTGCACCACGGCTTCGAGGATCGGCAGCATCGCCTGCAGATTGCCGAGTTTCTTTTCGTGGATGAGGACGTAAGAATCCTCCAGCTCGACGCGCATCTTCTCGGCATTGGTGACGAAATAGGGGCTGAGATAGCCACGGTCGAACTGCATGCCCTCGACCACGTCGAGTTCGGTGTCGGCCGTCTTGGCTTCCTCGACAGTGATGACGCCGTCATTGCCGACCTTGTCCATCGCCTTGGCGATCATGGCGCCGACAGTTACGTCGCCATTGGCGGCAATGGTGCCGACCTGCGCGATTTCACCGGAGGATTTGACCTTCTTGGCGCGTGCCTGGATTTCCTTGACGACAGCGGTAACAGCAAGGTCGATGCCGCGCTTGAGGTCCATCGGGTTCATGCCGGCAGCAACGAATTTGGCGCCCTCGCGCAAGATGGAAGCGGCAAGCACCGTGGCGGTGGTGGTGCCGTCGCCAGCAAGGTCGTTGGTCTTCGAGGCCACTTCGCGCACCATCTGGGCGCCCATGTTCTCGAACTTGTCGGAGAGCTCGATTTCCTTTGCCACCGTCACCCCGTCCTTGGTGATGCGCGGCGCGCCATAGGCTTTGTCGATGATGACGTTGCGACCCTTGGGGCCGAGCGTCACCTTGACGGCGTTGTTGAGGATTTCGACACCGCGCAGCATGCGGTCACGCGCATCGGTGGAGAATTTGATTTCCTTGGCAGACATGTTTTTTCCAGTTCGGTTGGTTGCGGCAGGGCGCTGTCAGCACCGCCTGAATCAAAAATTTGGACCGTCCTTTGCGCGTCCAAGACGCGCGGCTCCAATCAGGCGGCCTTCTTGGCAGCTACGGTCTTGTCGGTGATGCCCATCTCGCTCTTGTCGATGATGCCCATCTCGCTCTTGTCGATGATGCCCATGATGTCGGCCTCCTTCATGATCAGAAGGTCCTCGCCGTCAATCTTGACCTCGGTGCCGGACCATTTGCCGAACAGGATGAGGTCGCCGGCCTTGACATCGAGCGCGATCAGCGCGCCGCTTTCGTCACGCACGCCTGGCCCGACGGCGATCACTTCGCCTTCCTGCGGCTTTTCCTTGGCATTGTCGGGGATGATGATGCCGCCCTTGGATTTGGTGTCGCTTTCGGCGCGCCGAATGACGACGCGATCGTGGAGTGGCCGGAATTTCATGGAAACTTCTTTCTGGGGCCGGCTTAGGCGGCCGCTCCCTTTCTATAGGTGCGTTGGCACTCGATAGATAGGAGTGCCAAAAAATATTCATTGGCCGCCGTAAAACATTGAATAGTATTATTTTGCCTTTTCGCTTTCAGAAATTCGCTCAATCAAAAATATATCAGAATTTGATTTTTCCGCATCGAGTGACTATTTTAAGGGAGAAAATCACTTTCATCATTGCAGCCAAAAGGAGGTTTTAATCGATGGCGGAATTCAGTCAGAATATTATGGAGAAAGCTGAAGCGCGCTTCATGGAAAAGCAGAAAAAGACTGCGGAGCGAAATCAGGCGACGGCCGAATATGTTTCCGAAGCCAAGGCCAGGGTCATCAAGACGGCAAGATTGCGGGCATTGCGGCTGGCCAAGGAAGAGGCCGACCGCGCCGCGGAGGCACTCAATCCTGTAGCTCCCAAGAAAAAGCGGGCGTCGCGGGCGGTCAAGAAAGCAGACGTTACATCAATGGAGGTCAAGTCATGAGCCTGACATTTCCCAATCGAAGTCGCAGCTACGACGAGGCGGGCAAACGCATCCGCTTCGTCGGCCATGACGGCATGTTCCAGATTTCCTTTTCCGTCGCCACGGATGCCATCTCGAAGGCAGAGTCAGGGACATCAACTGCAGAAGCCACCTATCTCGCGGCCTTCGATACAGCTTCCAGCTCCATCCACGACGTTGCCAGGAATGCCTATGACCGGACCCGCAAGAGCATATATGTGCTGACGGCGGCCGATTTTCGTTAAATCCCGAACGTCGTCGCGTTCAGGGCCAACGCGCCAGATCCCAGGCGCACGAATGTGCCGAGTGAACCTAGCGGCAGGATCAGGGCTTGCCGTCCGCCTTTGCCCGTCGCTTGACGTCTCGGCTGTTCAGCCGATCGACCATCGCGTCTGCATCGCGCGTGTTCATGCCAACCAAGACCTGGTGCTTAAGCTCGACGGGTTGGCCGGTGAAGACATCGAAGACGGTCCAGCTGTGCGGATGCTCCATGCGCAGTGCGTAGCGGTGTGCCATTCCGGCCTCCTTTTCGTATCCGCCCCCGATCGATGAATGCGATTGGTCAGGCCTGCGTGATGTAGAACACTGCCGCCAGGACAAGGACCGTCCACACGACGACGAACAGCTTCAAGGCTAAGCCTCCGTATGAAGACAGAACCTCCCGCATGCGGGGCACAATGTTCTTAATGCTTTTCGACATGGTCGGTGCCGCCGCAACGACGACTGGCGTCTTGATCCCAAGCTTTCCGAAAACAGGCAGCAGCGATGGCTCGCGCACGAAAACAACCTCGAAGGTCTGGAGAAACAAACACTCCATAGCATCGTTTTTCAAACGCCTTGCATGTCAAATGAAAGGTGTGAGGGTAGCCACCTGAGATCCCCCTGATCTGGCGCAGCAACCTCAACGCGGCTACGCTGCAAGCACGAATCGTTGGCGGCACAAAGGCCTGTTCGGCCGCGACGGGCGAGGGAGAACACAATGACCGCGCCGGCTGCCGCGCTGCAGAAGGCCTTGTTTGAAGCGCTGAACGGTGACGGTTCCCTGTCAGCGGCATTGGGCGGCGCAAAACTGTTCGACCATGCCCCGGAAAATGTCCCGTTTCCGTATGTGACCTTCGGCCGGACCAGCGTCTACGACTGGGTAACAGGCAGAGAGAACGACGCCGAGCAGCTTTTCACGCTGCATTTCTGGTCGAAGTCCGAGGCCAGGAAAGAAATGCTCGATGCGATGGACCTGGTCAGCACCCGCCTTCAGGATGCGGCGCTCGCGCTCGACGAACATCACCGCGTCAATCTCAGGCTCGAATTCACCGAGACCCGTTACGACGAGGATCTTTCAGCCTATCACGGGCTGCTGCGCTTTCGCGCCGTGACCGAAGAAAACGCCTGACGCGCTTTCAATATGGCTGCAACCCAGTCTAGACTGACGCCAGGATGAATTGCCGGTTGGGGCGGCAAAATCATAAGGTCGGTTGTCTCGCATTTCAGGGGTGAGATAGGCATGTGTGGCAAGCGTTCACTGTTCATATCACGTTCAGCACCGATGCGTTAGGACGCTGATCATGAAAACGCTTCTCTCCCACTTCCGAACCGCGACACTGGCGCTCTGCGCTGCCGGTCTGTTTGCTTCGCAGGCGACGGCGCTGCCGGTCGTCGAGCCCGAGCAGAACCGGCCGATCGTTCTGGCTGCCTCCGACTGCTACGCGATCGGTCAGCAGGTCGCCGAGCAGAATGGCGGCACGCTGGCCAAGGCGTCGCAGTCGACGCGAGGTGGCCAGCCGGTCTGCGTCATCGTCGTGCTTGTGCCGGGCAAGGACGGGCAGCGTCCGCGCCGCACCGAGATCGTCGTTCCGCTGAACTGATGCCTGCCGTTTCCCAGGCGCTGGAATCGGCCTATATCTGACGCCCGGCTCTTCAACAGGCCAGCTCTTCAACAGGTAATGATCCCCGCATGCGCGTACTCGTTGTCGAAGATGACAAGGATCTCAACCGGCAGATCTCAGACGCGCTGGTCGATGCCGGCTATGTCGTCGATCGGGCTTTCGACGGTGAGGAAGGGCATTTCCTCGGCGACACCGAACCCTATGACGCCGTGGTGCTCGACATCGGCTTGCCGCAGATGGACGGCATCAGCGTGGTCGAGCGCTGGCGGCGCGGCGGCCGCAAGATGCCGGTCCTGATTCTGACGGCGCGCGATCGCTGGAGCGACAAGGTATCCGGCATCGACGCCGGCGCCGACGATTATGTCACCAAGCCGTTCCACATCGAAGAGGTGCTGGCCAGGGTCCGGGCGCTTATCCGGCGCGCGGCCGGCCATGCGTCGTCCGAACTGACCTGCGGGCCGCTACGGCTCGACACCAAAGCCTCCAAGGCCGATGTCGACGGCGTGCCGCTGAAGCTGACGTCGCACGAATTTCGCCTGCTTGCCTATTTGATGCATCATATGGGCGAGGTCGTGTCCCGAACCGAATTGGTCGAGCATCTTTACGATCAGGATTTCGACCGCGATTCCAACACAATCGAGGTCTTTGTCGGGCGGCTTCGCAAGAAGATGGGCATCGACATGATAGAAACCGTTCGCGGCATGGGCTATCGAATGCGTGAGCCGGAGGCGTAAGGCGGAACCGCTCAAACAGACTGCACGAACGCCGCTTTCACTGCGGTTCGGGCCGCGTTCGCTGGCGTTCCGGGTGATCGCCTTTTCCACGGTCTGGGCGATACTCACCCTGATTGTCATCTTCACGCTGATCACGACCCTCTATCGCCAGGCGAGCGAGCGCGGTTTCGACAGCCTGCTGTCGGCGCATCTGTTCAATCTGATCGGCTCGGTCGGCGTGTCCGAAGGCGGTTCGCTGACCGGCGCTCCCGACCTTGGCGACCTTCGGTTCTCGGAGCCGAATTCCGGCTGGTACTGGTCGGTGGAGCCTGCGTCGGAAGGCGTGCGCGGTGAGCTGCACTCCTCCTCGATGACGAAGGCGATCCTGTCGCCAAGCGTCGCCGAAGTTCCTTTCAATGCCAGCTTCCAGCGCAGCTATACGACAGAAGGCATCGATGGCGAGGAGCTGGAAGTGTTCGAGAGCGAATTCGTTCTCGACGCGAAAAATCGCGCAGCGCGCTTCCGCGTCATGGGCAACCGGACCGAGCTCGAGCAGGAGATAAACGCATTTCAGCGTCGCCTGCTGACCTATCTTTCCCTGTTCGGCGTTGGCATGATCGCCATCAACGCCATCGCCATCCTGTTGGGCCTGCGGCCATTGCGCCGGGTCAGGGACGCTCTCGCCATGGTGCGCGAAGGAACCGCGCGAAGGCTCGACGGTCGCTTCCCGGCCGAGATCGAACCGCTCGCCAACGAGACCAACGCGCTGATCGAAAACAACAAGCGTATCGTCGAGCGCTCGCGGACGCAGGTCGGCAACCTCGCCCATTCGCTGAAGACGCCGCTGGCGGTGCTGATCAACGAGGGGCGGGCGCTCGGCGGCGCCAAGGGCAAGCTCATCGCCGAACAGGCCGCCTCCATGCAGAAGCAGGTTGACCATTATCTGCAGCGCGCCCGCGTCGCAGCGCAACGCGACAGCGTCGTCTACCGCACGCCGGTGGCGCCGCTCGTCCAGCGTATGGTGCGCGTGCTGCAAAAACTCAACCCGCAAACCGCTCTCTCGCTTTCGCTGCCGGCGGTCGATATCGTCTTTGCCGGCGAACGCGAGGATCTGGAAGAATTGCTTGGCAATCTGCTCGACAACGCCATGAAATGGGCAAAGAGCGCGGTCGCCGTGTCGGTGGCACCAATCTCCGGCAAGAAGAGTGGCGGCGGCAAGGAGGGTGCTGTCAATCTGTTCGAGATCAGCATCGAGGATGACGGCCCGGGCATTCCCGAAGACAAGGCACGCGAGGCGCTGATGCGCGGACGGCGCCTCGACGAGACAAAGCCGGGGACCGGGCTAGGGCTTGCCATTGTCGCCGACCTCGTCAACGAGTATGGAGGCGTTCTGGCTCTGGAACGGTCCAGCATGGGCGGGTTGAAGGCGGTGGTTCGATTGCGGAGTCTTCACTAGAGCAAGATGAGGTTAGGTTTGATCATTCTGCTTTTGCAGGCCAATCGACATTGATCGACGGTGCGTGATATGGCGGCAATGTCGATTGGTCCTGGACCCGTCGGCCGCGGCCAAATTTCCGACAAACATCGACACTATGGCCACGCCGACTTCCCCGATGGCGCGGCTCCCAGCTCTAACTCAAACCGGTTGTTGGCATGAAGATTCGCGTCGCGCTCATATCCGCACTGCTGGCCGTTTCCGGCTGCACGACGCTGGGCAATAGCACTGGCCCGACGGTGGCGCCGCAGCCGGCCGCCACGCCGCCAAGTGACGGCAAGATCGCGACGACGATCATTTCCGCCATGGGGGGCGGCCTCGTCAGCGGCTCGATCGGTACCGGCTTGAGCGATCCCGAAAAGCGCAAGGCGCTGGAAGCGGAATACAAGGCGCTCGAGTACACGGCGAGCGGCCAGAGGGTGACGTGGAAGAGCGATCGGTCGGCGCGTCACGGTGAAGTCGTGCCCGCCCAGCCCTATCGTGTCGGCTCGCAGGACTGCCGGCAATACACCCATACGGTCTTTACCGGCGCCGCCGGCGCCACCGCTCGCGGAACCGCTTGCCGCAACGCCGATGGCAGCTGGACGCCCCTGACGTAGCGACTGGCCGGATAAATCCGGTTGACATTGATCAAGGACATGCGACGCATCTGCCGTCAAAGCGTCGCAGGACGCCTGTGTTGGCAGGGCAGGGCTCTGCCGCTATTGGAAGAAGCATGCTGTTCTGGGTCATAGCTGCCATTCTCACGCTGGGTGCAAGCCTGGCGGTTCTGCTGCCGCTGGCCGGTGGGCCGAAGCGTGGTTCAGCGAGCAGCGATCATGACCTTGAAGTCTATCGGGACCAGCTGTCCGAGCTTGACCGAGACGTGGCGCGTGGCTTGATCCAGCCGGCGGAAGCCGAAGAGGCGCGTGCTGAAATCGCTCGCCGCATCCTTCGCCTGGACAATGCCGATCCGGCCGCCAAGACAGCGGCGCGGCAGCCGTCGATGGCGACCAGGCTGGTTGCGACGGCCGCGGTCCTGGCGGTTCCCTTGGTCAGTTGGGGCTTGTACAGCCAGCTCGGCTCGCCCGATCTGCCGTCGCAGCCGCTCAGCGAGCGGCTTGCCAAGAATCCCGCCGAAAGCTCGGTGGACGAGCTGGTGGCACGCGCCGAGGCCCACCTTGCCGCCAATCCGACCGACGGCAGGGGGTGGGACGTTCTGGCGCCGGTCTATCTGCGCATGCAGCGGTTCTCCGACGCGGTGACGGCCTATCGCAACGCCATTCGCCTCGACGGCGACAGCGCCGCCCGCCAGGCCGGCCTCGGCGAGGCGATCGCCAGCGCAGCCGGCGGCATTGTCTCGGCCGACGCTCAGGCGGCCTTCGAGGCGGCGCTGAAGCTCGACCCGGCAAATCCCAAGGCCAACTTTTATCTCGCGATGGGCATGGCGCAGGAAGGCCGCACTGAGGAGGCGACAGCTGGCTGGCAGAAAATGCTAGCGGCCTTGCCGCAGGACTCGCCTTGGCGCAGCGCCGTCGAGCAGGCACTGGCCGAATCCGCCAAGCAGAGCGTCGCTTCGGGAGTGCCTGCAAAAGGCCCGGACGCCGGGGATGTCGATGCCGCCTCGTCTATGTCGCCGCAGGACAGGGAAGCGATGATCGACACCATGGTTGCGGGTCTTGATGAAAAACTGCGGCAAAACCCGCGCGATACGGAAGGATGGATGCAGCTTATTCGTTCCTATGTCGTGCTGGGCAAGACCGATCAGGCGCGCGACGCGCTCAATCGCGGTATCGCCGTTTTTGGCTCCGATAGTGACGAAGCGAAGAAATTCACCGCCTTTGCCGTCTCGCTTGGCCTGACGGCGACGGAGTAAGAAATGACGCGGAAGCAGAAACGACTGTCGGTGATCGCCGGAGGGTTGGCCTTCCTCGGTGCGGCCACCGGCCTGACCTTCTACGCGCTCGGCCAGAAGGCCTCCTACTTTTACATGCCGGCCGATCTGACCAGCGCCAGCCTGCAGCCTGGGCAGCGTATCAGGCTCGGCGGCCTCGTCGAAAAAGGCACGATCGAGCGCGGTCAGGGAGCCACCGTCGCTTTTTCGGTGACCGACAACCAGAAGCAGGTCAAAGTGACCTACACCGGCATTCTTCCCGACCTTTTCCGCGAGGAGCAGGGCGTCATCACTGAAGGCACGTTTCGCCAGGACGGCGTCTTCGTCGCCGACAGCGTGCTGGCCAAGCACGACGAGAACTACATGCCCAAGGAGGTGGCCGACGGTCTCAAGTCCAAGGGCGTGTGGCAGGAGAGCAAAAAGTGACTAAGCAGGTTCCGCAAAAGTGTCGCACGGTTTTGCGGCAAGAAACTGCGGCAAAACAAAAACCTGGCGAGCGCCGGTATGGTTGAAACCGGACATTTCGCGCTGGTCCTGGCATTCGCGCTGTCCGTGGTGCAGACGCTGGTGCCGCTGTTTGGCGCGCGCATGAACAACCAGAAGATGATGGCCGTCGGCGGTCCGGTCGCGGTGACCGGTTTTGCTTTGACCGCGCTATCCTTCGCGGCGCTGGCGATGGCCTATGCAACGTCCGATTTTTCGGTGGCCAATGTCTGGGACAACTCGCATTCGCTGCAGCCGCTGATCTACAAGATCACCGGCACCTGGGGTAATCACGAGGGCTCGATGCTGCTCTGGGTGCTGATCCTGACCTTCTTCGGCGGGCTCGTCGCTGCCTTCGGCAGCAATCTTCCCGCGACGCTTCGAGCCAACGTGCTGGCCGTGCAAGGGGCGATCGGCGCCACCTTCTTCCTGTTCATCCTGGCGACGTCCAACCCATTCGCCAGGCTCAATCCGGCGCCGATCGAGGGCCGCGATCTCAATCCAATCCTGCAGGATCTCGGCCTCGCCATCCATCCGCCGCTGCTCTATCTCGGCTATGTCGGCTTCTCGATCTGCTTTTCCTTCTCGGTCGCCGCCCTCATCGAAGGCCGCATCGACGCGTCCTGGGCCCGCTGGGTGCGGCCATGGACGCTGGTCGCCTGGATGTTCCTGACCGGCGGCATCGCCATGGGCTCTTACTGGGCCTATTATGAACTTGGCTGGGGTGGTTTCTGGTTCTGGGATCCGGTCGAGAACGCCTCCTTCATGCCATGGCTGGCGGGCACGGCGCTGCTCCATTCGGCGATCGTCATGGAAAAGCGCTCGGCCTTGAAGATCTGGACGCTGCTGCTGGCGATCCTGACCTTCTCGCTGTCGCTGCTCGGGACCTTCCTGGTGCGCTCCGGCGTGCTCACTTCCGTCCACGCCTTCGCCACAGATCCGACGCGCGGCGTGTTCATTCTCTGCATCCTGACCCTGTTCATCGGTGGATCGCTGGCGTTGTTCGCCTTTCGCGCCTCCAGCTTGACGGCCGGCGGCCTGTTTCATCCGATCTCGCGCGAAGGGGCACTGGTCCTCAACAATCTGTTCCTGACCACGGCCACTGCCACCGTGCTGATCGGCACGCTTTATCCGCTGGCGGTCGAGGCCGTTTCAGCCGACAAGATTTCCGTCGGCGCGCCGTTCTTCAACCTGACATTCGGCCCGCTGATGGTGCCGCTACTGGTCGCGGTCCCGTTCGGGCCATTGCTGGCCTGGAAGCGTGGCGACATTTTCGCGGTCGCACAGCGCCTGATGGCGGCCTTCGCCGCAGCGCTGCTGGCCGTGCTGGTGACGGCCTTGTTCATCGACGGCGCGTCGGTGTTCGCGGCACTCGGCGTCGGCCTGGCCTTCTGGCTGATCTGCGGAGCGCTCACCGATATAGCCGTCAAATCCGGCTTTGGCAGTGTCGCGCCCGGCATCATATTCAGGCGCTTCGCCGGCCTGCCGCGTTCGGTCTTCGGCACCGCGCTCGCCCATCTCGGCCTCGGGCTGACGACGCTGGGCATCGTCGGCACGCTTTGCTTCGGCACCGAGAAGATCTTGTCGATGCATGCCGGCGAGACCGTGCAACTGTCTGGCCACACGCTGCGTTTCGAAGGGCTCTATCCGGCTCAGGGGCCCAATTACAGCGAGGATCGCGGCCGCTTCGCTCTGCTCGGCGCTGATGGAAGCACCACCGCCGTAATCACCTCGTCCAAGCGCTCCTATCCGGTCCGACAAATGACGACGACCGAGTCCGGTATCAAGACGATCGGGTTCAGCCAGCTCTATCTCTCGCTTGGCGACGAGGGGACCGACGGCTCCGTCGTGGTGCGGCTGTGGTGGAAGCCGCTGGTGACGCTGATCTGGGGGGGCAGCCTGGTCATGATGGCAGGTGCTGCGGTGTCGCTCATGGACCGGCGCCTGCGCGTCGGGGCACCGTCACGCCGCCGCAAGTCGGCGGGCGCAGTGCCTTCCGCGAGCCTGCCATGACCGCAAGATTTTCGCTGGTCTCGCTGATCCTGCTGCTGACGCTGTTGTTTGCCGGCGCCGCACTTGCGGTGAAGCCCGACGAGGTTCTGGCCGACCCGGCGCTCGAGGCGCGGGCGCGGACGCTCTCGGAGGAGCTGCGCTGCATGGTTTGCCAGAACCAGTCGATCGACGAATCCGATGCCGACCTTGCCCGCGACCTGCGTGTGCTGGTGCGCCAGCGCCTCGTCGCCGGCGACACCGACCAGCAGGTGATAGACTACATAGTTTCCCGCTATGGCGAGTTCGTGCTGTTGAAGCCGCGCTTCAGCCTGCGCAATGCGTTGCTCTGGGGCACGCCGGTCCTTCTGCTCCTTGTCGGCGGGATTTTCATCGTGCTGACCGCCCGGTCGCGCCGTTCGACGGCAACCAATGCATTGACCGCCGAGGAACAGGCGAAGCTGGATACTATTTTGCACCGCGACTGAAGGCGGCGGCCGCCCGAAAACATTACAAAAGTTTCATGCACCGGAAATGGCGCCGTAATGTGCGCGTCTCTATTTCTCTTGCCCGAGGATGCCGACCGAAGCGCATCCCTTGAAAGAGGATACGAGACCCATGAATATTGCCCCCAATTCATACCCCCGCACCCGCAAACGCCTGATGGCTGCCGCCGCTTCGGTGGCCATTGCCGGCGCGATCGGCTTCGGCGCGGTTGCCACCGGGACAGCCCCGGTCCTGGCCGAGGCCGTGCGTGTCGAGGCACCGCAGGTCCCGAGCTTTGCCGACGTGGTCGAGCGCGTTTCGCCTGCGGTCGTCAGTGTCCGCGTCAAAGCCAAGATAGAATCGACCGCCGCCGACGGCTCCGACCTGCCCGACGCCTTCGGCAATCTTCCCGATGATCCGCAATTGCGCCGCTTCTTCAGGGAGTTCCGTGGCTTTGGCGATCAGGATGGCCGGGATGGAATGCAACGTTTCGGACGCCGTGACCGCCAGCCGCGGCCGGTCGCCCAGGGTTCCGGTTTCTTCATCTCCGAGGATGGCTACCTCGTCACCAACAACCATGTCGTCGGAGAGGGCTCGTCCTTCACGGTAGTGATGCATGACGGCAAGGAACTCGACGCCAAACTGGTCGGCACAGATCCGCGCACCGATCTCGCAGTGCTCAAGGTCGAAGGCGACGGCAAGTTCACCTATGTCGACTTCGCCGATGATTCAAAGGTTCGCGTCGGCGACTGGGTCGTGGCCGTCGGCAATCCGTTCGGCCTCGGCGGCACGGTCACCGCCGGCATCGTCTCGGCCCGTGGTCGCGATATCGGCGCCGGTCCCTATGATGACTTCATCCAGATCGATGCCTCGGTGAACCGCGGCAATTCGGGCGGTCCGACCTTCAACCTCAACGGCCAGGTCGTCGGCATCAACACCGCGATCTTCTCGCCGTCCGGCGGCAGCGTCGGCATTGCCTTCGACATTCCCGCCTCGACCGCCAAACAGGTCGTGCAGGATCTGATGAAGGACGGCACTGTCCAGCGCGGCTGGCTTGGCGTCGAGATCCAGCCGGTCACTTCCGAAATCGCCGAATCGCTCGGGCTGAAGTCCGACAAGGGTGCGCTCGTTTCCAGCGCCCAGGACGATGGCCCCGGCAAGAAGGCCGGCATCACGGCTGGTGACGTCATCACTCAGGTGGACGGCAAGGATGTCGCTTCGCCGAAGGAACTCGCCCGTCTGATCGGCGCCTACCCGCCCGGCAAGCCGGTCGACGTCACGCTGTGGCGTGACGGCAAGAGTGAGACGGTCAAGGTCGATCTCGGCACGCTGCCTTCGAGTGACAAGCAGGCTTCGGCCGACCAGCAGCCTTCCGCTCCGCCAAAGGCCGATACGCTGGCCGATCTCGGTCTCACCGTCACCAGGTCCGAGGATGGCAAAGGGCTTGTGGTAACCGATGTCGATCCCGACAGCGATGCCGCCGATCGCGGCATTCAGCCCGGCGACGTCATCACCTCGGTCAATTCGATGGAGGTCAACGGCACCGATGACGTCGCCAAGGCCATGGCCGATGCGGTGAAGTCAGGCCGCAAGGCGGTGCTGATGCAGATCACCCGCGACGACAGCAACCGCTTCGTCGCGCTGCCTGTCGCCAAGGGCTGACGTTCCAGACTTTTCCGATGCGACGGTTTCAAACACCCCCGAGCCGCCGCATGGGAAAGCACGGGGCTTGAATACGTAAGTCAGTCATCGTGTTCCGCCCCAACGGCAGCGGGCTCCCATCGCCCGCTGCCGCTCAAACAGAGCATGTCGCCCAAAGTATGAAGCGGTTTTGGGGTCAACGACATTCCAAAACAAAGACTTACCGCGCATCCTTGAATTACTTTGTTCGCGATGCACCCTGAGGCCATGACGCATATGCCGGCCACTCAATCTTCCAGCGAAATCGCGTATAACGGTCCCATGAAGATTCTTGTGATAGAGGACGATCGCGAAGCGGCCGATTACCTCCAGAAAGCCTTTACCGAGGCCGGACACACCGCCCATGTCGCCGGCGACGGCGAAACAGGCTTCGCGCTCGCTGACTCCGGCGACTATGACGTGATGGTTGTCGACCGCATGTTGCCGCGCCGCGACGGCCTGTCGGTCATCGCCGGTCTGAGATCCAGAGGCAACACGACGCCGGTGCTGATCCTGTCGGCGCTCGGCGAAGTCGACGACCGGGTCACCGGCTTGCGCGCCGGCGGCGACGACTATCTGACCAAGCCCTATGCCTTTTCCGAGCTTCTGGCCCGGGTCGAGGTGCTGAACCGCCGCGCCAGCGCCAGGGAAGCCGAAACCGTCTACCGGGTCGGCGACCTCGAACTCGACAGGCTCTCGCATTCGGTGCGGCGTGCGGCGCGCGAGATTACACTGCAGCCGCGCGAGTTCCGCCTGCTGGAGTATCTGATGCGACATGCCGGCCAGGTGGTGACGCGCACCATGCTGTTGGAAAATGTCTGGGACTATCATTTCGATCCGCAGACCAACGTCATCGACGTTCACGTCTCGCGGCTGCGCGGCAAGATCGAGAAGGGCTTCGACAAGCCGATCCTGCACACGGTTCGTGGCGCCGGCTACATGCTCAAGAGCGGGTAGCATGGCTTTCTCCATGCCGGCCATCATGAAGACGACGGCAGCGCGGCTTTCGGCGCTCTATTTCCTGCTGTTCGCCATCTGTGCGGTGCTGCTCGTCTTCTACATGACCTCGCTGTCGGCGCGCATGCTGACCGGCCAGACGCAGGAGACCATCAATGACGAGGTGCTCGGCCTCGCCCGGGCCTATCAGCGCGGCGGCTTGCCGCTGTTGGTGCGCGTGGTCGAGCAGCGCTCCCGCCAGCCCGGCGCCAATCTCTATTTGATCGCCGACACCAACGGCCAGATCCTGACCGGAAACGTGCAGAGCCTGGAGCCCGGCGTTCTCGAGGCCGAGGGCTGGACGACGGAGCCGTTTTCCTACCGGCGCTTCGGCGAGGGCGAGCTCGAGCGGCAACGCAATCCGATAGCCGACCCGAACGAACCCGGCCAGAGCGAAGTTCAGGTCGAAGGCGAGAAGGGCCACAACGCCATTGCCTTGGTGCTGCGCCTGCCGAACCAGATGATCATGCTGGTCGGTCGCGATCTCGGCGAGCCTGAGCGGTTCCGCGCCGTCATCCGCCGCGCTCTGATGCTGGCGCTCGGCATGATGGCGCTTGGCGGACTCTTGATCTGGTTCTTCGTCGGACGCGCGGCGCTGAAGCGCATCGACTCGGTGTCGGAGGCCAGTCGCCGCATCATGGGCGGCGACCTTTCCGGCCGGCTGCCGGTCACCGGGGCCGGCGACGAGTTCGATCGGCTCTCCGAAAATCTCAATTCCATGCTGGCCAGGATCGCCACCCTGAATGAAGGGCTGAAGCAGGTCTCCGACAACATCGCTCACGATCTGAAGACACCGCTGACCCGGCTGCGCAACCGCGCCGAGGCGACGCTCTCCGGCAAGCACAACTCCGCCGACTACCGGCAGGCGCTGGAAGCGACCATCGCCGAGTCCGACCAGCTGATAAAGACCTTCAACGCCATCCTGATGATCTCAAGGCTGGAGGCGGGCTATTCCTCCGAAAGCACCAGCCGGGTCGATCTGGCTGCTTCCGTGCGCGATGTCGTCGAGCTCTACGAGCCGGTAGCGGAGGAGGCGGGTGTAACACTCGAGACCTCGGTGCAGGATGCCTTCGCCGTCGAAGGCAATCGCGAGCTGATCGGCCAGGCGCTGTCGAACATCGTCGACAACGCGATCAAATACTCAACCGACTCGACAGCCAAACCTACCGTCCGCGTGGCGCTCGATCGCCTCGGCGGCGAAATCAGGCTTTCCGTCACAGACAACGGCCAGGGCATTCCCGACGATGCCGATCGCGCCAGGGCGACCGAGCGCTTCGTGCGGCTGGAGAAGAGCCGCTCGCAGCCGGGTTCCGGTCTGGGCCTCAGCCTCGCCAAGGCAATCATGACATTCCACAACGGTCGGCTTGATCTCCTGCCAGGCAATCCTGGATTGTCCGTCGTCATGAGTTTTCCCGAACGGGAGGATCGCTGATGGTGGTGAGGGCGGCTGCGGAACAGACCAACTGGCTTCTGAAGCCGGCGGCAAAGCTCGTTCCCCTGGACCAGAACCGTGCCAGGCGGGAATTGTCGGAAATCGCTTCCGCCGCGCAGGGAGAGGGGCTTCCCCGGTTGGCGAAATTCCTGGCCGGCAAGGATGCCGTCCAGGATCTCCTCGCCGCAGTGTTCGACCTGTCGCCGTTCCTGCGCGACACAGTGCGCCGCCGCCCGCAGATCCTGGATGCGCTTTTCGATGAAACCATCGAGACCCGGCTGATTACGATCGGCGCCGCGATCGACAAGGCCGCGCGGGCGGAAGCCTTGTCCGAAAGCAGCCTGATGATGGAGCTGCGGCAATGGAAAGCGGAAGCGCATGTTCTGATCGCGCTGGCCGATCTTGCAGGCGAGGCTGAAACTGCAATCACAGTACGGCGGCTGAGCGATCTTGCCGACGCCTGCACCCGCGCTGCTGTCGACTTCCTGCTTCGCGACGCGCACGGACAAGGCAAGCTCAAACTGCCGGACCCCGAGGATCCGGCGCGCCGGTCGGGCTGGATCCTGCTCGGCATGGGCAAGCTTGGTGCGCATGAGCTGAACTTCTCTTCCGACATCGACCTCGTCGTTTTCTTCGACCCGCAAGCGCCTGCCGTCGTCGACCCGCTCGATGCGACGGAGCTGTTTTCGCGCCTGACGCGCCGGCTGGTCCGTATTCTCCAGGACCGCACCGAACACGGCTATGTGTTCCGCACCGATCTCCGGCTTCGCCCCGACCCCGGCTCGACGCCGCTGGCGATCCCGGTTGAGGCGGCACTGCGCTATTACGAGGCGCGCGGCCAGAACTGGGAGCGCGCCGCCATGATCAAGGCGCGTCCGGTGGCCGGCGATTTCGCCGCCGGTGCTGCGTTCCTGAAAGATCTCCAGCCCTACATCTGGCGCAAATACATGGACTACGCGGCGATCGCCGACGTCCATTCGATCAAGCGCCAGATCCACGCCCACAAGGGGCTTGGCGAGATCGCGGTGAAGGGCCACAACGTCAAGCTCGGCCGCGGCGGCATCCGCGAGATCGAGTTCTTCGTCCAGACCCAGCAGCTCATCGCCGGCGGCCGCTTCCCCGAACTGCGCGGCCGCGAGACGGTGCCAATGCTTGGCCAGCTTGCGGCACGCGGCTGGATCACGGCCGATGCGCGCTACGCGCTCACCCGGCAATACTGGTTCCTGCGCCGCGTCGAGCATGCCGTCCAGATGGTCGCCGACGAGCAGATCCATATACTGCCAGAAGATGACGAAGGGCTCGAACGCATTGCCCGCATGCTCGGTTTTGCCGATGCGGCGATCTTTTCCGAGGCGTTCCGCGCCGCACTCCATCAGGTCGAACGCCACTATGCAGCGCTTTTTGAGACCGCGCCCGAGCTTTCGGCGGGCATCGGCAATCTGGTCTTTACCGGCGATGTCGACGACCCCGATACGTTGCAGACCCTGCAGAGATTGGGCTTCCAGCGGGCGAGCGACATCTGCCGCGTCATCCGCGGCTGGCATTTCGGCCGCTATCGCGTCACCCAGTCAGCCGAGGCGCGCGAGCGGTTGACCGAACTGACGCCGGCGCTGCTGCAATCCTTCGGCCAGACGCGCCGGGCGGACGAGGCGTTGATACGCTTCGACGAATTCCTTGCCGGCCTCCCCGCCGGCATCCAGCTCTTCTCACTGCTCCAGTCCAATCCGGCTCTGCTGAAGCTGCTGGCGACGATCATGGGCGCGGCCCCCCGGCTGGCCGCCATCATCACGCGCCGGCCGCACGTGTTCGATGGCCTGCTTGATCCGGCCCTTTTGACCGAACTGCCGGACCGCGACTATCTGTCCGGCCGTCTCGCCGCCTTCCTCGAAGGCGACAGGGCCTATGAGGACGTGCTCGACCGCTTGCGCATCTTTGCGTCCGAGCAAAAATTCCTGATCGGCGTTAGGCTGCTTGCCGGCTCGATTGATCCGGCCCGCGCCGGCCGTGCCTTTTCCGATCTGGCCGATCTCACCATCGACGCGGCGCTGCAGGCGGTCATCGCCGAGTTCGCGCTACGCCACGGTCGCATCGCCGGCGGCACCGTTGCGCTGCTCGGCATGGGCAAGCTCGGCAGCCGCGAATTGACGGCCGGCTCAGACGTCGACCTCATCCTGCTTTATGATCACGACGCCGATGCCGAAGAATCCGACGGCGACAAGCCGCTCGCTCCATCCCACTATTACTCGAGGATGACGCAGCGGCTGATCGCTGCCGTGTCCGCGCCGACCGCTGAGGGCGTTCTCTACGAGCTCGACCTTCGCTTGCGGCCGTCCGGCAACAAGGGGCCGGTGGCGACCCATGTCGATGCTTTCAAGAAGTACCAGCGCAAGGATGCCTGGACATGGGAGCATATGGCGCTGTCCAGGGCTCGCGCGATCGGCGGCGATCAAGCGCTGTGCACCGAGGTCGAGGCGGAGGTATCGGCGGTGCTTGCCCTGCCGCGCGATAGCGCCAAGGTGATGGCCGAGGCCGCCGAGATGCGCGCGATGATCGAGAAGGAGAAGCCGCCGCGCGATCTCTGGGACATCAAACTTATCCCGGGTGGTCTCATCGATCTCGACTTCATCGCGCAGGTGGCGGTGATCACGGGAAAGGTCGAAACCGGCCGCCGCGTCACCGGGACAGCCGAAGTCCTGTCGAGGCTGGCGCCGGATTTCGCTAAGGCCCAGATCAGGCAGGAGCTTTGCGATGCCTATGCGCTCTATCTGGCGCTGACCCAGATGACGCGGCTGTGCCTCACCGGCGTATTCGAACGGGACGACGTTCCGCCGGGACTTTCGGATCTGCTTCTGGCGGTCACCGACCTGCCGGATTTCGGGGTGCTGGAAGCGCACCTCAAGGAGACATCGCAAAAGGTCAGGAAGGATTTCGATCTTTTGCTTCGTGCGAAACGACCGTGAGGGCGCAAGGCCAAACGGCTGTTCGGCGAGAGCATCGGACCCAAAAGTGGTAACCGGTTTCGGGAAATTCCGATGCTCCAACAAAAAGATAGAGCAGCGGATCGAAATCCGCAGCTCTAGCATCGGGGGTGACGATGCAACAGGAGAAGGTTATGAGAAAGTCAACCAAACTCGCACTTGCCTTCCTAGCCCTGGCCGGCGCCGTCGGCACCGCAGCCTATGCCGACGAGCACCCAGGCGCCGGGCCGCGTGACGGCATGATGATGCGCCTCAACAAGGCGATGAAGGATTCGGACGGCACCATCACGTTCGATCAGTTCTCCGAGGCCATGAACGCGCGACTGAAGAAGGTCGTCGCCGACAATGGCGGCAAGCTGACCGTGGCACAGCTCGCCGACGCGCTGGAGAAGGCACGTTTCGAGCAGATGGCCAAGCGCATCATCGCCCGCTACGACACCAAGGGCGACGGCACGCTGACGAGCGACGATATCACCAGCCATCAGAAGAAGGCCTTTGCCATGCTCGACCGCAACAATGACGGCAAGATCGAGAAGAGCGAACTGCCGAAGAAGGGCCGTGGTTTTGGCCGTCAAAGTCAGTGGGATGGTGGCGACGACAGCATGCAATAGAGCGTGATGATTTTAGGTTGGGGCATAGCCGGCCTCGGTGAAGTAGTTGGCG
>SAQG01000052.1 GCA_004020315.1 Mesorhizobium sp.
TTGGTGAGCCCGCAGTTCCGGCCGCCAAACTACTCGATCCTTCTCAAACAATCCCAGGGCGGAGCAGGAGCGAAGCGACGTCGCGCAGACCCTGGGATGACGAAGTGGAGGGAATGGTTCGGCTAATCTCGAAGGTTGGCGGGAATTATCGACGTTCGCTGCCCACCAAGGCTACCGCCGTCCCAACAAGCTCTTCATCCGGTTGCGCAGCAGGCGCGCCATGTTGCGGGTTTCGCGGTAGAGGTGAAGCTGCGACGCCGCCTGGCGGGCGAGGCGGTCGGCGTCCGGCGTCAGGCCGATGACCAGCGTGCCGATCGGCCGGCGCTCCGTCCACAGCCGGCACATCACCGGATGGTCGGGCACGGCGCAGGAATCGGTCATCATGATGTTGGGATCGTCGAGATGCTGCTTGGTCACCTCGATCATCAAGAGCGTGCCCGGCGAATAGGCGGCGAGCGTCTCGTCATAGGCCGTCTTCCAGGTGTAGGCGACGCCGGCCTCGACGAAGACGACCAGGCAAGCGATGGTGCGGCCGTCGAGCGTCAGCGAATGGATGCGGCACAGATCCTGCTCAGCCAGCCGGTGCACGGCTTCGCGGGCAAAGGCGGCGCGGTAGCGGTCGATGGCCATCGCGGTGCGCTCGCGGCCCTTCCAGCCGGCAGCCTCGAGCGTCAGGAAACGTTCGATGGCATGGCGGATCTCGTCGGGTCCGCGCGCCACGACATGCTCCAGCTGGCCCAGATCGGCAAGGCGGCGCTTCAGGCGGCGGAACTCGCGATAATGGTGCGAGCGCAGCGAGGCCTTCAGATACTCATCGCCGTCGAGCCCGCTTTCGAGCATCGGGCGTTCGGCCTTGCCGGTGGTGACCAGCGCCAGGCCACGAGTCTCGGCGACGGTGGCCAGCAGGCTGGCCACCGGGCCGTCGAGCCGGATGTCGGGCAGCACGAAGACTTTCGGCAGCTTGAGATGCGGCCGCGACAGCATCGAGAAGAAATCCTCGAGGACGCCGACGGGATCGTCACGGTCGACCAGCGGCGTGCCGATCGGGCCGAACGGGCTCGACCATGTGCGCATGACCCGTACGCCGAGCGGCACCGCCGGCCGCTCCACCGAGAACGGCACCAGCAAGCGCAGCCGGTTGCGGTATTCGTCGCCGTCGCGGATGACGGCCAGCCGCACCTCGCGGTCTTCCAGCCTCGGCATGGCAGGCGCCAGGAAGCGCGGGTTGAAGAAGACGTTGGCCTCGATCGTGCGGGTGCAGAGATAGTCGAGTTCCTCGACCAGGTCGAAGCCGGCGGAGGCCGGGTAAATGGCCAGTTTGCGCTCGGGCCGGTCGTTGGCAAAAAGTTCGATATGGGCGGGGTCGGCTTCGCGGGCGAGCCCTGCGAGGCCGGACACCATGGCGCCGGCCGGGCCGCCGCTGGTTTCCTCGAGCAACGGGACAGCAGCCATCACGCGCCTCCTTTGGCGGCTACGAAAATGACCATGACGATGCCGAGCCTGCGCCAGACCGTGAAGGACAGCGCGCCGGCCTCGAAGATCATCGCGAAGGCAGTGGCCATCGCCGCGCCCCATAGGCCGAAAAGCGGGATCAGCACCAAATTGAGGCCGATGTTGAAGGCCAGCGTCATGGCGTAGACGGCGGCGCAGATGTTCTGGTTGCCGCTCATGGTGAGCAGGCTTTCGCAGGGGCCGACGGCGGCGCGGGCGACGACGCCGAAGACCAGCAGGAACAACAGCGGATAGCCGGCAATGAATTCAGGCCCGAACAAGCTCAGCATCGGCTCGCCCAGCACCAGCACCAGCAGCGCCATCAACAGCGACGGCCAGAACGTCCACGACACCGTTTCGCGGGCGAAGGCGGCGAGCTTTTCCGGCTCGCCATGGGTGAATTGTGCGTAGCGCTGGGCGACGCCCGCCTTGACCGCGAAATAGACGAAATGCACCAGCGCCAGCGTCTTGACCGTGGCGAAATAGACGGCGACGTCGTTGGGGTTCATATAGGCGCCGACCATCAGCACGTCGGCATTGGTGAGCAGGAAGAAAAAACCTTCGACCAGGAAGATCGGCAGCGACACCACGAACCACTGCGCGAAATGCACCTTCGTCGGTCCGGCCGGCATATTCCTGTCCATGCGCGCGGTGACGCCGATGAGCTGACCGAGCGTGGTGGCATAGGCGGCGGCGATCGAGGCGAAGATCGCGGTCCGGGCGTCGGGTGCAAAGCCGACCAGAAGCATCAGCGCCATGAGCGCCAGGATCAGCACCGGCCGCACCAGATAGGTCGGCGCCAGCGCAAACAGCGCCCATGAGTTGGCCCGCGCCAGCCCCTGCAGCAGGTCGGACATGGCGATCATCGGCATGCAGATGAGGCCGAGAATGAACGGCACGACATAGTAGTGTTCGATAAAAGGCGAGAGCAGCCAGACGCCAAGCGCGCCGAGGCCGGCGATCGCGGTCGAGGCAACCAGCACGAACAGGCGGCTGGTCAGCACGATGCCGCGCAATTCGGCCAGCATGTTGCGCTCGCGATATTCGGGAATGAAGCGGATGACCGAGGTGTGGAAGCCGAGGCAGGCGAGATTGCCGACGATGACCATCGTTACCCAGACGAGGACGAAGATGCCGTATTCGAACGAGCCCATCCAGCGCGCCATCAGCACCTGGCTGATGAAGGCGATGACGGCACTGACGATGCGGATGGAGAAGGCGATGAGCGACATGCGGCCGGCTTCGCCGCGCTCGTCGGCGGTGAACAGCACGGCATCGATGCGGCCAAGCAGCGGCTTTACGCGCAGCGCAAGGCGCTGCGGCAGGAACCGCCCGGCTGTCGTCGCCGCGGAAAAGCGCACCCTGATTACACTCCGTTTTCCGCCTCTTTTTCAGCGTTGGGGTGTAGCGAGAACACATTAAGAAACGGTTGGGTGAGCTCTCCTTCGCCCCGTTCACGGGGAGAAGGTGCCGGCACGCGGATGAGGGGCGGCGCGCTGCTTCATATTCATCATTCGCGCAACCCTTCACCCTGCTCGGTAGTGTCTCAGTTCGAAATACGCGGAAACGCCTATCTCGTTTGCCCCATATGCGAAAACGCCTATATGCTTAGCGGAAAGCATGGCAGCAACAATGGTCTACACTGTCATCTGGTATGGAAGGCAGGGCATCGTCGACAAGGTGATCTTCGACGACGAGAAGACCGCGAAAGATCATGCAACCTCTATGTTCCAAACCCGAAAGGGTGACGATGGAATCGTGTCCGTTGAAGTCCGTAAGGACAACGGCGCTGTCGTCTTTAGCCATGCAGAGAACTAGGAATGCCCACCGGACCTAAAGGCCAGAAGCGCCCCGAACGACGTATCGGCAATGCCGTCCGCGTTATGCGCATTGCGACAGGCGAGGAAGCTGACGACGTGATCGACGACGGCAAAGACACCGCTGCCAAGGCCGGTGTCGCGGGACAGCGCCCCCCTCTGGCCTGCCAGCCATCTCCCCCTCAGGTGGGGAGATTGGCTAATCGCGAACGCTGGCGCTGCCCCTCATCCGGCCCTTCGGGCCACCTTCTCCCCGTATAGTGACGGGGAGAAGGGAAGGGGCCTACGCAAACGCCCCGTGGCAGTGCTTGTACTTCTTGCCTGACCCGCACGGGCAGGCCTCGTTGCGGCCGACCTTGCCCCAGGTGGCGGGGTTCTTCGGGTCGCGGTTTTCGGGGGCGACGATGGCGTTGGTCTCCTGGCGGACCAGAAGCCCGGTCTCGCCGAAATCGTCTTCGCCGGTGGTGCCGTCGAGATGGCTGCCGAACATGTCCGGCGCCTCGGGCGGCGGCGCTTCGGCGGCCTGGCGGACCAGTTCGACGCGCATCAATTGTGCGGTGACGGCCTGGCGCAGATTGCCCAGCATCGCCTGGAACAGCTCGAACGCCTCGCCCTTGTATTCCTGCAGCGGATCGCGCTGGGCGTAGCCGCGGAAGCCGACGACCGAGCGCAGATGGTCGAGGTTGACGATGTGCTCGCGCCACAGGTGGTCGAGCGTCTGCAGCACCACGGAGCGCTCGACATAGGCCATCACATCGGGGCCGAAGCGCTCGGCACGCTCTTTCGCGGCAGTCTCGGCCGCCTGGCTGATGCGCTCGCGGATGTCGTCCTCGGCAATGCCCTCTTCCCTAGCCCAGTCCTCGATCGGCAGATCGAGATTGAGGAATTCGGCGACCTCGGCCTTGAGGCCGGCGACGTTCCACTGCTCGGCATAAGCGTTTTCGGGAATAGCCTTGGCGACGATCTCCTCGATGACGCCCTCGCGCATCTCGGCGATGGTCTCGGACAGGCCTTCACCGTCCATCAGTTCGAGCCGCTGCTCGAACACCACCTTGCGCTGGTCGTTCGAGACGTCGTCGTATTTCAGCAGGTTCTTGCGGATGTCGAAATTGCGCGCCTCGACCTTCTTCTGCGCCTTTTCCAGCGCCTTATTGATCCACGGGTGGATGATCGCCTCGTCTTCCTTGAGGCCGAGCTTCTGCAGCATGCCGTCCATGCGCTCGGAGCCGAAGATGCGCATCAGATCGTCCTGCAGCGACAGGAAGAATTTCGACCGGCCGGGGTCGCCCTGGCGGCCCGAGCGGCCCCTGAGCTGGTTGTCGATGCGGCGCGATTCATGGCGCTCGGTGGCGAGCACGTAGAGGCCGCCGGCGGCCAGCGCCTTTTCCTTCAGCCGCTGCACGTCGTCGCGGATTGCCTTTTCCTTGGCGTCGCGCTCGGGACCGGCCGGCATGTCAGCCAGTTCCTCGGCGATGCGCATATCGGCATTGCCGCCGAGCTGGATGTCGGTGCCTCGGCCGGCCATGTTGGTGGCAATGGTGATGGCGCCGGGTTTTCCCGCCTGGGCGACGATCGCCGCCTCACGCTCGTGATGGCGGGCGTTCAGCACCTCGAAATCCGTAAATCCTTCCTTGCGCAGACGCGCGGCCAGCAGCTCGGATTTCTCGATCGAGGTGGTGCCGACCAGCGTCGGCTGGCCCTTGGCGCGGGCTTCCTTGATCTCCCTGACGATCGCCTTGTATTTCTCCTCGACGGTCCGATAGACCTCGTCGTCTTCGTCAATACGGATGACCGGCAGATTGGTCGGGATCTCGGTGACGTCGAGATTGTAGATGTTGGCGAATTCCTCGGCCTCGGTCAGCGCCGTGCCGGTCATGCCGGCGAGCTTCTTGTAGAGGCGGAAATAGTTCTGGAAGGTGACGGAGGCGAGCGTCTGGTTCTCCGGCTGGATCGCCACATGCTCCTTGGCCTCGAGCGCCTGGTGCAGGCCTTCCGAATAGCGGCGGCCCGGCATCATGCGGCCGGTGAATTCGTCGATGATGACGATCTCGCCGTTGCGCACGATGTAGTCCTTGTCCTTCTGGAACAGCTGGTGCGCCTTCAGCGCATTGTTGACGTGGTGGACGATGGCGACGTTCTCGATGTCGTAGAGCGACTCGCCCTTGAGCAGGCCGGCGTCGCGCAAAAGGTTCTCCAGCTTCTCGGTGCCCTCCTCGGTGAAGATCGAGGTCTTCTGCTTCTCGTCGATCTCATAGTCGGCCGGCTCGAGCTTCAGCATGAAGGCATCGATGGTGTTGTACATTTCCGAACGGTCCTCGAGCGGACCGGAAATGATCAGCGGCGTGCGCGCCTCGTCGACCAGGATGGAATCGACCTCGTCGACGATCGCGTAGCTGTGGCCGCGCTGCACCATTTGGGCGCGCTCGTACTTCATGTTGTCGCGCAGGTAGTCGAAGCCGAGCTCGTTGTTGGTGGCGTAGGTGACGTCGGCCGCATAAGCGGCATGGCGTTCCTCGTCGGACAGGCCGTGGACGATGACGCCGACGGTAAGGCCGAGGAATTTGTAGACGCGGCCCATCCATTCGGAGTCGCGTTTGGCAAGATAGTCGTTGACGGTGACGACATGGACGCCTTTGCCGGCGAGTGCGTTGAGATAGACGGGCAGCGTGGCGACCAGCGTCTTGCCCTCGCCGGTGCGCATCTCGGCGATGCCGCCATTGTGCAGCACCATGCCGCCGATCAGCTGGACATCGAACGGACGCATGCCGAGCACGCGGCGCGCCGCTTCGCGCACGGTGGCGAAGGCCGGCACCAGGAGATCATCGAGGCTGGCGCCGTTGGCGACGTCCTGGCGGAATTTCTCCGTGCGGGCCGTCAGCTCGGCGTCGGAGAGCGCCCGCATCTCGTTTTCCATGGCGTTGATCGCTTCGACGCGCGGCCGGGTCGCCTTGACCCGGCGATCGTTGGAGGAGCCGAAAACCTTACGGGCGAGACCGCCAAAACTGACCATTCAATGGTCCTTTCGATAGCATTCCAAGTCGTTGCGACGGGTGCCGGCCGGCCCCATCAAATCCACGTGAAACGCGGACAAACGCAAAAAGCGCCCGGAAAACGGTTCTGGACGCAAAGTCGTTGGACAGATAAGAGGGGGCTCAATCGATGTCAACGGCGCGCTCGCCCTGTCGACCGTGCCAAATTCCGCCACAACCTGGCTGGTCTGGAAGCCACCCCGCTCTAGCTGTCCCCCATTGGAGTTAATCGTATGTCCTCATTGTTCCGCCGCGCGTCGCTCGCCAGCCTCGGCCTGGCATTCGGGCTGTCGGCTCTGTCGCTGTCGCCACTGATGGCGCAGGACACCGCGCCTGCCCAACCAGCCCCGGCCCAACCGGCTGCCCCGGCCCAACCGGCCGCGCCGGTCGATCCGAACGCCGTGGTCGCCACGATCAACGGCCAGAAGCTGACCGAGGCAGACCTTGCGCTTGCCGAAGGCGAGCTGTCGCAGCAGTTCGCGCAGATGCCGCCCGAACAGCGCCGCGCCGCAGCGCTTTCGGCGGCGATCGAGATCAAGGTCATGGCCGCCCAGGCGGTCACCGCCGGCTTCGACAAGGATCCCGACTTCCAGCGCCGCATGGCGTTCCTGCAGCAGCGCGCCCTGCATGGCGAAATGGTCGAGAAGGATGTCGTCGGCAAGGTCACGGATGCCGAGGTTCGCGCCCGCTACGACCAGGAAATCGCCAACACGCCGCCGACCAACGAGGTGCATGCCCGTCACATCCTCGTGAAGACGAAGGAAGAGGCCGATGCGATCATCAAGCAGCTCGACGGCGGCGCCGATTTCCAGAAGCTCGCCAACGAGCACACCAGCGATCCGAGCGGCAAGACCAGCGGCGGCGACCTCGGCTGGTTCGGTCCTGGCCAGATGGTGCCGGAATTCGACAAAGCGGCCTCCGCGCTGGCGGTCGGCAAATACACCGAGCAGCCGGTGCAAACGCAGTTCGGCTGGCACGTCATCAAGGTCGAGGACAAGCGCACCAAGCAGCCGCCGGCCTTCGACCAGGTCAAGGATCAGGCCCGCCAGGCAGTCATCCGCGACAAGTACATCGCGCTGGTCAAGTCGCTGCGCGCCGACGCTAAAGTCGAGATCCCGGACGAGAAGCTGAAAAAGACAGTCGACGCGCTGGAAGGCGCCAAGTAGGCCAACGTGAGGCCAGGGCAGCCAGGGCAGTCGGTTCAGGGCTGAGTTTCCCGCCACCTTATGGGCGTTGGCGTCAGGCCTTCCCTTCTCCCCTTGTGGGAGAAGGTGGCCGACCTTGTGGGAGAAGGTGGCCGAGCGAAGCTCGGTCGGATGAGGGGTGTTCCAGCTTGGCACTGATGGCGTTCCGTCCAGCACCCCTCTTCCGTCTTGGCGCTGCGCGCCAATCCACCTTCTCCCGAAAGGGGAGAAGGGAAGAATCGCGGCGCCGAGATCGCCCTATCCTACGATGCGTCGACGCCTTGAACGCTGCCGGATCGCCGGTGGCGAGTTCGCCGGTGGAGCGATGCCTTGCACGACATAGCCAACCGCCTTGCGCAGCGTCGTTTCGTCTTCGTCGAGGCGATTGGTCAAAAGATGCGTCCAGGCAAAGGAGGCGACCAGGTCGGCGACGAGCGCGGGATCGACGTCGGCCGCGACTTCGCCTCTTGCCTTGGCGCGTTCGATCATCTGGCCGGTATGGGCATGGCGTCCTTTCGTGTATTCGGCAAGCACGGCGGCCACGGTTGCATCCGACTGCGCCTCGGCGATCAGCGATCTGAAGATGCTGCCTGACGGTGTTTCGCGCCAGTGCGAGAACAGGCTCTTCAGGAAACCGACGAGATCGTCCTCGAGGTTTCCGGTGTCGGGATTGTCGACGCGCTTTAGCCGCTGATAGACGTCGAAGAGCAAAGCGGCCTTGCTCGGCCACCAGCGATAGATCGTAGGCTTTCCAGCACGCGCCCGCCGCGCCACCGCTTCGATCGAGAAGCCGGAATAACCGGCCTCGACCAGCACCGCCTCGGCGGCATCGAGAATGGCGTCGGCGCTGTCGGGATTGCGCCGTGCGCCGATCGACTTGCGGCCCGGATCCCCACCCATCCTGTTTTCCTTGCCGATGATTTTTTGCGTCGGCAAATCGTACACGCTTTCTCGACGAAACGAAACGGGCCGTTTCGTGCAACCGATCGTTTCGTTCCGGTAAGAAAGGGCATGTGCCCAACCATCAAACGCCCTTGCGCCGGCGCCCGCTATCGGGCAAACCGGCGTTCCCTTTCGCGATTTTCCCGCCCGAGGTCTTCATGTCAGCCACGATTTCGCCGCTCGCGCCGAAGAAATACCCTGAAATGCCTGACATCGAGGGCGTCCGCATCGCCACCGCCGAGGCCGGGATAAAGTACAAGAACCGCACCGACCTGCTGACCATGGTCTTCGATCCCGGCACCACGGTCGCCGGCGTGTTCACCAAGTCGAAATGCCCGTCGGCGCCGGTCGATTTCTGCCGGCAGAATCTCGAGCAGGGCAAGGCGCGCGTCCTGGTCGTCAACTCCGGCAACGCCAACGCCTTCACCGGCAACAAGGGCCGAGCCTCCACGGCAATGACCGGCGAGGCCGCAGCCAAGGCTGCGGGCTGCGCGCCGGACGAGGTGTTCCTGGCCTCGACCGGCGTCATCGGCGAGCCGCTGGATGCCGGCAAGTTCAGCCATTTGCTCGCCGGAATGGTCAGCGACAGCAGGCCGGATCTGTGGACCGAAGCCGCCAAGGCGATCATGACCACGGACACCTATCCGAAACTGGCGACCGCGACGGTGAAGCTCGGCGACGCCGACGTCACCATCAACGGCATTGCCAAGGGCGCCGGTATGATCGCGCCCGACATGGCGACGATGCTCTCCTTCATCGCCACCGATGCGCCGGTCGCAGCCCCCGTGCTGCAGGATCTTTTGTCGCGCGGCACGGCCAAGACCTTCAATGCGGTCACCGTCGACAGCGATACCTCGACCAGCGACACGCTGCTGATGTTCGCTACCGGCACGGCATCCAGGCGCGGCGCGCCCGACATCACCGATGCCGGGGATGCGCGCCTCGGCGCCTTCCGCCGCGCGCTCGGCAAGGTGCTGAAATCGCTGGCGCTGCAAGTGGTGCGCGATGGCGAGGGCGCCCGCAAGCAGGTCGAGGTCACCGTTACCGGCGCGAAATCGGCCCGCTCGGCCAAGCGCATCGCGCTGTCGATCGCCAACTCGCCGCTGGTCAAGACGGCGGTCGCCGGCGAGGATGCCAATTGGGGCCGCGTCGTCATGGCCGTCGGCAAGGCCGGCGAACCGGCCGACCGCGACCTTCTGTCGATCTGGTTCGGCGATATCAGGCTGGCGCATGAGGGCGAGCGCGACGCCGCCTACTCAGAGGAGGCGACATCGGCCTACATGAAGCGCGACGAGATTCGCATCCATGCCGATATCGGCATTGGCCGCGGCAAGGCGACGGTGTGGACTTGCGACCTCACCAAGGAGTATGTCGCCATCAACGGCGATTATCGGAGCTGATGGCGTTGGTTTCCAGACATCCGGCAAGCGTGCTTGCCATCGTGCGCCGCTACGAGGCGGCCGGCTTTCGCGCCTGGCCGGCGGCGGCCGTCCATTATGACGGCACCTGGGTGGTGCGGCTGACGGCGGGTCATCCGGCCAAGCGGCTGAATTCGGTCAATCCGCTCGATCCGGGCGACATCCAGCACATTGCCGAGCGCATCGGCCGCGCCAGCCGTCGTTTCGACGCCTATGGCCGGCCGCTGACCTTCCGCATATCGCCGCTGTCGGGGCCGGTCCTTTCCAAGCATCTCGACAGCGAAGGCTGGAGCACATTCGACGAATCACTGGTCATGCGGCTGCCGCTGGCAGATGCCCAGCTCGACGCCGCCATGGACCAGATCCCGCTGAAGGACATCAGCCGCTTCATCGGCGCGGCGCTCAAGGTAAGCGGCTCGGATGTGTCGCTGCGACCGGGCCTCTCGGAGATCATCGGCGCCATCCAGCCGGAAGCCGGGCTGTTCGCGCTCGAAGAGGGCACCGAACCGCTGGCGACGCTGATCTGCGTCCATGACGGCGATCTTGCCGGGCTGTTCGAGATCGCCACCCACAAATCGGTGCGCAACCAGGGCCATGGCCGCCACCTCATCCTGTCGGCGCTGAAATGGGCGCGGCTGCGCGGCGCCCGGGAAGCCTGGCTGCAGGTCGAGGCCGACAATGCGCCGGCGCTGGCGCTCTATCGTTCGCTCGGGTTCGACGAAGTCTATCGTTATCACTATCGCCGGCCGCCCGGCGCATGACCGGCCCGGACCCTGTCGGCAAGCGCCTGCTCCTGGTCGCGGCCTGCGCACTGGTCGATGCCGACGGGCGCGTGCTTCTGGCGCAGCGGCCCGAAGGCAAGCAGCTCGCCGGCCTGTGGGAGTTTCCGGGCGGCAAGGTCGAGCCTGGCGAGACGCCGGAACAATGCCTCATCCGCGAGTTGTACGAGGAGATCGGCATCGAAACCGATATTCCCTGCCTGGCGCCATTCACCTTCGCCAGCCACTCCTACGATGATTTTCATCTGCTGATGCCGCTGTTCGTCTGCCGTCGCTTCCGCGGCATCGCGCAGCCGAAGGAGGGGCAGGTGCTGAAATGGGTGCGGCCGCGCCAGATGCGCGATTTTCCGATGCCGCCGGCCGACGCGCCGCTGATCCAGTTCCTCATCGATCTTCTGTGATTGTGCCGTCCGAGACTTAGACAACGTTAATGGAAGATTTATCTTGCCGTGAAAAATTGACGGCATGGAAATCGAGGGAAGGTCGTGTTCAGGCCTTCGCCGGAGAGCGGTTGCATGAGCCTCGACAGGGACTGGGATTCGATCCGACCCGACCGCAGCTTTAGGTCTGCCGGCATGGGCATATTGCGGATCACGCTTTTGTTCGGCTCGGCCGCGGTGGCGCTGGCGTTGATCGCGGCGCCCTTGCTCGACAGCCGGACGCGACTGCAGTCCGGCCGCGCCGATTTTGCCGGCGGCCTCGACAGGATGAGCACAGGCTCGATTGGAGGCACGGGGTCGATCGGCCGTCGTGAGACCTACACGCTGCGCAGGAGCGTGCTGCAGCCGCTGCCCACTTCGATCTGCGTGATACGCGACAATGGCGAGCGCAGCGGCGACTGCTGACATCGTCCAAAGCGGTCGTTTCATCGCCTGTTAAGCCTGTGCCATTAACCTTTCTTAACAGGTCAGCGCTAGGGTGCCGGCAAGCGGGATCGACGGCCATGAAAACATTGCTGCAACGATTTTGGGAAGACGAGACCGGCGCGACGGCCATCGAATATGGGCTGATCGTGACCGTGCTGTCGCTGACCATCATAGGCGGCATCGGCCAGGCCGCTGACGCATTGGCGTGGCTGTTCAGTGACAATTCCAGCAAGCTTGTGAACGCTTTCGCGCAGTGATCACGACCGGCCAGCAGCACCCGTAGAATCCGGTCAATGCCCGCCAGGGTTTTCCAGTATTGTCTTCAGCGATATTTTCGCCGAGCCCGGCTTCAGTGGCTTTTGCTGCGAGGCGTCGGGCGCCCAGCCTGACATCCAGACGATCGGAAAACTCGCCCTGACGCGACCATCGGCATCCGAAAACCGCTCGGCGTAGATTTCGGCGGCGCGGGCAAACAACTTTCGGGTGCCCGGTCGCCTGCTGCGGTCGACGAGCGCGCTGGTCTCGCCCATCACCCGCAAATCCGCCATCAGGCCGAACAGGGAATCGTAGCGCACCGTCACCGTCTCGACGTCGGCGACGGGCAAGGCCAGCCCGGCGCGTTGCAAAAGCGCGCCGGCGTCGCGCACGTCGGTGAACGGGATGACGCGCGGGCTGGCGCCGCCGTAAAGCTCGGTCTCGGCGGCGAGCAGGCTTTCGCGCAACTCGGAAAGCGTACCGGCGCCGGCAAAAGCGCCAAGGAAAAGACCATCCGGCTTCAGTGCGCGGCGGATCTGTACCAGCATGCCGGGAATGTCGTTCATTGCCTGAAGCGACAAAAGCGATACGGCGAGGTCGAGGCTTTCCGGCTCGAACGGCACGGTCTCCAGCGGCGCCACCAGTCCCGCTGCATGGTCGAGGAACGCCGCATCCGCCTCCACGCGCACGATGTCCGTCACCTTGCCGCTTGTCGCGAGCACGTCGACCGCCGCCGGCGTCTGGCAAAACAGCACGGCCGCTCTGTCGAATTTGCGCTCGACGGCGCCCAGCCGCTCGGCAAGCTCCTCGGCCGCCCGCCGCATCAGGAAATCCGCCCCGGCAGTCGGATGGGCGAGCGCCCGGCGCTTGTGCGCAAGCCAGAGAGAGGTATCGACTATAGGTTGCAACTGACGGTTCCTGGTTTCCGCTCTCTGATATAGGGTGGCGGAGGACCAACCACGTGGCCGATCCGATGCCAGAGATCAAGCGTATTGAGATCAAGAGTATTGTCCGAAAGGCGTTGGACTGGCCGGCGCGCATCCTGTTTCCGCCGGTTTGCGCCGGCTGCCGACGGCATGTCTCGCAGCCCGGCGTGCTGTGCGGCGCCTGCTGGCCGAAGCTCAGGCTTCTGGAGCGGCCATGGTGTCCGGTGATGGGCACGCCGTTCATCCATCACATGGGCGAGGGCTTTCTGTCGGCCGAGGCGATCGCCGAACCGCCGCCCTTCGAGCGCGCCCGGGCCGCTGTCGCTTACTCCGGTGTCGCCCGCCAGATGGTGCAAGGGTTGAAATACCAGGATCGCACCGATCTGGCGCCTTGGATGGCGCGCTGGATGCTGCGCGCCGGCGCCGAACTGATCGCGGAAGCCGATGTGGTCGTGCCGGTGCCGCTGCACTGGCGGCGTTTTTTCAGGCGCCAGTTCAACCAGTCGGCGGAACTGGCAAGGGCGGTATCGCAGCTTGGCGGCCTGCCTTTTGCGCCCTCCGCAGTCAGGCGCGTCAAACTCACCCGCCAGCAGGTCGGGCTGGAGCGGCGGGAACGCGAAGAGAATGTGCGTGCCGCCTTTCGCGTGCCGGATGAGGCCGAGATCGAGATCGCCGGCCGCCGGGTGCTCTTGGTCGACGATGTCTATACCACCGGCGCCACTGTCCGCGCGGTCGCCAAGGCGCTGAAGAAGGGCGGTGCCGGGACGGTCGACGTGCTGACCTTTGCGCGCGTGCTGCCGGGGGACTTTCGGGCCGACGAGTCCGCGACTATATAGATTGAGAAAGGCAGGATTGCTGACCGATGGTCGACGTGACAATCTACACACGGATGATGTGCGGCTACTGCACGGCGGCCAAGCGGCTGCTCGAGCGCAAGGGCGTCGCCTACACCGAGCACGACGCCTCCTTCTCGCCGGAATTGCGCCGGGAAATGATTTCCCGCGCGAATGGCCGCTCGACCTTTCCGCAGATATTCATCGGCGGCACGCATGTCGGCGGCTGTGACGATCTCCATGAACTGGAGGCGGAGGGCCGGCTGGACCGTCTGCTCGCCAATGGCTCGACGAATTGAGGACATGACGATGGGTGCTTTCAAGGCGGCGGCGATCCAGATGCGTTCGGGCACCAGCCCCGAGCGCAACGCGGTCGATCTGGAGCGGCTGGTGCGCGAGGCCGCGGGCCAGGGTGCGACCTATATCCAGTCACCGGAAATGACCGGTGCGCTGATCCGCGACAGCCAAGCGCGGGCCGCCTCCTTCACGTCCGAGGACAAGGACATCATCGTCTCGACCTCGCGGAAGTTGGCGAAGGAGCTTGGCGTCTTCCTGCATATTGGCTCGACCGCCATCCTGCGCGCCGACGGCAAGCTCGCCAACCGCGCGCTTCTGTTCGGGCCGGATGGCGCCACGATTGCCACCTACGACAAGATCCACATGTTCGACGTCGATCTCGACAATGGCGAGAGCTGGCGCGAATCTGCCGCCTATGAGCCGGGCACCGAGGCCGTCGTCACGGAGATCAACGGCGCCGGGATCGATGGTGCGAGGCTGGGTTTCGCCGTCTGCTACGATCTGCGCTTTCCGCAGCTCTTCCGCGCCGAGGCGCTGGCCGGCGCCGACCTGCTTTCGGTGCCCGCCGCCTTCACCCGCCAGACCGGCGAGGCGCACTGGCATGTGCTACTGCGGGCGCGCGCCATCGAGAACGGCGCCTATGTCGTCGCCGCGGCGCAAGGCGGGCTGCATGAAGACGGCCGCGAGACATATGGCCATTCGCTGATCGTCGATCCCTGGGGCCGCATCGTCGCCGAAGCGGCGCATGACCAGCCGGCGGTGATCATTGCCGAGATCGACCCGGCGCAGTCGGTCGCCGCGCGCAAGAAGATTCCGAACCTGAAAAATGCACGCGACTTCGCCGTGAATGCCAGCTCCGTCGAGGCGCCACGTCTCAGGGGTGCAGCATCTTGATCCGCTTTTCCCTAATCTGCGAGCACGAGCACGAATTCGAGGGCTGGTTCCGCAGCAACGACGATTTCGACACCCAGAAGAAGCGTGGCTTCGTCGATTGTCCGACCTGCGGCTCGCACAAGGTCGAGAAGGCGTTGATGGCGCCGGCCGTTTCGACTGGGCGCAGCCGAGAGAAGATTGCGCTCGCCATGGGCGAGGCCCAGAAGCGGGCGCTGGCGCAATTGAAGGCGATGGCCGAGAAGGTGCGCGAGAACGCCGACTATGTCGGCGACAAGTTTGCCGAGGAAGCGCGCAAGATCCATTTCGGCGAGAGCGATCCGCGCGGCATCTATGGCGAGGCGACGCTGGCGGAGGCCAAGAGCCTGGCCGAGGACGGCGTCGAATTCATGCCGATTCCAAGTTTCCCCGACGATCGCAACTGAGGACAGTCTTGCCCCGGCCGGAGAAAATTGAAAAACGGCATTTGTCGGAGATAGTGATCCGCTTTTTCGATTGGCTGTGCATGAAGTTGATCAATAAGAGAACGATCGATGGACTGCTAGTTTTTTATAACAGTGATCATGCTGGGAAGGATGCAGATAAGGCTGTTGCCGCACTGCGATTGATTCAAAAATTTGACCCTGTGCGATACAAGCAGATCGTCCGTGATCTGAAACGGATTTGGATTACGACTATTCCTGGAGGCATCGGGCGGTTCATAAAATCGACTTCAACTTGCGAGCTCGACCGACGGTTTGTTCTGGATGAACACACGGTGACCGAGCAGATCGCAAGTACCATCGTGCATGAGGCGACGCATGCGCGTCTCGATCGACGAGGCATTGGCTATCAGGAGCAATTGCGCGCGCGGGTGGAGGGGGTCTGTATGGGACGGGAACAGGCTTTCGCAGCGAAGCTGCCGGATGGGGCGAATATCCGCAAATGGGTCGAAGCTAGTCAAATACAGTCTTTGGAATTCTCCAACGTAGCGATGCATGCCAGGAGAATTGATGACGCGCGCGATGCCTTGCTCGATCTCAATGCGCCAGTTTGGCTGGCAGATATAATCGTCTTTTTCGCGGGACGGCGACATCAGAGGCGTATCAGGCGAGCCGAAAGGCATTCGACAAGCGGAACTGACCCTCTTTCATAGGTTTGGGCGCATTCAGTTCCGAAAACGGCAGATGCGTTGCCAACGATCGCAATTTGTAGGCTAGCTCACGCTGCCGATCAATTTCTCAAGCAGGCGAGCAAGCGTCTCTTGCTCCTGGCGGGTCAGGCCGGAAAGTATCTCGTGTTCGTTGGCGACGTGGGCGGCGACCGCCTCATCGACCAATGCCAGACCTTTTTCGGTCAGTTGCACGACAACCCCGCGCCGGTCGTTGGGATGCGGCCCACGCATGATCAATCCGGATTTCTCGAGCCGATCGAGCCGGTTGGTCATCGCGCCCGACGTTACCATCGTTGCTTCATAGAGGGCGGTTGGCGTCAGCGCGTAAGGTGATCCTGAACGGCGCAGCGTCGCCAGCACATCGAATTCCCCGGTCTGCAGACCGAAACGGGCAAACAGCGGAGCGAGGCGTTCTCGCGCTATCAGCGACGAGGCCTCATTCAATCGTCCAAGCACGGCCATCGGCGAAACGTCCAGATCCGGCCGTTCCTTTTTCCACTGCTCGATGGCTTTCGCTGCGCGATCCATCTATCTCACCGTTAAATATCTTGACGTTAAGAATCTTGGCATTATCTTAGCTCAAGGCACACTGCTTGCCAAGGGCCGCAAGGCAATAAGGCTTGTTATGAAATTTGTCTGGGATTCAGCACTCGGCCTTTTGGTCATCACCGGCGGCCTGCTCGGCCTGACGCTGCCGTTTGGCAAGATCGCCACGGCGGCCGGCGTTTCGGCCATGGTCTGGGCCCTCGTCATCTCGCTCGGCGCTGGCAGCGTGCTTCTGTGCGCCCTGCTGCTGCGCCGGCAGCGTATCCGGCTTACCCCGCACAGGCTGCGTTATTTCTTCGTCACCGCGGCGGTGTCCTACGCCTTCCCCAATCTCTTGATGTTCTCGGCCATTCCGCATCTCGGTGCCGGCTACACCGGTATCATGTTCACGTTGTCGCCGGTGGTCACGCTGGTGTTTTCGATCCTGCTCGGCGTCCGGCGTCCCAATCTGCTGGGTATCGTCGGCATTGCCGTCGGCTTCGTCGGTGCTGTCATGGTGGCGGTGACGCGTGGCGAGGCCGGCCAGCCGGCCGAATTTTTCTGGGTGGCGGTGGGGCTGCTCATCCCGGTCAGCCTTGCCGCCGGCAACATCTACCGCACGGTCGACTGGCCCGAAGGGACCGGACCGATCGAGCTTGCCGTCGGCAGCCATCTGGCATCGGCTGCGCTGCTTCTTTGCGGCATCTTCACGCTACAGGGCGGCGGTTCGCTCGCCCTGCTCGGCAGCGTGCCGCTGGTCGTCGTCGGGCAGGTCGCGTCAGCCGCGGCGATGTTCGCCTTCTTCTTCCGGCTGCAGGCGGTCGGTGGCCCGGTCTATCTCAGCCAGATCGGCTATGTCGCGGCTGCGGTCGGATTGTTTGCCGGGACAATCTTTCTCGGTGAGCACTATCAATTGCTGACTTGGGCCGGCGCTGCCATCATTACCGCCGGCGTGTTCATCACCACCAAAGCGCAAAGCCAGACGGGTGAGAAGTGATGGGGTGAGAAGGTTCAGACGGCTGGCTTCTCCGCCAGGACCATGTAGTTAACGTCCATGTCCTTTGACCGCTGCCAGCGGTCGGCGAGCGGATTGTAGGTGACGCCGGTGCGATCGATGACGGTCAGGCCAGCGCCGGTCAGCGCCTTTTCCAGCTCGTCGGGCCGCACCAGCTTGCCGAACTGGTGGGTGCCGCGCGGCAACCAGCGCAGCACATATTCGGCGCCGATAATGGCCAGCCCCAGCGCCTTCAGCGTGCGGTTGATGGTGGCGACGAACATGATGCCGCCGGGCTTGACCATCTCGCCGCATTTGGCCACGAACAGGTCGATGTCGGCAACATGCTCGACCACTTCCATGTTGAGAATGACGTCGAATTTCTCCCCGGCGTCAGCCAGATCCTCGGCTGTCGTGGCACGGTAATCCACCGTCACGCCGACCTCCGCCGCATGCAGCTTGGCCACTTCGATGTTGGTGACGGATGCGTCGGCGCCGATCACTTCGGCGCCAAGCCGCGCCATCGGCTCGCACAACAGCCCGCCGCCACAGCCGATATCGAGGATGCGCAGGCCCTCGAACGGCCGCGCCGCACGCGGGTCGCGGCCGAAGCGCGCCGCCACCTGGTCGCGTATATAGGCAAGCCGGATCGGATTGAACTTGTGCAGCGGGCGGAATTTGCCGTTCGGATTCCACCATTCGGCGGCAAGAGCGGAAAAGCGCTCCACTTCTCCGGCATCGATCGTCGATCGTCGGGGTTCTGGCATCGTGTGGTCTCCTCGAACGCTAGGAAGTCGGTCGAGAGCCAGCGAATGTCAAGGCAGCAATTTCGCCTGTTGCCCGTTACGCCTGTGCTGCGCCTCTGTTCGGTTACGATGAGATCCTGGAAGTCTCGCCGGCAGGCTTGGTTGTCGACTATCCGGGACTATGGAGAGGCGCAGCGCGCATGGGCTGAAGCCGTCACCATTTCCCCGACGGGCATTGCGGGCGCGTAATGCTGCGCTCGTGGTGCTTTCGTCGCCCAGGTGGCAAGCGGCGGCACGCCTTGCGAAACCCATAGCATTTGGCTAAGGAGGCCGCGAATTCAGCGACCGGCCCAGCCGGACGCTCCCTTTCCGTTTTTTCGGCCGCCGCTCCGGCACCCAGTCAAAGGCATTTCGCTTCCATGGCGCGCATCGTGATGAAATTCGGCGGAACCTCCGTCGCCGACATCGCCCGCATCCGCAATGTGGCGCGCCATGTCAAACGCGAGGTCGATGCCGGCCATGAGGTCGCGGTGGTCGTCTCGGCGATGGCCGGCAAGACCAACGAGCTCGTGCAGTGGACGCGCGAAGCCTCGCCTATGCACGATGCGCGCGAATATGACGCCGTCGTTGCCTCCGGCGAGCAGGTGACTGCCGGCCTACTAGCGATCGCGCTGCAGAACATGGGCGTCCATGCCCGTTCCTGGCAAGGCTGGCAGATCCCGATCAAGACCGACAATGCGCATGGCGCGGCGCGCATTCTCGACATCGACGGCGCGTTTCTGATCAAGCGCTTCGGCGAGGGCCAGGTGGCGGTGGTCGCCGGCTTCCAGGGCATCGGGCCGGACAACCGCATCGCGACGCTCGGCCGCGGCGGCTCCGACACCAGTGCCGTCGCCATCGCGGCGGCGGTCAAGGCCGACCGCTGCGACATCTATACGGATGTCGACGGGGTCTACACCACCGATCCGCGCATCGAGCCGAAAGCACGGCGGCTGGCCAAGATTTCCTTCGAGGAAATGCTTGAAATGGCCTCGCTCGGCGCCAAGGTCCTGCAGGTACGTTCGGTCGAGCTTGCCATGGTGCACAGGGTGCGTACTTTCGTACGGTCGTCCTTCGACGATCCCGACGCGTCCGGAATGGGGGATTTGCTCAATCCGCCCGGAACGCTTATTTGCGACGAGGAAGAGATCGTGGAACAGCAGGTCGTCACCGGAATTGCCTATGCCAAGGACGAAGCGCAGATTTCGTTGCGCCGTGTCGGCGACCGGCCGGGCGTCGCCGCCGGCATTTTCGGGCCGCTGGCCGAGGCCAACATCAATGTCGACATGATCGTTCAGAACATTTCCGAGGACGGCAAGTTCACCGACATGACCTTCACCGTGCCGTCCGGCGATGTCGACAAGGCGCTTGCCGTGCTCGAGCGGCTGAAGACCACGATTGGCTACGACGTCATACAGTCGGAGGCCGGCATGTCGAAAGTCTCGGTCATCGGCATCGGCATGCGCAGCCATGCGGGCGTCGCCGCCACCGCCTTCAAGGCGCTGGCCGACAAGGCGATCAACATCCGCGCGATCACGACCTCCGAGATCAAGATTTCGATCCTGATCGACGGTCCCTACACCGAACTTGCGGTTCGTACTTTGCATTCCGTCTACGGTCTGGATAAGCAGTAGCAGACTGCATCGGCCTGAGAATCGGAGTCGATCTTCGAAAAGCACGATGCAGCAGATCGAAAGTCTTAGAGCGTCCTTTGTACCTCCAATTGGACGGATGGCGCTCTAATTGAGTTGTTGCGTGAGCGCCGGCCGCGGGAGAAACTGTGGCGGGCAAAATGTCCATTGGAGACAAGCCGCGATGCGTGATACGGCCAGTGGCCCGCGCGTTTTGCTGAAACGGCTCCGCGAGCTCATGCAGGAGCCGCTGGAGCCGCAGGAGCGGCTCGACCGTATCGTGCGCGATATCGCCGCCAATATGGTCGCCGAAGTGTGCTCGCTCTATGTGCTGCGCGCCGATTCGGTGCTCGAACTCTATGCCACCGAGGGTCTGAACCCGAACGCCGTCCATTTGGCGCAACTCAGGCTGGGGGAAGGCCTCGTCGGGACGATCGCGGCCTCAGCACGGCCGCTCAATCTCTCCAACGCGCAGGAACATCCAGCCTTCGCCTACCTGCCGGAGACGGGGGAAGAGATCTACAATTCCTTCCTCGGCGTGCCTGTGCTCAGGGCGGGGCGCACGCTCGGTGTGCTGGTCGTCCAGAACAAGACCATGCGCCACTATCGCGACGACGAGGTCGAAGCGCTGGAAACGACGGCGATGGTGATCGCCGAGATGATCGCCACCGGCGACCTTGCCCGGCTGACCCGGCCCGGGCTCGAGCTCGACCTGCGCCGCCCGGTGAGCTTTACCGGCCTGTCCTTCAACGAGGGCGTCGGGCTAGGTCATGTCGTGCTGCACGAGCCGCGCATCGTCGTCACCAACCTGTTCAACGAGGACAGCGATGAGGAGATCAGGCGGCTCGATACATCCCTCGGTTCGCTCAGGCTCTCCATCGACGACATGCTGGAACGCCGCGAAGTCGCCTTCGAGGGCGAGCATCGCCAGGTGCTCGAAGCCTATCGCATGTTCGCCAACGACAGCGGCTGGGTGCGCCGGCTGGAAGAGGCGATCCGCAACGGTCTGACGGCGGAAGCGGCGGTGGAAAAAGTGCAGAGCGACATGCGTGCCCGCATGCTGCACATGACCGATCCGTATCTGCGCGAGCGGATGAGCGATTTCGACGATCTCGCCAACCGGTTGCTGCGCCAGTTGATGGGGCGCGCGCCGGATGATGTCGCGGCCTCGCTGCCGAAGGACGCCATTATCGTCGCCCGCTCGATGGGGGCCGCCGAACTGCTCGACTATCCCAGAGACAAGCTGCGCGGGCTGGTGCTCGAGGACGGCGCGGCGACCAGCCATGTCGTTATCGTGGCGCGGGCGATGGGCATACCGGTCGCGGGCCAGATGAAGGGCGCCGTTTCCATGGCGGAAAACGGCGACGCCATCATTGTCGACGGCGAAGAAGGGGCGATCCACCTGCGCCCCCAGCCCGACCTCGAAGCCGCCTATGCCGAAAAGGTCCGCTTCCGTGCGCGGCGGCAGGAGGTCTACCGCGAGCTGCGCAAGAAGCCGTCGGTCACCAAGGACGGCGTCCAGGTCGACCTTCTGATGAATGCGGGCCTGGCCGTCGATCTGCCGCAGCTTGCCGAGGCAGGCGCCGCCGGCATCGGCCTGTTCCGCACCGAGCTGCAATTCATGGTCGCCTCGACCTTTCCGCGTGCGGAAGCCCAGGAACGGCTCTACCGTGACGTGCTCGAGGCGGCGCGCGGCAAGCCGGTGACCTTCCGCACCATCGATATCGGCGGCGACAAGGTGCTGCCCTACTTCAAGGATACGGTCCAGGAGGAGAACCCGGCGCTTGGCTGGCGAGCCATCCGTCTTACGCTGGACCGGCCGGGCCTGTTGCGCACCCAGATCCGCGCGCTTCTGAAGGCCTGCGGTGGGCGTGAGCTGAAGCTGATGCTGCCTATGGTGACGGAGCTCGGCGAGGTCGCACAGGCGCGCGAAATCATCGATCGCGAGGTACGGCATCTGTCGCGCTTTGCCCATCATCTGCCGACCAGCCTGAAGCTCGGGGCCATGCTGGAAGTGCCTTCGCTGCTGTTCCAGCTCGATGAGCTGATGAAGGCCGTCGATTTCGTCTCGGTCGGCTCGAACGATCTGTTCCAGTTCGTCATGGCGGTCGATCGCGGCAACACGCAGCTCTCCGATCGCTTCGATGCGCTGTCGACGCCGTTCCTGCGCGTTCTGAAGCTGGTTGCCGACGCCGGGGTGCGCAATCAAACGCCGGTGACGTTGTGCGGCGAACTTGCGGGCAAGCCGATCTCGGCGATGGCGCTGATCGGCCTTGGCTACCGGTCGATCTCGATGTCGCCGGCCTCGATCGGGCCGGTCAAGGCGATGCTGACGGAACTGCCGCTGGCCGAGCTGGAAGCTTTCTTCAACGACAATCTCATGGCGCCGTCCCAGAAAGTGCCGATGCGGGCGCTGCTGCAGGCCTTTGCCGACGACCGCTCCATTCCGTTGTAAATTCACGTGAGGGCGGCCTGCAAATGTCGATTTTCTGCGCTTCCGGTGCTCATGTACCTAGAGGGGTTCATCGTTTCACGGAAACGCCGAACCGCTCTATCTCTTTGTTTTTGCGCAATTTCGGACGGAAAACCGCTTCACACTTTTCCTGGAATTCCTCTAAATGTACATTCCGCTCCGGTTCCCGAAACTCGTCATTTTCGGCTCGCGCTGACGTGAATCTTATCGAAGCTCCAGGACTATGATCAACCTGCCCCGCGACCGTATGGATCAAGTCGTCAAGCGTTTCGACATGCTCGAAGCGCAGATGTCGGCCGGACCGGCGGCGGACGCCTATGTCAAGATGGCGTCGGAATATGCCGAGATCCAGGAGATGGTGGCAAAGATCAGGGCGCTGCGCACCGCCGAGCATGAACAGGCCGACTTGCAGACGATGCTCGCCGACAAAAGCACCGATGCCGAGATGCGGGCATTGGCCGAGGCCGATCTGCCGGAGGTCAAGGAACGCATCGAAGCGCTGCAGAAGGACATCCAGATCCTGCTTCTGCCCAAGGATGCCGCCGACGACAAGAATGCCATCCTCGAAATCCGCGCCGGCACCGGCGGCGACGAGGCGGCTCTCTTTGCCGGCGACTTGTTTCGCATGTACGAACGCTATGCCGCGGCACGCGGCTGGCGTTTCGAGACGGCGTCGGCCAGCGAGGGAGAGGTCGGCGGCTACAAGGAAATCATCGCCACCATTTCAGGCAAGGGGGTTTTTGCCCATCTGAAATTCGAGTCCGGCGTGCATCGCGTGCAGCGCGTGCCGGCGACCGAGGCCGGCGGACGCATCCACACCTCGGCGGCGACGGTTGCCGTGCTGCCGGAAGCGGAAGAGGTCGACATCGACATCAGGGCCGAAGACATCCGCATCGACACGATGCGCGCCTCTGGTTCGGGCGGCCAGCACGTCAATACCACCGATTCTGCGGTGCGCATCACCCATCTGCCGACCGGCATCATGGTGGTGCAGGCGGAGAAGTCGCAGCACCAGAACCGGGCGAAAGCCATGCAGATCCTGCGCGCCAGGCTTTACGACCTGGAGCGCAGCAAGGCCGACGAGGAACGCTCCGAATCGCGCAAGTCGCAGGTCGGTTCGGGCGATCGCTCGGAGCGCATCCGCACCTATAATTTCCCCCAGGGCCGCGTTACCGACCATCGCATCAATTTGACGCTCTACAAGCTCGACCGGGTGATGATGGGCGAACTCGACGAGATCGTCGATGCGCTGATCGCCGATCACCAGTCGAAGCTGCTCGCCGATATCGGCCTCGATGGCTGACAGTCTGCCCGGTACCCTCGGGCCGCTGCTGAAAGCGGCGGGGGCACGCCTTGCCGCGGCCGCAGTCGCCGATCCGGCGCTGGATGCAAGGCTGATCGTCGAACATTTTTCCGGTACGACCCGCACACAAGCCATTGCCGATCCCGAATGCAGGATAGATGCCGGAGCGATTGTGGCGATCGATGCAGCCTTGAGACGGCGGATCGCCGGAGAGCCGGTGCATCGCATCCTGGGCTATCGCGAATTCTACGGCTTGCGCCTGTCGCTCTCGCCGGAAACGCTGGAGCCGCGACCGGATACCGAAACGCTGGTCGAAGCGGTGCTGCCCTTCGTGAAGGCGACAGCGGAGCGGCAAGGCGAGTGCCGCATCCTCGATCTCGGCACCGGCACCGGCGCCATCGCGCTGGCGTTACTCAGCGCCGTTCCGGCGGCGGTCGCCACCGGCGTCGATGTTTCGCAAGGCGCGCTGGCGACCGCCATGCGCAATGCCAGGGAATTGGGGTTGGCCGACCGGTTCCAGGTGCTCAAATCCGACTGGTTCGAAAAAGTTTTTGGCCGATACCATGTAATTGCCGCTAACCCTCCCTATATACCATCCATAGACATTGAAAATCTGCAGGACGAAGTCCGCGATTTCGATCCACGTCGGGCCCTCGATGGCGGAGTGGACGGTCTGAGTCCCTACAGGATCATCGCCGCCGAGGCGGCAGGTTTTTTGGAAGCCGAGGGCAGGATTGCGGTCGAGATCGGCCACACCCAACGCAAAGAGGTCACGGACATATTCTCCGCAGCCAGCTATATGCCGACGGGGGTATTTCGCGACTTTGGCGGAAACGACAGGGTTCTGATCTTCGAACTGGTAAAGCCGTGATGCAGTGCGAAAAAAGCGCTTGGCAATGCCGGGGAATGCGGCTAGGGTCGCCTTAACCGGATGAGACGAAGCAGGCAGTGCTCTTAGCGATTCGGTTTCCTTAGAAATAGCTGCCTTCTTGCGCAAACGACGCCCAAGCTTCGTGCGGGAATCGTCCGACAAGTGATGTAACCGGAACAGGATGACACGTGGCGCCAACGCAATCGATGCGGGCGAACGCCGGTGAAGAGACGAAACGGCTGGCTGCATGAGCGCCTCCGTTCGTGAAAAAGTTTTCGAAAATTTCAAAATGAAGAGAGTCGAATGAGGCCACAACAGCAGAACAGGCGCATGCGCGGTCGCAACAACAATGGCGGCGGCAATAACAATAACAACAACAACCGCAAGGGCCCAAATCCCCTGACGCGCAACTACGAGAGCAACGGTCCGGACGTGAAGATCCGCGGATCGGCTCAGCAGATCGCCGAAAAATACGCAACTCTTGCCCGTGATGCGCAAAGCTCCGGCGACCGGGTGATGGCGGAAAACTATCTCCAGCACGCCGAGCACTACAATCGCATCATCGCTGCCGCGCAGGCCCAGATACCGATCCAGAGCGCTCAGCAGAACCGCGACGATTTCGACGATGACGGCGATGAAGATCGCGACGAGTTCGATAATGCCGGCAACAGCAATGTCGGCGAGACTGCGGCTCCGGTGGTCAACCACGGTGCCGGCCCGCAGCCGGTCATTGACGGCACGCCGGCCGAGTTGGCGTTCAACCAGGAAAACGGCCGCGATAATCGCGATAACGGTGGGCGCGACAACAACGGCCGCCATCGCGACCGTCGCCCTAATGGCGGCTACAGCCAGAACGGCCAACGCGGCGAATTTGGTGCGCGCGGTGAACAGGGCGGACAGCGCGGCGATCAGAACCGCCGCAACGAGACACCGGTACAGAACGAAACGCCCGTACAGGCGGAAGCTGTGGCGACCGAGCCTGTTTCTGTGGCCGAACCCGCGCCGCAGTTCGAAAGCTTTTCGCCGGCGGCTCTCGCTGCCCAGGCCGAGATGAACGAAGCAGCCGCCGAAAGCGGCGCTGTCCGCCGCCCCAGGCGTCCGCGCCGTCCGCGCGTCAATGCTGATCAGGTGGCTGATCAGGTGGATGGCGGTAACGACAATGCTGGCGCCGATAAAGTGAATGCAGCGCCGACGGAAGACGCCGGTGGCGAGCCCGCCATCATCGACGTCAACAACTGATCGAGCAAGGCCTTCAGACATTCTTGAACGGCGGAGAGAAATCTCCGCCGTTTTTGTATTGTGCGCCCGCGGAATATTATGCGGCCACCATTATCGGGACGTCTTGAGGGTCCGTGGCTTGCGCCCCATATCTCGCGTGAACAGGACCCGGCTCGAACGGGCGGGTCCGTCACCGCAATCTGATCCGGTGCCGCAAAGCGGGCCGGTGACGGAAGGAGACAGATATGAACCTTGAGAAATATTCCGAGCGTGTGCGCGGCTTCATCCAGTCCGCGCAGACCTTGGCGCTCTCGCGCAACCACCAGCAGTTCACCCCTGAACATATTTTGAAAGTGCTCGTCGACGATGACGAGGGCTTGGCCGCGTCGTTGATCGAGCGCGCCGGCGGCAGCGTCCGCGACGTCAAGCTTGGCGTCGAGACGGCACTTGAGGCAATGCCCAAGGTGGAAGGCGGCAACGGCCAGCTCTATCTGGCGCAGCCGCTGGCCAAAGTGTTCTCGACCGCCGAGGAACTGGCCAAGAAGGCCGGCGACAGCTTCGTCACGGTCGAGCGGCTGCTGACGGCGCTGGCGGTCGAGAAATCCGCCAAGACTGCCGACGTCCTGACCAAGGCCGGCGTGACGCCGCAGGCGCTGAACCAGGTGATCAACGACGTCCGCAAGGGTCGCACCGCCGATTCGGCGAGCGCCGAGCAGGGCTACGATGCGCTGAAGAAGTACGCACGCGACCTCACTGCCGACGGTCGCGCCGGCAAGCTCGACCCGGTCATCGGCCGCGACGACGAGATCCGCCGCACCATCCAGGTGCTGTCGCGCCGCACCAAGAACAATCCGGTGCTGATCGGTGAACCCGGCGTTGGCAAGACGGCGATCGCCGAAGGGCTGGCGTTGCGCATCGTCAACGGCGACGTGCCGGAATCGCTCAAGGACAAGCAGTTGATGGCGCTCGACATGGGATCGCTGATCGCCGGTGCCAAATATCGCGGCGAATTCGAGGAGCGGCTGAAGGCGGTCCTTTCGGAAGTCACCGCTGCTGCTGGCGGCATTATCCTGTTCATCGATGAGATGCACACGCTGGTCGGCGCCGGCAAGGCGGATGGCGCCATGGATGCGTCGAACCTGTTGAAGCCGGCGTTGGCACGCGGCGAACTGCACTGCGTCGGCGCGACGACGCTCGATGAATACCGCAAGCATGTCGAGAAGGACGCCGCCCTTGCCCGCCGCTTCCAGCCGGTCTTCGTCAATGAGCCGACCGTCGAAGACACCGTCTCCATTCTGCGCGGCCTGAAGGAAAAGTATGAACAGCACCACAAGGTGCGCATCTCCGATTCGGCCCTGGTCGCGGCAGCGTCGCTGTCCAACCGCTATATCGCCGACCGGTTCCTGCCGGACAAGGCGATCGACCTTGTCGACGAGGCCGCGTCGCGGCTCCGGATGCAGGTCGATTCGAAGCCCGAAGCGCTTGACGAGATCGACCGCCGCATCATGCAGCTCAAGATCGAGCGTGAGGCGCTGAAGGTCGAGAAGGACGACGCGTCGAAGGACCGGCTCGCCCGCCTCGAAAAGGACCTTTCCGCTCTGGAAGAGGAATCGACCGAACTCACCTCGAAGTGGCAGGCCGAGAAGCAGAAGCTCGGGCTCGCCGCCGACCTGAAGAAACAGCTCGACGAGGCGCGCAACGATCTCGCCATCGCCCAGCGCAACGGTGAGTTCCAGCGTGCCGGCGAACTCGCCTATGGCAAGATTCCAGAGCTCGAAAAGAAGCTGACGCAGGCCGAGGCACAAGACGGCAAGGTCGGCATGGTCGAAGAGGTGGTCACCCCTGATCACGTCGCCCATATCGTGTCGCGCTGGACCGGCATTCCGGTCGACAAGATGCTGCAAGGCGAGCGTGACAAGCTGCTGCGCATGGAAGACGAGCTCGGCAAGCGTGTCGTCGGCCAGGGCGAGGCGGTGCAGGCCGTGTCGAAAGCGGTTCGCCGTGCCCGCGCCGGCCTGCAGGACCCGAACCGGCCGATCGGCTCGTTCATGTTCCTCGGACCGACGGGCGTCGGCAAGACCGAACTGACCAAGGCGCTGGCCAGCTTCCTGTTCGACGACGAGAGCGCCATGGTGCGCATCGACATGTCGGAATTCATGGAGAAGCACTCGGTCGCCCGGCTGATCGGCGCGCCTCCCGGTTATGTCGGCTATGAGGAAGGCGGCGCACTGACCGAAGCGGTGCGGCGCCGGCCCTACCAGGTCGTGCTGTTCGACGAGATCGAGAAGGCGCATCCGGACGTGTTCAACGTGCTGCTGCAGGTGCTCGATGACGGCCGCCTGACCGACGGGCAGGGCCGCACGGTCGATTTCCGCAATACGCTGATCATCATGACGTCGAACCTCGGCGCCGAATATCTGGTCAATCTCGGCGAGGACCAGGACGTCGATGTCGTGCGCGACGAGGTGATGAGCGTCGTCAGGGCGTCGTTCCGGCCGGAGTTCCTCAACCGCGTCGACGAGGTGATCCTGTTCCACCGGCTGCGCCGGCAGGATATGGGCCGCATCGTCGAGATCCAGCTCAGGCGGCTGGAAAACCTGCTCGTCGATCGCAAGATCACGCTTTCGCTGGACCAGGAGGCGATCGACTGGCTGGCGGCCAAGGGCTACGATCCGGCCTATGGCGCGCGGCCGCTGAAGCGGGTGATGCAGAAGGACCTGCAGGACCCGCTGGCGGAGAAGATCCTGCTCGGCGACATCCTCGACAATTCGACCGTCAAGGTCACCGCAGGTTCCGACCGGTTGAACTTCCGCTCGAAGCCGACAGTCGTGGCGACCGAGGCGGCGGCCTGATTTCGAGGCTGCCACATAATTAAACATTAAGCAGGGGGCGCAGATGACGTTGGACGATTACAACAGCTTCTGCGCCTCACTGCCGTCGACGACCCATGTTGTCCAGTGGGGCGGTGCTCATGTCTGGAAGGTCGGAGCCAAGGTCTTTGCGATCGGCGGTTGGAGCGAGGGCAAGGAGCCGTTCGTCACCTTCAAATGCTCCGACATCGCTTATGACGTCTTGAAGGAACAGCCGGGCCTTCGGCCAGCGCCTTATCTTGCCTCACGCGGTATGAAATGGATCCAGCGCCAGACAAGCCAAAGCATGGACGATGACGCGCTGAAGGACTATCTGCGCGAAAGCCACCGCCTTGTCGTGCTGAAGCTGACGAAGCAGGCGCGTAAGGAATTGGGACTCGCCGCCAGCTAGCGTTCTTGTTCCAGACCGCCAGAAATCCGCCATCTTCATGCCCGGTTCATGTTGGAACCTTATGGTTAGTAACTGATTTGCTGGCGAAGGGGTTCGCCTGCCGCATAGGCCCGAAAATCGAATTCGATTTTCGGAAAGCAGGATGCGGAGATTAAGTGTTAGAGCGTCCCTGCGCGTCCGAAGGGACGCGCGGCGCTCTAAAGAGACAACGCCGGGCGGCGGCAATTACGGACCGGAGAATTTGGCCAACATGTTCCGCACGATCTTCACCCTTTCGGCGCTCGCCGCCGGGCTGCTTTCTTCGAGCGCAATGGCCGCGCCGACGGAGGACATCGCGCCCCGACCCGCCCGTGCCGCGGATGCCGGTGCTGTGCTGGTCGCCCAGAACGGCGATTTCGACGTCTATTACGACGCCAGAGGAAACCGCGTCATCGTCGATACGGAAACCGGCATGGTCCTCGCCATCCAGCCGCCGCAGACCAGATTCGACCGCCGCGCGCTCCGCCGCGAGCGCCTGCGCAACCTCGGACCGGTCGAGGACGACCGTTATTATCTCGACGACCCGGAAGACACGGCGCGCTTGCGCCGCAGGCAATTGGAAGAGGAAGGCCTGATCGTCGTACCGCCGGTCGACGAAGTCGTACCGCCGGTCGACGAATATGATCCCTATGGCGACTATCCGGTGGAAGCTTTTCCCGAAGCACCGCTGGATGACGGCAGCTTTGGCAATAATTATCCGGATGCGCCGCAGCCGGTAAAGCCGCGCACCGTCAAGCGCCAGCCGCTCAACGAGGCTTCGATCGAACCGGTCGAGCCGACGGCGCCGGACGACCAGGCGGCATTGCCGCCAAAGATCGGCGGCAAGACTGTCACCGATCCATCGCTTTCACTCGGTGCGCGCCAGGATGTCGCTGCGTTGCAAGTGCTGCTCGACCGCGCCGGCGCTTCGCCCGGCGTCATCGACGGACGCTTCGGCTCGAACGTCGACAAGGCGCTCGCGGCCTACAACGAGATCACCGGCAGCAACCTACGATCGACCGATGTGGTCGGCATCCAGGCAGCCCTCGAGCAGTCCGGCGGCGATGCCTTTGCCTCCTACAGCATCACGCCCGAGGATGCGGCCGGCCCCTATGTCGCCTCGGTGCCGGAAGACTACGGCCAGAAGGCGCAGCTCGACCGGCTGAGCTACACCTCCGTTACCGAAGCGCTGGCCGAACGGTTCCACATGGACGAGAACTACCTGAAGGCGCTCAATCCGGAAGCCAATTTCAACCGTCCCGGCACGATCATCAAGGTTGCCAATTTCGGCAGACTGGTGGCGAAACCGGTGGCGCGCATCATCGCCGACAAGGGCAAGAAGCAGGTCCGCGCCTATGACGCGTCGGGCAAGCTAATCGCGGCCTATCCAGCCACCATTGGCTCGGCGGACACGCCTTCACCCACCGGCACGCATGCGGTGTCGCGGGTCGCTCTCGACCCGAACTACACCTACAACCCGAACATCAATTTCAAGCAGGGTGAAAACGACAAGATCCTGACCATCCCGCCGGGCCCGAACGGCCCCGTCGGCTCGGTCTGGATTGCGCTGGACAAGCCGACCTACGGCATTCACGGCACGCCCGACCCCTCCAAGATCGGCAAAACCGAAAGCCATGGCTGCGTGCGGCTGACCAATTGGGACGCGCGCGAACTGGCGAAAATCGTCTCGCCGGGCGTCACGGTGGAATTCATCGACTGATCGCATCCCAATCACTGCACCCCCCTGGGCCGGGGCAGGCTTTTGGGACGACGTGCATTAATCACCCGATGATTTTCGCAGGCGAAGGAGCTGCGGTCCGGCGGCATCGAAGTGCCGATCCTATTCTGGTTTCAACGACAGCAGTCCTCTGGCCGGTTGTTGGCAGCGCATAGGAGGTCTAAGCAGGCCTCATGCGTTCTCCATGCGAAGTTGGCGCCGTCGCCGTCCCCCTGGTCAGGTCGCTTTCGGCCGATACGTTTTGCCCGCGATCGCGGCGCAGGTTCGTGCTGATCGCGGCGATCCTGGCTTCCGCGCTCGGCTTCATCGACGGTTCGATCCTGGCCATCGCCACGCCGGCGATCCGCGTCGATCTTGGCGCCAGTTTCGCCGAGGCGCAGTGGATTTCAAACTCCTATGCGCTGACGCTTTCGGCACTCATCCTTGTTGGCGGCGCCGCCGGCGACCGTTTTGGCCTGCGGCACGCTTTCGTCGCAGGCATCGCGCTGTTCATTGCCGCCTCGCTTGCCTGCGCGGTGGCGCCGAACCCGCCAGTGCTCATTGCTTTTCGCGCCCTTCAGGGCATCGGTGCTGCCATCATGGTGCCAGGCAGCCTCGCCATTATCGCCAAGGCCTATCCGAAGAAGGAGCGCGGCAGGGCGATCGGCATCTGGGCGGCGGCCTCGGCGCTGACGACGGCGCTTGGCCCGGTGCTGGGCGGCGTTGTCTTGTCGGCCTTCGGCGACGGCATCTGGCGGGTGATCTTCGCGATCAATCTGCCGCTTGGTCTTGTCTCGATCTATCTTCTGCTCGCCAAGGTCCCGGCCGACGCACCGACTGAAAAGCGCAGCCTCGATCTCGGCGGCGCTGCCCTCGCCACCTTGGCGTTCGGAGCGCTTGCCTATGGCTTGACTTCGATGAGTGCAGAGGGCGGGGGGCAAATGTCCGGCCCGAGCATTGCCGCCGGCGCGGTGCTGCTCAGCGTGTTCATTGTCTTCGAGCGCCGGCAGCGCGAACCGATGATCGATCTCTCGCTGTTTCGGGTCGGCGCCTTCGCCGGCGCCAATGTGGCGACCTTCTTCCTCTATTTCGCACTGTCGGCCAACCTGTTCTATCTGCCGATGCTGCTCATCGCCGGATGGGGACTGAGCGCGGCCGAGGTCGGCTTCATCTTCCTGCCGCTGTCGGTCTTGATCGCGCTGTTGTCGGGGCCGGTCGGCCAGTGGTCCGACCGGATCGGTCCGCGTTTTCCGATCGCCAGCGGCAGTCTCGTCGTCGCTGTCGCCTTTGCCGGGCTTGCCTTGCTGGCCTATGCCGGCATCCACAGTTTCTGGTGGGGAGTGTTTCCGCTGATGGCGCTGATGGGGCTTGGCATGGCGCTGGTCGTGTCGCCGCTGTCGACGGCGGTGATGACGGCGGTCGAGGACAAGGATACGGGTGCCGCTTCGGGAATCAACAATGCCGTCTCGCGGATTGGCGGCCTGATCGCAGTGGCGGCGATGGGGTCACTGGCGGCCTGGGTCTATGCGGCCGCGCTGAACACCGGTGCCGCAGCCGGCATTCCGGGTTTCGGCGAACCGGCGCCGGCGGGCATGGCACCGGATCTCGATGCGACAAGGCTGGCCGCCAGCGACGCAGCGTTCGCAGCCGTCGCCTTGGCGACCGCGCTGCTTTGCCTGCTCCCAGCGATTGTGGCGTGGACAACCGTTTCCGGCGAGCGACTGCCATGGTGGCGCGGATCGGAGACTCCGCAGAGCTGAGGAGCCCGGAAAAGCCCGGTCGGCTCAGCCCTCGATCTTGGCGCTCGCGACTTTCAGCGAATCACTGTCTTCCTGCTTGAGCAGATCATCGATGCGCCCGCGCTCGCGCTTGAAGGCAACGAGGTCGTCGCCCTTCAGCACCTTGCCGACCGGCAGGCGAACACGCATCGGGTCGACCTTGGTGCCGTTGACGATCAGCTCGTAGTGGAGATGCGGACCGGTGGCGAGGCCGGTCTGGCCGAGAAAGCCGATGGTCTGGCCTTGGCGGACGCGCACGCCCGGCGCGATGCCTTTGGCAAAAGCGCTCTGGTGATTGTAGGAGGTCTCGTAGCCATTGGCGTGGCGGATGATGATCTGTTTGCCATAGCCGCCGGCCCAGCCGGCCTTCTCGACGACACCGTTGCCGGCGGCGATGATCGGCGTGCCGATGGAGGCTGACCAATCGACGCCGGTGTGCATGCGCACATAGCCGAGGATCGGATGCCTGCGGGCACCGAAGCCGGAGCGGAATTTACCTGCGGGCAGGGGATTGCGCAGCAGGAATTGCTGGGCGCTGCGGCCGTCCTCGTCGAAATAGTCGGTGCTGCCGTCCTGCATCTGAAACCGGTAGAAATTGCGCGTCGTGCCGCCGAAGGTCGCCGAGACATAGAGCAGCTCGGATTCGTCGGATGCCTGGTCGTCGCCATCCGGCTGCGAGAACAGCACCTCGATGCGGTCCGACGGATTGAGCCGCGACTGGAAATCGACACCGGAGGCCAGGAGCTTGATCAGCCGCTTGGTCATCGCCTTGGACATGCCGTAGGAGTAGGCGGCGCGGTAGATACCGTCATAGACGTTCGGCAGATTGCCGCGCACCACCGGTGCGGGCGAATCGTCAAACGCGGTCAGCAATTCAGGATTGGGCTCCGGCTCCTGCGCCGGCACATATTGGCCGTGATCGTCGAGCGCGATGGTGACGATGTGCTGGGCCCTGTCGTAGATGCCGGTGCGAACGACCTTGGCGGCGTCGCCATGGACCTCAAGCCCGACGCGCAGCACGGTTCCCGCCTTGAGCGCTGTCGCATTCAGCAATTTGGCGATCGCCTCGGCCATGCCGGTGGCGTCCTCGCCGGTATAGCCCGAATCGGCGAAGGCCTCGACGATGTTGCGGTCTCTGGTGAAGGGGATGATCTCCTCGGCGAAGGCCGGCGCCTGATCATCGGGGGCAGCACGCGGCGACACCGAGACGTTTTCCGGAACGATCCTGACGTCGTAGGAGCCGGCCATGCTCTCGGCGAATGCATCGCCGAATCGCTGCGGGTCGACATAATGCAGCGACGCGACCTGCACGGCACCGTCGCTCAGACCCGTGCCGGCCTCGCGCACCACCTTTTCCACCTCGTCGGCGGACAAGTCACTCTTTTCGTCGAAGGCTGCCGTCTCGATCGGGAAATCGACCGTCTTCAGGCTCATCTCGCTTTCGACCTTGGCGCCATAGATCTGGCCGGCGGCGGTCGCCGGCTGACCGGCATTGCCGTCGCGGTCGTCGCCAAACACCTGCATCGGGTTGAAAGGCGGATAGGCGCGGCTGGTCGTGTGCCCGGCGGCAAGCGCCATCTTGATCTGCACGAAAGGCATGGTGTGGATGACGTCGCGGTCGCCGACTTTGGTTACCATCGACACTTCCATGCGCCGGCGGTCCTTGGCCTTGGCAATCTGGCGCGGCGCCACCAGCCTGGTGGTCTTGGCGATCTCGCCGGAATCGTCGCCTCTCGCAAGGCTGATCAGTTCGGCGATCTCGGGCGGTGTTGCCAATTGCTGACGGCCGTCAAGGGCCGCGAACAGCGCCACGCCCATCAGCACGCTCGACGTCACGCCAGTAAGAAAAGTGCCCGACAGCCAGCGTGCCGAAACCTCGCGCCGGTCGGGCGGGCCACTGCGACCATCCGCAATCAGCGGCGGCTCGTTGCCGAGTTCGGCTATGACATTTTCCGTATCTGGCATCCAGAAAGGCTGCTTCTTCCCCGGGCGGGACGGCTTGTCGCTTTTGTTGTGGCCATGACATTTGCCTGTCACGGCGGGCGAAGTCAACGAAGCGCCTGGCTTCGGCCGAGATCCCCACTCATACTTCTCTCTTAGTGGCTCTCTTCCAGTCTCTTATAAGGGGCGCCGCGCCGGTGGTGCATGCGCCGGCTTTGTTGGCCTTGGTGTCAAACCGCAATGCGGCGGCAATAGGGCTCCGTGATGGTGGTCGGCTTTGTTATCCCCATGCCGCCGCGGAAGTCGGCTACCGAAATCAGCGCCGCAATCTTTCGTCGCAAAAAATTCAAAAAAGCCCGAAATCGTTGTTGACACTTTGGACGCCTGCCGACTATATACGCCTCACCAACGAGGGCGGCGCGCCGCTGGCGACGAAGAAGTTCGCTTCTAGATCTGCCCTCTGCGAAATTCAAGAGAGCCGCGTGAGCGACACT
>SAQG01000053.1 GCA_004020315.1 Mesorhizobium sp.
GCCAACTACTTCACCGAGGCCGGCTATGCCCCAACCTAAAATCATCACGCTCTAAGAACCACGACCGGTCATAGACCGCCTGATCCGAGCGACGCGGACGCTTCCGTTCGCATGGTCGCTGCGGTTCCGCCAACCATGCGAACAGGTGCCCAGCATGCACCGGCGTCAGAGCTTGACGGCCGCCTCTCGCGCCCACAGCCGCAATTTCCGGCACGCCTGGACAAATTCCTCGGCCGCCTCTTGTGAATCCAGCCTTATCAGTCCTTCATCGGCATCTGCATCGACACCTGCCTTGGCCAGCAGTGGCTCGGCTCCCGCCGTGAAACCGATGAATTTGCAATGCGCGAAAGCGTCGGAAACGAAATCCTTCGCCGCGGCTTCCTTGGCCAGGAGTTCGGCGCCCGGTTCTGACAGCATAAGCACGACCGCGTCGAACAGGACCGATGGTCCGCCATCGATCATGTGCTTCGCTTCGATGTGCGTGCCATCGGCAGCACTTGCGCCGCCGATCTTTGCGGCGACAACTTCCATCACCGCGCCTTCCGTTTCGATTGCCGATCTGACATGCTCGAAAAGCGCAGCATCCACGCCGTCGCTGACCAGTACGCCGACCTTGCGGCCTCTGAAGCTCTCCGGTCCGTTTTCGATGATGCTGAGCGCCGGCGAGGGCTCCAGGTCGTCTCGCGGCGGCACGGCAGCGGCCGCCGGACTTGGCATCTTTCGAATGCCAAGCTTATCGGCGACGGTGGTCGCCAGCGCCTCGTCGATGTTGAGCAGATGGGAGACCATTCGTTCGCGGATTGCCGGCGTCTGGACCTTGCTCAGCTCGAATGTCAAAGCCATCGCGATGTGACGTTGTTCCGGAGGCGTCTGGCTGTTGAAGAACAGCCGTGCCTGACTGTAGTGATCGGCGAAGCTTTCCGCACGCAGCCGCACTTTCTGGCCCTGTTCGGCATCAGCAAAGGAACGGAAGCCGCGCAGGGGATCTTCGCGCGGACCCACGCCCCACGAATTCGGCTCATAATTGGCACGGCCCACCGGGTTGCGCATGGCCATGTGCCCGTCCTGCTGAAAATGCGCAAACGGGCATTTCGGTGCATTGATCGGCAGATGGGTGAAGTTCGGGCTGCCGAGCCGCTTCAGCTGGGTATCGAGATAGGAAAAGTTGCGTCCCTGCAGCAGCGGGTCATTGGAAAAATCAATACCGGGCGGCACGTTTTGCGTCATGAACGCAACCTGTTCGGTGTCGGCGAAGAAATTGTCCGGCATGCGATCCAGCACAAGTCGTCCCACCGGGATCGGCTTGAGGATCTCTTCGGGAATGATCTTGGTGGCATCCAGGACGTCGAAATCGAAACTGTCCGCGAAGTCCTGGTCGAAGAGCTGTACGGTAAGTTCCCATTCCGGGAAATTTCCGGACTGGATCGCCTCCCACAGGTCGCGGCGATGGAAATCCGGATCAGCGCCATTGATCTTGACCGCTTCGTTCCAGACCACCGACTGCATGCCGAGCTTTGGTTTCCAGATGAATTTGACAAAGGTGGATTCGTCGTCGGCGTTGACGAAGCGGAAGGTGTGGACGCCGAAGCCCTGCATGAAGCGGAAGGAGCGCGGGATCGCACGATCCGACATGATCCACATGATCATGTGCATCGATTCCGGCATCAGGCTGATGAAGTCCCAGAAATTGTCATGCGCTGTCTGGGCCTGCGGGAAGTCGCTGTCCGGTTCCTGCTTGGCGGCATGGATAAGATCGGGAAACTTGATCGCGTCCTGGATGAAGAAAACCGGGATGTTGTTGCCGACCAGATCCCAATTGCCTTCCTTGGTGTAAAGCTTGACGGCGAAACCGCGCACATCGCGGGCCAGGTCGAACGAGCCCTTGTTGCCGGCGACTGTCGAGAAGCGCACGAAAACCGGCGTCTTTTCGCCAGCACGCTGGAAGATGTCGGCGCGCGTGTATTTGGCGAGCGATTCATAGGTTTCGAAATAGCCGTGTGCGCCGTAGCCGCGAGCATGAACGACCCGCTCGGGAATCCGCTCGTGATCGAAATGGAAGATCTTGTCACGAAAGTGGAAATCCTCGATCAGCGACGGCCCACGCTCGCCGATCTTGAGAGTGTTCTGATCGTCCGAGACAGGCGTTCCGAGCGCAGTGGTCAGGACAGGCGTCTCGCCTTGCGCGGTTTGGTGAAGCTCACCGCCCTTTCCTCGCTCGACACTTTGGTCGCGACTGCTTGCGGGCCGACTTTCTGAACGCTGCCGGGACTGGGCCATGATTTATCGCTCCTCGATGGATGAACGCCGGAACCACCGGCTCAAGCCCGTCGAACTGCCGGTGCGCAGCTTTGTTCCAGCAAAAGGACTGGTGCTTTTGCTTGCGGACAATGGCGAATTGCCATCGTTGCCTCCCCAATGAGGCGAGCCCTAGCCGTGTTCTAAGTGGGCGGGACTCGCCGCATTAGAAGCTCAGCCGCACAGGTTCGGGGTATGCGTTCGCCAAATCCGGGATTTTCTAGCGACTTATTTCGATGTCCGGAACGATCCAAACCTTCATGCATTTAACTAGGTCTGCGTTCATCAACTCGTTCTTGCTGGGAGCTGGACCATTGTCCTCCAGGGGCTATGCCTTGGCCAACCAGGAAACGGATGACGTTTCCATCGTTGACCTGATACCTGCCTTGCGAGCTTTCGCCCGCAGTTTCTGCCGTGTTCCTGACGATGCCGATGACTTAGTCCAGGAGACATTGACCAAAGGGCTCGCCAACATCGATAAGTTCGAGCCCGGAACGCGTATGAAGTCATGGCTCTTCACCATTATGCGCAACACCTATTATACGCGCATCAAGGCCGCCGACAGGGAAAAACCCGGCCTGCTTGACTGTGCCTCTCTGATCCCGATCTCGGAAGCTACGCAGGAGTGGTCCGTTCAGAGCAAGGAAGTCTATGGCGCGGTCCAGATGCTGCCGGAACATCAGCGCGAGGTCCTGATGCTGATCGGGGTTCTTGGTGTCAGCTATGAAGAAACTGCCGAGATATGCGGTTGCGCGGTGGGAACGGTGAAAAGCCGCCTTAACCGGGCGCGCGCCGGCGTGCTGGAATACCTCGGCGAAAGTTCGTTGCAGACATTGGTGGAAAGACGCAATCACCTCTCCGAAGCACAGGGAAACTTCGCAGTCGACAGGCGTCGATAGCTAGGCATCTTTCTGTGCTTTGCATCGACGCTTCTCGACAAGCGCGGTCTGCAATTGAACCGCAAGATCGGTCAGCCGGTCGGGGACTTTTTCCTGCTCGATAGCAGTCAGCAGAGATGCAATCTTCCGGTCTATTGCCAGCCGGAGTTGCGGGCTGATGGTATCGTCGCTCGAGCGAGACATAGTGTTCTCTTAACGAATTGGTCCCTTCACCAGTGTGGTGACAGCAATCAGAGTTTGCAAGGATTCACGCGCCGTCCTCACAGCCAGCGCCGTCCCTTGCACAGCATTGTTTCGAAGCCGCTGGTCTCGTCGGGAAAGCCAATGCCTTTCCCTTCGTTCCTCCCGGCAATATTTCCGGGTGCGCTCGACAATTCGACTCTCGCGACCTCAGCTGGCCACTGGTCATGATTGGCGTCTGCGGTTGCAGCAGTCAGTCTCAAGAGAGCCGACCTGCGGCATAATACTGATACTGATCGGAGTTGATCCGATTGCCATCGAGCCGGCGTTGCTCGGTGTGCTGCTTTTAGCCTCTCTTGGACAAAGCCGCATTTCCTCGGCCTTGGCCTTTGGCCAAACCGGTCATTGCGCCGGCGCCGGAGCCTTTAACCTGACGGCAGAGGTGATGTCTATCTTGCCGCCGGATGCCATCTAGTCCTCCTTCGGATTGTGGGCCCTCACAGGTGCCTTTTCTCTTTGAGGCCCGAACAATTATTGGGCCGTAATGTTCCGTCGGATGCGATAAGAAGAAAGGCATTACCATCCCACAGCCGGAACGGCTTCTCGCCGTCGACCACGACCTGCATGCCGTGGGCTTCGGCGAGGCGGTGAACATCGGCACGATCCAACGCCGGCGATCCGCGATAGGAGTAGTTCAGAAGTGCTGCCATGCCTGACGTTTTTAGAACACGCGCAATTTCCTTGAAATGCCGCTCCGCCAGGCCAGCCAGCACCAGATAGGGGAAACTGTCGACGGCCAGCACGCAATCGAAGCTTGCGTTGCTGAAATCGGCAAGATCGAGACCAGAGGTCGGCCGCAGCTCCACATTGCGCAGCCCGGCACATCGCCGGCGAGCGACCGAAATCATCTTTGAGGATATGTCGATGCCGACGATCTGGTGCGCTGTATCGGAGAGCGCGCTTTCGAAGCGCCCGATGCCGCAACCAATGTCCAGTATGTCCCGGTCGGCGCCGATGAAGCCTTGCCTTTGCAACCATGCGACAATCTCGTCGGTTGCGGCGGTGAGCTTCTCCTCGTCTCCCAACGAAGACAGCTGAACGCTCGCCGCCGGGGACCTCATCGCCGCGGCATCGAAGCCGGAGGCCAGCCGCCTGACGACCGCGGCATCCGTTTCCTCCTCATTACGCTTATGGCGAACGGCCGCTCCTGTTTCACGCAGCGTGGAAAAGATATCAGGCCTGTGACGAAGCAGCTCGGCGATCCGCTCCAGTCTGTCTCGTTTGCGAAGGTCGGCTGAACACATATCCAGCGCCACTTCGGCCAGTTCTGCGGCATCGATCCCAGTCTCGAAGCGAAGCGCCAGCCTGGCAATAATGGCTTCGACGCAGGCACCGTCGGCCATGCACTCCTCGAGCACGATTCTTGCTGTCGACGCCTGTGACGATGGTTTTCGTCCAGTCGTGCTCATCAAGCGGTGCTCCGCGTCCAGACCTTTCGCATTGTCCATTGGTCGACGGCGCCCCAGCCATATTTGTAGGTCTCCTGGCCGCGCAGGAAGTCGAAGTCCCTCGCCCCTTCACGAGCCGCCTCGGCAATCGCGTGACCGATCAGGATTGCGCCGGGGCTTTCCTCGGCATAGGCCGGATCAAAACCGCCAAGGTAGGCGTAGGCGCGGTGGCGATGGTGAAATCCGTAATAGGCGCCGACGACCGCATCATCGATAGCAACAAGCCAGCATCGGACAAGGCCCTGTGCGGCAAGCAGGGGAAGCGCCTGCCGATGAAATTCTTCTGCAGCCGGATCGGCCAGAACGCCGTCGCCACGCCCGGCCCAACGCGCCCCGTGAAGGCGGATCAGGTGGTCGAAAAATCCTTTCAGATCGGCTTGCGCCGGCATGATGGAAACGCAGCCGCGCCTGCTTGCGGCTCTATGTGCGCGGCGCAGCTGGCGTCTTCGTCGCGCCGGAACGCAGCCCGCAAGCGCATCGTCACCAGCGATCGGGAGCACGGGACAAGCGGCGTGGTCGACGAGTTGACCCGCCTCCAGCGCAGGGTGCGCTATGGCGAGACCCGCAGCACCGGCCGGTAGGTCCGGCAAAATCCATTGCGACCAATTGATCGCAAGGACCCGGTCGGCGATGGCGGCCCCGACAGCCGCTTCGATGCCGGGGAAACACAGGACATCCAGATAGTCGCTCAACGAAATCCCGACCGGAAGCAGTTTCGAACCGGAAGTTGTATGTTCCAGGTAAAGCGGCGCCAATCCCACCAGATCGTCGCCACGCCAGACAGCGATCGTCGCCAGTTCTCCGGGCGCGAATGTGCGCCACCAAGGCACGAGCCAGGCGGGGCATTGAAACGGCGTCGCCGTCCGGCTGTGCGCCCAGAGCTCCCGCCAGCGCGGCGCCAGGGCATCAAGGGCGGCCGGGTCGTCGATGATCTCTGAGCGGTACATGAAAGCCGCTCACTGCACCGCCGCCAGGCGCCTGCGGCTGGCACCAAGCCCTGCCATCGCTTGGTAGGCGTCCATGTAAGACGAAATCATTTTGTCGAGCGAAAAGCGTCGCCGCGCCTCGGCCCGGCATATCTCGGCATCCAGGCTGGATGCTGCGACGATGGCCTCCGCCATCTCGTCGACGTCATTGACCAGGAAGCCTGTCTTGCCGTGTTCGACCACGTCCGGCAGCGCGCCGTTGGGAAAGGCGACGATCGGCGTGCCGCAGGCGAGGGCCTCCATCGCGACAAGCGAGCTGGTTTCCGCGGCAAGGCTGGGGATGACCAGGCAGCGGGCGGCGTTGAGAAAGCGCCGTTTGGCTGTGAAGCCGAGCGGACCGAGGAAGCGACGCCGCTTGTCAAGGCGCGGCTGGACTTCGTTACGAAAGTATAGAGTGTGCGTTTCATAGGGGTAGACCTTGCCGCCGATGACCAGCGGCACACCAGCCTGTTTGGCCGCGTCCAGTGCCATGTGGATGCCCTTTTCCGGGCAAATGCGGCTGAGCACCAGCGCGAAGTTGCGCTTGGTCTGACGACCGCTCAGCGCGTCGATATCGACGCCGTTTGGAATGGGTGCAACCAGTCTGGCACCCGCCGGCGCGGTCCTCTGTTGGGCCACCGAGACGGCGTGAAGCCATAGATCGTCACGGACCGTGCGCAAGGCTTCGGCAGGATACCAATCGAGCGGCAGGTGCAGGCTTACAAGTGTCGGGCCATCGTCAGGCAGATAGGCATCAAAATCGATGCCGTGCAGATGAACCACGTCGATCGGCCAACGGGCACGTGCGGCTTCTATCGCGGCGCGGTGGGAGCGCTGTGCCCTTTTTTTCGCAGCTTCGTCGAGCACACCCGGTTCAGCCGGTGTCTCGATGAGGACGCCCGCCGCTTTGGAGCCCTGGCAACCGATCACGATGGAACCGTGCCCCGCGCGCACGAGTGCCTGGTCGAGCATCGAGAGCACCTGCTCGGCACCGCCAACCGCATCCGGGCCGACTGGCGCGAGAGGGTAGGCGACGTTCAGGACGGTGAGGGTCATGGCTGGTCGAGCCCAAGCTCCTCATGCGCAGCGGCCGCGGCGTGAAGCCAAACCGCCGGCTCGAAGCCGAGCGGCAGCGCCTCGTAATAAAGCTTGCCATTGTTCGGCAGCGCCAGGAAATCATAAGCAGGCGCCACCCGGAAACGTTCGACGCGCGCCGTAAACGGCGCCAGCGTCCGTTGCTGTGTCCGGTGGCAGGCCAGCATGCACTGCTTCCGTTCGAAAGCCGCTTCCGTAAGGTGCAGTTCGATGCACTCACTGCCGGAATCGCTGTTGAAATCCTGAAGGACCGCACCCTCGGGTCCGGCCGAATAGAATGCCATCTCGACGATGGCCGGCGCCTGGCGTCCGTCGCGGCGCAGCAAATGGCAGGCCGCATGGACGGCAAAGGCGGTCGCGTCATGATCAGGGTGACCACCTTCATAAGGATGCGTACAGACGAAGCTGACATCGCGATCGGCCAAAAGGCCGGTCAGCTCCCGTGCGAGCGAGCTAAGATTTCCGGCGGCTTGCTTGTCGGGATAACCAAGTTTGATCAGGGCCGTCGACGGCAAACCCGCTGCCGCCATCGCCGTCTCCAACTCCCTATGGCGGGCCTTGGCGTAGTCCTGCCACGTCTCGAAGCCGTATGCTCGCGCGTCATCAAGGTCTCGCGGCGCACCGTCAGTGACATGAACGATGCGAGATCCGCGCAATCCGGCAAGATGCCCGCCGATGCCGATGGTCTCGTCGTCCGGATGCGCGACAACGATCATGATTTCAGCACCGTCTAAGCCGTGCCGAGCAGCGCCTAGCAAGAGGGCCGCGAATTCGGCAAGCGGTCCGGACCTGTCAGGTGCGTGTTGCATGACACACTCATGCTGCCGAAGCCCGCACCGCTCTGACCGGCGAGGCCGCCATGGCGGGAGCGTAGCGGCGGGTCATCATCGCGCAAAACTCCGCAAATTCCTCCGGCACTAGCGGCGGACTTGTGTGATGCGGCATCACTCCGCGGTGCTCTGGAGTGAAGCAGAAGGTGATTGTGACGTCGAAATCGGCAAGTGCTTCCATCTGCCGGTCGTACCAATCCAGCGCATTCGGCCTAAAACTGTCTGCCCAGGAAAGCCCGGTCCGCAGATTGGTGACGCCCAGCCGTTTCATCCATGCGACGGCGTCGTCCAGCCGGGGATCTTCAAAGTGGAACCATTGCACCAGTCCCATCTCGGGTGCGTAACGCAGGAATTCCTCGAGCGCGGGCTTGGGCGTACCGTCTTCGCGTAGCAGGCCCATGTAGAAGTGGCGATAGTAGGAGGAGCCTTCCGCCTCGCGATGACGCGTCGTTGCCCCCCATTCGCGCGGAAGATCGTAGAGGCTATACCATTGTACGCGCGAGGCATTGCCGAGCAGCAGTTCTGCGCTCCTACGCAAACCCCACAGCTGTACCTCCTCGGCCCCGAAGCTCGACACACCAACTTCGCTGACCCATACGGGAAGCTCGGTGATGGTCGAAATCTCGCCGATCTTCTGGGGCCATTCCTGAATCTGCCAGAGATTCCAGTCGAGCGGGAAGCCATGCACACCGACGGCATCGACATGATCGAGCACCCCGTACCCCTTCATGAGCGCCATGAAATCGGCATCGATCGGCGAAATGCCGCCCAGGATCTTGGTCACGGCGGGGTTTTCCGATGCGATCGCATCGGCGGCCAGTATTGCCATATTGGCGAAGCGGCTCCAGTCGGGGTCGAGTTCGGGATCCCAATGGGACTTGTTGTTCGGCTCGTTCCAGATCATCGCAGCTTCAATCATGAAGTTGTCCTTTCGACGGGTAGACGGCGCCGCCACCGGCCGGCTCATCGGCGGCGCGGCAGAAATAAACCTCTTGTTCCGGGTGCAGCACGATCTCGAAGCCGGCGCTGCGCAGCATCGCTTCGGTGCAGGCGCGATTGGGAATCCACCAGTTAGTTGGGTCGTCGGCATAGCGATGCTCGACGAAATGCAGCTTGGGAAACTCCGGCCGGTCGAACAGATCGTGTGTCCAGAATGGATAATTCTCATCGAGTGCAGGCAGTTCGATGCTGCCGCGCTGCATGGACTGGAAGATCATCAGGTCGCCGGCAACGTGCTCCCGGATCAGATCGAGAGCGAGCAGGGGGTGGCGCAGGTGATACAGCACACCCATGAACAGGACGATGTCGAATTTCTCTCGCAGGGCGCCGACGTCGTAGACCGACAGCCGCTGGAAATCGATGTCACAGTCCGCGATTTCGGCGGCGAAGCGCGCCTGCGCCAGATAGGCTTCGTCGAAATCGATGCCGAGCACGCGGCCGGCGCCGCGTCGCTTCATCTCGATCGAGTAGAAGCCGGCGTTGCAGCCTATGTCGAGCACGGCCTTGCCGGACAGATCGGCAGGAATGGCGTCGGCGAACTTGCGCCATTTGATCAGCGGGTAGTTGCCGAGGAAATGGTCGGGGGCGGTTTCGACGCCCGCCAACTCCATATTGTGGAACCAGGGACCAAGGGCATCGATGCGGCGGCGGATTTCGGCGTTCGAATGCAGCATGACTAGCCTCCTTCGCCTGGATGGCTTGGTATCTGTGACTGCCCTGACAGCACGAACATGAGGTTTTTCGGGTCCTCCAATGTAGTGTCGTTGTTCTCAAGCAGCCGAAGTGCGGTGCGGTAGCCGTTGAAAGTGCCGACGTCGACATAGGCGGTGCCTGCCTTGACGCCGTAAGCCTCACCGCCGGCGGCCAGATAGGCGTTGATCAGGGTACCGACGTATTCGTCGCTTTGATCCCGCTCGCGCCAAAGCGCGGCAAGCTGGTGAAGTATGCGGCCAGGCATCTTGAATGCACCCCAGATCCAGTTCGTTGCGGCGTCCTGCTGCTTGACTTGGATCTCCCTCACTCGGTCGTCCTGGTCGAGAACGACGGCATCGAAGAGTTCTGGGTGATCCACCGGGAAGAGTAGAAACGACAGCCGGTCGTCCGGCAGCCGGCAAAAGCCATCTTCCGGAAACCAGATCGTATCGGGCAGGCCGATCAGAACCGTCTCGTCCGGCGCGACCAGCGGCGCGGCGCGGAAGATCGCATCACAAAGACCGACGGGGGTGGGCTGCACGACAAATAGTGCGGCGGCGTCGCCGTAGCCGGCGGCGTAGTACTCGAGGATGTCCGATTTTCCCGATCCGATGACGAAGCAGATTTTGTCGACGCCGTTGCGCACCATGCGACGCACCAGGTATTCGCTCACCGCGCAAGGACGCTCGGTCTGGCCATCGATGCGGCTGCCGACCGGCAGGAGCTCCTTCGAGAAGCCGAGCGGTTGAATGCGGCTGCCGCGGCCGGCGGCGGGCACGATGCCCAACATCAGATTGCTTCCTTCAACGGCTCGCCCGCCGTCAAGCCCTGCAATGAATCGGACAGGATGCGGTCCAGTTCCCTGGCACGCTGCGCAGAGGTGTGTTCGTCCAACACCCGCTCGCGCGCACGGCGCCGGATTGCGTCGACTTCGCTGTCGGGCAGGCCGACTGCCGCGACCACGTCGTCGGTGGTGTCCGCCAGGATGATCTCGCTGCCGGGTTGGAAAAAACTGCTCAGCCCGGGCCATGTGTCGCTCACGATGGCCGCGCCGCAGGCTGCCGCCTCGAACAGCCTGCCCGAAGGACACCAGCCCCTCTTGGCCATCGCCTCGCGGGTCACGTTCAGCGTCAGGCGCGATGAGCAGAAGAAGGCCGGATGATCCGCGGGCGGAAGGTGCCTGACAAAGAAGATGTTTTCGCCCCACGGAAATTCGTGCGGATATTGGGCGCCGCCGATGACGAAGCGGTGGTCCGGCAGGTGCGCCGCCGTGCGCACCAGCAGCTTTTCGACGCCGGCCTGGCGGTCAGCCGCATAAGTTCCGAGATAGGATAAATCGCCGGCGAATTCCGCCCGGGGCTCTGCCGGCCGGTGTCGCTCGGGATCGACATGACCGTAGAGAGGCAAGACACGGCGAGCACCCAGCAGCGTTTTCAGCGCATCGATTGCGGTTCCCCCCGTATAACTCAGGACGAGGTCGAAATCGCGAAGGCCTTCAGGCCCGTAATACGCCGGTCGTAGACCTTGTTCGATCCGGGCAAGTGTGACTGGCGTGTCCAGATCGTAGAAAACTTTCAACCCGCGACAGGCCTGCTGCGCCAGGCGCGATGCTTCCACGGCGTCGGGGCAATAAGACGTGACGATCACGACGTCCGATTGCCCGATCGCCTGCTCGGCGACATGGCGAATGTCCTCCCACTCCGGATAGAGAACGACATCGCCGCCATCGAGATGATCGAGATCGCGCGCGCCGGCATAGTATGGGGTGTTGCGTTCGAAGAAGGTGACGGACCAGCCCAGCCCGCCGAGCGCACGGATCAGCCCGCGCCACAGCGTCGCGTGTCCGTTGCCCCACGAGGAGGTGACGGTGAGACCGAAAATGACCATACGCATCCGGCAGTCCTCGTCAGGCGGCTTCGTTTAATCGGATCAGCTTGGAGCCCCAGTCACCCGAGACGACCGTGGTGATCGAAGCGGGGTCGATGTCGAAGCGAAAACAGTCTCCCAGCGGCAAGCCGAGCACCTTGCAGACGGCAGCCTTGATCACATCGGCATGGCTGACCAGTGCCACGGACTGGTTCTGGTAGCGTTTGCGAAGCTGTTGCATCAGCGAGATGACACGTTGCTGGACGTCCAGCATGGTCTCGCCGCCCGGCGTCCTCGCCTGCTGACGTTGACTGTTCCACACCCGCCAGTCGGCGTCCTGGCTCAACTCTTCGAAGGTCTTGCCCGACCACGCGCCGAAGTCGATCTCATCGAGCTCTGGGCAGATTGTGATCTTCTCGGGACTGCAGGCGATTGCGATCGGTTTTGCCGTTTCCAATGTTCGCTCGCGGGGGCTGCAACAGATGGCCGCTAGCGGCCGGGGCGCCATGTGGCTGGCCAGGCGCAAGGCTTGTGCCTTGCCGGTTTCGCCAAGGCAAACTCCAGCCATGCGTCCGGCAAGATAGTCGCCGACATTGTCGTGCGCCGCATGGCGGATCAAAAAGAATGTCGTCGTCATTCCGCCGCATCGAGCATCGGCTCGTCCCTCCCGGCAATGAAAGAGAGCGTGCGCTGGCGTGCCTCGGCATCGGTGAACTGCTCGGGCGGCGACTTCATGAAATAGCTGCAGGGGCCGGTAAGCGCTCCCGCAATGCCGCGGTCCAGCGCCAGCTTGGCGCAGCGGACTGCGTCGATAACGACCCCGGCCGAGTTGGGCGAATCCCAAACTTCCAATTTGAGCTCTGCGTTCAGCGGCACGCCGCCGAACGTGGTGCCTTCGACGCGGATGTAGGCCCATTTTCGATCGGTAAGCCAAGGCACATGGTCGCTCGGGCCGACATGGACGTTGCCGGCCTCCAGGGGAACGTCAAACTGGCTGGTTACGGACTGTGTCTTCGAGATTTTCTTCGATTCCAGCCGCTCGCGCTCCAGCATGTTGAGGAAATCGGTGTTGCCGCCGAAATTCAGCTGATAGGTGCGGTCGATGCGGACGCCGCGCTCGCGGAATAGATTGGCGAGCAACCGGTGCACGATCGTCGCGCCGACCTGGCTTTTGATATCGTCGCCGACCAGCGGCAGGCCACGCTGTTCAAAGCGCTGGCGCCATTCCGGCCGCGATGCGATAAAGACCGGTATGCAGTTGACAAAGGCGCAGCCGGCCTCGAGCGCGCACTCGGCATAAAAACGCGTAGCCTCTTCCGAGCCGACCGGCAGATATGAGACCAGTACGTCTGCGCCGCTTTGACGAAGCAGCGCGCTGACATTCGCGACCGGCTCTTCTGCCTCCTCGATCTCATCGCGCAGATATTTGCCGATGCCGTCAAGTGTCGGTCCGCGCTCGACGCGAACGCCGGTTGCAGCAACATCGGCAAAGCGGAAGGTATTGTTGGGTGCATTGTAGATGGCTTCTGCCAGATCACGCCCAACTTTGCCCTTGGCGACATCGAAAGCACAGACCACCTCGATGTCGTCGACATGGTAGCCGCCGAGATCAGCATGCATCAGGCCCGGTATCGGCTCATTACCTTTGGCGTCCCGATAATATGAGAGGCCCTGGACAAGGGAAGACGCGCAATTGCCGACGCCGGCTATTCCAATCCGTACCTTTTTTGATCCCACGAAACTGCCGCCATCGCTGTTGAAGGTAAGTTCCTGGCGCCGAACTGTCAGCTGCCAGGAATGTTCCCGCGACCTGGAAAAATCGCGAATTTCAATTCGGATCAAAGCTGCGCGCTGCTTTGAGGTGTCTTGGCCGATCGACGCCTGAGCGCCGCAGCCCTCAGTCGAGCCTTCGCAGCATATCCGCTTCTTTTTCCAGGATGGCGGCCACTTCCTCGGGCTCAAGATGGGTCATCATCAGGCTCACACAGCATTCGAGGTAGGTGATCGAGGCACGTCTCAGAAAGGCAGCCGTTTCCCTTTCGGCCATTTGCTCGATGTCCTGGGTGGATCGTTTTCGATGCACGGGTCCGTTCTCCATGCCGATATCATCGCCAACGGCGAGCTCGACTGGATGTTCCCATAGTGACAAAAAGTGAGAGCGCGTTGGGACGGTCACGGTCCCACCATGACCATGCCCGAGGGCGCAGCTCTCCCTGACTTCAGGCCGGCAGGTTTTGCAGTCGGTCTGAAGCAGACCTCACGCTTGTCGCAATTGGGGAAATTCGATCCTCGTTGCGGCTGGCTTCGAGCTCCACAAAATAGCTGATCGTCTGCATCAGGCCTTGCTTGAGCGGCACCTTTGGCGACCAATCGAGCAGGCTTTTTGCTCGGGAAATGTCCGGTTGCCGCCGGCGAGGGTCGTCTTGCGGCAGTGGCAGGAATTTCAAGACCGAGTTGCTGTGGGTCATATCTCTCACCAATCCTGCCAGTTGAAGAACGGTGAATTCCCCGGGATTGCCCAAATTGACCGGTTGGCGCGGATTGGGATCGACATCCATAAGGCGGACCAGACCGTCAACCAGATCGGAGACGTAGCAGAACGACCTGGTCTGCAGCCCGTCGCCGAATATCGTCAGTGGTCTCTTCTCAAGGGCCTGCATCACCAGGTTCGAGACGATCCGGCCGTCGGCAGGATCCATCCTCGGGCCATAGGTGTTGAAGATGCGCGCGACCCGGATGTCAGCCATTTCGGTTCTCAAATAGTCGAAGCACAAGGTTTCGGCGGTTCGCTTGCCTTCATCATAGCAGGCACGGGGACCGGTGCAGTTCACGTGACCGACATAGTCTTCCCTTTGCGGGTGCTGTTCGGGATCGCCATAGACTTCGCTTGTCGATGCCTGCAGGAAGCGCGCACTATTTCGGGCGGCAAGCTCAAGCAGATTGAGGGTTCCGATCACGCAGGTTCGCGTGGTGTGAACCGGATCGGCTTGGTAGCGCGGCGGTGATGCCGCGCACGCCAGGTTGAAAATGCGGTCCACCGGCTCGGCAAGGTCCAATGGTCGGCAAATATCCTGCTCGATCAGCCGGAAACGAGGACGGTCCATGATCGAGACGATGTTTTCCATCCGACCGGTAAGAAAATTGTCGACACAGATCACACGGTACCCGACCTGAAGCAGTGTTTCGCAAAGATGCGAACCGAGGAAACCCGCGCCGCCGGCGACAAGCGCCGTTTTGGTCCGTTGCGTCCTTCTTGATTGCCGCATCTCTATTTTCTCCTGTCTGCCAGTCATGCTGCACTTTCGATGTCCAGATCGAGAGCTGGACGTGCCGATCTTGGCCGCGCCAGCAGCGAAACGAATTCGCGAGCTCTCGCGGCGCCCGTATGTGACGCCAGGATCGTTGCGCGCGCTCGCTTGGCCATAGCCAGCCTGACGCGGTCGGATTGCCTGGACAGGATGTCGATCACGTCTTCGGCTCGGCCGGCCGTATTGATCGTGGCTGTCGGAAAGAAGCTATCCAGACCGGTCCAGCGATCGCTGATGATCGCCGTGCCACAGGCAGCCGCCTCGAAGAGGCGTACGCTGGGAGACCACCCAGCCGCTATCATGGAGCTGCGCGTGACGTTCAACGTGTAGCGCTGGCGGCTGTAGAAAGCGGCGTGGTCCGCCGGCGGCAAGTGCTCGATGCGATCGACGTTGCTTGGCCAGACGGTCTCGGGGGGAAATTGCGAGCCGGCCACGACGAAGCGACGCTCCGGCATGCGTCTTGCCGGTTCAAGCAGGAGAGCATCCAGTGTGGCCTGCCGGTCCGAGCTGTAAGTGCCGAGGTAGCCAAGGTCCCAGCAGATCGGATCGGTCGTTCGGCGATGCCGCTCGGGGTCGACGGAGCAGTAGAGCGGCTCGGCGCGCCGTGCACCGAAGTCCGCAGCCAAACGGGCGAGCGTTGGCCCACCGGTGAATGAGAAATAGACGTCGAAATACGGAATCTGCCGTCGGCATATGTAGTCGCAATCATCCGCGGCGAGCTTTGCCAGCGTCACCGGCGTGTCGATGTCGTAAAAGCAGAACTGGCCCGTGCACAGGGACGCGACAATGTCGATGACTGCTCGCCCTTCCGGAACGAAGGACCCCACCACAACGACATCGGCCCGCTGCAGACAGCGGGCATAGGTCCGACGAAGATCGTTCGTCGTTTCGTAGTAGCGCAACGTGCAGAAATCAGGGTCGCGCAGATCGCGATGGTTTGCATACCATGGCACGTCGCGTTCGAGGAAGGTTATGCGATGGCCGAGCTCGTGCAGGCCCTTCAGCAACCCGCGAAAGGTCGTGGCGTGGCCGTTTCCCCATGAAGAGGACAAAGACAGCCCAAGAAAAACGATATCGAGCCGCTTGGTCATTCGGCTGCCTCCACGGTGGGGCGCTCGAAATGACGCCTGAAGACAGCGTCGGCCACAGCTGCCCGTAACGCGTAGGTATGCTCGGCAAGAACACGCCGAAGCGCTGATGCGCCGATGGCCTTTGCCCGCTGGGGTGTGAGAGTACGCATGATTTCGGCGACATCGTTGCCGTCGCGCGCCACCAGGATCTCCTCGCCGGGGACCAGGAACAATTCGACGCCAAGCCAGGCGTCGGTGATGAGGCATGCGCCGGCACCCGCAGCCTCGAAGACGCGGGTGGCAGGTGAAAAACCGTTGGCGGCCATGCTGTCGCGGCTGATGTTCAGCACCGCCTTGGGTGTGACATTGAACGCATTGTGGTCCCGCGTCCCGACGTGGCCGAGCCATGCGACATTTGCCGGAAGCTGCTTGTCACCCCAACCCGATCCGCCGAGCAGGAAACGCTGATCGCCTGAACGGCTGGCCGGATCCAGGAAGAAGGCTTCGACGCGTGCCTCGCGGTCCGGCAGGCGGTTACCGAGAAAGGCGAGGTCGCAAGCGAAACGCTTATCCTTGGCGACCGGATGATGCGTTTCGGGATCGAGCGCATTGTAGATCGGCACGCATTCGGCAGCCCCCAGCGCACGATAGGCCCAGACGACCGGATCGCCGCCGCCATAGGTGAGGACCAGATCGATTTCCCGCAACGCGCGGTGCAGGGGGTGGTCCGGCTCTTCGCGCAGCTGGCCCAGAGTTGCCGGTGCGTCAACATCCCAGAACACTGTCAGCGCATCCGCACGGGCGTGGTCGAGTACGGCGCGCAGCAGCGCCTCGTCCTCGAAGCCTACTCCGCTCGCCTTGACGACGATGTCGGCTTCGCGTGCGCTTGCTGCCACCTGCATCAGCGCATGCGGGGTCGCCTCGTAGACGACGACGTTGCACCAGTCTGGTGCCTCGATATCGCGGTTCTTCTGCCTGTCGTAGACGTCCGGTTCATAGAAAGTGATCTCGTAGCCGAGCTGAGAAAGAGCCTTGAGCAAGCCACGGTAATAGGTCGCCGCGCCGTTCCAATAGGACGACAGCAGGCTCGATCCATAAAATGCAATCTTCATGCGACTGTCTCCTCTATGGCGATGGTATCGATGGCCTGGCGGTTGCCGCATTCGGCGAGCACGTCGAACAACTCGTCCGCCCGGTGCCGGCAAGTGTGCCGCGTCCGGATGGTTTCGAGGCCGGATTTCACCAGAGAGGCAGCCAGGTCAGCATCGTCCAGCACGGCGCGAAGATGACGGCACATCTCGGCTCCGTCGCGCGCGAAAAGGAAGTCGATGCCTGGCCTGAAGAGTTGCTCGACATCGGCCCAAGGCGCCGAAACGAGCGGGATGCCACAGGCGAGCGCCTCGAACATGCGGATCGTCGGGATTCCGGGTAGACTCTCCCGATATGGGCGCCGCGGGATGTGGACGGTAACGCGGTAAGCCGCGAATGCCTTGGGCACGTCGGCATTGGCAATCCAGCCTTCGTAACCCAGGCCGGCAGCGGCAAGATCGGCGAGCGCTTCGCGTGGATAGCGCACGCCATGAACAGTGCCACCCAGGCCAAGTTGTTCCACTGGATCGATCAGGAATTCCTTGATTTCGGCACTGCGCTCGTCGTCGCCCCAGTTGCCGATCCAGATCACGTCGGATTTAGGGTCGATCTCCGGGTGCGGCTTGAACAGGCGCTCATCCGCCGCCTCGTGCCAGGTGAAAGCACGTTTGCCCCAGCCGGCGCGAAGATAGCTTTCCCGCAATGCCTCGCCGAAGGCGAGCACGCCGTCATAGCGCTCCAGCCGTAAAGCCGAGATCGCTTGCGTCGCCGAGACAGCGCGATGGTGGGTGTCATGGAACAGAAGCGTAAAGCCCCCTCCATTCGCCTTAGCCCTGCCGATGCGCTCGATAAGGTCTGGGTCAGTCCATTCGTGGACGATCACCACATCGGCGTCGGCAATCCAGCCTTCATGGTCGAAGGAGGCGTCGTGGGTCACCGACATCAGCTCCGGAAAATCCTTTCTGAAGCGCTCGATCGCAAAGGGCCCTTTCTGCGCCAGCAGGTTCGAACGGCTCCAGCCGTCTGCCGGCTCCAGCGCGATCGCCTGGTGCCCGCGTGCAACGAGCTCCCGCATGATGCCGCGCAGGAAATGTGCGTTGCCGTGGTTCCAGTCGGAAACGACCGAATGGGTATAGAACAGGAACCGCATTGTCAGCGTTCCGCAACGGCCAGGGCGGCCCGATCGTAGATGTCGCGCATGGCCGCCGCTTGTCTTTCCGGGGAAAACTTGCGCGCTCGGCGTGCGGCGGCTTCGCCGAGCCGGCGCCTATATTGGTCGTCGCAAGAGAGACAATCGACACATCTGGCGAGATCGCGTGGATCATGGGCGTCGTAGAACACAGCCGCGCCATTCCACAATTCGCGATAGGTCGTGATGTCGGCAAGCACCAAAGGTGTTGCGGAGGTCGCTGCCTCCAGTGCGGCAAGGCCAAAGGGTTCGTAGACGGACGGCGATACGAAGATGCCGGCCCGCGCCATTAACAGACGCACGTCATCGTGACGGACAGAACCCAGAGGAACGACATTGCTGAAACTGGCGCGTTGCCCATCGGCGCTCTCGAGCGGCCCGGCAGCCAAGACCGGCCATTGCGTCAGCGATGCTGCCTGGTCCAGCGTAGTTGCGTTCTTTCCTTCATCCCACCAGCGCGCGGCGGCAAGAACCACTGGTTCGCGCCTCTCTGCCTTTGGAGCCGGCCGTGTGCCGTTGCTGACAACGCTCAGGCGAGCGATCGGCCCGTAGCAGGCCTCGAGCATGTCGGCATGGCTGCGGCTGGGCGCGACTACCGCATTTGCCCAATCGAAACCGCGTCGGTTGCGGTCCTTCTGCCAGCCCCATTCGCCGTCCACAGCCTGTCCCCTGACGGCGTGGAGCCACGTCACAACGCATGAATGCGAGACCGCCACGACCGGGCACGACACATCAAGTCCCATGGCCTGCGTCGGCGCATTGAGATGGACGAGATCGATCGCGTAATCACGGACGAGTGCGCCCAATTCCTGCGGCAATCTTTCCAGATCGCCCTCATTGCGGGTCATCCAGTCGGGCGGTGTCTTGAGCCACGCCAAGGCCGCGAAAGCCTGTGCCTCCTTCGCCTGCTCCTCGGACGGTTCCGGGCCCAACCCGGCGAGCACGATGCTGTCGCCGCCGTGAGCCAACTCCCGCGCCAGATCAAGCGCGTAGCGCCAGACCCCGCCGACGGCATCGACTGTCATCAGGATTCGCCTCGGGCGGCGGATCAGTGACTGCAACATGTCGCCTCCAACTCGGCCAGCGCACGCGGACGCTTCTCCTGAATGTCGCTGAACGTCCGGAATGAGGCCAGGTAATGCTCGTGGGCGCGCTCCCAGGCGAGATCGTCGGGCTCGCCCCAAAGCTCGCGATAGCTGGGCGAACTGGGGTAGGGATAGAGCGGCACCGGTTCATTGGCCCATACGCCGCGGTCGATGAGGTGCTTGCGCCAATGATCGACCAGAGCGGGATCGTCCTCGACCACACCGATCAGATTGGCTTGGACGAACGGGACGTGACGTCGTGCATTGACGAGCAAAGCGGCCAGTTCCTCGGTGCCCAGCCGGCAACGCTTTGCCAGCATGGCCCGGCCTTCCACAGTCAGACTTTCAAGGCCGGCTTCGATCGAAACACAGCCGGCGGCACCCAGCAATTCGAGCAGCTCCGGCTTCCAAAGATCGATGCGGGTCTGCACGCCGAACTTGACGTCGCGATCGACTAGTGCCTCCAGCAGCGCCTTCTGCGGCAGGAAGATCTCGTCGATAAAATAGATATAGCCGACGCCTTGCCCGATCAGCCGATCGATTTCCGCGACGATCGCATCGTGGTTCCTGCGGCGGTAGGCGTCGCGGAAATCGATCTTGGCGCAGAAGCTGCAATTGTAGGGGCAGCCGCGAGACGCCTCGACCTCGGCTCCAAAACCCACCTGATCATCGTCGAACCGGTGGTGATGGTGCAAATGGGCGGCAATCCAATCGGACGGCCAGCCGAGGGGCGGATGATCGACAAATGAACTGGCGTGAACGCCGCCATTGCCGACAAGTTTTCCCTCGTGCAGATGAGCGGTGTGGGGCACGGCTCTCCAATCGTCATGGCGGGCGAGTTCGGCGACGACCTCTTCGCATTCGCCCCGCACGACGACATCGACGCCAAGCTTGCGCAGCGTTGACGCCGGCGTCGCCGAGCCGTGCGGTCCAACAGCGACGGTGCGGCCGCCGCGCCCGGAGAGGCGGTTGAGGAAGTCGGCAGGCACGCGCAACTCGGGCGGCGCGCAGCGCCAGAACAGATAGGTCGGCGCCGTGCTGACGACGGTCATGGCCGGTGCGAAGGCGGCGACGCGATCGGCAAGTGCTGCGTTGTCCAGCTTCTGGATTTGCCCGTCCAGCATCAGCACCTGATGGCCGTCGGCCTCCAGCAGGGCTTTCGAGTAGCCCAGTTCCAGCGGCAGATGCGGTTGGCGGCAGCCAAAATAGATACTGTCCTCGTAGGTCCAGAACGGATTGACCAGGGCGACTTTCATGCCACGCACCTCGCTGGTTCGGGCTCGAGGCGATGACGCTGGAGCCAATCGGCGAGATCGCGGACGCCGTCGCGCCAGGACACATGCGCTTTCCAGCCAAGCGTCGCTTGTATCTTGCGGGTGTCGGCGACAAAGAAAGGCTGGTCGCCGGTACGTTCCCGGTCGTAGCGGATCGTGAGCTTCCGCCCGGTCAGCTCGCCGATCTCCTCGAGAAGCATGCGCAGGCTGACGGCGTTGCCTGGTCCGCCGCCGAGATTGAATGCCTGCCCCTTGATGTCGTCGATCCGGGCAAGTACCCCGCGATAGGCCGCAACGGCGTCGGAGACATGAAGGATATCGCGCACCTGCTTGCCGTTGCCGTAGATCGTGATCGGCCGGCCGGAGAGCGCACTGAGCAGAAAATGGGCGACCCAGCCCTGGTCCTCCGTGCCGAATTGGCGGGGTCCATAGATGCAGCTCATGCGCAGCACCGCAGTCGACAGATCGTACGACTTGGCATAATCGAGCACATATTGATCGGCAGCGCCTTTGGAGCAGCCATAGGGCGTGCAGAAATCCAGACCGCAGGTCTCGTTTATGCCGTTGGCGCGGATGCCGGCATCCCGGGGCACGCACCGATCGTCCTCTTCGCGCACCGTGACATCAGGCAGGCCGCCATAGACCTTGTTGGTGCTGGCGAAGATCACAGGAATGCGTCTGCCGCTCCGGCGAGCCGCTTCCAGGACGTTGAAGGTTCCGCGAAGATTAATGTCGAAATCTTCGCTTGGCTGAACGAGGCTCGTGGTGACGGCAGTCTGCGCGGCGAGATGGAATATCGCCCTGGAATGCGCCAAAAGCGGCGCCAGCACGTCTGCATCCCGGACATCTACAGTTTCCACGGCAAGTTGATTGCCGTGCTTCTGCGCCAGCCACGCCAGATTCTGCTCAACGCCCGGGCGGCTGAGATTGTCTATGACCAGCACCGGCACCCCATCCGACAACAGGCTGTCGGCGAGGTTCGAGCCGATGAAGCCACTGCCGCCGACGATAGTGACCGGCGCTTCACGAAAGCCATCCGGCCTCATGATACCAGTCCTCGCTCTTCGAGTTCCCGTTTCATGTCGGCGCCGCGGTCGATGGCGACCGTGTTGCGAACCCATGCGACGAACTCGTCGAGTGAATCCTCCAGCCGGTGCTGCGGCTCGAAACCGAGCAGTTCGCGCGCCTTCGAAATGTCGGCGAAGCAATTGCGGATATCCCCGGCACGCGCCTTGCCGAGAATTTCAGGCAGGCGTTCCGGCACACCCATAGCGTCGGCGAGCAACCGGGCGACCTCGCTGATCGCATAGGCCCGTCCGCTGCCGATGTTGATGACGTGGCCGCGCGCCTGGCGTTGTTCCAGCGCCAGGCGGAAGGCGCGGGCGACGTCGCGCACATGGACGAAGTCGCGTTTCTGCTCGCCATCTTCGAAAATCATCGGCCGCTGGCCGTTGGCGAGGCGTGAAGCGAAATTCGCCAGAACGCCGGTGTACGGGTTTGACAGCGCCTGTCCGGCGCCGAAGACGTTGAACAGGCGCAGCGCCACCGCGTCGACGCCATAGGCTTCCCCGAAGATCAGCACGGCGCGCTCCTGAGCATATTTCGTCAGCGCGTAGATAGAGGCGAGATCGACCGGCTTTTCCTCGTCCGTCGGCAGGGGCGACAGGCTTTCATCCGCCGCCGACAGCGGATTCCATTGACCGCTCTTGATGTCGTTCGGCTGCCGCCGCGCATTATCGACGCGCCGACCGCTCGGCGTGGCATAGAGGCCTTCGCCGTAGACGCTCATCGATGAAGCGACGACGATCCGCTCGACTGGATGTTTGATCAACGCTTCAAGCAAAGTGGCGGTGCCAAGGTCGTTCGCGCCGACATAGCGGGCGATCTCGTACATGGACTGGCCGACGCCGACCTCGGCGGCCAGATGGATGATGGCGTCGACGCCTTGGAGCGCCTCGGCGACAGCGTCGCGATCGCGAACGTCGCCTTTGATCAGTTCGGCTCCTGCCGGCAGGCTGATCGCCTCGCTGCCGTGCACCTGTTCCAGCAGTGCATCGAGAATGCAGAGAGCATAACCATGTTCAACGAGTTCCTGGACGACGTGGCGGCCGATGAAACCGCACCCTCCTGTAACCAGTATGCGTTTCACGACAACTCCTTACGCAGATGGCCTTGGCGCCCCGAACTGTTTGGCAAAAGGTTTGTTCCCTCTGCTTCAACAAAGATGGTTTTGGGGAGGTGAACGCATGGCGAACGAGCCTTGGGCCAGGCGCTGGAACATTGGAGCTTCTTTGGGGTTAGGGCGCTCATCCTGCCCGTGGGCGCAAGGAGTGGAGAGACAGGGAGCTGTCATCGAAGCGGTATCGCGTAGCAAGCCAGACCTGATCATGAGGCTCCTGCAAAGCCTGGATCAAAAGGAGATTTCAATGTCTGAATCGAAGACAACCACCAATCATGACGACATCCGCCAGTGGGCCGAAGATCGTGGTGGCCGGCCTGCGGTTGTACGAACCAAGGGCGAGGGCGGCATCTTGCGGATCGATTTTGGCGAGCCCGACGAGGAGCTCGAACCCATCGAATGGGATGAGTTCTTCCGGATTTTCGACGAAAACAACCTGGCCTTCCTCTACCAGGACGAAACCGGCGGCGGGAAAACCAGCCGATTTAACAAGTTCGTCGACCGCAACCAGAACGGCTGAGGAGGGCTGCTATGTCAGCGGTGTCGGGTAGCTCTTAAGGCGCGCCTCGCATTCTGACAGAGAACTTCACTCTAGCTCGCTGTTTTGCGTATCTTTCTGACTGTTGGAAAACCATCCGGTCTTTCCAAACATTCCAGACTTGGAAAAGAATCATAAGTTAAACGCTTCGGCGGTTGCCGAACGGTCGCAGCGTCAGTGCAGCAGGCTGGTTCCGCCAGATCCGGCAATGTTTCGCATAATGCCGTTCAGCCAATCTTCGGTCGACACGCCGGCCCGCCTCCTGTCGATCTCGCCGATGGCTCGCTCCAGCGTTCGTTCGACCAGCCGGTCGGAAGCACCAACGTCGCCCAGAAGCAGACGCGCCGCGAGCCTGAGCTTCGGCAGAAGTGAAAAGACATTGTCGGACAAGCTCACCGGAGGGCTGCCCGCCAAGACTGATCTTTCCGGAGGAAACAAGGCATCGAAGACGGCATAGCTATCCGACGATTTTCGAAGATTGCTGGCGTGGCGGAGACGTTCGGGAATGACGATGTCCTCGTCACCGCTGAAAAACACGAAAGGCACGCCGCGGCGCACCAGTTCATCCGCGACCGGAAACACCCGCCGGCCATTGAGATTGACGTCGAGGATCGCGGCCTCAGCCATCTCGGTATGCACAGAAGCCTGTTCGACTGTCGCCGCAGGGCCGAGGACGACCGCGCCCATATTGCCGAAATATCTTGCAAGATCGCCGGCCAATAACCAATCGTCCTCCACGATCAGGAGGCGCACCCCTCGCAGATCGCGCATCTTATAGTCCTTTCTTTGAGCGAGATTCCCAATAATCCGCGCGGGCTTGTTCAGAATGTTGCAAGGCAGCCTGCAACCGTTTCGCCAAAACGAGCATGCGGGGCGGAATGGATTCGTTTTGCAGCAAACCCAGCAAATCCGAGGAGTGCAACAGCGCTTGTTTTGTCAGCTTTACGTCAGGTGCGCGTTTTGACATTGAAATTACCGCAAAGGCCCTCGCGTTAACGCCGTCTGCACTGACTTGTTCCGGCCCTCTTGCACGTTGTATGCTGGTTCGCGTTCAACCCGGTGGTGGTTGGGCCGGATTGGCGGCCTTATCATCGAGGCTGTCCGACCAAGGGCTTGCGGTGACATCCCAGATGAAGAGATTTCCCATTGTGGGCGTCGGCGCGTCAGCCGGCGGCATTCCTGCAATGGAGGGCCTGTTCAAAGGCATCACCGGCCAGCCCGGCATGGCGTTCGTCATCGTCACCCATCTCAGTCCCGGGCGCGAAAGCCTGCTTCACGAGGTCGTCGGACGTTACACGCAAATGCCGGTTGTCGTCGTCGAGGACGGCACCACTGTCCTGTCCGACCACGTCTATGTGATGCCGCAAAACGTTGTTCTCACGATTGAGAAAGGAGTGCTGCACCTGCGGCAATCCAACGTGCTTAGCCGTGAGCGCAAGCCGATCGATATCTTCTTCAGCGCGTTGGCCGAGGATCAAGGCGAATATGCGGTAGGGGTCATCTTGTCGGGCGGCGATTCCGACGGCACGCTGGGCGCAAAAGCGATCAAGGAGCGTGGCGGACTGACAATCGCCCAGGCGCCCGACGGCTACGGTCCGCGCAATCCGGACATGCCGAAAAGTGCGATCTCCAGCGGGCTGATCGATATTGCGGCGCCCGCGGAGGAGATCGGTCCGAAGCTCGAGGGGTTCGCCCGCAGCTTCGATATGCTGAACGGGGTTGCCGGAGACGGCGAGCCCGAGACGGCAGACATTGGTCGGCTCCGCGACGAGATCTACGGCATTCTGAAGGGTCAATCCGGCCACGATTTCTCCGGCTACAAAACCAAGACATTCCTGCGTCGCGTAAAGCGGCGCATGCAGATCGCACAGCTTCAGTCGATTGCGACCTATGTCGAATGGCTGAAGAAAGACCCTCGCGAGGTGATGGACCTCTTCCGCGATCTTCTGATCAACGTCACTGATTTCTTCCGTGATCCCGATGCGTTCAAGATGCTCGAGGAGAAGATCATACCGCAGCTTTTCGAGGGCAAGACCGCCAGCGACGCCGTCAGGATCTGGGTGCCTGGCTGCGCCACCGGCGAGGAGGTGTTCTCCATCGGCATGCTGATGCGCGAACACATGGAGACGCTTTCGGTCGTGCCGCGCGTCCAGATATTTGCCACGGACATCGATGAGCCCGCACTTGCGGTGGCGCGCGCGGCACGTTACCCGGCGGCATTGCTGCAAGGGGTTTCGCCCGAACGCAGGCAGCGTTTTTTCAGCAGCGACGGCGAGAGTTACGTGCTCACCAACGAGGTCCGGGAGCTGTGTGTGTTTTCTCCTCACAGCGTCGTCCGCGACCCGCCCTTTTCGCGCATGGACATGGTTTCATGCCGCAACCTACTGATCTATTTCGGCTCGAACATTCAGAACCGGGTCATCCCGATCTTCCATTACGCGCTGAAGCCGGGCGGTTATCTGTTCCTCGGCACATCTGAAAGCGTCGGCCAGCACGACAACCTCTTCGCCACCGTCGATAAGAAGCAGCGCATTTTTCAGGCGCGCGAACACGCCTCGCCGCACATAAGACTGCCGATGCTGATCGGCGATGGCCATTCGGCCGCGTTCCCGTCCGAGAGCGCGATATCGAAGAAGGGAACCGCCAGCTACCCGCTTCGGCAGGCGGTCGAGGCACAAGTGCTGGAGCGTTTCGCGCCGCCGCATGTGCTGGTCAATGACGAGGGTGACATCGTCTACTATTCGGCCCGGACCGGCAGATATCTCGAAGCGCCACAAGGCATTCCGAGCCGGCAAGTGCTGACTTTGGCCCGCCCGGGGCTAAGGCTCGACCTGCGCGCGGCGTTGCGGGAAGCCGCCACAACGCGCCGCACCGTCGTGCGGGAAAACGTCGTGGTCAACGAGGACGATCGGGCCCAGTCGATCAAACTCATCGTCGAGCCATTGGCGGAACGCGGCAAGGGCGAACGGCTTTACCTCGTCCTGTTCGAACCATCGGGGCCGGTACGGGTGCGGTCGGATATGGACAGCGAAAACCGCGATGGCGAAGGCGCTGCTGATCTCGAGCGGGAACTGCGCGAAACGCGGGAGCGACTGCAGTCGACGATCGAGGAGTACGAAACCGCGCTGGAAGAGCTGAAGTCGTCGAACGAGGAACTCGTCTCCGTCAATGAGGAGGCGCAGTCGACCAATGAGGAGCTCGAGGCCTCGAAGGAGGAGATGCAGTCGCTCAACGAGGAGCTCAACACGATCAATTCGGAACTGACCAGCAAGATAGAGGAGCTCGATCGCGCCAACAGCGATCTGCGGAATCTGTTCGAAAGCACGCAGATCGCAACCATTTTCCTCGACCGCAATCTGGTGGTGCGGACCTTTACTCCGGCGGCCTCGTCTTTCTTCAGCCTGCGTCCCTCCGACGTCGGCCGGCCGCTGACCGAGCTTTCGAGCCAACTCGACTATCCCGAGCTGAAACAGCATATTGATGCCGTCTTCGAAACCGGAGAGACCCTGAACCATCATCTGGCGCGCGACGACCAGGGCCGGTTTTACATGGTTCGCATCAACCCGTATCGCGACAAGGACAACAGGATCCAGGGCGTCGTGATCACACTGGTCGATGTCACCACCCTGGCCGAGACGGAAGAGCAAAACCGGGTGCTCATTTCGGAGCTGAACCACCGCGTCAAGAACATGCTGGCGGTGGTCGCCAGCATCGCCAACCGCACCCGTGACAGTTCGGAATCCAAGGAGGAGTTCGCAGAAGCGCTGATCGGTCGCTTACACGCCATGTCGCGGGCCTACGGTCTGCTATCGAAGGAACGCTGGAAAGAAGCTTCGATCAACGAACTGCTGCATCAGGAACTCGAACCCTTCAGCATTGACCGGTTCGAACTTGACGGCGCTGAAGTAAAACTTAGCCCGCAACAGGGTCTTTCCCTTAGCATGGCCATTCATGAACTGGCGACCAATGCCGCCAAGTATGGCGCGCTGTCGAAGCCGCAAGGCAGGGTGGCACTGAAGTGGTCGGCGGAGGGTGACGTTTTCAGGCTTGCCTGGCGCGAGAGAGACGGGCCGCCGGTCAGAAGGCCTGAAGTTAACGGCTTCGGGCTTTCCCTGTTGCAGGGCGAGATTGGCTACCGGCTTGGCGGAGACGTCGAGACTAACTTCCATCGTGATGGTCTTGCCGTCCAGATCACATTTCCGATGACGCGCAAGGAGTCGCCGTGAGCGACCCGCTGTGCGTTCTGGTGGTCGAGGATGAATGGCTCATCGCCGAGGACATCGCTGCTTACCTGCGCGCTTCGGGATACCAGGTGGTCGGCCCGGCCCCTTCGGTGGCGGCGGCGCTTCGCCTGATCCGCGAAAATCACGTCGACGCCGCGCTTCTGGATGTTCAACTGCATGGCGAAACGAGCCTGGCGATCGCAGAAGAATTACAAACCCTCCAAATCCCGTTCGCGTGTCTGACCGGATTTGGGCCGCGCGATGTTCTACCCGGCTTTGCCAGCTTCAGATTTGTTCGCAAGCCGGCAGATCAGGCTGCCATTTTGAGTGCCGTGGCTGAATTGGTCCGGGCGTCCTAGCTTGTTTTCCGCAGCCTCGTCATGGATCTGAAGGCCGAAAGCGATCGCCGCCAAATTGCTCCGCCCAAGGCAATGCCATGAGCCATTTCTCACGGCGCGGTACCCACAGCTCATACTCAGGAATAAGGTCGCTGGGAGCCATGTCTAGCGAACCGAGCATGATCTCGGCCTCATTGTCCCGCAGCCAGGCAATATGCGACCCGCATCGCGGACAGAAGCTGCGTTTGGCGAACGTCTTCACTTCTCCACTGCCTTCATAGGCCGAGATGGGCCAGACGCCGAACGGCGTGAAAAAGCTGCCGCTGGCGCGGCGGCAATCCTGACAGTGGCAGATTCCGACGCGCAGCGGAACGCCGCTTACCCTGAAGCGAACAGCGCCGCACAGGCATCCGCCGTCCCGTTCGACCTCCGCCATCGCCCTTCAGTCCAGCGGCTTTTCGGTCGGCCGCGGCGTGGTGCCTTTCTGGCGAGGCCGGCCGGCATTGCGGTTTGCCACCGGATTGTCCAGCGGAGCAGTCGAGGGCTTCGATGTTCCCGCGGTCTTTGGCGTCGGCGGTCTCGCTCCGGCATCCGTATCGTTGGCGTCCTGCCTTGGATGTCGCAGGCCGTCGGCATTCGCCTGCCGAATTGCCGGCTTCGATGTGGTACTCTTGTTGGCCATGGTATCTCCTTCCTGCTGCGACGGAAAGAACGTAGGGTTCGTTCGCCGCTGACAGCTCGTACGTGTCAACCGCCGGCACGGTGCGAAGTTCCACGACCTGCAGCTTGAGGCGTCTTCGTTGACGCAGCTGCAAGGCATTGATCCTGCGCATCCATGGTTGATGGGAACCATTTTCGACACTGGCTGTTCGGCTCGCAGGAAGGAGCCGGACATGGAGCGACGTAACGCCATACTTTCGCTGGTGATAGCAGCGATCATTATCGTCGGCTTTCTCATTGGCTTTTTGTATGCCGATATGGGCTGGCGCACCTCGCCACTCAAAAGAGCGCCTGAGCAAAACCAAGGTGGGAACGCCCCGGCCGACACCTCGCCTGCCGCGGGCATCAAAAAGGATCCCAAAGAGAATACCGAGATGCCGGATCAGCAATAGCCGCGATCCTTTGGCAGAGAGCGCCCGATCGATGCGGACTTGAGGTCACCGTCGAACGATCTCAGGGCCGCAATATCGGCTAGATGTCCGTGCGTCCGAACAGGTTGCGCCCGAAAATCAGGCCTTTGCCGCCGGCCGATGCAGCACGCGCCGACGGCTTCGACATCGAGCCCGGTCAGTCCGCGGGCCAGCGCGACGGCGCCGGCGGCTGGATTGCGGCGGCCGTGCGTTTCATCCGAACGCGAGTCGGTCTTGAAGGTCTTTCACAATCGGAGCAAGGCCTCTCCGAACTTCTCCCATAGCCGCGCGCAGTCTGTTGCTCTAAGGCTCGGATTTCCGAAGCCCCCGTACCTGACCATAGCGGCGCGAACATCGTAGCCGACGATAGGTGCATTGGCGACAAACTGGATAGCCTCACCCAAACGCCTGGAACCAATCGCTGCATCGGCCTTGCTGGTGACGTCGAACACGCCAATTATGTCGGCCTCCTGATTCCTCGCCGCCAACGCAGCGGCCATCTTCTCTTCGTCCATCATTGGAATCTCCCCTGCGGGCGTAACCCATTTCTGGCGTATGGGAACCACGGCGTGCTCAGTCTCCGGAGACGATAACCGGCAGTTCCAACTCCTTTTTGCCGAAGCATCTTGATTGGCCCGTGCTGCGAGCCACTCCGCCCGGTCCCGCGGCAAGCCGATAAGGCAAATACCAGCGAATTCCGCAGGTGCATCCACGGTCGTATCGAACACGGCCCACGTATTGGTTGGCTCCTGAACGGGCAAAAACCTCATAGCAGCGTTTGCTAATATACGGTACGGAGCTTGTTCCTGCATCCATTAAACGAAGGAGAATTTTTCGTGTCGGCACGCTGCGTCGCGTTGAGCAACGGGCGGGCAAATCCCTGCCTTCTGCGCCGCGTCGATCCTCAGGGTTTTCGTGTCACGCGCGCCCAAGTCTCGGACGATTACCTGAAAGGAGTGAGGTGTGTAGGTATGATTCTGAGCCCACGCGATTCACAGCGGCTCGGCGTCGAGGGGCCTGGCCGAGCCTAAGCGGCATAATGTAGTTCACCGGTGTTCAAATTTGCGCTTAGCTAATGTAAGCGCAACCCGAACCAGCCGGAGCCGCCAAGCGGCGGCGCGTTGCATTATCGCCTATCCGACTTAAGTGCTCCATCTCGCGGATAATCGAACTCAGTGTATCCCTCAAGGACCTGTCAACCGGCCTTGGGAGCGCTGCTCGGAACCAGGAATCCGCTCTTTAGGAGCTCCAGGGCGTCGAGTGCCTCCTCATCCAGCAAATTGGTCAGAGCCACCCCGTCTGCGAAGACAACCCTATCGTCGTCTATGTCGTAGACCTCCCAAAGCCCGTCCTTGATTCTTCGAATGGCGTGCCGATGCTCCATAAGAAGAGGCTAATTGAGTCTGGGAAATGGTGGGTAGAAAAAATCAGCCGCAGGCCGACATTAGTAGTGGAAAACTCAGGCGCGCTCTGACGCGTGGTGCGTGGGTGAAGGGCAGCCGTCGGGCCTGGCAGCCGGCAGTGGACGTTCTTCGCTGGCGAAACATAGGTGCGCCGCACGATCTGTGTTTTGTCGGGGGATCGCCGACCAGCTGCCACTTGCCACGATCAGAACCGGCCGCGCAGCCCGAGGGAACCAAAGCGACCACGGGTCCAAATAGCCAGGTTGAGAAACCGTTCGACCTCATTGCGGACACTCGGCCTCTGATGTAATTTAGGGTTTGATCAAGTGAGGAATATACCGCTGTCGCGACGGCTTTTCTCTCTTTCCTGTCTCGGCAGATAGCATGCTCTCTAACGGACCTTGGCACTGCAAGCTGTGTTCTTGTGGTCGCGAGGTAACAGCGGTTAAGGGATTTGCCATGCTCCGACGTTGCGGATTCGTTGCGGCCTTGATGCTCGCAAGCTTCACGACTTTCGAGGCTTCTGCAGTCGAACGAAGGGTCGCCTTTGTAATCGGCAACTCCGATTACAAGGAAATCTCGGCCCTCAAGAACCCGGCCAAGGATGTGGTGGACGTGTCCAACACGTTTCGAGCGGCTGGCTTTGATGTTTTCGTCGCCAGCAATCTTACAAAGATTCAATTTGAAGACCAGTTCCGCAACTATCTTGCCGCCGTGGACGGCGCGGATGTGGCTGTCGTCTACTATTCCGGTCACGGCTTTCAGATCGGCGGCGAAAATTTCCTGATCCCTGTCGATGCTTCGTTGAAAGATGCGGCGGACGTCGAGGTCCAGGCAATCAAGCTGAATGACGTGCTGCAGCAGATGCGTTCGAAATCGAAGATCCAGGTGATAATCCTCGATGCCTGCCGCAACAATCCATTCCCTCGCAAGGACTATTGGCTCAGGGACCAGCTTCTTACCGCCAGCGGCACCGGCCTGGCGCAAGTAAGAAGCTCGCTGAACACACTGATTGCTTTCGCCACCGAACCCGGCGCGGTTGCCTATGACGGCGCCGGCGACCTCAGCCCATTTTCATTGGCGTTTTCTCGTCGCGCGCTCGCCCCGAACCAGGAGATCCGCACGGTCATGTCGGCCGTCCGCCGGGACGTGGTTGAGGCTACTAAGGGCTTGCAGGTTCCCTGGGAGAACTCTTCGCTGATCGACGAGGTCGTTCTGATGCGTCGCATCAGCCGCCCCTCGCTGCCGCCGGTATTGGAGAAGGTCGTGCTGTCCGGGGCCGGCCCGGTCGACCTGGATCTCCCCGAACCGGTCGAGGTCGACGGCGGGACAATTACCGTCAGCATCGATCGACCGCCCACCCTGGGACGCCTGATGCTGGACGGCAGGGTCGTCGAGGCGGGGGATCTGATCCAGGGCAAGGATCTGCCGCGTTTGCAGTTGGATGTTCCCAAAGGAGCTGGCGAGCCGGAAGAGATGGATATGCTGGCCTACGCCGCACGCGACAATTGGGGCGGCGAAGCCAAGGGCATGCTGGTGTTCCGGGTCAAGAGCGGCGAAGGAGCCCAGGGCGAACAGGTGATGGCCTCGCTCGAAGCCGAGCAGAAGCAGCAGGTGCTGCAGCGCGGCATCCATGTCACCGGTGCGGCCGAGGCGATCGAGAACCGGGAGATCGACGTTCCGGTCGGCGTGGGCGCGGTGGCTCTGAACCTGGATGTCCCGACAGACGATGCGGCGGTCAGTCTGAAAGTTGCGAGCTATCCGGCAACGGGAACGCTCTCCCTGCCGGATCGAGCCCTGTCGCCCGAATCGAGCTTGACGGTCGGTGAGGTCGAGGGGCTGCGCTATGAACCCCAGATCGGAACCAGCGCACCGGTCGAGATCGCCTTCGAAATTCGGGCGGACAGTGGACTATCCAAACCCGCCAAGATGAAGCTGTCGCCAAGCGTCGATCCGTGCGACTCGGCTGCCGGCGAACCTCTCGACCTTCAAGGCGTAGTCCCCGGCCTGCTGCCAAATGAGATCGGCGCCGACGCGGTGAAGCTCTGCGAGGCTGCGGTGAAGGCGTATCCCGATGTCGCCCGCTTCCGCTATCAACTGGGTCGCGCGCTGCTTGCAGCCGGCAAGGTGGACCAGGCCAGGAAAGCCATACAACAGGCCGCTGATAGGGGACACGTGCGCGCTGTGTTCGAACTCGGCTACCTCCACGCGACGGGAACGGGCGTGGCTGTCGATCGGACAAAGGCCAACGCCTTTTACGCGGCTGCAGCCGACAAGGGCGATCCCTACGGGATGACGTCGTGGGGCCGTGCCTTGTTCCATGGCTACGGCGTCGAGCGCGACACCGGCAAGGGGCTGGACCTGCTGCTCAAGGCGGCATCGATGGGGCACACATACGCCATGAATGATCTCGGCGCGATCTTCACGGAAGGCCGCAACGGCGTGCCCGCCGATCAGGCCCGTGCCGTTGCTTTCCTGGAGGCTGGCGTCCAGCGGCAGGACATGTATTCGATGAACCTGCTTGGCCGGAACTATCTCAGCGGCAGGGGCGTCGATAAGGATCCGAAGGCTGCGCTGGAGCTTTTTCAGAAGGCCATCGACCTCGGCCAGCCCTATGCGCCGGCCAGTCTTGCGCGCATGTACCGTGATGGCGTTGGCGTGGAGCAGAACCTTGATGAAGCCCAACGCCTGTTTGAACTGGCAACCTCGCGGGGCGACCAGTCCGGTGCCTATGATCGCGCGGCTCTCGAGATGCAAAAGGGCGACAAGGCCGACCAGGCCGTCGCCGTGCGTTTTCTGGCATTCACAGTTGCCCTCGATCTGCGCAATGAGCTGCCTGACGCCCGGGCGACGTTGGCGAAATTCGGTTCCAAGGCGAAAGCGGCAGCGTTGAAGCAACTGCGTGGGGAACTCAAGTCGAAGATTCCGTTGAGCGGTTCTGTCGACAAGCAACTGGTCAAAGTGGCCAGGGCGGTCTGGGAACAGGCCAATCCGCGTCGGGATTTGTTCTGATCAACAAGGAGGCAATGGTGGGCAGAAATCTGAAGCAGGCAACAATCGGGATAACTCTGTCCATCGCCTTGGCGGGGGTCATGGGCTGCACATCCTGGCCACCCCTTCAACCGACGCCGCTGGTGGCGACGCCGGCGCCGGCGCCGAAGGTCGTTCGCAGAGCCGCGGCGCCGCGGAAGGTCGTCAACCCGGCTCCCAAACCGGTGGCCGCCAGGAAAGTGGTTAAACCGGTCGCGGACGAGCCTGCTGCCGCACCTCCCGTAATCATTCCTTCTTTGGGAGGGAGCGGCGGAGGCGGCGGCGGCGGCTGGTCCGGATAAACGTTGAATGGCGGCTGCAGCTAAGCCAAAAGCGTGTCGCGATTTAAGGGATTCAGGATTCCCGTTGATTTGAGTTTGTGATT
>SAQG01000054.1 GCA_004020315.1 Mesorhizobium sp.
GCAGCACCGTCGATGAGTTAGCCGAACATACCACCTACCTATTGGGTGGGAAGCACATTTGGCGATCTTCGCCGAGGATACTTGTTGAAGAATACGCGAATGGTCCGCATTATATCGCTCAGATAATGGGAAATGAGGTCGTTGCGATTGCCGCCGCTGACTACGGCCCCCCACCGCATTTCGTCTTTCATAGCGGCACCCAGCCAGCCTCGCTGACAGATGACGAGCACGAGCGAATCGCCGACGTTTCGCTGAGCTGCTTGCGAATTCTCGGCCTTGGCTGGGGTCCCACGAATGTTGAACTCCGGTGGACGAAGCTTGGCCCTGTCGTCATTGAAGTGAATCCGCGACTTTTGGGCGGGACGGGTTCTCAATTGGTTCGGCTGGCTTATGGAGTCGATCTTATCACCGAACACATCAAGCTTGCCGTCGGCCACGAATGGGATTTGCGCAGAAGGCATTCACACATTGTGGCCGTCCGGGTCCTAATTCCTGACCGTGATGGCATCGTCGATTGGATCCATGGCGGCAGTCAGGCTGCTGCTGTACCGGGTGTCGCAGAGGTGCAATTTTGTGTCGAGCCCAATACCCCTATCGTGAGGAAAGGCGACTATCGAGATCGCATGGGACATGTCATAGCCGCTTCACCCGACCGTGTCCGGACCGAGGCGATAATTCAGCGTGCGGTGAACTTAATCAGTTGGTCGATCTCTCCATTTCCGTGAACAAAGACAATCATCAGCCCCTCAAGTTGCCGCACCAGGGGAAGCTATGGAAGAGGAAACTTGTAGTGCAAAATCGAGTGCGGTCGTCGCAAAGTGAATGATACTTAATTTTGTTTCTGGGAACCTCTAGGCAATTGAACTTATCTGCGGTGGACAATTGCCTTCTGATTTTTTGCGGCGGCTATGTCGCGCGAGCAATTCCCAGGCCACAGCAAGAGGATAGCCGCGGTGTTAGAGCAACCAGCCCTGCCCCCCCCTCCGCTCGTCGGACCCCGTTCTGCCGAGACTTTCGGCCGGGCGCGCAGGGTTTTCCCGGACGGCACCACGCGGATCACTATCGAGCGCGATCCCATTCCCCGCTACATGCATCACGGAGAGAGTGCGTTTCTTGTCGACGTTGATGGCCGTCGTCTCCTAGACCTCAACGGCAACTTCACGACCCTCATCCACGGCCACGCCTTCCCGCCCGTGATCGAGGCCGTGACGCAGCAGCTCAGAAGCGGATGCTGCTTCGCCAACCCGACCGAGATTGAAATCGATCTTGCCGAGCTTCTCTGCGCCCGAATTCCGCATCTTGACCGCATCCGCTTCGTCAATACCGGTACCGAGGCGGTCATGTTTGCGATTAAGGCGGCGCGGGCGTTCACGGGACGTCCCGCCATTGCCAAGATCGAGGGAGCCTATCACGGCGCCTACGACTGGGTCGAGGTCAGCCAGGCTGCAACGCCTCAAACGTGGGGCGATCCCGAACATCCCGCGCCCACTCTTTCTTATCGCGGCATGCCGCCAGCTGTGCTCGATGACGTTGTGATTTTGCGCTTCAACAACGCCGAGGGCGCGCGCCGGCTGATCACGGAACATGCAGGGCGTCTCGCAGCCGTCCTCGTTGATCCCATGCCGAGCCGCAGTGGGCTCATTTCGCCCACGCCGGATTTCGTATCCGCCATCCAAGAGACGGCCCGTCGTCACGGTATCCTTGTTATCAGCGACGAGGTTCTCAACCTCCGACAGGGTTACGAAGGCGCCTCTGCGCTCTATGGGCTCGCCCCCGATCTCTTCGCGCTCGGCAAGATCATTGGCGGCGGGCTCCCCATCGGCGCGATCGGAGGCCGCAGCGAGGTGATGGCAGTCTTCGAGGCCGCATCAGGCGGTCCTGCTCTGCCGCAGGGCGGCACCTTTTCAGCCAATCCGCTCTCGATGGCAGCAGGACTCGCCGCGATGGAAGCCCTCGACCGCGCTGCCTTCGATTACCTCGAGCGGCTGGGGGACAAACTGCGAAACGGGCTCGAACGCATCATCGCGCGGCACGGCGCCCCTTTCAGCGTCACTGGAGCCACTTCCCTCTTTCGCCTTCACCCGCGGCGCAAGCCGCCGCGAGAGTTCCGAGAAAGTTTCCTTACCCTACAGGAGGTGGCCGTGATGACGGAATTAACTCGCTTCTTCGCCACGGAAGGCATCATTCTGCCCAAAGCGGCCGCCGCTTGCCTCTCAACACCGATGGGGGAGGATGAGATCGCCTTCGTCGCAAATGCTTTCGACCGCTTCCTAATTCAGCGCGCGGCGCTCCTCGACACTATCACGGGTTAGATCATGGAAGAAACCGTCGCACAGGCGATCGCGCGTGCGTTGAAGCCCTTGTTTGGCCAGAGCCTGCCGTCTGCCGTCGTCCTCGCCTGCGGTACGATTGGCATCCCGCCAGCTCGCCTACCGGCAGGAGAAGATGGGGGGCGCCATGGCAGACGACTTTGAACGCGTCTTAAGCAGGATTGCAGTGGTTACCACCCAAAACGGGCCGCCCGCGGCCATCCTCGTGCCATCACTTCCCGAGGCTTTCAAGGCGAGCCTGTCGGAACGCGCACCAACCAGAATGGAACAGACAGTTGGCGCCAGATCACGCCTGGCGCGTGCAACATCCATATCGGCGTCGATCCAACCGAGGTCGGTTGCACCTACGAGGCGCTGTGCCTCGTGGTCCATGCTGCGGTCACGATCAACGCTCTTTGTCAAATCCTCCAACACATCGACCTGTGGCGCCGCCGCGCCGATGGTACGCAACTGCGTGTCCGTCGTCGTAATCGTGCTAAAGAATGGCGTGCTCGGCTTCCAAAGGCATGCCGAAGCAATGCCGTTAGGACCCTGTACGAGCGCCTGCCATTTCGCTCCAGTCGACCACGCAGCAATCGCCCGGGCGTGCGGTTGCGGCGCGACCGTCGTCAGGGTACCGGACGACATAGGGCCTGCTCTCGAGGCGCTCGCCTCTGAAAGGCCGTGGCTAGTCAAGGTCGTCGCCGCCCCCAACGCCCATCCTGCTCTTTCCCTTTTCGGCGGCGCGGTTGACCAGAACGTCGTGCGCGACGTGGGTTCCGTTTGATGACGACAGAAAACACCAAATCAATGGGCGTTGCGGTCGTCACCGGCGGGGCAACCGGGATCGGGTTTGCGACCGTCGCGCATCTAATCGACGCTGGCTGGCGCGTCGCTTTCTTCAGCCAGACGAGAGAGCGGGTGGAGGCTGCCGCTGTCGATCTACGCGCCCGTTTTCCAGCTTGGAATATCCACGCCGACACGGTCGACCTCCGTGACGAACGCGGCGTCTGCCGGTTCTTCGCCAATGTCCGCGAGCGGTGGGGAACGGTATCCGCGCTTGTCTGCAATGCTGGCTACTCGCCGAAAGGTCCAAACGATCAGCGTGTCGCTCTCGGCCATATGCCGCTTGCCAAATGGGATGATGTTATCCGGGTGAACCTCACGGGCGCCTTCCTCTGTTGCCGCGAGGTGCTGCCCGGTATGGCGGAAGCCCGGCAAGGCCGTATCGTCCTGATCAGTTCACTCGCGGCGCGTACGCAGCCGAAGATCGCCGGAGCGAGCTACGTTGCCTCGAAGAGCGCGCTTGCAGGACTCGCCCGGTCGATCATGAGCGAATACGCCGGGCTTGGTATCACGGTGAACACGATCTGCCCTGGCCGTGTCTTAAGCAATATGACGGGACCGCCCGAGAGGCCCGGAAACCGCGCTGCACTCGCGCGGATCCCGATCGGCCGGCTCGGCAGGCCCGAAGACATCAGCCGCGTCATTATGTTTCTTGTCCGCTCGGATTCCGACTTCATTAACGGCGCCATCATCGATGTCAACGGCGGTGAGTTCGCCCCCTCTTAATCTGTCGGCCGGCGGCACAAACCATTCAGTGACGAAGGACGCGGCGCCGGCCACTCCCGCACATTCTGCGCATGCGCGAACTTACGGACCTGCTGCACTAGGGGCCATGGCGAACGCCTGGAACAGGCTGCCTTCGGACAGGGCCGTGGTCAAGCCAAGCGAGCCCTGGCATCACGCGCACGGCGGCGACTTCTCACATCCGAACATTTCTTCAGTTTTTATGTTGGGTTGGCCAGCATGACAGGATCTCGGCCGCGTCGTTCCAAGGACGCCTCATTGGCGGGCGGTGGTGGCCGATAGCGACAGCGGATGCTCGACAGCAGCGAGGACGTGCTCAGCCGTCAACGCCTCGAGGTTTTGGCTTCAGGCGATGCTTCTGGCCGCGCGTGCGGAGAATGAGAGGCTCCGCCAAATCATCAAGGAGTTGCAGCGCTATCGCTTCGGGCCAAGGGCGGAGGGCCTGCCCGAGGACCAGTTGCTTCTGGGCCTGGAGGCCAGCAGGTAGAGGCGGAGGGCTTCGCCGGCACCGAAGCCGCGGACCCATCAAAGCGGTTTGGCGCATTTGCCGCCGCGTCTTCATGGGATGACCTTCGGCGACAATCGATGCGATCGGCGCAACGACGCCCGTCGACATCCGCGATCGAGCCCTGCTGCTACTCGCCACGACGGGCATTCGCAACGGTGAGCTACGCGCCATTCAGCTGCAGGATATCGACTGGCGTGCTGGCGAGGTTTCGGTCCGGCGCACCAAGGGCAAGCGGGATCGGGTGGCGCCGCCGCTCGAGGAGACCGGCGCCGCGCTCGCCGACTACGTCCTGCGCGCTTGACCGAAGGTGGATAGTCCGTATCTGTTCCTGTCCTTCACGCCGCCCGTGGCAGCATTCAAATGCGCGTTTGCGACATGGCGGGGTTGAACTCGGGCGAGTCGCAGGTGCGCATCTCCTGCGCCACAGTCTTGCTACCCAGCTCGTCAAGCAGTGAAGGCCGGTCAACGAGGTCGTCGATCTTCTAGGGCACCGAAGCATCAACACAACGCCATTGTACGTAAAGGTCGCCACCTCGCAGCTTGCCGAGGTCGCACTTGCGAACATTCGACCTGTCATGGCAGCTTACGATGGTGAGTGTGCCCGATCCGATACACGTTTTCCGTGCTCTTTGATTCGCCGAGAGCGATGCGGTCGTGAGCGGCAGCTCTTTTTGCGACAAGATGATCAAAGGCATGACGGCTCCGCAAGCAGCCCAGTCTCACGCCGGGCTTTGCGAAGTCGCAGCCTTCCTTTTTCAGCTCATGTTGACCAGTCCCGAGAGCGGGAAGTGTCGCATCCGTCGCATACTAAATGGTTTGCTACATATGGAGTGGCATGACGATTGTTCTAGAATTCAAATTGAATCGGCCCTTTGTACATAGTCTGCCTTCCTAGAATCAGACAAGTGGGCGGGGCGCTTCATAGACGCTGTAACCGAAACGTGATTCGCTCGGCCGGCGGCGGGCGAATCGAGGGACGGCGAATGTCGGGGCCACGCGAGAAGCGCGAGACGGGAGAGCAGGACCTGTTCCGCTCCAGGCTCGACCAGATCATCAGCATGAAGCACGAGCTGGTGCGGCTGGCGGATGCGATCGACTGGCCGATGCTGGAGGAGCGTTTTGGCGCGGTCTATTCGGACGGCCCCGGCATGCCGCCGCTGCCGACCCGGCTGATGGCGGGGCTGGCGATCCTCAAGCACACCTTCAACCTGTCCGACGAGGTGCTGTGCGAGCGCTGGGTGGAGAACCCCTATTTCCAGTATCTCACCGGGAGACGTTCTTTTGCCATACGCTGCCGTTCGACCGCTCGTTGATGACGCGTTGGCGCAGCCGCATGGGCGAGGAGCGGATCGTGGCGCTGTTGCAGGAGAGACTCAGCCTTGCGGTCAAGACCGGGGCGATGAAGCCGGCCGACACGCGCCAGGTGATCCCCGGATCAGTCCGAGGACCGACACCACCGTGCAGCCGAAGAACGTCATGTTCCCGACCGACGCCAAGCTCATCCACCGGGCGCGCGAGCGGCTGGTGCGGCTGGCCAAGAGGACGGGCCTCCATTTGCGCCAGAGCTATGTGCGGGTCGGCAAGCTGGCGCTGATCAGCCACCAGCGCTATGCCCACGCCAAGCAGTTCAAGCGGGCCAACAAGGCGCTGCGCAGGCTCAAGACCTATGTCGGCCGGACCATTCGCGACATTGGTCGCCAGATCGCCGGCGATGCGGGGCTGGACGCGCTCTTCAAATGGCCGCTCTACCAGGCCGCCACCGTTCTCCAGCAACGTCAGCGCCAGCGCGTCCGCAAGATCTACTGCCTGCACGCGCACGAGGTGGAATGCATTGGCAAGGGAAGGCGCATATGCCCTACGAGTTCGGGGGGAAGGTGTCGGTGGCCACCACGCTGAAGCGTCCGGGCGGCCAGTTCGCCCTGCATGCAAAAAGCGCTGCCCGGCAATCCCTATGGCGGCCACACGCTCGCAAGCGTCATCCCCGACATGGAAAAGACCATCGGCGACGAGATCGGCTGCATCCTCGCCGACGCCGGATATCGCGGCCATAACGCACCGCCGAGCCACAAGCTCAGGGTCTTCACCAGCAGTCAGAAACGCCGCGTCGCCGCAGCCATCAAGCGCCAGATGCGCCGACGCTCCGCCATAGAGCATCGGCCACATCAAGGCTGAGCACCGGATGAGCCGCAACTCCTCGCCGGCCAGCAGGGCGACGCCCTCAACGCCGCCGCCGGCTACAACTTCTCCCTCCTGCTCAACTGGTTCACAGGTTTTGTGGCTTCTCATCGCAGCCCAGTCAGCCGAGAGGACTCGAAGCCTGACCAATCTCGTTGTTCACGGACGACTGACAATTCTTGGTGTTCAGTGAGGCTCCTCTGTTGCGGTAAACACGGATTGTCCGTGGATCTGAATCTTATTACAGAGCCGCGCCAAGTCTGACAGATCGTGACTCGCTGTAAGACAGATGCGTATGCCCGCATGGCCCCGAGCGACCGTCGGAAAGAACGTGACGGAAGTGTAAAAGCCATCATCGAATAGGCGTGCTGCGAAATCAATAGCCGCAAATTCATCGCCCACATTAATCATGCGAATTGGCAGAGGAGCGCCTCGCTGATCTGTGTTGATGAGATCGTCGAACAGGGCGATGCGGTCGATCAATTGATCTCGGCGAACCCTGAGCTCGCTCGTGCGGTGGATTTTCGCCGAGGCCATAGCGGCACCGACAGCTGCAACGTTGGGCGAAGCCGAGAAGGCATGCGGAATGGAGTAGCAACGAAATAGCTCTTCTTGATATGCCGTTCCCAGCATGAGCATGCCGCCCGACGCGCCGAAGCCCTTGGCGAGGGACGCCGCGACGATCGTGCGCTCACCTAGCTCGTTGGGTAATTGCGAGCGCGCAAAACCTTCGCCACTTTCGCCAAATAGTGAAATTCCGTGTGCGTCGTCGATGTAAAGAAAAAGGCCATACTTTTCCTGCAACTCAAGAAGCCCTTCGATCGGCGCGAAGCCGCCCATCGAATAGACGCCATCGCAGACGTAAGCGACGATTGGATGCTTGCGGCAAAGCTGCTCCAAAGCATCGAGGTCATTGTGAGGAATTGTCTCGACTTGGGTCTCCTCGGCCACAACTGGCTTATGAAAGGCAAGCGAGGCATGTGCCAGACGGTCGAACACCATGACAGGTCTTTGACCTCCCGTTAAATGTCCGGAGGCGATGATTGGCAGTGCGCCCATGTTGGCAATCATGACCGTCGAGTAAGTAATAATCCGCGCCCCAAAGAGTTGGGAAAGCAATCCCTCAAGTTCACCAACGAGTCCGAAATTCAGGCGCGTGCGTGCACAAGACCAGTGGAGTGATCCGTATTCCTTTATCGCGGCAACCGCGCCTGCAACGATAGCTGGATGATTGTCCAAGCCGAGGTAGCAACAACGTACGTAGTCGGCAATGGTATCGCCTCGACGCTCGCCCTCCGTGATCATGACCGCCCTCCCCTCTAAAGACCGCCCGTAAACACCCATGAGACCACGTTGGTGAGCCCGTTCGAAATGCATTCGCGTCCGATCAATGACCGAAGCGGTGTTGCGGAAATGACTGGCGTTTGCAGCGCCCGCTGTGAATTCCACCGGAGACATTTGGACGTCCTTTCAAAAGTGCATATTTGCGGTAAATTGGCTCCCCAGTCTCACGTGATCCAAATTGCGAACCGCCGAATTCCGATGCGGCTGATGGCCGTCTGATATGATCCCGAAGACACCTTCAGTCTGTCGGATGAGGAGCTGGCGCGCCCTGGGTGGAGAGACCCGAATACCCAGTTCTGGGGTGAAGAGTTCTTCTGCCCTGAGTAGCCGGCGCATCCTGGCGACGGAGTGCTATTGGCCACAACGTGCCGCAAAGCCCAGGTTGGAGTTTTCAGCACTAGGTGGAACATGACACCGGAAATGAATCGCGAGACAAGGGAACCGCCACGCGGTCGAGCCCGTCATCGGCACAATCAAAGCTGAACACCGGAGGGGCGGCACCTATATCGCCCACAATCAGGACGACGTCGGCGGCGCCTCCCTGGCCACCGCCGACTACTTCCCGCTCCTGCTAGACGGTTCAGGAGCTTTTGTGGCTTCTGTTCGCCGCGGCGCTCCCACTCAGGCCGATATGACCCGCGGTCGGGGACATCCACTCAGGTCCACCAGAGAACAAGATCCGGCCGGGCAAATCCGAAAAAGCAATTCAGCAGCACGCGACGCTTTCCGTTGCCTGATTGACCGGTAACCCCGTGAACGAAGCCGCCATCGATTAGGGCGATATCCCCAGTTTTGAGCTCGAACTCGCGGCAAGGGACGGACTCCAGATAGGCTGCCGAATAGGGATATCCAGTGGTCTCCACACCTTGCGATATCCGGTCCGCAACCGTCGGCTTGTGGCTCCAGAGCTTCAGATTGCCGCCTTGCTCAGGCATGCTGGGATAGAGGTTGAGCGCTGCGACCGTATTGTGCGCCACCGCAGAAAGCTCGTAATCATCGCCAGCACGTAAGACTTGAGCGACGTCGTCGTGGGGATCCAAGGAAAACGTGCCTGTGCCCGACCAACTGAGGCCGCGACAAACATTGGCCTGGCCGTGTTCGGAACGGGCTAGCCGCAATTCGATTCCCTGGTTGTGAAGCTCTCGCTTCAACGCCCCGAATACTGCTCGAACCGGGTCAACCAAATTCTTAAAAAGGGCATCGACGTACGGCCGCGCGTTTTCGGCGTCTGCGAAATAGGTGGCTGCATCCTTTCTGTAGTGAGATGCACCGACATATTGTCCGGGCACACCATCTTTACGCTCTCTGAGACCGGAGCTTCCAATAAAGTTCGTAGTGATCTCCTCTGCTACTTCGGTGCTGAAAGCTTGCTTGATGTGCAGAGCGGTGAGCTCACCTTTCAGGACCGAGATGATCTCCGCCGTGTTGATCGACCCGGTCCGTTCTTTGATCGAAACCGGCGAGATGGCTGGCACTTGAGATATCTGACTAGGCATTGTCTTGCTCCTGTAGTGCGTGTTCAAGGATGGTGATGCCACGATCGAGTTCGGCATCGGTGATGGTTATCGGCGGGAGGACTTTGATAACGTCGCGATTTGGCCCCGAGGATTCGATAAGAAGGCCATTTTCGAATGCGACATCGTGCACGCGGCCGACAACTGCCGGTGAACGGCATTTCAGGCCGGCCATCAGACCGCGGCCTCGCTTCTGTTCGATGTATCTTGGAAATTTCGCGACCAGGCGATCGAGGTGCGTTTGCAGCCTGACGGCTGTCCGCTCGACACCTGCAGTAAATTTCCTATCCGACCACATCTTGCACATGGCTCCTGCCGTCACGAAGGCGAAATTGTTTCCTCTGAAGGTCCCGCTATGTTCTCCGGGCTTCCATATGTCCAAGTCGGGTCGAATCAGAACGATGGACAACGGACTACCTGAACCGCTTAGGGACTTAGAAAGACACACAATATCCGGTTCGATTTTTGCAGACTCGAATGAGAAGAAGTCGCCAGTTCGGCCCGCACCTGCCTGGATGTCGTCGACGATAAAAACAATGCCATGCGTGCGGCAAATGCGCTGAATTTCCATGAGCCAAGCTGCAGATGCGGCGTTCATGCCGCCTTCCGCCTGGATGGTCTCCAGTATAATTGCGGCAGGCTTTTCTATGCCGCTCCCCGGGTCGCTCAAAACGTGGTCGATGTAACTGGCGGAATCGAAAGCTTGGCTCGGATAGCCGTCATAGGGAACACGGATCACATCGTGGCGAGCAACGCCTCCCAGTTCCCTGGTTGATGCCGAGCCCGACACCGCTAGAGAGCCGAGCGACATGCCGTGGAACGCATTCGTAAAGGCCATGACGCTCGAGCGGCCGGTGTATTTTCGCGCCAGCGCCAGCGCCGCTTCGTTGGCGTTCGTGCCGGTCGGCCCGGGAAACTGAATCTTGTACGAAAGGCCTCTGGGTTTCAGGATCCGATCGACGAACCCTTTAATGAAGTCACGCTTTGCCGCCGTATGCATATCAAGCGACAGAAGAATGTTCTCACCGACGAGATATTCAATCGCTGGCGCCATAATATCCGGATTGTTGTGCCCGTAATTGAGTGCGCCGGAACCCACCAGGAAATCGATAAAGGGCTTACCCGTCTCGTCCCAGATCGTCGCCCCAACGGCCTTCGTAAAGACGGCGGGGAACGCCCGGCAATAACGACGAACGTTAGATTCATGAGCCGTAAAAGCGTCGGTGTCCATATTAAGTCCTCTGCACATAGTCGTTCAAAGAACGAGAGCTGTTTAATGGCTAGTGGGTTTGCGGCAGATGTTCGTCATTTAACATTGAAGCAGAATGCCGGAGGCAGCTTTGTTTGGTCTGGTGGTACCGGGATCCTCATCGAATTGTTGGTTGGGTTTGCCCTCCATTCGGATGTCTTCGGAGATGTGCTGCGACAAGATGGCTTCTAAAGCTTCCGCGAAAGCACCGATACTATGGCATCAGGTAGTTGACGTACCCACCCATCGCTACCCATAGCGCCTCCGGACAACGAATGAGTCCAAGCAGCAGGGTCGCGTCGCCAGAGTGTGTAGCTCGGCGGTAGCGAGAAGCCGCTCGCGAGCGCGCTCCTCAATAGCGCCGTAGCGAGCGAGCGGCTTTGCGGCGGTCACCAATATTCGCCGTTCAACCTCGGGCTGCGGACACCAACCTGATTCAAGAAACTATTTGATGACCGATGACACAGCGAAAGCCGCGCTCTCTTGGAGAAGACTGCGGATTCCGATCTCTTGCGCGAGATGATTGGCCCGAGCCGCCGGGTCAAGAGGGCGGGCCGCCGTGGGCGCCCTTGACGGAAAGCCCGTTCGTAGGCCAGGCGGAAGCAACCGGGAGACGCGCTGGCGAAGGGCCGCATCGGTTTCGAGAACGTCCACTGTCGCGACGGCAACCATCCCCGGCCGCAGCTGGGGCTGCTGCATTCAGGCGAGTCGAAGAGGAGATCGTCTGGGAGGGTGAAGGCGTTGACGAGGTGGGCCGTGAGTAAGCAATCAAGCGCTGACGGGATCGACGAACGCTGTTTCCGTCCGACCGAGGTTGACCTGTGATCGGCGTCACCTCAAGGCAGGCAGGCCGACAAGCTCGGTGGAAGCCGAAGACCACTTTCGATGAACTCGTCTCGGAATGGTCGAGGCCCACTGCCGCGCCTACGGAATCATGCTCGCGTAACGTGAAAACACGATGGCATCGCCGGCAGGTGCATGTGCCGTGGGGCCATCCGGATTGCTAGGCTCGCCCTCTCGGCCGGCATCCACTCAGGTCCGGTCGTTTGGGTCGGCGAATTCACACATCCTGCAAAGCAGAAAACCATCCGCTCCATTCATCCGATCGACGATTTCGCGAAAAACTGGCTTTTAAAACAGAGCGGAGTAACCCTCATATAGAAGGTTGCCCAATACGTGACGCCGTTCAAAATCCATAGAGCACAGGGTAACGTCGCCGTTTGGAAGAAGAACATTCCGATACTGTCGTGCGTCCACGCAGGTTAGGGCTCCGACCACTGGCTGACGTGGTGCAACGATCTTAGGGTCGACGCTTCCACCCCTACTGCTCACCGGCCGCGCTTTTATCAGTGCTTCGGTAGGGATAATGTCGGCTATATCTGGGTGGGGCTCGCCCAAAGCCACGAATCGGATCAAGGGGATGTCCGCGTCGACGAGTTGACGAACCAGATCGCGATACTTGTCTCCGACCAGGCGGCTGTTCATGTAGGTGCCGTCATCGAAAACATGGACCACGAATACGCCCAAGCGCAAGGCTTGCAATCGCTGCAGGTCCTGCCCGTTCATTCCCACCAGCGTCGTAAAAATCCTGATGCCATGGCCTTTGCCGAAGGCGTGCTCCACCATTTCGGTGCAGTCCGGATTGAGCCAAGGTTCGGAGTATCCCGCAAAACCAATGTCGACGGAAGTCGGTACGCGGGCTAGACACCGCTTGAAATCTTCAAGACCCAGATGACTCGCATGAGACACTTTTCTTTGCCGGACCGCGAACTTGTCCTGGGGACAATATGAACATCCTACGACACATCCCGTGGTCGTCGTTATCTCCAAAACCCCGCCGGCTGTGTTTGCTGAGCGAAGTTCCGGTAAAATCACTGGTGATTACTCCCATCTACTTCCTGGGAAGCGCCACGATGGTGTGCCTTTGGCTTTCTGACACCGCTTGCTGATCTACCGAGGCAACGCGGCCATCTACCCTTTTGGCAGCCTAAGCCGCCCGGTTCGCCGATTTGCCGGGCCGACTCTTCACAAACTTCCAGCGCGTCGGACCAGAGACAGCATTGCATCTTTCGAGGCATTACTCGCTCTGGAGATGTAGCCTCAACTGTTGATCGCTGGCCCGTCGCCGAGATGCGCGCACAGCACCCTCGAACCCGCCGGTTTCTGGATGAGGTCGATCATCCCTTCATCGAGCGAGTTCCGTGCTCTCGTGCGGGTCAGCCCTCACCCTATATTGCCGCACCTCGACCAGCAAAGGCCTTGCCAGTGCGCCTGGCGCGCAGTTACTGCGTGATAGGCTTCGAAAAGCCCGACAGGCCCAAGACGCTCCGCTGTTTTGAACCCGACATGTTTTCTGACGGCTGTCAGATTTTGGACACACATCACTCATGCGTCAGTCGCTTAAGACGGAATGATATGCTGAGTTCTGCAAACTCGCTGAGAGTGGGCGGCCATGACAGGGTGGTGTTCAACGTCACCGATTCCCTGGAAGGAACGCCACCATGATCAAGACTGAAGATAAATCCGCCATAGCAGCGTCAACGACAATTTGCTTTCGAACCCGGATGGTTTGAACGAGGTGGTCCGCGCGGTGATGCAGGAGGTGCTCGAGGCCGAGATGGACGAGGCGCTGGGGCTTCGAAGAGCGAGCGCACGCCGGAGCGTCTCGGCTATCACGCGCGCTACTACGGGCGGAGAACTAGCTGCGCACCTACGGCGGTTCGATAATCCCAAGTTTCAAAGCCTTTACAGCAGCTAATGTTCTGCTGGTCGAATCCAACTTCCGCATCACGTTTTTTAAATGGAAATCTACCGTATATTGTGATATTTCTAAAATAGTTCCGATTTCCCAAGACGATTTTCCTTGTGACACCAAATCAATGCACTGTATTTCTCTCGGAGACAGGTTATGAAGTCGTTCCGACGCAGTCGTAGTGTCGAACTTCGTAACCATCAGATGAAACCGCAGCGCGGCCATTTGCAGGTAGGTGATCGCTCTATTCTGCAATTCGCAGTCCGAGGATTGAGCAAAACTCACAAACCTAAAGCTATCATCAGGGCCATGTAATGGGACGGTAACACCTGACCTCAAGCCAAATGTTGCTGCTTCGTCCAAGACGCGGCGTCCATCTTCAGTTATGCTTTCATCGGTATACACCTCGCTCCATCGAAAGGCCCCCGCCTCCTTTCGACCTTTCTTGATGAGTGGGTCTATTTTGGCATAGCCCATTCTCGAGTAGCGCTCCTGCCATTCAGCAGGATAATTCCACATCACCACAGAATCCTCTCGGTTCGGCTTGAAAATCCTCTGTTCTGATGCGAGCGGCCCATAGGCAATCCACGGGCAATCGAAATTCAGCGCAAACGCAGACAACAGTTCGAACAACTGTTCGGATTGAGCGACATCATCAGTCATCTCGAGGAATAGGTCTAAGTCCACCGCAATCCGCGGGAGTTCCATGATGTCTCCTTCATTGCGTTCTCATTGGTGCACAGTTTGCTCCAACCCAGCCTCGCAACATCCGAAGTCAACGGGACTCGAGCCGGAGTTCCTTCCGCCACCTGGAGTACCCTCAAGAGTCGTGCCAGCTTGCGAGCGAAGCTTCTTCTTCAGGTCGTCAATCGACTGGGGGGAGGTACCCAGGAGGCGAACCGAACAGCACTGTGTCGGGGAGCGCACAATCCGACAGTCGAGCATTCGATTGACGGAATATGGGCAGGAAAGTATTCGCGGCGCGCTTTTGAAATCAGCACCTAAGTCCCGGGCCTGAGAAAGCTGCATGGCAACTGTACTTATTTGATCGAGGCAACGTGATGCACTCACTCCGCTTATCGGGTGGAGAAAGAACAAGTTCAAAATTCAATCGATACGTCGACCTTCTTTTCCAATCTCCCGAGTTGGGCAGCCGTAGCAAAAGTATTCGACTGGATCCCGGCTGACTTTCTCCAGGCTCGGTAACCTGCTGAATTTGTCCTTCGGATGTTCCCGCTCAGTTGGCACGACTTTTGAACATCACCGTCGTGAGGCGGCAGGAGCTGCCCGCCAAAATTGATGCTGTTATGGGGGAGGTCGAAAATTCCAGTTTTGTCTTTTAACGTCTTTCGGGCCGAGCGTGTTGATGCGCCCGCTTGGAAACTATGAAACGTTTCCCCGTCCATGGACGCGGTGCCACTGGTCGCGACGTACTCGCCTTCACTGTCCGCCACTGGAGCCGGCAGCCGGTGCGGCTCGCGATCATCACGGCTGCGATGCTTGCCTCCACGCTGGCTGACGTGCTGATGCCGGTCTATTCAGGTCGTCTCATCGATGCTGTTGCAGGTGGCGCTGCTGTGGCAGCACCAGCCTGGCATTCGGCCCTTGCAGCCTTCTCTGTACCGATTGCGCTTGCGCTCGTTGCCATCGCCATGCGCCACATCGCCGTCATTGGCCTGAACGATCTTTTGCTGAAGATGATGTCCGATGTCGCGAACGAAGCGTTCTATCATGTCCAGCGCTTTTCGACAGACTGGCATGCGAACAGCTTCGCCGGCTCGACAGTGCGCAAGATAACGCGCGGCATGTGGGCGCTCGACCCTCTAAACAGCACAATATTGGTCGCGCTGTTCCCGTCCTTTATCATCTTGGTAGGTTCGACGGCGCTGCTCGGCTGGCACTGGCCGGTCATGGGCGTGATCTTTGCTTGCGGCTCTCTGATCTATCTAGCGTTTTCGATTTCGCTGTCGCTCAGCTATGTCGCGCCGGCGGCGAGCCTTGCCAACCAATGGGACACAAAGCTCGGCGGCGCGCTTGCGGACGCGGTCAGTTGCAACGCTGTGGTCAAAGGCTTCGGCGCCGAGGTTCGCGAAGACCAGCGGCTTGCAAATATCATGACCAAATGGCGGCACCGCGCGCGCCGGAGTTGGGTGCGCGGAACGGTCATCGACTCAACCCAAGGCGTCACTTTGGTTGCGCTCAGGGTGGCGGTGGTCGGATATGCCCTGCTTCTGTGGTCGCATGGACAGGCAACGCCGGGCGAGATAGCCTATGTTCTCACGTCCTTCATCGTCCTGAAGGGCTATCTGCGTGATGCCGGCATGCATGTCCGCACCGTGCAACGCTCGGTTAATGATATGGAAGAACTGGTGGCCATCCACAATCAGCAGCTGGATGTTGCGGATCGTCCAGAGGCCAAGCCGATCCGGATCACGACGGGCCGCATCGATTTCCAGAACGTCCACTTCCGTTACGCCAACCATCCCCTGCCGATCTATAGCCAATGTTCGCTGTCGATTGAGGCTGGAGAAAGGGTTGGGTTGGTTGGACCTTCCGGTTCCGGCAAGTCAACATTCGTGAAGCTCATCCAGAGACTCTACGACCTGAGCGGCGGCCGGATCCTGATAGACGGCCAGGACGTCTCCGAGGTGACCCAAGAGTCGCTCCGTTCGCAGATCGCGATCGTGCAGCAGGAGCCTATCCTGTTTCACAGGTCGCTTGCCGAGAACATCGCCTATGGCCGGCCTGGCGCGAGCCAGGCCGAAATCGAGCAAGCGGCACGGCTGGCCAGTGCGCACGACTTCATCGCGCCCCTGCCGAAGGGCTATGGGACATTGGTCGGCGAAAGAGGTTTGAAGCTCTCCGGCGGCGAGCGCCAGCGCGTGGCGATCGCACGCGCCTTCCTGGCGAACGCGCCGATCCTTATTCTTGACGAGGCCACATCGAGCCTCGATTCGGAATCCGAGGTGCTCATTCAACAAGCGGTGGATCGGTTGATGGTGGGTCGAACCACACTCGTCATCGCACACCGGCTGTCGACGGTCCGCTCGCTCGATCGGCTGCTCGTCTTCGACCGTGGCCGCATCATGGAGGACGGCGATCATGCCGCGCTGATCGATCTCGATGGTGGCATTTACCGCCGCCTCTTCGAACGGCAGGCGTTGGAACTAGCGAAGGGCCTGGCCTGAGCGCCAAGTTCGATGTAACTTTCATAAGGAGCTGTTCCAAAGAAAGTGTGACTGAACCTGTGAAGTTAAGCCTGCACCGCAGCGATGATATCAGGATCGAGTGCCCGACCGCGAGAACGCCCATTCCCGGTACAAAATGTATCGGCGTCTCACGACATCCCAAATCTAGCCCAGTCGACGTATATTGGGAAGCACATGGAGGTGTCCGCTGAAACCGACTCCCATCCAAAACAACATAAGGTACCGTCCATCATACTCCTGTTTTCGCTTGCATTGCGCAGAACTTAAGCTCGTTAATTTTCTCTTAGAAAATTCTAGAACTATACTGCAAGAGATCCTCCGAAATCCTAGACCTCTTTCATACCGGGCACAACGCAAACAGTTTCGCTCAGGTTGCAACCTAAGCTGTCAAACACCTTTTAAGAGAGCGGTGTCCAATGAAGTCCGGCTTGGCAAACCTGCGCAGGTTCTACTGTGGCAGACTGAGCTTCGCCATTCGGCCTCCATCGATCGTCCACACCTGACCGGTGATAAACGAGGATTCTGGCGAAGCCAGCCAGACTACGAGGTTCGCGACCTCCTCCGGCTTCCCCGTTCGCCCAATTGGATGGATATTACCGATCTGCTGGCGAAAGCGCTTGGGGTCCGGCATGCTCTCGATGAAATCCACGTTCAGGTCGGTGTCGATCCAGCCAGGCGCGACAGCGTTGCAGCGCACACCTTCGGCGCCGTGGTCGATCGCAACCGCGCGGGTGAGACCGTGGAGACCAGCCTTGGAGGCGCAATAGGCCGCGTGTTTCGGGTTGGATCCCAGCCCCTCGATCGATCCGACATTCACGATCGCGCCGCCAGTCGACCGCAGGTGAGGCATCGCCGCCTTTATCAGCACGAATGGGGTGGTCAGATTTATGGCGATCGTCCTCTCCCAATCTGCTAGGCTCATATCTTCGACGAGCGCCTCCTGCATGACCCCGGCGTTGTTTACCAGGACATCGAGCCGTCCCGCCCGTTCGACAACCGCTTTGATAGCATGAGCCGCCTTGGTCGGAGCTGTGAAGTCGACCGAAATGGCCTCGAATTCCCGGTCCTCACCACGTTGAGCGGTGAACACGCGAGCGCCCTCGTCCCTTAGACGTCGCGCAGTCGCAAGACCGATGCCGCTACGCCCGCCCGTCACGAGAGCCACCTTACCTGCAAACCTTTTATCCAAATGCCTTTCCACCCTTCACTTCGACGAGCGACATGCATAGGCAGCGGGACATCGCGTGAGGCACGATGGTGGTCTGGGCGATGCCACCGCCTCTGCGATCTGCCGAGCGGACTAGCTTGCCAAGCTCTGCCCCTATCCGCAGGATCGACGGGGAAGCGGTGAAGACGCTTCCCCGGTTCTGCTACCTCAAACCCAGATGCCATCCCGATGATCGAGACCCGCGGCTTCCTTCCCCCCGCCGAAGTTCCCCCCGACGACTGGCTTCTGCAGCGGCGGAAGCGGAGTATTACATACTCAGGATCCGGCAAGCCGAGCCTTGCTTGTGTCATTCTAATCGTAAGCACCAGCAATTGCCCTGAGAATGCACAAAAGGTTTCGCTAGGGTTAAAACCAGTTTATGCCTCGCGCAGTCGTGCGCAAGCTGTTCGGACCTGCGACATCGCCTTATTTCGGAACCAGCTGGCGGTTTGGTGAGTACCGGCACACGGGCTCCTTGTCCGGGTGCAGCAGAACTCGTAAGCCTCCGTTGCCTTGCGCCAAGCTCCTGGGGTAATGCGGGCATGGCTGTTCTAAAGCATCCCAGGACGTACCCCGGGCCTCGTAGGCGTATGCGCGGTCTGCAATCAGGTCGATCGTTCGACGACCTTCGAACGATCGCAGCCCGTACGTCTCTATTTCGCGATAAGCCTCTGCTTGACAGCGCCTTGGCGGCAACCTCAGCTTTGAACGCGCTCTGTTGGGGTATGGATGAGGCCCACCGAGAGCGCTGGCTGGCGCTTGCCGAGTAAACTCTGCCATGCAGAATCTCAGTCTCCTGCGACTGGCAGCCAACCAGCTGGGCCGGTATTGATTCGGGCCTGGCCGAGCTCGACGCGGGTGAGATCGATGAGCGGGCGATCTTGGCCGTGGAGCTGACGCTCGAGGAATTGCCGAACCCGCGCAAGACGACCTGGAGAGCGGGCCTGCCAGGCTGGAAGTTAACAGGCTGCCCAACAATTGAGGGGGACCCGAAGGGTGCAACACCTGTTCTTTCTTCCAGGGGGAACTCGGCGCTGCTATGGCCGATCCTACCGCACGTCGCTGATCAGCGACCGGACTTTCGAGAAGCGGCAGTGCGCCTTTCGCCCGGTCAGCCTTTCTCCTGACGCAAACACATGCGGATCGCCGCGGACGGGGAAAGTCGTCCCGCGTCCCGTCCTGCGGCCTGCGCTTTGCTGACGCTCCTACGGCTGTCCCGTTCACCGCCCGAGGCAGGGGCGAATTTCCTCCGTCGTACGCACGATAACCGTCCGCTGTTGCGGACGCGCGCAGGACTGCCGGTTTCCCTGTTGGAGGGCCGACAGTCGCTGGCGCGGAGGTTAACCCGAAAACGGGTGCGTCGAGGACCAGCGATCCTGTGCGCCATCCGCTGATCGTATGTAACCGCTGTTCTCAGGCCACGGCCTTGAGCGGCATAGGGCTGAAGGCCCAAGGCAGCAGATCGTCGATCTGGCTTTGTGGATGGCCGGCGACGATCCGGGCGATCACGTCAGCGAGGTAGGTGTGAGGCTCGACGCCGTTGAGCTTGCATGTCTCGATCAGCGAAGCGATGGTTGCCCAGTGCTCGGCGCCGCCGTCGGAGCCGGCGAAGAGTGCGTTCTTGCGGTTCAAGGCGATGGGTCGGATGGCGCGCTCGACGACGTTGGAGTCGATCTCGATCGTACCGTTGTCGAGGAATCGTGTCAGACCTTGCCAGCGCGAGAGCGCGTAGCGGATAGCTTCCGCCAGCTTGGTCTTCTGGCTGATAAGGGTGAGTTGCTGCCTAAGCCACGGCTCAAGGGCATTGATGACGGAACGGCTTCTCTCCTGCCGAACGGCGCGGCGTTCGTCGGGGGAGCGACCGCGGATCTCGCTCTCAACATGGTATAGTTGGGCGATGCGGGCGAGCGCCTCCGTCGCGATCGGCGCGGGGCCGGACTGCGCGAGCTCATAGAAGCGGCGACGCACATGCGACCAGCAAAAGGCTAGGCTCACGGCGTTGCGTTCGGCCAGCGCTTTATAGCCCACGTATCCGTCGACCTGCAGGGTTCCGACAAAGCCCTGAAGATGCCGGATCGGTTGCTCGGCCTTGCGGTCCGGTGCGTAGAGATAGGCGACGCCTGGCGGATCGATCCCGCCCCACGGGCGGTCGTCACGGGCGTAGGCGAACAACTGTCCCGTCTTGGTCCGCCCCCGGCCCGGATCGAGTACGGGCGCGGTGGTCTCGTCGGCGAAGAGCTTGTCCGACGCCTTCAACCGCTCGAACAGCCGCTCATGCACCGGCTTCAGGAGGAAGGCAGCCTTGCCGACCCAGTCGGCGAGCGTCGAACGGTCGAGGTTAACGCCCTGGCGGGCGTAGATCTGGGCCTGACGATACAGAGGCAGATGGTCGGCATACTTCGACACCAGCACATGAGCCACCGTGGCCTCTGTGGGAATGCCGCCCTCGACCAGGCGGGCTGGAGCCGGCGCCTGGATCACTACCTCTTCGCAGGCGCGACAGGCATACTTCGGTCGACGGGTGACGATCACCCGGAACTGGGCGGGGATCATGTCGAGACGTTCGGAGAGGTCCTCGCCCATTACATGCAACTGGCCTCGGCAACACGGGCAGATCTTGTCGGCTATATCGATTACCTGCTCAACGCGCGGCAGATGGGCGGGTAACGAGCCGCGGTTGGCGCGGCGCTTGCGAGCCCGGGCATCCCGCTTTGCAGGGTCTGCGGCTTCCACGCTGGCGAAGCCCTCCGCCTCTACCTGCTCGGCTTCCTCCAGCCCCAGAAGAAGCTGGTCCTCAGGCAGGCTCTCCGCCCTTCGCCCGAAGCGATAGCGCTGCAACTCCTTGATGATTTGGCGGAGCCTCTCATTCTCCACACGCGCGGCCAAAAGCATCGCCTGAAGCGCGTGAGGATCGTCGGGAAGGGCAGAGGCCGCGTCGGTCACGAAGCGGATTCAAGCATGGATTCCAGTGATTTGGCAATGATGTGATGGTCAGCTCGCCGCAATAGGAACACGCGTCTCGCGCGTCTCGTGCACCCGCCGCCAGTCGAGGCCTTCCAGGAGTGCCTGCAACTGTGCCGCCGTCAGTCGCACGACGCCGTCGGTAACGCCCGGCCAGCAGAACTTGCCATCCTCCAGCCGCTTGGCGAACAAGCATACGCCCGTGCCGTCGAAGTAGACGAGCTTGATGCGGTCGGCCCGCTTGGCCCGGAACACGTAGACCGCGCCCGAGAACGGATCCGCGCCCATCGCCTCGCGCACGAGCGCTGCCAGACCTTCCGCTCCCTTGCGGAAGTCGACGGGCTTCGTCGCCACCATGACCTTGACCGCTCCCGTTGGCCCGATCACGACGTTGCCCTCAGCGCACGGATCACCGCTGCAACCGTCTTCGAATCCGCCCCACGACCTACCCGCATTGCGATGCCGTCGATCTCAAGCTCGATCACACCAGCGTCTCGAGCCGGCTCCCGCTTCCTTGGCTGTGGCCGATGCTTCGCCGCGGGCTTCGGAGGCGCTGCCGTCACCACCGCCGGCACGAACATGGACTCTGATACCGCTGCCTCCCCCATCGGCCGGCGAGCAGCCCGACGCCAGGTGAACAATTGCTGCGGGGAAAGTCCATACCGGCGTGCCACAGCACAAACCGTCTCGTCCGCCTCGTAGCTCTCCGCCACTATCCGGGCCTTCTCCTCCGGCGGCCACTCACGCCGCCGACCCGAACCAGTGAAGATCTCCAGCCGACGGACCGGCTCCTCGTCCTTGGACTTAAGCGTAAACTCTGAAATCGTCATATGTCGAAGCCCTCAAAGGCCTCGAACATCGTCTTACATCATCCGCGAAAGGTGCCGCCGGGACAGCGCTTACGATCGTATGGCCTCCCTGGCGGTTCTTCTTCGCTGCGCTAGCGCTTCAGCAGCTTCAACAATGATGCACGTCGGCATCATCTTCTTCAGCGGCTGGCGCTTGAACCCCGCAACACCACACGGTGGACACGAGCGCCGCTCCGCCAGGTAGCAAGGGAAACCTAAACTTATGTAACCGACCACTCAATTAAGCCGACGGCCCGCTGAAGTATCGCCTCCGTCCGAGCGATGTCAGGCGAGCTGGCGGTCACATATCCGATTAAGTCTCGGTGATCGCCTCTCCTTTTGATCGTGGTGTTTGGTTCAAGGTAAAGCTTCACTTTGGCGACGCCAGGTACAGCAGCCGCCCGGCTGACGCCATCGATCCAATCGAGAACGCCGTCCCGTTCAGGAACTAGGAATTGCGCAGCAGCAGTTTCTGAACGGGTTCCGCGCAAGTCGCCCTCATCGCCGATCACGAGTTTAATGTGCTCTCTGATAAGATTGATACCGCAAGCTAGCTCAACTAGCTCAACACCGGGCGAGCCCGACATACGCGGATTTACTTCAATGACGACCGGCCCATGTGCCGTCCACCTGAGTTCAACGTTGGTCGGGCCCCAGTGAAGGTCGAGAGCCTGCAAACACCTTAGTGAAACTTCGGCGATGCGCTCATCCTCTTCATTGGTAAGCAAGGCCGGATAGGCGCATCTATTATATACGAAATGCGGTGAGGGACCGAATTCGAGAGAGGCGATTCCAATGACGTCATCTCCCATCATCTCCACCCAATAATGAAAGCCTTTCACAAATTGTTCCACTAACATTCTTGCTGGGGACTGCCATGTACTCCACCTGCTTGATAGATAAGCAGTATGCTGGATTAGCTCATCGCGACTGCCGCACAATCGGACCCCCTCGCTGCCGCCGGTGTCCGTGGCTGGTTTTACAATTACAGGAAAGCCGATTTTAGCGGCAGAGCTTACAACCTCGCTCGCATTTGTTGCCAACGCGTAGGCAGGAATTGGAATGTCGGCTTGCGCAAGCAGCTGACGTTGAATGAATTTATCGCAGCATCGTTCAACCGATTCGGCGTTCGGACCTGGCAGATTGAAATGTCGACAGAGCCTGCCGACTGTCGCATATGCAGCTTCCTCCGAGCTCGTAATCCCAGCAATATCATAGGTCGCACGCAGCCGAACACACTCGCAGATCAGCGCATCGAGATTGGATGTATCCACACAGATTACCTCACTGTCTTCTGCGGCATTATAGTAGTGCCGAAGTGGATTAGCCGCCAGGGTAATCGAGTGCAGGCCAAGACTTCGGGCCGCTTGGACATATAGAGGACCATTGTTCCTTGTACCCTCGACCAGGATAAGCGCTCTTCTTTTCATGTTTGTCGACTCCGAATAGCTTGTCTGGTAATTTTTCCGCGCGTGAGTTCGTCCAACATACCACTACTCGTGGTTTGCGATTGCTAAATTCTTGTGAAGTAGTTGTATTTATCTGTTGCAGGATGTGACGTCATGACCACCAAAAAGAGTGTCTTGGTTGCTGCAATGTAGGCCTATTCTTCTCGCGCAAGTCGGCTGGGGAATGAGAGGCGCGATGATGGTGCAACCCGTTACCCCCGCACCGATCCTGGTGAAGGACCAGAGATCCCATGGCAACGGCTGATGACCGGTGTCTACATCACCTCAGCTGGCTGGGGAGCGTCTGGGAGAAGGTACGATGCACGAGCTTCTGCTCGTCGCGCGAACTGTCATTCAAACGAGCTTGGTGAACGGGCTTACACCTAACCTACAGCAGCCTCAAGAACGCACCGCCGAACTGCTGGATAGCTTCATCGATTCGGTTGACGTTCACCGTGCCTTGGACTACGAGACTATGGATCAAGTAGTGCGACGCACAGAAACTTCGATGGGTGGATCATCTTGCATTGCCACCCCAGGCAGCAGGATGGCCCACCAGAATTAATCAATATAAAATATCACCAGCAAGTGTAGCCACCATCCACCAACAATACCGTTCCCGTGATATAGGTTGACGCATCGCTAGCAAGAAATTGGACGGCAGATGCAATCTCATGAGGTTGGCCGAAGCGGCCCATTGGCGTCCGATCAGACCATGCCCTGACCACTTCTACAGGATACTGGTCGGTCATCTCTGACTGTATGAATCCAGGCGCCACTGCGTTCACGCGAACCCCAGATCTTGCCCATTCGCAAGCAAGGGTTTTGGTTACCATAGTTACCCCCGCCTTGCTCGCATTGTAAGCCGTGACTACGGATTCCTGTCGGGTGACAACATCTCCACACATCGAACTGATATTTACAATCACGCCGGAACCGCGCTCCGCCATGAGAGAGCCGAAGGTGCGACTGCAGTAGAACAGGCCGTCCAAGTTGACTGAAAGGACAGCTCGCCAATCCTCGTCGGTGGTATATTTCGTCGGCGCCGCGCGGGACACCCCGGCATTGTTAATAAGGATGTCAGGACAAACGGCGATGCCATCGGCGAGATCGCGTACCGCCTGCGAGTCCCTAACATCGAGTTGATAGACTTCCGGCTTGACTGGAAACTGATCTGCCGCCGCGGCCACGCGAACCCGATCCCTTCCAGTGAGAATTATATCGGCCCCAGCTTCTTGTAATGTAAGCGCGACTTGCAATCCGATGCCGCGTGCTCCGCCGGTCACCAAAGCGGTCTTCCCACTCAAACTGAATCTGCCATCGATGACTGTTTTACTCATGTATAAGCCCTATCACTTCTGGAATGTTTTTCGCCTATCGTCTGATGGCCTGCCTTCTTCTTCTAAGCGCGTCCTATCACCTCCTACTGCGACGGTAACGGCAGTTGCTGTGTTACCTCCATTCCTGCGTTTTTAGGAACTCAGAGTAACCGTCGTATGGCGCCAACAATGCTGTCCCGTGTTGGAAAAAAGTCCTTCTCAAGAGCCGGACTGAATGGGACATGAATGTCTGGAGCACTCAGCCGCAAGATAGGTCGCTTCAAAAGATCGAAGGACTCTTCCGCCATCACCGCTGCGATTTCACTTCCGACGTTGCAGATACGGTGTCCGTTCTCGACAATAATCAGCCGTCCGGTCTTCTCGATTGACATCTTGATTGCCTCATAATCGAGCGGCTTCAATGTACGTGGATCGATCACTTCGACCGAAATGCCTTCCTCGATGAGGTAGTTGGCAGCTTCCATGGTCGGCCTGATAGCGCCGGCGATGGCAACGACGGTAACGTGCTCCCCCTCGCGCTTCACGTCCGCTTTGCCGATTGGGATTAAATGGTCCGGATCCGTGGGGACGTCGCCTTTGAGAGGCCATAGGCGGGTGTCCTCGAAGACGAGCACAGGATCGCCGTCGCGAATGGCGGATTTCATGAGGCCTTTGATATCGGCAGCGCTGGTCGGGCTGACAATCTTAAGGCCCGGCACGTTCATGAAAAGCGGGTAAGGCCGGTCGGCATGCTGTGCCGCTTCGGAGCCCGTCGAGAACATACAGCAGCGAAAGACGATTGGGATGTCGATCTGGCCCCCAGTCATATACCGCAATTTTGATGCCTGGTTTACAATCTGGTCACAAGCGAGATAGATGAAACTGGCAGTTGAAATGTCTACAATCGGTCGCAAACCATTGATGGCAGCCCCGATGCCAACTCCCGTAAAACTGCCTTCTGAAATTGGCATGTTCCAAACCCGGTTCTTGCCGAAGCATTCGATAAGCTTGCCGCCGCCATGAACTGAGACGTCCTCTCCCATCAATACGACGCGCTCATCCCGATGCATTTCCTCTAGCTGGGCCTGCACGATTGCCTCAAAATAGGTCATCTGAATATGGGGACCGGGCGTCGCTGCGTCTCTGTGGGTATCGTCTTTCACGTCCATTAATCCCTCCAGCCCACCCTTAGTGGGCAATGGTCGACACGAACATATAGTCGGGCAACGTTTCGGGCCGGGGCATGGGGCTGGCCAAAGCAAATTGTACGGCCTGTGTGACGGCTTGGGCCACTTCATGCTCGATGGTTGTTAGAGTCTCTTCATTTACACCCTCTTCGAGGAGCACAGTGCGATATAGCAAAATTGGGTCCCGGTCGCGTTTGTGTGCCTCGACTTCTTCGACCTGTCGATAAGGCTCCCCAGAAACGGCCAAGCCTATATTGTGTTCATCGAACCGATAAGTGTTGGCCACTATGAGAGTGGGTCCCTGCCCCGCGCGTGCTCGCGTGACCGCATATGCCGCAGATTGATAGACGGCACTGACGTCCTGTCCGTCTACTATTTCTCCTGGAATTCCGTAACCTGCCGCTCGTAGGGCAATGTCCGGCTGTCCGTGGCTTGTTGCTACGGAGGTGGTCATTGCATAGCCATTGTTCTCACAAAGATAAATGACGGGAAGCCTCCACAACGAGGCCATGTTGAGGCTCTCATGAAAAGTGCCCTGGTTCACTGCTCCGTCGCCGAAAAAGCAAAGGGTAACCTGATCGACGCCGCGCACCTTGGCGCTAAATGCGCATCCTGTGGCAAGAGGAATGCCCCCTCCGACGATTCCCGATTCACTGATAATCCCCACTGAACTGTCCGCAAAATGCATCGAACCGCCACGCCCCTTACAAACGCCGCCCTCCTTACCCATCAGTTCTGCCATAAGCGCCTGCAAATGCGCGCCCTTCGCAATCGGATGGCCATGCGAACGGTGTGTTCCGGTCATGGCGTCATCGTCCCGGAGGGCGAGGCTTGCTCCGACGATAGCGCCTTCCTGACCCACGGTCGTGTGAAACCAACCAGGGATCTGACCACCGTTGAACAGGCGCCTACCCTCTTCTTCGAATCGGCGGATGCGAAGCATCCGTCGAAAAGCTTCTAGCCTACGATCGCCCTTCAACTGCATGACCCAACCCTGCCCGTCAGCAAGGGGCGATCGCCTGCATTCCAACAGCGCGCATCGGCTAAATCCTCGTGCTCGAGGTCCGAAGGTACGTGGCGGGTCTCTTCGGCATTCTCCTGGCTTCGAGAAACGGTCACCGGCAGTTCAGCGAGCGCCGCAAGTGGGGACTTGGACCCCTGACCAGTGTTGCACAACGTAAGCATCGCTACATCAAATATGCAATGACCCCCATATCGGCTGTTACGAGGCACGATCTCGGCAGGCACTTTCATCTGTTTCTCTGTCAGCATCGCCTTGTTCCTTCCGGCTCGCACAACCCAATGCATGCGTCATGCCATTTGACCTGAAGGTCGCATTACACTGTTCTGCATCGAAGAAAGGCGTCGTGAAAGAACTGCACAGACCTCCTTTGTTCGAAGTTCGCCAACAATGTCGGATCCTGAACTGGCCCCCATTTCGGCCGGACAGTCGGCCTAACGCGGGAGGCTTGGGGATATCCTCAAGCACAGGCTTATGACTGACGACTGTCGACGGATTGAACTGATCACCGGGGAGGTACGGCGCCGACACTGGACGACGACCGAACAGAAGCTGCAGATTATCGAGGAGAGTTTCCTTCCGGGCGAGACCGTGTCCTCTGTCGCCCCACGACGAGGCGTGGCGCCAAATCTCTTGTATCGTTGGCGTCGTTTATTGAAGGAAGGCGGAACGGCTGCGGTGGGATCGGACGAATCTGTGGTCGGGAGTTCGGAAGTGCGGCGGCTTGAAGAGCGCCTTCGCGACCTCGAGCGGCTTCTCGGCCGCAAGACCATGGAAGTGGAGATCCTCAAAGACGCGCTGGCCAGGTCGGAGTCAAAAAAACCGAACTTGCGGCTCTTGTCGCAGCCGAGGGACGGTTCCCGATGAAGGCCGTTGCCGAGACTCTCGGGGTGGCGCGTCCTGGTGAAGCCGCGCGGGCCTTATCGCAAACCCGATGACGATGGGCTTGGAGCTGGTTCGCCGCCTGATCGACGAACGCCCGACCTATGGCTATCGTTGCATCACAGCCCTGACGAACAGGGAACGCGAAAGACGGCGAACCGGCCGTCAATCACAAGCGCGTCTTCCGTATCATGCGCCAGCGAAACAGGCGCGACAGCACGCGCACGAGTAAAAAGAAGCCCGGCCTGCACGAGATCCAGCGTGTGCCGTCGGGCGAGACACCACCACCCGGTACGACAATCAGGTGGGGATGGTAGATGAGAGCTATGCAGCGCCGCGATGAGGCCGATCTCAGCGCCCAAATGCCTGAGATTGGCGGTGATCGCGCGCAGGCGTCTCGGCCGCCACCTTGAACAGGAACGTATAAGGTGCCGCCTTGTTGTGAAAGGGATCGCAGCAACCTCGGCCGGCAGCATGAACATTGCGTGATAGAGCACCGGCAGCAGTTCATTCTGGCGTGCGGCAAGCCAGTCCCGGCAGGCCTGACCCTGGCATTTGGGACTGTGCCGGCTGCGGCAGGAATTGTAGGCCACGCGGATCGACCGCAGGAGCGGCAGCCGTCGACTGGCCGCCCAGTTCGGCGGTCCGGCAGAGCTCGATCGCGCTCATCACACGCCGCTCGATGCGGCCGAGATAGCCGTCATGAACCTGTCGATATGCTTCGCCATGGTGGCGGAAGATATCCGCCACCTTCAGTCTCGCCGACATGGCGGAACCGCTCAGCCTGGCGGCACCTCGATGTTCAGCCGGTCGACCGGGCTTGTCGTGCGTCGGATGAGGCCGTTCGAGACCTTAGCGTAGCGCGCCGTCGGACAGATTGTTGTGGCCGAGCAGAACCTGGATGGTGCGGATGTCGGTGCGTTCTGAAGATGCGTGGCGAAGCTGTGCCTGAGCGTGTGGACCGTCACCCGCTTGTCGATGCCGGCGGCCGCACGCGCCGAACGACAAGCCCAATATAACACCTGCATCATGGCGATCGGCGCCGCGCCCGGGAAACAGCCAGTCCTGCGGCTTCGCCAGCCGCCAGTAGACTCGCTGGATGCGCAGAAGCTGCGCCGACAGCATCACGGTGCGGTCCTTGTCGCCCTTGCCGTGCTCAACACGGATCACCCCGCGACCGCTGTCGATGTCGCCGACCTTCAGCCCGACAGTCTGCAAGCGCTGAGACCTGCTCGTAGGCCGTCGTCAGGGCCGTACGGCACTTCAGGCTCGGCACCGCCTCTAGGAAGGCCGACTTCGTCGGCGCTCAACAACACCGGCAGCGTGCGTGGCGAGCGAGCATAGACGATCCGCTCCGGACTCTCGGCATGGCCCAGCGTCACGCCGTAGAAGAACCGCAGCGCGCACACCGTCTGGTTCAGCGCAGCCGCGAGATTCCGGTCGACACCAGATGAACTTGGAAGGCGCGCACGTCCTCCAGACCGAGCCGGTCCGGCGAACGGCCAAGTAGCGCGAAAACTTCGCCGCGGCATGCACGTAGGGAGGCGGCAGATTACGGATCGTCATATCCTCGATCATGCGCCGGCGAAGCGGGGTCAACTTGGCCATTTTTGTAGCTCCTGTTCTCAGATTGCGCTTCAACAGCCGCGATCCTTCAAAACAGAAATTCCTGCAAACCGATCCGCCAAATGCCGCGTTAGCGGCTTCGTTCAATCCTCAAAATGCCCCCATCGCCAAAAATCTGCCAAAGTAGCGCAAGGCTGCGTCGCGACGGATCGCCTCTGGTGGACTTCCGGCAGGCAAATCAGAGAAAGCTCGAAAAATCAACACTGGGGCGTTTCCGTCGGACGCTCAGCTTCTCCGTGGCAGACTTATTGGACTTGCTCAGCGCGGCGGCAGCACGATCGAAGAACTCTGGAGGAAGGCCCTCTCCGGGTTAGTTGAGTCAAAAAGATTTGTCCCCTGTGACGCAAATGCGAAAAGCAAGCCGACCAGGGGAGTCGTGATCAGTAGGGCGGAAATCGCACAGCATTTCTCTTCCAACAAACGCTCAGCCTCGGCATGTATATCTAGCGGATAGGGCATATTTATTCCTGCGAGATAGCGTTCCCTCACGACAGGAGGGGCTTCTCATAGTATCGCGCTGCCTCAGGTTTCTTGTCAAGCAGGTCCCGGCTGTGACGTAAGCAGATGAATTGACCGACCCATGGAGCACCGAACACGCCGAACGATGACGACCGATCCGCGCTCCATCCACCGAAGCTCCACATTGTTGTCCCCGGCCAAGATCGAGAGCATGCAAACCACTCAGCGAAATGTCTGCTACACGCGAATCGTCGTCATGAAGCGCCAACCCCAGTGTGACCTGACACTGACCGGCTATTGCCTGCAATTCGACCAATATCCTTGGCGGAATGGCCACATGCGCCGCCCCCAACAGAGACCGTGTGTTCGGAGGCTAACAGCGGACTTGCTGCAAATCTGACGCCACAGCTGCCACTGCCCGACTGCTGGTCAAAGTATCGACAGCACTCGCGGGTCAGGGCGTCGACGATGGACTTGGATTGCCTCCACCCCTTTCTACGAATGTAGGCGGGCGAGTTGGACCAACGAAAGCCAACTTCCGCAAAAGTGCTGAGCCAGATGCGCAACAAACAGCTTTTCCGCGGATCTCTCAAGAATTGGACAATTTGAAGAGACTCGGCCGAAATCCCTAGGCCACCAAAGCCTCATCAAACGGGCATCTCGTGAGATTTTCAACTCCGCTCTCGGTCACGAGCACCTGCTCTTCCAGTTTCACGCCTTCCCGCCCACCGACGGCACCGATATAAGCCTCGACGCACAGGGTCATTCCGGGCTCGAGAACATAGTCGAATGCTCCCGGGATGAAGTCTTCAGGATAGAGAATCGCGGGATATTCGTCGCAAAGACCAATGCCATGCATCATGACGCCATATCGCTGCTTGACGAACTCCGCGGGAAGCTTGTGGCTGCGCTGAGTGAGTTCGGTGAAAGAGACGCCCGGCTTTAGCATAGCCATGTTTGCAGCTACGTGCTCGTATGCGATGGCGTGCAGCCTTCGCTGTGCGTCGGTGGGTCGGCCGTCACCGCAGTGCCAAGTGCGGGAGAAGTCGGCACACATGCCGTACGGGCCCACCATATCGGTGTCGAAGGCGACGAGGTCTCCTGAGACAATGCGACGGGGGCCGGCCTCCTGCATCCAGGGGTTCGTGCGCGGGCCGGAAGTTAAAATGCGCGTTTCGATCCACTCGCCACCACGTGCGATGTTTTCGGCATGAAGAACCGACCAAAGTTCCGTTTCGGCTATGCCGGGCTGCAAACGTTCTCGCATTTTGGCAACGGCAGTCTCGCAGGTCGCGAGAGAGCAGCGCATGGCGTTGATCTCGTCGATTCCCTTAATGGCCCGGGCGTGCTCCATGAGCTGCATGCCGTTGCAAACCTCGATGCCAACTGCATCGAGCGCACGAAGGCCGGGGATTTCGATCTTGTCGACGGCAAGACGACGGTTCTTACCGCCAGAGCGGCGCAGCAGTTCGTCAATTTGTCCGGCAAAGTCCTTGGCGACTGCTTCTTCTTGGTCGCCGGCGACGAAATAGTAAAAGCCGGCCCCGCCATCGCGGATTTCGTTGATGAGCGGCAGATAGGTTGACAGGTGGCTGCAACGATGGAAATCCCAGAGAACGACATATCCATCGGCTGATACGAACACAGCTCGCGACGGATTGTGCATGATCCAGATATGCATGTTCGAGGAATCTGAAGCGTATCGTATGTTCAGCGGATCGAAGCAGAGCACGCCCGCATAATCCCTTTGGCGGAGTTGCTGAACAATCCGGGCAAGACGGGTCTTGCGCATACGATCAAGGTTGGGGGTGGTCAAGCTCAACGCTGCCCACTCCGCAAAGGCTACGTCCGTTGGGCCGATTTCAACCCGATCGTTGTCATCCATGCTCCCATCCGGCTTAAGTGCTTTTGCCACTCGCGTGGGATCAATTTTGTGGTTCACAATCGAAAACGAGGACATGTTAAGGCCGCCCTGGTGGCTCACTCTTACTTGGATCTAAGACCGGATTTCTTGGATGCTAAAGGCGGAAAAAATATTGCTCGATATAAAGTCAATTCATCTGCATTCGTGCTCTGGGGTGCCTGCGACCACAACCGGAACCAGGTAGCCTTCCAGCGCGCCGCAATGGGCAATCTGTCGGATCCCAGAGCTTTGCCGGGAGCCCTGTCGTGCTAGTGGTTTACGCCTGACATAAGAGTTCGGCTGAGGATTCCCTTTTGTGAGTGCGCATGCGAGTCTGGTACATGCGCACAGGAATATTCCTCACCGTTTCTTCGATTGATCGTCAGCCTCTCTCTGATCAGCGCGCCCATCGCAATGCGCCGCAGAAGCACGTTTGGCGCGCCGAGATCATTCTGTTGAGCAGCGACGGCGTGGGCACCCTCGAGATCATGCGGCAATCTGGTAAGTTCAAGACCTGCGTGTGGCGCGCCAGTGCAAGCTCTGCAACGATCTGCAGTTCGTCGACAAACTGCGCAACGTCGTCGGCCTCTAATTGATCCGCCGGCTCACGCTATCGTGCTGTCGGTCGACGAGAAGAGCCAGATCCAGGCGCTCGACCGCACCCAGCCCGGCCTGCCCATGAAGGGTGGCTCGGCACCATGACCACGACTACAAGTGCAACGGCACGACCACCCTGTTTGCCGCCCTTACCGTGCTCGATGGCACCGTCATCGGCAGGAACATGCAGCGCCATCGTAACCAGGAATTCATCCGCTTCACTCAACGCTGTCGATGCCGAGGTGGCGGCCAGCAAGGCCATCCACGTCGTTCTTGACAACTACGCCGCTCACAAGCACCCCAAGGGGCGTGCCTGCTCGGCCGCCATCAGCGCTTCACCTTCCACTTCCACCTTAAGCGTCACGAGCACCGCACGGCTGTCCTTGGTTGACAGAGGCAGGGTCAGATGCGGGCCGCTTGTACGCCTGCGGCGAGGGCCGCCTTGCGCGAGCATGGCACGGTAGCGAGGCTGC
>SAQG01000055.1 GCA_004020315.1 Mesorhizobium sp.
GGACTTCGAGACCACCCTTGAACGAGGCATAGGGTGCCACGCCAGCGGTCGCCACACGCGAGGTAGCGCTGGTGATGTTGATGATCTGGCCACCGTCCGCCATCAGCGGCAGCAGGATCTGGGTCAGGAAGAACGGGCCTTTGAGGTGGACGTTGAACAGTCCGTCGAACTGTTCTTCCGTGACTGTGGCTATCGGATTGAAGAGGCCATACCCGGCATTGTTGACGAGATAGTCGAAATCATGACGGCCGAAAACAGTTTCCAACTTGCCCGCGACCTCGTCACGAAACGCCGAGAACGACCTGATGTCGCCAACGTCGAGTTTCAGGGCCACGGCCCTGCCGCCGTTCTGGGCGATCGTATTCACAACGTCCTTCGCCTTGTCCGGATTGCTGTTGTAGGTGACGACAACGCCCAGGCCGTTGCGGGCGCATTCGATGGCGGTGCTCGCTCCGAGGCCCCGGCTGCTGCCGGTAACGATGACGATCTTCATGGGGCTTTCCTTCCCTGTTCGGTATGACCTGAAACTAGGCCTGTGCCATCTCTGGCGCTCACCCATTTCTCTCTGAAACTTGCCTATTTCTGCTTCGCGCTTGTGGAGCCGACCTCAGTCTGTCACCTTCGCCCTCATGGAAAACGAACTTCAGGAACTGCGCAGCTTGGCCTCGTCAGCCGACAATCGACGGACGGAGACGGGCATTCCGCGAGTCGCCATGGTGCAGGGCGAGATACCGGAACATCGGCTCTCGGCCGTCTATGAGCCGATGATCAACCTGATCCTGACCGGCTCGAAAACGATGACGGTCGGCGAGCGGACTTTTGCCTACGATCCGGCCACCTATTTCGTCATGTCGGTCGATCTTCCGGCCGTGGGATCGGTGCATCCGTCGGCGTCCGGGGAGCCGTATCTCGCGGTCAGCCTGACGCTTCATCCTCCGACGGTCGCGTCGCTGATTAGCGATCTTCCTGTTCAGGTCTGCAGCAAGCTGTTTGGATCGGGCTTCTCGGTCGCGCCGGTCAACGACGAGTTTCTCGATGCCTGGGTGCGGATGCTCCGGCTGATGGACCGGCCGGACGAGGTCGCCGTGCTCGCGCCTGCCTACGAACGGGAGATCCTGTTCCGGGTGTTGCAGGGACCCTTAGGCTGGATGCTTCGGGACATCGCGGCGCCCGACGCGGCTCTCTCACGGATCGGTCTCGCAATACAATGGATCCGGGAGAACTTCGCAAAGCCCCTGCGGGTCGAGGCCCTTGCCGAAATGGCGGCCCTGAGCGTCTCGGCGTTCCATCGTCATTTCAAGGCCGTCACGGCGCTCAGCCCGATCCAGTACCAGAAGCAGGTCCGCCTGCTGCACGCCCGGACGCTTCTGATGGCCGGAGAGGGAACCGCGACGTCAGTAGCCTTCGGCGTCGGGTACGAAAGTCCGAACCAGTTTAGCCGGGAATATGCCCGACAGTTCGGGCTGCCGCCGTCAAAGGATGTAGTACGTCTTCGAGGAGAGGCCGCTTAACTGTGCCTATGGCGTAGAAGTCTATTTTCGACCGCTTGGGCGGATTCCAGACCCTGGCATCCGACGGTTGTGTGTCCGCTTTCATCTCGGTTAGCCCGCCAGTGGACAGTCGGTAGTCGGCACCATCTCAGTCATTTGCTAACGCGCGCCGGATCGATCGCTCACGGCGCTCCTCGCTCGTTCAGATGGACGGGACGAACGGTGCTTTACAACCGCTTCCGCGACCTTCCCGCGCGAAGAATCGCTTGGGTCGCCAGATCTCATTTCGCGCTACACTTCACTTGTGAATTTGACAAACGGACCGATCATGTACCAAGGCGAATGGCAGGTGAGCGATCGCTGGCATAGCGGGGCGGTCGCGACCATAAGGAGCAGTCGCTATGCCGATAAAACCGCCGCTTGATCCCGATGTCGCGGACGAGGCACCCAAATCCCCGATTCTAACGGGCTATGACGAAGAACACTTTGTGACCTATCTGCGTTGGCTCGATGCAGCGGCGGAGGATGCCGATTGGCGCGAAGTGGCGCGTGTCGTACTGCATATGGATCCTGACCGCGAACCGGACCGGGCACACAGAGCTTGGGAAACCCACCTGGCGCGGGCCCGCTGGATGACGACGACCGGATATCGGTATCTTTTTCAAGGCGGCGCGCCGCACTGACTTTTCAGGGTCTTGACTAATCAATGCCCTGCAAGGCCGTCTCGAGATCGCGCAAGCCGGCGTCTGCTTCCGATTTATTGGCGGCCTTCGCGGCGACCTTCGCGACTCGGCTGATTGCCTCCGCAAGCCTTGTATGTGCTTCTGTCGATACTGCGTCGTTGCGTCCGGCGGCACGCGTAATCGCAGCCAGGTCAGGTGTCCGTGGCTGGAGTGGCCGACTGGTTGATGGTTTTTGGCCTGCTGCGATGTAGGTCGTCACAGTGACCGGACGCGCGGGCGCGGGAGGGCTCCGCCCAGCCTTGGCCGCGAAAACGGCACCGCGCGGCCGCGTTAACGCCGGCACCGCTTCATTTTGGTGGGAGAACCGCGGCGGAATCAATATATCGCCAAAACCAGGACTCGGTTGTGGTGCTGCTGTCCGGCTGGCATCCGGTTCCTTGTCCACCTTGGCGGCCGGCGCCTTCGAGGCCGGGATCGGCATCCAGGCACGTTTCGACAGCTCGGCATCGGCAAAATAGAAATTGCGTGTGCCGAAAATCGCATGCGAGCCGCGAGGAAGGATGATGCATTTGTTACGGCTCATGGTGCGGATCTCGTCGGGGCGCATCAAAGGCCGCCGGACCTCCTTCACATGCACTGTGCGCGCATGATGCATGTCGAACATCGTCGCTTGCGTCTTGCTGACATCCTTCTGGACTTCGGTACGCTCGCCCAGGGTGTCAGAAATGTATTTCAGGTCTTCGGCGTCTTGCGCGCCGAAAAACACTTGGACACGCGCGGAGTTGACCAGTGTTTTACGGCCTTCCTCGCGATAGATGGTGTCCACCGACTTGAGAGACTGGACAAAGAACCAGATCGGCACGCCATAGCCGCCGAGGATGGTGGCCGCTTCCATGACGTTTTCGAGTTTGCCAAGGTTCTGAAACTCGTCGAGCAAGATCAGGACACGGTGCTCACCCCGCCCAGGCACCTCTTTGGCCATGTAGTTCATCAGCTGCGTAATGAGGACATTGAACAACGGTCCGATCGAGCGGATTTGCTCGATGCGGAAGTCCAGATAGAGCGAGACCTTTTCGCGCTTGAGATTGCGGATGTCGAACGTGCTCTTGTCGGTCGCGCGCAAAAGCCGCTCGTTCATGAACGGGTTTAGCCCGGTTCTCACGCTGCCGAACAGGCCGGAAAACTGCTTGTCCGACATGTCGGCATAGCTGGCGAGCATCTGCAGCGTGTAGTCGGAAATCTCCCTTGCTTCCTCGTCGCGCAGAGCCTGGATCCATTCCAGGAACGGCCGGTCGGCGCCATTCATGATGCGAAGCGCCTGGCGCAGCGTTCGCTGGCTGTCCTCGAGGCGCGGCGTCTCCATGACGTAGGAGATCACCCCGGCAAAGAGCATGCGACCGTCGTCGACCCAATAGGTTTCGCCTGTCGTCGGGCGCGGAAAGAGCGCGGCGGCGATGTTGCGGATGTCGATGTCGCGCTGGTCGGTGTCGAGGCTAATGAAATCGAGCGGATTATAACATTCCGTCTCGCCCTTTTCGTCGGCCGGCGAAAACCGAATGACCTTGGAAAAGGTCGAGCGATAGCCCGCTGTCGCGTGATAGGTCTCGCCCCGCATGTCCAGCACGACAATAGAATCCGGCCATAGCAAGGCATTCGGGATGATCAGCGCGGCACCCTTGCCCGATCGCGGCGGCCCGACGACGAAGCCGCCAACGTCGTCGCCATCGACCCATAGTTTTTTTCCGCCTACGAGCTTCGGCTTGGTCAAGTGCCTCTTGTTGGAACCGCGCTGGGTGAACGCGCCGATGACGTTCACGAGGCTGCCGCCCGCGCGGCCGATGAAGACGCCGCCGCGTTTCGTCAAGCCGGCCCGACTGACTTCCGCCAAGCTAAGAAGCCTGGCGTCATTCGATGCCTTGCGCGTCATCAGCACGGTCATGACTGCCAGCACCATCACGCCAATGAGCGCCAGGCCGGCCGCATAAAGCGCTTGCTGATAAAGGCCGAGAATGGCGACATCGGCGTAGGCGCGGCGCAGCGTAGCAAAAGGATCCCGGTCGAGATCCTGGATCAGGGCGATGGAGCCCGTCTCGTACCAATGGACGCCTGCATAGGCGATGGCGAAAAAAACAACGCCCACGGCCATGACCATGAGCGTCACGACTATTCCCTTGATGACCTGCACCATCACGCCCTCATACGTCGCCGTCTCAGAAATCAGCCGAGGCGTTCGGCCTTTGTGAATTTGATCTCGCTCACCACGCGCCGGCCGGCATCCCGACGCGAGAGCTGGACGACGATCGGGATCACCTCTTTCAGGTAATCCATGATCTCGTCGCGCGAGAGTTTCACGCCACCCTGCATGACCATAAGCGCCAGGCGCTCATAGGCAGCGCGCGCCGAATTGGCATGCACAGTGGTCAACGATCCGGGGTGTCCCGTGTTGATCGCCTGCAGAAAGGAAAAAGCTTCCGCGCCGCGCAATTCGCCGAGCAACAGCCTGTCCGGTCGCATGCGCAACGACGCCTCGAGAAGGCTTTGCGCGTCGACCTTCGCGAGGCCTTGGTCGCCTTTGGAGGAGAGCAGGGCGACCGTATTCGGCGTGACGGGCTTGAGCTCGCGCGTATCCTCGATCGTGATGATCCGTTCGCTTGAAGGAATAAGCTTTAGCAGGGCGTTCAAGAAGGTCGTCTTGCCGGTCGAAGTGCCGCCCGAAACAACGATCGACACGCGGTTCTTGACCGCATGCTCCAGAAATTTCATCGGATCAGAGCCGCCGATCAGCGCGACCAGTTCCGTTTCCTCTTCCGACAAGCCAAGCTCATTGCCCATGCGCGTTTCCTCGAAGGCGCCGCGCTTGGCGTAGTCGTCGACGGTCATGTCCATGATGACCTGCTTGCGGATCGAAATTGCGCCGCCGTCCGGCGCTGCCGGCGGCAGCACGAACTGAATGCGTTCCCCGCTGGGGAGCGCCGCCGACAGGACAGGCTTTTCCTCATTCACCTGTTGATTGGTCGAGCTGGCGACAAGGGTTGCGAGGTTGCGAATCCATTTTTCGGTCAGCCTGGCGTCAGCGATCCGCTCCATTTCCGTGGCGCCAAGTCGCTCGACAAAAATCTCGCCCGGCCTGTTGACGGAAAGCTCGGAAACATCGTCCTGCCGTAGCAGTTCGTGAAGCGGTTCCAGTTCCATTTCCAGAATCGGGAACTTGGCATACGGGCTCGAGGCGGCGGCCGGGTGTTTGATCATGTTCATTTGGTCACCGGGGGTGCTGCCGGAAACCAGTTGTCCTTCGGCGTCATGTAGAGGGGAACAGGGTCGATCGCGACACGCGGCTTGCCACCGCGTTTCAGCCTCGCCAGCTCTTGCTGGACGGGATCGGCGTAGAGCTCCGAAAAATCGAGATCGCGCCGCACAAAAACGATCACTGACGTACCTTGGTCGACGTAGATCGTCGGCGGGATGTTGCGCGAATCCTCGAAAGCCTCCTTGGCCAATTCGGTCATCGTGCTTGCGGAACGTTCGATCGCGATCTGGCGGGCTTCCTCTTCCGTCCTCTCCGGATCGATCGTGATCGTCGTCACCTCGCCGGTGATAGGATCGACACGGGTAATGGTCTCCTGGCGCCGGCCGCCGCTCGCGTCAGCGAGCGCGGAAAGGTGTTCCGCCGCACCGCCAACGATCGACAGCACGATCGCCGATCCGAAGCGCTCCAGCCAGTGGCGATCGACACGACCGGCCATGCCGCCACGGCCGAGGCTGTCAGCGCCAGGCGAACCGATGTTGACCGACACGCCGTCGGACCGGATCATCCGGTTCCAGACGATAAAAACGCGCGTTTGGCCGCGAGCAATGCCGGACTTGTATTCGCCGGTCAGCCGCGACCCCTTCGGTATCAGCACACGCCGACCGTCGAGCGAGTACACATCCTCGCGGACCACCGCACGAACCATGCCGGGCAAGTCCGTGTTGATCGCCGTTTCGAGAAACCCGCGGATCATGGTGCCCTCTGCAATCAGGGCGTCCGTGCGGTTGTTCTTCGTCGCCGTCGCCTGAGCGTTCCGACTGACCTCGGCCTGGGCGAGGAACGCCTTGTTGGGGTCAAGGTCTGCCCCGGGAACAGGAACGAGCTGCCCGTCGCCGGCGATCGCCGCGGCCGCTTCGCCTGCGGGGGCGTCCTGTTCCCCATCGGTGACGATCTGGTTGGAGCGCAGACGCACCCACAGTTCCTTTTCTTCCTGCTCCTTGCGCTTGCGGGCCTCCTCCGCCAACCGTGCCTCTTCCTCCCGGCGGCGGGCCTCCTCTTCGGCTAGCCGGCGGGCTTCGGCTTCGCGCATTTGCTGTTCCAGCAATCGCCGCTGCTCCTCGAGATCAACGCCGGGCGCTACCGTCTGGTCGACGTCGGCCGACTGTTGCGGCGGCGGTGTCTGAGGAGGCGGAATGACTATCTGGTCTTGCGGTGGCAATGCCGTCGCCGGCGTCGCCGGCTCACGCGGCTGAAAAGTCGAGGGCTCGAAAGCCTCTTCCTCGTTCGATGTCGTGTTCCGGTCGGACGGCCCGCTTGGCCAGTTGATATACAACAGGCCACCGGCCAGCAGCAGTCCGATCCCGGCCATGCCAAGTTTGGTGGCCAAACCTGCATTTCGCCGGGCGACCGGGCTACCACCGTCGAGCTCATGATAGTCTATGTTCGACATCAGCGGCTCCTCTGTTCGAGCTGCCTGCGCTTGCTCTTCTTGTCGAGGTTCGACGGGCCATAAATGTCTTCAATCGGATCCGGCATGCGTTGCGATGGAGATTGACGGTTGTAGAGGCACAAGGTTTTGTCGCCGGCCCGCAGGGTGAATTGCTGCGCAACCTTGTCGACGATCATGTACTCGCCTTCAGTGCGCAGGTTCACCAGAGATTCACGGCCCTTGGCTTCGACAACGAAGATCGCCGGCACGTCGCCCGTGAATTGCAAGAACATTTTCGTTCCGTCATCGAACACGACGCGCGGTTTTAGCGAGTCATCACCGCGATAGGCATAGTCGTAATTCAACATCGACGGATCGATGTTCTTCAGCGACGGATTGCGGGCGCTTTCTTCGGCTTGGGCGAGGAGCCGCGCGTTCACGTCCTCGTCGGGGTATTTGAACCGAACATGAAACGACGCCCGCAAGGACGGTTCGCGCGAGCCGACCAGGAGCAGGGAGTAGACCCGCTTGTTGGTGACGATGTTGACGTTGGTTTCGGCCTTTTCGACCAGCGGCTTGACGAAAAGGATGCTCGAGCCCTTTTTCGGCACGATCGACCATCCGATCGTGTCGCCGGCCGATATCGTTTCGATAACTTCCGTCGGGCTCAGCTGTATCATCGTCGAGACGCCGATCGCCGCTTGCACCGTCACGACATTGTCCTTGTTGAAGGTGACGTAGCGAATCCGGCTGTCGCGCGAGAGCGCCGGGGCCGACAACGCCAGGCAAAGGGCGGCCGACAGCGCCACGATTTTCAGGCGCCGCCTCATTGTACCGTCCTGTCGGCCGGCGCGGCGTCGGGCAACGATTCCTGGTCACGCCGGTATTCCGTGACCTGGAAGCCTAATGGATTATCGAACCGATACTCATTTTTGAGCGGCGTGCTGGTGTAGCGGAATTTGATTACCGCCACCCAGTGCTCACGCCGCGTTGTGTTCTGCCGCTTTTCCTCGGTCGAAAGGCGGACCGTGGCTGTCGTGCGATTCAGGAACGAAACCGATTTCACTGTTACGGCGATGGTCGTGTCCATCCCGTAGCGCTTGTCTCTGGAATTCGGATTTGATGGCGTAAATTCCCGCACAAGGTCGTCGGCAGCTGCTCCGGTCGAATAGAGCTGGGCCAGATCGAAATTCGATTTGATCATGCGCGGGTCATAAGTCTCGCGCGCCCTGATGTAGCGCACGATGTTCGCCGCCGTGACCGCTTCATCCTGGGACAGGTCCCCCGGTTTCAGGGCTCGTGCAATCTCGAGGTGGCCCGTCGTTTTGTCGACGGCGACCATATAGGGTTCGTATTGCTTGAGCGGAAAAAGCAGGACGAGCGCCACCAGTGAGAGAATCGCTATGACTCCGAAGACGCCGGTCAGCAGCCAAGCGAATGTTCGCGACCGCCGTAAACGGCGATGGGTGTCGTCTTCCCACGATTTGCCTTGCTGGTAGTAGCGCTGGTCGACCAAGCCAGTTTCAGTCGGTGCGTTTGACACTTTAATTTAGCCTTGCTTTCAAGCTCGCTTCTCGCCGCCATCAGATCGCAAGCGATTGATGACGAATTCGGCGTTTTCTGCCGTCTCCCGTGGACCCTATAGCGAGGACGCGTTTTTGGCCGTCTCGCGTTGAATGCTTGCCTTCCCCACATCAGCCGCAAATCGGGGACGTCCCTCGGCTGATCTCCTAAGAAGCGAATTGCCAGCCCGCGTCGTGGTCCGCGTAACTGCGTTGTCCACTGTTCCCCTTGCCGCCCGCCTAATGCCGTGAATGGCTCCGGCGGTGCCTATCGGTCCGCTCCCGGTCAAAATGCCGGCGATGATGGGTATTTGTAACAGAACATAGAACCCGACCAACGTGACCAGCAGGAGTGGCATCACGTGAGAAAGCTTGCCGGTTATGTCGGTCCCGGCGCCGCCCTCCATGGCGGAAACCGAGAGCTGAACCATGTAGTAGTAGAAACCCAGGAAGCCGTAGATCAGCAACTGCTGCACCACCAAATTCGCAGTGACGGAGAAAAAGCCTTCGGTGAATTTGAAGGAATAATTGAAGAGGGCCATGATGATCCACACCGGCCCAAGAGCCAGGATAATGAAAAGAAGGACTTTTGCAGCGATAATCGCCGCTACGGCGACGCCGATGAATAGCAGCGTAAAAATGATGATGATGATCGCCAGAAGGGCGCCGAAGAAGTCGGTCAACACTGACGTGTAGAGTTCGGGCACCACCCGCAACGTCGCTTCGTAGAGGGCGTCGAACATTGCCGGCACAGCATCGACCGACGAGACCTGAGTGCCGGTCGTCGACGAAATCGTTTGGACGATGCGGTTGGCCAGAACTTCCGGGATCGACTGGACGAGCGTATAGATCGTCTCGGAGAACGGAGCCCAGTTCGTGACCATCCAGTAGATGAACATCGCGCGGCCGAGACGCCACGCGGCCTCCAGCGGCGAGGCCGTCGAGCGGCCGAAAATCTGCATGTAACCCCAAATGACCACATAGAGGACCAGCATCGCGAAGAACAGATTTTCGCTATAAAGGCCGATGCGCTTGTACAGGACCTCTACAAAGCGAGCCCCGGCCTGATCGACACCGCTCAGAAGGTCGCTGATGATGGTCGAAACGGGGTTCATGCCTTATTCCGACGCCACCTTGTCGAATGCCGAGTTTGCCGGCTTCAACTCGCCGCACGCGTCATTGGCCGCGTACGAGGAAATCGGGCCGCAAGGCGCCTTGAGCTCACGGCCTGGTCTCGCGCAGGCAGTTGCCAGCGCGACGATCATCAGCGCCAAAAACACCCGAGAATTCATGAGCTTTTCTCCGCCGTCAGAGTCACGATCGCCGGCACCGTTCCCCGGATCGATGCCGGCGATCTCCGCCCCCGTAGCAAACGATTTACTGTGAACCGCCGGCATCCTTGAACGGGTTAACGTCTTTGAATTGCAGCATCTTTTGAACCTGAGATTGTTGCGTCAGCCGGAACTTCAGGTCTTCGTTAAGGGCCGACACAGCGCCGTTCTGGACGCCGATCAGCTCGTTGATCGAGCGGGCGGTTTCCAGTTGCATGCGCGTGTTCTCGTCGACCGAACCTTTGACGTTCTCCGCCTGACCGATTTGCCCGGTCGCCGAGTGCAATGATTGCTCGCGGGTTGTCACGCCCTGCGAAGCCTGCTGCGTCAAAGCGGCCAGCAGCGCCGAGGTGTTGACGCTGCCGTTGTAAAGGCTGTTCACGGCGCCCGGGTCCTCACCCTCCATGACGGCTTTCAGCTGCTTGACCAACTGCAGGCCGTTGATCACGGCGCCGGCGATCTGTTGCGCCTGGCCACCGAGCCCGCCAAAGGAAAGCGTCCCGCCGTTGAGAACCGATCCGAACGATGGCGCCGACGCGATCGACATTCCACCGCCAAGACCCTGTTGACCGATGCCGAGCGAGCCGTTTCGCGTTCCGGAAAGCGCCTGCAAGATCTCCTTCGACTTCTCAAGGATGTCCCCGTTGCTCTTCATGATTGAATTGGTGTTTTCGGCGTTTTCTCGCGCGACATCCAGATTGGCGCCGTCGATAACCGCGATTTGCGCATTGCCGAGCGCAGTCGACGCGACCAGGAATAACGATGCTGCAACAGTCCGTTTCATAACGGGGCTCCTTTCACTCTATTGCGCGTTGCGCTGCATGATTTCCAAAGCACCCGCCGCCGCGTTGGCATTGGGAACCAGTGTGCTCTCCTCCGCGCCGCCCGATCCCGTGACGCGTTTGGCGCAGCCGGGCCACAAATGCTCCGGCACCTGCAGCCTGCCCAGGATGACGGGATCGCATGAGAACGGGTTTTCCGTGCCCTCACTGGTACCGAATTTTGACACCTGAGAGAGCTTGGTGTTGCGCAGCAGAAGTCGGCCATTCAGCAGCTCGTTCACCGCTGCGGAACCTTGGATTAGCTGGTTGAGCAGGTCAGCATTCAAACTGCGCGCCGTGGAGTTTTCGTCCCAGGCATCCATGTATTCTTCCTTCTTCCCGACACCCGCCGCCAACGTGTTGATGAGGCTGGAATACTGCGATCGCTGCGCACCGCTTGCTTCGAGCCCCGCAGCCGTCTTGTTGATGGCAGTGACACCGCCAGTCTGTGCGGCACCGGCAGTGGCGGTGCCGCTAACCTCGATGCTGAAGGGCGGCGGGGCGGCAGCCGGCGCTTTACCGGACCCCGCATACTCATTGAAGTATCCATGCCAGCGCCCGACGCCGGCCGACCAATTGGCCTGTTCGGCCGCCGTCGAACCGTTGTAATAGGAGGCGAGGCATGCGTAGTTCGTGCCGCCGCATTTCTTGACCGCCTGGCTCAGCAGCTTCACCCCGCCCTCGACATTCTGTTCGTTGATATCGCGATCGAAGCCGAGGCCGCGTCCCGTCCTCTTGGTGAGCTGCATCGCGCCTTTCACGCCGGTATGGCTGCCGGCGCAGGTGTCGAAGCGCGCTTCCTGATAGGACACGGACAGCGCCAATCCTTCCGAAATGCCATACTTCTTTGCGTAGTGCCGGATGAGCGACACATTGGCCGCATCGCGGGCGAGCGCCTGTTGTGGCGAGCGCCGAAACATTTCGTTCCGGTACTTGTTCGAGTAGGTGCAGACGACGGCCTTGCGCTGTCCGGTTTCAGACTTCTTGTCCGCATTGGAACTGTCGTTCTGGAACTCATCCTTTTTCCGCTCGACGAGGTTGGGATCGTCTTCAACAGCGATTTGTGCCAGACCAATGCCTGGGGCGATGAGCATCGGCGCGGTCACGACCGTTGCGAACAATTTGGCCTTCCGGCCGGCCCTAAGCTGCCTGCTCATCCGCTTCTGTCTCCCATCCACAAAAATAGGGGAGCCACGCGGTCGGCTCTTCGCCATAGCGCTTGCGCAGCTCCTCACACTCGCGAACTGTCTTTTCGTTGCCCGACAGGACCTTCACCAGATCCGGCATCGTCGAAAGGTCGAGTTTGGCGACGATCGAATCCGACGCATGCTTCACAAGAAACGCGCGGCTTTCCTTCGCCGTCTCCCTGACAAACCGAAACTCCTTGGACGTTAAGGTGAACCGTCTGCGGCAGGATTCCTGATCGGCCTTCGGGTTGGGAAAGAAAATGTTCGTGGAGGTTTGCTCAATCAGCGTGTTCGAGATTGCCGATCTCGCCACATCGTCCGCGGATTGGGTGCCGAAGCCGACCACGCCGTTGCGCTTGCGGATCGTCTTCAACAGGTCCTTGATGAACTCGACGAAAACGTCGTCATCCAGGAGCTTCCAGCCTTCATCGAGGAATACCAGGAACGGATCGCCGTTTATCTCCTGGTCGATGCGGAAAAACATATAGAGCAGCGCCGCCGTGCGGATTTTCGGCTCGTTCAGGATTTTGGTCATGTCGAAGCCGATCACCGCCGACGAGAAGTCGAGTTGGTCGGTCGAATTGTTGAAGAGCCAGCCTCTGCTCTTCGTGTCGAGCCACGGCTCGAGCCGTTGTGTCAGGTCGTTCATCCCCGGTTGCAAACGGCCGCGCAGGACCTCCGGCAGCATCGAAAAGACGCGCCGCTCTTTCGGAATCCTGAAAATCTGGTCGACCGCATCGCCGATCACGCGGATCTCGGCGGGCTCCAATGTGCCGTTGTCAGGCTTCAGCAAATATTGGAGCAACGTATCGACGAATGACCGGTTTTCCGGCGTGTCATCCAGCTGCAGGGGCGCGAACCCGGTTTGAACACCGGGCTGGAGGACTTCATAGCGGCCGCCGAGCGCCCGCACGAAGATTTCCGCGCCGCGATCCTTGTCAAAATAGACGCAGCGCGGCCGAGGCTCGACCCTCATGCTTTGAGCCAGCAGGAAGGACATCGCCACGGTCTTGCCCCAGCCGGTCGGGCCAAAAACCGTGAAATTTCCCACGTCGTCGACATGGAAATTGAAATAGTAGGCCGTTTGGCTTGTCGTCTCGAGCAGGGCGATTGGACGCTTCCAATGCAGCCGGTCCTTCTGGCCGGACGGGAAATTGTGCCCCGAAAACAGTCCCGCGAAATTCATCGACGAAATCATTGCCTTGCGCGCGATATAGCTGAAATTCCCGGGCAGTTGCGCCCAAAAGGCAGGCTCCATGTTCAGGCGCTCTCGTACCGGAATGATCGCCAGACGCGACATTTCCGACTGCACGTCGGAAATTGCCTTGTTGAGCTCCGGAGCAGACCGAGCGACCACGCAAACCGTCAAATGATGGCTGCCGAACACGACTTCGCCTTGCGCCAGCTTGTCCATGCCGTCATGAACGGATTGCTCGACCGAGGTGCCTCCTTCGTCAGAGCCGACAACTTGTCGACCGATCTTGCGGATTTGCCCCATTGCGGCAACGCGGTCTTCAAGGGCGAAGGATTGCGTAATGATGATCTCATGAGGCAACCGCAGCAGCCCATCGAGGCCGCCTGGGGTCGTGTAGGGGGGATACTCCTTCATCGAGATCATCGCGGCCAATTTCGATGCAGAGGGTTCCGCCCCCTTGATTTCGATCGCCTCGCGCCCGAACAGCAGTTGCCGCGTCGGAATAGCCTCAGCCAAGCTCATTCGGGGGAGCGGGACTTCCACCTCATCGGCGCCCGCCAAGATCTTCGCTAGAAATTCCCCAGGTTCCGAAAATACGCTGCCGTTGCGCTCGACCACGCCGAGTTTGCGCGCCCCATAGGCGCCGAAATCCTGCACGATGCTGTCGGTCACACCGTGCAGTTCCTTGAGTGCTTCGGCGCGGGTTTCCTCGCCGGCCGATTGCAAACGAAACTGATCAAAAATCTTGTCCACCCAGCCGATCTTCCCGGCCATCGGCCGGCGTATGACCGTTATATAAACTTCGTTGACGAACAGATTTTTGGAGGACAGCGCCTCCATGTAACGCGCGTCCAGCTCCGCGACAAACGGGTTGTCGAAGCTGCCTTCGATCTCCGGCGTGATGTGACGACGGATGATCGTCGCATAGACGGCAAAGCGCGACGACGAGAGATTGCGGAATGTGGTGTTGCGGTTCAGGACACGGGCGTTGAGCTCTGACTGGTCCATCGTCTGGAACGGCAGACCGCCCATGCGGATGGTGCAGGCCAGAAAGCCCGCCTTGGTCACCAATACATTATCATCTACATGACGCAAAAAAGGGACGTGCTCACTTACGCCCTGCTCTTTTTTGCGCTGCTTGCCGTATTTCAGATCAGCGTTGATGCTCACGGAGAATAACTCCTGGCTCCCCAAAACGAGGTGTTTCCCATCGCCCGCTTGGTCAGAAAAAGGCGCTCGAAAATATGAAAAATGTGAATGTCGCGTTGACACAGATAGGCCGACACCCCGTGGCCGATCACGGCCACGAGGGGCGGAAGCAGAATGTTGCTGGTGGCGATGAAAAACACGACGCCGATCAAACCGTTCAGCCAAAAAATCTCGTAACGCACCCCCAACACCATCAAGGGGCGCGTTAAGGCGAGGCTCACAGGCTCGGCCGTCGGCAGGTCGTCTTCGTTGTCGTTCATGTCTTAGCTCGAGGCGGTCTCACGGATTGCGTCGACCAGTGTTGAGGCGCCAAACACGAAAGCGATGCCGACGACGATCGAGAACGCCAGCGGCCAGGCCAGGCGGCCTGTCATTGCCATAAACCCGAGGAAACAGACTGCGATGATCGCAATAGAGCGCGCGATGTTGCCCTGCAGGACGCCGACCAGCCAATCGAAGACACCTTCGATTGGCGCGGCGTCCTGAGCGAAGGCGGCGACCGGCTGCAAAAGCGTGCCGATTGCGACGGCAGCGGCGAACTGCAGCGTCAATTTACTCCACTTCAATAACATGTCCGTCCTTCCACGCATTTTCGAGTTTCCCTTCTCCGTTGACCTCAGACACGTTCGCCGGCTGCGACGAGCCGACCATGGCTGACAGCTTCCAGCGGTTGAGAACCTTGATGATGTAGCCGGCTGTCTCCGGAAACTCCGGAATGCCCTGGCTCTGACGAACGTTTGCAGGCCCAGCATTGTATGCGGCGAGCATCAACAGTGGGTCGCCGAACTCACCGTAGAGCTGCTTCAGATATTTGATGCCGCCGCGAACGTTCGCCTCGACATCACACCTGTCACGGACGCCAAGATCGCCCGCCGTTCCCGGCATCAGCTGCATGATCCCCACGGCGCCTGCCGACGATTGCTTGCGCGCCGCGCCATGCCGGCTTTCGACCCAAGCCACCGCATCGGCCAGGTCAGCATCGACATCTTCCTCTGCGGCCACCGCGCGCACGAGGTCGCTTACGGCCTTGCTGTCGACTGCCGGACACTCGGTTGCCGCTGGCGACCGCGTCTCAGGCGACTGATGATTCAACGTCACGGTGTACGCGGCAGGTTTCTCTTTCCGAAACGCCGCTGCCATGCGGGCTGCTACATTTACCGGTTGCAGAGGGTGCCGAGGGACGGCATCCTGCGCATGGCCCTGTGTTGCTAGCGCAACCCCCGCCGAAACAATTCCGACGAACGAAACTCTGGCCATTGCGTCGCTCCGGTTATTACTTTAACTTACGTCATAACCGCGGCGATCCCGCTCGTCAACAAGCGACTACAACCATGGCTTTCTTTCTCGTCGGTAATTCGCCCCTTTTGCTGCTGACCATAGCGCGGGCGACCTCAGCGCGTCCAAGCCGCCCGTGTTGCGCCTTCGGCGCTGCCCGCGCCAGCCGCTTGACGCTTTCGGTCAGCCGCGCACAAATGCAGCCAAAACGGAGAATACCGTCATGAAATTGATCGTTCCCGCTTTGATTGCCGCCGCTGCCTCGATGAGCGCGGCATCCGCCCAGGACGAGCCGTCACCGTTCGCCGAACCGCGTGTTGAATATCTCAGCCAGTTCGCCGAACCTCACAAGAAGGTCTTCGTTCTTGAACGCTACGATGCATCCGGCAAGCTCGTAGCTCGCGAGGTCGACGAAATCTCGTCTCCCGTCGAAATCATTGACGCGACGCATCGCAAGATCAACGGCGTCGAATATGTCTTGCGCGGCCTGACGTCCTGCCCGTCCAAGAAGGTCATCTACAATCGGGTGCAGACGTGGGATTGCAAGGACGCCGCGAAAGACGATGCCGGCACGATCTACAACGAGCGCGCCAGCGTGATCCTTTGCAAGACACTGGTCCTGCAATCGACGCCCGGAACGCCCGATCCTGTGTCCTGTTTCGCCCGCGTTGGCGAAGGGTCGAACAACGATCCGTTCCTCGTCGCCAACGACGACGACTCCATGGTCTTCCAGGGCTTTGCTCAGATCGCCGTTGATAAGAAGGGCAAGCCGCTTCGCCCCGACCTCCTCGAGTCGGCCGTCATAGGAAAGGAAATGGGCCTTGGCGATACGAGCCAGTGACATTCTTTTGACGGCGACGACAATCGCCGCGACCTTGCTTCCGGCCTATGGCCAGCAGGTGGCATCGAGCTTCGCCGTTCCCAAGAATATCGCGTTGCAGACCGGCGATACTTGGGAGTCCGATGGTCAGGTCTATCGCCTGTATGGCGTCCAGTCCTGTATACGCGGCAGCATAGCTACCGACGCTGCCGGTAACAAATACGACTGCGGAAGTCTTTCGCTGGCCCAGCTCGGAGGCTTGTTTCAGACGGCGGCAGTGACTTGCCAACCGATCGGGCGTGCGCGGGACGACGCGATTTTCGCGGTTTGCGCCGCCGAGATCGAGGGCTCGACAATCGATGTTGGCACAGCCATGATTTCTTCGGGCTTCGCCTTTGCGGCAACCTATCCGGGTGGCAACGCCGTCAACATGAGCTATGTTGTTGCGGAACTGACGGCAAAAAGCGCCGGTGAGGGCTTGTGGGCCTATAAATTCCCACATCCCGTCCAGGCGCTTTTGCAGACCTCGCAGCCCGCGGCTACGAAAGGAGCTGGCCAGTGACCACGCCAGATTCTGACTACAATCGCCCTATGACAATCGTGCACTCGGAAGGGCTAGAAGCGCAAAGGCAAGCTGAACGGGATCTCGCCGATCTCCACAGCGGTAACGGTTGGGCTGTAGCCGCCATCATTTTCCTTCTGGCGCTCACGTGGCTTTGCAATCAATTTCCCGCTCTAGGCGATTTTCTCCTTAGTCTTTGGTATTCATGAACAGCATCACATCCTCTGCCATCGCTCTCGTGATCGGAATCACCATAGGAATCGGCGGGACCTATGCACTGACATCGTCTGCGTCTGGAAAGTTTCAGTTGGAAATTCCCACTGAGGAAGAAGCTCGCGCGTCGCTTCAAGCCGCGAAGCCCAATGACTGGCCGAATCTGCAATTGTCGTTGGGGCAATGCGACAAAGACACCCTGGGACCCGGTGTACGATGCGCCATTGACGTTACTTATGACGGTCTCGGCGGCCAAAGGAAGAGACAATCCATCGTCGGCTTTTCTCAAACCCCGAGCGGCTGGATGGCCTCGCTCTATCAATAGCCGTCATGATCTGAAAACGACTGCAAAAGCGTCTCCCAGTCCTTCTCGTCCAAACCGCTCGCACCGTCGCGCAGCAGCGTCCGCACATAGGCCGCCTTGGCGGCTACATCGATCATTGACGTAGCTCTGAAAGCCAACAAAGCGTGTCGCGCTTTCCGCTCCGCTCCAACCTGCCGCAAGGCAGGGCTGTCCGCCCTGCCCTCGCAGCGTCGCAAGTCAGACCCGGCAGAAAGGGGGAAAGGCCAAAATCGGAAGGGGGATCACCCACCCGCAGGGGCATCCTGGAGGGCTGCGAGCAGCCCGGAGGGATGGTGCTGCAACGGCCGCAGGCCGGAAGCATGGGGAAGACCGATTTTTGCCTTGTTGGGGAAAGATGGCTGGAACCATCGTCCCCCTCAGCTACTTGAAAAAGCGCGAGCGATCCGCTCCATCAGTCTTTCCAGCGCCTGTTTGTGAAGCTCGTCGCGAGGAACGCGCGCAAGGAAATCGTCGATCGACATCCAATCGGCCTTGTTCGATGGCGCGAACTCTACATAGAGGTGCAAAATCGCCGGCTCAAAGACCGCGCGCCAGCATCCTCGCGGTTCGCCGGCAAGCACACAGATCATGATCCTCGGCCTCCCTAGCTCGTCAGCAGCAGAGACTTAATGAACTCGACTCTGGCTGAGCCGTCGATCGCAAGAAATGAGTATTGACAGGGGTTGCGACGTGGACGCTGGGCGCTTGCATCGTGTGATTTCCGGCTGCCGCTAGACTCCCGCAATTGCTCGACGGCCGCACTCGATACTTCCCGGCCGTCTCCATCCCTCAGGTGTTTGACGGGCAAGCTACGATGGCCCCCTCCCCTATCCTTTCCACATTGTCGAACGGAGAAGAGTCTGCATGTGCTCTGCCAAGTCGAGCTCGCCGCGCGCCTCGATCTTCAAAAGATATCGGGCCTTGGCCCGGCGATCACCTTCCCTGACCGCAGGATAGGCGCAGACAGCCAGCAGTGCCCTTTCCTCGGCCCGGCTGGCTCTGTCGTGTTCGCGATTACTGCCGTCCCTTTCTTGGATTGCCTTGCCGAACGCCGCGTACGTTGCCTTGTGCGCCTTTATCAGCGCCCGCAGGTCGCGCGACGGTTCCCGGTCCCGGCGTCGCGGCTCTGTGGCGTAAGCCGTTGCCGCACCCATCGAGGCGATGACGGCGCTGCCGGAGCTGAGAAGCAAGGCGCGGCGGTTGATCCTGGACATGGTGAACTCTCCTCTTCACTTCATGGCAGGCTGGCAGATCGGTGTCGTAAACACCGGCCGACCGCTCTCACCGTAGCACGACAGATGGCGCGTTCCTGTCAGGATGGTTCGCACTGTCGTCCGCGTTACAGTCAGGGCATGCCAGTGCGACCGCGCGGAGCGGGCTTGTTGCGGACCTGTTCGATCGATCAATTCCCCTCTGACGTCGAACCCGAAAGAACGACGCGTTGCGGAAGTTCGTTCGACCCTGCCGAATTCACGCCCATGACCCTAAGCCGACCGAAGTCAGCCGAGGCGTGAGTGACTGCTTCGCGCCGATGTCGGCCGTTGAGGCCAGCATTGCCACCTCCCGTTAGCAGACATTGCGATACATTTTGGAGCTCGCGGTCGCGCGCCAACTCCTGACCTCGTATGTGCCCGGTCAACGTCGCGATGCTACCAACAAAATCGGACATTTGGATGTCGCTGGGCTACGCTGTGTTTCCTTGGCGCGGGCCGCAATCGGCGGAGTTTGACCCCGCGCTCCGCAAAACCGACACCTAAGGACAATCGACGTTCACCATGGAGTGGCGCATCGTTGTCAATGGTGATTGCCACGAAAGGACCGGGATGGAGAACGAACTCAGCCGCGTCGTAGATGCACTTCCGGGACTGGTGTGGACTGCGCTCCCTGACGGACATGCGGATTTTCTCAATAGTCGCTGGTTGGAATACACCGGCCTCGGCTCTGAGGAGGCTAAGGGCAAAGGTTGGTTAGCGGCAATTCACTCCGATGATATGCCGCACCTGCTTGAGTACTTGGAAACGATCGTTGCTTCGGGCGAGACTGGTGAATTTGAAGCGCGAATGCGTCGCTTCGACGGCGCGTATCGCTGGTTCCACTTCCAGGCGTCTCCATTACGCGATCCGATGGGACGGGTAATCAGGTTGTGCGGAATAAACAGGGACATTGAGGATCGAAGGCGGGCTGACGAAGCCGTGCGTGTGCTGGAGGGACGGTATCGTGCGATCGTCGACGGTCTTCCCGCAATCGTCACTCTCTTGTCGACAGATGGTCACGTTGAACACGCGAACCGCTATATGCTCGAATATCTCGGCACGACGAGTGAGGAAATGAGGGATCGGGCGGTCGGACAAGCCTTCCATCCGGATGATCGCCCGGAAGTCCTAAAACGGTGGTCGCACTCAGCCGAGACCGGCGTTCCTTACGATTTTGAGGCACGCCTGCGCCGAGCGGACGGGGTCTACCGCTGGTTCCACACGAGCGGCTTCCCTTTGCGGGATACAGAGGGCCGAATCTTCCTTTGGTACTTTCTGCAGACCGATATCGAGGACCGGAAACGAGCCGAAGCTTTGCTTTTCGGCGAAAAGCAGTTGCTTGAAATGGTCGCGCGTGGCGATTCCAGGTCCGCCGTACTCGAGGCGCTCTGCCGATTAGTCGAAAGAACTGCGAGCGATTGCTATTGCAGTGTCGTTCTAGCGGATTCGAGCGGCAAGCGTGTTGAGCACGGAGCCGCCCCCAGCCTTCCGAGCACCTTCATCAACTCGATTATTGGACGACCGATAAACCTCGAGGCGGGTCCCTGCGGAATGGCAACATACCTGAACGAACAGATCATCTCGGTGGACCTGACTTCGGAGACGCGATGGCCAAGCTGGTGTCCGATGGCTTTGAAGCATGGGCTACAGGCGTGCTGGTCCACGCCGATCTCTTCAGCTGACGGCAAAGCCCTGGGGGCCTTCGCGATCTATCATAAGGATCCCAAGACGCCGACCTCACTCCTTCAGGACCTGATCGAACAGTTTACGCACATTGCAAGCATCGCCGTCGAACGTGTGCAAAACGACGCGGCCCTGAAACGGAGTGAAGCGTTATTGGCTCAAGCCCAGACGCTCAGCCTAACCGGAAGCTTTGGGTGCTACGTGGCAACCGACGAACACTTTTGGTCCGGCGAGACATTCAATATCTTCGGATATGAAACATCGGCAAATATCTCATTCAAACTGATTCTGGAGCGCGTGCATCCTGAGGACCGCCCCTCCATAGAACAGGCGATAGAGTCGGCGGCAAACGGGCTTGGCTGTGATTGCGAATGTCGTTTGCTGATGCCGGATGGCACTCTGAAGCATGTCCACTTTGTTGCCCATGGAACTCGGGACCATTCAGGTCGGGTGGAGTGCATCGGCGCCGTTCAGGATATGACGGCACACCGGCGATCGGAAGAGGCGCTCGGTAAGGCACGATCGGAGCTCGCGCATGTGGCTAGGGTGACGAGTCTCGGTGAATTGACCGCCTCCATTGCACACGAAGTCAACCAGCCGCTATCGGGTATCATTACAAACGCTGGCACTTGCCTGCGGATGCTGGCGGCCGACCCACCAAATCTGGACGGCGCGCGGGAAACTGCCCGACGGACGATTCGCGACGGAAACCGAGCCGCTGACGTGGTCGCGCGATTGCGCGCGCTCTTTGCAAAAGGGAATACCGTGGCCGACACGGTCGACTTGAATGAGGCCACGCGAGAGGTGATCGCGCTCTTGTTGAAAGAACTTCAGCGAAGCCGGGTGGTCGTGCACACGGAACTCGCAGGCGATCTCCCGGCGATCACAGCCGATCGGGTCCAACTTCAGCAGGTCATTCTGAACCTGTTCCTGAACGCCTCGGATGCCATGGGAGGCGTCGAGGATCGCCCCAGACGGTTGAGGGTAAGGACCGAACGGGCCGAAGATGACCACGTATGCTTAAGCGTTCAGGATGCGGGCGTGGGCTTCGGGCCTGAAAATGCGGAGCGACTCTTCGATGCCTTCTACACCACAAAGCTCCAGGGCATGGGAATCGGCCTGTCCGTCAGCCGCTCCATTGTCGAAAGCCATCAAGGCCGCATGTGGGCCGTGCCGAACGAGGGCCCTGGAGCAACGTTTTCATTCTCTATTCCATGCAGACCTGCACGCCCAATCGGCGTCAACAGCGTCAGTGCGATTCGGCCCCCTGCCGAAACTGATGCCCAGCATATCGTGAGGACGTTGTGATGGTCGATCGATCTCTCGTATCGGTCATAGATGACGACAAGTCTGTGCGCGAGTCGCTACCGGACTTGCTGAACGAGTTCGGCTTTGCGGCCCAAGCGTTTTCCTCAGCGGAAGAGTTCCTCGCGTCAATCTATGTCGGCCAGACCAAATGCCTAATTCTCGACGTTGCCATGCCAGGCATGTCCGGACCTGACCTCCAACGTGAATTAGCGCTCCGCGGACAAGGTATTCCGATCGTCTTTATTACCGCACGCAGGGACAACGGCGTTCGTCCTCGCCTCATCGAAGCGGGAGCGATGGAATGCCTGTTCAAGCCGTTCAGCGATACGGCTTTGCTTCGGGCGCTCGATGCCGTTTTTCGGGGAAGCTAAGAGATTCGCCATGCTCCTCTTCACTTTTGGTGATATAGAAGGGCGGCTGACCGTCAAATCGAGGTCGCCGGTGTCCTATTCCACACCAATCGTATTCGTCGTCGACGACGACATTTCGGTGCGCGAGTCGCTAGGGTCGCTAGTCGAGGTTGCGGGCTGGGAGCCGAGGACATTCGCTTCCGCCGAGGAGTTCTTATCTCACCCGCGCGTGTCGGCACCGAGCTGCCTTGTGCTCGACGTAACCCTTCCAGACCTCAACGGCCTCGATCTGCAGAAGCGCATCGCCGGTGACCGGGTCGACATGCCAATCATCTTCATCACCGGTCACAACGACGTGCCCATGACGGTTCAGGCTATGAAAGCGGGAGCTGTGGAGTTCTTGACCAAGCCCTTCAGCGAGGACGTGCTGTTGAGCGCTATTCAGAATGCGATCGAACGCAGCCAAGCCGTATTCGTTCGGGAGGCAGGGCTGCAAATACTCCGAGACTGCCACGCGTCATTGAGCCGTCGGGAACGGGAAGTGATGGCGTTGGTTGTGTCCGGCCTGCTGAACAAACAGGTCGGTTTCGAGCTGGGTATCAGCGAGATCACGGTGAAGGCGCACCGCGGCAAAATGATGCAAAAGATGAAGGCCCGCTCTCTGCCCGACCTCGTGAATATGAACGCGAGACTCGGCCTTCCGTCTGCTCCACAGCACTGACATTCCACCGAGCATTCACTGGGTCGGCACGCTCTTACTCGTCTACTCGACCTCATGTCCGCACGCCGCTCGTCGCGGCCCTGAGCGAATGCTTCGTCCTCAGTGCGTTGAGCTCCGCGGAGATATCGGACCGGATCGCCTCGTCGCAATGACCGATGCGATAGTATCGGCGACACCATCGTCTGATAGCTTCGCCTCCATGCTTATGACCTGATCGCGCTTGTGTTCGCTTGTCGGCAAACACCAAGCCAATCAGGAGAATGATGATGTTCCCACTTTCGTCATCGCCCACACGGCGCGACTTTCTCGCCACGTCGGCGCTTGCCACGTCAGCCGCATTCCTTACTGCTACAGTCAGCGCGAGTCTGCTCCCCCTGCAAGCTGCGGCAGCGACCGACGGCAACGCAATCCGCTCCTTCCACGTCGATGTGCCCGAAGAGGCGCTCGTCGACCTGAAGCGACGCATCTTGGCCACCAGATGGCCCGACAAAGAAACCGTCGGCGATCGGACACAAGGTGTTCAGCTGGCGAAGCTCAAGCCACTCGTCGAATACTGGGGCACCGGGTACGACTGGCGCAAGGTCGAAGCCAAGCTCAATGCGCTGCCGCAGTTCATCACCGAGATCGACGGTCTGGACATCCAGTTCGCGCATATCCGTTCGCCCCACAAGGACGCCATGCCGATGCTGATGACGCATGGATGGCCGGGCTCGATCATCGAGCTGCTGAAAGTCATCGAACCGCTCACCGATCCGACCGCGCATGGCGGCAAGGCGGAGGACGCGTTCCACCTCGTGCTGCCGACAATGCCTGGCTACGGCTTCTCCGGCAATCCGACTGTGACCGGCTGGACTCCGGCGCGGATGGCCGCAGCGTTCCACGAGTTAATGCTCCGGCTGGACTATCCGCAGTACGTCTCGCAAGGCGGCGACTGGGGTGCGATCATTTCGGAGATACTCGCCGTTCAGGCGCCTAAGGGGTTGCTTGGCATCCACATCAACATGCCCGGGACGCTGCCGCCGGACGTCCTTCGGCATATCCGCAATTTCGACCCCGCACCAAGCGACCTTTCTGATCGCGAAAAGCTTGCCTACGACCGGCTGCTGCACTTCTATCGCGATGGCTTCGGCTACGCGGCGATGATGAACCAGAGTCCGCAGACGATCGGCTACGCTTTCGCGGATTCGCCGGTGGCGATGGCAGCCTACTACTACGACAAGTTCGCGGAGTGGACCGACAGCGGCGGAGAACCCGAGAAAGTTCTTACCTACGACGAAATGCTCGACGCCATCTCCCTCTATTGGCTGACCAATACCGGGACATCATCGTCACGCTCATATTGGGAAGGCGCGCAGGCCGGCGGTGGCCCCTTCAACGCGTTCGATATCCCGACTTTGCCGGTTGCAGTGACGGTGTTCCCGGCCGAGATCTACCGCGCACCTCGAAGCTGGGGTGAGAAAAGCTTCGGCAATATCATTCACTGGAATGAGGTGGACAAGGGCGGACACTTTGCCGCCTGGGAACAGCCCGAACTCTTCAGCGCCGAGCTCCGCGAAGCGTTCAGATCGCTCCGCAACCCGGCTTAGCGGAGGCGGATCAAGCGCTCATAGAATCACATCAGGAAGGGAACTACCCGTTTTGAGCGGCACCGGCCTTCCAACAACAATTTGCCTTCCAACCACAATTTGAAGGGAGAAAACTATGACCCAACTAGTCAAGACGCAGGCAGAGCCGCGAAGCGCGAAGGTGCTCTACACCGCAAGGACGCATACAAGCGGCGGCCGTGAAAATGGCACTGCCCGCAGTTCCGACGGTCACCTGGACATCCGACTGTCATCGCCCGGCACCGGCGGTGTTGGTACCAATCCAGAACAGCTATTCGCGGCGGGCTGGTCCGCCTGTTTCGAAGGTGCAATGGGAATTGCCGCCCGCAAAATGCGGGTCACCATTCCGGAGGATATGGCAATCGACGCCGAAGTGTCGCTTAACCTAGACGGACCCGATTACTTTCTCACCGCCGCACTCAATATCAGCCTGCCAGGTCTTGAGCGCGAAGTCGCCCAGGCTCTGGCGGATGCGGCCCATCAGACATGCCCATATTCCAAAGCGATACGAAACAACGTTGACGTCACGATAAACGTGATCTGAGCGCGTTCGAACATCCCATCAACCAATCTGCTCGCTGGCGTAAGCGGAGCTATTCAACCCGCCTGGTGGGCTGCACCCGCGCCTGAAGCGAATGCAGATACTTAGGAGGATTCTCGATGACCAAATCGATCCTGGCCAGTTTGGCGCTAGCCACTCTGATTTTGGGAAGCACGAACGGAACATCCGGTTCGCCTCGCGTTGAAACACAGGGGAGCACCAAGCCGACGATAGTACTCGTCCACGGCGCCTTTGCCGACGGTACGGGCTGGCAGCACGTGATCCCGATCCTTGAGCAGGAGGGCTACAGCGTGATTGCGGTCCAGAATGCGCTCGTCTCGCTCGCCGGAGACGTGGAGACGACCAAGCGGGTTATCGACGCTCAAGAGGGCCCGGTGGTTGCCGTCGGCCACTCGTATGGCGGTGCAGTGATCACAGGGGCCGCTGCCGGGAGCGCGAACGTGAAGGCGCTCGTGTATATTGCCGCCTTTGCCCCGGAAGCGGGCGAACCAATCGGCGCATTCCTAGAGAAGTATCCCTCTGCGCTCGGCTCGGCGCTCAGGCCTGACGCGGCCGGTTTTGTCTACATTGACCGGGCGCAGTTCCGCGATCTCTTCGCGAAAGATGTATCGACGGCGGAAGCGAGCGTCATGGCAGCGACGCAGAAGCCGATCAACGGCAATGCCTTCGGTGCATCTGTGGAGACCGCGGCGTGGAAAACCATTCCTTCATGGTACCTGGTTGCGCGGGAGGACCGGGCCATCAATCCCGAACTCGAGCGGTTCTACGCCAAACGGATGGACGCGAAGACGACCGAGATCCAAGCGAGCCATGTGCCTTTTATATCCCACCCGGAAGCGGTTGCTCGTTTGATCCAAGAGGCGGCGACCGCCCCTGTAAGATAAGCCCTTCGATTGAGTGTCGGCATCCGAGGCGTTCCCGGATTCCATTTGCATTCGCAACCCCAAAGAAGCGACAGCCAAGGACGATCACGATGGACAAGTTGCTAACGGCAGTTCTCGACGCACACGGCGGAATGGAGAACTGGGCTAAACTCACCAGGATCACTGCCCATATGTCACTCGGCGGCCCCTTTTGGGCGGCCAGAGGCTGGCCGGATGTGTACTTGAAACAAACCGTCACGGCCGATCCGCATCGCGAGCACATTACGATCGCGCCGTTCACCGCGCCGGACCGCATGTCGGTGATGAACGTTCCTGAACGCATGGCGATCACAACTCTGGACGGCCAGATGATCGACGAACGTCTCAATCCACGCGAAACATTTCCGACCCCGTTTGTCCAGGAAAGCACACGCTGGGATGCAATTCAGGTGGCGTACTTCACCAGTGCCGCCGTCTGGAACTACCTCACAGCGCCCTTCGTATTCACATATCCCGGCGTCGAGGCACGGGAAATCGCCCCGTGGACGGAAAACGGGCAAATCTGGCGACGACTGGCGGTGACGTTTCCGAAGACCATCGCGAACCACAACGCAGATCAGGTCTTCTACTACGACGACTCGTTCATGCAGCGGCGCATGGACTACTCACCCGACGTCACGGGAAAGGCGCCAGTCGCACACTATACCCACGATCACAAAACATTTGATGGATTCGTGTTTCCGACGCGACGGCTCATCCACCTTCATGACGCCAGCGGCGTTGCAGACCAGGGATTTACACCAATTACGGTCGACGTGGCTTCCGTGACCCTCGACCGCGGGTAATCAGCCGCTGAGCAAGATTCAGCAAAAGGATGGGATCAACATGGCCGAAGAAATCAACCATCATCGCCGCCGCTTTTTCGGCACCGCGGCCTTGACCATTGCCGCGGCCGAGCTCGGCATGATCAATCTTGCGGCCGCACAATCCAGCAAGACAGAGGCGGCGGATCTGCCCACGATCAAGCCGGGGACCAACACGTCATTCGGCTCCCTGAAACAGATCGATGCCGGCGTCCTGAATGTCGTATACGCCGAAGACGGTCCCGCTGACGGAACTCCGGTCATTCTCCTGCATGGCTGGCCTTACGACATTCACACTTATGTTGACGTCGCCCCCCTGCTGGCGTCTGCGGGCTGCCGAGTGATCGTGCCGTATCTGCGCGGCTATGGCACGACGCGCTTTCTTTCAAGCGAGACGGTCCGCAACGGCCAGCAATCGGCGATCGCGCTCGACATCATCGCCTTGATGGATGCTCTGAAGATCGAGAAGGCAACCATCGGCGGTTGTGACTGGGGTGCGCGGACTGCCTGCATTATCGCGGCGCTGTGGCCGGAGCGCTGCAAGGCCCTGGTCTCCGTGAGCGGTTATCTGATCGGCAGCCAGGAAGCCAACAAGATGCCGCTGCCGCCAAAGGCCGAGCTCCAATGGTGGTACCAGTATTATTTCGCAACTGAACGCGGCCAGGCCGGCTACGATAAATACCGGCGCGACTTTGCGAAACTCGTCTGGCAGCTCGCCTCGCCGAAATGGGCCTTCGACGACGCCACCTTCGACCGCTCCGCGGCCTCCTTCGACAATTCGGATCATGTCGGCATCGTGATCCACAACTACCGCTGGCGGCTCGGCTTGGCTGCAGGCGAGCCAAGATATGACGACTTCGAAAAGCGGCTCGCCGAGTTTCCCGTCATCACCGTGCCAACCATCACCTTGGAGGGTGACGCCAATGGAGCGCCACATCCGGATCCTAGCGCCTACACCAAGAAATTCTCGGCCAGATACGAGCACAGGACGATCAACGGCGGCATCGGGCACAATTTGCCACAGGAAGCTCCGCAAGCCTTCGCCAAAGCTGTCGTCGAAGCCGACGGTCATTGATCGGCCTATAGGCGCCGCTGGCAATGGACAAGAAGAAGAGAACTACTTCCAAGCTATGCCGGACTTTTGAACGGCTTTGGCCGATTTGAACCAGCCCGCCAGAGAGGACGAATATGATTATCCAAGACTCCGTACTGTTCATAACAGGCGCAAATCGCGGACTGGGTTTGGCATTTGCTGAGCAAGCCCTTCAACGCGGCGCAAGGAAGATCTACGCTGGCGTGCGCAAACCCAATGATGAGAGCAGGCCGGGCATCACACAGGTCGGACTGGATGTAACCGATCACGCCTCAATAGCCGAAGCCGCGAACCAATGCGGCGATACTACCTTGCTGATCAACAACGCTGGCATTGCCCGCCTGACCAGCAGCACCCTTGACCCGAGTATGATCGAGGGAGCGCGGGAGATCCTCGAGACAAACTATTTCGGAACGATCGCCGTTAGCCAGGCATTCGCTCCGATCCTTGCCAGGAACGGCGGCGGAGCGATCATCAATGTGTTGTCCGACGCGACCTGGTATGCCCGGCCTATGCTGGCCGCATATTCGGCTTCGAAATCCGCGGCTTGGAGCTTCACAAACGCCTTGCGTATCGAACTCCGCGGCCAGAATACGGCAGTGCTCGGTCTGCATGTGAGCTTCATGGATACCGACATGACCCATGGATTCGATATGAAGAAAACCAGTCCACAACAGGCTGCGGAAGCTGCCTTGATCGGCCTTGAGGCTAACAAGGAAGAAGTGCTCGTTGACGATTTCACCAGAGAGGTTAAGCGTAGCCTCGCCGAAGAAAAGCCAATCTATCTCGATCCGCCACCACTCGGCTGAATGGCATAGCTGTGATTGCCAATTCCAGTCGTCCCGGCCGGTCTGTCCTTAAAGACCGCTTTTGCTGAAAGCCGTCGTTCGTTCGTTGCTGCCAAGCTCCGCAATGGGGTCAGACAGCAACTTAGGTTCCCACCTGATTGAATGTCTCCTATCGCCTTTTGGATGCTGCAGTCCGCTTTGACCCAATTTCGGCTGTTCAATGATACGGTCGCGATGGCTGGTTATGGCGCTGCCTGTGCATTCCGGCAGTCGGCTCAGACAGCAAGATTCCACCCTTTCGCGACGGCGAAGATGGCGCCTTCTGAAAAATCTTCGTTTTCTGGCAGGCACCTTTGGCGTCCGCACGCAAGCTTAGGAGAAAGCGCCGGCGGCCACCGCGGTACTATTCACAAACGACTGCAACAGGAGATTCCAATCGGCGTCCTCCAATCCGCTGTCGCCCTCGTTGAGCAACCACCGAAGGTGCTCGGCCTTGGCAGCGCAATCCTCGATGCTTTCGACCGCAAATCGAAGCATCTCGTCCCGCGCATGCTCTTCCTGGGCAAGGAGCTCGTTCAGTCGCATCTCGAGCCGCGCTGAAAACCGACTTTCCGTCTCGCACTCAACGAGACGCCGACACAGACGCTCCACCTGCTCTCTCAGCTGACGATGCCGTAGAAGTATCGTTGTGAGCGGCCTTTCAGCGATAGGATCCTCAAGGCGTTCACCATTAAACGTTATTACAGCCAGAGCCATATCGCGCATCCTCCTTGTGGGGTGAGAAGCTACGTTGGGCGTCCCTCGCCCGCTCCAAGGAAACGATTTCGGCCATGTTCCTTCCCAAAATCAATCAGTTGTACGCTTCATCCGGGGGCGCATGTCCAAAGCTTGGAAGCGCGCTTCGTAGTTGCATTGAGTTGATAAATACGTTGATTGAGGACGAAGGCACGATAGGATACGAAGCCTAGCGAAACGGAACGAAACTAGAGCCTGTAAGTCATTGTTTAGGAACGGAAAGTTATTTCTCCCTCCGCCGAGAGACGGGAGTGATTTCAAAGAATTATTCAAACGATTGGCGGCGGCGGGTGCGGGTCGGCCGTTGGGCAAAGACGGGTTTCCTGCGGGCCCATGGACGCCCGAGCTTCTTGCAGAGGCGATTTCACGGATTGATTCCAACCGGGTTGGGGTCGATCTGCGAACGGTGCAGCTTTGGTTTCAAGAGAACGAGAAGGGAATTGGCACTGCCAACATTCGTTGGCTGGCGAGGATTTTTGGATGCGATGATCCGGTCGCAACTAGCGAATGGCAGATGGAGCTTAGTGCGGCGCAGTCGCGGTTATCGGCCAAGAGACGAGAATGGAAGAGAGCCGCAGGCAGCGTTGCACAGGAGATTCCAGATACGGCACTGACTGCGACCTTCGATGACGA
>SAQG01000056.1 GCA_004020315.1 Mesorhizobium sp.
ACGGCGCACCAGCTCGAAACTGGCCGACCTGGTCGAATTCGTACTCTCGCGGCCGGTCGTCTCAACCGGCATGATCCAAGAGGTGCTAAAAGTCTCGAAGCAGGGCGCGCTCAATCTTATCGGCGAGCTCGGCCTTCGCGAGATGACGGGGAGGGGAAGGTTTCGCGCGTGGGGGATCATCTAACCTCAGGCGAAGGCACGTCGGTCTACACTCAGGCGGGTGCTCTAAGGCGGCATTCTGGCGCTTCCTCACCATGTTTCCGCTCACGGCTATCGCAATGCTTCCAGGAAATCCCGGCACCATTTTGAGATGTCATGCTTCAGCAGGTGGTCCATGATCTGCTTTCAGCCCGCGCCGATTGTCATTTTGAAAGAAGCAAGCGTCGACGGTCTGTGAAGTAGTTCACACAGGCCTTGGACTATCGGAGGAGCGCGGCTGATCGGCCCCCCATGCAGCGGGTCGTTTCTGCCGCGTTGCCGAAGCACAGGTTTCAAACATGGCGAGTTTGCACGAGGTTGCGAGCCCTCCAGGGCCCGTGCTTAGTGTTCGCGCAGATTCGAAGGGCGAGACTATTATGTGGCTGGACGAATTCCCGGTGCCGGCGGACTTAATTCCGGAGCGGTTAGTGCGTCTCGTAACGCCGATGAGCGCGAATCCGGGCGACGTCTTCGTCGAGGTGGCGAACCACCTCCAGAACGACCCACATGGTGCTGCCCGCGAGGATCTCCTCATGCAGATGGCCGTGGTTAAGGAAGCAGAGGGGCTGGACCTCGGAGCCCTGCGCAAATGCAACTTCGACGTCGTCTCGTCCTCGACGCCTGTCGCCGATTACAAGGGCGCCATCGATGATTTCGTTCCCTCCATCAACGGCCACGACTACGTCGTCGCCTCTTGGGGCGACCACTCCTTCTACAACTTCTACCTTGCCGAAAAGGTCTGGATGTCGCTCGGGCTTTCGTCGCGGACCGTCGGCGGTGATCATCAGCGGGTGATCTTCGATGACCTGGGCACGCCGGAGTTTGGCGTCGCCGAAGGTGAGGCCTCTACCGAATACGAGTGGACCAGCAAGCGCTCGGTCTTCTGGAAGATGCGCAGCGACTATCTCCATCGCTATCTCTGGATGCGCGGTGCCTACGGAGTGCGGATCTTCTACTACAGCAAGCTTCTGCCGGCGCGGGCAGATCTAACCGCACTCCTCGATGAGTATGGCCACTTCGCGCACGTCCCAGAGGATGAACGCTACGAGATGGACCTCCGTCGGCACGACGACGGGATATTGATGCAGATTTGGGGCGCTGCGGCGATCCTGGGGCCCCAACTCAGCAACGAGCGCAGCGCCGAAGGTCTCGTCTGGCCGGGCGACGACAGTCCGATGACCTCTGACCGCGCCAACGCACTCGTAGGCGGCGTTTCCGTTCTTATAGATGACCGCTTCCTCGATCGGTATGAGCAGGACGCTGTCTACGACTGTCATGTCGTCAAAATCGGTGACCGCTGGCACACGAGCCCAGGGTATCGCGGCCAGTGGAGCTTCACCGAATGTGTGCGAGTCGGTCGCAATGCAATCCGCATCCCGATGCACGAGCTCTACGAGGCTAAGCCCGGACGCGAGATCGTCCACGCCTTCGACCACGCCCTGAGCGCCGAAGCGGCGGCCGCCATTAATCTGGACCAGGATCACATCGTCTCCCGCACGGACCGGATCGCACGGCACCTGTTGGAGCTCGGCGATTTGCTCGCCGACTTGGGTGGTCGCATTGGAGTTGATGTTGAGGCCGAAGCGATCGTGCATCTATCGCGCGAGAGAATCATCGCGGATCAGTGGCGTCCCTATCCCGAACTGCGCCGTCTCGCGCGCGTGGCGCCGCTGAACATGACTCAGAGCGCTTTTCTTACCAGATGCAAGGCCCTAAACGAGCTGTTGGCGCGGATGCCCCAGCGTCCATTGAAGCGGATGCTGCGGTTCTGCGGATGCCCAGCCGACGACCTAAAGGAGTTACGCACGTTCCGGCTCCTCCAAGCGCTCCTGAGCTTCCTGCAGGAAGCCAACGCTCGCGGTGATGACTGGGAGGCCTTGGCGGGTATCGCGCAGGAGGTTGACTGGAGGGCAGACAATCCAGCCTGGGTTCCACTCCTCAAGCTGAACCGCCTGCGCAACGCGGAAGCGCACGAAGACTTCGGCGAAATGCGGGCAGCGCTGGAGGTCATGGGCTTCGATACCGCGCTCCTGAACGGAGGCTACGGCCTGGCTCTCGACTATGTGTTCGACAAATGCGCCGAAGCCTTGTCGACCCTGAATTGCGAACTGCGGAAGTTGCTCTGCGCTTAGCGGAGCTTCTCTCAAGCACAGCTAGATGTGGTGAAAACCAGACGCTTTGTACCTGAGGGGATCGCGTTGAAAGCCCGCTAAACAACGCCAAGCCGAAAACCTAATGAAAGCAGATGGTTCACGCAATCCGTATGGTTCCTGAGCAGGACCAACCGGCGTCGAGCTGATTGCGATGGACGCTCCAGCGGCGTCAACGAGAGTGACCTGTTCCGTGTTCGTTCGAGCTTATCGTTGCTGAGCGTACTCTCAACGCTATGCCCTCGTATTGGCGTAGTTACGGCGCAGCACGTCGATCATGCTGCAAAGAACCGATGGCTCGGTGGCTAACAATCGGAAGAGACGAAGCTGGCGCCTGGCGGTCAGAAGTCGACAAACGCCTTCCACTGTTCGTCGGTTATGCCTGGCAGCAGGTCAACGGGCGCCATGTCGTAGGTCATGCGGCCATGGCTGAAAATGAAATTGGACGCGCAAAGTCCGACCCAGAATAGTGCCATGTTCCTGTCAGCCGTGCAAAGCATCACGCGCTGATCAGGAAAGAGCGCAAAGATGTGCATCAATATTTCAAGCGACCGAAGATCGGCCAGGGCGTTATAGGCGTCTCCTCTTGTGTATTCCTCACCGAACTTAAGCAGGCTCTTGGCCGGGCTTCGCCCATTTGACACGATAACTGTGCTCAGGGCGGCGAGGACAACCAATGAGTTTCTGGATATGCCGCAATCCTGCGCAGTCGCAAGAACCTCGTCCCAAAGTGATTGCACATTCTTCCTCCCAATCGGCGACTTGAGCTTCGGGTTGAGACGCTCAAGGAAGTCCTGTTTGCGCGCCATGCCGGGCTGGGTGTCCTCGACCAGCCCCAGCACGCCCTTGAGACCCTGAGCATCCGCGGCAACCAGGATCGCCTTCGGTAAAGCCGATCGGAGCTTGGAAACAGCCTCGATTAGGTGCTGCTCCACGGTCTCCGGAGTCGGGTTTTCACGGCCGTCCCCTTCAAGGACGAACAGCAGGGGATTGATCGGAATGGCACTGTCGGCGAACAAATCGACGAAGTCCTTCTCCGCCTGCGGTTTCGTGATCCCGTTCTTGAGCCGGGCGTTGAGCTGAGCCACAACGCACCGATCCGGCAGCACGATGGAATTGTCTTCGAGCGCGATCGCCGAAGGCAGCCATCCACCTTTGACGAGACCGATACATTTCGACGTGAAGGGGCTGTCCAGCGTCGTGCGAAATTGCCTGCGTTGCCCAATCCCGAACCCCTCGATATCGGTGCTGACGATTGTGCCGCGACCGACGAACGGGATCTGCATCGGTTGATGAAGAATAGCGCCTCGTAGTTCAGCATAGCCCAATGGACTGAATGCGACGTCCGAGAACGCGATCTCCCGCCCCGGCGCGCCGTCCTCGTGATCCAGCTCGAGCACTTTCAATACGCGCTTGTCCATGGCGGTCTGGTCACGGGCGTTGTCGTTAAAATGGGATGTCGTCATCTAGGGAAAACTGCTCTTGCTTGGCGGGGCCCGGCTCGGGCGGTGGCGGCGAACGCTCGAGATGCTTGGTGATGAGAAAATTCTGGAAGGCAGCAGCGATCTGGATAGCGAGATCACCGTAGGCGAGCGGGATGGCGACGACGTCCTTGCCCTGGCCGTGACCGCCTAGCTTGTTGCGGAGGAAGGGCAGCGTTTTGAAAACCTGATCCATGAAGCCGGCGCGTACGGATTCTGGCAGGTCGTCGAACAAGCCTTGTGCGCCTAGCTCCTTGATCAGTCTGTCGCCATTGGCGTGTTCGAGTTTTGTAAGCACCGTCATGACGCTTTCGAAGCTGTGGCCGGCAAAGAAGATCGCCTCCCTGACATCGCCTGTGGCGAGATACTGGCGTGCCTTGGCATACTCATCGGCGGCGCCGGCGAACTGGTTTGCGGCCAGCGCGTCATGCGCGCTCGCTGCGAGCCTTGCGCCGACGAAGTCTGCATCGAGTTTGAAAAACTCGCCGTCCGACATTCGCCAGGGACAGTCATGGAGTTCGAATATCTGATTGACCTTCTGGCGCAGCGCGTCCTTTTCGGCAGGCTCCATGTAACCCGACGCGATCTCGATGATGTCGAAGACGAACCTACCTTGGCCGTCCAGCATAAGAAGACGCAGCGCTGCATGGTTTTGGGCGTCGGCCGGATAGGGTGTGACGGGAAGGCGATCCCAACCGTGCTCGATGAGCAAATCGCCTTCGGCCTCTTCTAGGATTGAAGAGTTGGAAATCCAGCGATCATTGGGATCGCGCTGGATGCCGAGAGACGTGTTGTTGGCGGATAGCCACGCCCAGATTTTGCGGCGGGCGGTGTCGGGTATATCGACGACGAGTGCACCCTGGTCGATCGCTCGACGGTAACGTTGGCTAAACAGCAGGCGCATCGGTACCCCCGCGCAGAGGATTGATGAGTTCGATCTCCACGAAATCCTTCTTGTCGTCGGTCACCAAAACGCAATCGTTGCTCAACATCTCACCCATGAATTTCCTGCGTTCTCATTTGGCCGGACAAGGACATCAGACGCGCGGGGTGATGCGGGCAGCAGTGCGGATATCTGATATTTGGGCGCCGAGTGCCTGGAGGTTTTGGCGCATATCGTTGAACACAGGCATTTCTCCCTCAGGATCAGTGATCGTCACTATCGCAGTGAATGGAACGCCCTCCTCGGGCATGACTTCGCCCGCACGAGTGAGATATTCGACATAGAGGCGCCAATTCGATGATGGCCCCACTCCGAGCGGGAACTCCTTTTCAAGGACCTTCACAGGGCTCCATTTCAAATCGTGTTCAATCAACTCTGCTTCAACGGCGGGTGCCCCGCGTTTTAATGGGAGGTAGAGCGGGTCAAGACGACCCTTCCAGCCCTCGTCGGCCTGTTGCTGTTGCAGCGTCGCGTTGATGTTGACGCGAACAAACTCCGAACCGAAGCGGGCGTCCAATGGTGGCGTGGAGACGAGTGTCAGTTTGGCGCGGCCGCGACATTTTCCGCCTGGACCCACAAGTGAAGCCGGCCATGGAAACCCGAAGTTGATCTGTTGGTCGCGTTGAATGCGCGATGCAAATACCAACGTAATGGTGTTTTCGCCGGTCTCCAGAATTCGATCCGCCGATGGCGGCATGCCAAAACCAACCATTTGCCGGGCAATTGGCGCGAGGGTCTTCGACTTCAGCAGGATCGGGACTTCCGCATGGTGAACAAGGAGGCCAATCAGGCTCTCGCGTGATATTTCGCCTTCGATGGCATGATCGAGCGCTGCAGCGGTCTTGGCGACGAGAGGCGCTGCGTAACTTGTTCCGCAACCGTCAACGACGCTTCCATCGGGCAGGATCGAAAACAGTCCATGGCCAAGAATAAGATCCGAAGTGCCCGCTCCACCAACATGGGCAAGATCGGGTTTGACGCCTGCGCGTAGGCCTGGTCCTCTTCGACTGAAACGTGTCGGTGCGAATGGCAGACAATCACCATGACCGGGCGGATTGAGTGCTGCGACGGCGACATTTCGAACACTTTCTGCCGGCGTGAGCAAGCCGTCATTACGTCCATTGGCAAGATTGACGAGGGCTGCGGCGGCATCCTTTGGCCATTCCGCGCGAAGATCCTGTGGTTGGATATTCCCGGCCGAAATGAAAATAACAGCGTTATTAGCCTCGGCGATGCGATCGAGACGTGCGGCGTGCGGGCTATAGCGATCCGGCGCCGCAGGCTGAAGAATGTTGAGGCTCATGTTGAACACCCGCACCCCGTGTCGCGCGCGGGCATCTGAGATCGCGGTTTCCATCTCGTCAAAAAATTGGGCCAGTCCGTCTGGGTAGTAGGACGTAAAGGCGCCAGCCTTCCCCTCGCTGGGAAAGACGGCAACGTCGACCAGTTCTGCGCCGTCCAGCTCAGGACAGATCTCAGCGCCGTTCAGCGCTCCGCCGATCGCCGCCAAGCCGCCGATGAAAGTCCCATGGGCGAGATCGGCATCCTCATCGGCAAGTATGTCCCAACGGTCGATCACCCAATCCGACAAGACCGCGCTAATGCCGCCGTCAATTATTCCGAGCCGGGGGTGCGTGCGCCGGCTGTCGCGCACCGGTATGACGGCGTCTTTGGGCCGTCGGCGACCAAAGAGGTCCGTGGACGGGCTCGCGCGCACGACGATACCGGGCAGCTCAATTCGTCGCACAAGGGGGTGATGGTCGAGAAATGTCAGCAGGCGAGCATGCTGGGCGACGTCGGGATTGAATGGAGCGAGGTCGCGGCGACGTTCAACCACCGAAGGTTCGTTGAGCTGCAGGACAGGCTGCGCCCCTGACTGATCGAGTCGCACAGACAATATCGTCTGTTTTTGATGGCGATCTGGCAACCGTTCCACGGTCAACCCATGTTCCAGCTCGTTTAGTCCTGAAATAAACGACTCCACCAGCCGACGATGGCCCGCGTCGATGCGGTCCCATTCCGAGCGCGGCGGCGGCGCGTCGAAAAGCTCGACCTGATAGCTGCTGCCAGTCATGGGGTTGGACAGCCAAGCAACGGCCTCTTCTGCGGAAAAGCTCCGACGGTCGCTCGGACCAAAAAGCTCGATGCGGTCTATTGCACCTGTTTCGCTCTTCCGAGGCGACGGGTTCGGCACCTCTTTTTGTTTCTTCTCATCGAAGCGCATAACCGTATGCGTCTCTGCCTTGGCGATCTCCTCAGAAACACGACGGAGGGTGCTAGGGCGCCCTTCTACAATCATGATGCCGAGATCGCCTCCGCCAACCAGCCGTGTTCGATCAGATCGGAACAAAGTCACGATCGGTCGGTGGCTTTTGGCCCAAGCCTCACGGCGCAGGATGACCTTCACGTAGCCAACATCCCCTTGCGCTTGAGCACTAAGGACACCCGAAATCGCCTCGACCTGTCCGATGAGGGCAGCCTTGTGGTCCCGAAATGCGCGATCACGGTGAGCGAAGAAATCCTTCCCTCCACCTCCACCCCCAGCATCTCGTGCTTCCACATAGTTTTCCGGATTGAGGACGACCTGGATCGGGCTAGCCATTCGACACCTCGTCGGTCGAGCGGCTCACCTGACGACCGAGCTGACGGCTGACAGTCGATTTGTCCTTGCCGGCGATCTCTCCAATGTCGGTCATGGAAAAGCCAAGGATCGGATCGTTCCGCATGGCCCGAAATAGATTGGCGGGATCGTCAAACAGGAGCGCACGGCGCTCACTCTGGACCCGAGCTGCATTTAGTGTTGCGAACTGCCGTAGCGTATCGAGCAGACCGCGCTTGTCTTCATCACGAACGGTAGTTGCCTTCTTGTAGGTGCGAACCAGCGATTCGATTTCGGCGCCGGTCGATCCCTCGGTGAACCATGCGATCAGACGCAAATGGATGTCGGGAGCTTTGACCGGCGGCATGAAATGCGCGGCAATCGCCTTGCGCATTTCGAAGTCCGGCTTCGGAATTTCCAGTTGCACCTCGAAGCGGCGCCACACGGCAGAATCCAGAAGCTTTGGGTGATTGGTGATGCCGATCGTGAAGCCGACATCGCGACGAACATCGAGGTTCTGTAACAGCGCGTTTACGACGCGCTTGATCTCTCCGACCTCCTGCGGGTCATCGCGTACCTTCGCAATAGCATCAAACTCATCAAGCAGTAGGACGCATCGGTGACGATTGGCGAACGCAAACAGGTTGCCGATGTTGCGCGCGGTCGTTCCAAGAAAAGATGAAACTAGGCCGTCCAGCTTGACCAATACCACCGGCAGGTCGAGCTGTTGGGCGATCCACAAGGCTAGGCGGGTCTTTCCCGTGCCCGGCGCGCCGTAGATCAAGCATGTTTTCGACGGCCGGATGTCGATCTCTGATAGCGCCTCGAAGTTAGCCCACTCATCTATAATCGTGCCTATCGCTTGGCTCACTGTTGCGTTGAACAGCGGTGCGGACGGTTGGATATCCGCCGGGAAAATCACTTCCGCCAATGCTGCCGCGGTCTCACGATCGACCGGAATTGGCGTGTTACGTGTCAGGGCCTCGCCCAGGATCTGTGTCTTCGAGCGCTCGATACGACTCGGCGATATTTCCTTGGTTCGATCCGCTGTCGTCAGGAGACCCGTGAGGCTGGCGGCATGTTTGGATTTTCCGTCCTTCAGCAAAGCGTCACGAAGGCGTTCGATCTGCTTCCGTACCGCTGGTGAGGCGTCGGCCATTGCCGCGCGGCAAAGAGCCTGAATTATGGGGAAATGTTCCATATGCAAATCCTGGGCGCTGTTGCAGCAATGCGCTTGCCAGATGCATATACATGCCAAGTCGATGCAATTCAAGCTCATTATGTTGCGAAGTTGTGGCAAAACGATGCATACATGAGAGGTTTGTTGCAGGGCAGCCGCGATAGACCATTTCAACACGATGGTCGCCAATGCGAACGCGCATGCAACGAGCTAGTCGGCTGTCGCCCACCGTTTCAAGAAAGCTCGAGTTGTCAGATTGCAAGACTCATCTGAAGCTCTTCCGAGACCATTTCAGCCTCAAGCGAGGAGATCGTCACGCCAAGCAGCCGAATTCCCTTTTCGACCGGAAAAACAGGATAGAGGAGGCAAAATGCCATGTTCTGTAGCTCAGCTTGGCTGCGGATGGTCTGGTGACTGGTTCGACGCCGCGTAATCTGGCGGAAGTCGGCATACTTAACCTTGAGCGTCACCGTGCGCCCATGGATTTCGTTGTTTTCGCAATACCGCCAGACCTTTTCTATGAGCGGACGCAGCCCTTCGTGCGCCTCAGCGATCATGAACAGATCCCGCGCAAACGTATCCTCCGCTCCTATGGACTTGCGGACGCGATCCGGGTGCACCGGTCGTTCGTCGATGCCACGCGATATCCAGTAATAATATGGTCCCGCCTTTCCGAAATGTTCCTGCAGGAACGGCAACGTCTGCGCCCGCAGATCGGCGCCGGTGCGGATTCCGAGCCGTTCCATCTTCGCATTGGTGGCAGGACCGATGCCGTGGAATTTTTTCACCGGGAGCACTTCGACGAAGCTCGGCCCCATCTTCGGCGTGATAACGAATAGCCCATCAGGCTTGCCCTGATCGGAGGCCATCTTCGCGAGGAACTTGTTGTAGCTGACACCGGCTGAGGCGGTAAGGCCGGTCTTCGCCTTGATCTTCGCCCGGATCGCCTCGGCGATCTCGGTCGCCGTGGCGATCCCGTGCATGTTCTCCGTCACGTCGAGATAGGCCTCGTCCAGCGAAAGCGGTTCGATCAGTGGCGTGTGCTCGGCGAAGATCTCCCGGATTTGCTGCGAGACCGCCTTGTAGACGTCGAACCGGGGTTTGACGAAAATCAGATCAGGGCACTTGCGCCTCGCCGTCACGGAGGGCATCGCCGAGTGAACGCCGAACTTGCGAGCCTCATAGCTCGCAGCTGCGACCACGCCACGTTCGAGGGCGTGCCCGACGGCGACCGGCTTGCCCCGCAGCTCCGGTTTGTCGCGCTGCTCTACCGAAGCGTAGAACGCGTCCATATCTACATGGATGATCTTGCGCTGCAGCGCAGGCCTCTCGGCGCTAGCACCTTCGCTTGTGACTGTGTCTTCCATGACTCGTCCGCCTCGATTACCGGCTCACCTCCACATGCCTCTCATCCGCGCGTCGACATCGACCCTCACCTGCCGTGCCTTCGAGCGCGCGGTCTGACAGGCCACAGCGATTGGCCGACGACGTTTACCTCAGGTGCGGCGGGCTTCTTTTGCTCATGCCATCCGAAGCAGTCCGATGGTTACGTCTGGGAGAGCCGCTCCAGATTGCAAATTCCTGCTGAGCTGCATACCGGCCTATTCGGTATCGGGCCGGGATGCTTCTATTGCCAGCATATCCAAGGCCTCAATCTCCTGCATCACCTTTCCGGCGATACCCTGTAAGTCGCCGTACATCCCGACGGCCGATTCGATCACGCCTTGGATCTGGGCCTCCCGCTTGGCCCACAGGCGAGTTGTGGCCTTGCGTTCCTTGGCTAGATCCTCCTGCATATCAGAGAATTTTTCGACGATCGCCTCGACGCGATGGCGGAACCGGGGACCGGTCAGATATCCATAGACCTGCTCCATTTTGGTAGCCTGGCCGTCCTGGGCGAGGCGGGAGTTCGCCAGCTCGATGAGGGATTGCCGGAGCATGATGGCGATCGGCATCGCGCATTTGGGATGGGCGACATAGACCCCGTCAAGAAGATCGAAGGTTTCCACACCGGGAGGCAGAGCTTCCGAGATCATCAGCGCGATATCCGCTTTCGCAGCTCGTTGATCCGCCCTGAGCTTGCCCAGCCAACCCTGGCTCCAGTTCTTGGTGCGTTTCGATTCCCACAAAATGGCGCCGCATGGCTGGCCCGCCGGTCCGACCACGCGGTGCAGGACATCTCCGCCGAACTCACCCTTGGCAACCGGTTCAATGATGTCCATCGGGAACCGGCTGGCAATGAGGGCTTCCAGCTCGAGCTCCAGAACTTCACCCTGCAGCTGCTGGGAACCCTGTTCCGCACGGCGCTTCAGCTCCTCAATCTGACGCTGCATGCCGGCGATCTGTTCCTCTTTCTCCGCGACCTTCATTTTAAGGCCGTCTTCGGCCTCGGACCTCGCCTTGACGCGAACGGCATCCAATCCCTCCTGGATCTTCCTTTCGATGGTCAGCGCCATCTCGCGCTTCTCGTCGTCAAGCGCACGCTGCTTTTTCAGGAATTCCGCCTGTTGCTGCTGGGCTTCGGTCAGCTTTTCGTCGCGCGCCTTCAACGTCGCCTCGAGCTCGGCAAGCTTCTTGTCCTTGTGCTCCAGGTCCACCGAAAGCAGCAATTTTGCTTTGCGCGCTTCCTCGACCGCGATTCCGGCACGCTCAAGCTTAATTTGCTCAGCCACCTGGTTGCCGATGTCCTCTTTGGCGGCGGCGATCTCGGCCTGCTGGCGCTTAAGCTCCTTTTCTTTGACAGCCATCGATGCGTTGCTCTGCGCCAGGCGCATTTCGTATTCTTCGCGCGTGGCGGCAATCAAAGGGGCCGCGAGCGATTCATTGAGCTTGATTTCCGTCTTGCAGCTTGGGCAGCTGATTGTCGGTTCATTGAGAATCCTGTCCCCCTGCAGCATGGTATTAGTGGGCTGGACGGTCATCTGCGCGCTGCCTCCCTGAGGAATCTGTTGAAGGACACGCCAGACTATATCCCGCCAGGCACTTTCGGAAAAGAACAAAGAGTGAACTAATGAGTTATCCCCGCCGCAAAGCTACGGGAGGCGCTTTATCGTGTGGAATGGCGCGCCTGCGCGAGCGGCGGGAAGTGGCATTTGGGATGGAGCCGGCCCAACTGCGCGGGATCTAGGAGTTCAGGGTGGACAGGATCAGCCTGGAGAGGCGAGGCGATTGAGGCCCATCAGCCAGGCAGGAGCCGGCATGATCGTTGTCACGGTCACGGACCGGAGAACCCCTTCGCTCTGATCTTGCCCGGTGTTCCTAACATACGATCCATCAACCCGTTGAAACCGTCATCCTCCGAGCTCCAGCAGCATCGGCTTCGGTTCATGACCTCCACGTATCTGTAGAACTTAGAGAGGTTTCGGCGTGGCAGCGGATCGTGCGTGAAGCGGCGATTGAGCGCGATCTTCATGGCTTCAAGATCGAAATACAGAGCGAAGTATGCGCTCGGAAATGGCTTCGATCTACTAGCCCGCTCGTACAGCACCAGTGACCGCGAGAGCAGCCTGTTGATCCCGTGACTCCTGTAGACCGCAGCGGCTGTTCTGATCGCTGCCTGCCGCAAGCGCTGATGCCCGGCTTCGTCCGCCTCAGGGAATGCTCGTGCAAGATTGACGGACCAGTAGATGGTCGGCGGCAGCAACAGGTCCGCCGACCGGCTATCCGGCGTGGTTGTCAGGTCCAATTCAGTCACCTTCGGACCGCTGCGCCATTCGTGTGCTGTGCGTTCGTCGAAACCTCCGCGGCCAGGCTGCGTACGCTGCCAATTCATTTTCGTAGCCATCAGGTGCGGACCGGATCCAGTTCGATGATCCGCTTCCGCTTCGTCCCTGCCAGCCTGAACCCGCGGACCGTGATGTCGAGCGCTTTGATGGCCTTGTCGAAACCCTTGGGCATATGTTCGTCAGTCGGGACAACGAGAAACTTCGCGGCATCGCTGACAGCAGCATGCGTCACCAACTGCCCGATCGCGGTGTAGAGTTGCTGCCTGCCTACGCCCGTTTTGATCTCGTAGACTTCGGTGATCTTTCCCGCCCGACGCACGTAGCAGTCGATCAGCTGGGTGTTGTAGACCTTTTCGTCCGGCTTGCGCGCCGCATGCCTTTCGGCGACGACCATGTCGACGATCTCGCCATGATATGTCTCGTAAGCGAACGTTCCGCCGCGCCGGCCGCGCTTAGTTCCCGAGAATTCCTTGTCGTAGCTCTCGGCCTCTTCGACCCGCTTCTGGAGCTCGGCGGGCTCCAGTTCGCCTTCGGAAACGGCGTGCTTGAAATCCGCGACCTTGCTGACGTACCGCGCCAGGCGGCCGACGAAGCCCGCGTCAGACATGTTGCCGATGGGTATGGCCTTACGGAACCGACCGTCTTCGCAAAGGACTTCGACCATGCGGATGTTCGCCGAGATCAGGAAGGCCTCCTGTCCAATGCCGGGACGTCCGCCGCCGACCGCGCCATCGTGCATCAGGTGGACGTCGCCAGTCTCGTCGTCTTGTGCGAAGGCCCCGGCGACCTGCCAGCCGTTGGTTTCGGGAGGAACGTTGATCTCTACGGCAATGAGCTGCATTTTTCGTTCGGGCTCGAAGATGCCGAACGCGTTCCAGTATCTCGGGATCGTCGTGTCCTCAGGAGTTTTGCTGATCGAAGCCCAGAGTTCGCCTTCGCCGGCTGAGAATAGTTCGCGGTCGCGGTTGCCGCCCTTGAAGCCGATTCTTCGCATCCCCTGTGACGGCAGCGAGTCCTTCACGATCTGCGCAAGTGTTTCCTGCGCAGCCTTCTTCGCTTTCGTCTCATAAATCAGCCTAAGCATGTCGTCCCCCGTTTCCCCGACCTAAGCATTTCCATCGGGCGCGCGCCATGTTGTCGACAGCGATCGCTGTCCTGACTGGCCCGGATTGAGCGGAATAGAGAAATCCAGATGAGCAAGGGTGCCGCGGTGCATATTGCGCGAATTCCAAACATTCGTTTGCCCCACGCTCTGTCGCCGCGACGGAAGGCACGCCTCTCCGCGATGGCGGCGCCGATACGGCGGGTCGGCAGCAACGGCGCGGCGAATATAGTTTTTGGCTATAAGCTCCCGAGCACCTTCATAGCGGCTGTTCTGGGGTCCCCGTAGAAGATCGGGTCGACCTGTTCGACGATATCAGCGCTTACATCCAGGAAGTTTCGCTTATTCTCGATCGGGATGAGTGCGCGCTTTGCACCGTTGTCCTTCGCAACTTGAAGCGGCTCCGTGAGGGACCGAAGAGGTTTGATATTCCCCTGGACGCTCATGTCTCCCAACACAAGCAATGCGGGGCTGACAGGCGCTTTCCTGAGTGCGGAATAGGATGCCACAAAGAAGGCGACCCCAACTTCAGCCTCGACTCGATTGCCAAGCAGGTCGATTACCTCGACGTGTATGTCCGAAATGTCGAGATCGCGCGCAATGCCGAATTCCGTCTTTTTCGCCTGGACGTAGCTGAAAGCTCGCTGGACGGATTCTTTCATTGCACCGGCAATTCCGCCGGCCATCTTCAACTTCCCGGTTCCGCTCGATACTGAAACCTCCAAGCGGTAAAGGCCGACCGTTCCATCAGACGTTACGCCCGCTGTGTATACCGTCCCGGGGGAAAGCGGATCCATGGAGATTAGATCGCGTCCCCCTTGTTCGGGCACACCTACGAATTTTTCCTCTCCAGTCTCTTGGAAGGTGTAGCTGAACGATGTCTGATAATATTCGAAGGAGCCCATCTTCTTGAGCTGCTCCTTCACGCGGCGGCGTCCTTCAAGAGCCAGCCCAAGGATTTCCGAGAGTTCTTCCTGGGTCACATCGCCGTGCGGGAATAGTATCTTCATCAGACCCGACACCGTCTTCCGGACGGCTTTACGATCGCGGGCGTTGAGGTGAGCGCCCATCGAGAAGTGTCTGTCGATGATTTCCGTGAAATTGTGTTTGCGCATCTCGCGCAGTGCTTCAGCGAGATAATCAACAACAAACCCATAGTGGTCTGTGAACAGTTCGTTCCGCATCTGCGGAATTTCCCAGCCCGGGAGATAGAAGTGTAGTCGATCGATGAACGCCATATCGTCGCGAATGGTGTCGGGCATCGGCGCGAAAAGGTGGCCGGTCTGAACCATAACGTCGATCGGCTGATTGGTATTGCCGAACATCGCAATGCTGGCGTCTCCTGCGACGGCCTCCTGTCCCCGCTGGAACGTGCCGGACTCGCAGTAGGTTTTCATCGTCGTGATGACTTCTTTCGGCATCTTCTGGAGGTCAGCAACCTCGTCGAAACCCACAACGTCCCAGATCTGCACCATGCCCTTCTGCCGGCCCGACATGTGACCGAACAGATTGGCGACCGTGGTGCCGCCCGTCAGAAGCGCGGTGTAAGGCGAAACTTCTTGGACGACATAGCTCTTGCCGGTGCCACGGGGACCGAGCTCCACGAGGTTGTAGTTTCGCTCCGCTAGCGGGATTAGCCGCACCAAGAACAGCAGCTTCAGCCGTCGAGACATCTCGCCAGGCTCATACCCCATGCTTCGGACGATGAGATTGATCCACTCGTCCGTCGTAAACTGCCTACGGACATTGCGGTACTCATCAAGGTCGAAGGTTGCGATCTGGATAGGGACCAGTTTGTCGATCCAGAACGGATTCTTCCCTCTCGTCTCCTCGTCGGATTCAAACCGCATATCGACTTGAGCCCAGACACCGCCCATTAGCAGGCGCTCATAGTCACGCACGTACTGGCTGGGGATATGAAGAAACTTGTTGTTGAAATTGACACCCTCCCCCCAGTAGTCAGAATCCACTAAGCGGACCTTCACCTTATCGATGAAAGAGTATTTTCCGTTCTCCTTGACCTTACTTTGCGCTTTCGCAGACTCGTCGGGTCGAATGTAGTTGTTTGCCAACGTGTCATTGACAACCTGCAATCCCATCTGAATCGCAATTTCATCTGACGAGGCGCAGTATTTTCCCAGCAGGAACTCAAGGACGAACACGGGAACGTTCGCTCCGACCTTTACCTTCCGGACGAGATCCTTGCGGACGACCTTTCCAGCGAACAGTTGGTTCGCCTTATTGTCGAGTGCGTCGCGGGTCGGCGGTGATCCGTGGTTCATGATCAAACTCCGAGACGAACCGGGATGTCGGTGGGTGAACGGTACAGCTCGGCATCTGTTGTCGGATCTTGAATGACTACGCGCAGCGACGGTGAACTCTCATCGCTCAGAAGGAACGCGACCGTGACTGGCTTCCCAGCCTGAAGCTTCACGCAGCCTGTCGCGCGATCAAAGTCGCCATCGACTGCCATGCCTACACCGCCAACTTGCTTTCCGGCTGAAACCAACAGGGGTCGAACCAACAGCTCAGTCGAAAAGAGCGAGAGGTTTCTCCCGTCGAGTTGGATCGTCACGCTGAAAATACGGTTCGTCACTGCGTCGGGGAGGCCTGTCGCTGTCACCGACCCCGCGGTCGATTTCTCTGCCTCTCGCGCCTTCATACGGACTGTGACCACGGGTACGACCATCTCTTGCAATGATGGGCCGCCGTGGTGGAAGGCGAGATCCCCGCCCGCTTTGAAGACCCCGCTCCCGAAGGGAAATACGAAATCCAAGTCAGATTCATACCCGAGTGCCGTGGCGGTGACGCGGACGCAACCTGGCGGCGTCGCTCCGCCGCGCCCGATCCAACACCTGCGATGAAGGTCGATCTCGCCGCCTCCCGGTGCGTCGATCCGCATCGACTCGTCGCGGTCCGATGGGAAGAACATATGCCCGTGATCAGCGGTCAGCACGCAATGCTCGACGCCGGCCGCGGCGAGCTTGCGGATTGCCCGGGCGAGATTGTCGATAACCGTATCCATCACTTGGCGAGCCTGGAATGTGAACCCGCGCTCACCGGCATGGTCGATCTCCTGGGACCGCACGATGATCACCTGCGCGCCCTCGATCTTCTTGGCAAGTTTCGACGGCTGAAGACTCAGCAACTCATCAAGAGCGACGTCAGCTAATCCGGGCACGCGTGAGGCTGCAAACTTCTTCCGTGCCGCCAGATCGGGAAGGAACGCATCGTCGATTCGAACCCCGATCGTGCCTGCCTGTTCGGTGACGCTGAAGCTGGAAGATGCACCGGGCTGTAGCGCGGCCATGCCGATCGGAGTGATGCTGGGTAGCGCGCAGACAGCAGGGCGCACGCTCACCTCGGCCGACTTGGGAAGCCGCTCCGAGAGCTCGACGCCCATCTCAAAACGCATCGCGTCGACAAAGAAGTACGCCACTGGCTTGGGCTGCTCTGAGACGATCTCACTGTAGATACGCGTCTGGTGTAGGAACGCAGAGACGGTCCACTTGGCCGCGATGAGGGCCTTGGTAAAGCCATCGGCCATAGCGCGGCACGCGTCTTCGTAAACGCCCCGTACGACACCCAGGGGGTGCTCCTCCGGTTCATCGTCGAGGTTGGCTACCCACGCCTCAAGGCGGCGTTGAGCCTGATCCAATCGGAACCATCCCCCTTTGGCGGCGTAGGCGTCGATCCAAGCGTTTGCGTCGCCGCCGGCTTTCCCGACCGCCGCTCGCACAGCCACTCCAAGGCTTCCCAGCTCGGCCATGCGGCGGCAGGCCTCCCACTGGGCCTTCCGTCCCACATCACGATCAAGCCAAAAGCTGTGCTCCCGCCTACTGATGACATCGAGGGCCTCGTCGAACTTCTTCGCCGCGACCAGATCCCCGCAATGCGCCAGCAGCACGCGCTCCTCAAAACGGAACGTGTCGATCGACCCGAGAGTTCCGGCTGAGACGGCGACGCCGCGAAGCCCCAGCTCGGCTTCCACGCGATCCGCCATCGCGGGATAGGCGTCGGGGAACTTCGTACGAAGCAGGCGGGCGAGGTCCCGAACCACCGTTTCCTCATCCTTCGTCTTCGGCGCTGGTATGACGTCAAGAACCGAAGGTGCGGCACTGCTGAGATTGATCCTGAATTCACTCGCCAGGACGTATCGAAGCGCAATGGATCGAAGCTTTGGCAAGGCGGCATCGTCAGGCAGCTCTAGGCCAAGCTTCGAGCGCACGAGCTTCACCAACTCGCGAGGCGCCTCTTTGCGCTCGATCTCAGCATCACGCTCGTCGCTCTTGAGCCATGACGCGATGATGCCGTCGCTTCCGGAGGTATTATGGAAGATCGACTTCAGAACCGATGGCGGCTCGGTTGATGAAGTGTCCGACGATGCGCGCGCAAGATCTTCATAGGAGACACGTTCCGGCGCCAGCATTTCATCAATGACGCCGTCGGTGTAACGTTGACGCAGGACATTGCGCGCGAGCCGCTTCAACTGCGGCTCGTAGCAATCCCCGGCTTTTTCGAGTTCCATCAGTACGGAGCCCTGGCGATCGCGCTCGCAGCCCGGCAGGTAAACGATCATGCACTCCGCCGGCGCATCGCTACAGACGAAGGGCTCCACGACAACACGCAGCTCGAACATCGAGCCGTCATATTCGATTAGTCGCGCGCCCATGCCGGCGACCGCCACGGGCACAGCCTCATCGTTTGTCCGCGCGCCACCCCGCAATTCAGCGATAAACGACGCGAACTCGCGACGAAGGTCATACCATACAACGACCTTCCTAACTTTGAGCCTCTCGGCGAGCTGCTTCGAAATACAGTCATGCAAGGGGTGCATCAGTTGAGACCTCCGCTTTCCACCTTGGATAGTTCTTGAAAGCGGGCAGCGAACCAGCGAAGGCGCACAACTCCGTCGGACACCGCATCGCCGGATGAGGATATGATGTGCTTGGCAAGCTGCGGCAAAAGCAGAACGAGCAGGAGATCAGACGAATTCCTATCGAGTGGAAACCGTGCGTCACCTTGCGCTGCTAGCTTCGCTGTGAACGCATCGAGTGCCCTTTGCGCTGGCTCCGTCATCGGCTCGGGGACAGTTATCAATCGGCGTATGCCTTCTGGGGAAACTAGGCGAATAGGCTGTAGTGCTTCGTAAAGTGGGCCGGCGTTTCGACCAAAATCGATATCCGGAAACCACCCGCGGACTCGCGCCACGAAGTCATAGACATCTGTGAAGGCGCCGCCACGTTCGCGTTGGCGACGCTCGGTTTCAGAGAATAGGTTGCCAATCGTGATGTCGCCTTGTCGAACGGCGAAGCCAAGCGACACGAGGAGACCGCGCTCCTGTTCTGAAAGCGAGCCGGTCAGGGGCTTGTAGCCAAGGTCGTGCTCGATCTCATTCCAGACGTGGGCCATCATGCTGCAGACTTGAATCTCACAAGGTACGTCAGAGACATTGGCGTAGGTGCCGATCACGTCCGCTTCTGGCAAAAACGCTTCGACATGCGTGGCCCGGTAGAAGTTGTTGTTATCCGCAGCGTTCTTGTCCTTTCGTTCGCTACACGGCGCGCCACCGTTTAGGTCTACGAACCGTTTGCACACTAGTTGGACGACCTGATCCTCATGCCTCTGTTCATAGGTGGCTATCCGGACCGCAGCGAGATCGCGCACCGCGTCGAACACAGATTGCGCGTTTGGCAACTCCTTCTTCCCAGATGCCGCGAAGCGACGGAGCTTTCCTTCGAGGCTTTTGGGGCTCTTCGCGCGAAATGTGACCTGCGCTCTGATCGCGTTTCCTTCGACAATTTCAAACCTGCAGATTTCGGCGACGCGCGCAGAGAGTTTTAGGTATCTATCGTATTCCCGGTGATAGCGAAGAACGGCATTTTTGATGGTGTCTTCGGAGATCGTCACGATGAGGACCTCCGCGTTCTTGCTGTAGGACCGTTTGGTGCTGAGGCTTCGGTCAGTTCCTTCAATGCGGCCTTGACGGCTACTGACGTCCGTTCACGCACAAGCTCGTCGATCTGGCGCGTCGGAGCAGGGCGTTGCGTCCACTTGCCATCGTCGCTCTCTACCCAGAAGACCTTCTCGAGGCCATGTGCGATCGCAAGGCTGTGGTCTGTCGCGCATTTGGGAACCACGCGCTCGGGCCATAGGCGCAAAGCGAGGTGAGCCCAGTCAAAATTACCTGAGCACAGAGCGTTCCACGTGGTCTTTAATTCTGTCTGCCAGGGCTTGTGTTGCGGCACCAAGCGCCAAAGCGGCGAGAAATTAATGATTACTCCGTCGTCCGGATGAGGGTTCCAAAGCGGTGCAACTCGTTTGACCTCGTCAAATAAGATCTGAAGTTCTTCGACAACGGATTCCTGAGCCAGAATTTCCTTGCGCTGTGCACCGGTCGGATTTGATCCGGCTTCGGCGCGAATGCCTTCGAGCTGCCGTTGCATATGCGAGAGTTTAGGGGCGACGTAGTCGTTCTGGACACGGAACATCGTATCCTCTGTCGATTCGTGCACATACAGCCAAACCGAATAGCTCGCTGAGGGAGTGGATAACTGCCAGTAGATCGGGGCCTTCCGTCGGCTCTTGGAATACATCCTGATGTGAGCGGGGAAGAACTCGCGCGAGAGACTTCGGCGCAGAGTCTCCAAGTGTGGCACCGGTTCTCCGACGCGCTCATAAACGGCGGCGACGCGCATCGTGAGATCGTCTGCATGACCGAGGTCATCCACAAGGACGCCCCGGCAGAGCATGAACGGAGCATTTCCTTCTGGCACCATGCCCGGTGATTTCTGAGGCAGAGGATCGAAGGGGCCAGGTTCGGGCGGGACTGGTCGCTCGCCAGTGGCCAAGCGGATGTCAAAACGGCCAAAAGAGACGCCAACCGCCCAGGACAGCATCGCCTCGGTATCCCCGGCGGCACCGTCGGCTTCGTCCTCATCGTCTTCTGAGCGAGCCGCTACAGCCCTTTCCCTTCCGTCGCCAGCCACAGCGCCGTTGTCGTCCAAAGTCTCGATCGCAGCACGATCCTTCCCCTGAAAACCGTACAAACGAAATGCGATGTCATCAACATCTGCTTGTAGGAGAGAACAGTCAGTGAGCATTTCATGAGTGCCACATTTCATTATCTTTCGTAATAGAAGAGAAGGCAGAAGAAACGCATGTGAAATTTCATTCTTAGCATCGAGGATCCTGAGATTTCGCCAAATGTCGAGGGCCAGTGATGCAAGTCGCGTTCCAGCCTCTTCGGTAACTGCGGGGAACGGAGTGCGCCCAACAATCCCCGTCTCATATGATTTTGCTAAATCGACACGGGACAGCTGAAGACCGAGCAAATATTTGTAAGCCTTGGAGTTCAAGAGAGCACATGTAAAAAGTAACGACGAAGCCGTCTGTGTCTCGGTAAAAATTGCCGGCCCTTTGTCTCCGAAGACGCATTTAGCTGGCAAAGCACGGACAGCAAACGCCATCGACCTTCGCGACCAAGTGAGGCCAAACAAGCCGTACTTGGCATAGTTCATCGTGATGCGAGACCAATGTGAATTGTCGTAAAGGGATCCTGCCCACGCCTTAAATTCTGCGCCATCTCCACGCCAAAGAATTTTCAGATAGATATCACCATAGTATTTAGTTGCAGCTCCGCCCTTGGCCAAACCGAACCAACTTGAGTCATCCGATTCCGCCAAATTCATTTCCCAATGCAGGCGGATGAAGCGGAAATTGTCTGCTGTCGCGACACCTTGGCCAGCAAAATTTCCTTGGCGCTCAAATGAATTGTGGATCCTGTATGCTCTTACCGAATTATCCAGCGCCCAATAGGCGAATGGGGTTCCTGGTATCGCTGAAAATTCTTCTGGGTTCCGGATGAAAACAAGTTCCGATTCCGGGTGGTTGACGGACTGACAGAGGCGAAGCAAGGCCTCACCTTTGTCAGATTCATCTATCAGTCGGAAAAAAACGGTCACTGTCTCACCTCAAGACAGTAGGCAGCAGTCTCCACCATTGCCCCGTCCAAGACGCCGGCTCCCAAATCGGCAAAGAGAATAGGCGGGGCGTCCGGCAACAAGCTTTCTTCACGCCACTTCTGAAAGCTCGAGAGGAAGAAGCCGGCACGTGACGTGATGGCACCGAGCATGCCGCGTGGGGATAGAAGTCCCACACCTCGTTCAATAAAGGCGGCGTAGAGGTCGCTTTTGGTGCGAGGGTAGCTCTTCTCAAATTCCTTCTTAGCGGCGAGACTACACGCGCCAAAAGGAGGGTTCATCAATACGATGTCGAACTGCGTTCGCACCAGATCAATCAGTGCTACACCTTGGGCAGCATCGCCCGCGAAAAGCCGGCGACGTACGTTCGCGCTGCCAGTCGCCATTTCTGCGAAGAGGCGTAGCGCCTCGATGATTCGGGCTTCGGCTTCATGGAAGAAATGGTCATCATCGATGCCAGAGAGATCCAGAGAGCCTTGTTTCGCGACAGGCTCCATGCCTGGCAAAAATCCGGTCGTCTGGCGCTGTTTTACGAATTGCTCGCGAGCGCGGCGGAGCTCTGCAGCGATGCCGTCTTCAACGCGAAGAAGCGTGCCAAGCTCCCCGGCCAAACGGCTCTCACCGACCATCTTCTTAAAGAGGTCGCGCAACAACGGAGGGTCGAGACGCTCTGCGAACTCCTCAACAAGCCCAGCATCCCCGGGCATCGGTTCTGCTACGACGATATGCGTGCGCTGAATGCGAGGCCGATCGGCTGCGGCGATTCCAAGGTCCTTCCATGCCCGTTGCGCCCGAAGCCACAGCGCCAAGGCGGCGATCTGCGCACAGCGCGGATCGATGTCGACGCCCTGAAGATTGTGTTCAACGATCAGCCGCGGCGCAACTCGACGCAACTCGGCGAGGTCCGGGTAGTCATCCTGCAAAGAACGACCTGTCGCTTCACTTCTTGCGGCGACGCCATCGACCGACCATGCCTCCTCATAAATCGCCAGCAGCAGATCAAAGCTGTAGAGCAGGAAGTGTCCAGAGCCGCAGGCGGGGTCTAGAATGCGGAGGTCACGTGGGTCCTTCCTCGGGCGTGGCTGGCCCGGGTCGTCAGCGGAGCGCACGAGGTACTCGCAGAGCTTGGTGAGACGCGTCTGTTCGCCATAGATCTCCAACCACAAACGGCCGAGCGTATTGTCGACGAGGAACTGCACGACATATCGCGGCGTGAAAAACTGGTTGCGTATCGCCAGTTCGCGGCTGTTGCGCGGTGCCTGGCTCTCGTCTCGCATTTTCCTCCGCTCTTCGCCGCTATTGAAGAACTGGTAGACCCAGCCGATCGTCTCATCCTCGCCCCAAACTCCTGACAAATCGGGGGCGTTTAGGATGGTCAGAAGCGCCTCGAAAGTCTGCCGCTTTGGCCAAAGGACAGCGGCCGGGTCACGCCGGTCAAACAGCACCTTGATCTCGGTCGAGAACTCATCGAAAAGGCTCTCGACATAGAGGCGGTATCCTGCGGCATCGGGGAGCAGCGCTACCCCAGGTGCCATGCCGCAGAACTCCCGGTAGCCAGCTGACAGTTCGCCCTTCGTGATACATTCTTGCACCAATTGGCGAGCTTCGAGCATCTTGAGCGCCACAAAGCGATTCAGCGCCGTGAAAGCCGCATCCCTCACATAGTCTGTGACTGCCTCCTGGGCGGTCGTCCTACCGGCGCGCTTATGCTCGATGGCGGCGACGATTTTGTCCCGCTGAAACAGCTGGCGAGCCGACAGGTGGACTCCGCCTTTTGGGGCGATGACGCCGTTTCGCAGTACGTCGAACGTTGCTTCGAGCTGTGATGAGAAATCCTCATAAAGCAGCTTCCGTGCCTGCTGGGTCGCTCGTTCAATGGCGTTGCGCGTCGCCTTATCCATGGTGCATGCCGATCACTGGACAATCACCTTCTTGCCGGTGCCGATCAGGCGCGAACACTCTTCCCGAATGCCGTCGAGAGCGGCATCGAGCTGTTCTTCGGTCTCAATTCCGCCGGAGAAGTAGGCGCCTAGCCTTACCGTCGCGACACGATCGCCGTCGACGATTCGGTGAAGCTCTGCGATGGCGTCTTGAAGACGAGTCTCACAGGCATCCAACTCCGAGCGGAGCTGCGGAATCGGCACTCGTTCTTGATCGCGTGTCTTTCCACGCTCCAATGGCGCCGCCAGCTTCTGCTGTTGGTCCTGGTCAATGGCGTCCCAGCCGGGAGTATGTGCCAGCCGGTCGATAGCTTGAGTGTAGGCCTCAATCCGAGCTTCCAACGCTTCGTCGAACCGACGCGCGTATTCTGCGCCGATCGCCGACGCGTGTTGCTCGATCGCCGGCAGATCTCGATAGAAGGTCTCACGGGCCAGGAGGTCTTCGAGCTCTGTCGCTTTCGCTCTGAGGTCCTCCCTTGCATCGGATTCTCCGCGGAGAAAGGGCCAGGCGGTCTTCAGCGCATCCCGCGCTTGCTCAAGATCCCGCAAATGGGGCTCCGACAGTGCCTGTTCGAGCTCCGTCGCGCGTTTGATGGCGTCCTTGATAGAGCGATGCGACGAATTGAACGTCGCGATCGCGTTGTCCTCTGAACCGCGGAGGACGGCCTTCATCTGACCGATCGCACCCTCGAGCACTGCAGCGCCGGGGAGGCGAGATGCGATGAGCTGGCCGTGCGCTGCGGCAACCGGGTCCTCATGCCGCGCGATCTCCTTGCGAAGCTCGGACACGATGGCGCCGGCGTTGAGCTCCCGGACTTCGCTTCCAAACGTGTCCCGGAAGGCCTCGGACGCCTTTACAAGCTCCTCGAACTCGATGCCCTTCTTGGGTCGGAACGAGGCTTGACGGAAGAAATTGTTGTTCGAAAAAGTGTCGCGGGCTTCGATCCCTGTCGCGGAGTCGATTGTCTGACCTTTGCTGGTCGCCTGAATCTTTCCGGCACGCAGCAACGATAGCACAAGCAACCGAACGATTTCAAAGTCCCAGCCGAATGGCTCCTTTGCTAACTCATCGGCCAGAAATCGGCCGCTGGCGGTGTCACCGTAGTTTGCGCGCTCCTCAATGCGGGACAAGACCTCAGCTAAGACGCCGCTTTCAACACGAAATACAGTCCTCCCCTTTTCGTCACGCAAGAGCCCGAGGCTACCGAACACCGAGGGAAGGCCTTGAAGGTTCTCGGCGATGAACAGCGCATCGATGCCCTTCTTCACATCGGCTGACCGGGCGGCTGCTTCCTTAAAGCGATCGAACACCTCTGGCAGCACGTCGCTCAGAATGTCGGCGGCGCTCTTCCCCATATCGACGGCCCGATCGTCTGGACTGCGGTCATTGCCACGGAAACTAACGCTACCTGCCAAGCAAGCGGCCCTAAAGAGCCGGCGCAGTTCATCATGGTGCCGCCTCTGCCGGATCTTCTCTTCGCCGATGAGTGCGGTTTCGTCCGCCGTTTTGGCTTCGCGTTCTTTCCTTGCCAGCATCTCTTTGGACCGGAAGAGCTCGACGGTCTCGCGATCTATGGCGTCATTGAGAGCGACAGCCCAAAACACACTTTTGCGTTCCTGCTGACCACGGGCACGTAGCTCAGTCGAGAGTTCCTGAAACGATGCCCCCACTTCGGCGAGATGGAAGTGAAACATCATGTCGCCGGCGACGATCTCACGACCATGTATAGACAGGCCTGCCTTGAACGTCTTGGTATCAAAGAGAGTATGGGTCGGCTGCGGCTGCCAGAACGAGGCCAGTACCTCGGAGTAGATCCGATGAGCATCGCCCGGCTTTGGGCTGATACCGTTGCGAATGCGCTCCCAGTCGTCTTCCGCCGGCGTCGGAATTCGGTATCCGTCGTCGCCCAGGCGAACCTTGTTAGCTGCCTCAAGCTGACGCAGCGCGTCTTTCACCGCGGCGAGCTGTGAATCCCCGGCGACACCGGGGTGGAGCGCGGCGGCAATGTTCTCCGCCGTGCGGTGAACGCTCTTCACATACTGCAGCAGGCAGATCACCTTCGCGACCGGCTGTGCCAAGGGCTGTTCAAGCTCCTTCGAAATTGCCGAGATCTTCGCCCGCACCTCAGAGCCAACGTTGCCTTCGACGAGATCGTAGACCTGATCAAGGCGGGCCACGGCGCCGATTGGCTGTTCTGCAAGGTTGACGGCAGGGTTGATCAGCAGCTGCTGCGCTAGCTTGATGATAGTGCGGTTTGCGCCGCCCACGTGCTTGCTAGCCCCACCCTGCGTGCGAAGCCCTGAGACTACCTGGATAATTAGATCGATCTGGTAGGGCAGAAGCGGATAGAGATCGATGAAACTGTCACGGGTCAGTTCTGGCAGCCTGATATCGGCAGTCAGGCGGGTGTGCTCAGTGAACCTTCCCCGATGCTGGTCGAAGAGCTGTCCTAATGCCTTCTGCGCCGGCGCGTTCTTGGACAGAACGCGCCGGCTGGTGACCTCCGAAATATCGGAAGGCTCCAAATGGACCTGCAGAGGGAATCGGTCCATCAGGCGCGCAAGCTCGATCTTCTTGTCATCGAGGCCGCTGACAAGCTCACCAAGCTTTTCTTGCGAGGTAACGACAATCCAGTGCTTGCCTCGGCCTTTGACGCCGAGGCTCTGAACAACGGCCTGTAGGTCGAGCATCTTCTGTATATCGCGGGCAACGAACTGACCGACTTCGTCAACGACGAACATAAGGGCTTGGCCGGGTCGGCGACGCTTCATCAATTCATTAGCGCGCTCCGCCAGTTTCCCGGGAGAGATGTCAGCCTTGTTTTTGACTGCCTTTACCCATGAGTCGGCCATCGGGTACGTCTCGGGATCGAGGCTGTGGAGAACCCGGCTCGCCTCACTAAGAGCGAAAGCAACTTTGCCTTTCTCGAATGACCATTCCTTCTGGAAGAGACGACCATACTCGGCCTCAAACCCCTCAAGCTGTCCCTTCTCTTCAAGGGCGATTTCCAATTCGGAGAGGTCGAGATCTTTGGCGTAGCCAAGGCTCTGAAGGAAAAGCCCGTACATGATCTCGGTGAGAGACTGGTTGCCGCTCCTAATCCCTCGATCAGTCGAGACATCGAAGATAACGGCGTGGGTAGGAATCTGCTCGTTTATCGCCTTGAGGAGGACTTGAAGCCTGTTGTCGCCAGCTCTTTGAGCGAACCGATCACCGGCGGGAGTTCCCGCGACAGGGCGGTTCTCGATTGATAGACCCAGCATCTTTGCAAAGCTGGACTTGCCCGAGCCGAAGAAGCCGGACACCCAGATCGCAATGCCCTCGTGGGGCTTGTTCGGGGTCTCGCGAAAGGAGTCGAAAATATTGGTGTAGTGGGACCGAATGGCGTCGGTCACCACGTATTCATTGATTTCGTCGCGTAGGATGTCATCGCTGGTCTGATCGACCTTGATAACCTCCTCGATGCGACGATGGATGTCATTTGCAAAGAGACTTTTGATCGGTTCGTTGGCCATCATTGAAATCCCGTCAAAAGATTTTTGGGCGATAGTTATGCTCGGCTGCGAGCACGCCCATGAAACGGAGTCCTGCGGCGCCGTCGAGATCGCCCGGGTAGAACAAGACCGTCGGCACGGTGACGCGTCCTTTCAACTGTTCCAATAATGAGAATGTGCGGTAGACGGGGAACAAGGCGCCGGTCCGCAGGATGAAGACGATGTCGCGAAGCGGATTGGGATCGTCTGGCATCCGCGCAGCGACGAGATCAACAAGGGGCGCATACTCAGAAAGGACCGAATGCACCGTCTCAATTATCGTTTCCGTGCCCTGCTCACGCTCCGCCGCAAACCAATCTTCGAGTGGCCGTTGAGATTGCATCGCCTCGTCCAGGCACTGCGCCAACGATATGCGGCTGACGCGCTTTCCCTTTTGGGTAAGCCGTGTCTCGAGCAGCGTGATCTGCTTGCGTAACTCAAACTCCTCTTCGGGCTCATAGCGGAAAAGCGCATAGGGCATGTCATGGTACGCGCTTATGCGTTCACGCGGGTCGGCCAAGTCGAGTATAGGTTCGAGAGCGGTCTTGATACGGTGTACTAGATCGCTCATGCAACCATCCTCTCCGCGTACTCACGTGAATTCGTGCAGGGAAGCGAGAGCTGCATAAGGCTACCAGCGACCTGGTAATCGAGTCTGCGAAATTGGTGCAGACGTAGGAGCTCGCGTTCTACGTCGGAAGGCCGCATCAGGAACATTCGCCAATCGAGCGCGGCCATGATTTTGGCCGGGCTCAGCTTCTCTTCCCGCACCGCATGCAGGAGGTAAAGGAAGCTGCGCTCCGGCAGGTGATACGAGGCGAACTCCTTCACGATGCTGCCGCGCAGAAGCCCAAAGTCAGCGGCAATCTTCAAAAGCCCTGCTGCGACTCGCTTCCGCGTGTGCTCCGACCATGCGTGCTCAGTCGTCGCGCCTCGATCGCCTATGTTCGCGATGTATGCCTCAACCTCGTCGGAACGTATACGAAATGCTCCACCATCAAACGCTGGGAAGAGCCAATGCTGGAGGAAGTCGCGCACAAGGAATTCGTCGCGCGTCATGTGCCAGAGCAGAAGTGGCTTCCATTCGTCGAGACCGCAGCCACTCTTGGCCAGCATTACGAGCGCCCGATCTCGTCCCTCGGGCTCGAACCGACGGTTCAGAACTTTAGCGACGTCCCGAAGCCACGTTGCGCTGCCAGCGCCGATGAAGTTTTCGGAGCGCAGCCGATCGAGGTTCTCGCGTTTTGAAAGGGCAAAGTCCCATGCCGCAAAGACCGCGTAGGTCTCGCTTATCATTGCCCCCTTCACTACGGTAAAGGACGAAACAACGTTCGAGCGCGACGCCGACGTCATGCGTCTGCCCTCCTCACGTAGGGGACCGCCAGCGCGCCGGATTCTCCGCGTGCAAAGCCAAGAGTCAGGAGCGCAAGGTCGGCCTCGGTGCCTGAAAACACGCCCGGCAGCGGTACGGAGCGTCCGTCGGCTGCGCGACGTAGATTTGGGACACTCGCAAGATCCTGCTCGCTCACGAGTTCGAAGGCGCGGAGTGTCGACGTGAGGTCGTTGCCCTGCAGCTCCTCAAGGTCTTCGAAGAAGGGAGTCCACTCCTGCGCGTTGTCGAGCCAGTGCTCCCAACGCGCGTCGAATTCATCCTCGATCGCTTCCGGCAGGCGCCATAGCGTTGCACAGCCGGGCGGTTCGAAGATCTCAGAGCATCGCTGCGCGGCTACAGCAAAGACCGCGCGGGCCTGTGCAAACCGGTGGGTTCGAGGGAAGCCACGCCGCAGAGTTGCCGCGCCTAATTTGCCAAGTTGACCCCTGGTATTCCACCACCTCGCGAGATCCATTTCGCCAAATCGCGCAATTACCAATCGACACTTTAAGAGCCGTTCAAAATCGATGCTTCCCTGTGTCATTAACCGCATTTCAAAGTAACGCCCTGTCGTCCTTGGAATTCGACGAGCGCGCCGGACAGATATTCCATTCCACCTGGCCCGAATGCCAAGCGATCCTCATTGTGAGGTGAAAACATGTACTGCGACCCCCCATTGCCCCAAGGCGCGAGCAGTTTCGTAGGACAGTATCCCCCCTGAAGCAAGACATCGCCCGGGCGGGTGAACACGGCTCTGCTGCGCATGGAGCCAATCCTTATACGTGCGGTTCTGCAGGAACAACGACCCCGATGCATGTCCTCTCGGCCAGCGTGAAGTTTTTCGATGTCCTCGGGTTTGAAGTAGCAGACCATTTGCTCGACAACGCCTTGATGATGCCCCGGCCACGTGGCCAGGCGACTAGGAATGGGTGTTGATGTCCCGCTCAATCTGCCGTGCTGATTCCAGAATGTCATCGAAACTCGGCGGAGTGCCGAA
>SAQG01000057.1 GCA_004020315.1 Mesorhizobium sp.
AAACCGGACAACTCACGTGCTACCTAATCCGGACAACTCATCTGCTTACGACACCCATAGGCACAGGGTGTTGCGCGCCGGCCCGCTTTGACGTATAGGACCGCCGTTCCCAAAAACCGCCCGGCAGGGCATGCCGTGGCGGTTTCATTTGCTTTTCGGGCTTTGGTCGGCCTGAAGCGAACAAAAAGCGCGATGATGCGCACATAAACGGAGTAGCAAAATGCCCAAGATGAAGACCAAGTCAGCCGCTAAGAAGCGGTTCAAGATCACAGGTACGGGTAAAGTTCTGTCGGCTGCGGCCGGCAAGCGTCACGGCATGATCAAGCGTTCCAACAAGTTCATTCGAAATGCCCGCGGCACGATGGTTCTGGCTGAACCGGATGGCAAGAAGGTCATCAAGAATTTTCTGCCGAACGGCCTCTAAGGCATTCGGTCTGGACAACGTTTTAAGGAGATCATGACATGGCACGCGTAAAAAGAGGCGTCACCTCGCACGCCAAGCACAAGAAGGTCCTGAAAGCCGCCAAGGGTTTTTATGGCCGCCGCAAGAACACCATTCGCATCGCCAAGCAGGCGGTGGAAAAGTCGCTGCAGTATGCCTACCGCGACCGCAAGAACCGCAAGCGTTCGTTCCGCGCACTGTGGATCCAGCGCATCAATGCCGCGACCCACGAGCATGGCCTGACCTATGGCCGCTTCATCGACGGTCTCAACAAGGCCGGCATCGAGATCGATCGCAAGATCCTGTCGGACATGGCCATCCACGAGCCGCAGGCATTTGCCGCACTTGTGGCCAAGGCCAAGGTCGCGCTCGAATACCTCAAGAACACCACGCCGAACGCTTTTGAAAGCGCTGTAGCCTAACCAGCGCCTTCCCAAGCACTTCGACACTTGATTTGGGAAACCCGCGCTGGCAGGGCTGGCGCGGGTTTTTCTTTGCCTCCAATCGAGTCTGAAAAATGAGTGACATGGAAACTCTCGAAAATTCCCTGATGAGCGACATTGCGTCGGCAGCCGATGAGCAGGCGATCGAAGCCGTGCGTGTTTCAGCGCTCGGCAAGAAGGGCTCGGTCTCCGAAATGCTGAAGACGCTCGGCTCGATGAGCGCGGAAGAGCGCCAGATAAAGGGCCCGGCGATCAACGGCCTCAAGAACCGCATCACCGAGGCACTTACCGCTCGCCGCGCCGAGCTGAAGGACGTGGCGATCGCGGCACGGCTCGCGGCGGAAAAGGTCGACGTCACGTTGCCGGTGCGGCAATCGCCGGCCGAGCGCGGCCGCATCCATCCGATCAGCCAGGTCAGCGACGAGATTGCCGCTATCTTCGGCGACCTCGGCTTTGCCATTGCCGAAGGTCCCGATATCGAGACCGATTACTACAATTTCACCGCGCTGAATTTCCCGGAAGGGCATCCGGCGCGCGAGATGCACGACACCTTCTTCTTCCAGCCGGACGAGAAGGGCGAGCGCAAGCTTTTGCGCACCCATACCTCGCCGGTGCAGATCCGCACCATGGAGGTGCAGAAGCCGCCGATCCGCATCGTCATTCCTGGAAAAACCTACCGGCAGGATTCCGATGCCACGCACTCGCCGATGTTCCATCAGGTCGAGGGGCTGGTGATCGACAAGACGGCCAATGTCGCCAACATGAAATGGGTGCTGGAGGAGTTCTGCAAGGCCTTCTTCGAGGTTCCCCAGGTCAAGATGCGCTTCCGGCCGAGCTTCTTCCCGTTCACCGAACCCAGCATGGAGGTCGACATCCAGTGCGACCGTTCGCGGCCGGGCGAGGTGCGCTTCGGCGAAGGCTCCGACTGGATGGAGATCCTCGGCTGCGGCATGGTCCACCCCAACGTGCTCCGCTACGGCGGGCTCGATCCCGATGAGTATCAGGGCTTTGCCTGGGGCATGGGCATCGACCGCATCGCCATGCTGAAATACGGCATGCCGGACCTGCGCGCCTTCTTCGACGCCGATGTGCGTTGGCTGTCGCATTACGGTTTTCGGCCGCTCGACATGCCGACCCTGTTCGGAGGCTTGAGCGCATGACAGCGGTCCACACCGGTGGCTGCCGCTGCGGCGCCGTGCGGTTCGAGGCTTCGGCCGAACCGCACCATGTCAGCTATTGCCATTGCGGTGATTGCCGGCGGGCCGGCGGCGCGCCGGTGTCGGCCTTTGTCGGCTTTCTGACCGAGCAGGTCGCCTTCACGGGCAAGGCGCTGAAGATGTTCGAGAACGGCCCGGTGACGCGCTCCTTTTGCGGCATCTGCGGCTCGCCGATTGCCTACGTCGACGAGCGGCTGGCCGACCACATCTATTTCATGCTCGGCGCCATGGACATGCCGGCCTATTTCAAGCCGACGCACCACGCCCATGTGCGCGAGCAACTTCCTTTCCTGCACATGCCCGACGCGCTGCCGCGCCATTTGAAGACCAGCGTGCCCAGACCATCAGACGGAACACAGTCATGAAGTTCACCCTCTCCTGGCTCAAGGACCACCTCGAGACCGACGCCTCGCTGGCCGAGATCGTCGAGCGGCTGACCTCGATCGGCCTCGAAGTCGAGCATGTCGACGACAGGTCGAGCCTGAAGCCATTCGTCATCGCCAAGGTGCTGACAGCGGTGCAGCATCCCGATGCCGACCGGCTGCGCGTGCTGACGGTCGACATCGGCGACGGCAAGGCCCCTGTGCAGGTCGTCTGCGGCGCGCCCAATGCGCGCGCGGGCCTGATCGGCGCCTTTGCAGCACCCGGCACCTATATTCCCGGCATCGACGTGACGCTGACGGTCGGCAAGATCCGTGGCGTCGAAAGCCACGGCATGATGTGCTCCGAGCGCGAGCTCGAGCTTTCGGATGAGCATGACGGCATCATCGATCTGCCCGCCGATGCGCCGGTCGGCACCAGCTACGCCGCCTATGCGCATCTCGACGATCCGGTAGTAGAGATCAATTTGACGCCGAATCGTCCGGACGCGACCAGCGTCTATGGCATCGCCCGCGATCTGGCGGCGAGCGGGCTCGGCCGCCTCGTCGGCGGCGCGATCATGCCGCATGCCGGCAGCGGCATGTGCCCGGTGAAGGTGACGATCGAAGCTCCTGAGCTCTGCCCCGGCTTCGCGCTGAGATTGGTGAAAGGCGTGAAGAACGGTCCGTCGCCGAAATGGCTGCAGCAGCGGCTGATCGCCATTGGGCTTCGACCGATCAGCGCGCTGGTCGACATCACCAACTACGTCACCTTCGATCGTGGCCGGCCGCTGCATGTCTTCGACGCGAACAAGGTCGCCGGCAACCTTACCGTCCGCCGGGCGCGTGACGGTGAAAAGGTGCTGGCGCTCGACGGCCGCGAATACACGCTGACGCCTGATATGTGCGTGATAGCAGACCAGGACGGCGTCGAATCGATCGCCGGCATCATGGGCGGCGAGCATTCCGGCTGCGACGAGAACACCACCGACGTGCTGATCGAATCGGCACTTTGGGATCCGATGACCACGGCCCGCACCGGCAGGACGCTCGGCATCATCAGCGATGCGCGTTACCGGTTCGAGCGCGGCGTCGACCCTGAATTCATGGTCCCCGGCGTGGAACTGGCGACCAAGCTGGTGCTGGATTTCTGCGGTGGGACGCCGACCGAAACCGAAGTCGTCGGCTATGCCGGCCACACGCCGAAGATCGTTTCCTTCCCGCTGTCGGAAGTGAAGCGGCTGACCGGCATCGAGGTGCCCAGGGACGAGAGTCTCGCCATCCTTTCGCGCCTCGGCTTCAAGCCGGAAGGCGCGGGCGACGTCGTCAATGTGGCGGTGCCGTCCTGGCGGCCGGATGTCGACGGCAAGGCCGATCTGGTCGAGGAAGTCATGCGCATCCACGGCGTCGACAATATCGCCCCGCAGCCGCTCGGCGCGCATGATGCCGTCAACGCCAAGATCCTGACCACGCTGCAGGTCCGCACCCGCGCTGCCAAGCGGGCGCTGGCCGTGCGCGGGATGATGGAGGCGGTCACGTGGTCGTTCATTCCGGCAAAACATGCCGAACTGTTCGGCGGCGGCCAGACAGCTCTCAAGCTTGTCAATCCGATCGCCGCCGACATGTCCGACATGCGGCCGTCGCTGCTGCCGGGCCTGATCGCAGCCGCCCAGCGCAATGCCGACAGGGGCATCGGCGATGTCGCGCTGTTCGAAGTGTCGGGCACCTATGAGGGCGATGCGGCCCACCAGCAGCGGCGCGTCGCCGCCGGCGTGCGGCGCGGCACGGCCAAGCTCGACGGCTCCGGCCGCCACTGGGCCGGCAATGCCGGTTCCGTCGGCGTGTTCGACGCCAAGGCCGACGCGATCGCAGCACTCGAAGCCTGCGGCGCGCCGGTCGAGCGGCTGCAGGTCGAGGCCGGCGGCCCGGCCTGGTATCATCCCGGCCGCTCCGGCACGATCAAGCTCGGACCTAAAGTCATCTTGGGAACGTTCGGCGAATTCCATCCGAAGACGCTGGAGGAACTGGACGTCTCCGGGCCGCTCTGCGGCTTCGAAGTGTTCATCGATGCCGTGCCCGAGCCGAAGGCCAAGCCGACGCGGACAAAACCGAGACTGGAGCTGTCCGCCTTCCAGGCGGTCAAGCGCGACTTCGCCTTTGTCGTCGACAAGGCAGTCGAAGCCGGCACGCTGACCCGCGCCGCGCTTGCCGCCGACAGGAAGCTGATCACCAACGTCTCGGTCTTCGACGTGTTCGAAGGGGCATCACTCGGCGCGGCCAAGAAATCGATCGCCATCGAAGTGTCGATCCAGCCCGTCGAAAAAACGCTGACCGACGAGGATTTCGAGGCATTGGCAAAGCGCATTGTCGAGAATGTGCACAAGCAGACCGGTGGCGTGCTGCGGGCATAAGTTGCAAACCAAGAAGGGGCACCGGAGCGCCCCTTCGATTTTCATCCAGCTCGCTGTCTATCCGTTGACCAGCGCCAGCAGCTCTTCGGTGTAGCGCTTGCCGGTGACCTTCTCCGGCGACAGCGCGTCGCCGACGGCCGCGACCTCGGCCTGGCTCAGCGCGATCTGTGCCGCTGCCGCATTCTGCTCGAGATGGCGGATCTTGCGGGCGCCGGGGATCGGCACGATGAAATCGCCCTGATGCAGCACCCACGCCAGCGCCAGCTGCGCCGCCGTCACGCCCTTCTCAGCCGCCATTGTCTGCAGCGTGGCGATAACAGCCGCATTGGCGGCCATGGCGTCGGCCTGGAAGCGCGGCAATCCACGGCGCCAGTCGCCGGCGCCAAGAACCTCGGGGTTGGCGATCGTGCCGGTCAGCAGGCCGCGGCCGAGCGGGCTGTATGGGACAAAGCCGATGCCGAGCTCGCGGCAGACGGCAAACACCTCGTCTTCCGGATCGCGGCTCCACAGCGAATACTCGCTCTGCACGGCTGATATCGGATGCACGGCATGCGCCCGGCGGATGGTCGCCGCACTCGCCTCCGACAGGCCAAGCGCGCGCACCTTGCCTTCGCGCACCAGCTCGGCCATGGCGCCGACCGTATCCTCGATCGGCACATTCGGATCGACGCGATGCTGATAGTAGAGGTCGATCACCTCGGTATCCAATCGCATCAATGAGGCTTCGGCGACCGCCTTGACGTGTTCGGGGCGGCTGTCGACACCCGCCATGCGCTCGGTGCCGCTTCCTTCTTCCAGAATCTTGAAACCGAACTTTGTCGCAATCGTCACCTGATCGCGCACCGGCTTCAGCGCCTTGCCGAGCAGGATCTCGTTCTCGTAGGGGCCGTAGACCTCGGCGGTGTCGAAGAAATTGACGCCGATGTCGACGGCACGGTGCAGTGTGGCAATCGCGTCCGCCTCCGGCTGGCCGCCGTAGACGAAGCTCATCCCCATGCAGCCGAGGCCGACCGGATAGACGTCAAGTTCATTTCCAAGCTTGCGGGTTTGCATCACGCGTCTCCTTGTTGTGATGCGGCAGAGATAGCGCCTTGCACTGCGATCGATAATCGGCTCTTACTTGCACGGGCTGTTCTAAAAGATAGATCAATGAAGCGAACGCATCTCTCTCAACTTGCGGTGCTGGCAACCGTCGCCCAGTGCGGCAGCTTCCGCGGTGCGGCCAAGGAGCTCGGCATTGCGCCCTCCGCAGTCAGCCATGCGGTTTCCAGCCTGGAGGCACGTCTTGGCGTGCGGCTCCTGGCGCGCAGCACGCGCAGCGTCGCCCCGACCGAGGCAGGCGCACAAATGCTCGAGCGGCTAAGGCCGGCGCTGTCGGAAATCGATCTGGCGCTGGAATCGGCGGTCGAGGCGCGCGACCGGCCGGCCGGCAACCTCAGGCTGACCGTGCCGCGCACCGCAGCCCACCTAGCGCTGACGCCGCGGCTCGGCGCCTTTGCATCGGCCTACCCGGACATCGTGCTGGAGATCGTCATCGAAGACCGTTTCACCGATGTAGTCGAAGGCGGCTTCGACGCCGGCGTCCGGCTCGGCGAGAGCCTGCAGCGCGACATGATCGCGGTGCGCATCGGGCCAAACCTTCGCGGTGCCGTCGTCGGCGCGCCATCCTACTTCGCGACCATGCCCAGACCGCGCCACCCCCACGATCTCGCCGGTCACCGTTGCGTCCGCTTCCGCTTCTCCAGCGGCATCCTTTACCGCTGGGAATTCGAGAAGGACGGCGAGGAGATTGAGATGGCGGTGCAAGGGCCGCTGATCCTCGACGAGGACCATCTGATCGCCCATGCGGCGGTCGACGGCGCCGGTCTTGCCTTCCTGTTCGAGAATTATGTTCGCGAGGCGCTGGCCGCCGGCAAACTCGTTCGCGTGCTGGAGGACTGGTGCCCGCCCTTCGACGGCTTCTTCGTCTACTACCCGAGCCGCCGCCAGATGCGGCCGGCGCTCAGGGCCTTTGTCGATTTCTTCAAGATGACTGGATGAAAGCCGGACTCGCCAGCGTTCATCGACAATGCCTGCGTCGATCACAAACAGTACCAGCCGCTACGGCTGGGCGGCGATCGTCCTTCACTGGCTGATCGCCGCGATCTTCATCGGCCAGTTCGGGCTCGGCTTCATCATGATGCGGCTGTCCAGCCAGCGCACCGCCTTCGAACTGATTCAGCTGCACAAATCCTTCGGCTTTCTGCTGCTCGGGCTGGTGATCCTGCGCATCGCCTGGCGTCTCGGCAATGCGGTGCCGGCGCTGCCGCGCTCGGTCGGGCCTTTCGAGCGCCGCGTGGCGCCGCTCGTCCATTTCGCGCTTTACGGCTTTCAGCTCGCGTTGCCGCTGTCTGGCTGGGCGCTGGTGTCGGTGTCGATGCTGGAGATCCCGAGCATGCCGTTCAGCCTGTTCCTCATGCCGGACCTGCCACTGGCGGAATCGGACCCGGCGGAAAGCTTCTGGACCTCGGCGCATTGGTATCTCGCCTATGCCGGCATCGGACTTGTCGCCCTGCACATCGCCGCGGCGCTGCGCCATCATTTCTGGCTGAAGGACGCGGTGCTGACGCGCATAATCGTGCCCTCGTCGGATCACAACGCGGAATAGAGCTGACGGCTCATTCGTTGATGGGGCGAGGCGCTAGAAAAGCGTTGCCTCCAAAAAAAAGGGTCACGCCCATGGTTGCGCGCATCTTCGGATTTGCGGCGGTCGCCACCTGCCTTGCCATGCCTGTTTTCGCGGCGGTGGCGCTCAGCGACGCTGCCGGCAGCTACACGATCAGCCCGGCCGGTTCCAGCATCCGTTTCTCCGTCGGCAAGGCCGGCGGCGGCGGGCTCGCCGGTGCCTTCGCCCGCTTCAAGGGCAGCATCCGCATCGACAACAGCAATGTCGGGCGCTCCCAGGTCAACATCACGATCTTTCCCGAAAGCGTCGGCACCGGCCAGAGCCGCGTCGACGCCTTCCTTCGCTCCGACGCGGTGTTCGACGCCGCCAACAACCCGGAAATCCAGTTCCGTTCGACCAGCGTGAAACGCACCGGCGACACGTCAGCCCTTGTCACCGGCCGGCTGACGGCGCGCGGCAAGACTTTTCCGGAAAAGTTCACCGCCGAGCTCGCTGGCCTCAGGGCCGGTACGATAAGATTCCATGTCACCGGCAAGGTGCTGCGGTCGCGCTACGGCATGGATGTCGGCACGCCGATCTATTCGAATGTCGTCGATTTCGACATGACGCTGACGGGCAGGCGGGGCTGAGCGATCGCAGAACCCAGGCGCCGGCGTCCCGACAAGCCGCAGACGATCGCCTTGTTCACCGCCATGCTCCGCATTGGCTTTTCTCCTGATTTCAGGCAAACCTCGACGCCTGCAATTTAGAGATGGAGAAGCCTGATGTTCCGATGGGGTGTTTTGTCGACGGCCAAGATCGGCCGCGAGCATCTTTTGCCTGCAATGGTCGAAGCGGAGAACGGCGTGCTGTCGGCGATCGCCAGCCGCGACCTGTCGAAAGCCCGTGCCTTGGCCGACCGTTTCGGCGCGCCCCACGCCTTCGGTTCCTATAGCGAGCTGCTCGCATCCGAGGACGTCGACGGCGTCTACATCCCGCTGCCGACCGCGCAGCATGTCGAATGGACCGCCAAGGCGATCGAGGCTGGCAAGCATGTCCTGGTCGAAAAGCCGCTGGCGCTCGATGCCAAGGACATTCCGCCGCTGATCAAGCTGCGCGACGCCGAAAACGTGCTGGTCTGCGAAGCCTTCATGGTCGTCTACCACCCGCAATGGATCAAGGTGCGCGAGCTGATCGCCAATGGCGCCATTGGCCGGTTGCGCCATGTCCAGGGCGCGTTCTCCTACTACAATGTCGATCCCAAGAACATGCGCAACCAGCTCGACCTCGGCGGCGGCGCGCTGCCCGACATCGGTGTCTACCCGACAGTGTCGACGCGCTTTTCTACAGGCAAGGAGCCGCTGCGCGTCCAGGCGACGATCGAGCGCGACAAGACATTCGGCACCGATATCTACTCCTCGATCCGCGCCGATTTCGGCGACTTCGAACTGTCGTTCTATCTGTCGACGCAGATGGCGGCGCGGCAGGTGATGGTGTTCCATGGCGAGAAGGGCTTCATCGAGGTGCTTTCGCCGTTCAATGCCGGAATTTACGACCACCATCGCATCGAGCTGCACAACCAGAACCACAGCGAGGCGCAAGTGTTCCGCTTCCCCGGCATGCAGCAGTACCGGCTGGAGGTCGAGGCCTTCGCGCGGGCGGCACAGGGCGGCACGGACCGCGTCTTCACGCTGGAAGAATCGGTGCTCAATCAGAAAGTCATCGACGCCATCTTCCGCGCCGGCGAGAAGGAAGGCTGGGAGACGGTCTGACAATTCGTCAAAGCCGGGGAGGAGAGCCCGGGAGGAGAGAATGGCTGACAATGCGGATGTGATCATTGTCGGCGCCGGGCTTGCCGGCCTCGTCGCCGCGGCGGAACTGGCCGACGCCGGCAACAAGACCATCATCATCGACCAGGAGCCGGAACAGTCGCTCGGCGGCATCTTCCTCGTCGATTCGCTCATGGTACGCGGCGCTGGAAGGCACGTTTCTCGGCGGCTGCATTTTTTCCGGCCGCAGCGCCGGCCGGGCCGCGTCACGCGGGCTGGGGTAGAACCCTCACCAGATCCATTCGCCCCGCCCCAGAGCCGACACCGCGTCGACGATCCGGGTAAAGCCCGAGCGCGCACGACCGACCGTGTGCCGGGCTCTGAGATAACCATGCACCAGCCCCGGCTCTTCGAGCCAGTAGGCGTGGCCGTCTGCCGCGACGATGCGGTCGCGATAGGCCTCGCCGTCTGACGACAGCGGGTCGCATTGAGCGGTGATCAGTACGGTCGGCGGCAGATTGGCAAAATCGGCGTCGGCCAGCGGCGACAGCGTGAGATCGCCGGTACGATCTTCGCCGCCGGTCCTGATGTTCGTGTAGAAATCGAGGTCGCGCACCGTCAGCATCGGCGCTTCGGCATGGGTCAGGTAAGAGCCTTGCGAGCGGTCGCCGCCAAGGCTGGGATAGATCAGCACCTGGCCGATCGGCTTTCGTGCATGGCCGCGCGTCGCATGGCTGACCGCGGCGGCAATATTGCCGCCAGCGCTGTCGCCGCAAAGCAGGATCGGGCGCTTATAAGAGGTCGCCGCCCATTCGAAGGCGCTGATGGCATCGTCGAAGGCGGCCGGATGAAGATGTTCCGGCGCCAGCCGGTAGTCGACCGAGACCACCTCATAGCCGGTGCGGGTGCAAAGCTCGGCACAGAGGTCGTCATGGCTGTCGAGCCCGCCGAGGATAAAACCGCCGCCATGGAAATAAAGCACCATCGCCGCCGCTTCCGGCGCCGGTGTGCGATAGATGCGAATCGGGATTGGACGAGAGGGCGTGGCAATGGCAGTGGTCTCCGCCGTCACGGTGTCTGGGTGGCCGGCAGAGAACTCACGGCACATGCGGTCGTAGATGTCACGCTGCTGATCGATCGTGTAGTCGATCGTGTCCGGTGGATAATAGGAATTGGTCCGCTCGATGAAGGCCCAGGTCTCGACGTCGATCAGCTTTTTGTAGTCGGTCATGGGAACTCCTTACCTCCCCATCGAGGAGAAAGTGGAGCCACTACTTCCCCTTCCACACCGGGTCGCGCTTTTCGGCAAAGGCGCGAAAGCCCTCGAGATTGTCCTCCGAGCCGTACAGTGCGTCAACCGTCGGCAATTGGCGGCGCGTCACGCGGTTCATCGCGTCCTGGAAGGTGAGCGATTCGGCGACCCGTGCCGTTTCCTTGATCGCGGCAAAGACCAGCGGCGGGCCGCCGGCCAGCAGCCGTGCGATCTCCCAGACGCGGTCCTCAAGCTTCTCCTTCGGCAGCACCTCGTTGACCAGGCCCCAGCGGTGCGCCTCGGCGACATCCATCCAGCGGCCGGTGAGCAAAAGGTCCATGGCGACATGATAGGGGATGCGCTTCGGCAGCTTGATCGTCGCTGCATCGGCCAGCGTGCCGGCACGGATTTCGGGCAGCGCGAAGGAAGAATGATCCGACGCGTAGATGAGGTCGCAGGACAGCGCCAGCTCGAAGCCGCCGCCGACCGCCATGCCGTTGACGCAGGCGATGACCGGCTTGTTGAGATCGCGCAATTCCTGCAGTCCGCCGAAGCCGCCGACGCCATAGTCGCCGTCGACCGCATCGCCGCCGGCCGCGGCCTTGAGGTCCCAGCCGGCGCAGAAGAACTTGTCGCCGGCAGTCTTGACGATGGCGACCCGCAGATCCGGATCGTCGCGGAACGCCTTGAACGTTTCGCCCATCAGCCGCGAGGTTTTCAGGTCGATGGCATTGGCCTTGGGCCGATCGAGCGTGACTTCGAGGATCGTGCCCTCGCGGCGGGTTGTGATGACGTCAGACATTCTTTTTCTCTCCAAGCACCAGCAGCGCGTCGGCGATCCAGGCGCCTTTGCCTTGCGCGCAGACGATCAGCGGATTGATATCGAGTTCCTCGATCTCGCCGGCATTCTGCTGCACGAAGGCGGCAATTCCCGCGATGGCTTCGATGGCCGCCGCAACATCGGCCCTGGGCCGGCCGCGATAGCCTTCGAGCAGCGGGAACAATTTGAGCCCGCGCAACGCCGCCTCGATGTCGTCGCGCGTCGCAGGCAGCATCAGCGTGACGCTGTCGCGCAGCAGTTCGACCAGCACGCCACCGGTGCCGAGCGTCATCACCGCGCCGAACATCGGGTCACGGGTGAAGCCGACGAGAAGCTCGGCGACGCCGTCGCGCACCATGCGCTCGACATAGAGGCCGGTGCCGAGCGCATCGAGATCATGGGCCGCGGTGCTGACGGATTCGGCATCCCTGAGGTTGAGCCGCACCGCGCCAAGCTCGGATTTGTGGGTGACGCCCAGAGCCTTCAGCGCAACCGGGAAGCCGAGCGCCATCGAGGAGATGACCGCCTCGACCGCATTGCCGGCGCGTTCGCCTCTGGGCACGGGGAGCCCGGCCTCGATCAGCCGCGCTTTCGCCTCGGCCTCATCAGGCGTGACATGGTCGCCGGCCGGCGCCCCGGAAGCGGAGGTGTCGATCGGCTGCGCCTGCGGCTCGCGCCATGCCCAGCCGATGAAGGCGGCCGCCTGGGCGGCGTCCATGGCTTCGGAAATGCCGAATAACGGCACCATGCCGCGCGCCATCAGCCCGGCGGTGTATTCCTCGGGCAGGTTTTCCGGCAGCGACGAGACGATCGCGCCCTGCGCCCTGTTGGTCTTCAGCGCCGATTCGAAGGCGCGCAGCGTCGTCCACCAGTCGGTGTCGGAGCAGCGGTCGGGGCGCGGGAAATCGAGCACCAGCATATTGAGGTCGAAGCCGCCCGACACCATGGCGGTAAAGGTGGCGGTCATCGCCGGCTCGTTGTTCCAGATGAAGGTGTGATAGTCGAGCGGGTTGGCCACCGCGACCAGCGGCCCGAGCGTCGATTTGACATGGGCGCGGTGCTCGGCGGTGAGCGCCGGGAAATTCACCCAGCGGCCTTCGGCGCTGTCGGCCATGACAGACGCTTCGCCACCCGAACAGCTCATCGACGACAGCCGGTAGCCGGGCAGGGGGCCGGTGACGTGCAGCAGCTTGAGCGCCTCGATGAACGCAGGGATGGAATCGACGCGGGCGATGCCCAGCCGCCTCAGGAAGGCGCCCGAGGCGGCATCCGACCCGGCCAGCGATGCCGTGTGCGAGACGGTCGCTTGCCGCGCCTGCTCGGAGCGGCCAACCTTCATGGCGATGATCGGTTTTCTCAGCTCCCGCGCCCGTGCGGCCAGCCTTTCGAAGCCGGCTACCGAATCGAAAGCCTCAATGTGCAGGCCAAGCGCGGTGACGCGGTCGTCCTCGATCAGGCCGAGCGCCATTTCGGAAAGCCCGGTCTGCGCCTGGTTGCCGGCGGTCATCAGAAACGCGATCGGCAGGCCGCGCTTCTGCATTGTCATGTTGATGGCGATGTTCGACGATTGGGTGATGATGGCGACGCCGCGGCTGCCGTCGGCCAGCCTGATGCCGCCATGCTGGTCGGGCCACAGCAGCGCGCCGTCGGCATAATTGATCAGGCCGTAACAGTTCGGCCCGATGATCGGCATCTGGCCCGCCGCAGCGACCAGTTCGGCCTGCAATCGCTCGCCATGCTCGTCATAGGCCTCGGTCTCGAGGAAGCCGGCGGCAAAGCAGACGGCGCCGCCGGCGCCGCGTTCGGCCAGCGCCTTGACCACCTCGATGGTCAAATGCCGGTTGACGCCGACAAAGGCAGCGTCGGGCGCCGCAGGCAGGTCAGCCACCGAACGATAGGCTTTGCGGCCGGCAACCTCGTCTTTGGTCGGGTGCACCGGCCAGATCTCGCCGGCAAAGCCCATCTTGATCGACTGCGCGACGACGGCGGCCGCCTGCGCGCCGCCGAAGACGGCGATCGATTTGGGCCGCAGAAGACGTTCAAGCCTGTGCATGGTCATCTTTTTGTTTGAGCATGATCTTTACCGAAAACCGGATTCCACTTTTTCGCCACGGCGGCCTTCGTTTCGGGATCATGCTCTAGCCCCCGAACGGGCGCAGCAGCGCCCGCGAGATGATGTGGCGCTGGATTTCCGAAGTGCCTTCCCAGATGCGCTCAACGCGGGCGTCGCGCCAGATGCGTTCCAGCGGCAGATCGTCCATCAGCCCCATGCCGCCATGGATCTGGATCGCCTCGTCGGCGACGAAGGCAAGCATTTCGGTGGCCTTCAGCTTGGCCATGGCCATGTCCTGATCGGTGACGGTGCCCTGATCGTACTTCCAGCCGGCTTCGAACACCATCAGGTCGGCCGCCTTCAGTTCGGTCGCCATGTCGGCGAGCTTGAACGACACGCCCTGGAACTTGCCGATCTGCTGGCCGAATTGCTGGCGCTGCGCGGCATACTCGACTGCGTGACCAAGCGCCCGCTCGGCCCGGCCGAGGCAGGTCGCGCCGACCTGCAGGCGGGTTGCGCCAAGCCACGAATTGGCGACCTCGAAACCCTTGTGGACCTCGCCGAGCACTTGGGCTCCGGGCAAGCGGCAATCGTCGAATTCAAGGATGGCGTTGGTGTAGCCGCGGTGTGAGACGTTGCGGTAGCCGTCACGCACCGTAAAGCCCTGGGTGCCCTTATCGACAAAAAAAGCGGTGATCTTCTTGCGCTTGCCGCGCGGCGAATCCTCTTCGCCCGAGGCCATGAAGACGATGGCGAAATCCGCAAGGTCGGCATGGCTGATGAAATGCTTGGTGCCGTTCAGCACCCAGTCGTCGCCGTCCTGCACGGCGGTCGCCCTCATGCCGCGCAGATCGGAGCCGGCACCCGGCTCGGTCATCGCCAGGCAATCCCACTTCTCGCCGCGAATGCAGGGATAGAGATATTTCTCGCGCTGCTCGGGCGTGCCGGCCAGAAGGATGTTGGAAGGCCGCGCCACGCAGGTCCAATGCAGCGCGTAATTGGCGCGGCCGAGCTCCTTTTCGTAAAGCAGCCAGGTCACCGTGTCCAGGCCGGCGCCGCCGACTTCCGTCGGCATGTTGGCGGCATAAAGCCCGGCTTCGATCGCCTTGGCCTTGATCTCCTCGATGAGCTCGCGACGCAGCACGCCGGTGCGCTCGACCTCACGCTCATGCGGGTAAAGCTCGTTCTCGACGAAGGCGCGCGTGGTCTCGACGATGAGTTTCTGTTCTTCCGAAAGACCAAAATCCATGGTCTCAGCCTTTCTTCTTTTTCTTCGGCTTGTCAGCCTTGGCCTTTTCGGCCGCCTTGGAAGTGGCGGGCTTCTTCGCCGCGAGCTTGGCGAGCTGCTTGGTGTAGTCCTTGTGCAAAGCGCCGGCGCCCCAGCCCTTGCCTTTGTTCTGCTTCGACAGCGCCTCCATGATGGCGACCAGATTGTCGTCGCGGATTTTTTCCAGCTCGCGGATCGACAGCCCATGCGCCTGGTCGTCCGACTGCGTAGCGATCAGGTCGACCAGTTCGTCGTTGAACTCCGGCACATCCATCAGCTTGGTCCATGGCCATTTCAGGCACGGCCCGAACTGCGCCATGAAGTGGCGCATGCCGGCCTCGCCGCCGGCGACGCGGTAGACCTGGAACATGCCCATCTGCGCCCAGCGCAGGCCGAAGCCATAGCGCATGATGTCATCGAGTTCCTCGACCGTGCAGATGCCGTCCTTGATCAGCCACAGCGCCTCGCGCCATGCCGCCTCCAGCAGGCGGTCGCCGACGAAGGCCTCGATCTCCTTGCGGATAACCACCGGCTTCATGCCGATCGAGGCGTACATCTCCTTGGCGACCTCGATCGCCTCGGGAAAGGTCTGTTCACCGCCGACGATCTCGACCAGCGGCAAGAGGTAGACCGGGTTGAACGGATGGCCGACGACCAGCCGCTCCGGATGCTTCTTCATCGCCACCTGCATGTCGGTCGGCTTGATGCCGGAGGTCGAGGAGCCGACGATGGCGTTGGCCGGTGCATAAAGGTCGATCTCGGCCAGCACGCGGTGCTTCAGGTCGAGCCGTTCCGGCACGCTTTCCTGGATGAAATCGGCATCGGCGACGGCATCGGCGATGGTCTTGGCAAAGGTCAGTTTGCCCTCTTTTGGGAGGCCGTCGGGCAGCATCTGCTTGTAGGCGCGGCGCGCGCCTTTCATCACTTCGCCGACCTTGCGCGCGGCTTCGGGATCGGGATCGAAGATCGATACGTCGATGCCGTTCAAGAGCAGCCGCGCCACCCAGCCGGCGCCGATGACGCCGCCGCCGATTGCAGCTGCCTTGGTGATGATGCTCATGCGGAGGCTCCGGTTCTTGTCCTGGCTGTTTCCAGGTCGATGAGAGGCACGCGCTCGCCGGCGCGGATCACGGTGGCGTCATAGGCCCTGCGCGCAAACACTTCGAGCACGAAGGGCCGGAAGAAGTCGATCGGCAACGTCTCGTAATCCGGATCGAAGCTCGACTGGTCCCAGCGCTCGCAGAACTGGTCGCAATCGTCAAAATAGGGATGGCCCGCGAAACGGTCGCGCGCATGGGGATTGCCGCCGAGATGGTGGGCGTAATAAAGGCGCTGGAAGTCACCGTGCTTTTCCACCACCCATGTGCATTGCTCGCGCACGAAAGGTTTTAGGATCGAAGCTGCATATTCGTCGTGATTGTAGGGTGCGTAGATGTCGCCGATGTCGTGCAGCAGCGCGCAGGCAATCCAGTCGGCATCGGCGCCGTCGCGCCATGCGCGCGTTGCCGCCTGCAGCGAATGGCCGAGCCGGGTGATCTTGTAGCCGGACAAGCCTTCGTCGAGCTGGACAAGCGCGTCAAGCAGCCGTTCGCCGGTCTTCGCCGCATAGTCGATCTCATGCTCGGTCAGGAAGGCGTAGTCGTCGCGGTCGCCATCCTTCATGGCGGTGAATTTCACGGTCTTCATCGGCGGCTCCTCCCAACCGAATCTCTTCTCAAAGCGGTGCGCGCTTCGTCAAATTGAGCTTCTTGCGCACCTCATCGGGGCCGATGACCCTTGCGCCCATGTTCGACACGATGCTGACCGCTCGTTCGACCAGCTGCGCATTGGTCGCCAGCACGCCCTTGTCAAGCCAGAGATTGTCCTCGAGCCCGACGCGGACATTGCCGCCGGCCAGCACCGCTGCGGCGGCATAGGCCATCTGGTTGCGGCCGATGGAGAAGGCCGACCAGGTCCAGCTCGACGGCACGTTATTGACCATGGCCATGAAGGTGTTGAGATCATCCGGCGCGCCCCACGGCACACCCATGCACAATTGGACGAGAGCATCCGCATCCAGAACCTTTTCCTCGACAAGCTGCTTGGCAAACCAGAGATGCCCGGTGTCGAAGGCCTCGATCTCCGGCTTGACGCCAAGCGCCGTCATCATGCCGCCCATGGCGCGCAGCATGCCGGGCGTGTTGGTCATGACATAGTCGGCCTCGGCGAAATTCATGGTGCCGCAGTCGAGCGTGCAGATCTCCGGCAGGCATTGGCGCACATGCTCCACGCGGTTGGTGGCGCTGCCCATATCGGTGGCTTTTTCGTTCAGCGGCAGCGGGTTTTCCGGCGAACCGAACACCATGTCGCCGCCCATGCCGGCAGTCAGGTTCAGCACCACATCGACGTCTGCCGCGCGGATGCGCTCGGTTACTTCGCGATAAAGGTGCACGTCGCGGCGCGGCTTGCCGGTCTCGGGGTCGCGCACATGGCAGTGGACGATCGCCGCACCCGCCTTCGCCGCGTCGATGGCGGAATCGGCGATCTGCTTGGGCGAACGCGGCACATGAGGACTGCGATCTTGCGAGCTGCCGGACCCGGTCACGGCACAGGTAATGAAAACCTCACGGTTCATCGCAAGCGGCATCGGACTCTCTCCCAATCAGCACAGACGGCCCAATCAAACATGGCCCCAATCAAACATGGGCCCGATCGAACAGATGGCAACAATGCCTGACTTGCCGGAAACTGTTTTGCGTTTTACGAAGATCGTATGATAAAAAGCGAAAAGCCTTCGATCTTTCGCGCCGAGCGCTCGCCGCTCAAGGTGACGCTGCTGGTGTTTTCCGGTTCGTCGATCATGTGCGTGGCCTCGGCCGTCGATCCGCTGCGCGCCGCCAACCGTATTGCCGGCGAGACGCTGTTCGATTTCAGGCTGGTTTCGGTGACCGGCGAAGCACCAATCACCACATGCGGCCTGCCGGTTGCGGTCAGCGGCCGCTTCGACGCGGCAGATACGACCGACATGATTGTCGTGGTCGCCGGCTTCGGCACGCAGAACTATGCCACATCAGCCTTGCTTTCCGGCCTGCGCCGGGCGGCGCGCGCCGCGCGCGCCTGCGGCGGTGTCGAAGCTGGTACGTGGCTGGTCGCCCGCGCCGGCCTGCTGGAAGGGCGCAGCGCCACCACCCATTGGGAAGACATGGAGGATTTCTCGTCCGCTTTTCCCGGCGTCGATGTCCGCCCCGACCGCTACGTCATCGACGGGCCGGTCTTCACCTCCGGCGGCGCTTCGCCGACCTTCGACCTGATGCTGCATCTGATCCGTACGCGGCTCGGCATGGCCGTCGCGCTCGATGTGGCAAGCGTCTTCATCTATGACCAGGCGCGGGCGGCGACCGACGCACAGCCGCTGGTCTCGCTCGGCCGCCTCGACGGCTACGATCCGCGGCTGGCGCAAGCCATCCGGCTGATGGAAGCCCATGTCGACCAGCCGCTGACCATCGCTGCGGTGGCGAAGCGCGCCGGGGTGACGGCGCGAACGCTGGAAAGCATCTTTCGCAAGTCGATCGGCGAGACGCCGGGCGCCTATTATCTCAGGCTGCGGCTGGGTGCCGCGCGCCGCCTGGTGGTCGACACGCGCGTGGCCATGGCCGATATTGCCGGGCGAACGGGGTTCTCGTCCGCCGCGGCATTTTCCAGGGCGTTTTCAAGAGCTTTCGGCGAAGCGCCGGTTAGGCTGCGTAGAGGATAGTCAGGCAGCGTCCTGGCGGTCGCTTTTGCCGTCGATATGCGAGCGCATCTGTCTCGCAAGATGGGTCTCAAAGCGGCTGGCGACCGCGCGATCCCATTCATTTGCACTCCGCGCACCATGCTTCGGATGGGGCAGCGCCATCAGCCGGTCGATGATCGATCCGGCTTCACCAGATGAGAGCAGGGCGTCGATTTCGCGTTCGTGCTGCATATCGTTTCGCCTCCTTCTTTCTGTTTCCGCCACGAACCACATATACGAGATTCGTGACGGCTGTTTGAAGGCAAGAGCGAGGCGATTGAGGGGCGGCGCGAGGCAAAACCTTGTCGTCGGTTCCGCCTTCGCGCAAAGCTGTTCCGGACCGGCGGGTCGGTCAGGAGACCCGCCGGTGCGACACCTCAGACGTACTGGTTGACGATATTCTCCAGCAGTTCCTGGCGGCCGGATCTCGGCTGCGGCTCGATCTTGTTCTTGACGACGCGCTCGGTGATCTCCTCCAGCGTCCGCTTGCCGGCAAGCATCGCCTTGGCCTCGGCCGAGTTCCAGCCGGCATAGCGCTCGGCCAGCGGGGCCGACAGCGCCTTGTCCTCGACCATCCGCGCGGCGGCCTTGAGGCCGCGCGCACAGCAATCCATGCCGCCAATATGGCCAATCAGCAGATCCTGCGGATCGAGCGACTGACGCCTGAGCTTGGCGTCGAAATTGGTGCCGCCGCTCTTGAAGCCGCCGGCCTGCAGGACCTGGTAATAGGCTAGCGCCATCTCCGGCACATTGTTGGGGAACTGGTCGGTGTCCCAGCCCGACTGGTAGTCGTTGCGGTTCATGTCGATCGAACCGAAGATGCCGAGCGCATTGGCCAGCGCCAATTCATGCTCGAACGAATGGCCGGCCAGGATGGCATGGCCCTGCTCGATGTTGAGCTTGACCTCCTTCTCCAGCCCGAAGCGCTTCAGGAAGCCGTAGACCGTGGCGACGTCATAGTCGTACTGGTGTTTTGTCGGCTCCTGCGGCTTCGGCTCGATCAGGATGGTGCCCTCGAAGCCGATCCGGTGCTTGTAATCGACGACCAGGTTGAGGAAGCGGCCGGCCTGTTCCTGCTCGCGCGCAAGGTCGGTGTTGAGCAGCGTCTCATAGCCCTCGCGGCCGCCCCACAGCACATAGTTCTCACCCTTCAGCCGCTTGGTGACGTCGATGCAGTGCTTCACCGTCGCTGCCGCATAGGCGAACACATCCGGGTCGGGATTGGTGGCGGCGCCCGCCATGAAGCGGCGATTGGAAAACAGGTTCGCCGTCCCCCAAAGCAGCTTGACCCCGCTCTGCTTCATCTTCGCCGCAAAGTAATCGGCGATCTCGTCGAGGCGCGCGGCACTTTCGGAGAAGTCCTGGCCTTCCGGCCGCACATCGGCATCGTGGAAGCAGAAATAGGGAACACCCAGCAGCGAGAACATGTCGAAGGCGACATCGGCCTTGAGCTTGGCCAGTTCCATCGTGTCGGTGCCACCGGCCTTGGCAAACCACGGCCGGTCAAAAGTCTGGCCGCCGAACGGATCGCCGCCCGGCCAGGCGAAGGAATGCCAGTAGGCGACGGCAAAGCGCAGATGGTCTTCCAGCCGCTTGCCGGCGACCACCTCGTCGGGATTGTAGAAGCGATAGGCGAGCGGATTGGTCGAATCCGGTCCCTCATATTTGATCTTTTGGATGTCGCCGAAAAAGCCGCTGGTCATGATTGTCTGTCCTCTCGCATGGTTCTGTCCTGATTACCTCAGGCGTAATTGGTTTCGCGCCGGCGCTGGATGAAAAGGGTCATGTCAAAGCCACTCAACAACGGAGACAGACCATGACCGACCTCAACACGATCGCCGAAAATTACATCACCGCCTGGAACGAGAACGACGCCGCGCGCCGGCAAGCCTTGCTCAAGGCGACCTTCACCGAAGATGTCAGCTACCGCGATCCGATCATGCAGGGCGACGGCCATGACGGCATCGCCGCGCTGATCGACGGCGTCCAGCAGCGTTTTGCCGGCTTCCGGTTTTCGTTGAAGGGCAAGCCGGACGGGTTTGGCGATAAGATCCGCTTCTCGTGGAATCTCGGGCCGGAAGGCTCTGATTCCGTCATCGAAGGCACCGACATCGGTGTCATCGAGAATGGTCGCCTGAAAAGCGTCACCGGCTTTCTCGACAAGGTTCCGGCACAGTGAGGCCATCTCGGCAGGCCGCGGCGGGGGTGGGAAATCACTCACGCCGTGGCGACCTTGATGGCCGGATAAAGCAAGCGGTAGCGCTGATAGGCCTCCGCATAGGCCTCGCTTAGTGCGGCGACCGGTTCGATGGTGGCATCGGTTGCCGGCGCCGTACATACTCTGAGCGGATCGGCACCTGTCGCTGCGATCATGCCGAGTCGGGCCGCACCGAAGGCAGCGCCGAAATCGCCGTCGGCGGGAATGTCGACGGGCAGGCCGAGCGCGGTGGCGATTGCCTTCAGCCAGTAGCGCGAGCGCGAGCCGCCGCCAATCGCCGTCACCCGCGTCAGCGTCGTGCCGGCTTTGGCCAGGGCTTCGAGACTGTCGCGGAAGGCGAAAGCCACGCCCTCCAGCACGGCCTGGGTCAACACGGTGCGGCTGGTTTCATGCGCAAGCCCGGTAAACGAGCCGCGAATGGCCGAATCATTGTGGGGCGTGCGCTCGCCTGAGAGATAGGGCAGGAAGGACACGCCGGTCGGCGCCTTCAGCGTATCGCCGAGCTCGGCGGTCAGCTCGCCGGGGCCTTTTCCTGATATCTCCGACAGCCAGTTGAGCGAATCGGTTGCCGACAGGATGACGCCCATCTGGTGCCAGGTGTCGGGCAGCGCGTGGCAGAACGTATGCACCGCGCTTTCCGGGTTTGGCAGATAGGACGCATTGGCGGCGAACAGCACGCCTGACGTGCCCAGCGAGACGAAGGCCTGGCCGGCTGCGACCGTGCCCATGCCGCAGGCCGAGGCTGCATTGTCGCCGGCGCCGCCGGCGATCGGGATGCCGGGCTGCATCCCCCATTTCGAGGCCAATTCGCCGCGCAAGACGCCGGCCTTTTGAGTGCCTTCGACCAGCGACGGCATCTGCTTCTCATCGAGCGACGTCAGGGAAAGCAGGTCGGATGACCAGCCTCGCTTGCCGACATCGAGCCAGGACGTGCCGGCCGAGTCGGACATTTCCGAAATATGCTCGCCGGAAAGCCAGAGCCGCAGGAAATCCTTCGGCAGCAAGACCTTTGCCACTTTGGCGAAAATGTCCGGCTCGCTGTTTTTCACCCAGACCAGCTTTGGCGCGGTGAACCCGGGAAAGACGATGTTGCCGGTCAGCTTGCGAAAGCGTGGATCGGCGTCGAGCTTGGCCGCCTCGGCATGGCTGCGCGTGTCGTTCCACAGGATGCAGGGGCGCAGCACCTGGTCGCCGGCGTCGAGCAATGTAGCGCCATGCATCTGGCCAGACAGGCCGATGCCTTTGACGGCGGCGAGCTGTTCTGGATGGGAAGCCTTGAGCTCGGCGATCGCTTCCTCGCAAGCGCGGATCCAGTCGGCGGGATTCTGCTCGGACCAGCCGGGATGCGGCCGCGACACGTCGAGCGACGCGTGGCCGGAGCCGATGACGGTCTGTTCGGCATCGATCAAAAGCGCCTTGACGCCCGACGTGCCCAGATCGAGGCCGAGATACATGGTGTCCTCCCAATGCCATTAATTTTTTCGGATCTCGAAAAAATCTGACTTGGCAGTTTTTAAGACAAGATCCGCCTCCGGTCAATTCTCCGACAAATTGGCAGCGCGCCGCGAAAACAGCGCCGCCAGCGGGCTGTCCGGCCGCGCCAGCGCGCGTTCCGCGGCAAGCGCCCTTGCCAACGCATGGTCACCGGACCGCAGCGCGGCCTCGATCAGCGTCAGGTCGATGACGTCGCGTTGCGCGTGGCTGCCGCCGAAGCGGTGGGCGATCGGCCGGATGGGCCGGATCAGGCGTACCGTCTCGGCATAACTACCGTCGCCGAACGCCTTGATGGCGAGCGTCAGGGGATGGCCGACATCTCGCGTGAAAGTGGCGTTGTCGTCGTTGCCGCGCATGGCCTCGCGCTGCGCCTCGAGCAAGGTACGGGCCGGCGCTTCGAGGCCGGCGCCGACGAAGGCCATCATCGCGTGGGCATCGTTGAAGGCATAGTTGCCGAGGCTGGCCTTGGCCCAGTTCGCGGCAAGTGCTGCCCAGCGGTCGCCGACATCGACTCGGCCGAGATGCAGCCGCCACAGGATCGCCGAAGCGTCGACCATGTTGAGCGCCAGCATCGAGCGCTCGCCGTAGATCGGCCCGTCATAGAGCGCCAGCACCTGCTCGGTCTCGCCGAGATTATAGTGGAACAGCGCTAGATGCCACCAATTGTGCACTTGCAGGAAGCTTTCCTTCGTCCACGCGTCGGGGTTGGCGCGCATCCAAGCGATGCCGTCCTTTTGCCGGCTCTGCATTTCCATGACATGGGCGACGGCGTGCTGTGCCCAGCCGTCACGCGGTTCGATATCGACTGCCATGCGGCCGAGCTTTTCGGCGCGCGCATAATCGCCCATCTCCTCCAGCCCGAACGCCTGCATGCCGAGTATGGCGTGGTAGCCCGGCATGCCGCTTTGCCAGGACGGCAGCGCGCGGCCGATGCGGTCGCGCAGCATGCGGGCATTGCCGGTGAAGAAATCGATCTGGTGCCCGGTCTGCAGCGCCAGCGCATCGAGCGGAAACTCGATGGCGATATCCTCGAGCAGACGGGCGGCTTCATGCCAGCGTCCTGCCGCAAGATGACCAAGGGCTGCGACATGCGCCTGCTCGCGCGTCGTCGCGGCAAGCGGCAGTGCCGCCTCGTGGCATGTCCTGGCCACCGCTGTCGCCTCGCGTTCGGTGGCGAGGCCGAAGAGATAGCCCTTGAACACATGCGCCATGACGAAGCCGGGATCCGCGGCGATGGCGCGATCGACCGAGGCGACCGGATCGCCAATGAAGCATTGCAATTCGCGGACAGCCTGGCTGTAGGGCCAGAACCCGGCTTCGGTCGCGCCCGAAAAAGTCAGGCCGAATACGTCCCTGACTGCCATAGCATGTCCTCAATTGCCCGAGCGCATCGCCACTGTTGCGATGCCGGCGCCGACCAGCAGTGTGCCGCCGGTGCGGTTGAAGATGCGGATCGCCTTCGGGTTGCGCACGACATTGCGCGCCCTTGCCGCGATCAGCGCGTAGCCGAAAGCATTGGCGAAGGCGAGCGCCAGGAAGGTTGTTTCGAAGATCAGCATCTGCGTCCAGAAATCGGCGTGCCGGTCGAGGAACTGGGGCAGGAAGGCGACGAAGAAGGTGATGCTTTTCGGGTTGAGCGCGGTGACCAGCCAGGCATGCGCCATCATCTTGGCCGACGACACCGCATCCAGGCGCGGCTCGGCCTTGAGCGTGCCGCCGGCGCGAAACAGCTTTATGCCGAGATAAATCAGATAGCCGGCGCCGATCACCTTCAGCACAGTGAACACGGTGGCCGACGCCGCCAGCAGTGCGCCAATGCCCAGCATCGACAGCGTCATCGCCGTGAAGTCGCCAAACGCCACGCCGACCGCCATCGTCAGCGCGGTACGCCAGCCCTGGCCCAGAGCATAGGACACCACCAGAAGGATGGTCGGGCCGGGAATGACAAGAAGGATCGTCGAGGCGGCGGCAAAGGCGGCCCAGTTTTCGAAGGACATGTGTGTCTCCTTGACCTCAAAGAAGAGGATAAATCCTCGACCGCGCGAAGTTGTAAAGAGGCAACATCGAAAATGTACGGCACACGACGGCTCGGCCAGGAAGTTAAGGTAGGGCAACAGTTCTTCACGCTTTTTCAACCATGATTGGTGAAAATGCTCTTTATTCGGCCGGACCGTGTTTCCCGCCGACAACGTAGGGTTTGGGTACATGCGTGAGCTGCCGCAAGGTCTGACGCCGCCGTACAATGGCGACGAAATCGAAATTTCCGAAATCCAGCTTTCCCGCCGCGCCGTGTTGTCGGGCGCCGGTGCGCTGGCGTTGTTTGGCGTCGCCGGCTGCAGCCAGACGCTCGACCTGTCGGCGCTGCAACTCGACGGCCTCACCACCGGCGCGATCACCCCCATTCGCCCAAGCATCAGCGTCGACAAGAACATAACCAGTCCTGGTGTGATGTATGCCTCCGTCACCGATGGCGGCTTCACGCTGCCGGAAGTGCCCTACCTCAAGATCAAGCCGGAGTTCCGTCGCCAGATCGTCGTCGACCCGACCGGCGAGCAGCCCGGCACCATCGTCGTCCATTCGCAGGAGCGGCTGCTCTATCTGGTGCAGCCCGGCGGCGACGCGATCCGTTACGGCGTCGGCATCGGCAAGGAAGGCTTCCGCTGGTCCGGCCGCGCCAACATCCAGTACGGCAAGGAATGGCCGACCTGGACGCCGCCGGCCGAGATGATCGCCCGCAAGCCAGAACTGGTGAAATGGCAAGGCGGGCAGCCCGGCGGCCTCGACAACCCGCTCGGCGCGCGTGCGCTGTACATCTACCAGAACGGTCAGGACACCGGCTACCGCATCCACGGTTCGCCCGAATGGTGGAGCATCGGCCAGGCGATGTCGTCAGGCTGCGTTCGCCTGATCAACCAGGATATCATCGACCTCTACAGCCGCGTCTCCAGGAAGAACCCGGTCGTCGTCGTCTGAACTCCCGGTCATCTTCTGAATTCATAGCGGCCGTCGCGGCCGCTCGACTCTCCCGTTGCGTGATCTCGCAAGACAGGCGAATGTGCCTGCAATTCCACTGCTTGGGAGAAGTGAACAATGTCCGGAACTTTTGTGATCGCGCAAGGCGGCGGCCCGACCGCCGTCATCAACCAGACGATGGTGGGCGCTGCGCTCGAGATCCGCAAGCGGCATCCCGGCGCCAAGGTCCTTGGCTCCATCCATGGCGTGCGCGGCATCAGGGACGGCAACTATGTCGACCTTTCCGCCATTGCCGAGGACCGGTTGCGGCTGATTGGAGCAACGCCGAGCGCAGCGCTTGGCTCGACGCGCGACAAGCCGGATGAGGCCTATTGCGAGATTATCCTCAACGGCTTGAAGAAGGCTGGCGCAGACGCCTTCATCTATATCGGCGGCAACGACACGTCGGGCACGCAGCAGATCCTGACCGACGCCGCCGGCGGCAAGATGGCTTTCGTTCATGCGCCGAAAACCATCGACAATGATCTCGAGGAGAACGACCACACGCCCGGCTTCATTTCGGCAGCCGAGTTCGTCGCTGGCGCCTTTCTCTCGGTCGACCTCGATTTCCGTGCGCTGCCCGGCATCTATGTCGGCATCGTTATGGGGCGGCATGCCGGCTTTCTCACCGCGGCCGCCGCCGCATGGCAGCTCGACCCCGACAGCGGCCCGCACCTCCTCTACGTGCCGGAGCGTCCGTTCTCGGCCGCGGCCTTCATCGACGATGTTCGCGCCACGCTCGATCGCCACAAGCGCTGCATCGTCGCCGTGTCCGAAGGCGTCAGCACCGCCGATGGCAAGGCGCTGGTCGAAAGCCTTGTCCCGCCGGGGAAACTGGAGCGCGACGCACACGGCAACGTCAAGCTGTCGGGCAGCGACCTGCCGGCCGCCCTCGAGCGTGCGCTGGCCGAAGGATTGCCGGGCAAGCGGGCGCGCGTCGATGCGCTCGGCTATATGCCGCGCGGCTATGTCGGCGCCATCAACGCCGTCGATGCGCAGGAAGCCTTCGATGCCGGCGTCTTTGCGGTCGCCGTCGCCGAACAGGGCGGCGGCTCGGTGGCGCTGCAATATGACGGCAAGAACACCGTGCTGAAGAAGGTGCCGCTGAAAAACGTTGCCGGCAAGACGCGCCATATGCCCGACGATTTCATGCTGCAGGATGTCAACCGGCTCTCCGATGCTGGTATGGCCTATCTGAAGCGGCTGGTTCCCGAAAAGTACAAGGTCGGGAAGCCGTTCGTCTGATGCCGGCTCGCTTCTGATGCCGGATATCTTGTGATGCCGGATATCTTGTGATGCTTGACTGGTTCAGCAAGACCGTCATCGACGCCGATACGACGATGCTGACCGAACCGTTCGTGCATGATTTCGTGCGCGCCAACATCTGGCATCTGCGCGGCCGCGACGTCGACCTGCTTGTCGACACCGGCATGGGCATCCGCCCGCTGGCGCCGGAGATCGACACGACGGCCGGCAAGCCGTTGCTGGTCGTCGCCACCCATATCCATCTCGACCATGTCGGCTCGCTGCACGAATTCCCGTTGCGGGCAGGGCCCAGGCACAGTGCTGCGTATTTCGACAGCATGGACGAAGCGGTCACTTACGCCCACATGTTCCACGATCTCGACGGCGCCGTTTCGAAGCTGCCGGCGCCCGGCTGGAAAGCAGCCGATTACAAGATTCTGCCGGCGCCGCTGACGCGGACGCTTGACGAGGGCGATCGGGTCGACCTCGGCGACCGGCAATTTCGCGTGCTGCATCTGCCCGGCCATTCGCCCGATTCGATCGCGCTGTTCGATGAGGGCGACGGCCTGTTCTTCGCCGGCGACGCCATCTACGACGCGATGCTGATCGACGACCTGCCGGACTCCGACCGACCAACCTATCGCCGGACGATGCAGCGGCTGCTCGATCTGCCGATCCGCATCGGCCACGGCGGCCACGGTCCGAGCTTCGACGCCAAACGGATGCGCGAAATCGCCACCGACTATCTCAGGCGGACAGAAGGGATCGATGTATAGAGGTTTCGAAGTTGGCGCCGCCCCTCACCCCCCCTGACTGTCCAGTTGATAGATGGGTAACACTTTGAACCGGATACATGGGTTACAGTTTTC
>SAQG01000058.1 GCA_004020315.1 Mesorhizobium sp.
GACACCACGATCATCGACATCTGAGGAACGCACCATGCAGAAGCTCGTCGAATCCTTCATCGCGACCGCAAACGCCTTCGACGTCGAGGGCGCGCTGTCACTGTTCGCTCCCGATGCCGTCATCAACGATGTTTCGGTCGGCGACGCCTTCGTCGGCAGGGATGGCGTCCAGATCTATTTCGAGCGATTCTTCGTTGGTTACAACACCGCAAGCAGGCTGCTGTCCATCGAGACTCTGGACAACTTCAACGCGAACGTACGCCTCGATTTCACGGGAGATTTCGGCCACGAGGTGGGCATCCTCAAGATCGCGATCAATTCTGAGGGCCTGATCGAGCGGATCGACGCCGATCTCGAGTAACAGGCCCACCTTACAGTCTCAACAAGACAACGAACATCTGCGCCTGAGGCGCGGATGCCGGGGAAGGTTTGCATCCGGCGGGCCTCCGGCACAAGAAAGAGTATGTTCATGACAATCTCGCCATCTCTCACTCAGGAGGCTGCCGACAAGCTGGCTGTCGTCGAAGCGCTGTATCGCTTCGCGGCTGGTATCGACCTCCGAGACAAGGAGCTTCTCTCGTCGTCGCTCGCAGAAAACGCGGTCTCAGACTTCCGGCCGGCCGCCGCCAAGGCCGGGTTCGAATATCCAGTCATCGAAGGTCGGGATGTCATTGTCGCGGCCCTGTCGACGTCGCTCAGCATGCTGGACACCACCCACTCCGTCAGTAATCCGCGTGTGACCATCGACGGCGACACGGCGCGCATGGATGTGCTCGTGGAAGCGCAGCACGTTCCCCGTGGCGATCCCTCGCGTCATTATCTGATGAAGAACCGCTACGACGTCGAGCTGAGCCGGGCAGGCGATGTCTGGGTCATCACGCGCAATACGGTCGACAACGTCTGGCGGACGGGCGATCTGACGGTTCTCTCCGAGATCTAAGTCTCCAAAGAAGACGACGCAAATGGAATGGCGGTGGGGCTTTTGTTTCCGCCGCCATTCTCATGCGGATGACCGCTCTTGACGGAAGCATGCCGCCTCCTCAGCCGCTTCCATGTCCGCTTTAGCGACGCCGCCGGAGTGCCGGAGTAGACCTTATGACCGAAATAAAGGCGCATTGCCGTCGTCAGGATCGGCGCCGGAAGGAGACTGGCAGGTTCTGGAGAGCGGGGCCAAGAAGGCAGACTTACGCGGTAAGCCGCGCCGGGCATCCGGTGAATCACAGGTCCAGAGGCGTGTCTTGGAAGTATTTTCCGGGAGAGGCACCGAAGGCCGCCCGAAAAACCGCGATGAAGGCGCTGGGGCCTGAGTAGCCGAGTGCAAAAGCGATGTCGCCGACGCTTCTGCCACCGGCGAGCCACTCCACCGATTTCAGCAGTTTCGCCTGCTGTCGCCAGGCGCGGAAACTCATCCCTGTCTCAGATTGGAAGTGACGCTGGAAGCTACGTGGGGACATGGCCGCACGTGACGCAAGCTCATCGAGGGGCCAATCTGCGCCCGGCTCATTCCGCATGTCTGCGGCGATGTCCCGGAGGCGTTCGGATGCCGGCAACGGGAGAGACAACGGTGCGACCGGACTCGTCTGGAGCTGGTCGAGAATGACTGCCACAAGTCGTTCGGCGCGGAGGCTGCCCGCATCCGCGCGAGGTATTTCCAGAAACGCCAGGATTAGCTCGCGCAGGAGCCGCGTCGTACCGATCACGGAGACTTCCGGTGACAAGCTCGTCACCGCGTCGGGGCGGAAAAAGAGATAGCTGCGCTCCGTCTCCTGCAGGTAGGTCACCTCGTGGAGGACCCCGGACGGCACGAACACGGCGCGTTCGGGCGGGATGATGAAGTAACCCCGCTCGGTCTCCAGTCTCAGCGAACCCCGCACGATCTGGAAAAGCTGCGCCCGGTGGTGCGTATGAAAAGCGTAGGTCCGCCCGGCGGGCTCTGCTCCGCCCTGAGCGACAGCGGTATGCGGATAATCTCCGAACCCGTCTTCCGGCAAATGAACGTTGATCAGGTTGTCGCGGGCAATCATGGCGGCTCAGAGACATAATCTGTCAGACTGCCGATAACACGTCTGACGGCAATTCACTAGGTTGGCATTAACTCAGCACAACTTGGACGAAAGTCATGACACTGGAATTCCAAATAGCCGAAATCCCGGATCGCCTTGCCCGCGTCCTTCTGACGAAGCTACCAGCTTTGAGGTTCGGAGCCTCCGTCGTTGTGGGCTGGTGGCAACGGAGCGAGACCGAACACGCACTACACCGACTATCGGATCGTGATCTGGCGGACATAGGTATTGCGCGTCGCGATATTCGCGAGTTCGCTTGGACTGACACCGTCGCAGCCAGCGAGCAACGAAACAGATCACCGGCCGCTGCCATGGATGCGCTTACCTGCGGGGAATCCCATGCCCCGAGCGGATGGGTGGAAGCTGATCCCTTTCGCGACGGCTCGCGAATTAATGCGATGTCCACGAACCCGCGGTCAACGCGATAGCGCCACCGGTCTTGAAACAAGCGTTACCAGAGAGGCAGACAGAATGCATGATGACGGGCTTTTCGACGAGAAGATCGCTGCGACCTACGATGATGATAAAGGCATCTCTGCGCCAGAGGTGATCGAGCCGGCCGTTGATCTCCTGGCCGAGCTCGCAGGAGGCGGGCGCGCCTTGGAATTCGCGATCGGAACCGGACGTATCGCACTGCCTCTCGCGCGGAAAGGGGTGCAGGTGGAGGGCATCGAGCTTTCGAGGCCGATGGTGTCTCGCCTTCGCGCTAAAGAAGGAGGCGCGGAGATCTCGGTAGCGATCGGCGATATGGTAACGACGGACGTCGCGAGACGGTTCTCACTCGTCTACCTGGTTTTCAATACGATAAACAACCTGACATCGCAGGACGCTCAGCTCGCCTGCTTCCGGAACGCCGCCGCGCATCTCGAACCTGGTGGACACTTCCTGATTGAGGTCGGCGTGCCACCGCTTCAGCGGCTGCCGGTCGGCGAGACGATCCTGGCGTTCGACCACGGCGAAACGCATTGGGGCGTCGACGAGTACGACGTGGTGAACCAGAATTTCTCGTCCCATCACATCTGGCTCCGTGACGGAAGCTATGAGCGATTCTCAGTACCGTTTCGTTATGCCTGGCCAGCTGAATTCGACCTTATGGCGCGACTGGCTGGTTTAAGGCTCAAAGACCGTTGGGGCGGCTGGAAAAAGGAGCTGTTCACGCAGGTCAGCGATAAACATGTCTCCGTCTGGCAGAAGGTTGAAGGTTAGGACGCGTGGAGCGAAGCGTCATCACCCTCGTCCGCAACGCGCCGATGGGAAGCCGGCCGCTTTCAACGCCATGCCGCTGCTTCCGGTCACAAGCAGCAGGCAACGAGAGCATCTCCTGCATCTTGGCTTTATCGTTGGCGTGTCCGCTTTCAGGATCTGTTGAAGCCAGCCCCCGTCGTTTGGAAGCCCGCTACTCAACGCTCCCGGTCATCGTCCAAAGAGCGCTGCGTGTCGCGGTTTTGCCGTTCGACACGGTCCGCCTGCTGCTCGCCCCTTTTTCCCGCTGCGGAGTTCGGCACGGTCTGTTTGTCAGGATGCCGTGGGTTCTGCTCGTTCGCGCGATCCTGTGTCTTGGCCTGCTGCTCCTTCTCGCGGAGAGAGCGGCCTTCGTCGCGCGCAGTGTCCGCCTCCCCGGTTCCGCCAGTAGCTGCCTGCACCCGCACATCATTCAGCCGTTCGTTCAAGAGGCTGTTCATTTCCTCGCGTATACCCGCGAGTTCCTGTTTGTCCTCTTTCTTCGACAAGGAGCCGTCGATCCGATCGAACGCCTTGTTCACATCCGCGATCTTCCGGCGAAGTTCCAGCGGCGACAAATCCATGCTCATGATCTCCTGTATACGGCTGGTCAGGTCAATTAGAGTAACAACTCTTTTGGCGGACAGCGATAGTGGTGTCCCCTCCCCGTTTGACGCCGGCGGCGGGCCAAGTGCAGACCGCTTCGCGGCCGCGAACTCGGCGACCGCCGCCGAAAACGATGCGGCGCCTGCCTCCGCTTGCGAGCCGGGCATAGCCTCGCGCGTTAGAGTGGCGGTCAGTTGCCAGCCACGCGAGATCCCTGCCCCATACGCGGCGATCGTCTTCGCCTCGAAAACGGCCTGTCGCTTCGCCTCCACACGCTGCGCAATCGTTGGCGATACGGAGTACCGCGTGTCCCGTTTCGATCGTTCGTACGCACCGGCATGGCGCATGTTGAAAGGCCGCGCGGCGGCGAAGTCCATGCGGCTGGTCGCCACCATGGCAATCCCCTCCTCGCGGGCTTTTTCGGCGTAGGCTGCGCGCCAGTCGTAAAGGTCGGCCTTGCTGAAATGCAGCGGCCGGCCGCTTTCCGAGCGGGCAAGGATCATCGCGTGCACATGGACGTGCCCGGTCTCCGGATGATGCGCGATCGCCCATTTGTGGTCGGGAATCCTTTTGGCAAGCACGTTCTCGGCGACACGCAGCAACGCACGCGCGTCGGTTCCCGCCCTGGCCGAAAAGACGACGTGATAAACGTTGCGCGGCTCCACCGTCTTGAAATCAGCCTTCCACGAGGCGTAGAGGGCTTGCGCGGCCTTGTCCGCGCGCTGATCGGCCGGCAGCTCGTCGCCATCGGACTTGATCACGCCAGCATTGGCGCGAATGAATTTCTGCAAAAAATACTGGCCGCCTCTTTCGGTCGAAACGGCCGCTTTGATCTCGGCCTTGCCGGCCACACCAGCGTCCTTCAGCCGGGCCGTGATCCCGTCATCGGCCCGTTGCAGGACCCCTGCCCTGCCGTTTTCGTGGTCGAGCTTCTGCAACGCCTTTGCAAGTGCTGCCGCTTTCATGTTGGTGTAGGCATAGGCCTTCACGGTGCTGCCGATGCGCGCATAGACGAAGGGCTTGCTGCCTAAAGCGGCATTCAAGGCATCGTGCAGTTCATCCCGGCCGGGATCGCCGGAGAGCTCGACGTCGACCTCGATGAAATTCGTGTTCTGGAACGGCTCGCGAAAGTCTTCCTGCCACTCCTCCAGCAGCGCCCGCCGCTGCTCGCGAGTCTCGACGCTGAGCCCTGAACTCGTGAAAACCTCGATATCGTGTTTCTTGCCGTCCTCATCGGGCCTGGTGCCGAGATATTCGAGCAAGGCGCCGGCCGCACCTTTCGTCCCGGCGGTCGAAATAACCTTGAACACCGCCGGTTGCGCGCCGGCCGCGACAGCGGCGCGCGCCGCGATGGCCTGCGCATTGCTCGGCCCGCGCGTAATCTTTGTGACGGCGGTCGGAACCGGAAGCCCGCCACCGCCACCCCCTCCTCGTCGCCGTCTTTCATCCTCGTCATTGGCAACCGCAAGTGCTGCGACTTTGGTGAAAACCGCAATCGGGTCATTTTGCCCGGTAAACGGCCGCAGCGCGCCGCTAATGGTTACAGAGTCCTTCGGGCCGGCAACTGCTGCCGACGCCGTGAGGGGTGCTGCAGGCGCGTTTGGCGTCGAAATTCCGGTGGCAGCAAATTTCACGGCTCTTGGCGCAGCCGTTTTCGCTTGCGCTCCAACGGACGGCCGCTGCGTCAACGAAATTTTTGCGCTGCCCTTCCCCATCCCCGCAGCACGCCCAGCCGATCGCGTCGCCGGAGCATTGTCGGCGCCCAGGTTCGCTACCGGTGAGCTCCAGGCCGCCACAGTGGCGGCATAGGCCCGTCGCCGGATCTCCTCTGCGTCCGACAGCTCGTTCGCTATCCCTGCCTCGACCGCCGGCGCGTTTTCCCCAAGCACCTCGTCGATGCTGAGCGCCAGCTCGGTGAAATACCCGCTCATGGATCCGGGCTCCGTCGTGCCCGGGCTGGCCGCGCCATTTCAGCGAGCCGCTTGTTCATCGGCTGCACCATCCCGAGAAGCGCCGCGAGGCTCTTGGCGAGCGCTGGTTCATAGCCGACGCGGCCGGCATTCATGGCGCGAACGGCCTGATTGAGATTGCCGCCGATCTTGCGCAACTGCTCGTGAAGTCCCTTGATCGCCGGTCGATCGACGTCGGCCACCGGCAGAAACAGCCCCACTTCCGCGCGCAACAGGCGGCGGATGACCTCGGATTCCGGCACGCCTTCGCGCTCGCTGGCGGCGGAGAGTGCCGTCTTTTCGTCGGCACTCACGCGGAACCTGACGACCTCTCCGTAACTGACGCGCTGGCGTGGCACGGCCTAGTTTTCCCCATGTTTTCCAACCTAAGCCCGCAACGCGGGCGCGCAAAAGGGATTTGTTCCACAAATCTCGCTATCCTGCCAAAGAAGAAATACCTTAAACATGGGGGAAAAACAAGATCATGACATTGCCGCCCTCAGACTAATTCATTCTTTCGCCAGTGCTCCGCTGAGCTCGCATTCGTTATAATTGGATGATGCTTTAGCTCTATAGCAGTATTACTCTATGCCGTTGTAGCGGAACAGCGACACGCCATCACAATGGCACAGCGTTACGACGGCACAACGCTGCAATTCATGGCGGCGTAACGACATCCCGCCAAGGCTCTGCAGCAGCATAAATTAAAGTATCAAATTGCTTGAAAGTTGCAGCGCCGCCACGTTATAGATCAGAACGTTATGTCGCTCTCAGGAAGGACGGTCCTGATGATCATCACTGTTGCCGTGGCAAAAGGCGGCGTTGGAAAATCCACACTCGTGCGTGCCCTGGCCAGTGTCGCCGCGCACCAAGGTCATCAGGTTTTTGTCATTGACGCCGACGAGCGCAAGAACATCGACCGCTGGTCCATGCTGCTCGACCGCTTCGGCAACAAGCCCGAAAATCTGGAGATCGTGGCGGTCACGACGCCGACCGAAATCCTCACGCTCGCCCAGGAACAGGACAAGAATGGCAAGCTGGTCATCATCGACACCGAAGGCAAGACCAACGACGAACTGACCGCTGCGCTTTTTGCCGCCGACATCGCCGTGGTGCCGGTGCATCTTGCCATGGACGATATTACCGCCGCGCATCAGCTTGTGAACGGGCACATTCCCCTGGTCGCCGAGAACCGCGGCTTTGCCCTGCCGGTGATGTATGTGTTCACGAACAACACCGTCATCGACAAGCGGGCACGGGCGCTTGCCGATTTGCGCGAGATCATCCAGCAAGACGGCACACGGATTGCCGGTCAGGTGATGCCATATCGCATTGCCTACAAGGACATGCAGACCGGCACGACGCTTTATGCTGGCGGCCGGATGGATCCGAAGGCAATAGCCGAATCCGAGGCAATATTTGCCGAGATTGGCCAGTATGTGATTGAGGCAGCCAATCAGTCGGCAGCAGCGGAGTGACGAGATGGACGACAACGCCAAAAAGAGCGCTCTGTTAAGCGTCATGCAGCCGGCTCCAGCTGTGCTTCCCAAGCTCAATCGCCCGACACTGGAGCTGAGCGGCACGGATATCCGCAAGGTCAAGGAAGCGGGCGAAAAGCGCGATCCTGTCGCCGGAAAATCACTCCGGGAGGATAAGAAGGAGCCGACGACCATCTATGTCGCCGCCAAAGACAAGCGGCGCCTGCGCTTGCTCGCTGCTTCGGAAGGCAGGCGGGTCAATGATTACTATGTTGAAGCGGTCAACGATTTTCTCGAGAAGCACGCTGAGCGCCTGCCGAAACTGTGACCGCGTTTCGCGCTGTCAAGGCAACCGCTTCGCGGCGCGCTGATCTGCGGCGCAGATCCTCGCGACCTTGACAGCGCTCAAGCCACGGTCACGCGGGCTAGCGACCCCTGTGGGGGCTACGGGGGGGATATGACGAACTGGAGGGCCGACACTCCAGGCACTGACGTGGCGCAAGCGCGCGGTGAGAAGAGATGCTGCCTGGAGATATCGCAAGCTGCTGGTGTGCATCCGCCTCTTGTCAGAGCATGGAAGATCCTGAAATTGGTATCCGCGGCTATTTCCAGTGGATTGCCGACGAACCCCCCGCTCCGTGAGTTCCAGTGGCATGTTGTGATTGCCATAGGTAGGCGAGGATGATGCAGCAGAGGATACCAGATCATGACGACGACAACCGAAATCGCCGACAAGATTGCCGCGGAGCAGAGCCTGAGCAAGGCGCAGGCCAAAGCAATCGTGGAAAGCGTGTTTAAGGAGATCTCGGACACCGCCCGATCGGGGGCGGAAACCAGCATACCGGGCTTCGGCAAGTTCAAGGTCAAGGACACGCCGGCGCGTGAGGGGCGCAACCCGTCGACCGGCGCCACGATCAAAATCGCCGCCTCGAGAAAGCTCACCTTCGCGCCGGCGAAGGCGGTGAAGGATGCGTTGAACGGCTGACCGCTCTGGCGGCTCGTTTCCGGTGGGCCGAGATCGTCGAGAAATTGAAGGCTGCAGTTCGCGAACTGCATCGATTGGCAGGAAGCCGATGTCGTCAACCTCGGCGCCTCGGGGCGTGTGCCGGTCCAACGACCCATCACGAGAATGAATCGATCCGGGTCCAGCGATTCAAAGCTGTCATTGGACGGCGGACTCCGCCTGCGCGATCCTGTTGGCATGGTTGCGCAACGCTATCGCCTCTATATCGAACACATGGACGCGAGCCGGAACATGGCCCGGTTCTACGCCATGTCGATCGATGAGACACTGTTCGGTCAGACATGTCTGATCCGCCGTTGGGGACGGATCGGAACGACCGGCCGCATGGTCCAGCACTCCTTCGATAACGAGGGCGAGGCCGTGGGCCTTTTCCTGGAACTGTTGCGCGCCAAACGGCGCCGCGGCTATCGACCCAAGTTTGGCGCTCGGCATGCGGCCCCGTCGGCGTGACGGGGCCGAAGAGGTCAGGCCTGGTTCGCGAGCTCTATCAGCACGTCGCCGTGGCACCCCTGCGGCGCGCACCAGCAGACCAAATCGCGGCCGCGGAGTTCGTCGAGCGCGTCGAGCAACTCGGGTTGCGACGCGAGCCATGCGCGGTATTTCTCGATGACCTCCTCGCGTGAACCATCGCGGCCGATGACGAAGGGATTTCCCCATTTGCTCGGCCGCCCGATATAGACGCGCCCGGGAGCAGGCGCTTTCCCGACGATGCGGGCATTGAGAACTTTGCACATCCTCGGTGCTCCTTTCTGCATGAGGGATGGCCCCGCCTCGCGGGCGGGGCCATCATATCCGGGCTCAGAACGGGATGTCGTCCGTGCCCTCGGTCTGGTTGCCGGCGCCGTCGCGCTTGGGCCAGGCGAGGAAGTCGATGGCGTCGGCGATGATCTCGGAGCTGAAGCGCTCGATGTCGTCGTTGTCCGTCCACCTTGTATAGTGGATGCGCCCGCGCACCGCGACCTTCATGCCTTTGATGCAGTGCTTCTGCACCGTCTCTGCGAGGCCGTTGAAGCACTTGATGCGGTGCCATTCGGTGTCCTGCTCGGCGTAGCCGTTTTCGCCCTTGACCACCTTGCCGTCGGCCCGCTTCGGGCGGGAGGTCGCCAGCCGGAAGTCGGTAATCTTGGTGCCGCCGCGGGTGTTCACCATTTCGGGGTCGTTGCCGATGTTGCCGGCGAGAAAAACGATGTTGGTCATTTCCTGTCTCCATCTTGCTCGTCCGGGGGACCGTCCCTCCGAACGAGACCCGGCCAAGGACAGCGGGAGACGCCCTGCAACTGGAGCGGAACGCGACGGCTCGCCCCCAAGGCAAGGAGTGGTGCGGGCAGGCGCGAAGCGCCAACTCGGTCCGCCGCCGCGCGGGGTTGCGTGCGGAAACCGAATGGACTTAGGGGCTCAATTCGTTTCGGAGGGATAGATCCACCGGCAGCTCAGATGGGGCGGGACTGACACAGCCGTTTCCACTGCCGGCATTCGCGCCGTTCCGGGAATCCTGACCCGCGAGACGCGGCCGATCGCTGAAACCCGGTGACCCCTGCCCTCCGGCGGGCTGACATCAAGATGAGGCCTTGGGTGCCGGCGCCGCCGAGCAGCGTCACATGCTCCGACATTGGGCTCGGCAACGTCCCTGCGAGGGGATGTGGCCCTGCCTTCGTGGGCTGATGAGTGCATTGTGCGCGAAGTCACGGACATCGTGGGGGTGGACGGCGCCGAGATCGGAACTGGCCACCTGCCCGATCGCACGACGCCGCCGTCGCTCGCTGGCCCCGTCGCGCCAGCCCCAGACCGCCTTACGGCGACCTTTCCTGCCTGAGCGCGAATCGATGCCGCTGCGATGTGGCGGGCTGCACCCAGCCGTCGAAGCGATAGAGGTTGGCGGCATGGATCGCAGCATCCTGATAGCTGACCGCGCAGACGAAAACCGCATTCCTGGCACAGCGTCGGGAAGACGAAGGCGCGCCGCATGGGCAACATTACGCGAGACAGATCAGGCCGCGCCGCGCAGAGCCGCGACAGCTCGATGGCTTCGTGGCGGCTGCACACCCGCCCCGAGCGAGAGGGCGCGCAGGCGGAGCGGGGAAGGTGCGTCACCTTCCCCGCCGATGATGGATGCATGGAACATCAGGCGGCCTCGCGTTCTTCCGAGGTCGCCGGCTGAAGGCCGTGCAGGAAGGCGACGGCGCGCTGCGCGTGAGCAGCGGCCGAGAAGATCGCCCGCTTGTCGTCGGCGAGCACCTTCAACCAGGAATCGAGATAGCTCGCATGATCCGGACGCGGCTCGAGCTCCGGCGCGATACCGAGATCGGCGCAGAGGAAGCAGCTCCCGAGCTCGGCGATCAGTTCTTCGCGTGCCCGCTCGCTGCGATCCTTGGCGTAGCGGCTGAGGTCGCGGTTCACCCGATGCGGCGCCGAAGTCCAATGCGTGGCTTCATGACTCAGGGTCGCCACATATGCCGCGGCGTCGCGGAACGTCTGGAACGGCGGCATCTGGATGTGGTCGGTTGCCGGCGAGAAGTAGGCGCGATCGCCGCCATGCCGGATCATTGCGCCGGTATTGGCGAAGAAGCGATCGGCATGTTCGATGCGCACAATCGGATCGCGAACAGGTTCCGCCTTCTGCCCGTAATAATGGTCCGGCAGGCTGTCGATCTGCGCGACGTTGAAGACCGAGTAGGCTTTGAGGAACGGGATCTCCCGATCGAATTCCTCACCAGCGGAATCCGTTTCGGTCTTGGTGAAGCGGCTGGCGAAAACGACCATCGAGCCGGTCTCGCCCTTGCGGACGGCGCCGCCGAGCTCGAGCGCCTGCTTGAACGTCATCCACATCGGACTGGCAAAGCCGCGCGCGATCGCCTCGGACCACAGCAGCAGCACGTTCATACCGCTATAGGGCAGACCGTTATGCCGTAACGGCCGCGTAACGCGGCCGATGGCATTGGCAGAATGCCATGGCTGCATCCAGGGCCGGACACCCTTCGCGAGCTCCGCGACGATGCGATCGGTGATCCGCGCGTAGACGTCGATGCGCGGTCCTTTTCCTTCTTTCCTGCTCATTTTCATGAACCTCCAGTTCTGGAGGCCGCGCCGATCGCGGCCCCGTCACGGGGTCCGCCGCGGCGGAGCAGGAAGGCGGGCTGCGCACCCGGAGGGCCGCAGCGGGAGCGGAGGACGGCAACGCCGTTGCGCCGACCGCCTGGCTCCGCCAGGACCACGGGCAGGACGGGGCGGCGAGTGGGCGCCAGAAAGGAAAAAGACGGCGCGGGGCGCCGCCTGAGGACAGTCGGGAGAAGGTCGGTTAGTGAACCGACCGGCCGCCGCTATAGGGATCGTACTCGAAGAGGATCTCGACGTCGGCGTCGTCGAGCTCGTCGGCCGGCAGGACGCCGAATTCGTCATCGACCTGGAAGAGGACGACCGGGGCCATGAGGGTGCGGGCGAGGGACCAGGCGGCTTTCTGGGCGAGGGTGAGATCGTGGGACATCTGAGGGCTCCATCTTGGGAAGCGGGCCAATTCCCGCTCGATGGCTCCGTCAGTGTGCGGCGGCGGGCGCGATCACCGCGAAGGCGTGAGCCGAGCGGCCGCAGCTTGCTAGCGGACCCCCCGCGGGTTGATCGTGGAAGATCCGCCGCCGCACCAGGAAAGCCATCACGAGAGAGCGGGATTGGAGCGCTGGCGCAGGGGCCCGATTCCACGATGTCTTGTCGCCGATGCTGGCGTCATCGTCGGGCGAGTGCTATATGTCTGACTAGCTGACTAGGTGTGAGACGATGGGCAAGCAGACACAAGTGACGAAGAAGGCGCGGACGGCAACCCGTCCGGCGACAGGACGGTGGAAGCTCGAGGACGCGAAGGCGCGATTCAGCGAGGTGGTGCGCCATGCCCGCGAAGAGGGGCCGCAGCGTGTGAGCGTTCGCGGCCATGACGCAGTCGTGGTGATGAGCGTCGAGGAGTTCGATCGTCTCGTGCCGGAGAAACCCCGTCTGCCCTTTTTGCAGTTCATGGAGAGCCTGCATCTCGACGGCCTCAACCTCGAACGCGAGATGGATCGCGGCCGGGACGTGGAACTGTGAGGGGATGGCTGCTCGACACCAATGTCGTGGCCGCTCTGATCAACCCGCAGGGTGCGCCGTCGGTGAAGCGTTGGGCCGAGGGGCAGGACGAGACGAGTTTCCATATCAGCGTGCTGACGCTGGCCGAATACGACAAGGGCATTCACAACCTGCCCGACGATCATCCGGATCGACCGCGCTACATGGCGGCGCGCGATGCGTTGGCGGAGCGGTTCGGTCATCGCGTGCTGTCGCTTGAGGACGAGGTCGTTCGGCGCTGGGGCCGGATTTCCGGGGCAGGCAAGCGCGCCAGCGGCCATGCGCCGCCGGTGATCGACACGCTGCTCGCGTCGACGGCGATCGAGCACGATCTTTATCTGGTGACGCGGAACGTCAAGGACACCAGGCCGTCAGGTGCGGTCGTGTTCGATCCATGGAATGACGATGTCGAGAAGTTTCCATTGAGCCCGCACAGTTGACGGGCGAAATAGCGGCATAATGGAGCGGGCCCCCGGTAGGGGCCCGAATCGCTGAGGTAAAGACAGGCGGGGCCGGAGCCCCGCCGCAGTCAGCGGCTCATCGGAGCGCCGCCATCTGGAGTTCTGCCGCCTTGCGATCGACGCTCTGCCCGGGGTTCTCCACCGGCCGTTCGAAGGGCTTCCAGACCTCGCCGACGACCTGTTCATAGGCATTGACCGCGCCCTCCGCGGCCATACGCAGCGCGTGGGCCTGGAGCGCCATGTCGGCGGCGAACTCCCGCTTGCGCTGGGCGGCGCTGTCGAAGCCGACCGGGCCACCGACATCCTCGTCGCGATCATCGCAGGCGGCCTTGGCCGTCGCATCGCGGGCCTCGGTCACGGAGCGGCTGTAGAATTGGCCGGCGCCATGAGCGGAACCGACATACGCTCCGACGATGCGCTGCAGGTGGATCTGCATGGCGCGTTCGCCAAGTCCTTCGTCGAGCGCTGCGGCCGTGTCGACGATGAGCTTCTCGTGCAACTCGCGGATGCCGTCGCTGTCGAGGACCGGCAGGCCGAAGCTCTCGGAGATGAGGGAGCACTGTGCGGCATCGGGGCAGGCGAGCCGGACCATCTGGATTGTGGTGCCCTTGCGGAGCGGGACGACGCGGGCGCTGGAGCGGGCACTGGCGGCTTTCTTGGTCATGGCATTTTCCTTCTTCGGTTTCCGGAAGCTCGGACCGGCCCCGTGCCGGCCCTCCCTCGGGCGCGGACCGACAGAACCGGCGGTATGACGGGCGCTTCAGGGTCCGGGCGGACCGAGGCGAGCATGGAAGGTTTGCGGCCAAGCAGGGCGCCCTTGCGCCCTCGCGCAGGACGCGGACCTGCCATGTCGAGACCGGTTCGATCCGGCCGCTTCGCGGCGCGGAACGCGGCCTTGAAGCGAACGGCCGCCGGTTCAGGACCGCATGAAGCCCGAGGGAGGACCGGCACGGGACCTCGATTTCGACATGGGAACCGAAGGACAGGCGGTCATGACCATCTGCCAATTCCCGGTGTCGATCCCGCCGTATCGCTGCCTCGACCACCATCACCACGATGGTCGCTCGTGTGCGTGCAGCATGCGGCATCATCGACACCGCCCACCTGTCGCTTGGACAGCGGCGTCGCTAGACCTGCTCGCTCAAGTCGGCGGCTTCGCCCTGCCGGTCGAGGAATCTGGCGATGGCCTGCTCCTGCCGTGCGAGCTTGCGCGACAATGCGTCGATCTCCGGTTGTCGCTCTGCGGTCAGGGCTGCGAGCTGGGATCGATAGCGCTCAAGGAACGCGCCGGGATCGGGTGCCTTGCCGCGTCGATAGTGCGTCCGCCGTGGCAGCAGGCCGGGGATCAGCGCGGTCATCCGGCGCGTGATCTGCCGGTCCACCATGTCCAGCTGGCGCTGTGTTTGCCGGCGCGCCTCCTCCATGCGGGAGAGCTGACGGCGCAGCTCGGGCGCGAGAGTCATGGCGACCCCCTCCCCCGCCAGCCGATAAAGTTCGACGGACCGGCATAGACGGGATGACGATCCGGATCGATGACGAAGCCGAACCGGCCGATCTGATATTCGCCGCTGGGCACGAGGAAGCGCCGTTCCTCGGTGCCGGGGCCGCGTTTGCCACCGGGCGTGGCGACGCATTCGACGAACCCTTTCTGCTGGTCCGACGCGATCGCTGAAACGACGATCCAGTCGGCGGCGTGCTCGGCCTCGAAGGCACGTTGATCCTTCCTGCGGGACTCGCCCGGAACCAGGATGGTGCCGAAGATCGCTTCCCACGCGTCCGGCCAGGAGTCCTTGATGGTCTGCTCGGCGCAGCGGCGCTCGAAGGCGGTGAACAGATGTGGAAAGGAGATGGCGACGATCGCCCAGCATTCGTCCTCTTCGTACCAGCCGTCAGTGGCGCGGAGCAGAGGGTGGACTTCTCGGTTTCGCTCCGGGGAGACATGGAAACCGCCGTGACCGGCAGTCGAATAGAAGGTGATACCGTCCGCGTAGATGGTTGCTCCCTGTGATGGTCCCCATGGAGTATGCGCCGGGGACCGGTCCTCGCGCCGGTCGAGCGCCAGCTTCTCGCGCTGATGTTGGGCCTGTTCCAGCACTTTCGCCCGGAAGGCGGATTCGTCGGCAATCTCGCCGGAATGGCCGTAGAAATCCAACCGGATCCATTCCGCCATGGGCCGGCGGATCCGCCAACCGCTGGCGAGATAGTGCCGGCCGTCGCGAGCGGGAACCATCGCGAAAGCATGCTCACCGACGAGAGCGACGAGCATGCCGTCGGCGCTGCGCCCAAAAAAGGCCCCGGACGAATCCGGGGCCGCGATCGAAGGGGGTGCGGTTTCGAGGATCCGGGTCATGCCGCGGTCCCCCCGTCGACGACATCGGCCGCCGCCTCGTCGGCCGTGACATCCTCGAGCACGGCCTTGGGATAGCCGTGCTGCGACAGCCAACGTTGGGCGGCGGCGCGATGGGGAGCGAGGTGGACCAGCTCGGCATGGTCGCCAGCACGGTCGAACACGCGCACCGAGCCGATCGGCGGGCGCTCGACGATCGTGAAGCGCAGGCTGGATCCCAGCGAGAACGTGCGGTGGACGCGGATGGCGATGACGCCGCCGGCACCGAAATCGGCCTCGTGCAGAGTGAAGCTTCCGCTGGAGCCAAGCGTGCCGGCGTCGCCACAATCCTGTTTGCGGATGAGCCGTCCCTGGCTGTTGCTGTTCTCCCAGGCGGCGAGCTTTTTGGAATGCCGTTCCGGCGGCCGCGGCGTGCCGTCGGACCAGGCGACGATGGCGCCGATCGGCGCGGATTCAAATATCGTATGCGCGGACATGATGTCCTCCATAGGTGGGGCTGGAAACGAAACCGCCGCCGGGCGAACCCGGCGGCGGCGGAGCGATCGAAAGAAGAAGCGGGGCGCCTACTCAGCGGCTTCGCGGTAGCCCTCCTCGATCTCGTGGTCCCCGGGCGCCTGGTCCTCGCCGCCGACGTCCTCGGCGTCAGGCACATCATCGTCCTCGACCTCGGTGACGGCGCTCTTGGCGAGCCATTCGGCAATGCTGGTCGCATCGGGGGCGAACAGCGCCGCCGGGTGGACGAAATGGCCCTCCTTGAAGTGCTCGACGAGCGCGGCGCGCGTGTCCTTCACGCGTGCGCGCGGCAGTACCGGCGTGTCGGCACAGGAGCCTTCGAGCGCCGGACGCGACAGGCAGGAGAGGAAGTCCTCCGTGCCCATATTGGCGAGGAAGCCGTCCGCGCCGATCGTGCCGCCGGCGACGATCGCGACGATGCCGGACTTGCTGATGCCTTCGCGGCATGAGAGCACGTCCATCAACACGCCTCGGGCAGCGATGCGCAGCGTGTCGGTGTCGAAGGCGAACTTGCCCTCGGCATCGAATAGCGCAGCCGCGTGACGGCCGAAGCGCCCGCCGAAGCGGAAATCACCGCCGGCCCCGGAATCGACCCGGACGTTTTGCCCCGCGAACGCAAGGACGAGCAGCGCGAGCAGGGTGTCATCCTCGATGGGCGCCCGCGACAGCGCCTCATGCAACGCATCGGTGCGCAGGTCACCAATCATCTCGATACCCTTGCGGGTAACGTCGGGGCGCGGCTTGGAGACGACGATCGTCTCGTCGGCAGAATCGCCCGCGTCCGAACCCTTGGCCTTCTTCTTGGCCTCGGGCATGCGGAAGTGGACCGTCTTCACCTTGCCTTCGCGGTCAAGGTACATCGCGGCGTGGTCGGACTTCTTGGGCGTGCCATAGACGCGTTCGGCCTTGGGCGGCAGCTTCACCTCGCCGTAGTTACTGACGTCGGCGATGACGCCCTTTTTCGGAAGGTTCTGCGTCATCCACTCCTGTTGTGCGCCGAGGAAGGCCTCGACGTCAGTGGTATAGCGGCTGTCCTGGTCGGCCGGGGCGAACAGGTCCTCGACCCAGGCGATGCCGTAGGCCTGGGCGAGGTCGTCGCCGAAGCTGGCATCGCGCGCATACATGCGGGTCTTGGCGAGAGCGTTGGCGACACTCCACCACGAGACCTGCGGGTCGCCTTTGGACGGCTTGTTGGCCTTCCAGACCTCCTTCTGATCCTCGAGCGAGGCGGCCGCGATCGTGCGGAGCTGCCGCTCGTCGGGTATGTCGCCCTTGGCCATGTGATCCAGCATCGCCGGCAGCACATTGGCGAGCAGGCGCAGCTTCTTGATCTGGCGCACCGACTGGGCGAGCGCGATGCCGATCGCCTCCTCGGTCCAGCCGAGCGCGACGAGACGCTCGATAGCGCGCCACTGGTCGACCGGGTTGAGCTGCTCATGCGCAATCGTCGTGACCAGCGAACGCATCGCGCCGCCATCCTCGGCACGGGGAACGACCAGAACGGCGATCTCCTCGAGGCCGGCGGCGATCGCCTGCTTCACGCGACGGTGGCCCTCGTCGAGGACGAAGCCATTGCCGCCATCGGCCTCGGCGGCGACCACAGGCGGCTGCACGATGCCGACGGCCTTGATGGTTGCCAGCAGCAGGGCGTCGGCCTGCGGGCTGGACTTGGAACGGCGCGCCTTGTCGGGATTGTCCTTGAGCGAGCGCGGATCGAGAAACTTCAGTTCCATGGGAATGCTCCTTGTCAGCGTTGCGGACACGGCCTTTTCACCGGTCCTTTCTGGTCTTCTTTCCGAAGACATCCCCCGGCCCGCGGAGCGGGCGGGCCGGTGCAATTGCGCCCGAGCATTCCTGCCCGGCTGGCCGAGCGGGGCTTCCAGCCCTGCGCAGGACGACGGGCCGGAATCGTGACGGGGGCGATTGAGCGCCAGCGTCGGCGGACCACCCGATCTGCGAGCAGTCCTCTCTTTCTTCCTGGTCCTTTCAGGCCGCCGTTGCCTCTTCCGGCCTCACCCCGTCGATATCCTGTGCCAGCGACGTATCGATTTCGGCCAGCTGCCGGCGCTTGGCCGCGAGTTCATCCGAGAAGGCAAAGGCTCCGCCCTCGCGGGAGCGATAGGCGGCAAGCCGACGCTCAGCCTCCGCAAGCCGATGACGGGTGCGCTCCTGTTCTTCATCCAGGTTGGACAGAACGTGTTCGAGCTTCGCGATTGCGCCCAATGGCGTATTGGTGACGGGAAGTTCGATTTCCGTCTCGGCACCCGTGCGCTTGAGCATGGTGGCGTAGCGATAGCCGTCCTTGCCGAAGCGCTCGCCGGAATATGCGAGCTCGAATCCGCCGACTGAGGCGATGACGGTCTCGTCTTCGTGCTGAAGCTGCACGAGGGTCAGAATCTCCTTCATCAGCGCCCGTCCGGCGAGCTTGCGCTCATTGAACACCTCTTCGCCGACGCGCATGCGGAAGGCCTCGCCCGTGGTCGGAACGAGGCGCGCGAGGTCCTGGCCGATCTCGCCGATCCGGCGCGTCGAGTACTCCATGTCGCGCTCGGCATCGCGGATCTGCCGGCGGATGGCGAACTGGTCGTCCTGATGCGCGGACCGTAGCCGCTCGAGCCGCGCGATGTCGGCTTCAAGACCCGCCTTCTGCATAAGCCGCGGATCGCCCGAAGCAATAGCCTTGGCCATGGCGAACTGGTTGGCCTGGCCCTCGCCGAGGTCCTCGAGCCGGCGAACCGACGTGTCGCCCGACAACGCGGCGGCGATGAAGCGGGCCTTGCGCTCATTGTTCTGCCACATCTGGGCGTCCATGGAGCCTTCGGTGGCATAAGCGAAGATGTCGACGACATCGTGCTGGTTGCCCTGCCGCAGGATACGCCCCTCGCGCTGCTCGATCTGCGACGGTAACCACGGCACATCGAGATGGTGCAGCGCCTTGAGCCGAAGTTGCGCATTGACGCCGGTGCCCATCGTGTCGGAGGAGCCGATCAGAAAACGGACCTTACCGGCTCGCACGTCACCGAACAGACGCTGCTTGGCTTCCGACTTCTTTAAGTCCTGCATGAAGGCGATCTCAGACGCCGGAACGCCCATGCGGATCAGTTCGTCTCGTATCCAGCGATAGGCGGAGAAGCCCCGCGTCTTCTCGACGCTGATCGTGCCGAGATCGGAGAAGATCATCTGCGCGGCGCCGGACAGCTCGAACGGCTTGCCGTCGGGGCGGATATAGTCGTTGCCGGCAGTTTCCCGCCAAATCGCGAAAGCGTTGGCGACGAGATCGTTGAGCTTGTTGTCCGGCTCATTATCACTATCGGGATCGACCAGGCGCAGGTCGATCGCGGCGTGGCGGCCATCTGTGATGACCGACAGCAGAATATCGTCGCCCGGCTCGGGCGGCCCTTCGCGCTGCTCGATCGCCTTGATCCGGGCATCGAGCAGGACCTGGTAGCGCTTGAAGGCGCCGGAGGGCTTGGAGGTCCTGATCTGCCGCGCGCCGGTCGAGAGCGCCGGCACCTTCACATAGTCGCGCAAGTCCTCGGGCATGACCACGTCCGCGAAGGAGCGGAACATGGCGATGAGCTCGGGCACGTTGACGAAGGTGGCGAAGCGCGTCACCGGCTTGTACTTGCCGTTGGGCTGCAGCTCGAGCTCGGTGGTGACGTCGCCGAAGGTCGAGGCCCAGGCGTCGAACTCGTGCAGGCCGCGCTCGCGTAGAGCGCCGTACCCGAGATAGCGCTGCACCGAGAACATCTCTCCCAGCGTATTGGTGATCGGCGTGCCGGAGGCGAGGATGAGCGCCCGGCCGGGATTTTTCGTCTCGAGAAGCCGAGACTTCACATAGAGGTCCCAAGCACGCTGCGATCCGTTCGGATCGATTCCCTTGAGCGTCGACATATTGGTGGCGAAGCTGAGCTTGCGGAACTCCTGCGCCTCGTCGACGATGATCTGGTCGACACCGATCTCGGAGATCGTCAGCAGGTCGTCCTTGCGGGTGGCGAGGGATTCCAGACGCTCCTTGAGCCCCTCCTTCAAGCGCTCGAGGCGCTTGCGCGAGACGCGATCGCCGCTCTCGACCTTGGTCAGCAGCGTCTCGTAGAGCTCCAGCTCGTCCTGGATCATCTGCTGCTCGAAGGCGGAGGGCACGCTGATGAAGCGGAAGGCGGAATGGGTGATGATGATCGCGTCCCATGTCGCGGTTGCCGCGCGCGACAGGAAGCGGTGCCGCTTGGCTAAAGTGAAATTGGTCTCGTCGGCGACGAGGATGCGGGCGGTCGGATAGAGCGCGAGGAACTCGCGCGCCGCCTGCGCCAGGCAATGCCCGGGCACGACGAGCATAGCCTTGGCAACCAGACCGAGACGCTTCTGCTCCATGACAGCGGCCGCCATGGTCATGGTCTTGCCGGCGCCGACGGCATGGGCGAGATACGTCGAGCCCGCCGAAATGATGCGCCAGATGCCGCGTTTCTGGTGCCGATAAAGAGAAAAGGCGCCAGAGGCGCCCGGAAGGTTGAGATGGTCCCCGTTGAAATGCCGGGGCGCGATGTTGTTGAACCGGTCATTGTAGACCCGCGCCAGCCGGTCGGTGCGGTCGGGATCGGACCAGATCCACGTCTGGAACGCTGTCTTGATCTTGGTGAGCTTCTCCTTGGCCGCCTCGGTATCGACGACATTGAGGACGCGCTTTTCGCTGTCGCCCTCCTTGATGGTGTCGAAGATTTGCAGAACCCGGCTGTTCAGCGCATCGGCGATGAGTTCGCCGGCATGCCGGCGTTCAGTGCCCCATTCCGAGGTGCCGGTCGCCATGTAGCCGAGTTGTCGTGCCTCGACCGTCCATGAGGCGAGCTCGGGCATGTGGTGGATCCTGATCTCGGCGCCCATCGTCTCCTTGACGAAGGCGACGACATCGGCAGCCGGAATCCAGGGTGCGCCGAGACGCGCGGTGATATCGGATGGGCCGAGATCGGCGGGCTGGACCTCGACGAGCGCCCGGACATTGCGCTCGAAGACGGGATCGAGAGCGGCAGCCGCCTCGGCCGACTTGAGCTTGTCGCGGACCTGGCCAGAAAGATAGGCATCGGCGGTCTGCCAGGCGCCGGACTCCGGGTCGCGATAGATGGCGTCGCCCAGTTCGGCAATGACGGCGTCCGCGTCGGCGTGCAGCAATTCGGCAATGTGATCGATGTCCACATGGCCGCGCTCGTTGAGAACGACGGCCAAGGCATCGGCGGCCGAGGTGATGATGGGCGCCGAGGGCGGTGCGATTACTCGTTCGGTGAAGATCGGACCGGGCCGGGCCGTGTCGGTCTCGAGGTCGTAGTCCTCGATCGAGGCGACCAGCCAGCAATCGGGATCGTCGAGAAACGGTTGCAGGTTCGGACGGCGATGCGTCTCGCGCACCTCACCTGTCTCGGGATCCTCGCTGGTGGAGACGACCGTGGTGTTGATCGGCCCGAAGGCGCGCACGAAGTTGGACCAGGCGATGCGCAGCTTGATCTGCGCCGGCTTCCAGAGTCGGTCGAGCTCCTGGGCCTTGAGAACTTCGCGCACCGCATCGCGGATCGGGATCAGCTTACGGATAATGCGCGCATGCTTGTCGGGCACGCCGTCGGCGCTGCGCCCCTTGCGCACGGTGATGGTTTCGGGAACCCCATCGACCATCTGCATCAGCGCCGTATTCGACGCGATGAAGTAGCTGCCCTCACGGATCGCGGGAGCGTTTGGAAGCAACTCCCCTGCCCCGTCGAGGTCGTCGCCGTCGAGGTCGATTGCCTCGGGCTCGCCGTCATAGATGGCTTCCGGGAGCAGGGAGATCGCATGGGACAGCGCCGACGCGAGATCAACGCCCGGATGCGGCAGGCAGGTGTAAGCCTCGCCAAAAGGACCCGACGTGATGGCATGCGCGCCGAGCACGAAAGCGGGATGCCGCGCGAACCAGCGGTTCACGCGGATCGCGATCTCGTCGCCCTCCGCAGGGCGGACCTCGTCGGCGTCGAGCCAGGTACCGTCGCCCTCGGCCTCTCCCGGCTTGCGCTTCCGGAAGAACAGGATGTCGACCACCACATCGGTGCCGGCATCGGCCTGGAAGCTGCCCTGGGGCAAGCGGATTGCGGCGACGAGATCGGCGGACTTCGCGATATGCTCCCGTACCGAACAATCCGCCTTATCCATCGTGCCCGAGCTCGTCACGAAAGCTGCCAGGCCACCCGGCCTCAACAGGTCGATCGACCGGGCTATGAAGTAGTCGTGGAGACGCGGCCCCATCGAGCGATAGGCGCGGTCCGAGCGTACGGTACGATCCGAGAAGGGCGGGTTGCCGATAGCGAGGTCGAAGCTGGCCGGCAGATCGGCGCGCGCGAAGTCGGCATTGATGATGCGCGCCCGTGGCTGCAGCAGGCGAGCGATGCGGTTGGTCACCGGATCGATCTCGACGCCGGTGACATGCACCTGGTCGCGCAGTTCCGCCGGCAACAAGGCGGGGAACATGCCAGTGCCGATGCCGGGTTCGAGCACCCTGCCGCCGCGCCAGCCGAGCCGCTGCAGGCCGGACCACATCGACCGGACGATGAACTCCGGCGTGAAATGGGCATACTGCGTGCAGCGCGCCAGCGAGGCATAGTCCTGACGCGACACCGCGTCCTCGAGGTCGGCGCCGATCTCGTCCCAGCCATCCCGGAAAGCGGTTTCGCCCGGACGGTGGAACACGGCATTGGCGAGGTCGGAGGCCCCGAAGCCGGTGAAGCGGACGAGCCGGGCCTGTTCCTCGGGCGTCGCCGGCCGGTCTTCAGCCTCGATTTCCGCAGCGAGCCGAATGGCGGCGAGATTGTCGCGGGCGCGCTGCTTCCAGCCCTTTGCCAAGCCGCGATCGCCTTCGAGAAAGAAGCTCTGGCCGCGAGCCGTGGCTGTATTGACTCGCCCGTGTCTGGTGAGCTGCGGGACTGGCTTTGCGTGAGGGACCGGCGCGGCCGGGGGTGAAGGCCGTTCGTCCACAATATCCTCGGCTCCGAAATCGCTGCCGAAGGCGGTGACGCCGAGACCGAGCCCGGACGAAAGCGCGGTATTGCCGAAGAGGTCGAGGGTGAAGGGATCCTCATTGGACATTGGAAAGTCTCCATAAGTGAAGGCGTGCGCGAACCGCCGGCCGAACAGGTCCGGCCGGGCGATCGGCGTCGCGGGTTTGAAAAAGTCAGCGGGTGATCAGCGAGAGCGCGATTTCGGTCTCGGTGAGCTGCACATTGAGGTGCGTGGCACTCATGTTGCGGCCGAAGAGCGGGATCAACCGCTCGGCCTCGATGAACTCGATACCGTCATCGGCGCCGAAATGGCGGCGCTTATAGTCCCACCAGTCGCCGTCGCCCCTGGGATGGCACTGCCCGGCATAGACGACGAGGGCGCGCGATCCTTCGGCCAGTTTGCCGTTGGACATGATGTAGACGCCCTCGTCGCCGACCAGCCAGAGGCCGGGCTTCTCGCCCTCGCGGGGGCGGGTGCCGTAATAGGGATTGCGAAAGCCGCCATTGGCGGCAGCATCGGCAATGCCGCGATCGACGACCTTGCGGACGGCGAGAATGGGAAATGTGAACATCGCCCACACCTCACGCCGCTACGCGAACGGGGAGGTGCCGCAAATGCACCGGCAGCTTGGCCGCGATTTCTTCCTCGGTGAGATCGTCGAGCAGCTTGAGCTCGGTCCGCCCCCGGCCATAGACGAGAACGGTGCGCCTGCCGCGACGCTCGGGCAGAAAGCGCTCGCCGGCGTAGCCGCGATATTCATCATGGGTGGTGCTCCAGATATGCTCCAGGCGCTCTTCATGCGTCATCGCCGTCACCGGCCAGGATTCACGCCCGACGATCGCGTCGCGCAACTCGACCGGAGAACGGGCCTGCGCCAGGTCGCAATAGGCGTGGAAGTAGCGTGTTTTGCCGTCGATGCGCAGCGTGTAGAAGACGCTGGTGATGCTGCCGGTGAGGAATTCGCCGAGCGCGAACATTTCCCCGCGCATCCAGAGCGGCGGCAGGATGTCGAGCATGTAGTCGTGTTCGGCGCGTGCGATCTCGAACCACTCTCCGGCGAACAGGGCGCTGTCGTCATTCTGCCAACGATCGGGCCGCTGGGCATGGCGGTCGAACAGGCGGAACATCTGCCGGCGGTCGGTGACACCGAAGTAGATCTTGCGGATGGAGGATTGGAGGGTCATGGGGAGGCTCCTGGCCACGTTGCGGGCCGGAGCGCGGTTCATCCCTCGCGGATCACCATCATCTTCAGCCCTTCCGGACCCCTCCCCCGCGGCCGCCTCTCCGCCCGGGCGGGTCAAGGGCCGGCGCAGCCGGGCGGAGCTTCACCCTTGACGCGCCCGGCGGGCATGCGGCAGTCGGCCTCCTTCCTCCATTCCTCTTGCTTCCGCCCTCACTTTCAGATCGACGTTCCAGTCACTCGCAATGGGGCGCAGTCGCTCGGCGCCGCATCCGACCTCCTCGGCCAGGGCGAGAAGGCGATCGGCATAGATGTCGCCCTGCACATTGTTGTCGGTGGCCGCGACAAGCCGTGCCTCCGACCGCTCTGCCACCAGGCGAATGGCCGCGTCAGTCGCTGGCGACCAGCCGCCGCCGGTGCTGACATAAAGCGTATCTGGTCTGCTTGCCTCGATCGCAGCAAGGCTCATGGCGTCGATGGCGGCTTCGGTCACGCAGACGCGGCCGGCGTCTGCCGGACCGAGCCGGAACAGCACCTTGCTGCCGCCCGTCGCAAAGCCGCGCCATTCCGGGCCGCGTTCCTCCCAACCGGTGACGATGCCGGCCGCATCGGTATGTGCCGCCCACATGCTGCCATGCGGGCCTTCGCGCAGGTCGTTCCGAGTGATCGCGGTGCGGATCACCGGTTCAGGAATATGCCGATCGTCGCGTAGATAGCGCCAGGTCGCCGATCCGCGCCATGGCTTGCGACGGGCTCGCCAGCGTTCGGGAATGGAAAGATCCGGCTCGCGTTCCCGGCGCTGCCGCGTCCAAGCGGGCTCCGAGGGCACGAAGCCGACCAAGGATGCGACCTGAACGAATGCTTCCAGGAAATCGCAACCGTCCAGATGCTGGATCAGCGAATAGACATCACCCTTGGCGTCCGAAAGCGGGTCGAACCAGCCCTTGCCGTCATGAATGACGATGATGATCGCGCTTTCGCGGCGATATTTCATCGCCCTGCGCGTGCTCTCCTTGAGATCGACCGCAAACCCGCGATGCTCCAGTACGGCGCCGCAGGGCACTTTTTCTTTCAGCTCTTCCAGTTCTGCTTTTTCCATATTCGCTTGCACGTGCCCTGACGCGCTCCTTCCTGTCCGATTCCCGCCCCAAGCTTATGGGGCATGAACCGGATGCCGCGAAGAGCAAGGCGGGCAAGGGCGCGGCCGGCAACCCGGCGATAGTGCCGGGGTGCAGGGACTGCAGGCCGCGGCGCAGCTTCCCTTGCCGGCCGCAGCGCGCAAGCGGCAACACCACCTGATAGTGGGTCAGTTTGAAATTTCGATCTACGACTACGACGGATTCGCTCAGCAGTCGCGCCGGGTGTAAAGTGCCACAGTCCTCCGCACTCAACGAGGCATACGGACGCTTGAAAGAGCAGATCACGCTTTCGCCCGGCGGAGGGAGGAGAGCGTCATGCCCTTCACAAAATGCAGCAACATATTCACACCGGATGACCTGGAAATTCTCCAGAAGGTATTCGACCAGCTGTGCAACGAGCGCCGTCTGGCCCTTAAAGACGGGGACCAAAGGGAACGGCTTGCCTGCGAAGTCATGGAAGCTTTCCAGAACGGCGTCGCTGACGAAGTGGAGTTGTGGCGTTTGTTTTCGAAGCGCCGCATGGCGGCCATGCGTGACGCTTAGGCCGCGCGCTTTTTGTATTGGCTATTTCCAGACGGCGGATAGGTGAAAGCGCCTGTTGTGATCGGGGCGAAATTTCAAGCTGACCCACTACCCACCACCTACCATCAGGTACCGCGGCGCTCTTCCTCGGCCACGATCGCGCGCACCGCGACGATATCCATCGCCGCCTGCGGCGCGGTCCGGCCGACCTCGGCGGCGACTTTGGCCCAGTGATAGAACTCGCTCGCGTCACCTTGCAGGCGCGCTCGGGTCGCACGGCGCTGTGCCTCGTAATAGGCGTTGACCTCTTCGGCCAAGATGAGCCTACGGGCGTCGGCTTGCCAACGCCGCCGGATCGCCCGTCTGTGTTCAACCCATCGCCGGATCGCGGTAAACATGGACCCCCTTCACACGACAGCCCCAGTGCGCGTCAGGGATGGCTGCCCGAACGGGTGAAGACCCTTTGGGGCTTCAGCTCCGCCAACAGCCCGGCCCGCAGGGCGACGCCAATCACTAAGTTCGGGTTTTTGGTTTAAAATGCGAGCACCGCCTGTGCAGATGCTTTGCGCGGCTGCGAAACCACGAACGTGCCGGCAGGCAACGGCTGAAGCAATTCTTCTTCCGGGCAAGTCCGGTCGAGCCAAGCCATCCGCTGATCGCGCCGCAGCACCGCCATCTGCCGGTCGTGGAAGGGCGCCACGTCGTCGTTCGCCTCGATCGTCAGGATGGCATAAGCCTCAGGCCAGTCCCGTGTCGCCGGGCGCCAGACTCCAGCGAAATAGAACCAGTCACCGTCGGCGAGCGAGAAGCTATAGGCCTTGCCCCTGATCCGGTGCCGGAACTCGGATGCCGGAACGAGGCAACGGTGACTGGGAAACGTCCTGCCCTCAGCGCGCACAACGGTAAAGGGCCTGCCTCCAACTTCGCTGGGCTGAAGGCCCCAAGGCAGCTCTACCATCTCAACATCTCCGCCGCAGCGCCTTATGATCACGCGGCGTTCGTCGAGCGATGCGTCGGAATCGAAAACCTTCGCGCTCATGGCCGCGTGAACATAACAGGAACACGATCGCGGTGCAATGCGATCGGACGGAGGACTGATGTGCAATGACTATCGGTTGACGGTGGATGTCGCTTCGATCGGGGAGGACTTCGCCGACCTGAAGATCAAGATCCGCTTCGGAGAAG
>SAQG01000059.1 GCA_004020315.1 Mesorhizobium sp.
GCCAACTACTTCACCGAGGCCGGCTATGCCCCAACCTAAAATCATCACGCTCTAACGCTTCCTTCCGCATCGCTTCTGACGAATCGAAAGGCCCGGCGCGATCACTCACGTCGGGCTTTTCATTTTTGCTGTCAGGCCAGGATCAGGTCTTGGCGTGCAAGTCCGTTCCCACCGTATCCCTGACGAAGATCATACCGATGATCAGCGACATCGCCGCGATCACCACCGGATACCAGAGGCCGTAATAGATATCGCCGCTGTAGGCGCTGAGCGCGAACACCGTTGCCGGCAGCAGGCCCCCGAACCAGCCATTGCCGATGTGATAGGGCAACGACATGCCGGTATAGCGGATGCGTGTCGGGAACATTTCTACCAAGATAGCGGCGATCGGTCCGTAGACCATGGTCACGTAAAGGACCAGGATGAACAGGATTCCGATGACCTTTGCCCAATTGACCTGTGCAGGGTCGGCAAACATCGCAAAGGCGCCTGCTCCCGGGACATTGTAGACGGTGATCTCGGGCGTTCCCGTCGCGGCCTCGTCGGCCGTCAGCAGCTTGTCCTTGATCGCCTGGTCGGCTGGAATCGTCGTCTTGTCGCCGGCGCGGATTGCGGCGGCGTCGAGCTTCAGTTCCGGATTGGCCGCGACGAAAGCGTCAAGCTTCTGGTCGGCGACCTTGGCCGCAGCGCGCTTCAGCGGATAGCCGCCGTCCTGCAGTGCAATGTTGATTGCCTTCTTGAACGCGGCGTCGCTTGAAGTCGCCTTGTCTGCGGCTGCCACGGCATCATAGGACGTCACCGTTTCGGTGCCGATCTTGACACTGGCCGCGGTCCCCGGTGCCGCTGTCGTCACAATGTCATAGGGGACCGAGCTCTTGGCAAGGAAGTCCGTTGCGATATCGCACGACGTCAGGGGCTTGCGCGTTCCGGTCGGATTGAACTGGAACTTGCAGTCGCCAGGCGCAGCGGTAATGGTGGCACGGGTGTTTTGCTGTGCGGTGGCGAGCGCCGGGTTGGCTGCCCAGGTCAGCGCCTTGAACAGCGGGAAGGTGGTGACGATCGCCAGCGCCAGGCCCGCCATGATGATCGGCTTGCGGCCGATCTTGTCGGAGAGCCAGCCGAACACGACGAAGAACATCGTGCCGAGCGCCAGCGCGATAGCGATCATGATGTTGACCGACTGGCCGTCGACCTTGAGCACGTTCTGCAGGAAAAACAGCGCGTAGAATTGGCCGTTGTACCAAACTACGGCCTGGCCGGCAGTAAGGCCGAAAAGCGCCAGAATGGCGATCTTGGCATTTTTCCATTGGCCGAACGCTTCCGTCAGTGGCGCCTTGGAACCCTTACCTTCGTCCTTCATCCGCTGGAATGTCGGCGATTCGGCAAGCGACAGGCGAATCCAGACCGAAATGCCGAGCAGAATGGCTGAGAGCAGGAATGGAATACGCCAGCCCCAAGCCGCGAAGTCCTCCTTGCTCAGCGAATTCTGCACGATCAGGATGACGACCAGCGACAGGAACAGGCCGAGCGTCGCCGTCGTCTGGATCCACGATGTATAGAAGCCGCGGCGGTCGTCGGGCGCATGCTCGGCCACATAGGTCGCGGCACCGCCATACTCGCCACCGAGCGCCAGGCCCTGCAGCATGCGCAGCGCAATCAGGATAATGGGCGCTGCAATGCCCCAGCTTGCCGAACCAGGCAGCAGGCCGACCAGGAAGGTCGACAGGCCCATGATCATGATGGTGACAAGAAAGGTGTATTTGCGACCGACAAGATCGCCGATGCGGCCGAACACCAGCGCGCCGAACGGGCGCACGAGGAAGCCAGCGGCGAAAACCAGCAGCGTGAAGATGTTGCGCGTCGCTTCGGGATACGAGTTGAAGAATGTCGTGCCGATCGCGGCCGCCAACGCGCCGTAGAGATAGAAATCGTACCATTCGAAAACGGTGCCGAGTGAGGAAGCGAAGATGACTTTCTTCTCTTCCCGCGTCATGCCGCGGCTTGCTCGGCCGGCGGTCGCTGCAATTGTCATGAATTCGTCCTCCCGTGATATCTCGCTGGTCTTGATGCTGCGCGGCGTCGTGCCTCTGGACACGAACTCGGGCAGCGATCGCCGCAAGAAATGACAGAAAGCGCCGCGCAGAGGCAGACCGCCTTTGGGATTATGACTTTGGTTCAATACAGCGGCCCGAAGATCGGATTCGATCTTCGGAAACCAGATGCATGATTCAAAATGTTAGAGCGTACTTTGTGCGTCCAACTGGACGCAGGTCGCTCTAATGTGCAACGGGAAAACAAATGAGGCGGCGATTGCCGTCAGCCCTTGAGCGCCTCGATAAGGCCGACAGCGGCCATCATGTCGCGCTTGCGGTGGGCACGGCGGGCGACAGCTTCCGCGTCATGGCCCCAATTCTCGGCCTGCCAGTCCTCGTCGACATGGCCAGCAGCCCAGGCGGCGTCGCCGTCTATCTCGCCGAAATCAACAGCCAGCGCCAGCAGCGCCGATCCCATTAGCGACGTCATAACGTGGATGGCCGCCAACCGTAGCGGGTCGGCACGCTGGGCAAGGTGAACGCCGAGCACCGCAATGCTCTCGCGCGGCTGCTCGACATGGATCACCCCTTCGGCGAGGTGAAACCGGGCGCCGAGCGCGCTCCGCGCCCAATCGATGACGGGATCCCAATATTCGTTCTGCCGGTCGACCAGCCCTTGTGGGGTGTCGGCGCGATAGCAGAGCAGGTCGGACGAGGCGAAGCGAAGGATGTCCTCCAGAACCGCCTGCGGGTCGCTGGCGACGCCGTCGATGGCCGTGTTGACCAGACGCATGACAGGCATCGTCACCGGGTCGATGGTCTCACGTTGCGCAGCGAACTCGTCGGCGACCAGAGCCGCCGCTTTTTCGGTCGGCAGCACCAGCAGCGCCTTGCCCGGCGTGCGGACCGGCTTGCCATCGAGATGAACGGCAAAACCATCTTCGGCCGATGCGACCGAAACGACTTTGTAGAAGCGTTTCGGCAGGTGCGTCTTCATCTGGATCTGGGCGCGACGCACCGGATCCGGATCGGAAAGCTGCTTTCCCGCTTCGAGGTCGTTGAGAATATCGCGCATGCCGGAGCCTTTCATCCGGGGATCTGTTTTCGCGCCGGCCGGTTCACAATGATCAGGCCGGCTGCGATGAGGCCGAGTGCCAGGAAAATACGAATGGTCAGCGGCTCGTTCAAGAAGATGGCGCCGCACAGCACGCCGAACACCGGCGACAGGAAGGTGAAACTCGACAGGCCCGATGCCGGATAGCGCCTGAGCAGCCAGAACCACAGCACATAGGTGAAAGCGACGATGTAGACGGCCTGGAAAAGCAAGGCCAACGTCGGCAAAGCGGCGAAGTCGCGGACGGGCGGCCCGGCGAAAGGAAGCACCAAAGCGCCGACCACGGCAGCGCCGGCCAGTTGGTAGAGCAGCAATTTCTCGGCGCTCGTTTCCGCCAATTTCGTCCGCTTGATGACGATGTAGGTCAAGGCCCACAGAATGCCGGCGCCAAGACTGAGCAGATCACCGGTCAATGTCGCGCCATTATCGGCGCTCAACTGGTCGGAGAATACCGCGACCAATCCGGCGAATGCGAGTAGAAGGCCGACGAGTCGGCGCGCGGTGATGCGTTCGTTCAGCAGGAAATGCCCGCCGACCAGCACCCAGAACGGCATGGTGTTGACCAGCAAGGTGTTGCGAGCGACGGTCGTCTGTTCGAGCCCGACATAGAGAAACAGGAACTCGAGACCAAAAAGCGCGCCTGCCAGAATGCCGGCGACAAGCGTTCCGTCGCGGGTAAAAAGCACAATACCGCGCCAGCGGCACCAGACGAGAACGCACAGCCCGCCAATGATCGACCGCGCGATCGACAGGAAAACAGGATCGTAGCCGGCATAGGAGACCTTGGCGGCGACGTAGTTCAGCCCCCAGGAAAAGGTCAGCCCGACCATGATTGCGGCGGCCGCCATGTCGACCGTGTCGCGGCGGTCGAGCGTATCGGTGGCGATACCCACTGGACCTAGTCCTCCGCGCTGGCGTCGTCGAAGCCGATCAGGTTCCAGCTCTGGCGCATATGCGGCGGCATCGGTGCAGTGACGTCGATAAAACCCTTGTCGGGATGCGGGATGACGATGCGGCGCGCATGCAGATGCAAGCGGTTCTGCATGCCGCCGGGAAAGTCCCAATTGGTGTCGGCCTCGAAATATTTGGGGTCACCGATGATCGGGCAGCCGATGTGAGCGGCATGGACGCGAAGCTGGTGGGTGCGGCCGGTATAGGGTTCCATCTCCAGCCAGGACAGGGTTTGCGCTGCCTGCTCGATGATCCGGTAATAGGACACCGCGTGGTCGGCGCCCTTTTCGCCATGCTTGGCGACGCGCACGCGGTCGCCGTCGGGCGTCGGCTCCTTGATCAGCCAGGTCGAGATCTTGTCCTCGCGCTTCGGCGGCACGCCCTTGACCAGCGCCCAATAGGTTTTCTTGGTCTCGCGCGCCCGGAACGCCTCGGCAAGCTTCATGGCGGCCAGCCTGGTGCGGGCGACGACCAGCACGCCCGAGGTGTCGCGGTCGAGCCGGTGCACCAAACGTGGTTTCTCGCCCTTCTGGTTGCGCCACGCTTCCAGCATGTCGTCGACATTGCGGGTGACACCCGAGCCACCCTGGACTGCGAGCCCGGCCGGCTTGTTGAAAACGAAGACTTTCGGATCTTCATGGATCAGCATCTTGGCCAGAACGTCGGCGTCGCCCTGATTGCGGATCGAGTGACCGGTGAGCGGGCTCTCGCCCTTCTTGTCCACTTCGAGCGGTGGGATGCGAACCGTCTGACCCGGCTCGACGCGGGTATCGGCCTTCACCCTGCCGCCATCGACACGGATCTGACCGGAGCGCAGCAGCTTCTGCAGGTGGCCGAAGCCAAGACCTGGAAAATGGGTCTTGAACCAGCGGTCGAGCCGCATACCCGCCTCGCCGGCTTCCACCGTGATCTGTTCTACGCCTGCCATTGTCTCGCTTTACCCGTTTCTAGCGCATGATCTGAATCGAAATCGATTTTCGGAAAGGGTCATGCGCAATCAAAGTGCTACAGCTTCCTTTGCGCGTCCTGAGGAACGCGCGGTGCTGTAAGCGGGGGCAATAGCATTAAGGCAAGCTTCTTGCGAGCCAAAGACCCAGAAACAGGGCAATGATCGCGCCAACGAGGCTGGCAAGGGCATATCCGAACGCCGGCAGCGTCGCGCCACGCTCCCACAGCGTCGCGAAATCGAGCGAAAAGGCGGAGAAAGTGGTGAAGCCGCCAAGAATGCCGGTGGCAACGAACAGCCGAAGCTCGTTCGATCCGCCGTAGCGCCGCGTCAAAGTCGTGATGAACAGACCCATGGCAAAAGAGCCGACAATATTGATCGCCATCGTGCCCCAGGGAAAACTCGGGCCGACAAGACGCAGCGCGACGAAATTGGCGACGTGGCGCAGCCCCGCACCAATAGCGCCGCCCGCGGCAACGAGGAGGAGATTTATCATCGCCGTCTACTGCCCTCAGAGGTCACCTCGGTCAATCCCTGCCGCGTGCGTTCGGATACACAGATCGTCGAGCGCGCTCCGCCCGACAATCGCGCTGCTGTGACCAGTGGCGGCAACCGCTACGGGCGCTTTTGGCGCAGGTCCGGCGCGCAGGCCTGTCGAGCAGGTCACCCGTCATCCCATCAAGATCGGGCGGACCATGTCCAGCTTTTCGACGACGAAATCAAAAAAGGCGCGGATGCGTGGCGTTTGCCGAAGTTCTGGGTGGGTCAGCAGATACCAACCCCTTGTCAGTTCCGGCACCGGCGGCAGGATCCGGACCAGATCGTCGTCCATATCGGCGATCGTTGTCGGCAGCGGGGCGATGCCGATCCCCGATTTGACGGCGTGCAGGACACCAAGCACGCTGTTGTTGCGCGCCGCGATATTGGCGCCTGGCGCTATCGCTGCAAGCCACTTCGCCGCTCGGTGATTGATCAGCATGCCGTCAAAACCGACAATCGCATGACGGCCAAATCCTCGCTACGTTGCGGAGCGCCGTGTTGCTGGACATAGGAGCGGCTGCCATAGACGGCCCAGATGGAGTCGGCGATCTTGCGGCCAACCAGGGCGTCGTCGTCGGGCTCACCGAATCTGAGCGCGACGTCGGCCTCCCCCTTGGACAGATCGAGATAGCGGTCGCTCATCACGAATTCGATGCGCAATGCAGGGTAGCGCGCATGAAACATGTCGAGCAGCGCCGAACCGACAATGCGTGAAACGAGTGGTTCCGGAACCGTCAGCCGGATAGTTCCAGCCAGGTCGCTGCGATAGGCGACGATCCGGCGTTCGAGTGCCGTCACGGACGTCTCGATGGCCTCTGCCGCCGGAAGCAGCGCCTCGCCGAACTCCGTCAACCGGTAACCGGCGGGATAGCGCAACATAAGCGGGCCGCCGATGCGCCGCTCAAGCTCGGCAATGCGCCGATGTACCGTAGACTGGTTCACGCCGAGCGCCCTCGAGGCGGCAAGCGTGCTGCCATGGCGCGCGACGGCCAGGAAATAGCGAAGGTCACTCCAGTCGAACATCGCCGATGTTATGCATCCTTGCACGCTCTCTCCGCAACCTTGCTGCTGCCGCCGGCACAGCACCGGTACTAAACTCGGCCTGGTGAGAAATGGAGAACGGGCAATGCACAAGACGATGGAAGTCGGGTCGGCGATCTCCGGCCTCACGGTCGGCGTCACCACGTCGGCGCGGGAAACGGGCGCCGCCAAACTGCAAGTGCTGCATCGCGAAGTAACCGCAGCAATGCCAAAAGCGTCCGACCAGGAAATACGCGTGCTCCTGGCCACGCTTGAGCCCGGGGATTGCACACCCTATCATTCGCATCGCTTTCCGGTAACGGTCTACATGCTGGAGGGCACCTTCACTCTGGAACTGGACGGGCGTGAAACGGTCACGGTGAAAGCCGGCGAGATTTTTGTCGAACCGCCCCTGGTCAAGATGACCGGACGGAACCTGGACGCGCGGCAGACGGCACGCATGGTTCTGTTCTATGTCAGTGATCCGGACATGCCCTTTGCCGATCCGGCTGTGTGAAGTGATCTACTTTTCCCGCTCGCGGCGCAGCTTCGCCCAATAGTCGAGCCGTTTCCGGATATCACGCTCGAAACCGCGCTCCGGCGGGTCATAGAATGTGCGGCGGCCCATCTTTTCCGGAAAATAATCCTGTCCGGAAAAAGCGTCCGGCTCGTCGTGGTCATAACGGTAGCCCGCGCCGTAATCTTCTTCTTTCATCAGCTTGGTCGGCGCGTTGAGGATGTGTTTGGGCGGCAGCAGCGAGCCGAACTCCTTCGCCGCCTGTGTGGCGGCCTTAAAGGCGGTGTAGACGGCGTTGGATTTGGGCGCACTGGCGAGATAGACGGTTGCCTCGGCGAAGGCGAGTTCGCCCTCTGGCGAGCCCAGATAGTCGTAGGCATCCTTGGCGGCGTTGGCGATGACCAGCGCCTGCGGGTCGGCCAGTCCGATATCCTCCATCGCCATGCGCACCAGGCGGCGGCCGAGATAGAGCGGATCCTCGCCGGCGTCGAACATGCGGGCGAGATAATAGAGGGCGGCATCGGGGTCGGAGCCGCGCACCGACTTGTGCAGCGCCGAGATCAGATTGTAGTGGCCGTCCTGGCCCTTGTCGTAAATCGGCGCCCGGCGCTGGACGATGCGCTGCAGGCCTTCGGCGCCGAACACCTCGCCTGACTTGGCGGCGCGCCAGACCTCTTCGGCCAGCGTCAGCGCCGCACGGCCATCGCCATCGCTCATGCGGATGAGCATCGCCCTCGCCTCTTCGTCGAGCGGCAGCGCCCTGCCCTCGGTTTCCTCGGCACGTGCCAGCAGCTTGGCGATGCTGTCCTCACCGAGCGAATGGAAGACCAGCACGCGGGCGCGGGATAGAAGCGCGGCATTCAGCTCGAAGGACGGGTTCTCGGTGGTGGCGCCAACCAGCACGACTGTGCCGTCTTCCATCACAGGCAGAAAACTGTCCTGCTGGGCCCGGTTGAAGCGATGGATCTCGTCGACGAAGAGCAGCGTCTGACGGCCGTTGGTGCGGCGCAGCTTCGCCGCCTCGAACACTTTCTTCAGGTCGGCGACACCGGAAAACACCGCCGATATCTGTTGGAAGGCAAGACTGGTTTCGCCGGCAAGCAGCCGCGCGACAGTGGTCTTGCCCGTCCCGGGCGGCCCCCAGAAGATCATCGAGCCGAGCGAACCGGAGCCGATCAGCCGCGTCAGTGCGCCGTCGGACCCGGTCAGATGCTCCTGGCCAACGACCTCGCTGAGGTTCTTCGGGCGCAGTCGGTCCGCCAGCGGCCTGCCGGGCGGCGTCTTTTCCGGTTCATCGACACTGAACAGATCGCCCATGCACTTCTTTTCGTTGGAGCGCGATCTCGTCCGAAAGATCGACGCTCGGGCTCAGTAACGCAACACCTGGCGCAGTATCTGCCCGCCGCGCTCGACGGTAAAGCGCCACCAGCGCGTCTCCTGCATGGCTGCCTGTTCCAGGGTCGCGGCGGTATCGATGGTCAAGCCGTTGACCTCGCGAACGATGTCGCCCGGCTGGAAGCCGAAACCGGCCGCGGGCGAACCGCGGTTGATGTCGATCACGGTAACACCCTTGACATCCGTGCGCATGCCGAGCCGCTGGGCGAGCCGCGGCGACAGTTCCGCAACCTTGGCACCAGAGAACGGGCTGCGACCGCGCAGTGTCACTTCCGCGAGTTTTGCACCTTCCGGCGCACGCTCCAGAGCGATGTCCATCGTTGCTTGCTGGCCTTTGCTCAGAATGGCGAAACTGGCATTGGTGCCGATCGACAGCGTCGCCATCCGGTAATCCAGCGCCTCTATACTCTCGACCGGCGTGCCGTTGAGCGACAGCACGACGTCGCCGGCCTTGAGTCCCGCCTTGGCCGCCGGCCCTGCTTCGTCGACGGACGAAACCAGCGCCCCGGTCGGTGTCTCCAGACCGAGCGATTCGGCGATTTGCGGCGTCACGCGCTCGAATTCGGCGCCGATATACGGCCGCTCGAAGAAGTCGCGCCCGGCCTTGGCCGCATCGGCAAAAGCGCGAACCATGTTGGAGGGAATAGCAAAGCCGATGCCGATCGAGCCGCCGCTGCGGCTGTAGATCGCCGTGTTGATGCCGACCAGTTGACCACCCATGTTGATCAGCGCACCGCCGGAGTTGCCGGGATTGATCGCTGCGTCGGTCTGGATGAAGAAACTCGAATCGGAAACGCCGATGTGGCTGCGGGCAAGCGCCGAAACGATGCCGCTGGTGGTGGTCTGGCCGACACCGAAGGGGTTGCCGATGGCCAACAACAGGTCGCCAACCTCGAGCGCGTCGGAATCGCCGATGGCGACGACCGGAAATGGCTTGTCGGCCGAGATCTTGAGCACAGCGAGGTCAAGCGTCTCGTCCTTGAGCAGCACCTTGCTATCGAATTCACGCCCGTCCGCGGTGGCGACCTTGACCTGATCGGCATCCTTGATGACGTGGAAATTGGTGACCACTATGCCTGTCGGGTCGACCAGCACGCCGGAGCCGAGCGAAGACTGCGCACGTGGCTGCGAACGGCCGAAGAACTCTTCGAAGAACGGATCGCCGTCGAAGGGCGACCTCATCTTGGCCGTTTGCGAGGCATAGACATTGACGACGGCCGGCGCCGTCTGCTTGACCAGCGGCGCAAACGACAGTTGCACCTCCTCGCGTCCGAACGGCACGCGCTTGTCTGGACCGGATGTGGCATTTTCGCCTTCGGCGCCGCGCAACATGTCGGTCAGCACATCGGACAGACCGGGATCGGCCTTGGTGTCCTGAGCCAGCGCCTGCCTGGCCGCCGGCACGACTGCCGCCGCCATCAAGGCGCAGAGTAGAACAAGGGACATCCGTTTTACGCGCATTCCGAATCCTCCGGGTCGGGCGCCATTGTCCCGACGATTGTGCAAAATGAAAGGCTAAGGCGATGTAATCGAATTATTTTGGGCGGCAAGGCATGAGCTGAGCCAAGAATCGCCGCAAATGCTCCTTGCCGCTCCGGGAACGCAAAAGGGGCCCTCAGGCCCCTTAAACTCACTCAGGAAAACCGAAGCTTACGCGGCTGCGGCTTCCTCTTCGGTGCCTTCGGCCTCGATGCGGGCACGGTCGCCCGCGCCCTTGGCCGAGGTATCGCGATCGACGAACTCGATGACTGCCATCGCGGCATTGTCGCCGTGGCGGAAGCCCGCCTTCATGATGCGCAGGTAGCCGCCGTTGCGGGTGGCGTAGCGCGGCGCGATCGTATCGAACAGGCGCTTGACGACGCCTTCATTGCCGATCTGGGCAATCACCTGGCGGCGGGCATGCAGATCGCCGCGCTTGCCGAGCGTCACCAGCTTCTCGACGATCGGACGCAGATCTTTCGCCTTCGGCAACGTGGTGAGGATCTGCTCATGCTCGATGAGCGATACGGCAAGGTTGGCAAACATCGACTTGCGGTGGCTTATGCTGCGGGCGAACCGGCGGCCTTTAAATCCGTGGCGCATGGCTCTTCTCCTTCATTCCGGGTTCAAGAGGCCACAGCCTCAATATTGATCTTCGTAACGCTTGGCGAGGTCTTCGATGTTTTCCGGCGGCCAATCCGGCACTTCCATGCCGAGGTGCAGGCCCATCGCCGCCAGGACTTCCTTGATCTCGTTCAGCGACTTGCGGCCGAAGTTCGGGGTGCGCAGCATCTCGGCTTCGGTCTTTTGGATCAGGTCGCCGATATAGACGATGTTGTCGTTCTTCAGGCAGTTGGCCGAACGCACCGAAAGTTCGAGCTCGTCGACCTTCTTGAGCAGCGCCGGGTTGAAGGCAAGCTCGGTCACCTGCTCGGCCGCGACTTCCTTCTGCGGCTCGTCGAAATTGACGAACAGGCCAAGCTGGTCCTGCAGGATGCGAGCGGCGAAAGCCACCGCGTCCTCGCCCGAGATCGAACCATCGGTGTCGATCGTCATGGTCAGCTTGTCATAGTCGAGAACCTGGCCCTCGCGGGTGTTCTCGACCTTGTAGGAGACCTTCTTGACCGGCGAGTAGAGGCTGTCGACCGGGATAAGACCGATCGGCGCGTCTTCAGCACGATTGCGGTCGGCCGGAACGTAGCCCTTGCCGGTATCGACGGTGAATTCCATGCGGATTTCAGCGCCTTCGTCCAGCGTGCAGATGACGTGGTCGGGATTGAGGATCTCGACGTCGCCGACCGTCTGGATGTCGCCGGCGAGAACAGCGCCCGGTCCCTGCTTGCGCACGACCATGCGCTTGGGGCCGTCACCTTCCATGCGGATGGCGATTTCCTTGATGTTCAAGACGATGTCGGTCACGTCCTCGCGCACGCCGGCGATGGACGAGAATTCATGCAGAACGCCGTCGATCTGCACGGCGGTCACAGCCGCGCCACGCAGCGAAGACAGAAGCACGCGACGCAGCGCGTTGCCGAGGGTCAGACCAAAGCCGCGCTCGAGCGGCTCGGCGACCAGCGTGGTCAGCGTCTTCTTCTTCGAAGAGAACTCGATCTTGTTCGGTTTGATCAGTTCCTGCCAATTTTTCTGGATCATGATGCTTTCCTTCCGTTGACCCGTCACCATCCAATCGTGGCGGGCGACCTGGAATGCCGTGGAGGAACGCTACTGGCGTTCGCGCGGCGTTCGATATTCTTTAGACGCGGCGCTTCTTGCGCGGGCGGCAGCCATTGTGCGGGATCGGTGTCACATCACGGATCGAGGTGATGGTGAAGCCGGCTGCCTGCAATGCGCGCAGCGCCGATTCACGACCGGAGCCTGGTCCACAGACCTCGACTTCGAGCATGCGCATGCCGTGTTCTTGAGCCTTCTTGGCAACGTCCTCGGCAGCCATCTGAGCAGCGAACGGGGTCGACTTGCGAGAGCCCTTGAAGCCCTGGGCTCCCGCCGACGACCAGGCAATCGAATTGCCCTGCGCGTCGGTGATGGTGATCATCGTGTTGTTGAAGGTCGAGTTGACGTGGGCAACGCCCGACGAGATATTCTTGCGTTCGCGACGGCGAACACGTGTGGCTTCCTTGGCCATGATAGTCCTTTCAGTTGATCTCTACACCGCCGTAATGCCAGCGGCTCCACCAGGGAGAAGGCAGTAGGGGAATACGGCAGTAGGGCAGTATGTCTGCCGATCCTATTGCCTTACTGCCCTACTCCCGTACTGCCCTAAATTACTTCTTCTTGCCGGCGATCGACTTGGCCGGGCCCTTGCGGGTGCGCGCATTGGTATGCGTGCGCTGGCCGCGAACCGGTAGCGAGCGGCGATGACGCAGGCCGCGATAGCAGCCGAGGTCCATGAGCCGCTTGATGTTCATCGACACTTCGCGGCGCAGATCGCCCTCGACCTGGTAGTCACGGTCGATCGTCTCGCGGATCTGCAGCACTTCCGCGTCGGTCAGCTGGTTGACGCGGCGTTCGGCCGGGATGCCGACCTTGTCGACGATCTCCTGGGCGAAGTTCTTGCCAATGCCGTGAATGTACTGAAGCGCAATGACGACGCGCTTGTTGGTCGGAATGTTGACGCCGGCTATACGAGCCATATTCTTCTCTGCTCCATGTGGGCCGGACAAGCCGGCGCTATCAAAGTTGCCCCGCGTCCGGTGGAGGCCGGCCCATGCGGGGGTTTCCAGTTCAAAGCGGCTGCCTTGCCCTTGCGGGCAAGCAAGCCTCATGCCTGATAGGAAGACGGGCCGCCATACCCCAGCGAACCGCTCCAGTCAAGCGTAATCGCTTATTTTCCGTGCGCAGACCCTTGGGCCGCCCCTTGCGTCGCAGCCGCGAGCACCGCTTCGATCTGTCGCGTCACCGCATTGATGTCGGCCATGCCGTCGACACCTCTGAGCTTGCCCTTGGCATAATAGTAGCCGATCAGCGGCGACGTTTTCTTGTAGTACTCCTTCAGGCGCTCTTCGAACACCGCCGGATTATCGTCTTTGCGTACCGGCAGACCCGCGGCCTGGGCCTCTTCGGCGCGCTTGGCGATTCGACCAACTAGCGCCTTGTCGTCGACGACAAGTTCGATGACGGCGTCGAGAGTGAGGCCGCGATCCGAGAGCATCGATTCAACCGCGTCCGCCTGCACCAAGGTTCGCGGGTATCCGTCAAGGATGAAACCCTCTGCGCAATCGGCCTGATCGATGCGCTCGGCCACAATGGCGTTGACGATGGCGTCGGACACCAGTTCGCCAGCGTCCATCACCGCCTTGGCGCGTTTGCCGACTTCGGTGCCAGCCTGGACAGCAGCGCGCAGCATATCGCCCGTGGAGAGTTGGGGTATGCCGTATTTTTCTACCAGTCTTTGTGCTTGCGTCCCCTTGCCCGCCCCTGGCGGCCCAAGCAATATCAACCTCATCTGGCCTTCTTCCCCCCGCGCAGCTTCGACTTCTTGATCAGGCCCTCATACTGGTGCGCGATCAGGTGGCCCTGAATCTGCGCCACCGTATCGAGCGTTACACTGACCACGATCAGAAGCGATGTGCCACCGAGGTAGAATGGTACGCCAGTCGCTGAAATCAGGAACTCGGGCAGCAGACACACCAGCACCAGATAAATGGCGCCGACGACAGTGATGCGGGTGAGAACATAGTCGATATAATCGGCAGTGCGCTCGCCCGGACGGTAGCCCGGAATGAAACCCGAATGCTTCTTGAGCTGGTCGGCGGTGTCCTTCGGGTTGAAGACGATCGCCGTATAGAAGAAGGCGAAAAACACGATCATCGCCGCATAGAACGCCATGTAGAGCGGCTGGCCATGGCCGAGTGCCGCCAGGACGGTGCTGGCCCAGGCAGGCATGTTGGTCGTCTGCGAGAAGCCGGCGACCGTTGCCGGCAGCAACAGCAGCGAAGAGGCGAAGATCGGCGGAATGACACCGGCCGTGTTTAGCTTGAGCGGCAGGTGCGAAGTGTCGCCTTGGAACATGCGGTTGCCGACCTGGCGCTTTGGATACTGGATCAGCAAGCGCCGCTGGGCGCGTTCGAAGAACACGATCAGCGCGATGACGACGACGGCAAGAACGATGATCGCCAGGATCAGGCCGGTCGACAGCGCGCCGGTGCGGCCAAGTTCCAGCGTACCGGAGATGGCTTGCGGCAGGCCGGCGACGATGCCGGAAAAGATGATCAGCGAAATGCCGTTGCCGATGCCGCGGGCGGTGATCTGCTCACCGAGCCACATCAGGAACATGGTGCCGCCGACCAGCGTGATGACGGTCGAGATGCGGAAGAACATGCCGGGATCGCTGACGATGCCGTTGCCGCCTTCCAGTCCGACCGCAATGCCGTAAGCCTGGACCAGTGCCAAAAGCACGGTGCCGTAGCGGGTATACTGGTTGATGACCTTGCGGCCCTGCTCGCCTTCCTTCTTCAGCGCCTCCAGTGACGGGATGACGGAGGTCATCAGCTGCATGATGATGGAAGCGGAGATATAGGGCATGATGCCGAGGGCAAAGATCGCCATGCGCTCCACGGCGCCACCGGCGAACATGTTGAACATGCCAAGTACGCCCTTGCTCTGCGACGAGAAGGCCTGGGCGAAAGCGTCGGGATTGATCCCTGGCAGCGGGATATAGGTGCCGAGGCGATAGACAAGCAGCGCGCCAATGGTGAACCAGATGCGCTTCTTCAGATCCTCCGCCTTGGCGAAGGCCGAGAAATTCAGATTCGAGGCTAGTTGTTCAGCAGCCGAAGCCATGCCTGATTCTCCGCTTGGTCACGCTCGATGGCCCGCAACTCAGGCGGCGCGTGTCACCGAAGCTCACGAGATAAGCTCCGGACTGCAAACATGCAAGCGGCCGCGTTGACGCGGCCGCCATATTGATCGGATCAAAGCGCAATCGAAAGCGAAACGTGTCCCACTCTTGCCGATCGCGCTTCAAATCGCCGTTACTCGGCTGCTGCCTTTTCCGGCAACTTCACCGAACCGCCGGCCTTTTCGATCTTCTCGATGGCAGCCTTGGAGGCGCCGGCCACGTCGAAGGTAAGCTTCGACTTGATCTCGCCGTCGGAGAGGATGCGCACGCCGTCCTTGACGCGGCGGATGACGCCGGCCGCGACCAGCGCTTCGGCCGTCACAGTCGTCTTGGCGTCGAGCTTCTTGGCATCGAGCGCGGCCTGGATGCGGGCCAGTGACACGACGGTAAAGCTCTTGGCGAAGATGTTGTTGAAGCCACGCTTCGGCAGCCGCCGGTAGAGCGGCATCTGGCCGCCCTCGAAGCCGTTGATGGCGACGCCGGAGCGTGCCTTCTGACCCTTGACGCCGCGACCACCGGTCTTGCCCGAACCGGAACCGATGCCGCGGCCGAGACGCTTCTTGGAATGCGTCGCGCCGTCCTTGTCACGCAGATCGTTGAGTTTCATCTGAGTTCTCCTGCGCTCTGGTTCAGCCCTCGTCCACGACGCGGACGAGATGCTGGACGGCAGCGATCATGCCGCGCACGGAGGGGGTGTCCTCCAGCGTGCGCTGCTTGTGCATCTTGTTGAGGCCGAGGCCGACCAGCGTCGCGCGCTGCTCTTTCGGCCGGCGGATCGGCGAACCGATCTGCTCGACGGTGATGGTCTTGGTTGCTTTCTTGGCCATGGTCAAAATCCCTGGTCAGCGTCGACTATTCTTCGGCCGCAACGGCGGTGCCGCGGCGGGCCTGAAGGGTCGAATACTTGATGCCGCGAGCGGCAGCCACATCCTTGGGATGCATCTGGCTCTTCAGCGCGTCGAAGGTGGCGCGAACCATGTTGTAGGGGTTCGACGAACCCATCGACTTGGCAACCACATCATGCATGCCGAGCGTCTCGAAGACGGCGCGCATCGGGCCGCCGGCGATGATGCCGGTACCTTGCTTGGCAGCGCGCAGCAGGACGCGTCCGGCACCCCAGCGTCCTTCGACGTCGTGGTGCAGCGTACGGCCCGAGCGCAGCGGCACGAAGATCATGTCGCGCTTGGCCGATTCGGTCGCCTTGCGGATCGCCTCCGGCACTTCGCGCGCCTTGCCGTGACCGAAGCCGACGCGGCCCTTCTGGTCGCCGACGACGACGAGTGCTGCAAAGCCGAAGCGCCGGCCGCCCTTGACGACCTTGGCGACGCGGTTGATGTGGACGAGCTTGTCCACCATGCCGTCGTCGCGTTCTTCGCGATCACGGCCGCGGCCGCCATCCCTACGTTCCTGTGCCATATCCTGTTCCTTATTTTTTTCCGGAAGCACGGTTGATGATGATATCCGGTTCCCTCTGTGGGTTGCCGGGGGCGAAACTCATTTTTCCCTTCGCATGATCTTATCCGAAAAGTCTGCAACTTTTCGGGATCATGCTTTAGAAGCTCAAGCCGCCTTCACGGGCAGCCTCGGCCAGCGCCTTGACGCGGCCGTGATAGATGTACGGTCCTCGGTCGAAGACGACCTCCTTGACGCCGGCCTTCGAAGCGCGCTCGGCAATCAGCTTGCCGATTGCCACAGCGGCGGCGGTGTCGGCACCCGTCTTGAGCGAACCCTTGAGGTCCTTCTCCAGCGTCGAGGCGGCAGCGATGGTGTGGCCCTTGGCGTCGTCGATGACCTGGACGTAGATGTTCTTCGACGTGCGGTGGACCGACAGACGCGGACGCTCGCCGGCGACCTTCTTGATCTGGCGGCGGACGCGCTGAGCGCGGCGTTGTGTGGATTCTTTCGAGCCCATAATATCAGTTCCTTGCCTTCAAAAAACGGGGGCAACCCTATGCGGTAGGACAAGCCTCCCGCGACCGCTCCCCGCGGCGTTGAAATTACTTCTTCTTGCCTTCCTTGCGGACGATCTTCTCGCCAGCGTAGCGGACGCCCTTGCCCTTGTAGGGCTCGGGACCGCGATATTCGCGGATCTCGGCAGCAACCTGACCGACCTTCTGCTTGTCGATGCCGGTCACAGTGATTTCCGTCGGCTTTGGCACGGTGATCGTGATGTCCTGCGGCGTTTCGTAGACGACATCATGGCTGAAGCCGAGCGCCAGCTGCAGGTTCTTGCCCTGCATGGCGGCGCGATAACCGACGCCGGTGATCTCGAGCTTCTTTTCGAAACCGTCCTTGACGCCCTGCAGGATGTTGACGATCTGCGTGCGCGACATGCCCCATTTGGAGCGGGCGGTCTTGGTCTGGTCGCGTGGCTGGACAGCGATCTCGCTGCCTTCCATCTTGACCAGCACTTCGTCGTTCACCACGAACTTCAGCTCACCCTTGGGGCCCTTCGCCGTGACGGTCTGGCCGTCGACGGTCGCGGTCACGCCCTGCGGCAGCGAAACGGGTTTCTTTCCAATACGAGACATTTTGTTGTCCTCGTCACTTCTCTTGTTTCAGGTCTCTGTCTTCGAACATGTGTCCGAAACTGGATTCCACTTTCCGGGATCGCGATCCAGATCAGAAGATCTGGCAGAGGATTTCCCCGCCGACATTCTGTTCACGCGCTTCGTGGTCGGCCATCACGCCCTTCGGCGTCGAAAGGATGGCGATGCCGAGGCCGTTGGCGACGTGCGGGATCGACTTCGCCGAAACGTAGACGCGACGGCCCGGCTTCGAGACGCGGGCGATTTCGCGCACCACCGGCGCACCGTCGAAATACTTCAGCTCGATCTCGATTTCGGACTTGCCGTTGTCGAAGTCGGTCTGGCTGTAGTCGCGGATATAGCCTTCCGCCTTCAGCACGTCGAGGACGCGGGTACGCAGGCGCGAGGCCGGCGTCGAAACGCTCGACTTCTTGCGGCCATAGGCGTTGCGGATGCGGGTCAGCATATCGCCGAGAGGATCGCTCAATGACATGTTATGTCCTCCTTACCAGCTCGACTTGACCAGGCCCGGGATCTGGCCGTTGTTGCCGAGATCACGAAGCGCGATGCGCGATACTTTGAGCTTGCGATAGTAGGCACGCGGACGTCCGGTGACTTCGCAGCGGTTGCGGATGCGGATCCTGGCCGAGTTGCGCGGCAGTGCCGCAAGCTTCAGCTGAGCGCGGAAGCGCTCTTCCATCGGCTTGGACTGATCCATGATGATCGCCTTGAGGGCCTTACGCTTGGCAGCATACTGGTCCACAAGCTTGCGGCGCCTGTTGTTCTTCTCGACTGAGCTGGTTTTTGCCATTTCAGATTTTTCCTTTTCTCGCTGCCGTTACTGGCGGAAGGGGAAGTTGAAGGCCTTGAGCAATGCCCTGGCTTCGTCGTCCGTCTTCGCAGTCGTACAAACGATGACGTCCATGCCCCAGATCTGATCAACCTTGTCGTAGTTGATCTCCGGGAACACGATGTGTTCCTTGATGCCCATGGCATAGTTGCCACGGCCATCGAAGCTCTTCGGATTGAGTCCGCGGAAGTCGCGGACGCGCGGCAGCGCGATGTTCACGAGGCGGTCGAGGAACTCGTACATGCGTTCCTTGCGCAGCGTGACCTTGGCGCCGATCGGCATCTTTTCGCGGACCTTGAAGCCGGCGATCGAGTTGCGCGCATGGGTGACGACGGCCTTCTGGCCGGCGATCAGCGCAAGATCTTCCGCCGCGATCGAAGGCTTCTTCGAATCGCCGGTCGCTTCGCCGACGCCCATGTTCAGCACGATCTTGTCGATGCGAGGAACCTGCATCTCGTTCTCGTAGCCGAACTGCTCCTGCAGCGCCTTGCGGATGGTCTCGTTGTAGACCTGCTTGAGGCGCGGCGTGTTCTGGGCAGTCGCCTGCTTGGTTTGAGCCTTAGCCATTGATGACTTCTCCCGAGCGCTTGGCGACGCGCACCTTCTTGCCGTCCTTTTGGAAGATGAAACCGACGCGGGTCGGCTTGCCATCCTTGGGGTCGGCCAGCGCGATGTTCGACAGCTGGATCGGCGCTTCCTTGGTGATGATCCCGCCCTCTTGGGACTGGGACTGCTTCTGGTGACGACGGATCATGTTGACGCCGCGCACCAGCGCGGTGTCTTCCTTCGGCTGTACCGAGAGGACTTCGCCCGAACGGCCCTTGTCCTTGCCGGCCAGCACGACGACCTTGTCGCCTTTTCTAATCTTCTGCATTGGTCCGGCTCCTTACAGCACTTCAGGCGCGAGCGAGATTATCTTCATGTGGTTCTTGGCGCGAAGTTCGCGCGGAACCGGTCCGAAGATACGCGTGCCGATCGGCTCTTTCTTGTTGTCGACGAGAACGGCCGCGTTCTTGTCGAAACGGATCACGCTGCCGTCCGGGCGGCGGATGTCCTTGGCCGTGCGAACCACGACCGCCTTCATCACATCGCCCTTCTTGACGCGGCCGCGCGGGATGGCTTCCTTGATCGACACCGCGATGATGTCGCCCACGGAAGCGTATTTCCGCTTCGAGCCGCCCAGCACCTTGATGCACATTACACGACGGGCGCCGGAATTATCCGCGACGTCGAGGTTTGTTTGCATCTGAATCATGACTGGCCGCCTTCTTCTCTTCTAACGGGACGGGCTCAAAGCCCCTCCCCGGTCTGTCCAAAATTCGTTGTTTACGCCTGGTCCGAAGACACGACGGTCCAGCGCTTGTCCTTGGAAATCGGCTTCGATTCCTGGATGAACACCTGATCGCCAACCTTGTGGGCGTTGTTTTCGTCGTGCGCCTTGTATTTCTTGGTCATGCGCACGGTCTTCTTCATCACGGGATGCGTGAAGCGCCGTTCGACCTTGACGACAACCGTCTTCTCGTTTTTGTCGCTGACGACGGTGCCCTGCAGAATGCGCTTTGGCATGGTTTTCGTCCTTAAGCCTTCTTAGCCGCGGACTTTTCCGCAGCGATGGTCTTGATACGCGCAATGTCCTTGCGGACCTGCCTCACGCGCGCGGTCTTCTCGAGCTGGCCGGTGGCCTTCTGGAAGCGCAGGTTGAACTGCTCCTTCTTCAGGCTGGCCAATTCGTCGGTCAGCTGGTCCTGGGTCTTGGTCCGGATGTCTTCGGCTTTCATGATCAGCCCGTCCTTATTCTGCGATGCGCTGTACGAAGCGCGTCCTGACCGAGAGCTTGGCCGCGCCGAGACGCAGCGCCTCACGGGCGGTTTCCTCATTGACGCCGTCGATCTCGAACATGATGCGGCCGGGCTTAACGCGCGCCGCCCAGTAATCGACCGCGCCCTTGCCCTTGCCCATGCGGACTTCGGTCGGCTTCGACGTCACCGGCACGTCCGGGAAGATACGGATCCAGACGCGGCCGGCGCGCTTCATCTCGCGGGTGATCGCGCGGCGGGCCGCCTCGATCTCGCGCGCGGTGACGCGGTTCGGCTCAAGCGCCTTCAGCCCGAAACCGCCGAAATCCAGATTGGTGCCACCCTTGGCGGCCCCATGGATACGGCCCTTGAACTGCTTGCGGAACTTTGTGCGCTTTGGCTGCAGCATCGTTCTAACTCCAAATTCTCAACTGTCTCAGGCGTTTTCGCGACGGCGACCGCGTTCGCGCTCACCACCACCGCCATGCGCATGATCGCCCTCGGTGGCGCGACGCTCCGAAGCCATCGGGTCGTGCTCGAGGATTTCGCCCTTGAACACCCAGACCTTGACGCCGCAGATGCCGTAGGCGGTGTGCGCTTCGGCCGTGCCGTAGTCGACGTCGGCGCGCAGCGTATGCAGCGGCACGCGACCTTCGCGGTACCATTCCATGCGCGCGATCTCAGCGCCGCCGAGACGGCCGGCGCAGTTGATGCGGATGCCTTCGGCACCGAGGCGCATCGCCGACTGCACGGCCCGCTTCATCGCGCGGCGGAACGCGATGCGGCGCTCGAGCTGCTGGGCGATCGATTGGGCGACCAGCGTCGCGTCGATCTCGGGCTTACGCACTTCGACGATGTTCAAATGCGTCTCGGACTTCGTCATCTCCATCAGCTTCTTGCGAAGCTTCTCGATGTCGGCGCCCTTCTTGCCGATGATCAGGCCGGGACGCGCCGCATGGATGGTGACGCGGCACTTCTTGTGCGGACGCTCGATCACAACCTTCGAAATCGCAGCCTGCTTGAGTTCCTTCTCAAGATACTTGCGGATCTTGATGTCCTCATGCAGCAGCTTGCCGTACTCGCCGGTGTTGGCGAACCAGCGCGAATCCCAGGTGCGGTTGATGCCGAGACGCAGACCGATCGGATTGACTTTCTGGCCCATTATGCGGCCTCCCCTTTTTCTTCGACTTCACGAACGACGATCGTGAGGTGCGAGAACGGCTTCTCGATACGGCTGGCGCGACCACGGCCACGGGCATGGAACCGCTTCATGACGATCGACTTGCCGACATAGGCTTCCGCCACGATCAGCGCATCGACGTCGAGGTCGTGGTTGTTTTCCGCGTTGGCGATCGCCGATTCCAGTGTCTTCTTGACCGTGCCGGAAATCCGCTTGGCCGAGAATTCGAGATCGGAAAGCGCTGTCGCGACCTTCTTGCCGCGGATCAGCGCGGCAACCAGGTTCAGCTTCTGCGGGCTGATACGGATCGTGCGCAACACGGCGCGCGCTTCGTTATCAGCAAGCCTTCGCGGAGCTTTGGCCTTGCCCATGATTATTTCCTCTTCGCCTTCTTATCCGCGCCATGACCGTAATAGGTCCGGGTCGGAGCGAATTCACCGAACTTGTGGCCGACCATGTCCTCGTTCACCGAAACGGGAACGTGCTTCTGGCCGTTGTAGACACCGAAGGTGAAGCCGACGAACTGCGGCAGGATGGTAGAGCGACGGCTCCACATCTTGATCACCTCATTGCGACCACCTTCACGAACCTTGTCCACCTTCTTGAGAAGGTAGCCGTCAATGAAGGGGCCTTTCCAAATCGAACGAGTCACTTGGCGTTACCTCTTCTTAGCTCTTGCGCTGATGGCGCGAGCGCAGGATGAACTTGTCGGTCGCCTTATTGGACCGCGTCTTCTTGCCCTTGGTCGGCTTGCCCCAGGGCGAAACCGGATGCCGGCCACCCGAGGTACGGCCTTCGCCGCCGCCATGCGGATGGTCGACCGGGTTCATGGTCACGCCGCGGTTGTGCGGACGTTTTCCCCGCCACACCGTGCGGCCTGCCTTACCATCATTGATGTTACCGTGATCCGGGTTGGACACGGCGCCGACAGTGGCCATGCACGAGCCGTGGACGACACGCTGCTCGCCGGAGTTCAGGCGCAGGATCGCCATGCCCTGGTCACGGCCGACGAGCTGGGCATAACCGCCAGCCGAACGGGCAACCTGGGCGCCCTTGCCCGGCTTCAGCTCGATGTTGTGGACGATCGTGCCGACCGGCATCGATGCCAGCGGCATCGCATTGCCCGGCTTCACGTCGACCGCTTCGCCGGCCACGATCTTGTCGCCGGCAGCAAGGCGCTGCGGAGCGATGATGTAGGACAGCTCGCCATCGTCATACTTGATCAGCGCGATGAAGGCGCTGCGGTTCGGATCGTATTCGATACGCTCGACCGTACCGACAACGTCGAACTTGCGGCGCTTGAAGTCGATGATGCGGTACGTGCGCTTGTGACCGCCGCCGATGAAGCGGGCCGTGATGCGGCCGTAATTGTTGCGGCCGCCCGACTTGGTCAGGCCTTCGGTCAAGCCCTTGACCGGCTTGCCCTTGTAGAGGCCCGAGCGATCGACGATGACCAGCTGGCGGGTGCTCGGCGTTATCGGGTTGAATTTTTTCAGTGCCATGTTTCTGTCCTCGCGGTCTTGCTCAGAGACCCGTCGCGACGTCGATCGACTGGCCGTCGGCCAGCGTCACAATCGCCTTCTTGACGTCGCTCTGGCGGCCGATCGTGCCGCGGAAGCGCTTGATCTTGCCCTTGCGGACAAGCGTGTTCACGGCCATCACCTTGACGCCGAACAGCGCTTCGACGGCAGCCTTGATTTCCGGCTTCGACGCCTTCTTGGCGACGTTGAAGACGACCTGGTTCTGCTCGGAAGCCATGGTCGACTTTTCGGTGATCGCCGGCGAGACGATCACGTCGTAGTGACGAAGGTCGGTCATTTGAAGCGCTCCTCGAGAGCCTCGACGGCGGCCTTCGAGAGGACCAGCGTGCCGCGGCGCAGAATGTCGTAGACGTTAATGCCCTGGATGGGCAGCACGTCGATGTTCGGGATGTTCGTCGCCGCCAGCTTGAAGTTCTTGTCGAGCTCGGCGCCACCGATCAGCAGGGCGTTTGACAGGCCCAGCGTCGCGAAATTCGCGATCAGCGCCTTGGTCTTGGCCTCGGTCAGCATCAGCTCATCGATGATGATGAGCGACGCGCTCTTGGCCTTGGCCGAGAGAGCATGCTTGAGGCCCAGCGCACGCACCTTCTTCGGCAAATCGTGCTCGTGGCTGCGGACGACCGGGCCGTGGGCCTTGCCGCCGCCGCGGAACTGCGGAGCGCGTGCCGAATGGTGGCGAGCGCGGCCCGTACCCTTCTGCTTGTACATCTTGGCGCCGGTGCGGGCGATCTCGGCGCGACCCTTGGTCTTGTGCGTGCCCTGCTGCTTCTTGGCAAGCTGCCAGCGCACGACGCGCTGCAGGATGTCCTCGCGCGGATCAAGGCCGAAAATCTCCTCGGAGAGTTTCACCTTGCCGGCGTCCTTGCCGCCAAGCGTTGTGATCTTGAGGTCCATTATTCCGCTCCCTCTGTGGCCGGGGCATCTACTGTGGCCGGGGCATCGTTCTTGGCGCCATCACTGGTTGCAATGGCGCGGATTGCGGCGGGCTTCGGCGCATTGGCCGGCAGCGCAACCTTGGCCGCGTCGCGGACCAGGATCCAGGCGCCCTTGGAACCGGGAACTGCGCCGCGGATCAGGATCAGACCGCGATCAGCATCGGTCGAGACGACCTCGACATTTTGCGTGGTGACGCGGGTATCACCCATGTGGCCGGCCATATGCTTGCCCTTGAACACCTTGCCCGGGTCCTGGCGCTGGCCGGTCGAGCCGTGCGTACGGTGCGAGACCGAGTTGCCGTGGGTCGCGCGGCCACCGCCCATATGGTGCCGCTTGATGACGCCCTGGAAACCCTTGCCGATCGTGGTTCCCGTCACATCGACCTTCTGGCCGACGACGAAATGATCGACGGTGATCTCGGCGCCAACATCGATCATGTTGTCGGCGGAGACGCGGAATTCGGCAACCTTGGCCTTCGGCTCGACGGAAGCGGTCGCGAAATGGCCGCGCATCGCCTTCGACGTGTTCTTCACCTTGGCAAGGCCAACGCCGAGCTGGACGGCGGTATAGCCGTTCTTCTCCTGCGTGCGCTGCGCCACGACCTGGCAGTTCTCCATCTGGAGAACAGTGACGGGAACATGTTCCCCGGCATCGTTATAGATGCGGGTCATTCCCACCTTTTTTGCAATCACACCTGAACGCATCGGTTCAATTCCTTTAGAGTTCCCTGTCGGGGCTGTCGCCCCTCCACGCCTCTTGTTCCTTCAGAGTTCCGGGTCGCCCCGCCCCTCTGGTTCCTTAGAGCTTGATCTCGACGTCGACACCGGCGGCAAGATCGAGCTTCATCAAAGCATCGACCGTCTGCGGGGTCGGATCGACGATGTCGAGCAGACGCTTGTGCGTACGCATCTCGAACTGCTCGCGGCTCTTCTTGTCGACGTGAGGCGACCGGTTGACCGTGAACTTTTCGATCCGCGTCGGCAGCGGAATGGGGCCGCGGACGTTGGCGCCGGTGCGCTTGGCCGTCGACACGATTTCCCGCGTCGAGGCGTCAAGCACCCGGTGATCAAACGCCTTCAGGCGGATGCGGATATTCTGTCCGTTCATGCGTCACTTCCTTGTTCTGGCGCGGCGCGGGCAGCGCCCGCGACAGATCGGTTTAAGTCCAAATTACTCTTTGATGGTGACGACGATGCCGGCACCGACGGTGCGGCCGCCTTCACGGATGGCGAAGCGCAGCTTCTCTTCCATGGCGATCGGCACGATCAGCTCGACATCGACGGTGATGTTGTCGCCCGGCATCACCATCTCGGTGCCTTCCGGCAGCGACACGATGCCGGTCACGTCGGTGGTGCGGAAATAGAACTGCGGACGGTAGTTGGTGAAGAACGGCGTGTGACGGCCGCCCTCGTCCTTGGTCAGGATGTAGGCTTCGGCGACGAACTTCTTGTGCGGCTTGACCGTGCCCGGCTTGGCCAGAACCTGGCCGCGCTCGACACCTTCACGGTCGACACCGCGCAGCAGCGCGCCGATGTTGTCGCCGGCCTGGCCCTGGTCGAGCAGCTTGCGGAACATCTCGACGCCCGTGCAGGTCGTCTTGGTCGTCGGACGGATGCCGACGATCTCCAGCTCCTCGCCGACCTTGACCACGCCGCGCTCGACGCGGCCGGTCACAACCGTGCCGCGGCCAGAGATCGAGAACACGTCCTCGATCGGCATCAGGAACGGCTTGTCGAGCGGACGAACCGGCGTCGGGATGTAGGCGTCGACCGCCGCCATCAGCTCGCGGATCGAATCCTCGCCGATCTTCTTGTCGGTGTCTTCCAGTGCGGCAAGCGCCGAACCCT
>SAQG01000005.1 GCA_004020315.1 Mesorhizobium sp.
CCGGCGCTGATTGGCGATGGTGCAGGTGGTGGCGCCGTCGGAAGCGGTGATGGTGTCCTTGGCGATGTCGAGGCCAAGGCAAAGACGTGGTTGTTGGTGCAGCAAGGCCATGCTGATGCTATCCTTATAAGGCTTCGGATTGTTTGCGGGCGTGGCGGCAGGCCAGCAGCCCAATCAACTCTCCAAGCGATGGCGGACAAGACGGCAGGGACCTTGATGACGTCGGGTGCTGCCCGATCCCAGGGACGGTCGCCTGCCGCCGGAACTGCGGGCTTGTTGGTGAGCCCGCAGTTCCGGCCGCCAAACTACTCGATCCTTCTCAAACAATCCCAGGGCGGAGCGACGCGAAGCGAAGCGCAGACCCTGGGATCCATTCCGTGACATCAACCGAAGTGCGCAGCGGACCAGAATTCTGCACCGTTGCGACGCTTTGACGTCACGGCATGGATCCAGGGGTCTGCGCTGCGTCGCTACGCTCCTTGCTCCGCCCCAGGATGACAAAGCTGAGGGGCTTCAGCCAACCTCAACCGGTTGCGACAGCCTATTCGGTCAACTTCAGGAGTATCGGCTACTTGCTTGCCTTCGCCCGCTCGATTGCCTCGACGATCATCTTCTTGGCGTAGGCGGCGTCGTGCCAGCCCTCGATCTTGACCCATTTGCCGGGTTCGAGATCCTTGTAGTGCTCGAAGAAATGCTGCACCTGCTGACGGGTGATGTCGGGCAGGTGCGTGTATTCGGTGACATTCTCGTAGCGCAGCGTCAGCTTGGGTGAAGGCACCGCGATGATCTTTTCGTCCAGACCGGAATTATCCTCCATCACCAGCACGCCGATCGGCCGCACATTGATGACGCAGCCCGGCACCAGCGCGCGCGTGTTGCAGACCAGCACGTCGATCGGGTCGCCGTCACCCGACAGCGTGTGCGGCACGAAGCCGTAATTGCCGGGATACCGCATCGAGGTGTGCAGGAAGCGGTCGACGAACAGCGTGCCGGCCTCCTTGTCCATCTCGTACTTGATCGGCTCGCCGCCGATCGGCACTTCGATGATGACGTTGACGTCCTCCGGCGGGTTCTTTCCGATGGCGATGGCTTCGATACGCATGGCTTTTGTCCCTCTTTCGATTGGAGACCGATAGCGGGCGGTGGCGCATGGTGCAATGCGGCGAATGGTACTGAAGGACAGCTGAGGGATGTTAGCGACAGGAGTGTCGAGCCGTCACTCCCAGACGAAGGCGACCTTCTTCAGAGCCTTCTGCTCGAAGATCTCGACGCCCTCGGCGACATCGCGGCCGCCGGCGCCGGCATAGAAGGTGAGCGCGTTCTGATTGTCTTCCAGCGCCCACACCACCATGCCTTTCAGGCCATGCTCCGCCAGTCGCGCCCGTGCGGCCGAGAATAGCCGGCTGCCCAGTCCGATGCCCTGATATTCCGGGCGCACGTAAAGTTCATAGATCTCGCCCTGCTGCTTGAGCTCGCGGGCGCGGTTCTTGCCGATCGTGGCGTAGCCGGCGACCTTGCCACCAATCTCGACGACCAGGACGGTGGCGGCACGACGGATGGCGTTCGCCCACCAGTCGGCGCCGCGGCGATTGATCATCGATGTCAGCGTGCGATGCGGGATGATGCCGGAGTAGGCGCCGCGCCAGGCCAGCAGGTGCACGTCGGCGATGGCGCTTGCGTCGCGCGGCTCGGCTTTCCTGATGTCGATGCTCAGCGTCTTCATGATTGGTTAACCATAAACCCGCATCGCCCGATTGCAAGAGTCCGGTCAGCGGCTCCCAAGCTTTCGCACAGACCGATGGACGTGCCGTTGAGTGCGGAAAGAAGCCGTTCGTAACGACTCAGATCTCGACCAGATGGTCGTCCAGCTCGTTGCCGTCGGCGCTAGAAACCGGGAAATGCTCGGCCAGCACAGCGCCCGTCGCTTCTATCGCCTTGATGAAGCCGTCGGCGAGACGATCGTCGCCGGCATGCGCGGTAAGGTCGCGGACGACGCCGTCCCAGACATGCTGGCCGACACGGCTGTCGATGCCGCTGTCGGCGATCACTTCGGCGTAGTGCTCGGCAATCGAAACGAACACCAGCACCCCGGTGCGCGCCGCGGTGCGGTGGACGTTGCGGGCGAGGAACTGCTTTATCGCATTCGCGTGCGCGGCCTGGTAGCGCAGGCGTCTCGGCACCAGGTGGATCCGCAAGCCGGGCAGCGCCCACAACAGGACAAGCACCGAGGCCAGCGCCAGAAGCTGCGCGATAACGAAATGCGGCACACGGATCGACAGCCACCACGCTTCCAGCCCGTAGCTGACGGCGAGGCTGACGACGAGCATGGCCAGCGTCGCCATGAAGGCCGCCGGAAAGAAATAGCCGTCGCTGGCATTGGCCACAACGCAGTAGATTTCGCCATCGGTCTTTGATTCGGCGGCGCGGATCGCTTTGGCGATGCGATCATGATCCTCGGGGCTGATCGGTCGTGTTGCCATGTTGTGTCTCACCAGCTTCCTGAAGAACCGCCACCACCGGACGAGCCGCCGCCGCCCGAAAACCCGCCGCCGCTACCGCCCGACGACCAGCCGCCGCCGGAAGAGCCCGATGACCAACCGCCGCCGGTGCCGGTTGTCCAGACGCCGCCCGAGGACGCGGAACCCGACCTTTGACCGTAACGAAATGTCATGCCCAGCCATTTATACACGCCCGGCGACAGCTTTGTGCCGAAGATCGGCGGCAGCACCGCCATCGCCAGGCCGCCGAAGAACAGCGTCGCCCACACGATGACGAACAGCACGACAATGGGATCGACGGCATTGCTGTCGGCCGGATTGCGGGTCCCGCGGGCTTCCAGTTCTTCCGGATTGCCTTCCAGCACCATGACCATGTCGTCGACGGCCTTGGCTATGCCGCCGGAGAAATCGCCGGCGCGGAAGGCCGGCACCATGTCGTTTTCGATGATCAGCCTGGTGTGCAGATCGGTCAGCGTGCCTTCCAGCCCGTAGCCGACCTCGATGCGCATCTTGCGGTCGTTCTTGGCGACCAGCAAAAGCACGCCATTGTCCTCGCCGGCCTGGCCGAGCTTCCAGGCGCGGAACAGCCGGTTGGCGTAGGGTTCGATCTCCTCGCCGTCGAGGCTATCGACCGTCGCGACGACGATCTGGTCAGAGCTCTTGGCCTCGAAATCGGCAAGCTTCCGGGTCAGCGCCGCCTCGGTCGCGGCATCGATGATGCCGGCATTGTCGACGACCCGCCCGGTCAGGGCAGGCAATTCGGCGGCAAGGGCGCTGAAGCCGACCAGCAGCAGCACCGACATGGCCGCCAAAGCAACGCCGAAAGTCGCGGGAAAATGGCCAGGAGCTGATGAAGTGATGGCGTATCTTGTCATGTCGTCACCAGCTTCCCGAGGAGCCGCCGCCACCGGACGAGCCACCGCCGCCGGAAAAGCCGCCACCGCCTGAGGACCAACCTCCACCACCACCTGACGACCAGCCGCCAGGTGACCGCCGGCTCGGCTCGAAGGTCATGCCCAGCCAGCGATAGCGGCCGGGACCGATCTTCCGGCCGAAGATCGGCGGCAGGATGGAGGCGGCGATGCTGCCGAAGAAGATGATCGCCCAGACGCTTATGAAGATCGCAAAGAACAGATCGTCGGTGTTGAACGGCGGCTGCTGGTTGCGTTCGCCGCGCGCTTCCAGCTCTTCCGGATTGCCTTCCAGCACCATGACCATGTCGTCGACGGCCTTGGCTATGCCGCCGGAGAAATCGCCGGCGCGGAAGGCCGGCACCATGTCGTTTTCGATGATCAGCCTGGTGTGCAGATCGGTCAGCGTGCCTTCCAGCCCGTAGCCGACCTCGATGCGCATCTTGCGGTCGTTCTTGGCGACCAGCAAAAGCACGCCATTGTCCTCGCCGGCCTGGCCGAGCTTCCAGGCGCGGAACAGCCGGTTGGCGTAGGGTTCGATCTCCTCGCCGTCGAGGCTATCGACCGTCGCGACGACGATCTGGTCAGAGCTCTTGGCCTCGAAATCGGCAAGCTTCCGGGTCAGCGCCGCCTCGGTCGCGGCATCGATGATGCCGGCATTGTCGACGACCCGCCCGGTCAGAACAGGCAGTTCGGCGGCAAGGGCGGTGAGCGGGAGGAAGAGGCCAAGCAGAATTAGAGTGGCGCCCAAAAGCGACAGGTTGGCACTCCGTCGCGCCCCCCTCTGTCCTGCCGGACATCTCCCCCACTTGGGGGGAGATCGACTGTCGTGACCGCTTTCGACAACTCTCAAAGCCGGAGATTGGCCGCTTTCGCAAGCACTGCCAATCTCCGCCCCTGCGGGGGAGATGTCCGGCAGGACAGAGGGGGGTGGGACGGAGTACAAGGCCAATAAAAACTGCGCTCGCTAAGCGCCGATCACCCGCCCTGCTGCGTGCCGAAATCGACCTTCGGCGTCTGCATCTTGTCTTCCTCGATGGTGAAGTTGGCGAACGGCTGATTGCCGCGGAACCACAGGGTCGCCCAAATCACCGACGGGAAGGTCCTCAGCGTCAGATTGTACTCCTGCACCGCCTGGATGTAGTCGCGGCGGGCGACCGCGATGCGGTTCTCGGTGCCTTCGAGCTGCGCCTGCAGCGCCAGAAAATTCTGATTGGCCTTGAGGTCAGGGTAATTCTCCACCACTGCCAGCAACCGCGACAACGCGCTGGTCAGGCCGGCTTGACTGTCCTGGAATCTCTTGACGGCTTCCGGATCGCTCAGCGTTTCCGGCGTCACCGTCACTTGCGTCGCTTTGGCGCGCGCCTCGACCACGGCATCGAGCGTATCCTTCTCGTGCGCGGCATAGCCCTTGACCGTCTCGACCAGATTGGGAATGAGATCGGCGCGGCGCTGGTACTGGTTCAGCACCTGGCTCCATGCGGCCTTGGCGTTTTCCTCCGCCGTCGGGATGGTGTTGTAGCCACAGCCGGCAAGCAGCGGCAGCACGATCGCCATCATCAGCAACGCAGGCAGATTACGCAAGACGAAAGGGGAGGAAAGACGCTGAGCAAGCATGGAAAGATCCCTCAATAAGACTGACGGCCGAAGCATTACCACAATCCGTGCGCGAGAACATGACCTCCGCCTGGGAGCCTTACTGGTTCTTTATCATTCGCTTCCAGGCTCTGTGATTGGCCGGGCGAACAGGTTAAAGTCGCCGCGAAAACAGGGCATCGCCATGGCGGGACGCCAGGACAGCGACGACGAATCGCGCCGGATCATCGAGCGCGTGGCACGTGAAACCGACCCGGGCGGCACCTCGTTCATTGCGCGGACAGCCAAGGGCGCGCGCGATCACGTCACTGCTGCAGACGCCGACCAGTCGGACCCGATCGAATATTGGGGCACACGCATTGGCCGGGCGCTAGGGCTCATTGTCGGGATTGGCCTGTTGATCTGGCTCGTGCTTTTCATCGCCCAAAGTTAGGAACCTCGTGAGCACCGAAAATTACGACGCGCCGCGCGCGGTCATCGTCATTTCCAGCCATGTCGCGCGCGGTTCGGTCGGCAACCGCGCCGCGGTCTTTGCGCTGGAGACGCTGGGCTTTCCGGTGTGGGCGGTGCCGACCGTCGTCCTGCCCTGGCATCCGGGCCATGGACGGGCGACGCGCATTGTGCCGCCGCTCGATCAATTCAAGGCGCTGATGGCCGATCTCGAACGCGCACCATGGCTGGGCGAGGTCGGCGCGGTGCTGTCCGGCTATCTGGGCGAAGGCGGCCAGGCCGACGCCGTCGCCTCGCTGGTCGGCGCGGTCAAGGCGAAGACGCCGGACGCCGTCTATATCTGCGACCCGGTGATGGGCGATTCGGGCGGGCTTTATGTGCCGGAGACGACCGCCATTGCCATGCGCGACCGGCTGATGCCGATCGCCGACATCGCCACACCCAACCGCTACGAGCTGGAATGGATGGCGGGAGCGCCGCTGCCTGATCTCAAGGCGGTGATGGCGGCCGCCCTTCATGCCGGGCCGCCGACCATGCTGGTCACTTCGGCGCCGGCGATGATGGCTGGCGGCACCGGCAATCTGCTGCTCAACGGCAACCAGGCGCTGCTCGCCGAACATCGCCTCATCGAAAAGCCGCCCAACGGCCTCGGCGACCTGACGGCGGCCGTCTATCTGGCACGCATCCTGTCCGGCCAGCCGGCGGTCAAGGCGCTGCAGTCGACCACGGCGGCGGTCTACGAGATCCTGGCGCGCACTGCCAAGCGCGGCGGCGACGAATTGCAGCTCGAAACCGACGCGCAGAGCCTGTCGCACCCGATGGCGATGGTGCAGCTTCGTCATCTCCTGCATCCGGGACGGGACAAAAGAGCGTGACTTTTGTCGGCGTCGATGGCTGCAAGGCCGGCTGGATCGCCGTTCGCCGCGATCCAGGCGCAGCACCTTCGGTAGCCGTTTTTCCAGGGTTCGCAGCACTGCTCGACGCGCTGCCGGCCGATGCGACAGTCGCTGTCGACATGCCGATCGGCTTGCCCGATCTTTCGCAAAAAGGCGGACGCGGGCCCGAAGCGCTGGTGCGGCCGCTGCTTGGTAACAGGCAATCCAGTGTCTTCGCCATCCCCTCGCGTGCGGCGCTTTACGCGCATACGGATGGCTTCACCACGATCGAGGCCTGGTATGCCGCGCATCGCCGGGCAAGCGAAGTGGCCAAGGCGACCTCCGATCCGCCGCGCGGCATCTCGATCCAGGCTTTCGGCATCTTTGCCAAGATCCGCGAGATCGATGCCGTGCTGATCGCGCGTCCCGAACTGCGCAGCCGCGTCTTCGAATCACACCCGGAAGTCGCCTTCTGCCGGCTGAACGGCGATCAAGCGATGCGCTTGCCGAAGAAGATCAAGGGCGCCGTCAACCCGGCCGGCATGGCGGAACGCAAGGCGCTGCTGTGCCGGCACGGTTATATCAGTGGTTTTCTCGACCGGACGCCGCCGCGAGGCGCCGCTGCCGACGACTTTCTCGACGCCGCAGCGATGATGCTGATCGCCTGCCGCATCGCCAGCGGCGAGGCAAGGCCGTTTCCGGATCCGCCGCTCGCCGACCGTTTTGGCATCCCTGTAGCCATTTGGGCCTGACGATCTGGCTTGCAAGGACATTGGTCACCAGGCCTGGCCTTGTTTGCTGCATGCCTGTTGCAGCCAGCCATCTGCGATTCGGCATTGCTCGCGACCGGCTTTTGCCGCTAGAGCCTTCCTGACTTAAAAGAGCTGCCGCCTAACCCGGAAAGGCTCAGATACCGCCTATGCCTCATCTCCCTGAACATCTGCTCACCGGCTACCGCAATTTCATGAACGGCCGCTACCTCGCCGAAAGCGGACGCTATCGCTCGCTCGCTCGCGAGGGCCAGTCCCCGGAAACGATGATCATTGCTTGCTGCGACTCCCGCGCGGCTCCCGAGGCGATCTTCGACGCTGGGCCCGGCGAACTCTTCGTGCTGCGCAATGTCGGCAATCTGGTGCCCCCCTATGCGCCCGACGACCAGTTCCACTCGACCTCGGCCGCGCTCGAATTCGCCGTGCAGAGCCTCAAGGTGAAGAACATCGTGGTGATGGGCCATGGCCGCTGCGGCGGCATCCGCGCGGCACTCGACCCCACCGCCGCGCCCCTGTCGCCCGGCGACTTCATCGGCAAATGGATGAGCCTGATTGCGCCGGCGGCCGAGACCGTGTCCTCCAGCACCTTCATGACGGCGACGGAGCGCCAGACCGCGCTGGAGCGCATCTCGATCCGTTATTCGATCGCGAACCTGCGGACCTTTCCCTGCGTCTCGATCCTGGAAGGCAAGGGACGGCTGTCGCTGCATGGCGCCTGGTTCGACATCTCGACCGGCGAGCTCTGGGTGATGAACAAGGATACCGGTGACTTCGAGCGGCCGGAGATGACATAGGAGGGTTGCATGGAGTGCCGTTCGATCGCTTTGGCCGCAGCGGCACTGCTGTTTTCAGTCATGTCCGCCCGTGCCGATGACGGCGCGCTTATCGGCCGCTGGTACGCGGCGCTGCTGGTCGCCGATCGTACCGAATTGTCGGACCTGCTTGCCGACGACGTCCGGATAAAGCTCGACGACCTCGGCGTCGTCCAGACCAAGCAGGAATTCATCGCATCGATCGACGACTGGAAAGGCGCTGTCGCCGGGGCTGAAATCCGGCATCGGATCGAGAAGACCGAAGGCGGCGTCACCACGGTCGTCGCCTGCTATGATTTCCCCAACAACGACATGCTGATGCAGGAAACCTTCGCGATCGCCGACAACCGCATCACCGCCAGTTCGCAGGCGACGATCGCGGAAAACTGCGACGGCTACTGACCGAGTACCGGCCGCGATATTGCGTGCGGCAAGCCAGCGCCTTACATCGGTGATGATCCCGCCTTTCCCCGCTCCAGCGAAAGATTGCCCATGCCGTCCACGAAAGCCGTCGACCTCGTCGCCCATCCGCTGACCACCTGGCAAGGGCCGCTCGGCCTACCCGATTTTTCCCGCATCGGCGACGGCGATTTTTCCGGGGTTTTCGATGCGGCGTTGAAGGCGCATGAGGCCGAGATCGAGGCGATATCAGGCAATGCCGAGACGCCGACCATCGAGAATACGCTCGCGGCGCTGGAGCTTGGCGGCGAGGCGCTCGACCATGTCTCGTCGATCTTCTGGTGCCGGGCCGGCGCCCACACCAACGAGGCGATCCAGGCGCTGGAGCGCGACATATCGCCAAAGATGTCGCGGCATTTCTCGGCGATTTCGATGAACGAGAGGCTGTTTGCCCGCATCGACGATCTCTACCAGCGCCGCGAAGCCCTGAAGCTCGACGCCGAAACGCTGCGGGTGCTGGAAAAGACCTGGAAAAATTTCGTCCGCTCCGGCGCCAAGCTCGACGCCGAAGGCAAGAAACGGCTGGCGACGATCAATGAGGAACTGTCGTCGCTCGGCACGACGTTCGGCCAGAACCTGCTTGCCGACGAGCGCAACTGGGCGCTGTTCCTCGACGAGGCCGACCTTGCCGGCCTGCCGGAATTCCTGAGAAGCGCGATGGCGGAAGCCGCCGAGATGCGCGGCCAGAAGGGCCGCTATGCCGTCACCCTGTCGCGCTCCATCTACGAGCCGTTCTCGACCTTCTCCGAGCGCCGCGACCTGCGCGAGATCGCCTTCCGCGCCTTCACCATGCGCGGCCAGAATGGCGGCGCTACCGACAACACCGCCGTGGTGCGCGATATGCTGCGTCTGCGTGCCGAAAAGGCGAAGCTGCTCGGCTACGCTTCCTACGCAGCGCTGAAGCTCGACGACACCATGGCAAAGACGCCGGAGGCGGTGCATACGCTGCTCGATCCGGTGTGGGAAAAGGCGCTGGAAAAGGCCGCAAGCGACCAGGCCGAGTTGCAGCGGTTGGCTGCCGAGGCCGGCAGCAACGAAAAATTCGCCGCCTGGGACTGGCGCTTCTATCAGGAGAAGCTGCGCGCCGAGAAATTCGCCTTCGACGAGGCCGAGCTGAAGCCCTATCTGCAGCTCGACCGCATCATCGACGCCTGCTTCGATGTGGCGACACGATTGTTCGGCATTACCTTCGAGGAGAAGAAAGGCATCGCCACCTGGCATCCGGACGCACGCGTTTTCATCGTCAGGAATGCCGACGGCAGCGAGCGTGGGCTGTTCCTGGCCGACTATTTCGCGCGGCCCTCGAAACGCTCCGGCGCCTGGATGAGCGCGCTGAAATCCGGCTACAAGCTTGGCCATGGCTCGAAGCCGGTCATCTACAACATCATGAATTTCGCCAAGCCGCCGGAGGGCGAGGCAGCACTTTTGTCGGTCGACGAGGCAAAGACCCTGTTCCACGAATTCGGTCATGCCCTGCATGGCATGCTGACCGAAGTCACCTGGCCGTCGGTCTCCGGCACCTCGGTCAGCCGCGATTTCGTCGAACTGCCCTCGCAGCTCTACGAACACTGGCTGACCGTGCCGGCGGTGCTGGAAAAGCATGCGCTGCATGTCAAGACTGGCAAGCCGATGTCGAAGGCGCTGGTCGACAAGATGCTGGCGGCGCGCACCTTCGGCGCCGGCTTCGCCACGGTCGAGTTCACCGCCTCGGCGCTGGTCGACATGGCCTACCACGCGCGGCCGGATGCGCCGGAAGAGCCCCTTCGTTTCGAAGCCGAAACGCTCGAGACGCTCAACATGCCCGACACCATCGCCATGCGCCATCGCACCCCGCATTTCGGCCACATCTTTGCCGGCGACGGCTATTCGGCCGGCTACTATTCCTACATGTGGTCGGAGGTGCTCGACGCCGATGCCTTCGCCGCCTTCGAGGAGACGGGCGACCCGTTCAATCCGGTACTGGCCGAGCGGCTCAGGAAGAACATTTATGCCGCCGGCGGTTCCAAGGACCCCGAAGAGCTCTACACCGCCTTCCGCGGCAAGATGCCGTCGCCCGAAGCGATGATGGTCAAGCGCGGGCTGGTGTAGGGACAGGCCCATCTGTCCGGGATTGCCGAGTTATCCATTGCCCGATCCATCCGGAGTAGCTTGCCAGGTTGGCCTCAGCGTCGTTGAGGCCGGCCGGCGTTTCAAGAGGCGTTGAGCGCCTCGATGCCTTTCGCCAGCATCGCCGGATCGCCAAGGACGTGCAGCGTGTTCAGCCGGGCCGCGCCGCCGGCGACCACCGAGACGGCCGATCGCGGCACTCCCAGCGCCTCGGCGACCAGCCGTTCGAGCGCCTGGTTGGCGGCGCCGTTTTCCGGCACGGCGCGGACGCGAGCCTTCAGGTGGCTTCGCCCGTCTGCCGAGATCTCGATGCCTTCGAGCCTGTCCATCGCCGCTTTCGGCGTCAGCCGGACGAACAGGTCGACGCCGTCGTCGCGCGAGCGGAGCAGCGCACTCACGGAATGGCCGGCTCAGACGACCAGCGGCGCCACCGTGGTGAGCAGGAACTGCCGGATGAAGAACAGGATCAGAAGCAGGATGATCGGCGAAATGTCGATGCCGCCGAGATCAGGCAGGAAGCGGCGGATCGGCCGCAGCGCTGGTTCGGTCAGCCGGAAGAGCATGTTGCTGACGCTATCGACGAACTGGTTGCGCGAGTTGACGACGTTGAAGGCGTAGAGCCAGGAGAAAATCGCCGAAGCGATGATGATCCACCAATAAAGGTCAAGCGCCAGGACAATGGTTTGAATGAGGGCTATCATGCCGGTCTCCGATTGTTGCCGACATGTAGCCATTGCAGGCGAAAGCGGCAAGAGCCGGCTTCCGCGACACGCCGGACCGGTGGCTGGCCGCGCGGCTTTTGGGTAAAACGCCGTCTTGACAGGAAACCGCGGCGCCCCATAAATGCGCCCATCCGCTGGACGGGGCTGTAGCTCAGCTGGGAGAGCGCGTCGTTCGCAATGACGAGGTCAGGAGTTCGATCCTCCTCAGCTCCACCAGCGGGATATCTAAGCGATTGAAAAAGCAATTGCTTTTCGCGGCATATTTTGGTGTCCCCGCTTCCATCCCCATTTCAGCTGTTCGTGCCCGGCCAATTGGCCTCTACTGGGTCGGGAAAAGAATTCCCACCGAAAGGCTCCCAGTGTTCCTCCACTGTTCTCAGTGGTGATGGCGCCGAGGCTTCATCTGCATATCCAACTGTTCCGCAACTGTTTTCAGTTGGCTGTGGCGTAGGCAAATCCCACTGTTCGGCCACTGTTCTCAGTGGGTAAGCCGTTATGCAAGCCGGGCCTGCACCAGAGCACGTGCGGATCGGCGCATCGCTTCATCACAATGAAGGGCGACATTCGCGGGCGTCTACGGAATCATCCTGTCCGGGGGTAAAATGGGCAACACCGCGGATGGCAGCCGTAGTAGGTGTTTACAGATGCCCGGAATCCACCTTGGGCCCATGTGATGGAAGGGTGATGGAAGGGGCGAAAGGCAGCTGCGTTCGCAGAGAACCTTTACCGCGAAGGTGGCTATTCAGCCGGACTTTGACATGTGCCGGTCCCCGCTAGGTAAGCGGCGATCTTGAGGAGCCTCTCATCATGAAGATTTCGTCCACAGTCGCGGTTGCCGTCATCGCCGCCGCGGGAGTCAGCATTACCAGCGCCGCGCAACTCAAGGAGGATGTGCAAACGCCGCCCGGCGAGCATGAGGTGGCTTTACGCCGCGAATTGGCCGCAGCACGAGCGGAGCTAGAGGCTATGCAGCGCAGGGCACGTGACGCAAGCGCCCAGGCACACGCACTGGCAAACACGGCGGCTAAGCAAGCACAAGCCCTAAAAGAGCAGCAGCAAATAGACGAAGCGCTGGAGGCGGCGCAGCGCGTTATCGAAGGCTATAGGGCCGAAGCCATTCTCTGGGGCCGCGAGAAGACCGCCGGAGCCCACCCCTCTATTGAAGCCTCTCAGGTCGCTGCGAAGCGAGCGCTTGATGAGGAGAGGCACAAGGTTGAACGCTTGGAACAAGAACTCACCACGGCTCGCCAAACTATCGACGCTCTTATGACAGCCGCAAACCTGACCGCGGGAGTGAGCATTGCCAGCGCCGCACAACTCAAGGAGGGTGTGCAAACGCCGCCCGGCGAACATGAAGTGGCTTTACGCCGCGAATTGGCCGCAGCACGAGCCGAGCTAGAGGTTATGCAGCGCGGGGCACGCGACGCAAGCGCCCAGGCACACGCGCTGGCAAACACGGCGGCTAAGCAAGAACAAGCCCTAAAAGAGCAGCAGCAAATAGCCGAAGCGCTGGAGGCGGCGCAGCGCGTTATCGAAGGCTATAGGGCCGAAGCCATTCTCTGGGGCCGCGAGAAGGCCGCCGGAGCGCACCCCTCTCAGGTTGCCGCGAAGCGAGCGCTTGATGAGGAGAGGCATAAGGTTGAACGCTTGGAACAAGAACTCACCACGGCTCGCCAAACTATCGACGCTCTTAAGACAGCCGCAAACCTGGCCACGGTCGAGAAGACCAACGCCATGAAGGACCGATCGGTGGCCGAGACCGCTCTAAAGCAAGCTGGAGAAGCACTCGAACTGGAACGCGAACGAGCAGATTCAGCTGTACGCGACCTCGATATTGTTCGCAAGGAACGCGACGCTTTAAAGCAGAACTCGATGGAATTGAGTGCGGCGCTGGACCAAGAGCGTGAAAAGGCTATCGGTCTAGCCCGCAGCCTCAGTGCCGCGCGTGAGGCAATTGACGTCGTCAAGGGTAAACGTCGCACTGCGGCTGTGGAGCGCGCGCCGAAAGCACGTACCCCCGCGAGTGCACTTGCAAGTACTTTATCGCGTTCGGGCGTCCAACCAGCCCGTAAACCGGGCTTGCCGAAAAAACAGAAAGTGAAGGTCCAAAGGTCACCGCAACTTGTTCTGCCGGCAACCATCGCTCTTCCCGCCTCATTGCTCCCAACGCGACCACCGAAAAAGCTCGACCCGCGCCAGTGAAGGACCAGTGAGCGAATGTATGCCACAGCGGAGTATGACAATGAAAAAGTACGTCGCAGCCGCGTTGACGATCGGGATCGCAATCGGGCCTGCCTCGGCTCGTGACAAAGGTATAGGCGGTAACGTCGGCGGTCTCGGGGTCGGTGCTGGCGTGAGCGTCGGTTCGCAAGGCGCATCTGTGGGGGCGAGCGCGAGCGTCGGCGGTCTCGGGGCCGGTGCTGGCGTGAGCGCCGGTTCGCAAGGCGCATCTGTGGGGGCGGGCGCGAGCGTCGGCGGTACCCGGGTCGGTGCTGGAGTGAGCGCCGGTTCGCAAGGCGCATCTGTGGGGGTGGGCGCGAGCGTCGGCGGCAACGTCGGTAACACAAGCGGAAGCGCTTCGACCGGTATCGGCGTGGGCGTTGATCCGTCCGCCCAAAACCGATCGGCTACCGTTCCGGGTAGTCCGGCCGCAGTCACGACAGCCACTGCCTCTGCCAAGACCGCCAGGCAATCGAAGCTCCTGCCGCCCGTCCTCAGGCCTTCCAAAGCCGGTGAGGGCGACTCCACCAAGGGGTATCCCTTTGGATCTCTGGGACCACTGAAAGCGATACCCGGTACGCCAGCTGCGGTCGTTCAAGCCTGCCGCGCGGCGATCATGTCCGCTGCGACGCCGCTTGGCGCCGTCAGTATCCACGCGGTAAGCGCAGGTGCCTTGCGTCAACTTCGGGGTGCACTCACGGCGCCGATCAAAGTGCGAATAGACTACGCAAGACAAGGCGGCATCGAAGTTCGGCAGGCGCGAGTCGGCTGTCGCCTCGACGCGGCGGGCAGGGTCACCGCAGTGATATAGCACCAAGCCTGTCAGGCAGTTTTCGAAATCCGAGGACAATGCGCCGGCAACCTATCTCGCTCACCCTGTCGCCGCAGGGCGTGCGCAACGTGCTGGTCGACAATATCGGCTCCACCGCCTTGACCAGGTCGGCTGCATCGGCCAGCGTGACGCCGTGCTGGCGGTCTCTTTCAGCCCTACAACTCGATCCCGCCGGACCTTGTCGTTCAGGAGGAGGAATGGAGCTTCGGTTAGAAGGCAAGGTGGTGCTGGTCACCGGTGCGACGCAAGGCATTGGCCGGGCGATCGCCGAGACGCTGGCGCGTTCTGGCGCAGGTGGCCTGCTGGTCACCGGCCGCGAGCCCGCACGCGGCAACGAAGTGGCGACGTCGCTCTCCCAGGCAGGCACGCCAACCGCATTTGTCGCCGCCGATCTGGCTGATACCACGGCGCCGGGGCGACTGGTGGACGAATGCGTCGGTCGATTTGGGCGTATCGACGCGCTGGTCAACGCCGCCGGCCTGACCAACCGCGCCTCGTTTCTCGATGCCGACCTCGACGACTGGGCGGCGCTGTTTGCCGTCAACGCGCGGGCGCCCTTCTTCCTGATGCAGGCAGCCATCACTCAGATGCGCAAACAGGGTCAAGGCGGCGCCATCGTCAACATCCTGTCGATCAACGCGCATTGCGGCTCGCCCGAACTTGCCGTCTATTCCGCCACAAAGGGCGCGCTCGCTACGCTGACCCGCAACGCCGCCAACGCGCACCGTTTCGACCGCATCCGCGTCAACGGCATCAACGTCGGCTGGACCGACACGCCGGCCGAACGCATCATGCAGGCCGAGACGCTGGGGCATGGCCCGGGCTGGATCGACGCGGCCAACGCGTCGCAGCCTTTCGGGCGCCTGCTGGCCGCCGACGAGGTGGCCAACCTCGCCGTCTTCCTGCTCTCCGACGCCGCCGGGCCGATGACCGGCGCCCTGATCGACCAGGAGCAATGGGTCGTAGGGGCGAACCGGTGAAGGCTGCTTCGCTCGAAACGCTGGACCAAACGCTGCTTAGCCGGCTTCCTTCCGCCGTCCAAAAACCGTCCTACGACCGGACAGCACTTACCCCGGGGATGGCCCATATCGGCGTCGGCGCCTTCCACCGCTGCCACCAGGCGGAATACACCGACGACCTTCTGTCGCGCCGTTTCGATCGCTGGGGCGTGGTCGGCATCAACATCCGCGCTCCACACCTGTCGGACACGCTGGGCCGGCAAGGCGGGCTCTACACGCGCCTGATCCGGGAGGACACCAAAGTTGAGGCGCGCGTCATCGGCAGCATCGTCTCGGTCGTCGACAGCCAGGAGAGTGCGGCGCCAGCGCTCGACGTGCTGGCTTCCGCCGACATCGAGATGGTCACGCTGACCGTGACGGAGAAAGGCTATTGCCACATTCCATCCAGCGGCGAGCTGGACGTGGATCACCCGGATATTGTCCACGATCTCGCCAATCCGCTGATACCGCGGAGCGTGCCGGGCATTCTGGCGCGGGCGCTTGAGCGGCGCATGGCCTCGCACGGGCGCCCGGTGACGCTGCTCTCCTGCGACAACATCCCGACCAACGGCGTCATCCTGGCCAATGTGGTGCAGGCGATTGCCGGGCAGCGCGGTGATGGTCTGGCGGACTGGATCGCCGTCAACGTCGCCTTTCCCTCGGCTATGGTCGATCGCATCGCGCCAGCGCCCTCTGAGGCCGACATCGAGACCGTGGAGCAGCGTTTCGGCTATCGCGATGCCGCCGTCGTCGTCGGCGAGCCGTTCCGGTAGTGGGTGATCGAACAAAAGTTCGCCGGCCGCGTGCCGCGATGGGATCTGGTCGGGGCAAGCTTCGTCGACGACGTCACGCCGTTCGAGCACCTCAAGATGCGGGTGCTCAACGGCGCCCAGACGACGCTTGCCACTCTCGGCGTGCTGGCCGGCCTCGAGCACACGTCGGATGCCATCGCCGATCCGCTGCTGGCCACCTTCGTTCGGCGCATGCTGGTCGAAGAGACGCTGCCGACTCTGATGGCGGTGCCCGGCGTCTCGCCGCAGGCTTATGTCGAGCAAAGCCTCGCACGTCTGCGGAATACGGCGATCCGCCATCGCAATCACCAGATCGCCACCGACGGCTCACAGAAGATCGTGCAGCGGCTTCTCAACCCGATCCGCGAGCGGTTGCGCCGCGACGAAAGCATCGCCCTCTTGTCGGTGCCAGTCGCAGGCTGGACGGCCTATCTTATCCGTTTCTCGGCACGGTTCGGCAGGCGCTGGCCGGTGTCCGACCCTTACGGCGACAGGATCGCCGGCATTGCCGAGGCGACTGGCGGCGACATGAAAGCGCTGGCCCGAGGGATTCTCGCCATCGACACGATCTTCGATCCGGAGCTTGCCGCAAATGGCGATTTCCGCACCGCTGTCACAGCCGCTCTCGACGGCCTGCTCAGCGACGATCCGATGGCGTTCATCAGACAGGTTTGCGCTTTGCCGGCGGCCGCACGGTTGAAGCGGCCCGCACAATCGGCATAGTAGATCGCCACGACCAGGGGAGGGCAACATGAAGCTCGGACTGCTCACCGCACCGTTTGCGGATACCCCGCTCGGCGAGGTCGCCGACTGGGCAAATTCTGCCGGCTTCGAGGCGCTGGAGATCGCCTGCTGGCCGAAATCCTCGAGTGCTGCCCGGCGCTATGCCGGCACCAGCCATATCGACGCCGCCTCGACCTCGGCCTCGCAGGCGAAGGAAATCACCGCCGCACTGGCGGAAGAGAACCTGTCGGTCTTGGGCCTCGGTTTCTATCCCAACCCGCTGCATCCCGATGCCGCCCACCGCAAGGCCGCCATCGATCATTTGAAGAAGGTGATCGTGCTGGCGAGCCATATGGGCGTGCCGGTGGTCAACACCTTCTGCGGCGGCGACGCTGCAAAAACCGTCGACGCCAACTGGCAAGAGGCGCTCAAGCTGTGGCCTGATATCATTGCTCATGCGCGCGACAACGGCGTCAAGCTGGCGTTCGAAAACTGCCCGATGATCTTCAGCCATGACGAGTGGCCGGGCGGCCACAATATCGCCTATTCGCCCTATATCTGGCGCCGCATCCTCGAGGCCTGGGGCGGCGACGTCGGCATGAACTTCGACCCGTCGCACCTGGTCTGGCAGATGATCGACCAGGCCCGCTTCATCCGGGAGTTCGGTCCGTACATGCTGCATGTCCATGCCAAGGACCTGATGATCGATCACGATGGACTTTACGAGCGCGGTATCCTCTCGGCCGGCATGGGCTGGCAGGTGCCGCGCATGCCGGGGCTCGGCGATGTCGACTGGAATGTGATCTTCTCCGGCCTCTATCGCGTCGGCTACGACGGGCCCATCATCATCGAGCACGAGGATCGGCGGTTTGAGGGGAGCGATGAAAACGTCAAGCGCGGCTTTCTGCTCGCCCGCGACGTGCTGCGCCCCTTCGTGAAATGACACCCTTTTCGAACTGAACTGAAAACAATGTGGAGGAAGAGTGAATGAAAAAATATCTGGCAATGGTCCCGCTGCTTGCCGGCGCGGCGTTTCTGGCTTCGGTGGGCGTCTCGTCCGCCGAAGCCAAATACACGATCGGCGTGTCCAACACCGTGCAGGGCAACGGCTGGCGCGAGGAGATGATCTGCGCCATCAAGGCGCAGGCGCTCGCGTCAGGCGAGGTCACCAAGCTCAACATCGCCCATCGCAACACCGACGCCGCCGGCCAGCTCGAGGACATTCGCAACCTGATCAGCGCCAAGGTCAACGCCATCGTCGTCAACCCGGCCGATCCGGCCGGCATCAAGTCAGCCCTCGAAGAAGCCACCAAGGCCGGCATCGTCGTTGTCGCCGTCGACCAGGCGGTCACCGAGCCCTCGGCCTACATCATCTCCAACAACCAGGAGCAGTACGCCTATCTCGGCGCCAAATGGCTGTTCCAGCAGCTGGGCGGCAAGGGCGATATCGTCTACATGCGCGGCGCCGCCGGCGCTTCGGCCGACAGCGACCGCGACAAGGGCTTCAAGAAGGCGCTTGCCGAATTCCCCGACGTGAAGGTCGTGCACGAGGTCTTCACCGGCTGGCAGCAGGATCAGGGCAAGCAGCAGATCCTCGATTTCATCGCCACCGGATCGCCGTTCAACGGCATCTGGACCTCGGGCATCGACAATGTGATCGTCGATGCGCTGGTCGAGTCGCAGACGCCGCTGGTGCCGGTGGTCGGCGCCGACAATGCCGGCTTCGTCGGCCAGCTGAACTCGGTCGAAGGCCTTGTCGGCGCGGCGGTGACCAACCCGGGCTCGATCGGCGGCGCCGGCGTGACCCTGGCCCTGCAGATCCTGAACGGCAAGAAGCCGGCGGAGCAGACCGTGCTGGTCGAGCCGCAGCTCTGGGAGAACGTCACCGAAGAGGGCAAGGCCAAGCTGAAGAGCGTAGCCGACCCGTCGCTGAGCCCGGAATGGCCGGTCTCGATCTCCATTCCGGACTGGACCACCTACACCAAGGAACAGATCATCGCCTGCAAGGGCCCGGGTGAGTAATCGCTGCTTTGAATTGGCATAGCGAGGACGGCGAACTGCCGTCCTTGCGAGACAACGAGTTGATAGACTGGCGCTCTACGGCGCCCCCCTCTGTCCTGCCGGACATCTCCCCCACGAGGGGGGAGATCGGCCGTCACCAATGCTTTGGCCAATCTTCGGCCTTGCAAGAAGAGAGCCGGTGTCAAAGCTGCCAATCTCCCTCCTTGTGGGGGAGATGTCCGGCAGGACAGAGGGGGGCGCCGTAGAGCGCCAGCAATAGAGTTTCTGCAACGAGAGCAACGCGATTGTGACCACCAACCCCCTCCTGGACGCCACCGGCGTCGTGAAGACTTACGGCGCTGTGGTGGCGCTGCGCAATGCGTCGCTGTCGGTTCTGCCGGGTGAGGTTCACGCCCTGATGGGCGCCAATGGCGCCGGCAAATCGACGCTCGTCAAGATCCTGACCGGCGCCATCCGCGCCGATGCCGGGCATATCCGGATCCGCGGCGAAGCCCGCGACGTGCGCTCCCCTGCCGATGCGCGCCGCGCCGGGCTGCTTCCCGTCTATCAGGAACCATCGCTCATCCCCGATCTCGACGTCGCCTCCAACCTTCGCCTGACCGACACGCCGGTCGAGCCGTTCCGCGCCTGGGTGCGCGAACTCGGCATCCCCGACCTCGACATCCGCGAAACCGCGCGCGACATCCCCCTTGCCGTGCTGCGCGTGCTCGATCTGGCGCGCGCCCTGGCAGTCGAGCCCGACGTCTTGCTGCTCGACGAGATGACCGCAGCACTGCCGGCAAACCTTGCCGAAAAGGTGCTCGAAGTCGTTCGCCGCCAGGGCGACAGCGGCCGTTCAGTGATCTTCATTTCCCACCGCTTTGTCGAGATATCCGCACTTTGCGACCGCGCCACCGTGCTTCGCGACGGCGAGACCGTCGGCGTCGTCGACATCGAGCCGGGCGTCGAGGAGCGCATCGTCGAGATGATGCTCGGCGCCAGGATCGAAAAGACGCGCATGGCCGCGCGCATGGCAAGCCAGGCTGCTTCGCCTGGGGATAGCCGCCCGCGCCTCGGCGTGGCGAACCTTCGTGTCGGCACCAAGCTCAACGACGTCTCGTTCGATCTGGCAAACGGCGAGGTCGCCGGCGTCGTCGCGCTTGAGGGCCAAGGCCAGGACGAGCTCTTCGCCGCGCTCGCCGGCTCCATCCGGCCGTCCGGTGGCACGATCGAAGTGGACGGGAAGCCGGTGAAATTCGCGCATCCGGCGGATGCGATCCGCGCCGGCATCGCCTATGTGCCCGGCGACCGCACCGAAGCCCTCACCATGCAGCGCTCCGTGCGCGAAAACATCGCGCTCCCGTTCAGCGCCGCTTTGCGCAACTGGGGGCCGATCAACATGGCGCAGGAACGCTCCAGGGTCGTCAGTGCGATCGAGCGGCTGCAGATCGACACGCGCGCCCAGCGCGAGGTGCAGCGCCTGTCCGGCGGCAACCAGCAGAAGGTGACGATCGCCCGCTGGATCGCCGCTGAGGCACAGACCATCCTCTGCTTCGACCCGACGCGCGGCATCGATGTCGGCACCAAGCAGGAGATCTACAAGCTGCTGCGCGAACTCGCCGACCAGGGCAAATCGGTGCTGTTCTATACATCCGAGCTCGAGGAGGTGCAGCGTGTCTGCGATCGCGTCATCGTCATCTTTGGGGGGCGCGTCGTCGATGTCTTCCCCGTCGAACTCGCCGACGAGCCGGCGCTGATGCGCGCCGCTTACGGCTTGCCGCGTGGCGCCAAGGAGGACGTTGGCATCCTTGCCGACATCCACTCAACCCCGGTGGCGAAACCTTGACCCGTCTCGTCCGCCGTCAGGGCTGGGTCGCCGGCCTGCTTGTCCTCTTCGTGGTCCTGTTCGTGATCACCAAGCTCATCCAGCCGGGCTATGGCAGCGGCGATTTCGGCTCGCTGGTGCGCGCGGTGCTGCCTTACGCCTTTGCCGTGGCCGCCCAGACGATTGTCGTCATCGCCGGCGGCATCGATCTTTCCGTCGGCGCCATGATGGCGCTGACTAGCGTCACCGCCGCCTCGATGATGGACGGCGCCAGCGAGGAATACGCGCTTTTCGTCGTGCCCTTCGTGCTGGCTATGGGCCTGGTGCTGGGCGCCGTCAACGGCATGCTGATCGTCGTCACCCGCGTGCCCGATATCGTCGTCACGCTGGCCACTCTCTTCGTCCTGCAGGGCGCGGCGCTGCTGGTCCTCGGTGCGCCCGGCGGCGCGGTGGCCGAATGGCTGCGGGCGACCATCGTCGGGACAGTCGCGATCCCGGGGCTGCCTGAGATCTCCGCCTGGATACCGAAGGCGCTGGTGCTGCTTGTCGTCTGCCTCTGCATCATCTGGATACCCCTCAGGCGCTCAAAACTCGGCCTTTCGATCTACGCCATCGGTAGCAGCGAGCTCGCGGCGTTTCGCAGCGGCGTGCCCGTCGCGCGCACCAAGATCATCGCCTACGCCCTGTCCGGGCTTTTCGCTGCCATGGGCGGGCTTGCGCTGACCATGAGCACAGGCATCGGCGCCCCCATCCCCGGCCCCTATCTTCTTGCCAGCGTGGCCGCGGTCGTGCTCGGCGGTGTCGCACTTGGCGGCGGCAAGGGCGGATTGCTCGGCCCGATCGTCGCGGTCTTCGTGCTGCGGCTGGTGCGCACCGACCTGACGCTGCTGGCCATCGATCCCAACGTCACCGCAATCATCGAGGGCGCGATCATGGTCGCCGTCGTGATGTTCGGGGCGTTCATCACCATGCGGAGCCGCTCCTCATGAGCAATGGCGTGAGGCTGGTTTACGGAGTCGGCGATCCACGGCGCCCCCCTCTGTCCTGCCGGACATCTCCCCCACTTGGGGGGAGATTGGCAGCTTCGGCGCCACGCTCATTCTTGCAACGCCGACAATTGGCGAAAGCCGTCGCGCCGTCCAATCTCCCCACCCGTGGGGGAGATGTCCGGCAGGACAGAGGGGGGCGCCGTGGATCGCCATCCTCTCCCGGCATCGGGCAAAACCAATCGCGAGCCACGTCATGAGCACAACCGCGATCCAACCCGTCCCCTCCGGCCGCCGCCTCAAGCGCTTCATGGCCGACCGGCCGCTGATCCCCCTGATCATCCTGCTGGTCATCCTGGTGGTGGTGCTGCAGATCCTGCGCCCCGGCATCGTCAACGAGCGCTGGCTCGCCAACACGGTCAAATTTGCCATTCCGCTGGCAATTCTTGCCGGCTGCCAGACCATGACCATGCTGACCGGCGGCATCGACCTGTCGGTCGGAACCGTGGCGACGATGAGCGCCTTCATCATGGCGACGCAGGTCGTCAATCATGACCCGGCGGTGGCGATCCTCATCGCATTGGTGCCGGCGGTGCTAATCGGCCTGGTCAACGGCATCGGCGTCGGCGTCTTTCGCGTGCATCCGCTGATCATGACGCTCGGCACCAGCCTGATCGGCACCGGCTGCCTGCAGGTCTATCAGCGCACCGTCATCGCTTCGGGCGCCAAGATTCCGCCCTTCCTGGCCTGGCTCGGCACCGGCCTCACCTATGGCGTGCCCAACGCGCTGCTGCTGTTCGTGCCCATCGCCGTCCTCATCGTCTTCACCTTGAACCGCACCGGCTTCGGCCGCCTGCTTTACGCGGTCGGCGACAATGAAGGGGCAGCACGCCTGTCCGGCGTCCGTTATTGGCAGGTGATCACCGCGCTCTACGTCATCTCGAGCGTGCTCGCCGGCATCACCGGGCTGCTCTACATCGGCCTGATCAAGGCGCCGTCGCTGTCGCTGGCCGAGCCGCTGGTGCTGCCTTCGGTGGCAGCCGCGGTGATCGGCGGAACGTCGATCTTCGGCGGCCGCGGCGGCTACACCGGCACAATCATCGGCGCCCTGATCCTCACCGTGCTGACGACACTGCTCACCATTTTGCAGATGCCCGAAGGCGCACGGCGGATTTTGTTTGGGCTGATCGTGCTGTTCGTGACGGCGGCTTACTTGAGGATTATTGAGGATCGGTAGGGGTGGGGGCGGCAGTGGCTGCTTATGACCCTGAGGCGCGCCCCTCGCTCGAAGCACCGCGAACCGCCACTTCGCGCACCAAAACGCTGCTTCGACTCTGCTGACTTCCTGGCGGACGTTAGCTGGGCTGCAAACCCTCACTGATGCTTGCACCGATCGGGCATCTTTTCCATGAACCGGCAACTCAAGCGATGCCACAAAGTAGTATCGCGCCGCCGTGGCCTTTTATTTATTTCGGCGGCGAACCGTCGCTTGAATTCTAGAACGGTGGACGCTTCGCTTATGTCGTCGAAGACGTATCGGCAGCGGACTGAAGGCGGCGCCTTGTGATTGAGAGACCACCACGTCTTGAGCGCACGGCGGAGCGCGTTCGCCTGCCTGCGGGGTGCGTACGATCGCATTGCGGTAGCCCAGTTGGTCGGATGGCATCACGATGTATGGAGAGTTTTGGGATTTTTGTCCGTGCCTGTCGTCTCGCGCACGATGTCGAGGAATGCCTGTAGCACAGGCGAAGGCTGTTCGCGCCGATAGATGATAGACGTATCGACTGACAGGTTTCGGCCCCGAATAGGTCGATAGACCACGCCGGATCGCTGCAGGTTCTCGAGACAGGCAGGCAGCAGTGAGACGCCAAGTCCAACGGATACAAGTCCGATGATCGTTTGCTTGGGAGTTGCTTCCCGCATGATCCTCGGGCTGAAGCCGGATGAACGGCACAGCCCGACGATCTCGTCATAGAGCGACGGATTGATGCTGCGCGGGAATTGGATCAGCGCTTCCTGAGCCAGGTCAGCCAGCGCGATCTCGGTCTCTGGCGCTAACCAATGTGTTTCCGGCAAGGCCACGATCAGCGGTTCGACCAATATGCTTTCGGCTTGAAGAGCGTTGTGAACGACGGGAGGGTGGACAAAGCCAATGTCGAGCTGCCGTTCGGCTACCAGTTTTATCTGATTGGGAATGCGCAGATCGGTCAGGCTCAACTCGACCTCGGGATAACGTTCGGTGAACCGCTGAACGACAGCTGGCACCACACTGTAGATGGCGGCATCGATAAATCCGACTGACAGATGGCCGGTTTCACCACGACCGGCTTTGCGGGCAAGCTCGACGGCTTGCCCTGTCTGATGAAGGACTGCTCTCGCCTCATCGAGAAACACCCGGCCGGCCTCGGTCAGTTCGACCTTGCGTTTGGTGCGCTCCAGCAGGCGTACGCCTATGACCTGTTCCAAGTGCTGGATCTGCTTGGTGAGAGGGGGTTGGGAGATATGCAGACGCGCTGCGGCGCGCCCGAAATGCAACTCTTCGGCGACAGCCACGAAGGACTGCATCAGTTTGTGATCCATCTCTCAATTTCCAAAATCGAATTAGTCGTTCTCCAATCAATATTGGACAGAAAATATTGAAAATCGCAAAGCTTAGACAGTCACAAATCTGGGAGATGTGCTCTTGAGGAATGCCGAGATTTCCCGCCGCCAGATGTTGAAGGTTCCACTTGTTGGTGCGGCGCTTGCCACCGCATCTCAATCCGGTCTTGTCTGTGAGGCGCTTGCACAGCGAGTTCCTGCTGCCTCGCCAGCGCCCCCTGGCGCCTTCGCCCATCATGTCGAAGCAATCGGCTATACCGATCTCGATCATCGCCCTGCCTTCAAGATGGCGATCCGGCAGGTCGGCGAGCGCTGGTATCTTTATACCGGACACTTCTGGCACTCTGGCTGGAGCATCGTCGACGTGACCGATCCGGCAAAGCCTGAGGTCGTCAAGTTTGTGCCCTATCCCGGCACGAACACCTGGACGCTGCAGATCGATTTGTCCGGCGACACGATGGTGACGGCCCTTGAAAAACCTTTCGCGAATTTCGGCGGTGACCCCGGCGCGCCTTTTGGCGAAGGGGTCCTGATCTGGGATATCGCTGATCCCATCAATCCGAAACAACTCGGTCATTACCGGACCGGAGGCAACGGCACGCACCGCAACCTCTATCCCGGCGGGCGTTATGTTCATCTTGCCGCCGGCATGCCCGGTTACAAGGGTAACATCTACGTCATTCTCGATATCTCGGACCGCTCCAATCCACGCGAGGCCGGACGCTGGTGGGTGCCGGGCCAGCACGAGGCCGGCGGGGAGAGCTTCCCATCGGCCGAACCCGTAGCAGCATCACAGGAGGCGTCGGACCGCTACCGCCTACGACTGCGGCCGCAATGCATGTGCGGCGCCTTCTGCGCCAGCACGGGCGAGGACATCTCGCTGCATGGCCCGCCTTACGTCGTCGGCGATCTTGTCTACCTGCCTTATGGTGCGGCTGGGATCATCGTGCTCGACATCAGTGACGTCTCGCAGCCGAAGCAGATCAGCAGCCTGAGCTTCAGTCCGCCCTTCCATTCCCGTTTCGGTGTGCACGGCGTGCTGCCGATACCCGAACGGGGCATCGCCTTCGCCAATTCGGAGAACGTCACTTATGGACGCGGCCCTATGCATCACGCGTCGATCGTCGATATTTCCGATCCTGCCGAGCCGTTCTTGCTGTCGCTGTTGCCGGAGCCCGTGCCGCCCGAAGGCGCTCCCTATTCGGACTTCACCACGCGCGGCGGCTGGCGCGGGCCGCACAACATCAACCACCACCAACATCATCCCGACGTCGAGAAACAGGGCGATTTGTTCTACATCGCGCATTTCAACGCCGGGCTCAGAATTTACGATGTTTCGAACACACGGCTCCCGCGTGAGGTCGGCTATTTCATTCCACCGGAACCCACCCGGCGCTACGGGCCAATGCCTGAGGATAAGCTGGTGCTGCAGACCGAGGATGTCGTCGTGGATCGTCGCGGCTTCATCTACATCAGCGACAAGAACCAGGGTCTCTGGATACTCCGCTATACCGGCCCAAAGCCGGAGGGGGCCGCGCCATGAAGGTGGCGCTGAGGACGAAGCCCAACCTAGCAAGCATCTATAGCGCTCAGGACCGTTACCAGCGTTGGAAATGAAATACTGCGTCGACTAATTTCGGCACCCTCCGCCCTCCGTCACACCGCCAAACTGCCCTGCTCCACCTCCTCCGCATTAGGATCCCCGGGGCCGTCGCCCGAGCCAATTCCACCAGCGTCACCGTCCGCCTTCCGACCCCGTCAAGCTGGCACACGATCAGCCCCTGCTCCTCGATATAGGTCAGCAGGCGCCGGGCGCGGCGCAGCGAGTGCGAGCCATAGGCGCGGGCGATCGCCGCGTCGCTCGGGCAGGGCCAGCCCTCCTTCGCCGCGCGGGCGATCATCATGAACACGCCCTGCATATCCTCGGGCAGCAGCGAGGCGCGCGCCGAGACATCCTGCCACGCGTCATCGCCTGCCATGTCGGAGCCGAGGCCGGCGCGGGCGCGCGTCAGCATGCGGCGGAAGGCGGGCAGGTCCGGCACGACCGAGGCGAGGCCGGATGCCTGTTCGGAATGCCAAAGAGGCAAGAGGCAGAACCTTGGCCGCCTTTGAGCAGGCCGTGAGCAGCCATGAAGCGGGTCGGGCGCCGGCAAAGGTCGTCCTCAGGAGGCTAAGCGGTCGGCCGGAAATAGCCGATGTCGCGCTTGCCTTGCCACGAAACATGCCGTCCGTCAGGCCCCTCCACAGCGTTAATCATCGCGCACGTTCCCCAGCGCGAAATCAGCGTGGAGCGATCTCTGCAACGAGATCGTTCGTCGTCTTGACCCCAGCCATGAAGCCGGCGGCATTGAATTCGTTCATGACGAAGAAAGCGCCGACGCCGCGTGTCGGTGCAATCGCAACATAGAGAAACATCCCTTGCAGGCCGCCGCTCTTCTGGAGGATGAGCGGGCGATGCTCGTCGGGGAGCATGATGACCCATCCGAGACCCATGGCGTCCATCGGGCCGCCGTCATCCAGCCCCACCACCGACGCGAGCCCGTCCCGGTACAAAAAAGCAGCGTGGTTCAAAAGGCGCAACTCGGCGCCGGCCGCGGAAGGCTTGTTGTCGACATGCCAGTTCATCCAGCGCAGCAGGTCGCTTGCCGTCGAGTACAATCCACCGGCGCACTCCATGGCTGTGCTCGTCGGCACGATGGGCATGGCGCTGCCGTCGAAGTTATGGCCCTGCATCAGGCGCGGCTCGTCCTCCGGTCTTGGGTTGAAAACCGTGTCTTTCATGCCGAGGGGATCGAGGACACGCTCCCGAAGCACCTCGGCATAGGGCTTTCCCGAGACATTCGCGAGCGCCGCTCCGAGGAGGTCGTATCCGAAGTTCGAATAGAGAACGGCGGTGCCCGGCGCGAACAGCAGCGGATTATCCTTGAGGGCGGCAATCTGCGCCTCTTTGGTGTTCGTCGAGAAAGGGTCGGAGGGGGGCGCCTCGGCCACTGGCACCTCCCGCGGAAGGCCGGAAGCTTGCGCGACGAGATCGATCAGGCGGAGGGCGCGGCCATCTTTCTCAGGGAGCGTGACGTCCCAGCCAAGGCGATCCTGCAGCCGGTCGGTGAGCTGTACCTTGCCGTCGATCGCCAGCGAGGAAAGCACGCTGCCGCAGAACACTTTGCTCACGGACGCGATGCGGAACATTGTGTCGCCGTCGGGCACTTTTTCACTCCCGTCGGCAACCTTGCCGAAACCGGCCAAGGCCGTCTCGCCGTTGCGCACGGCGCCGAAGATCAGGCCAGGCACCTCGGTGGAGAGATACAGGATCGTACCGTTGAACTGCACCGCTTCCGTCAGCAGCTTGTCCTCGGCATGTCCATAAGAGGTAAGGGCTGCGATTGCCGTCAAAGTGATAGCCATAAGTCGGCGCGATCGAGACAAACGCATTGCCAAAATCCTTTGATGAAGCTGCAGAATAAAATCTTCGGAAAAAGGGCCGCCGCGTAGTATCTTACCATCTCTCCAGAAGCAGGAGGTGTCAACAGAATGAACCGAAGGGGTAATTGGCGGCGGTAGCGTAGTTTCGGCGGCTATTTGCGCTACAGTCCTACCGTATTTCTTGTCCTTCGTCAGTTGATCGGGGCTGATCTCTTCATTAGCAAACCGACCCGCGGGTAATTTAGAAGATATATGCGCCGTCGGCAGGAGGGAGTGCTGTAGCATCGAACAACTTACACCAGGCGGATCTGCGTCGCGCCAATCGTCGTCGTATGATGAAGACCGGGCAGAAGAGGCTGTGGCGGGCCAGCGAGGCCCTATCTGCGCAAAAAAGACTCGCCGCTGTACCTGCCGCTTAGCCATACATCGCCTTGATGCGTGGCATTCCCTTTGCGCGCTCGGCCGCCGCCTCACAGCGCCAGACTCCCCCGCTCCGCCTCCTCGGCGTTGGGATCGCCCGGTGCCGTTGCCCAGGCGAGTTCGACGAGCGTCACGATGCGTCGGCCAAGCCCGTCGAGCTGGCACACGATCAGTCCCTGCTCCTCGATATAGGTCAGCAGGCGCCGGGCGCGGCGCAGCGAGTGCGAGCCGTAGGCGCGGGCGATCGCCGCGTCGCTCGGGCAGGGCCAGCCTTCCTTCGCCGCGCGGGCGATCATCATGAACACGCCCTGCATATCCTCGGGCAGCAGCGAGGCGCGCACCGAGACATCCTGCCAGGCGTCATCCCCTGCCATATCGGAGCCCAGCCCGGCGCGGGCGCGCGTCAGCATGCGGCGGAACTCCGGCAGATCCGGCACGACCGAGGCGAGGCCCTCGATCCGGCAGCGGACCACGAATTCCTGGTAAAGCACGCCGATGACACGGAAGCCCGCATCAGGCTGCGCCAGGACGGCGCGCAGGACACGGTCGACGCGCTCACGCCGCTCCGCCAGGTCCTCGGCGCTGATTGGCGGCTCCACCGGTTCGGGGCGGATTTCCAGCGCGGCGGATTTCGCCGCCATCAGCTGATCGAGCAGGTCCGGCGACGACCGGCGCTGCGGCCGGACAGTTTCCGGCGGCGGGGCTGCCAGGATGATGGCGCGTGCGTCCTCAAGGGCTGCTTCCGGCAGCGGCATCAGCCGCGGGGTGCCATTGCGCGGACTTGTATCGGTCGGGCCGATGCGCAAGCCCAGCGGACGGCGCGACAGCGCCGGGCCCAGCGCCATGAATTGCCCGCGCTCCAGGTCGCGAAAAGCCTCCGCCTGTCGCCGCTCCATGCCCAGAAGGTCGGCGGCGCGCGCCATGTCGATATCGAGAAAGGTTCGGCCCATGAGGAAATTGGAAGCCTCGGCGGCGACGTTCTTGGCGAGCTTGGCCAATCGCTGGGTGGCGATGATCCCGGCCAGCCCGCGTTTGCGGCCACGGCACATCAGGTTGGTCATGGCGCCGAGCGAGAGTTTGCGTGCCTCGTCCGAAACCTCGCCTGCCACTGCCGGCGCGAACAGCTGCGCCTCGTCCACAACCACCAGCATCGGATACCAATGGTCGCGGGCGACCTCGAAAAGCCCGCCGAGAAAGGCGGCGGCGCGCCGCATCTGGTTCTCGGCGTCGAGCCCTTCGAGATTGAGCACCGTCGAGACGCGGTGGATGCGCGCCCGCTCGCCGGCGCTCTGCAGGCCGCGCTCGGTATGCTCCTCGGCATCGATCACCAAATGGCCGAACCGGTCGCCCAGCGAGACGAAGTCGCCTTCGGGGTCGATGATGGTCTGCTGCACCCAGGGGGCACTCTGCTCCAGCAGCCGGCGCAGCAGATGCGATTTGCCGGAGCCGGAATTGCCCTGTACCAAAAGGCGGGTCGCCAGCAGCTCCTCAAGATCCAGCGCTGCCGGGGCGCCTGCGGTCGTGTGGCCCATCTCGATCGCAACGGTCATGTCTCGACTCTCCTTGGGGAGAGGGCTTATCAACCGCATCACAGCCCGTCGAGCGCCCATGGCCGGCCGCTCGCTGTTGCGCACAAGCTGGTCGCTGCACGCGGTGTCAGTTCGCTGACGTAAGCATCACGGGTTCATGCGCGAGGCGCTGCCTTCTGATCAGGATGATTGCCGAGAAAGCCAGTATGCCGAGCATGCCGACCGCAGCGGTCAACCAGAGCGACGGCTGGACGCCGATGCCTGCCATCGCCATGGCAAGGGCAAACGGTGCAAGCGCTGACGAGAACTGGCGCGCGGCCGTCACCCAGCCGAGCCGGGCGCCGTAGCGCTCCCGCCCGAACAGCTCCAGGGGCAGCGTGCCGCCGACGATGCTGGCGAGGCCCGAGCCCAATCCAAACAGGATGACGAAGGCGACGGCGCCGGCCACCGATGGCGTCGTCGCCAGCAGGGCGGCAAGGCCGAGCGGCAACAGTGTAGCGCCGATCACCGCGAGCCAGGTCTGTGCCAGCCAGCCGCCGAACAGCATGTTGATCAAACGGCTCGCCACCTGGGACGGCCCGAAAAGCGTGGTTACGACGAGCCCGGCAGAGCCAAGCCCGAGCGCCGTCGTCAGCGGCACCATGTGAACGAGGATCGAGGACAGCACGAAGCCCTCGACCGCGAAGCCGCCAAGCATAAGCAGAAACACTCTGCTGCGGTCGCGCGAGGCAACCGGACCGCCGGCCGACCCGATGGCCGCAGATATAGCCGAAGCGTTTTTGTCCGCCCGACGCGACAGCCGCGCCAGCCAGGCATGGATGGGAAGGCAGATGGCGACATTGATGCCGGCAAAGACCAGATAGACCTCGCGCCAGGTCAGGTATTCGTGCAGCGCAGCCGTCAGCGGCCAGAACAGGGTGGAGGCGAACCCGGCGATCAGCGTCAGATGGGTGATGCTGCGCTGCGCCTTGGCTCCGCCGATCTGGACGATAGCGACGAAAGCAGCGCTGTAGAGCACGAAGGCGGACGCCAGTTCCATCGTCACCAGGGCCAGCACAAAGGTCACCCGGCCGGGTGCTGCCGCGCAAGCGACAAGCGCTGCTGCGGCAGCAGCCGAACCAAAGGTCATCACCCGGCCGGCGCCGAAGCGGTCGGCCCAGCGCCCGGCTGTCGGCGCAAACAGGCCACCCACCAGAAGCGACGCCGACAAGGCGCCGAAAACCCATTGTTCCGGCCAGGCGAGCTCAAGCGCGATGGACGGCACCAGGATGCTAAAACTGTAATAGAGCGTGCCGTAGCCGATGATCTGCGTCAGCCCCAACGCCCAGAGTGCGGCAGCCGGGACTTTCCGGTCGCTCATCGAGCGGCATCCGCGATCTCGAGATCGCCGCTGCGCGCTGCTGCGATTGTCGGCGTGCTGCCGCAGCCGCAGCCTGACTTGCCGCTCGCCTTTGCCTTGGCGTCGTCGACACAGCAGGCGTCGACAGCAGCCGGCGCCGGCCCGCCGCAGCAGCCTTGAGATGACGTGCCTGAGATAGAGACCGGCACAGCGCAGACGCCGGTCTCGGGCAACACCAGCTGCACGGCATCGGCGGCCGCCATGTCGCCGGCGATCGCCGCGGCGACCGAGCGGACCTGCTCATAGCCGGTCAGCAACAGGAAAGTTGGCGCCCGGCCATAGCTTTTGACGCCGACCGTGTAGAAATCGGGCTCGGGGTGGCTGAGCTCGCGGTGACCATGCGGCGGGACATCGCCGCAAGAGTGCTCGTTGGGATCGATGAGCGGCCCCAGCGCCTTGACGCCTTCGAGCCACGGATCGAGGTCCAGCCGAAGCTCCCGGGTCAAGACGAGATCGGGGCGCTGACCCGTCGCGGCGATGATCCTGTCGACGAGACCGAGCGTGCGCAATCCGTCCTTTGTCTGACCTTCGATCACCAGCCGGCCGTCGACCTCGCGAATGGCAACCGTGGCAAAGTCCGTCACCAGCCGCACACGCCCGCTTTCGGCGAGCTCCCGAACATCGGAGCCAAGCTCGCCGCGCGCCGGCAGCGCGTCGGCATCGCCGCCACCGTAGATGCGGACAAGGTCGGTGCTGCGCGTCGCCCATAGTGCCGAGGTGCCCGGTTGGGTTTGCGCAAGCTCCGCCAATTCGAGCAACGCATTGGCAGCGGAATGGCCGGAACCGGCCACCAGCGTCGTGCGGCCTGCATAGAGATGTCGGTCCCGTCCGAGAATATCCGGTATGCCGTAGGCGATGCGGTCTCCAAATTCCCTCTCGCCTTCGGCCGGCAGGCCGCCCGCGCCAAGCGGGTTCGGCGTCTGCCAGGTGCCGGACGCATCGATGACCGCACGCGCGCTGTCCCGGCGCGTGCCCTCCGCCGTTTCGACCAGGAGCATGAACGGCCGCGTCTCGCGCGCCCTGCTCAAAACCTTGTCGGTGCCCCACCGGGAAATGGCGACGACGCGGGCATTGGTCTCGATCGACGGCGCCAGTTCGGAAAGCTTTGCCAGCGGCGCGAGATAGTGGTCGACGATCTCATCGGCGGTGGGGAATGCCTCCGGCTCGGGCATCTGCCAGCCGTGGCTCTCGAGAAGTTTTCGGGCGACCGCATCGACACAATAGCGCCACGGCGTGAAAACCCGCACATGGCCCCAATCCAGAAGGTTCGACCCGACGGCGGAACCGGCCTCGTAAAGCTTGACCGGGAGACCGCGGCTGACGAGCTGGGCGGCTGCGGCCAAGCCGACAGGTCCGCCGCCGATGATGGCGACCGGGAGATCGTTTTCAGAAACCATGATGCACCTTCTATCTTTCCAGAATTATGGAAATTTGGCCAAAAAAAGGAGTTACGCAGTAGCCTCGCCGACAGCCGGCCCGCATGCGGCATCGGCACAGCATTCGTCGGCAAGAAAGCCGAGGAGATCGTTCATCACTGGATAATTGGCACGGCAGATCAGCGTCGTTGCCTGGCGTTCCTGGGTCACCAGGCCGGTCAGGATCAGCCGATGGAGATGATGCGACAGCGTCGACGCGGCGATGCCGAGGGTTTCCTGCAGGTAACCGACCGGTCGTCCGGTTTCGCCGGTCCTCACCAGCGTACGGTAGAGGTTGAGCCGCGTCGGATTGCCGAGCGCCTCGAGCTGTTTTGCCGCTTGTTCGAGTTTCATGGAAATAAGGTAGCGCTGAGACAACGCCACGTCAATACTATTTCGACCATTTTCGAAATAAAGAAGGCACACCCGCCTCAGATCGACCGCTGATTGACCCGTTTGGCAACCTCTTCGGCGCTTTCGACGCGCTCGGAATAGCGATCCGTGAGATAGGCGGATCGATCACGCATGAGCAGCGTGAACTTCATCAGCTCCTCCATCACGTCGACGATCCTGACATAGTACGGCGACGGCTTCATGCGGCCGGCCTCATCGAACTCGTTGAAAGCCTTGGCCACCGACGACTGGTTGGGAATGGTGACCATCCGCATCCAGCGGCCGAGCATGCGAAGCTGGTTGACGGCGTTGAAGCTCTGCGAGCCGCCGGAAACCTGCATCACCGCGAGCGTGCGGCCTTGCGTTGTCCTGACGCCGCCGGCCGAGAGCGGCAGCCAGTCGATCTGCGCCTTCATGACTCCTGTCATCGAACCATGCCGCTCCGGCGAGCACCAGACCTGCGCTTCCGACCAGATCGACAGGTCTCGCAGCTCCTGGACTTTGGGGTGGTCGGCCGAGGTCGAATCCGGCAGCGGCAGGCCAGAGGGATTGTAGATGCGCACCTCGGCGCCCAGGCGGCGCAAAATGCGAGCCGCCTCCTCGGCCGCGAGCCGGGAATAGGACCGCTCGCGCAACGAGCCGTAGAGCATCAGCACGCGAGGCTTGTGGATCGACCGCGGCACGTCCAGCAGCGCCTGCAGGTCGATCGGCCGGAACCGGTCTTCGTCCACGTTTGGCAGGGAGTCTTCGGGCACAAGGTCAGGCAACGCGCTTGCCCTGCTCGTCGATGACGACCTCGCCGTCCTCCTTGGTGAACGGCCCGATGTCAGGATTGGGCAAGATGTCGAGAACCGCTTCGGACGGCCGTGCAAGCATGGTGCCGAGCGGCGTCACCACGATCGGCCGGTTGATCAGGATCGGATGCGCCAGCATGAAATCGACGATCTCGCCGTCGGTCCATTTGGGATCGCCGAGATTGAGCTCGGCGTACGGCGTACCCTTCTCGCGCAGCAATTCGCGCGGCGTCATCCCCATCGCCGCGATCAGCTCGACCAGCCGTTCGCGCGACGGCGGATTTTTCAGATACTCGATCACCTCAGGCTCTTCGCCGGACTGCCTGATGATGGCGAGCGTGTTGCGCGAGGTGCCGCAGTCGGGATTGTGGTAGATGGTGATGCTCATTTCGAGGCTCTCATCTGTCTGATTGTTTTGGGGTCAGCGAGCAGCCATCCTGCCAAGGCCATGGCGAGCAGCGCACCCAGCAGTTCGGCGACGATGAACGCCGGCAGATCTATCGGCCGGATGCCCGCGAACGTGTTGGAAACCGCCCGCGCAATGGCGACCGCCGGATTGGCGAAGGACGTCGATGCGGTGAACCAATAGGCCGCGGTGATGTAAAGGCCGACCAGCCAGGGAATCGCATCCGAGCGGAAGCGAATGCCCGCAAGAATGGTGAAGACCAGACCGAACGCGGCCACCAACTCCGCGAACCATTGTCCATTTCCGGTCCGCACGGTTTGCGAGATCTGTAGGATCGGCAGTTCGAACATGGCATGCGCCAGCAGCGTTCCGGCGATACCGCCGACAATCTGGGCGACCACGTAGGCCAAAGCTGCGGTTGCCTCTATTTCCCGCCGAAGGGCAAAAACCAGCGTCACCGCCGGATTGAAATGCGCCCCGGAAATCGGTCCGAGTATGGTGATCAGCACCACCAGGATCGCTCCAGTCGGCAACGTGTTGCCGAGCAGGGAAACGGCGACGTCGCCCGTCAGACGATCCGCCATGATCCCGGACCCGACGACCGTCGCGACCAGCATCGCCGTGCCGAGTGCTTCCGCGACAATGCGGCGGGACAGGTCAGCCGCCACGGCCTTAGCCGGCTTTCGGAAGATCGCGGCCGATTTCATCAAGCCGTTTCTGCAGGGCGAGCTTGTCGATCGTGTTCATCGGCAGGCTGACGAAGATCGAGATCCGGTTGTTGAGCATGCGGTAGGCTTCGGCGAAGGCCAGATGCTTTTCGGCGTCGGTGCCTTCCGCGGCGGCCGGGTCCGGCACCCCCCAATGCGCCGTCATCGGCTGTCCCGGCCAGACCGGGCAGGATTCATTGGCCGCGTTGTCGCATACCGTGAAAACGAAATTCATCTCGGGGGCGCCGGGAGCCGCGAATTCCTGCCAGTCCTTCGAACGGGCGAAGGACGTGTCGTGGTTGAGGGTTTTCAAAAGCTGGAGCGCGTAGGGATGGACCTCTCCCTTCGGGTGCGATCCGGCCGAATAGGCCCTGAACTTGCCGGCGCCGACACGGTTCAGGATCGCTTCGGCGAGGATCGACCTTGCCGAATTGCCGGTGCAGAGAAAAAGCACGTTGTATGGCTCGCTCATGGCGTAGTCCTCCCTTCAACAGTTACAAGTCACGGCCTGGATGACCGGCTGGCAGAGCTCCGGCGCGCCGTTGCAGCAATCCTCCATGAGATAGGCAAGCAGGTCGCGAAAGCCGGTCATGTCGGCGACGTAGCGGATTGTCCGGCCGTGGCGCTCGGCGCGGATGAGGCCGGCATGGTCGAGAACCTTCAGATGCGCCGACATCGTGTTTTGCACCGTCCCGAGGCGCGAGGCGATCTCGCCGGCGGGAAGACCGTCTGCGCCCGCCCGGACCAGCAGGCGAAACACCTCGAGCCTGGTGTCCTGGCCAAGCGCTGCCAATGCGAGAAGAGCGGTGTTCTTATCCATGTATCCTAGAATCCGGAATTATGGATGTGTATGGCCGACATATGACAGTCAGATGACGATTGACGGTCGAAATTATGCTGGATGCTGGCTGCAATGGTCCGCACCCTACAAAGGCGACTACGAAATCGGAAGGACCTGTCCTCGGTCGCGTTGCCTAATTGCGCAGGTTGAACGTGAACGGCGCCGTGCGGGTTATGGGGGAGCCGAGTTCCGGCGGCGGCTCGGGCACCGAGGCGCCCTGTAATGTGCTGAGCGCGGCGCTATCGAGGTCTGGATCGCCGGAGGAACGAGCCAGCCGGGCGGATAGGACCCGGCCGGACGCGTCGACCGTAAAGGTCACGCTCGGACTACCTTCCGCGCGCCGGGCCTTCGCGGCCCTCGGATAATCTGTGTGCCGTCTTATCCACGCACGCAACTGCGAGTCCCATTTGGGCGAGTTGCCGCGTCTCGAAGCCGCTGCCTTGGCCGATTTCGGTGCGGCCGCCCTGGCGGCGGATGTCGCAGCGACACTGGCCGTCGCCCGGGGCGGTGCGACCTTTGCCTTTTTCGGGCGCTTTTTGGCCTCTTTGACGGGCTTCTTCGCCTTGACCTCAGCCGGCTCCTTTACCTCAGTCTTTGTCTGCTTCTTTGGCTTGGCCTCGACGGGTGCATCGACCGGTTTCGGCTGCGGCAGCGGGATAACCACTTCCGGCGTGACGGCCTCGGCAATATCAGGCACGACCTCCTCGAGCGGCGGCTGGTCGACCCGTTCCGCTACGGTCGGCGGGGTGGGCTCGACTGTGTCGGCCGGAGCGGCTTCCGACGGCTCGGCAACCGGCTCTGCCTGCTCGACGGGCGGTTCGGGCGCAGGCTCCGTTTCGGCTACGGGCTCCTCGACCGGGTCCGGCTGATCGGGCGCTATCTCATCCGATATCGCGGCCGGCTCGGCGGGCGTGAACGCCATCGGCGACAGCTCGATCACCTGCGCCTGTGGGGGCCCGCCATCGGGCTCGGCCGGGCGCCAGCTCTGCATCGCAAAGCCGATCGCGGCATGCGCCACCAGAACCAGCGCAGCCGCGCCCGCCCACCAGGCAATCTCGCGCACGCCGAAACGCCGCTGATCGGCCATCGGCAGGGCGGCCGCCGGCGACATTATTGGCCCGTTCCGTCTTGCGGCGCCGCGGCATCGCCGGGCGCGGTCTCGAGGCCGACCAGCGCGATCTTCAGATAGCCGGCGCCCCGCAAAAGGTTCATCACCTCCATCAGATCGCCATAGCCGACCGCCTTGTCGGCGCGCAGGAAGATGCGCGTTTGCCTGTCGCCTTTTGTCCTGCCGACGAGCGTGGTGGCAAAAGCAGCGCGCGGTATCGCGTCGTTGCCGATCGCCAGGCTGAGATCGTCTTTCAGCGTCAGGAACAGCGGCGTCTCCGGCCGGGGAGCCGGCGTCGCGGTCGAGCCCGGCAGGTCGACATTGACATCCACCGTCGCCAGCGGCGCCGCGACCATGAAGATGATCAGCAGGACCAGGATCACGTCGATGAACGGCGTGACGTTGATCTCGTGGTTTTCCTCGAGATCGCCGTCGATGTTCTCTCGAATTCTAGCCGCCATGGCGTCGCTCCGCTAATGCGTGTTCATTCCGCGGCCATCTGCTTCGCCGGCGCGACCGTGCGGAAATCCAGATCCCGGCTGACCAGCCGTTCGACCCCTGCCGAAGCGTCGGCAAGGATCTGCCTGTAACCGGCTATCGATCGCGCGAAGACGTTGTAGATGACCACCGCCGGGATCGCCGCGACAAGGCCCATCGCGGTGGCCAGCAAAGCCTCCGCAATGCCCGGGGCAACCACGGCGAGATTGGTGGTCTGCGCCTGCGAGATGCCGATGAAGGCGTTCATGATGCCCCAGACCGTGCCGAAAAGGCCGACAAAGGGCGCGGTCGAGCCGATCGTCGCCAGCACGCCGGTGCCGCGCGACATGCGCCGCGCCGCCGCCGCCTCGATGCGCGACAGGCGCGAGGTGACCCTTTCCTTCAGTCCGTCGCCGGACACATGGTCGAGCGAGCCGGCCGAAAGCGCGGTCTCTTCCTCCGCTGCCCGCACCAGCAGGGCGCCGGGACCGCTATTGTGGCCAAGCGCGCGGCCGGCCTGGTTCAGCGTCGCGGCATTGCCGATCGCTTGTGCCGCGCGGCGGGCGCGCAACTTGCCGCCAAGGATCTCCAGCGATTTGGCCAGCCATATCGTCCAGGTGACGAAGGACGCAAAAGCCAGCCCGATCATCACCGCTTTCACGACGACGTCGGCCGCCATGAACATGCCCCATGGCGACAGATCATGTGGCAGGGTCAGAGACGTCGCCGTCGAAGGACCCATCCCGGCAGGCGTGGTCTCGGTGGGCGTGGTCACGCCGGGCTGCGTCGCCGGCGGCACGATCGCGTCTGGCGCCGCCTCCCCAGGCGCGGGCGCCGGTGCCTCGATCGCCGGAGCCGCGCCCGGTTGCTCCTGGGCGGCCGTGCCGCCAGCCGACAGGATGGCGGATGCGATCAACGCGGCGAACAAACCATGTCTGGACAAGGGCTTCTTCCTTATTCTCACAGTGGCCTCATTGCACGTAGCCGATGGGCTGGCCGGTGACGGGGTGCGCAAACACGCCCATCTCGACACCGAAAATACCTTTGAGCACGTCGCCCTGCATGATCTGGTCCGGCGTGCCGCGCGTCAGCAGCCTGCCGTCCTTCAGGGCGATCAATTCGTCGCAGTAGCGCGCCGCCATATTGGGATCGTGCAGCACGACGACGACGCACAGGTCCCGTTTGCGGCTGAGGTCCCTGACCAGCCCCAGCACCTCGACCTGATGGGCGATGTCGAGTGCCGAGATCGGCTCGTCGAGCAGCATGACGCCGGCATTCTGCGCCACCAGCATGGCCAGCCATGCGCGCTGGCGCTCGCCGCCTGACAATTCGTCCACCAGCCGGTCGTTGAAATCCGCCATGTCGGTCAGGACAAGCGCGTCGTCGACGTGGCGCCTGTCCTCGTAACCGAAACGGCCGAGCGCGCCATGCCAGGGATAGCGCCCGAGCGTCGCCAGTTCGCGCACGGTAAGGCCGGTCGCCGCCGGCGTCGTCTGCGGCAGATAGGCAAGCGCGCGGGCGAGTTCGCGCGCGCCCCACCGCACCAGCGGATGCTGCGCGAAGGTGATGCCGCCCGAGCTTGCCAGCTGCTGGCGCGCCAAGCGCTTGATCAGCGTCGACTTGCCCGAGCCGTTGTGCCGGATCAGCCCGTAGACGCGCGAGCGTTGTAGCTCGATTATAACCGGGCCGCTCGCCGACGGCAAACCGCACCGCTTCGACATGGAAGGCAGTCTGGGCATGAGTTCCTGCCACGGTCTCGGCCTCTCTCCAGCTTCGCACGCGTTTTCGGCGCCGATGCCCGGTTGACTATGAAACATGAGTTTACTAGTCAACAATTAAGATGACTTTTCGAGTCAACAAAATGTCGTGACGCGCCGAAATTCGGAAAAAGTGGAGCGTGCGAGATGGCGGTTGGTTCTGGTCTTCCTGCCGGCTGAATCGATCTCGGCTCGCGCGGCGAGCCCAATCTCGAACTGCTCCTGGAAATCACAATCCGCTGGCTGGAAATCCTGCCGCTTGGAGAAGCCGCCTCGCGCGGGCTCGGGCTTAGCCTCTTTCGCGTGCGGATCATCCTCCTGGTGCTTGTTTCGGTGCCGACGACAATAGCTACGCTTGTCATCGGGCCGCTGAGCTTCGTCGGATTGATGGCGCCGCACCTGGCCCGCATGCTCGGCTTCCAACGGGCCTTGCTGCCGCTCTTTGCATCCGCGATCCTTGGCGGGTCGATCTTGTTTTGGCCGACTGGGCCGGCCGGACGCTCATTTTCCCGTGGCAGATTCCGGCGGGTTTGCTAGCTGCCCTGGTCGGAGGGCCTTACTTCATGGTGCTGATGTGGAAAGGCCGGCAATGAGCGGCACCGCCAAGCGCTTCGGGCTGGCGGCGCACATAGCGCATAGCCCTGCCACGCGCTCAGCCGGCACGTGCTTCCCGGATCGCGCCAGCCGCAAACGCTCCGGGCTGCGGGACATCGGCCTCGCGGCGCGCCAGAGAATTGCGCAGCAGCGCGATCGTTTCACGACCCGCCGTTGCGATCTCGCGCGGCCTGTCGACACCGACGACCATGAATTCCTGGATTCCCAGGACCGCATAGGGGAGCAATGACAACGCAATCTGCGCCGGCGAGCCGGCAATTTCGACCGCCTTCTGGCAGGAGGCGTTGTCCTCCGAACGGATCCGGACAGGAAGCGCGAAACGCAGCCTGCCGGCCCGGCCGTGTTCAGCGGCGGCGCTGCGCACCCGCTCCATCAGCTGCCGGATCTCGTCGAGCGAACCCGGCGTCAGCTCGAAGACATCGGCATGCCGCCCGGCGACCCTGAGCGCCGTTCCAGACTGTCCGCCCATGCGGATCGTCATGTCGGCGCTATGCGGTCCCTTGCGCGGCACATAGCCGGCCCTGACGCTGTAGAAGGCGCCTTCGTGATCGAACGGCCTGTCGTTCGACCACAACCGCTTCAGCAGCACCAGATATTCGTCGATCCGTTGCCAGACGAGCGTGTGTCCGACCGGACGTGCCTCGGCATCGTCGTCGTTCAGCGGCTCGCTGAGCATCCTGAGCGACAGGCGACCGCCGCTTTTCGCGTGGAGACCCGCCAATTGCCGTGCCGCCACCGTCGGCTCGATCACACCAGCCCAATGCGTGAGAACGACCCCAAGTGATGAGGTGCGGTCCAGCGCCCGGGCGGCAATATCCATATTGGTCAGCAGTCCGGCCTGATCGTCGACGACGATCTTCTGGAAGCCGACCTCCTCGATCAGCGACAGCTTTGTCGCGGTTTCCGCGAAATCGTAGAAAAACGGCACGGTTGAATCGGCGGGGTGAGTTTTACCGGGAACATGCGTGAACTCGATCGGCATTGCCATCTCCTCCATCACGTTGAGATCAAGGCGCGCAAAAAGCACACCGGCATTCGGTTCATTCAACTCCGATATTAAGTCAGGACCCGATGACTTGGGGGCTCCAGGATCAGGGAATAAAGCCCAGAACGACTGCCCCGGTGAACACGAACGCAAGGGCAAAGACGAGATACGCAAAGGCGCCCGCATAGGCCGGCCGCCAAGTCTGCTCAGAACCCAGCCTTTGGCCTTTGCGGGCAGTCCGGGCGTTCTGGAAATAGGACATATCGACCTCCGTCTCGGCGTTAATCTATAAAATCAGTAGACTTTGTCGAGTGCTATTTTCCAGCGATCCTTAGAATTTTTTTCTCAGACCAGATAAGAATTTGGTTTATTTGCTGCTTAGCGTTGCGCTTCCGAGGCCGATCGGCCCGATGGCAAAACGCCAGGCTCACTCAGACGGAGGGACAGAGAAGGGCGGAGCGGCCGCCTATTTGCCGGGCGGCCTGTAAGCTTCCAGACCGAATAGCATCAGCACGAGCGACACCAGAAAGAACCCAACCGCCACGCCGAGCGCGATCCGGGCGTAGAGTCTATAAACGTCGCTCATGATGGTGCCGAACACCCGTCGCGCCGGGCCATCGGCTGGGCGCGATTTCTCGTTTAGGTAGAGCCAGACTTCGGTGTGCTTGGGATTCTTGCTGGCTGCGGTCGCGGCTTTCCACATCAGTGCCAGAACCATGGTCAGCGTGAGGAACGCGCCGGAGCGGAAGGCGGATACCGGGCTGAAGGAGAAGCCGACCATGACACAGCCGATGGCAAGCGATCCGAACATTACGGCGCGCCCGATGCACCCCACAGCAACCCGCCTGATCTCATCCATCGGCTGCCTCGGCAACAAACTGGCCGACAATGTGCGAGCGCTGCGACCGTATCAAATCACTTTAAGGCGAACGTGCCCACTGGACAGGTGTAGCATCGGATTCAGTATGGACGTGGACTGACCAGCGCATTCTTTACGACGTAATAGCCTGAGATTCGGCCATCGACGCGGCCCGCCGGCGCGCTCTATGCTGCAGCGCGAGCAAGATCGAACCTTTCCGGCATCGACAGAGCGCTGTCTCGGCAAGCCGGGACATCCGGCAGAGGAAGGCAATCGGCCATGCCGAAGGGGACGGAAATGAAGCCGGCGACCGGCGCGACGCCGCTGATAGCAATTGCGGCTGCCGCCGTCGACACCGAAACAACCGGGCCCGACGCCACCAAGGCACGCGTGATCCAGATTGGCGCGATCGGCATCGCGCATGGCAAGGTCGCCCGGCAACCTCAGCTCGATCTCCTCATAAATCCTGGTGAAGCAATCCCGTCGGAGGCCTCGCTCGTCCACGGCATAACGGATGCCGATGTTGATGGAGCCGGCAGCTTCCCGGATGCATGGGCGCAATTCCAGGAGTTCGTCGCGGATCGCATCCTCGTCGGCCACTCGATCGGCTTCGACCTGGCGGTACTGGAGCGCGAATGCCGACGCGCCCGTTTGCCCTGGAAAAAGCCTCGGGCGCTGTGCGTCCGGCTTCTTGCAACCATAGCAAATCCCAATCTGGCAGACTATTCGCTGGAAACGATCGCCGCCTGGCTGCGCCTGGAGATAGTTGGCCGGCATTCGGCTCTGGGCGATGCGATCGCCGCCGGAGACATCTTTGCCGCATTGATTCCGGAGTTGCGCAAGCGCAACATCCGAACACTCGGAGAGGCCGAAGTCGCCTGCCTTGCCCTTTCGGACGCTCTCGAAGCCGGCCACCGCGCCGGCTGGGCCGAGCCGGTGTCGCGACCCCAGGCTCCCGCGTTTCAGCCGGTTGATCCTTATGCCTATCGCCATCGCGTCGGCAGCCTGATGAGCGGCCCGCCAGTCGTGGTGAAGTCGACCAAACCGACAAGGCAGGTCATCGATCTCATGGTCAAGCGCAAGATCAGCTCGGTCCTCGTGTCCGACCGTGGAGCGCCGGATCAACCTATTCAGGAGTATGGCATCGTTACCGAGCGTGACCTGATGCGCCGCATATCGTCCGACGCCGAGCGGGCTTTCGACATTCCGATCGGAAGCATCGCAACGCGACCGCTGATAAGCATCCGCGCCGCCGCCTTCGCCTATCGGGCGATCGGCCGCATGGATCGGCTGAAAGTCCGCCACCTCGCCGTCCGCGATGACGGGGGCATGCTGGTCGGCGTGCTTTCTGCGCGTGACCTGCTGAGGCTTCGCGCCGCCGCGGCCATCGATCTCGACGACACCATCGAACATGCCAAGGATGCCGCCGAACTGGCGGCCAGCTGGTCGATGCTGCCGGGCGTGGTGCGTTCGCTCATCGGCGAAGCGATCGATCCGCGCGTGGTGGCGGAAATCATCAGCGATGAACTTTGCTCGCTTACCCGCCGCGCCGCCGTTCTTGCCGAACAGCAGATGCAGATCGAAGGCCACGGCCCGCCGCCCTGCGCCTACGCCGTGCTCGTGCTCGGCTCGGGCGGCCGTGGCGAGAGCCTGATGGCCCCAGACCAGGACAACGCAATCGTCTTTGCAGATGGCGAGCCGGATGGGCCCGAAGACAGCTGGTTCAAAAATCTCGGCGCTAAGCTCGCCGATATGCTCGACATCTCCGGCGTGCCGTATTGCAAAGGCGGGGTAATGGCTGCGAACGCCGCATTTCGGGGAAGCCTCGACACCTGGAAGGGGCGCGTGGATGATTGGGTTCGCCGCCTGCGGCCGGAGGATCTGCTCAACGTCGATATCGTCTACGATCTGAGGCCGGTTCACGGCGACACGACACTGGCCGCGCAGTTCATCGAATATGCGTATGACCGTGGTCAAGCCGAGCCGGTGTTCGCCAAGCTTCTCGGCGAGCAGATGACAACCGGTAATCCCTTCACTGTTTTTGGCGGCTTTCAGCTTGAAGATGGCCGGCTGGACATCAAGAAGCATGGTCTTTTTCCAATCGTTGCGACCGCGCGCACGCTTGCAATTCGCCACGGCATCCGCGAGCGGAGCACACGTGCCCGGCTCGAGAGACTGATCGCGCTGGATATTGGCGGCGAGCCCGACATGAAGGCGATGCTGGCTGGCCATGCCATGCTGATCGGCTTGCTGCTCGCTCAGCAGACGCATGACATCTACGCCGGTATACCGGTATCCAACCGTATCGCGATCAATACGCTGACGCGCGAGCAGCAGGCAGAGCTCAAGAGCCTCATTAAGCGGCTTCAGTCGGCGCCCGACCTGGTGCGGGACCTGATGTTCGCATAGCTGGCGACGCTCGGACGGTGCAAGGCCGACGTGCCGAAACAAATTCAGATGCGCGCGGCACCCAGCAGGTCGTCGACGAGGGCGCTGCGGTCAGCCTGCGCAAGGAAATCCTCATGCGCCCGAAGCAGATTCATTCTCAGGAAGTTAAAGATATAATCGTAGTCGTTGGTCAGGAGATTGGGATGGATCGGGAGCATCTCGAAAACCGTTCGCGCCAGCGGCTCGGGGATCTCGCGCACCGGCCGCGGCGGACCGACCTGCGTGGCGGCCAGGCGCTGACGTGTGAGCTCGGCGGCGTCCTCCCAGAAAGTGGAGGGCGAGCCCTCCGGAACGGCATATTTGGAGAAGCTTGCCAGGGCCACTTTTTCCAGCGCCGCTGGCAGGCCTCGCTGGCGAGAGCCGGCAGGTTCGCGCAGCGCACCCTCTATCATTTCCGCCACGATGGCGTAACACGCAGGGTAGGCGCGCCAGCGTGAATGGTTGAGCGCCGCCTGGAACTCCTCCTCGCTGAACAGCTTCTGCCAGTAAACCCCTGCCCTGACGCGGCAGAACTCGACGATGCTTTTCTGGGCCAGGAAGGCGGCGCGTGAATCCATGAAGTCAGCCAGATCGTCGACGCTGACGATCGGCTTCGGCTTGCGCAAGAACTCGGGCAACAGGTCGCTCAGCAGGCCCATGACGCTCTCCCTTCGGTTTTGTTTCCAACCGATGTTGACCGTTTAGCCTCCGCGACGCCGCACCGCCAGTCCTCTTGCCGATTCAAGTCCTCTCATCGATACTTCAGTCCTCTCACCGATTCTAAAGTCGTATGAACAGCTGCGACAAAAAGTGATACTCCTACAAAGTTACGGTCGGCTGATTCTATACCTGGCCGCAACATATGCCGGAGGGCTTCCGCGTCAGCGGAAGAGGCAAGCTTTAAACGGCACCTTGCGGTCGAGACGGTCGCAAGCTGCCAACCAAGGGAGGGTTCAACGCTATGGCGACGCCAGACCGCATAAGTTATTGGAACAAGACCAAGAGCCTCATGTTCGTCATGCTGGGCCTATGGGTGTTCTTCGGTTACGTCATCCACATGTTCGTGGAGCAACTCAACACCATCGTTATTTTTGGTTTTCCGCTCGGCTTCTACATGGCCGCCCAGGGTTCGCTCATCGCCTTCGTCGTCATGCTGTTCTGGTTCGCACGGCGCCAGAATGCAATCGACGAAGAGCATGGCGTCAACGAAGAATGATCGGGGGGAACATCAATGGCTAACACGACAGCGACTACGGCAGGCGGAGGCGACTTCACCTCCAATCTTGGCCGTATCTACGGCATCTACACCGGCGGCTTCATAGCCTTCATCATCCTGATGGCTGTCTTGAGCGCCATGGGGGTCGAGAATGTTGTAATCGGCTACCTGTTCATGGGCTTTACCATCGTCATCTACGCGGTAATCGGCATCCTGAGCCGCACCATGCACGTCGGCGAATATTACGTCGCCGGGCGTCGCGTACCGGCGCTCTATAACGGCATGGCGACCGGCGCCGATTGGATGTCAGCGGCGTCCTTCATCGGCATGGCCGGCTCGCTCTACCTGCTCGGCTATGACGGCCTCGGCTTCGTGCTCGGTTGGACCGGCGGCTACGTGCTCGTGGCCATCCTCGTTGCGCCCTATCTGCGCAAGTTCGGCGCCTACACGGTTCCCGACTTCCTGTCGGCGCGCTACGGCGGCAATCTTGCCCGCTTCATCGGCGTGATCGTTTTGTTCTCCTGCTCGTTCACCTATGTGGTCGCACAGATTTTCGGTACCGGACTGATCTCGGCTCGCTTCCTTGGCATCGACTTCAACGTCGCAGTCTATGTCGGCCTCGCCGGCATTCTCGTCTGCTCGATGCTCGGCGGCATGCGCGCCGTCACCTGGACGCAAGTCGCCCAGTACATCGTGCTGATCATCGCCTACCTGATCCCCGCCATCTGGATGTCGACGGTGAAAACCGGCGTGCCGATCCCGCAATTGATGCAGGGGCAGGCGCTGGCGAACATCACCGCGCTTGAGACGGCGCAGGGCATCGCGGTGCATCACATCACGCCATTCGTGCATGGCGGCTATGATGCCAAGAACTACTTCCTGCTCATCCTCTGCTTGATGGTCGGAACGGCGTCATTGCCGCACGTCCTTATGCGATACTTCACCACCCCATCGGTGCGTGAAGCGCGCGTCTCGGTCGCCTGGTCGCTGCTGTTCATCTTCATCCTCTACTTCACCGCGCCCGCCTATGCAGCGTTCGCCAAGTGGACGATGCTCGACCTGGTGGCGTCGGGCCTGACGCCTGAAAACATCGCCGAGAAAGCCGGATGGATGATGCGCTGGGCCGCTGCCGACAATACGCTCGTGCAGATCTGCGGCAAGGCGGCGACAGACACCGCGGCGATCGTCGCGGCCTGCGCCGAAAAGGGCGTGACGGCACTTTCGTTTGCCGACATCAACCTCAACGCCGACATGATCGTGCTGGCCACGCCGGAAATGGCCGGCATGCCTTACGTCATCTCGGGCCTCGTCGCCGCCGGCGGTCTTGCCGCCGCGCTGTCGACGGCGGACGGCCTGCTGCTGGCCATCGCCAACGCGCTCAGCCACGACATCTACTACAAGATGATCGACCAGAACGCGCCGACGTCGCGGCGTCTGATCGTGTCCCGCATCTTGCTGGTTATGGTTGCGGTGCTGGCCGCCTACGTCGCGTCGACCAAGCCGTCGGACATCCTGTCGATGGTGTCGTGGGCGTTCTCGCTTGCCGCCGGCGGCCTTTTCCCGGCGCTGGTACTCGGCGTCTGGTGGAAGCGCGCCAACTCGACAGGGGCTGTCGCCGGTATGATCGCAGGCTTCGGCATCACCCTCTTCTACCTTATCATGACGCAGTATGGCGCCGACTTCGACAAGGCGACGCCCAATATGGAACTGTGGTGGGGTGTGAAGAACATCTCGTCGGCGACTTTCGGACTGCCGGTGGGCTTCGCCGTGATGATCATTGTCAGCCTTCTCACCAAGGCGCCGTCTCGGGATATGCAGGATTTCATCGAGGAAATCCGCGTACCTCGCGGCAAGCAGCTGATGGAAGAAAAGATTGCCTGATCTCGTATAGCGATCGGCGTTCGAGGCGGGGTCCGGTGACGGACCCCGCTTTCATTTCGGGGACGTCGCTGGCATAACGCGGCGGCGCCGCTGCTTGGAAAATCCTACATGAACGATTTCTGGTCCTATTGGTATTTCCACATACCGAATTTCATTCTCGCTGCGGTGATGTACACGCTGATGGGGCGTCTCCTGCTCGGTCTCTTCGTGCCCGAAAGCTGGGACAACTACATCTGGCGCTTCTTCAAGACTGTCACGGACCCGTTCCTGCGGATCGTGCGGACCATTACGCCGTCGATCCTGACCCAGCCGGTGGTGATCGTCTTCAGCGTGCTCTGGCTTATGGCCTTGCGCGTGGGCTATCTCGTCTTGCTGATCAATTTCGGCATTGCGCCGATGGCTTCACAAGGGGCTTGAGGCAATGGACAGAAACGCTCTTGTGCCGGTCATGGCGGTCGCTATCGTCAACGGCATCTTTTCGCCGTGGGTGCTGATGGTGTTCCTGTTCTACCCGATTTGGTATCCAGGCTGGGCGCCTCCCTTAAGCCAGATCGTTTACATGGCAAGTGCGCTGATCCTGTCGACGATGACCATCATGCTCGCCGGCGTCCCCGCCGCGCTCTATGAGCGCTGGTCGGCGCGCCCCAGAAGCATCGTCGTCTCGTCCATCTGGCTTGCCGGCACGGTTTTGTTGACGCTGCCGGCGCTGCCGAATGTGATGCGGGCGCTAAGCGGCGGCTGAGAATTCCCTTCGGCTCGACCGCTGGGGCGGGCGGCTTCCATCCCGCTATTTGAAGGGGAAGCCGGATTCCGGCCGCGGCCATACTGCCGTGGTGTACAGTCCATGACCCTCTTGAAGGCCGTGCTGAAGGCGCTTTCGGATTCGTAGCCGAGCGACAGCGCGATAACGGAAATTGGATCGCTGGAATTCGCCAGCCTGTCGCCCGCCAGCAGCATTCGCCAGTTGGTCAGGTACTCCATCGGTGACGTCCCGACCATTTCTTTGAATTTCAGGGAAAAGGTCGATCGCGACATGCCGGCACGCTCCGCCAGCTCCTGCAATGTCCAGCGACGCGCCGGATCGTGGTGCATGGCATTGATCGCAGCAGCCATCTGTCTATCTGCGAGGGCGAAGAACCATCCAACGCCACCCCCCAGCCCTTCCGCCAGATGCAGGCGCAGGGCCTGGACCAGCATCATGTGGGCGAGGTGTTGCGCAACCAGAAAACCGCCCGGCTGCGGTTCGCGCAGCTCCTGCATCATCCGCTCCACCGACCAGCGCAGCGCCGCCTGATCCGTTTCTTTCCGGATATGCACGATGGGCGGCAGCATCCCCAACAGGACGCCGGCATGACTGCCGCTGACGGCGAAGCGGCTGCCGACAAGAAAGAAATCACCGCCGCCATTGTACGTCACGACGCCGCCAGCGCGCGCGGGAGGAAAAATCGTGCCGGCTTCGACAGGCGTCAAAGTCATGTCGCTTGCGAGGCGGAAAGGCCGCCCACTCGGCAGCACGAAGCAGTCCCCTTTCTCGAGGCGCACCGGGTCGGCGACGCCTTCCACGGAGAGCCAGCACCCGCCGGAAACCACGGCGTAGCATTTGATGCGTTCGTGCTGATCGGAGAACTGGATTGACCAGTTTCCACCCGCGTCGAAGCCAGCGGACACATGACTGCGTGGCTTCAGCAGCGACAGCACATCTGAGAGCGGATCCATGGGCGTTCCGGACGATTGCAAAGATATTACGGACTTTACAGCATAGACCCGCATTCCCTCAACTGGTTATTTAATAACAACGTTTCTTGATCGCGATCAATGGCGAAGTAACAACCATCAGCTGCGTACTATTATCAGTTGTCGCCGCAGATAATGGAGAAAATTCCTATGGGCAACGCAGACAAAGTCACCATCATAACTGGATGACGCCGCACGGCTGCGAAAGCAATACGGACTTTACAGATAGCGGCAATTACCGCCTATCCAGAAAGCGCCAGATAAGGGAAAGAGTCATGACAGCGTTCACGATCAATGGACGGGCAGTGGATCTCGCCGCCGAGCCCGATACGCCACTTCTATGGGTGATACGGGAGCATCTGAAACTCACCGGCACCAAATTCGGCTGCGGCATCGCGCAATGCGGCGCCTGCACCGTTCACGTCGACGGCGAGCCGACGCGCTCCTGCGTGACCCTGCTTCAGGACGTGGCCGGAATGGAGGTAACGACGATCGAAGGCCTGTCGCCGGATGCCAGCCATCCGCTGCAGCAGGCCTGGATCGCCGAGCAGGTGCCGCAATGCGGCTATTGCCAGTCCGGGCAGATCATGCAGGCGGCGGCGCTCCTCAGGAGCAACCCCAACCCGACCCGCGACCAGATCGTCGAGCATATGGACGGCAACATCTGCCGCTGCGGGACCTATGTGCGGATCATCAGCGCCATTCAGCGCGCCGCACGGGAGGCCTGAGCCATGACCGAGACATTGCAACTGCACACCAGAGCGCTCTCGCGGCGCAGCTTTCTCATCACCGTCGGCGCCACCAGCATCGCGGTTGCGTTCGGCGGTCGGCTCCAGGATGCCTCGGGCGCCAGCGTCGCGCCGGCGGTCGAGGGCAGTTACCGGCCGAACGCCTGGCTGAGCCTCGTCGCCGACGGCACCGTGACCATCATGTCACCCGCCTCCGAGATGGGGCAGGGTATCATGACGACGCTGCCGCTGCTCATCGCCGAGGACATGGATGCCGATTGGGACAAGGTTCGCGTCGTCCAGGCTCCGTCCGACGCGGAGAAGTACGGCAACCCTGGCTTTTACGGCGTTCAGCTCACCGGCGGCAGCGAATCCACGCGAGGTTATTACAAGATGCTGCGCCTGGTCGGCGCCCAGACCCGCAAGGTCATCCTGGCGAGTGCTGCCGCCATGCTCAACGTTCCGGTGAGCGAACTCATCACGGAGCCCAGCCGGGTCGTGCACACGCCGTCGGGCCGCTCACTCGACTATGGCGAGGTCGCCGCGGCCGGCGTGCTTCCGGAGCCGCTGCCGCAGGCGACCGACGCCGATCTGAAGCCGAGCGATCGGTGGCGCTATATCGGAAATCTTACGGTACCGCGTGTCGACGTGCCCTCGAAGGTCGACGGGACCGCGATCTTCGGCATCGACGTGCAGCTTCCGGATATGTTGTACGGAGCGGTGCTGCGGGCGCCCGTTCAGGGCGAGCAGCCGCAAACTGTCGACGATGGCGAAGCCAGGGCGGTGCCGGGCATCACGCACATCGTTCCGCTTCCCTACGGCGTCGGCATCATCGGCGAAACGGTCGAGGCGACGAAGCGGGCCAAGGATCTGCTCAAAATCGTTTGGACCAAATCGTCGCGAATCCGCAGTTACACCAGCGATCGGCTGTTGGAAGAGTACCGCAGCGTTGGCCGCGACCTTTCCCGAGCCGGCGTCAGCGCTCCCACGCAAGGCGACGCAGAGGCCGCGATCTCGAAGGCCGCAACGGTCATCGAGGTCGATTACATGAGCGATCATGTTCACCATGCGACCATGGAGCCGATGAACGCCACGGCGCTCGTGACCGGCGATAGGGTGGAAATCTGGGCGCCGACGCAAGGTCCAACAGGCACCCAGGGCTTTGCCGCCGAGGTGGCCGGCACCACCCCTGACAAGGTCAAGGTTAACACTACCCTGCTCGGTGGCGGCTTTGGCCGTAAAGCCGAGGCCGACTTCATCATCGATGCCGTGTCGCTGGCCAAGGCGGTGCAAGGCCGCCCGGTCAAGGTCATCTGGAGCCGTGAAGACGACGTCCAGCATGGCAAGTACCGGCCGCTCGAGGCGCAACATGTGCAGGTCGGGCTCGATGCCGGCGGCAACATCGTCGGCTGGCGGCACCGCATCGTGGCGGATTCCATTTTTGCCCGCACGATGCCTCAGCTGTTCGAGAGCGAAGGCGGCCACGACAGTGTGGTGACCGAGGGCGCGCATTTCAACTATGCCGTCCCTGCGCATCAGATCGAGTATATCCGTAGGGATAACGGCCTGGACGTAGGCTTCTGGTTCGCGGTCGGGGTTGGCTATACCAGGTTCGGCATCGAATGTGTCATCGACGAAATCGCCACTGCCAAGAGCGTCGATCCTGTGGCGTTTCGGCTGGAGCTCCTGAAAGACCAGCCGCGGGCGCGCAAGATCATCGAGACCGTCGCCGAAATGGCGGAATGGGACCGCCAACGCGACGGGCGGGCACTGGGCGTCGCCTATTCCGATGCCTTTGGCTCGCATTGCGCTGAGATCGCCGAGGTGTCGCTTGACCGGGAAACCGGTGAGATCCGCGTGCACACCGTGTGGTGCGCTGTCGATCCCGGGATAGCGGTACAGCCGCGCAATATCGAAGCGTTGATGATTACCGGGATCACAAACGGTGCCAGCCACGCGCTGTTCGAGCAGATCAACATCGTCAATGGCGAGGTGCAGGAATCGAACTTCGACACCTATCGGGTGATACGCATGTCCGAGGCGCCCGATATCAAGGTCGCCGTGATTCCAACGGCCGAGACTGCGATCGGCGGCATCGGCCAGGTCGGCCTCCCGCCGATCGGTCCGGCGATCGCCAACGCGGTGGCGCGGCTCACCGGCGGCGTGCGGCTCCGGCATTACCCGTTCCTCCCGGAGCGGGTGCTGGCGGCGCTCAACGCCTGAACTCGGAGGTACTCACCGTCGCCTCGTTGCGGCCATGGCGGTCGGCATTTCGCCCCAGCCTGTCAGCGTTCTTCCCGGCGGAACGGCTTGAGCAGCGCCGATGGCGCCACCGCATTGCGCGACATCACCGCCATGGCGACGATGGTGAAGATGAAGGGCAGCATCAGGAACGCCTCATAGGGAATATGGCCGAGCCCGCTCGCCTGCATGCGCAGTTGCAAGGCATCGACGAAGGCGAACAGCAGGGCGGCCCCTGCCGAACGCCAGGGATCCCAGCGGCCGAAGACGACGAGCGCGATCGCCACCCAGCCACGTCCGGATACAAGGCCGAAGGTGAAGGCGTTGAACTGCACCATCGACAGGAAAGCCCCGGCCAGCCCCATCAGCGCGCCGCCAAGGATCACCGCCTGGAAGCGCGTGGCGATGACGCTGACGCCGGCCGAATCGGCGGCGCGCGGATTTTCGCCGACCATGCGCACCGACAGACCCCACGGCGTCCGGTAGAGCACGAGGGCGGCCAGGGGGACGGCTGCCATCGCCATGTAAACCAGCGAAAACTGGTTGAACACCGCTGGTCCGAGCACCGGGATGTCGGAGAGAACAGGGATCGGCAGCGTTTCGAAACTCTTGATGCTGGGCGGCACCGATTGCTGGCCGAAGATCAGCCGGTAAAGGAAATAGGCGAGGCCGGACGAGAACAGTGTCACGCCGATGCCGCAGACATGCTGGCTGAGGCCGAGAGCCACCGTAAACAGCGCATGCACGGCCCCCATCAGCGCACCGGTGACAACTGCCGCAAGCACGCCGAGCCACAGGCTGCCGCTGAGGCTGGTCGCGGTGAAGCCGGTCATCGCCGATAACAGCATGATGCCTTCGATGCCGAGATTGAGCACACCGGCCCGCTCGGAGAACATCTCGCCCAGTGTCGCAAAGGCCAAAGGCGTGGCGATGCGGATGATGGCGGCGAGGAAACCGACCTGAAAAATCTGTTCGAGCACGACGTTCATTTGGCTGTCCCCACCCGGCGGATACGGTAGGCGGTGAACAGCAGCGCCACCAGCATGGCGAGCAGCGCGGTTCCCTGGATGACATCGCTGAGGAAAGCCGGAACGCCGGTGGCCCGCGACATCGCCTCGGCGCCGGTCATGACGGCGGCGAGGAAGAGCGCCGCCGGCACCACGCCGAGCGGGTTGAGCCTCGCCAGCATGGCGACGACGATGCCGGAGTAGCCATAGCCCGGCGAGATGTCGCTCATCACCTGGAAATGCACGCCGCCGACCTCGCTGACGCCGGCAAGCCCAGCGAGCGCGCCGGACAGCAGCGCCGTTGAGATCAGCACCCGCTCGACATGGATGCCGCCATAGCGCGCGGCCTCGGGATTCTCGCCGATGACCCTGATCCTGAAGCCGAGGGTCGTGCGCGCGATCAGGAACCAGATGACCGGCGCGGCAAGGAACGCCGCCACGACGCCGAGATGCAGCCGCGTGCCTTCGAGCAGCCCCGGGAAATTCGCTGAATCCTCGATCGGCGGCGAGATCGGGTAGCCGCTGAAACTATCCTTCCACGGGCCTTCGATCAGCGCCATCAGGGCATAGAAGATGACCGAGTTGAGCAGCAGCGAGCTGACCACGTCGTCGACCTTGAATTTTACGCGCAGCGTGGCGGGGATAAGGGCGACCGCCGCGCCGGCAGCCGCACCCGCCACCGCCATGAGAAGCATGGCGAGCGGCCCCGGCATCGGGATGGCGCCGACCGCGCAGCTCGCCACCGCACCGGCAAGCAACTGCCCCTCGGCGCCGATGTTCCAGAATTTGGCGCGGAAGGCGACGGCGACGGCAAGGCCGGTGAAGATCATCGGTGTTGCGCGCACCAGCGTTTCGGTGATCGCGTAGCTGTCGCCCAGCGACGCCGAAAACATCACGCCGTAGGCCTCGATGACGCCGGCACCGGCCAATGCGATCAGACCGCTGCACAGCACCAATGTCGCGCCGATCGCCAGCAGCGGCAAACCCAGATTGAACCAGGCGGGCGTGCTGGTGCGTGCCTCAAGACGGATCATCAGCCTGTCCCCTCCGCTCCGGTCATCATCAGGCCGAGCTGCGCGATGGTAGCGTCGGCGCTGTCGAGCGTGCCGACGATGCGTCCCTCATACATCACGGCGATGCGGTCGCAGAGCATGAGCAGCTCTTCTAGATCTTCGCCGATGACGACGATGCCGCAGCCCCTGGCACGCATGTCGAGGAACTTTTCGTGAATGAACCGCGCCGCACCGATGTCGAGACCGCGCGTCGGCTGCGACACGATCAGCACCTTTGGGTCGAAGGCGAGCTCGCGCGCCAGCAGCGCCTTTTGCAGATTGCCACCAGACAGCGCTCCGGCCCGCGTCATCGGCCCGGGGCAGCGTATGTCATAGGCCTTGATCTGCGCCTCGGCGAAAGCGCGGATCGCATCTGGCCTGAGCAGGCCGTTGCGGCTGAACGCATCCGTGCCGATGCGCGGCAGCACCATCGAATCGGCGAGCGGCAGATTGGTGACCAGCCCGGTCGTCATCCGGTCTTCCGGGATACGCCCCAGACCGAGCGCCTGCACCTCGCGCGGCGAGAACCGCGAGACAATTTTGCCGGCTATCGTCATCTGGCCGGCATGGGGCACACGAACGCCGGAGATCACCTCGGCCAGCGCCCGTTGACCATTGCCCGAAACACCGGCAATGCCGAGGATCTCGCCGGCACGCACCGAAAGCGAGACATCGCGCAGCGCCATGCCGGAATGGCGCGACGTCGAGATGCCGGCCAAGGTCAGCATCGCGGCACCCGGCGTCGATGGTCCCCTAGCCGGTGGAACGATCTCGTGGCCGCACATCAGCCGCGCCATCTCCGAGGACGTCGTGCTGGCAGGCGCGTCGACGCGGCCGGCAACGCGGCCATGCCGCAACACGACGCAGCGATGGGTCAGCGCGCGCACCTCGTTGAGCTTATGCGAGATGAAGATGATGCCGAGGCCCTGGGCCGCCATCGATCGCAGCGCCGAAAACAGCCCGTCCACCTCTGTCGGCGCCAGCACCGCCGTCGGCTCGTCGAGGATCAGCAGCCTTGCGCCGCGAAACAGCGCCTTGACGATTTCGAGCCGCTGCTGCTCGCCAACCGATAGTGCCGAGACGGGAAGGTCCGGATCGAGTGTGAGCCCGTGCTGCCGGCCGATCTCGTTGAGCCGCGCCAGCCCGCCGGCGCGGTCAATCCGGCCTGACTTTCCGGGAATACCGATCAGCAGGTTTTCCAGCACCGAAAGCCGCGGTGCCAGATGGAAATGCTGGTGCACCATGCCGATGCCGGCGGCAAGCGCATCGGCCGAACTGTTGATCGTCACCGGCCGGCCCTGAACCAGGATCTCGCCGGCGTCGGGCGCATAGGCGCCGAACAACACGTTCATCAGCGTTGTTTTGCCGGCGCCGTTTTCACCGAGCAGCCCGAGAATCTCGCCCGGCGCAACGCTGAGATCGACGGCTTCGTTCGCCTTGACGGCGCCGAAGCTCTTGGTGATGCCGCGCATTTCGATGAGTGGGTCGGGCGTCGGCACGGATACTCCTGATGAGAGATGGCGCTGATATCCCGCCCCTTGAGGGAGGGTGCCGAGCGAAGCGAGGCGGGAGGGGCCACCTCAACCGCCTCGACCTTTAGACCGATAGGGGTGGAGCGCGTCACAGCGGACCCACCCCGGCCCTTCGGGCCACCCTCCCCTCAAGGGGGAGGGCTGCGCCGCTCAATCCGAGACCGGCGTGTTTTCGTCGACGTTGACACGGAAATTGCCGTCGAGGATCTCGGCCTTTTTCTTCTCGACCAGCTCCTTGACGTCGGCGGGCAGCGTCTTGTCGAATTTGTGGTAGGGCGCCAGGAAGGAGCCGCCCTTGGCCATGCGCGAGAAATCGCCGTAATCCTGGGCGGTGAAGACACCGGCCTTGACCAGCTTGATCGCGTGCTCGACCGTCGGATACATGTCCCAGACCGGGCCGGTGATCACTGTATCCGGGCCGAGGTTGGACTGGTCGGACATGTTGGAGATGGCGAGGATCTTCCTCTCGACCGCCGCTTCGATAACGCCGAAACGTTCGGCATAGATCACGTCGACGCCGGCATCGATCTGGGCGATAGCCGCTTCCTTGGCCTTTGGCGGGTCGAAGAAAGAGCCGATGAAAGCGACCTTCCTCTTGATGCTAGGATTGACCTCCCGGGCGCCGGCAAAGAAGGCATTGACCAGCCGGTTCACTTCCGGAATGCCCATCGCCGCAACGGCGCCGATCGTGCCTGATTTCGACATCTTTCCGGCGATCAGGCCGGAGAGATAGGCCGGCTCGTGGATCCAGTTGTCGAAGACTGCGAAATTCGGCTCAGCCGGCCCGGCGCCGGAGCCGAACAGGAAGGCGACCTTCGGAAATTGCTTGGCCGTGCGGCGGGATTCGCGCTCAGCCGCAAAAGCGTCGCCGAGAACCAACTCATAGCCGCCTTGCGCGTATTCGCGCATGACACGGCTGAAATCGGCCGTCTGCACCTTCTCCGACCATTTGTATTCGATGCCGAGTTCCTTCTCGGCCCTCTGCAGGGCGACATGGATCTGGTGGACCCATGGCTCCTCGGTGGGCGTGGCGAAGATCGCCGCCACCTTCAGCTTCTTGTCCTGTGCCAAGGTTTGGCCCGGCAGCATGGCTGCCGCCAGGCCAAGCGCGCCGAGTTCCAGCAAATTGCGTCGCGAAAGCCCTTCGCGCTTCGACTGGATTTTGCTCTTCCCATTTTCCATTGCATGCCCCTCTGATTGGCGCCGTGTCGAGCCGGCTGTTTCTTTGAATTGTCACCTGGGGAATTATGGAACGGGGCCTCACCTTTGTCCACATGGTCAAATTTGTCGGCGGGACACTGCAACTGGCCGCCCGCCATGGCAAACCGCGGCGGGCAGTCGGTACGGCTATTCTCTACTGCCTTTCCAGCGCCACGGCGATGCCTTGGCCGACGCCGATGCACATGGTGGCGAGTGCATAGCGCCCGCCGCGCTCGCGAAGTTCCAGCGCCGCGGTGCCGGTGATGCGGGCACCCGACATGCCGAGCGGATGGCCGAGCGCGATGGCGCCGCCATTCGGATTGACGTGCTCCGCGTCCTCGGCGATGCCGAGCTGGCGAAGCACGGCGATGCCTTGGGAGGCAAAGGCTTCGTTGAGCTCAATGACGTCGAAGTCGGTCGGCTTCAGATCCAGCCGGGCGCACAGGTTCTGCGTGGCCGGCACAGGGCCGATGCCCATGATGCGCGGCGCCACGCCGGCGGCCGCACCGCCGAGGATGCGGGCGATCGGCGTCAGCCCGTATTTCTTCACCGCGGCTTCCGAGGCGACGATCAGCGCCGCGGCACCATCGTTGACGCCCGACGCATTGCCGGCCGTGACCGTGCCGCCTTGCCGGAACGGCGTCGGCAATTTCGCCAGCGCCTCGATCGTCGTACCTGCGCGTGGATGCTCGTCCTTCAAGACGATGACCGCGTCGCCCTTGCGCTGCGGGATCGTCACCGGAGTGATTTCCTTCGCCAGCCGGCCATTGGCTTGCGCGGCGACAGCCTTGTCCTGACTGCGCACAGCAAAGGCATCCTGGTCCGCGCGGGAGATGGCGTACTCTTGCGCAACGTGCTCGCCGGTCTCCGGCATCGAATCGATGCCGTACTGCTTCTTCATCACCGGGTTGACGAAGCGCCAGCCGATGGTGGTGTCATGGATCTCGGCATTGCGCGAAAAGGCGGTCTCCGCCTTGGGCATGACGAAGGGAGCGCGGCTCATCGATTCGACGCCGCCTGATATCATCAGCTCCGCCTCGCCGGCCTTGATGGCGCGCGCGGCGATAATAACCGCATCCATGCCCGAACCGCAGAGGCGATTGACGGTCGAGCCGGAAACCTCCTTGGGCAGTCCGGCGAGCAACAGCGCCATGCGCGCCACATTGCGATTGTCCTCGCCGGCCTGATTGGCGCAGCCGTAGACGACGTCGTCGATATCAGCCCAATCGATCCCGGGATTGCGTTCGATCAAGGCCCTCAAGGGGATCGCGCCAAGATCGTCGGCGCGGACCGACGCCAACTGCCCACCGAAGCGACCGATCGGCGTGCGGATATAGTCGCAAATATAAGCCTCGGCCATCTATGCAGCTTTCCCTGGTGCGCCGCCCCGCTACGGCTTGCTATGCTCAGTGCTTGATGCGGTCGCGCATGGCGTACCAGAGCATGCCGAGCACATAAAGCGGGCCGCGCAGCGCCGTGCCGCCAGGAAACGGCATTGGCCTCAGCGTGGAAAACAGATCGAGCCGCGAAGTATCGCCGGTGATCGCCTCGGCAAGCAGCTTGCCCGACAGCGTCGACAGGATCACGCCCTTGCCCGAATAGCCATGCGCAAAATAGACCTCGCCATAGTGGCCGACATCCGGCAGACGCGATGTCGTCACCGAGACGAGCCCGCCCCAGGCATGATCGATGCGGCGGCCGCGCAATTGCGGGAAGGTCTTTTCCATATGCGGCCGCACGAAGCCGGCAATGTCTGCGGGCGGCGACGGCGTGTAGCGCTCGCCGCCTCCGAACAGCAGACGGCCGTCCGCCGACAGCCGGTAGTAATTGACGACGAAGCGTGTGTCGGAAACGGCCACATTGCTTGGGATGACGTCGCGCGTGTCGTCCAGCGGCTCGGTGGCGATGATGTAGTTGCCGACCGGCATGATGCGGCTGTTGACGCGCGGCTCGAGCCCTTGGAGCAGCGCATCGCCGGCCAGCACGACATGCCTGGCCCGGACCGAGCCCTTGGCCGTGGAAACCCTGATGGAAGGTTCCCGCTCCAGCCGCAGCGCCACCGAATTCTCGTGGATGGTGACGCCCGCCGCTGCCGCGGCGCGAGCAAGACCCAGCGTGTAGTTCAGCGGATGCATATGGCCACCGAGCTTCTCGTACATCGCGCCGTGATAGGGCGTGTTGACCGTTCCACGCGCCTGCGTTGCCGACAGCATCTCGACGTCATGAAAGTTCATCACGGTGGCAAGGCACTCGGCCTCTTCGTCAAGGTCGCGCAGATCGGAGCTGTTGACCGCACCGGCCAGATGGCCGGTGAGCCGGAGGTCGCAATCGATGGCATGGCGCTCGATCAGGTTGAGCACCAGCCCGCGCGCCTCGAGGGCGAGATCGAAAAGCGCCCGCGCCCGTTCGGGCCCATAGAGCTTGACCAGACCCTTGGCGCCCTTGCGTAGCCCGGGGATGATCTGGCCGCCATTGCGCCCGGACGCCCCCCATCCGATCTTGCCGCCTTCGAGCAGCACCACCTTCAGCCCGCGTTCGGCGGCATGAAGGGCTGCGGACAGGCCGGTACAGCCGCCGCCGACCACCACCAGATCGGCGTCGACGTCGCCCTGCAGCGCCGGATGATCCGGAGCCGGATTGGCCGTCGCGACATAGTAGGATTTGCCGATATCCAGGCCGGAGTTGAAGCCCATCATCAAACCTTGAGCAGCAGATGATCGCGTTCCCAGCTGGTGACGACGCTTTGGAACAGGTCGAGCTCGACGCTCTTGACGCGCAGATAGGTCTGGACGAAATCCTCGCCGAGCAAGTCCCGAACCGGACTGCACGCGGCGAAACGATCGAGCGCCTCCTCCATGGTTTTCGGCAGCGTGCTCTTGCTGCGATAGGCGTTGCCCGATGCCTCGGGCGAACGCGAGAGCTTTTCCTCGACGCCGAGATAGCCACAGAGCAGCGAGCCGGCCATCGCCAGATAGGGGTTGGCATCGGCGCCGGGCAACCGGTTTTCCACCCGCCGCGCGGCCCGTCCGCCGGCCGGCACGCGCAGGCCGCAGGAGCGGTTGTCATGCGACCATTCGATGTTGGCGGGCGCGCTGTGGTTCGGCCGGATGCGGCGGAACGAGTTCACGTTCGGCGCAAACAGCGGCATCACCTCGGGTATATATTTCTGCAGGCCGCCGATGAACTGCCCGAACATCTCGGTGTCGGAATCGTCACGCCCGGCAAACAGCGTATTCCCGGCCTCGTCGATGACCGACATGTGGAGATGCATGGAGCTGCCGGCTTGTGCGGCGATCGGCTTGGCCATGAAGGTCGCATGCATGCCATATTCCTGCGCGGCCTGGCGGGTCATCCGCTTGAACAGCAGCACCTTGTCGGCCAGCGGCAGCGCGTCGCCATGCAGGAAATTGATCTCCAGCTGCGCCGTGCCTGATTCGTGGATCAGCGCGTCGAGCGGCAGCCCGGCCGCGGCGGCATAGTCGTAGAGCCGCCGGATCACCGGCTCGAATTCCTCCAGCGCGGCCATGTCATAGGGATGCTGTACGGTTTCGGAGCGGCCATTGCGCCCGACCGGCGCGCTCAACGGCCGATCGGGATCGGGATTGGGCGCGGTCAGGTAGAATTCGAGCTCCGGTGCGACCACCGCCCGCCAGCCGCGCTGGCGATAGAGATCGAGCACGGCCCTCAAGACATGACGTGGCGAGGCCATCCACGGCCGATCGTCCATGTGAAACGCATCGGCGAAGACGTAAGCTTTGCCCGATCCGGCGCCGGGCGCAAGGCAAAGCGTCGCGACATCCGGCACCATCCGCATATCGGGGTCCTGATAGCCGAAGCCCTCGTCGTTGGAACCGGAATAGCGGCCGTCGATGCAGACCAGGAAGGCGCTGCTCGGCAGATAAAGCGCGCGGTCCTCGAGCGACTTCAGGAACTTGGCCGTTGGCAAGGTCTTGCCGCGCAACACGCCGTTCACGTCCGGCACCAGGCACTCGAGTTCCCTGATCCCCTGCTGCTCCAGCCATCCCTTCGGATCGTCCGTTGGGCTCATTTGCGGTGCATCCGTTGTCGTGGTGTTGAGCATCAGGTCACGTCCTTACGAGGGCGAGAATGGATTCGGCGGCGATTTCGGTTCCCGGCGCCCGTGCCATGGTGGCCGCATTCTCCTTGAGACGAAAGCGCATCTCGCCGTCGGCCATTAGGCCAAGGATGGCGTTCTCCAATTCGTCGTCGCTCCAGCCATCACGGCTGATGTGGCGGCCAACACCGGTTTCCTCGGCCCGTCGCGCATTGTCATGCCCGTCCCAGCAATAGGGCATGATCAGCGACGGCACGCCGAAACGCAGCGCTTCGCAAAAGCTGTTGTTGCCGCCGTGATGGATGAAGAGGTCGGATTTGGCGACGACCGACGGCTGCGGAAACCAGGCGTCGAGATAAACATTGTCCGGAACCGCGCGATAGGTGTCGCGCAGACCGCCGGCATTGACGATGAAGCGGGCCGGGAGCCGGTCGAACACGGCGAGCATGCGCTCGATCAGGCCGACATCCATGGCGCCCAGGCTGCCGAAGCTGAGATAGACCAGCGGCCCGTCATTGCGCGGAAAAACCGGCACCTCGAACGGCCCTTCCGAGCGGACACAACCTTCGAGATAGACGAAGCGGGCCGGGTCAAGTGGCTCGGCGCGCTGCCTGCGCACGATCGTTGGGGTCAGCAGCAAATTGAGGTCGGGCGAAGCTTCCAGAAAAAGATCCTTCGGCAAGGGCCCAAGACCGGCGTCTGTCCGAAGCCGGTTGAACCGGTCATGGGCCGGGGCGACGGCTGCCAAGTAGCGCGCCTCGAAGGCCTCGCGGCTCGGGTCGTCGGCGGCAAGACCGGACAGATATGGCGGTACATTGGCATCGGGAAGCTCGGTTTCGGCGCAGGAGACTACGCGCACCCATGGGCAGCCGGCGGCGGCCAGCGCCGGGAACATGATGACATTGTCGAGCACGACGGCGTCCGGCTTCAGCCGGGCCAGCAATTGGCGCAGCGGCGCCTCGGCATTGACCGCCGTATCGACGATCGCTTCCCAGGTCGGGGCGACATAGGTTTCGAGCTGATCGATCGGGCTCAGCCTGAAATGCGGCAGATGCCGGCGCACGAAGGCCTGCCAGTAGCTCTGGCGTTCGCTGTCGGTCAGCGGCTCGTCGGTCGGCAACTGGTATTCCTGAAAGCCGTAGTCGGCGAACACGCCGGAAAAACCGGCGTGGCAGATGAATACAGGCCGTGCGCCCCTTGCCCGCAGGGCCTGCGCGATGCCGACGCAATTGAGCGCGGCGCCAAAGCTCGCTTCGGGAAACAGCGCGATGGTCGGGCTGGCTTTGCGCATGATCCTCGTTATTCCGGCCGACTGATCATGCCGAATAGCGCGGGGGCCCCGCGACTGGCCGCCTGCGGCCGCTGGCTGCGGGAGAGCCTGAGGTGGACGCGAAGCAGATCGGCTGCAACCTCATACTGCCGGCTTTCCAATTGGTCGAGTATGGTCAGGTGCTCGCGCAGCGATTGCTTCAGCCGGAAGACGTTGACGCCGGCGTAGGTTCCCGGCAGCCGGCGCAGCCTGAGATGATCGGACAGCGCGTCGGTGACGAAGCGGTTGGCGGCGCCGTCGGCGATCATGCCGTGAAAATCGATGTCCAGCCGCTGGAACTCTCTGATATCGAATGCGGCGTCGGGCAGCGCCAGCAGCGCCTCCATGCCCTGGCGCAAGGCTGCCGCACGCGTCCCGTCCAGCCGAAAGCCGGGCGCCAGAATGGCGGCGGGTTCCAGCAGCAGGCGGAACTCATAGCTCTCCCCTTGCGCCTCCGGATCGTCCGGCGCCCGTCGGAACAGCCAGGACTGTCCCGGTGCGCGGTCCAGAAGATTTTCATCTGTCAGTTTCTTTAACGCTTTTAGTACCGTCTTCCGCTCGGCATCATACCGCCGCATCAGCGCGCCGATGGTCACCGTCTGATCCAGCCGGCGCGCCGACCGATCGCGCAGGATCATCTCCGCGAGTTCGTCCTCTTCGGTGCTCGGCAGGTCGGCGGCAAGGGTTGCCTGGTTGGTGAGGTCGACGGCCAGGCGATAGCCGGATTCAGCTTCCCAGCGCACGACACCCTTTTCGGTGAGCAGGCGCAATGCGGCCCGCACCGGAGTTCGCGAGACGTTGCAGAGGGAGGCGATCTGCTGTTCCGGGAGATGAGCGCCGGCATCGAAGCCGCGCTGCCGGGCCACATCCAGAATGCGCTGAGCGAGATCGAGATGGTTGGTGCGCGGTCGTCTGGCTACAGCTTGCATGGACTTCTCGTGAACGGGCTTGACCGCTGCTGCTTGACCGATCGCCCTTGCAGACGCAATCGGTCAGGTTCCGCGGCGATTTTCCAAATTATGGATTGACGTACTTTTTTCTGCAATAGTACTGTGAGGTCAATCGGCAAACAAAAAGACCGGGGAACAGGATCGAAGCGGCGGCGTGGTCGCAAGCGCTGGTCCGACGATTGATTGAATTCGACGATCAACCAAAATGGGAGTCTGTCATGACCGCCACCACCCTGCGGCACCGTTCGTTAAAGACATCCTCGATCGCACTCGGCCTCGCCCTGGCGCTGTCGGCGCCGGCGGCCGCCGCCGACCTCGTCATTTCCAACTGGGACGGCTACATGGCGCCGGATGCCATGGCCGCCTTCAAGGCGGCGACCGGTGTCTCCGGCGAGGTCGTCGTTCACGCCACCAATGAGGAGATCATGGGCAAGCTCGTCGCTTCGGGCGGCAAGGGCTATGACGTCGTCTTCGTCTCCTCGCCCTTCGCCGAAGTGCTGAACAAGCTCGGGCTGATCGAGACGATCGACCACGCCAAGGTCCCCAACCTCGCCAATCTCTATCCCGAAGCGGCGAAGCTGCCGCACGACGTCGGCAACAATTTTTCCGTGCCTTACACCTGGGGCACCACCGGCCTGTGCTACCGCTCGGATCTGGTGAAGACCGAGCCGGCGAGCTGGAACGATCTTCTCGCCCCGTCCGATGCCCTCAAGGGCAAGACCACGATGCTGGCAACCGACCGCTGGCTGCTGGCCGCCGGCCAACTCGCCAAAGGCTATTCGGTCAACGAGACCGATCCGGCCAAGCTCGCCGAGGTCAAGGACCTGCTGATCTCGGCCAAGAAAACCTTGCTAGCCTATGACGACACCACCTTCTACTCGAAGCTGGTCTCCGGCGAGGCGCTGATGGTGCAGGCATGGGATGGCTGGTGCAATTATGGCATCGCTGAGAATCCGCAGATTAAGTACGTGATCCCCAGGGAAGGCTCGGACCTGTGGGTCGACACGATGGTGGTGATGAAGGCCTCGGCGAACAAGGACGCCGCCTTCCAGTTCATCAATTTCATGCTGGACGCCAAGAACCACGCCTGGGCGGCCCAGAACATCGACTACAAGGTGCCGAACAAGCCGGCTATGGAAAGCCTGCCGGCCGATTTCCTCGCCAAGTTCCCGAATATGAGCATGCCCGTGGCCGAGCTGGTCAAGTTCGAGCAGTTGCGCGACGTCGGCGATGCCCAGCGCGACTATTCAAAGATCGTCAGCGAGATCAAGGCCGCGCAGTAACGGCATCAAAGTCAGAGATCACGGTCGACGGCGGGCTTCCGCCGCCGACCGTCGAGCGCGGTATCGCAATGGTGTCCCAAATCAGACTTCGCTCCTCCTTGCTGATGGCGCCGGCGCTGGCCTGGCTCACTGCCTTGATGGTGGTGCCATGCGCGCTGGTGTTGGCGCTCGCCTTCTTCCGGCGCGGCATCTATGGCGGCATCGAATACACGTTCACGCTAGAGAATTTCGGACTGGTGTTCGACCCGCTCTATGCCGGCATCTTCCTCAATTCGGCACGCATCGCCGGCACGGCAACCCTGATCGCGGTGGTGATCGGCTATGCCGCCGCCTACGCGATCGCGGCAGCACCGCGCCGGCTGCAGCCTGTGTTCCTGTTCTTCGCCGTCTTGCCTTTCTGGTCCAATTACCTGATCCGCACCTATGCCTGGATCGTTTTGCTCAACCGCGAAGGATTGATCACTCAGCTCTTGCGCTGGTTGGGCTACACCGGCGAGCCGCCGTCGATGCTTTATACCGAAGGCGCCGTCATCGCCGGTCTGGTCTACAATTACCTGCCCTTCGTCATCCTGGCCTGCTACGCGCCGCTGTCGCGGCTCAATCCGGAGCTCGCGGAAGCATCGCGCGATCTCGGCGCCTCGGCCATGACCACATTTCGCCGGGTCATCCTGCCGCTGACCGTGCCGGGTATCGCCGCCGGGGCGGTCTTCGTCTTCGTGCTGTCGATCGGCAATTTCGTAACGCCTGCACTGCTCGGCGGTGGCCGCTTCCAGATGATCGGCAATCTTGTCTACGACCAGTTTCTGACCGCCAATGACTGGCCGTTCGGCGCGGCACTGGCGATGACGCTAATCGCCATCATGCTGCTGGTGCTGACGGCGCAGGCGCTGGCCGCGGATCGCGCCTCGGGCCGTACCGCCGAAGCGAAAGGAGGCGCCGATGTCTGAGCGCTCCCCCGCCACGCGCCGCACGCTCTGGCTCGTGCTCTCGCTGGTCTTTGCCTTTCTCTACACTCCGATCGCCGTGCTGGTGGCGCTGTCCTTCAACCAGGGCGGGCTGCCGACCGTATGGTCGGGCTTTTCGCTGAAATGGTATGCCTCGCTCGCCGGAAACGCCGCGATCCTTTCCGCCGCCCTCAACACGCTGATCGTGGCCCTTGTCTCGACCGCGATCGCCACGCTGCTCGGCACGCTGCTGGCGATCGGCGTCGAAATGCGCCGGCAGTATGGGAGCGGCCTCGAGGCGCTGATCTTTGCGCCGATGATCATTCCCGACATCGTGCTGGCGATCGCGCTGCTCAGCTTCTTCTCCTTGCTCGATTTCACGCTGGGCCTGCACACCATCATCCTCGCCCATGTCGTCTTCAACCTCGCCTTCGTCTGCTCGGTGGTGCGCGCGCGGCTGAAGAGCTTCGACTGGTCGATCGTCGAGGCCTCTGCCGATCTCGGCGCTTCCGCCGTAACCACCTTCCGGCGGGTGACATTGCCCGTCATCCTGCCGGCGGTGGTTGCCGGCGCGCTGCTCGCCTTCACCCTTTCGGTCGACGAGTTCATTATTGCGTTCTTCACCGCCGGTGCCGGTCGCGCCTCGACCACGCTGCCGATGCAGATCTATGCGATGATCCGCTTCGGCATCACCCCGGAGATCAATGCATTGGCGACCATCGTCATGGCGGTCTCAATCACCGCGCTGACCCTGTCGCAGCGGCTCAACCGTGGGGTGATCGGCCAATGAGCTCACCCCGCACCCTGCTGGCGATCGACAAGGTGTCGAAGAATTTCGGCCGGGTTACGGCCGTCGATGGCATCTCGCTGGATATCCGCGAGAACGAGTTCTTCGCTTTGCTTGGACCTTCGGGCTGCGGCAAGACCACGCTGCTGCGCATGCTGGCCGGCTTCGAAACGCCCAATGACGGCCGCATCCTGCTCGACGGGCGCGACATCGCCAGGACCCCGCCCAACAAGCGGCCGGTCAATCTGATGTTCCAGTCCTATGCGCTGTTTCCGCATATGAGCGTCAGGGCCAATGTCTCCTACGGCCTCGAAATGGAACGCTTGCCGGCAAAGGAAATCCGCTCCCGTGTCGACGCCATCCTGGCGACGACCGAGCTCGTGGCCTTCGCCGACCGCAAGCCGGAACAATTGTCGGGCGGGCAGAAGCAGCGCGTCGCGCTTGCCAGGGCGCTGGTCAAGCGCCCCCGGCTGCTGCTGCTCGACGAGCCGCTCGGCGCGCTCGACAAGAAACTGCGCGGCGCCATGCAGCTGGAATTGAAGCGCCTGCAGCACGAGGTCGGCATCACCTTCGTCATCGTCACCCATGACCAGGAAGAATCGCTGGTCATGGCCGACCGTATGGCGGTGCTGAAGGACGGCAAGCTGCTGCAATGCGACACGCCGCACGCCGTCTACGAGCATCCGGCCGACCGCTTCGTCGCCGACTTTATCGGCGTGATGAATTTCGTGCCGGGCAAGGCCACCGCCGACGGAGTGCTGGCAGCGGACGGCGAACGGATCGTCGGCACGGTTCCCTCAACTGTGGTTCCCGGGGCTGCGGCCGTCGCTTCGGTGCGGCCCGAACGCATCCGGCTGTTTCCGTCGGAGCAGACAGCCAACCGTATCGCCGGCACCGTCGAGGCGCTCGCCTATCAGGGGCTCGACCTGCAGCTGCATGTCCGCACCGCTCTGTCGCCAAAGCCGTTCCTGGTGCGCGTCACCGCCGACGCCGCCGACCGGCATCCGGTCTCGTCGGGCGATGCGGTCGAGCTCGGCTGGGATGCCGCCGACGTCAGAATTTTCGCCGATTGATCGAAGGAGAACCTTTCATGGCGCAGAAGACGATCGCGTTTTTTCCGGAAGCCGCTTACGGCCCGGCGCTCAATTCCGTCGGCATCGCACAGGCGGTCGAGGCGCGCGGCCACAGAGCGGTGTTCCTGTCGGACCCCGGCTTCGTCGATGTCTACAAGGGCTACGGCTTCGAAGCTCACCCGGTGAATCTATCCGAGCCGATGCCGCCCGAGCAGATGGCCAAGTTCTGGGAAGACTTCATCAACGGCCATATCCCGAACTTCCGCAAATCGCCCTACGACCAGGTCGACAATTACGTGAAGGATTGCTGGACGGCGATCGTCGACAGCGCCAAATGGGCTGAGAAGGATTTGCCCGGCGTGCTTGCGACGATCAAGCCCGACGTCATCTGCGTCGACAACGTCATCCTGTTCCCGGCGATCAAGCAGTATGGCAAGCCATGGGTCCGCGTCATCTCCTGCTCGGAAAACGAGATCGAGGACGAGGATATCCCGCCGCATCTGTCCGGCTGCCGCGAGAATGACCACGCCTGCCATGAGCGTTACCGCAACCATTTCAACGCCGTCATCAAGCCGATCCATGACGACTTCAACGCGTTCCTGCGTGCTAACAACGAGGCGCCCTATCCGCTCGGCCAGTTCTTCGAGGCCTCGCCCTACCTCAACTTGCTGCTTTATCCCGAGGCGGCAAAGTTCAAGCGCCGCCATCCGCTCGATCCGGCAAAATTCCAGTATCTGGAAGGCTGCGTGCGGCAGGAGAAGCCTTACACGGTGCCGACTTTTGCGAAGAATAATGAAGGGCCGCTGCTCTACGTTTCCTTCGGTAGCCTTGGTGCCGGCGATGTCGATCTGCTGAAGCGCATCATCGCAACCTTGGGCAAGACGCGCTACCGGGCGCTGGTCAATGTCGGCGGCTACAAGGACCAGTACGCGCAAGTGCCAGGCAACGTCATCGTCGAGAGCTGGTTTCCGCAGCCCTCGGTCATTCCGCAGGTCGATGCGGTGATCCATCATGGCGGCAACAACTCGTTCACCGAGTGCCTGTATTTCGGCAAGCCGGCGATCATCATGCCCTATGTCTGGGATGGCCACGACAACGCGACGCGGGTCGAGGAAACCGGCCACGGCTTCGGCATGCCGCGCTACGACTGGAACGACGCCGAGCTGATTGCCAAGATCGAAACCTGCCTGACCGATCCGGCGATCAAGGCCAAGCTGGCGAAGACGTCGGCGCAAATGCAATCGCCGAACGGCCCGGAGAAAGCCGCGGGGCTGCTGGAGAAGCTGCTGTGACCTCCGCGCCGCATCTCCACCAAGCCTCGACCCGCACCGACCTCGTCGATTGGGGCGCACAGCCGGATGCGCTGGAAGGTGCTTCGCACTCCACCGGCAGGCTGGTCCACAAGGGGCCGAACAACCAGCCGGAATCCGGCATCTGGGTCTGCACGCCCGGCCGCTGGCGGCTGGCGATTCCGCGCGACGAATTGTGCCATTTCGTTGGCGGCCGCGCGACATACCGATCGAACGACGGCGAGGTGATAGAGGTCTCCGCCGCGACGGTGGTCATGTTCCCGGCCGGTTGGACCGGCGAATGCACCGTCCACGAAACCATCCGCAACATCTACATGCTGGCCTAGAGCGTGATCCCGAACCGAAGGTCAGCGAAGCAAAAAGTGGCAACCGGTTTTCGCTGAAGATCATCCTCATTAACAAACCTGCCGCACTGGAGCTTCACGACATGCCGACACCGATCATGAAATCACCGCTCGCCCTCACCGACCTCGTCGACTGGGGCATCATCCCCACCATGATCGAGGGCGAATCCCGCACCTTCGGCAAGCTGCTGCACAAGGGGCCGGAGGGTCGCTCCGAATGCGGGCTGTGGGTCTGCACCCCAGGCAAATGGCACTGCCATGTCACCCGCGACGAGTTCTGCCATTTCCTCGAGGGCCGCTGCACCTACGTCCACGAATCCGGCGAGGTGATCGAGATCGAACCGGACACCGCAGCGTTCTTTCCGCAGGACTGGAAAGGCGTCTGCACCGTCCACGAGACCATCAAGAAGGTCTACATGATCCGCTGAGCGGGCGGGCCATGATCCCGAAAAGTGGATCCGGTTTTCGGGAAGATCATGGTCAAACAAGAGAATAGAGCCCTATCCCGATTCTGTCGGGATGGAACCAGGCTCTAAGAGGATTTTCCATGGACTTTTCACCTGACCGGCCGACTTTCTTCGTCAATCCGGATTATCGGCCGATGACCCGTGCGGCAAAACCGGTGATCGATCCGGCGACGCTCGAAACCGTCGGCGCGATCACCGCAGCCAGCGATGGCGAGATCGATACCGCGCTCACTGCGGCGACCAAGGCGCAAGCGGCTTGGAAAAAACTCGACGCCAAGAGCCGTGCCAGGCATCTGCACGCCGTCGCCAACGCCATCGAGGCGGCCGACTTCACGCGCTGCGCCGAGCTGATGGTGCGCGAGATGGGCAAGCCCTATCCGGAAGCGATCGGCGAGATCGCCAACTGCGCGCCGATATTCCGCTACTACGCCGAGATGGCGCGTGACGATGCCGGCAAGATCGCCGGCGCCACGCAGGCCGGCTCGTTCCAATATGCGCGCTACGAGCCCTACGGCACGTCGGTGCACATCATGCCCTATAATTTCCCGATCCTGTTGATGTGCTGGACCGTTGCCGCCTCGCTCGCCGCCGGCAACGCCTGCGTCATCAAGCCGGCCGAAGCGACGACACTGTCGACGCTGGACTACATGACGGTGTTCCGCTCACTGCCGGAGGGCCTGGTTTCCTGCCTGCCGGGTGGTGCGGCCACCGCGCAGGCGCTGATCGCTTCGGACCGCACCCACGCGGTCGCCTTCACCGGCTCGGTCGCCGCCGGCAAGGCTGTCGCCGTCGCATGCGCAGAGCGCATGAAGCCCTGCATCATCGAGGCCGGCGGCAGCGATCCGCTGATCATCAGCCAACACGCCCCGCTGGACGTCGCGGCGGCCGGCAGCGTCACCGCCGCATTCCATCTCACGGGCCAGGTCTGCACTTCGGCCGAACGGTTCTTCGTGGTCGATGCCGTTCACGACCGCTTTGTCGATCTGTTTGCCGAGAAGACGCGCGCGCTGCGCATCGGCAACGGCCTCGACAAGACCGAGATCGGACCGCTGGTCAGCGAGGCGGCGCGGGCAAAAGTCATGCGGCTGGTCGACGATGCGATCCGCGGCGGCGCCAACGCCGTCACCGGCGGGCGCATTCCGCCAGCCCACAATGTTGGCTGGTTCTACGAGCCGACAATCCTGACCGGCGTCACCCCCGATATGGCGATCGTGCGCGAAGAGTGTTTCGGACCGGTTGCCGCGATCTGCCGGGTCAAGGATTTCGATGAGGCGATAGCGCTTGCCAATGACAGCCCGTTCGGGCTCGGCGCTTCGGTCTTCACCGCCGATCTTGCCGAGGCGCATGAGGCGGCAGAGCGGCTCGAGGCCGGCATGGTCTGGATCAACAATCCGCTGATCGACAATGACGCGCTGCCGTTCGGCGGCTGGAAGACATCGGGCCTTGGCCGCGAGCTCGGTCGCCAGGGACTTGATGCCTTCCGCCGCTCGAAGATGGTGATCATCGATCACAAGCCGGCGATCCAGGACTGGTGGTATCCCTATCCCGACAGCTGGTTCCGCGAAGCCGGCGGCCGCAAGCATGTCTGAGGGACACGGGAGGAGTGGGCAGCGCCGCCACGGGCCAGCCGCTGCTCATGTCAGCCGGTTGCCTTCCCATGAGCCGGTTTCAGCAGCCTGCCTGAGCAGTGAGGGATTTACAGGGCCAACGCCTGGATGGGAACCGGATGTTTTTTGGCAGGCTCTCGTCAGGACCGGCTGACACGGATTGACGCTACTTCATCGCAGCGCCTTCTGGCCGCCAGCGGCGGTGATGACGCCGACGATGATCAGTCCGGTCAGCAGCAGCCGGACGCCGGCGCTGACGCCGAACGTATTGAGCATGGTCAAAAGCAGCACCAGGAACAGGGCCGCGCCCCAGACGCCCGGCACGTTGGCCTTGCCGCCGGCCACCGACGTGCCGCCGATGACGACGACAGCGATCGAGGCCAGCAGGTATTCGTTGCCGATATCGACATTGGCGCCACGGAAATAGCCGGCGAGCAGCGCCCCGTCGAGGCCGCCGAGCGCTCCCGACAGGGTATAAGTGAGGAAACGGACGCGGCCGACCTTGACCCCGGCCAGCCAGGCGGCGCGGATGTTCTGGCCGATCGCCAGCACCGAACGGCCATAGATCATGCGCTGCAGCGCGATCGCAGCGCCTATGGTGAACAGCACGGTGAGGATCGCCAGCACCGGAATGCCCAGAATCTGCCAGTTGGTGAAACTGGCGAAGCCCGGCGGCGGCTTGATCTGCAAGCCGCGGCCATAGCTGATGTCGATCGACTGGATGATGAAGCTCGCCGATAGCGTGGCGATGATCGGCGGAATGCGCAGCGCCCAGATCAAGAGATAATTGGCGGCGCCGATCGCCATGCCGCTGGCCAGCGCCGCCAGCAGCCCGACGGCGATCATCGAATCATTGCCGTCCATGACCTTCATCGCGACGGCGCTGGCGAGGCCGATATTGGCGGGTAGCGACAGGTCGACATTGCCCGGTCCGAGCGTGATGACGAACATCTGGCCGACACCGACGATGACGGTGAAGACGGCGAGCGAAAGGGCTGCCGTGATCATGCCGCCGCCGCCATAGCCGCCGGTGAAGGCGACCGTCGCCAGCCACACCAGCAGCGCGCCGATGAAGGACCAGATCCAGGGTTTGGCGAGCAGCAATCGCAACGGGGCCATCGCTCATCTCTCCCTGCGGCTGATCAGCACCCGGGCCGCCAGCACGATGATGAGGATGGCGCCATTGGCGGCCACCTGCCAATCGGGCGGAATGTGCATGAAGGTCAGCAGCGGCGAGGCGGCAAGCGCCAGTGTCAGTGCGCCGATCACTGCGCCGATCGGCGACACCCGGCCGCCGACGAATTCGCCGCCGCCGAGGATGACGCCGGCGATCGCAAGCAGCGTGTAGCCATTGCCGATATTGGCATCGGCCGAGGTGGTGATGCCGATCAAAGCCATGCCGGACAAAACGCCGAACAGACCGGCCAGTGCGAACAGCACGATCTTGGTCTTGAGCAGCGACCAGCCGGCACGGCTGAGAGCCGCAGCATTGCCGCCCGAGCCGCGCAGGATCACGCCATAGGAGGTGCGCATCAGCCCGAAATGAACGACCGCGGCGATCAGCAGCGCCGCAATGATCGGAAAGGGAACGAAGGGCGGCTTGACGGCCATGAGCGACAGCAGCCAGTCCGGCGCCTTGCCGCCGGGCTTCGGCAGGATGAGGATGGCGAGGCCCTGCCAGACAAAACTCATGCCGAGCGTCACGACGATCGAAGGCAGATTGCGCAGATGGATCAGCGCGCCGAGCAACGCATAGACGCCGATTGACCCGAGCAGGATCAAGACGCCGACCAGCGGCGCGTCCTTCAGCCACGTCGCCGTGACGCAGCCGACGAAACCGACGAAGGTGCCGATAGACAGGTCCAGCTCGTTGCCGGCGATGACGAACATCTGCGCGATTGTCGCCAGGGCAATTGGGATCGCCAGGTTGAGCATCAGGCTGAAGCCGAAATAGCTGATGGCGCGCGGGTTGAGCCAGGCGATCGCCAGCAGCACCAGCACCAGCGACATCGCCGGCAGCAGGCCGCGCAACAGGCGCGCCCGCGCCAGCGCGCCACGCTCGGAAGAACTCTTGGGACCGGTCTCGACGGGTGCTGCCGTCATCTTAGGCCGCGTCGCCAAACGAGGACTGGATGATCTTTTCCTCGGTCAGTTCGTCGCGACCAAGGTTGGCGACGATCCGGCCGTTCTTGAAGACATAGATTTTGTGGCAATTGTCGAGCTCTTCGGTTTCCGTGGTGTACCAGAGGAAGGTGCGGCCGCGGCCAGCCTCTTCGCGCACAAGGTCGTAGACTTCGAGCTTGGTGCCGATATCGACGCCGCGCATCGGGTCGTCCATCAGCACGATTTTCGCGTCGGAACCGAGCGCTCGGGCAAACAGGGTCTTTTGCTGATTGCCGCCGGACAGCGAGAAGATGTTGTTGTTCATGTCGGGCGTGCGGATGCCGATCTTTCTTTGCCAAAAGCTTGCGAGTTCGGCTTCGCGTTGCGGCGAGATCAGCAGGCCGTTGCGCAATCGCGCCAGCGAGCGGATGCCGATGTTTTGCGCAATCGACCATTGCGGAAAAATCCCGTCAGCCTGCCGATCGCCGGCCACCAGCGCCACCGGCGTAGTGACCTCGATGCCGGTTTTGGCGCGGGCAGCGGCGGCGAAGATCGCCAGCAGCAGGTCCGTCTGTCCATGGCCGGCCAACCCGGCAAGGCCGATGATCTCGCCCGCATGCGCCACCAGCTCGTTGCCGTCCTGCTGGCGCGCCGGGCGGGCCCGGACCCGCAACGGGCCGGTCTCCGGCTTTTGGGTCGCGATTTCGGCGGCGATCTTCTCACGCGCTTCCGCTCCACCCATGGTCGTCACCAGCCTGTCGCGATCGAAAGCCTTCGCCGCATCTGACGCAACGATCTTGCCGTCGCGCATCACCACGATGCGGTCGGCATTCCCGAGCACCTCGCCCAGAACATGCGAGATCAGGATGCAGCTCTTACCCCCAGCGACAAAGCGCCGGACGAAAGCCAGCAACTGGCCGGCCGTATGCGCGTCGAGCGAGGATGTCGGCTCGTCGAGGATGACCAGTTCAAGCGGATCCTGTGTTACCGTGAAGGCACGCGCCACCTCGACCATCTGCCGCCTGCCGATGGAAAGGTCGCTGGCGTTATCGGAGGCGGAGATGCTGTGGCCCGGGAATATCTCGTCGAGCTTGGCCGTGATGAGGTCGGCCGCCTTGCGCCGCCAACCGAGGCCGCGCAGCGCCGTGTGATTGATACGCGTGTTCTCGGCAACGCTAAGGTTCGGGCAGAGCGACAGTTCCTGGAACACGCAACGAATGCCGAGCTGTTGGGCGCGCGGCACCGAATAGCTGTCCTCGATGGAGCCGCGCACCGCGATCCGCCCGCTATCGGGCACAAGCGTGCCCGCCACCATGTGCATGAGCGTCGACTTGCCCGCGCCATTGTGGCCGACGAGACCGACGCATTCGCCAGCACCAACGTGGAAGTCGACCCCGGCAAGCGCCCTGACGGCGCCGAAACGTTTTTCGGCGCCGTCCAGCCTGATGATGTCTGCACCGGCATCGGGCATCGCTAGCGATATCCGGTCGGCGATGCGTGCGGCATCGAATGTGCTATGGTCACTTGATGTTGGCTTTAATCGCCGCGATGGCGTCTTCCTGCGTGTATTCGTGGCTGGCGACGCCGCCCTTGGGGATTTTCGGCAGCGCAGCCTCGAAGGTATCCTGGGTGAAGGCGAGGTATGGCACCAAGAGGTCATGTGGCACGTCCGTGCGGCCGTCGAGCACCTGCTGCGCCACCCAGAAGGCCAGCGACGACACGCCCGGCGCGATGGACGCCGACCAGGTCTGGTAGCCGTCCTTGTCCTTCTGTTCCTTCCACCATTGCAATTCGTCCTGACGGTTGCCCATGATGATCGTCGGACGCGGCTTGCCGGCGGCGGCGAAGGCCTGTGCCGCGCCATAGCCGTCGCCGCCCTGATCGACGACGCCGACAATTTCCGGCAGCGACGGCAGGATCGTCGCGACCGCCTTCTGCGCTGTGGTCTGATCCCAGTCGCCGGTCACCGAACCGACGATCTTGAACTCGGGATGGGCAGCGACGCCCTCCAGAATTCCGGCATGGATGGCGTCATCGATCGACGTGCCAGCAAGACCGCGGATTTCCAGCAGATTGCCGCCCTCGGGATGGAACTTGGCCATCTGCTCGACTTGCTGCCTGCCCATGTCCTTGAAGTCGACGACCACGCGGTAGGCGCAGGGTTCGGTGACGATGCCGTCGAAGGAGACAACGACGATGCCCGCATCGCAGGCCTGCTTGACGGCACCGTTGAGCGCGTCCGGCGAAGCGGCGTTGATGACGATCGCGTCATAGCCTTGCAGGATCAGGTTCTGGACCTGGGCTGCCTGGGTCGGCACCTCCTTGTCGGCCGTCGTGAAGATGTCCGCGGCTGCGACAATTCCGTCGGCGACCGCTTTCTTCGTGACGATGGCATAGCTGTCGAGCATCGCCTGCCGCCACGAATTACCGGCATAATTGTTGGAAAAGGCGATCTTCTTGTCGCTGGTGTCGGCCAGCGCGGTGCCCGAGGCGAGCATCGCCGCGAACGCACCTAAAACGAATATCTTCTTCATGTCATACTCCTCCCATGGATTGCTGGTCTTACTGATGGCTGATGGCTAATATGCTCACAACGCTGTTTTTTATCTATTATCAGACAAATGCAGATAGGCGGCAAGCTGTCAACAGCAATCCACGGCCGACGATCAACTTGGGGTTCAATCATTGAAACGGGTTCGGCCCCTGGTCTAGGGGTGGGGCAGGAGACTGAGATCAAGATGGCAGCGACGTCGACTGATGCGCTGGGCGCCCCCGGAATTCCGGCGCGCTGGACGTCAAGCGCCAAGAGCGGCGTCGGAACCGCGCTTTCGCCGGCCTGCCCTATCTGGTTCACGATCAGCCACGGCATTCTCAACGAGGTCTATTACCCCAGCCTCGACAGAGCCTGCACCCGCGACATGGGGCTGGTCGTCACCGGCCCCGGCGGTTATTTCTCGGAAGAGAAGCGCGATGCCGTGCACAGCGTCGAGCCGTTCGAGGATGGGGTGCCCGCCTACAGGCTGGTCAACACCGCCGCCGACGGCACCTACCGGATCGAAAAGCGCATCGTTACGGATCCAGAACGTCCCGCTTTGCTGCAAGAAATGAGCTTCGCGCTCCAGAGGGGCACGGTTGCCGACCACAGGGTCTACGCACTGCTGGCGCCGCATCTCGTCAACGCCGGTATGGGTAACACCGCCTGGGTTGGCGACTACGAGGGGAAGCCTGTCCTGTTTGCATCCGGACGTGGCGTCTGCCTGGCGCTCGCCTCGTCGCTGCCCTGGGGAGCATGCTCGGCTGGCTATGTCGGTGTCTCCGACGGCTGGCAACAACTCCATCGCGACGGCCGACTCGACCCGGCCTGCCACAGGGCCGAGAACGGCAATGTCGCGCTGACCGGCGAGATCAGCTTTTCGGCAGCGAACCCGAAGGTCCTGCTGGCGCTGGGTTTCGGAACGACGCCGCAAGAGGCGGCGGAAAATGCTTTCGCCAGCCTGAAGCGAGGCTTCGAGCCCACAGCCAAATCCTATGTCGAAAAATGGCGGGATTGGCAGGCTAGTTTGCTGCCGCTGGACCGGCATGTAGCAGGGACCAACAGCTATCGCGTCAGCGCGGCGGTTCTGGCGACGCACCGGTCATCCGCCGGTGCAGCCGTCGCCAGCCTGTCGATTCCCTGGGGCTTCAGCAAGGGCGACGACGATCTTGGCGGCTATCATCTGGTCTGGCCGCGCGATCTGGTCGAAACCGCAGGCGGCTTCCTGGCCGCCGGTGATCCGGCGCAAGCGCTTGATATCCTCGCCTATCTCCGCTCCATCCAGCAGCCAGACGGTCATTGGCCGCAGAACGCCTGGCTTGACGGATCGGCCTATTGGCCGGGCATCCAGATGGACGAATGCGCCTTTCCGCTGCTGCTCGCCGACGCTCTGCGCCGGGCTGGGCATCTGCCGCGCGCCAGGCTGCTCGCCTTCATGCCGATGATCGAGCGCGCCGCTGCTTACGTCGTGCGCAATGGTCCGGTCACCGGCGAAGATCGCTGGGAAGAGGATGCCGGCTACAGCCCATTCACGCTGGCCGTCGAGATCGCCGCACTGCTGGCTGCAGCGGACATGTTCGACGCCAGCGGGAAAGCAGAGCCGGCAAACTATCTGCGTGAAACCGCCGATGTCTGGAACGACCAGATCGAGCGCTGGACCTATGTCACCGGCACTCCGCTCGGGGAAGAGATCGGCGTCGAAGGCTACTACGTCCGCATCGCGCCGCCCGACACCGCCGGCGCGGCGTCGCCGAAGGACGGCTATGTCCCGATCAAGAATCGGCCGCCTGACGATACAGACCGGCCGGCCGAGGCGATCGTCAGCCCGGATGCGCTGGCGCTCGTCCGCTTCGGCCTCAGGGCCGCCGACGATCCGCGCATCGTCGACACCGTCAAAATCATCGATGCACGGCTGCGCTGCGACCTGCCGCAAGGGCCGGTCTGGTATCGCTATATCGGCGACGGCTATGGCGAACATGCCGACGGCGCCCCTTTCGACGGGACCGGCCAGGGCCGGCCGTGGCCGCTGCTGGTCGGCGAGCGGGCCCATTATGAACTGGCGGCGGGGCACAAGGACAAGGCAGCGAGCCTGCTCAAGACGTTTGAAGGCTCGGCCGGGCCCGGCGGCCTGCTTCCGGAGCAGGTCTGGGATGGCCCCGACATGCCGGAACACGAACTGCGGCACGGTGGACCGTCGGGCAGCGCCATGCCGCTGGTCTGGGCGCATTCGGAGCATATCAAGCTGCTGCGTTCGCTCAGCGACGGCGCCGTCTTCGACATGCCGCCGCAAGGCGTGAAGCGCTACATCGAGGACAGGACCGTGGCGCCGCGCCGGACATGGCGCTTCAACCACAAGGTCCGCACCATGCCCGCCGGCAAGACGCTGCGCGTCGAACTGCTGACGCGGGCGGTGGTTCATTGGAGCAGCGACGATTGGGCGACCATCCATGACGCCGAGACGATCGAGAATGCCTTCGGCATCCATCTCACGGACCTGCCCGTTGCCGATCTTCCGCCGGGTAATACGTTCGTCTTTACTTTTTTCTGGTCCGATGCCGGCCGTTGGGAGAATGTCGACTTTTCCATCGGCATCGACAAGCTGGACAACCAGTAGATCTTCTATCCCTCAAGAACCAGGACGAGAAACATGCAGATCGGAATGATGGGACTGGGCAGGATGGGCGCCAACATGGTTCGGCGCCTGCTGCGCGATGGCCATGAATGCGTGGTCTACGACATCAACCCGGCCAGCGTTGAAGCCCTTGTGACGGCTGGCGCGATCGGAGCGGCTTCGATGGAGGAGTTCGTCGGCAAGCTGACTAAGCCGCGCAGCGCCTGGCTGATGCTGCCGGCGGCGATCACCAGCCGGATCGTCGACCAGGTGGCCGACCTGATGGAGCCGGGCGACATCATCATCGACGGCGGCAATTCCTATTATCACGAGGCTGTCGACCACGCAGCGCGCCTGGCATTGAAAGGGCTGAGCTATGTCGATGTCGGCACCAGCGGCGGCGTCTGGGGCCTCGAGCGTGGCTATTGCCTGATGATCGGCGGCCCCGACAGCGCGGTCCAGCATCTCGATCCGGTCTTTGCCACCCTGGCGCCGGGCGCCGACGCCGGAGGGCCCGCCCCCGGCAAGGATGCCGGAACGGCCCCCTTCGGCTATCTCCACTGCGGGCCTAGCGGCGCCGGTCATTTCGTCAAGATGGTCCACAACGGCATCGAGTACGGCGTCATGGCCGCCTATGCCGAGGGCATGAACATCCTGAAGTCGGCGAATGCGGGCAAGAGACAGCGGACGGCCGACGCTGAAACCAGTCCATTGGAAAACCCTCAATACTACCAGTTCGACATCGATATCGCCCAGGTTGCCGAGGTCTGGCGGCATGGCAGCGTCATCGGCTCTTGGCTGCTCGACCTCACGGCGGGCGTATTGAAGGCCGATTCGGGGCTGACGCAGTTTGGCGGACGGGTTTCGGATTCCGGCGAAGGCCGCTGGACGCTGAAGGCGGCGATCGACACCGGCGTGCCGGCGCCGGTTCTGTCCTCGGCCCTGTTCGACCGGTTCTCCTCGCAAGGCGAATCCGAATTCGCCGACAAGCTGCTGTCCGCCATGCGCTATGCCTTCGGCGGCCATGTCGAAAAGCCGAAGACCGGCTCGTGACGGGGAAGGCACGCTCATGAACCAGGAGCAGTCCGACACGCTGGTGCTTTTCGGGGCGACCGGCGACCTTGCCCACAAGAAAATCTTCCCCGCACTTTACGCCATGGTCTACAAGGGAACGCTGACGGAGCCGGTGATCGGCGTCGCTTTCGACCCCTGGGACCTGGAGCAGTTGCAGGCGCGCGCTCGCGACGGCATCGTCAAGGCCATTGGCACAGTCGACGAAAAAATCTTCGCGAAACTTGCCTCGCTGCTTCGTTATGTCAGCGGCGACTACCGTAGCGCTTCGACTTTCGAGAAGCTGAAAAGCGCGCTGGGAACCGCGCAGCACCCGTTGCACTATCTGGCGGTGCCGCCGACCATGTTCGAGACGGTCATCCAGGGGCTGGAACAGTCGGGCGCCGCCCACGGCGCGCGTCTGATGGTGGAAAAGCCTTTCGGTCACGATCTGCAATCGGCGCGCTGGCTGAACCGGGTCCTGCACCTGGTGTTCGACGAGCAGTCGATCTTTCGCATCGACCATTATCTCGGCAAGGAGGCGATCCAGAACCTGCTCTATTTCCGCTTCGCCAATTCCTTTCTCGAGCCGATCTGGAACCGCAATTTCGTCGAGAGCGTGCAGATCACCATGGCCGAGGATTTCGGCGTCGAAGGCCGCGGCCGCTTCTACGACGAGGTAGGCTGCATCCGCGACGTCATCGAGAACCATCTGCTCAACATTCTGCTGCTGCTTGCCATGGAGCCGCCCGTCGGCCGCTCGGCCGACGATCTGATCGACGAGAAGGTGCAGGTGCTGAGGGCGATCCGGACGCTGACCAAAGACGATGTCGTGCGCGGCCAATTCAAAGGCTATCTCAACGAGCCGGGCGTCGCGCCAAACTCGCCGGTCGAGACCTTCGCTGCGGTGCGTTTCTTCGTCGACACATGGCGGTGGCAGGATGTGCCCTTCTTCATCCGCGCCGGGAAATCACTGCCGGTGCACGCCACCGAGGTCATTGTCCGGCTGAAGCGGCCGCCGCTCGACGTCTTCGACCCGATCAAACCTGGCGACGCCAACTACGTGCGCTTCCGCATCGACCCGCAGGTAGCGATCTCGATCGGCGCCCAGCGCAAGGCCGCCGGTGACGACATGATCGGCGAGCAGGTCGAACTGACGGCGCTCGACGACAGCAAGGGCGACATGCCGCCCTATGAGCGGCTGATCGGCGACGCCATGAACGGCAACGGCCAGTTGTTCACCCGCCAGGATGCCAGCGAACTCGCCTGGCGGATCGTCGGCCCGGTGCTCGGCGACACCACGCCGCCTCACCCTTATGAGCCGGGGACATGGGGCCCTGCCGAAGCGATGACCGGATTCGGACCGCCGAACGGCTGGATCAATCCGGCAAAATGAACTCGAGAGGCGACGCAATGGCCAAAGTGGCGAAGAAGTCTGCACCGGTCAGCGAAAAGATCGTGCTTGCGATCGATATTGGCGGCTCCCATGTCAAGATCCTCACCAGCGCCGGCGGCGAGGAGCGCAGAACCGATTCCGGACCCGGCCTGACGCCGCAGCAGATGATCGCGGCCGTGCAGACGCTCGCCGATGGCTTGCCCTACGACGTCATCTCGATGGGTTATCCCGGCCCGGTGCACCACAACAGGCCGCTGACCGACCCCGCCAACCTCGGAAAGGGCTGGGTCGGACAGACTTCGCAACGCAGTTCGGCAAGCCGGTGAAGGTGATCAACGACGCGTTGATGCAGGCCGTCGGCAGCTACGAAGGCGGGCGCATGCTGTTCCTGGGTCTGGGAACGGGCCTGGGTGCTGCGATGATCGTCGACAACGTCGCCCAGCCGATGGAACTCGCGCATCTTCCCTACAAGAAGGGCGGCAGCTTCGAGGACTATGTCGGCGAACGCGGCCTTGAGAAGCGCGGCAAGAAGAAATGGCGCAAACACGTCTTCGACGTCGTCGAGCGGCTGCGCGCCGCCATGCAGCCTGACTATGTGGTCATCGGCGGCGGCAATATCGACAAACTCGACGAATTGCCTGCCGGTTGCAGACGTGGCGACAACACACGCGCGTTCAAAGGGGGATTTCGACTGTGGCGCGACAAATCCCTGATTGTCTGATATTATGGACGTGTGGGTTCAGACCTGTTGATCCGACCACGCCGTTAGTATTGTTGTTCAAATTAATGGGCGACGTGGTCCGGCGTCATTGCGTTACGCGAATTTGCCGACTAGGAAGTCTGCGACCCCACGGACGGAGAAAATAGATTGACCGACGACAGCAACAAAGCCCGCAAGGACATCGACCTTCTCGAGCTGACCGCTCACATCGTGTCCGCTTACGTCGAGAAGAACCGCTTGCCCGCTTCCGGCCTCGGCGATCTCATCGCGAGCGTCAGCGCGTCGATAGGTGGGCTCGGACAGCCCGCTGTCCCGGTCGCAGCACCGCTGATCCCCGCCGTCAATCCCAAGAAATCGGTGACGCCGGACTACATCATCTGCCTCGAAGACGGCAAGAAGTTCAAATCCCTGAAGCGCCATATCGGCGTTCATTTCGGGCTGACGCCGGATGCCTACCGCGCCAAATGGGGTTTGCCGGCCGACTATCCGATGGTTGCCCCCACCTATGCGGCCTCGCGCTCGCAACTGGCGAAGGCGATCGGCCTTGGCCGCAAGGCAGCCCCGCCGGCGCCCGTCAAGAAGACCAGGAAGCCCAAGGCCACGGTTTAGCAGGACGACATCAGTCTGGTCGCTCCGCCCGGCGGTAACGCCACAGCGGGGCGCCAAATTGTTTTGATCCAGGACAGGTTTTTGCACGCGCTCTGGGCCGAACTGCGCTAAAGACGTCTTGGTCGGACCAGCGCCCATCGTGGAAGTGCCCCGCCGGCCGACTTTTTTGCCACGGGGCCTAGATCCATGACATCCGAACTGCATCCATCGCCCGACCAGCGCTATGCCGCCTTCCGCCACAAACCCTTCCTGAGCTATTGGGCGGCGCGCTTCCTCTCCACATTCGCCACCCAGATCGTATCCGTCGCCGTCGGCTGGCAGGTGTACGACCTGACCCGCGATCCGTTCGACCTCGGCCTTGTCGGCATTGTCCAGTTTCTGCCTTCACTTCTGCTGGTGCTGGTCACCGGAGTGGTCGCCGACCGTTTCGGCCGCCGGCTGATCATGGCGCTGGCGGTGCTGCTGGAGACGATCTGCGCGCTGGCCCTGCTGCTGCTGACGCTGCGCGGCCTTAGCGGGCCGGGCTTGATCTTCGGCGTGCTCGCCATGTTCGGCATCGCGCGCGCCTTCTTCGGACCAGCCGCGGCGTCGCTGTTCGCCAACCTTGTGCCGCCAGAGGATTTCGGCAACGCGATCGCCTGGAATTCGTCAGCCTGGCAGACCGCGACCATCGTCGGGCCGGTCGCCGGTGGCCTGCTCTACGGGCTTTCGGCGGAAGCGGCATACGGCACCGCTGCCGTTCTGATGTTTGTCGCCGCGGTGCTGGTCTTCACCATCCCGAAGCCAGCCCAGCGCAGCGAGACCGACAGGCCGACGATGCAGACCTTGTTTGCCGGCTTCGGCTATATCTGGAGCGAGAAGATCGTGCTCGGCGCCATTTCGCTCGATTTGTTTGCCGTGCTTTTGTCCGGCGCCACGGCACTGCTGCCGGTCTATGCGCGCGACATCCTGGAACTCGGCCCATGGGGCCTGGGACTGTTGCGTTCGGCGCCGGGCATCGGCGCCATCTGCGTTGCCATCTGGCTGGCTGGGCATCCGATCCGCAACCATGCCGGCGTGGTCATGCTCGGCTTCGTCGCGCTGTTCGGCGCCTTTACCGTGCTGTTCGGCCTTTCCACCATCACCTGGCTGTCGATTATAGCGCTCGCCTTGCTCGGCGCCGCCGATATGTTCAGTGTCTATATCCGAGAGACGCTGATCCAACTGTGGACGCCGGACAAGGTTCGCGGCCGCGTCAACGCCGTCAATCAGGTTTTCGTCGGCGCCTCCAACGAACTTGGCGAATTCCGCGCGGGCACCATGGCGGCGTTGATCGGCACGGTGCCCGCGGTGGTGATCGGCGGCGTCGGGGCAGTCGTTGTCGCCGGGCTGTGGGCGGTGCTGTTCCCGCAACTGCGCAAGGTGCGCCACCTCAACGGGCGAAACTGATCCGGACGCACTGATCCGGAGTACGGGCCTGCGGACTCCGAATGACCCCGCTTGCCACGCCTCAGCTCTCATCGATGCGACGAATGCTATTCGGGTGTTGCAACGCGAATTGGGCGGGCGCCGATCTTTGCCCCTGTGACCGCATCCACGGCCACCGGCTCGATTTCCTCTCCTGTCTCCGCGTCGAGGTATCGCGTCAACCTGCCTTCGCCACGGTACTTGCGTCCCCACGCACCCAGTAAGACGAGCACCGGCAAGAAATCGCGTCCAGCGGTCGTCAGCACGTACTCATCGCGCGGAGGCCGCTCCGAGTAGCGCCGCTTTTCCAGCAGTCCCTCCTCCGTCAGCGTCGCCAGCCGCCGGGTCAGAATGGTGGGGGCGATGCCCAGACTTTTCCGAAATTCGTCAAAGCGGGTCAGGCCCTGGCTCGCGTCACGAAGGATCAACATGCTCCACGCATCGCCGACGCAGGCGAGGCCGCGGGCGATCGGGCAAAAGGCATCGGAAAGATTTTTCATGTTAATATCATTTTGATAGTGACTTGGTATCGAAATGATAGTAACATCGTTTTGAAATCCAATCCAGCACAAAGAAGGAGTGACTTCCATGAACAGGACCATTTTTGGCGCCCTCCATCCAGAACTTAACCGTCAGCGCGTGCAATCGGCGCATCATGTCGCCGCAGGCCAGCCGAGATCGGCAATATCCAAACGGAGCCTCGCGATGATCAACCTCATTGGTGGCATGGCGGCATTCGGCCTGGCCGCGTCTCCGTTGCATGCCGGTGAGTTGTCGGCCATGGCGGGGGAGAGTATCCAACTCGGCGGTTTTCGAGGCGTCTTGCACTACACAGGCGAAAATGACGGCTATCGGGTGATCGCAACGATAGCGGATGGTGAGGCCGGGCTCCCGGTGCGCTTCTCGGCGACGCTCGCCGAAGGGCAGTCGGCTACGATATCCGTGCCGCGGAAATTGGGTGAGCCTGACCAAAGCCTCGAGATTTCGCGCTCCGGCGACAAGCTTACCGTCATCGAGGTGGGATCGGTGTCCAACCAGCTAACTGGGGCAATTGCCGAGTAATACCCCCTTCATCCGGATCGCAGGGGCATGTGCCGCATCTCCGTTTGTGCGCACGCCTGCAGTCGCCAATCCAGCACAAAGAAAGAAGTGATTTCAATGAACAAGACCAATCTTGGCGTCGCCCTGGTGACGGGGGCATCCACCGGCATCGGCCACGCAACGGCCAAGGCCCTGCAGAACGCGGGCTTTCGCGTGTTCGGAACCAGCCGTCGCGCGGTCGCCGACAGATCCGACGGCGTTACCATGCTGACCTGCGACGTCACCGATGACGCGTCGGTTTCGAAACTGGTCGATGACGTGTTGGCCGAAGCCGGGCGCATCGACCTGCTTGTCAACAATGCCGGCATGGGTCTGCTTGGAGGCGCGGAGGAGTCCTCGGCCGTCCAGGCTCAGGCGCTGTTCGACGTGAACGTCTTCGGCGTTCTGCGCGTGACCAACGCGGTCCTGCCGACAATGCGCCGTCAAGGGAAGGGCAGAATCGTCAATTTGAGTTCGGTGTTGGGCTTGATCCCAGCACCCTATTCCGCGCTCTATGCGTCGACCAAACATGCCATCGAAGGCTATTCCGAATCGCTCGACCACGAATTGCGCCCTTTCGGAATTCGCGTCGTGTTGGTCGAACCCGCCTACACCCGTACGTCTTTTGAAGAAAATCTCGCCAGGCCGGATCAGTTGCTTGAAATCTATGACTCTGCGCGCGCTGGGATGAACGTGATCCTGCGGAAAGCGATTGAAGCAGGTGATGCTCCCGAAGTAGTAGCCGAGACGGTCTTGAAAGCAGCGACCGAATCCCGTCCGAGGAGGCGCTATGCGGCGGGAAAAATGGCGCGCCAGGTCAGTTTCCTGCGCCGTTTCGTCCCCGCATCCGCATTCGACAAAAGCCTGCGAAAGCAGAACGGGCTGCCGGTCTGACGTCGACATCAACGACATCTGTTTCGGTCGAACCGGCAGGCGTTGGCAGCGTGCGGGCCCGCGCCCGGCACGCGCTAGATTAGCTCAGTGCGGGTTTACCGAAGATCGTCTGCAGGAATTCGCCGAGCCAGCGCTTCAGATGCATGTCCCAGATCAGCCGGCCGCCGAGATGATCGCGGCCCGGCTGCGCGCCGGGCAACTCGAAGCGATGCGCGCCGCGAACGACCCAGCGCTGCATCATCGCCCTGGTCAATTCGCCATGGAACTGGATGCCCCAGGCATTGTCGCCATAGCGAAAGGCCTGGTTGGGATAGGTTTCGGCCGTCGCCAGCAGCGTTGCGTCCTTCGGCAGCGAAAAGCCTTCCCGGTGAAACTGGTAGACCATCTCAGGCCAGTGCATCAGCTTCTTGCCGTCCTCCGTCGCTTTCAGCGGATACCAGCCGATCTCGACCAGCCCCTCGCCATGACCCTCGACTTTGCCGCCAAGATGCTTGACCAGCATCTGCGCGCCGAGGCAGATGCCGAGCAACGGCCGGTTCTCCCTCAGCGGAACTTTCAGCCAGTCGGTCTCGCGGCGGACGAAGTCGTCCTCGTCATTGGCGCTCATCGGTCCGCCGAACACCACGGTCCCGGCATGACCGTCCAGCGTTTCCGGCAAGGCGTCGCCGAGTGGCGGGCAGCGGAGATCGAGGTCGAAGCCCCCTTCGATAAGCATGTGGCCGACGCGTCCGGGGCTCGAACTCTCCTGATGCAGCACGATCAGGATTTTTGGTCTTGGCCTCGGCGTGGATGGCATGGGAATCCCGTCTATTCGTCGCTCGACGTTCCAGTGGCGCCCGGCGCTTCGGCCGCCGCCTTGCGGCGTTCCTCGACGCGGTCGTGGCGTTCGACATCCATCAGCTCGGCGACCCGCCAGACGATATTGTCCTCGAGTTCGTGCAATTCGCCATCGGCGTAGACGATCTCCCACATCCGGCCGATGAAGGCTTTTCGCGCGTCTGCATCGAGCTGGCGCTTCAACACACTGGTGAAGGCATAGAGGTCGATCGCCTCATTGTCGGCCCGCTCGCCGGCAGCCGCTAGCGCGTCGAGCTCGTCGCCGCTGATCGAATAGCTTTCCGCCAGCACAGCCTTGAACCGCTCCCATTCGGCATCCTGACGCACGCCGTCGGCACTCATCACATGGTAGAGAAGGGCGGATGCGGCAACGCGCGGATCATCGGCGTTGTTGCGGGCGCTGCCATCTGCCGGCAGGTCCTTCAGAAACGACAGAACGCGTTCGAACATGTGATTCCTACTTCCCATCGGCCAAAACTATCAAGCTCAGCCAAATCAAAACAATCGAAACTTGCGTGGTGATTTTTGGTCTTCGTCGTCCGGATCGACGCCGGGGTCGTCGGGCAGCCGGGCTAGCTCCTCCGCCGGTTCGACAGCTTCGGCATCCGGCGGCACCGCGGCAAACGCCGTGGCGTTGACCGGCGCAACATCGTCTTCGCCGTTTTCCGATGCCGTCGCGGTGGTCGGTCTTTCGGCCGAAACAGCGGGGTTCAGTTCGATCACATTTTCTTTTGCCGGCTTGGTTGGCGCCGCAATCGTCGGCACTGCGGCGTCCGGCGCGTCCTCGTCACTGTCGATGAGCTGGCCGAGCCGCTCCATCGGCGCCCGCCACTCGAAGGCGTCGAGCTTGCCGCTGATCGGCGACACCGGCGCCCAGCGTTCGGAGACGACGCCGTCGGCAACCCAGGCCGGATCGCGCGGTGCACGCACTGCCTTGGACAAAAGCTGCCGAACCTTGCCCTGATCGCCAGTCTCGGCCTCCTCGATGTCAGCCAGAAGCAGATAGGCGCCTTCGCGGCGATCCATGCGGATGGCTGCCTCAGCCTCCTGGCGGGCGGTCTTGTAGTCCTGCGCGTCGAGCGCGGCGCGCGCCACCGCCAGCGAGGATTCGGCGTGGTTCTTCTTCATCTCCTGCAGCTTCTTCGCCCGGTTCAGGCGGTCGAGCACGGCATCGCCCGGCCGGGCGTGGGTGTAAAGCTCGGCGATCTCCGGATGCGGCTCGGCTTTCCACGCCGCTTCGAGGATCTTCGCGCCCTTGCGCACATCATTCTGCCTGAACAGCAGTTTGGCTGCGATCACCGCCGCCGGCGCGAAATCCGGCCGCAACCGGTTGGCCTCGAGAGCAGCAGTTTTGGCGGCATTGGGATCGCTGTCGATCAGCGCCTGCGCCTTGGCGGTGAGCAGCACGGCGCGGCGCCGGTTGGCGGCATCGCGCTCGATCTGCCGCGTCGATTTCTGCGCCTCGACCAGTTTCAGCGCGCCGTCCCAGTCGCCGCGCTCGGTCAGGTCTTCCAGCGTCGATTCGGCGGCCCAGGCCAGTTGCGGGGCCATCGCCGCGGCACGGCCGGCGTAGTGGCGCGCCGCGTTGCGATCGCCGAGGCGTTCGGCCTCGAGATAGAGCCCGCGCAGGCCGAGCAGCCGCATTTCCGGATCGTCGAGCATGGTCTCGAACTTTTCGCGGGCACCCCCATGGTCACCTTCGAGCAGCGAGGCTTGCGCCTCCAGCAATTGGATCAGCGGCTCCTGGTCGGAGCGGATCAGCTTTGCCGCTTCTTTTGTCTTCTTGCGGGCAAGCGCTCCGTCACCGGCGCCGGCGGCGATCATGCCGGTCGACAGCGCCTGGTAGCCGCGATCGCGACGGCGCACACGGAAATAGCGCGAGATGGTGTAGGGGCTGTTCCACAGCGCCTTGAGCAGCCACCAGACGATCATCACCGCGGCAACCACGGCGACAACCGCCACCGCCGCCACCATCAGGCTGACCTGGTATTGATAGCCGCTGAAGGTGACGACCATCTCGCCCGGCCGGTCGGCCAGCCAGGCGAAACCCAGCGCGAGCGCGAAAACGACGGCGAGGGAAAGCAGAATGCGAATCATCGGGTTTCCCTCACGCCTTCATCGCACTGGCGATCAGCGCGTCGACCTGCTTCTCGACCTCGATTCGCGCCTTCAGTTTGCCGGCAAAGTCGGCGCCGGCAGCCTTCACCGCCTCGGGCAGCGTATCGTATTCGCTGAGCGCCTTGGCGTAGTCGCCCTGATTGACCGCCACCTCCATGCGGGCGACGGTTTCCGGTGCCCTGGCGCCTTGGACGGCACCGATCGGCCTGACCTTGACCAGCGATTCGGCGCTCGACAGCAGGTTTTGCAGGAAGCCGGCATTCTGATCGACGGGCTCGGAGGCAGCGACCATGGCATTGGCGGCGGCGGCCACTTCGGCGGCGATCTCGGCACGGGTCGAAACGCCCTTTTCGGCGTAGGGACGTAAGGTTGCGATCTCGGGCGCATCTGGTGAAATCGCCGCAAAGGTTTCGAGTTCGGCGGCGAATGGCGCACCACGGTCGAGTGCTGCCTTCAGCGCCGATGCGGCGATGGCGAGCGCAACCTTCGGCTGCCAGGCCTGTGCTTCGACCTTGCCGGAAAGCTGCGACACCGACTGTTCCAGCGCCGCAAGCCGGCCGTCCTGCGCCTTTGCCGTCTCGCTGGCGGATTTCACCAGAGCGTCGAGCCCGGCCAGCTTTTCATTGATCGGCCCGAGATCGACCGGCGCCGTGTTGCCCGATTGGCCAAGAGCGGCAACCGCCGTCTCGATCTGCTTGACCTTGTCGCCAAGGGCTGCAAGCCCGGCAGTGTCGCCTGCTCCGCCCTGCTCGACCGCCGATCTCAGCGCCGCGACATCCGCCTTGACCTGATCCAGGGCCGACGACAGCTCGTCCACCTTGGCCGACGCATCATTGTTGCCGGCTGTATCCTTGAGCCCGGCGATCTCGCTCTTCAGCGAAGCGATTTCGCCGTTGACGCTATCGAGCGATACGCCGCCCGAGCGGACATCGCCAGCCCCTGGCGCGCCGAGCAGGCCGGCGAACTGCAGCCCTCCAGCGGCGGCGAGCGCGACGACGCCGCCGATAATGCCGGCAGCGATGCCGTTGATGCCGCCACGCTTCGGCTGTGCTGCCATGCCTTCATTCCCTGTCTGGGTTTCCTTCGGCGCATCTTCGGTGCCGCTGGCCCCTGTCCCACTGGCCCCTGTCTCACTGGCTTTGGTCGATGCGTCGTCGAAGCTGTAGTCGAAGGCCCGGTTCGCCGATGCCTCCGAGCCGGCCGGATAAGTCGGTCTAGGTTCTTCAGGACTTTTGGCGCCGCCCTCTGCCGGCTCTTCCGAGCCGGCCGGCGGGGCCGCTTCGGCATGTTCCCATGGCTCGATGTCGGTCTGCACAGCATGCACGGGTTCTTCAGGCGTCTCCGGCTGCGACGCGTTCGCCGCTTCCTCCGCCTTCGCCTCGTCGGTCCGCCCGTTGGCGGCATCCTCTTCGGCAACGCGCGAGACGGCGCCGGGTTCGAGCTCGATGGTCACCGGCTCGCGACGGCTTTTCGAATGCCGCATCTTCGGCGTCTTGACCATGCTTGGGCTCCGCAAAATTCGCTTCGGGATGGTTCAGAAAGGGTCTAGCACATCACCAAGCGGTGAAAAGGGGCGGCGTGATGACACGGGGTCAACGCCACGTCCGCAAAAGCTCCAGCAACGCCTCTTCGCTCGGCTCCGGCGCAACGCGGAGCTTTTCTGATGCGACAGTTTCCAACACTGCGGCAATACGTCCGGACAGGGCGAAAAACCATGTCTCTTCAAAAAGACCACGCAGCGCCGGCCGCCCGGTTAGCGCCTGCATCGCCGCCGCTGCCTTGGCCGAATAGAGAAGCACCGCTTCAACCGGCTGGCCGGACAGGCACGCGAGGATTGCAGCGTCCGAATGGCTTGGCGCAACGGTGTCGTAGGTCTCGACGGCGCGGACGTGGACACCCGCGGCCTTCAGCCGCGCCTCGAACGCCGGAAACCGTACGCGTCCGCACAGATAGATGATCGTCTTTGCCATGAAGTCGCCAGCAAGCGCATCCGCCAGTGCCTCGGCATCGCTGGGGCCTTCGCTGATGGACAGAAAGCCCGTCGCGCGGGCCGCTTCCGCTGTCCTTTTGCCGACGGCATGGCAGGGCAAGGCGGCGAGCGCCGCGATAATTTCTTTCGGCGCATGGCGCACGGCATTGGCGCTGGTGACCGCAACGGCCGCGGCATTGATTGCGACCTCGTCCGTATCGACCGGCAGAGCCACCGTTTCGGTCAATGGCAGCAGGATCGGCTGAAAACCCTGGTCCTCTAGCCGCTGTGCCGTGCGCGAGGCGCCCGGTTCCGGCCTCGTCACCAGGACGCGGCGCATGGTCAGGCCCAGCCGTCGAAGAATTTTTCGCCGGCCTTGGCCCGCACGGTCCTAGCGGCGTCCTCGCCGATGCGAGCGGCATCCTGCGCCGGGCCTTCCGCCTCGACCTCATGGGATTGCGTGCCGTCCGGCGAGATGATCAGCCCGGTGAAGACGACCGTTTCGCCTGATATTGTCGCATGGCCGGCGATCGGCGTGCGGCACGACCCGTCGAGCGCCGCCAGGAAGGCGCGTTCGCAGGCCAGCGCCTGCCCGGTCGGCACGTCATGGATTGCCGTCAGCATTCTTTCCACATCGAGGTCGCCGACGCGGCTTTCGATGCAGATCGCGCCTTGTCCCGGCGCCGGCGGAAAGGTGTCGAGCGGCATCAGGTCGGTGATGACATCTTCGAGCCCGAGCCGCTTCAGCCCGGCATAGGCGAGGATGGTGCCTTCGGCGACGCCCTCGTCGAGCTTGCGCAGCCGCGTCTGCACATTGCCGCGAAACATCACCACGTCGAGGTCCGGCCGCATCCGCCGGATCAGCGCCTGACGCCTGAGCGACGACGAACCGACCTTCGCGCCCTGCGGCAATCCGGCGATTGTTTTCGCCGCCTTGCCGACGAAAGCGTCGCGGGCATCCTCGCGCGGCAGGAAGGCGGACAGTTCCAGCCCGTCGGGTAACACCGTCGGCATGTCCTTCGACGAATGCACGGCGATGTCGATACGGCGCGCCAGCAGCGCTTCCTCGATCTCCTTTGTGAACAGCCCCTTGCCGCCGGCTTCCGAGAGCGGCCGGTCCTGGATGCGGTCGCCGCTGGTCGAGATGACGACCACCTCGAATGCCTCGACCGGCATGCCGTGCGCGGCCATCAGCCGCGCCTGCGTTTCATGCGCCTGCGCCAGCGCCAGCGGGCTTCCGCGTGTTCCGATTTTCAAGGTTGTTTGCATGGCGCGCTGTCCGTGATAACCCCGGCAGATTGAGGCCGTTTTCCGGGCTTTTCCTAACCGGGAAAGGCTGCTTGTACAATCTCTGGGGGACAGCGACCAATTGATCCGCGTTCTGGGCATTGAGACGAGTTGCGACGAAACCGCCGCCAGCGTGGTAGCGCTGTATGGCGGCGGCGCGCCGAAAATCCTGTCCGATATCGTGCTCAGCCAGATCGAGGAGCATGCCGCCTTCGGCGGCGTCGTGCCGGAAATCGCCGCACGCGCCCATGTCGAGGCGCTGGATGGCATCATCGAGGCAGCGCTCGCCGATTCGGGCGTCGAACTCGCCGACATCGACGCGATTGCCGCGACCGCCGGCCCGGGCCTCGTCGGCGGGCTGATCGTCGGGCTGATGACGGCCAAGGCGATCGCAGCCGCGGCGAACAAGCCGCTGATCGCCATCAACCACCTCGAAGGCCACGCGCTGACCGCGCGACTGACCGACGGGCTCGCTTTTCCCTACCTTTTGCTGCTGGTTTCCGGCGGCCACACGCAGATCGTCGCGGTGCGTGGCGTTGGCGACTACCAGCGCTGGGCGACGACCATCGACGATGCGCTCGGCGAAGCCTTCGACAAGACGGCCAAGATGCTCGGCTTGCCCTATCCCGGCGGACCGAATGTCGAGAAGGCGGCGGCGACCGGCGATGCTGCGCGCTTCGCCTTCCCGCGGCCGATGAAGGGCTCGGTGCAGCCAGATTTCTCCTTTTCCGGGCTGAAGACCGCCGTGCGCCAGGCTGCAACGGCCATCGCTCCATTGCGCGACCAGGACGTCGCCGACATTTGCGCCTCGTTCCAGGCTGCGGTGGCGGATGCGCTGGGTGATCGGGTTTCGAGAGCGCTGAACCGATTCCGTCAGGAGTTTCCAGGCGAGATGGAACCCGTGCTCGTTGTCGCAGGCGGCGTCGCCGCCAACCGGACGATCAAGACGACACTCGAAGCCCTGTGCGAGAAAGCCGGCTTTGCTTTCGTCGCGCCGCCGCTCAAACTCTGCACCGACAATGCGGCGATGATCGCCTGGGCTGGTATCGAGCGGTTGCGCGCCGGCATCGCCGATGAAAATGCCGCCGATTTCGTACCGCGTTCGCGCTGGCCGCTGGACAGCATCTCCACCCCGATGGTCGGCTCGGGCCGGCGTGGTGCCAAGGCATGACTGTGAGCAAGGCCACAAGCGGCTGGCGCGTCGCCGTGCTCGGCGGCGGCGCCTGGGGCACGGCGCTGGCGCTGGCCATGCTGCGCGCCGGCCACTCGGTCCGGCTGTTCGCGCGTGACCAGGAGATTGTTGAAGCGATTGGTCGCGGCGAAAATCCACGCTACCTGCCTGGCATCGCGCTCGAGCCCGGCATCGAGGCCACAAGCGATATCAAAGCGGCTCTCACCGATGCAGATTGCGTGCTGGCAGTGGCGCCGGCGCAGTCGCTGCGCGCCATGCTGGCCACCGCGAAAGCCCATATGCCGACAGGCGTCCCGCTGGTCCTCTGCGCCAAAGGCATTGAGCGCGACACCGGCGCGCTGCTGTCGGCGATCGCAAGAGAGATCCTGCCTGAAAATCCGGTTGCCGCCCTTTCCGGCCCGAGCTTCGCCACCGACGTTGCCAGGGGGCTGCCGACGGCCGTGGTGGTCGCCGCCCGCGGCGAGGATCTGGCAGCCGACCTTGCCGCCCGCTTCTCCGCGCAGAACCTGCGCTGCTATTCGAGCGACGACCTCATCGGCGTCGAGATCGGCGGCGCGCTGAAGAACGTCTTCGCCATTGCCGCCGGTGCCGTCACCGGCGCCGGGCTCGGCGCCAGCGCCCAGGCCGCCATGGTGACGCGCGGCTTTGTCGAATTGCGCCGCATCGGTGCTGCCTTCGGCGCCAGGCCCGAAACGCTGATGGGACTTTCCGGCCTCGGCGACCTGTTGCTCACCTGCTCGTCCGCCCAGTCGCGGAATTTCGCCTACGGGCTGGCGCTGGGGCAAGGCAAGCCACTTGCCGGGCTGCCCTTGGCCGAAGGCGTGCCGACGGCGGCGATCGCCGCCCGCATCGCCACCGAGCGTAAGATCGACGCGCCGATCATCACCGCCGTCGCCGCCATACTGGACGGCAAGATCACCATTCGCCAGGCTGTGTCAGCGCTGATGACAAGGCCGCTGAAGACCGAAACCGATGTTTAGAGCGACGTGCGTCCATTTGGACGCACAAAGTACGCTCTAACACTTTGAAACCTGCGCATCGTGCTTTCCGAAAATCGATTCCGATTTTCGGGCCGATGCGATAAATCTCGAACAAGCCGGAGATGGAAAGATGCTGTTTGCGATGATTTGCAAGGACAAGCCTGGAAAGCTGCAGGTGCGGCTCGATACGCGGCCCGAGCATGTTGCCTTTCTGGAAGGCTTGAACGGCGAGAAGAAGCTGGCCTTCGCCGGTCCGTTCCTCGACGCCGACGGCAAGCCGGACGGCAGCCTCGTCGTGGTCGAGGCGCCCGATCTGGCGTCGGCAGAAGCGCTGTCGGCGGCAGACCCCTATGCCAAGGCCGGGCTGTTCGAAAGCGTCGAAATCCGGCAATGGAATTGGACCTTCAACAAGCCGGCGAGCGCATGACCCCGAAAATCGGAATCGATTTTCGGAAAGGATCATGCGCAAAATCAAAGTGCTACAGCGTCCTTTGCGCGTCTGAAAGACGCGCGGCGCTGTAGCTGATCGCCAGCCCCTAGAAGGAGCAAAAACAATGAACTACTGGCTGTTCAAATCCGAACCCTCGGTCTTCTCCTTCGAGGACCTCAAGGCGAAGGGCAAGGCCGGCACGCAATGGGACGGCGTGCGCAACTATGCGGCGCGCAACAACATGAAGGCGATGCAGATCGGCGATCTCGGCTTCTTCTATCATTCCAACGACGGGCTCGACGTGGTCGGCATCGTCGAGGTCTGCGCGCTGGCCCATCAGGACACCACATCAGACGATCCGCGCTGGGAATGCGTCGATATCCGCGCCGTCAAGGATATGCCGAAGCCGGTGACGCTGGAACAGGTCAAGGCCAATCCCAAGCTTGCCGAGATGGCACTGGTCCGGCTTGGACGGCTTTCCGTGCAGCCGGTGACGCCGGCCGAATGGAAAGAGGTCTGCCGCATGGGCGACCTGACGCCGGCTCCGTGACGGCGCTGACGCCAAACAGCGCGAAAAACTTCATCCTCGACAACACGGCGCTGATGGCGCCGCCGCATGTGCCGGAGATCCTGCTGCATCTGGCTGACGAGGCGCATGATCTGTGGCAGCGGACAGAGGACGAACTGGCCGAAATCGGCCTGCCGCCGCCTTTCTGGGCCTTCGCCTGGGCCGGCGGCCAAGGCCTTGCCCGCTACATCCTCGATAATCCGTCTGACGTGCACGGCAAGCGCGTGCTCGACTTTGCCTCCGGTTCCGGCCTAGTCGCCATTGCCGCGGCGAAGGCCGGCGCGGCAGAGGTGATCGCCGCCGACATCGACCCGTTCTGCGCGACCACGATCCGCCTCAACGCCGAGGCCAATGGCGTCGGGATAAAGTTCCTCGGCTCGGACTGCATCGGAACCGATGCGGGTTGGGACGTGGTTCTGGCCGGCGATGTCTTCTACGACAGGTCCTTCGCCGACAGGCTGATGCCATGGTTCGCGACGCTCAAGGCGCGCGGCGCCGACATCCTCGTTGGCGACCCGGGCCGCTCCTACATGCCGAAAGCAGGACTGGAGCCGCTCGCCGTCTACGAAGTTGCGGTAACCCGGGCGCTGGAAGACGCCCTGGTCAAACGCACGACCGTCTGGCGGTTTGCTTGACCGCTTCGCCGAACAGGCGTTCCATCACGCATCGATTTTGAGAATACGCATGTCGTTGTCCCAAAACCGCTGGGCACTTTGGGCGACATGCTTCCGGGGAGGGAAATCATGGATTTTTCAGCAGTGAACTGGCTGGCGGTGATCGTCGCCGCCGTGGCGGCGTGGTTGTTCGGCGCCGCCTGGTACATGGGCTTGAGCAAGCCCTGGCTCAAGGCCGCCAAGCTTGACCCGGCGACCATGAACAAATCGCCGTTGCCCTTCGTCATCAGCTTCGTCGCGGAAATTGTCATGGCGCTCGTCATGTCCCTGATCATCGGAGCGATGACCGGTGGCGAACCGAGCCTCGTTGCCGGGCTCGTCTTCGGCTTCGCTCTCTGGCTGGGTTTTGTCGCCACGACGCTATCCGTCAATCATCGCTACGAAGGGTTCGGCTGGGATCTGACCATCATAGACTGCGGCCACTGGCTCGGCGTGCTGCTTATCATCGGCGCGGTGATCGGCTGGTTCGGTGCAGGAGAAGTCGCGGGCTGACCCTGCCGCCACGACATAGGTCGACGGCCGCCGGATGAGCACTCAGAGCGACCTAAAGCTCATCCAAGCGTCGGCTCCGGCTGCGGGTTGTGAACTTCGTTCAGGAGCCAATCCCTGAACGCTACGATCCTGGCGTCCTTGGCGGATGCGACGGGATAGACCAGGAAGTAGGCGAATTCGGGCGGAACCCTGATGCCAAGTTCGAAGGGCCGGATCAGCCGGCCTTCGGAAAGGTCGCTTGCCACCATGGCAAAATCGGCGAGCGCGACGGCATTGCCGTCAAGTGCGGCCTGAACGGCGTCGGTCGAGGTACCGAACACGATCGTTCGGCTGTCGTCGAAATCGTCGACGCCGGCCGCTGCCATCCACATCCGCCAGTTGGGCCACGTCACGCCCTGTCGCGCCCACTCGATATGGGCGAGCGTGTGATGGAAGAGATCGCGTGGCTCGCGCAGCGGCGGGCCGGAGGCCAGCAGGCTGGGGCTGCACACAGGGATGATGATGTTGTCGAACAGCCGGTGGGTGCAAAGGCCCGGATATTTTCCCGCGCCGAAACGGATGCCGACATCGACGTCGTCCAGGTCGAAATCGCGCAATTCAGAGGCAATGTCGAAGCGGAGCTCAATGCCCGGCCGCTGCTTGCGAAAATCATCGACCCGCCGCATCAGCCATTTTGTCGCGAACTGGGCGTCGAGGGTCACTTTCAGCAGTGCCGTTCCGCGCGCCATCTTGTGCGCCCGTGAGACGGCCCGGCCAAGCAGGTCGAGCGCGTCGGTCGACGCCTCGAACAGCACCGCGCCCGCCTCCGTCAGCCGGATCGTGCGGCTGGTGCGCGTGAACAGCACGATGCCGAGCTGATCCTCGATTTCCTTGATCTGGTGGCTGACCGCTGCCGGCGTCAGGCCGAGTTCGTCTGCGGCGCGGGTGAAATTGAGGTGCCGGGCGGCTGCTTCCAGCGTCCTCAGTGCACGGGTTCCCGGCAGCAGGCGAGCCATCAGAGCGAAACAAATGCTGGCGGGACCATCGTGCTCCAGATCCTCAAATAAAACTTGATGATCTGGAAAGAACTACTCGTTTCTCGTTTTAATTTCAATCCGCCATGATGTGACCATCGAACAAACATCAAACCGGATTTGGTATCCGGAGAAGCGGATTGCACCATGTCTCACATTGCCTTGAGCTCTGTAACCATCCGCCCGGCCTGGCTGCGCGGGGTGTTTGATTGGTTCCGCCATGCAAAAATCGCAGTCAACCTCCCGCATGAAAAAGTCGAGGACCTTCCGGACCGCCAATTGCGCGACATTGGCGCCGAACGCAAGGATGTCGCGCAAGCGATGGACCGCGAACTCGGCCGACTGGGCCTTCTCGACATCGGTTGGCAGCAGCCGCGGACGTAGGGGAGTAGGGGAGTAGGGGAGTAGGGGAGTAGGAAAGCCAAAAGGTTAGCGGCGCGTCTGCGCAATCCGGCTGACACTTTCTTACTCCCCTATTCCCCTATTCCCCTACCTCACCACCCTCATCACCGTACGATCCGACAGCAGCGGCAACAGCCGGGCCATCGTGCGTGCCGTCACTGCGACGCAGCCTTGCGTCGGCGTGAAGCTGGGGCGCGCGAGATGAAAGAAGATGGCGCTGCCGCGCCCGCGGCGACGCGGCGAAATGTTCCAGTCGAGCACCAGGCAGGCATCATAGAGCCGGTCGGCGCGCAGCATCCGCTCGTGACTAGCGCCGTAGGGAATCTTGACCGGACGGTTGTAGTTGCGGTCCTCAGGCACTTCGCACCAGCCGAGATCGGGACCGATCGGCGTCATCGCCAGCCGGGTTTTGCGGCCGCCGGGAAAATGATCGTTACGGAAATACCCCGACAGGATCCGCATCGAACCAAGCGGCGTGGCGCCATCGCCTTCGCGTTTGCGGGTCGATATCCCGCCGCGTCCCAGCGCACATGAAAACACCAGTTTGCCCGCCTGCAAGAGCCCCTGACTGGCGTGGCCGGGCCTGGCGCGCACCGTGAGAACACGGAGCCCTTTTCGCAAAAATGCGCTCGCCTCATTGCACGCGCGTTTTTTCTTGTATGATCGTGCCACGGAACAAATCATTGTGATCGGCTGTTGTGCCGGTCAGCTTCCGCATAAACAGGCAGCGGTCAACTGAATTTTCTTTTCAAAACAACGGATTGATCCATGACTTCACGCACCATTCTGATCGTCGATGACGATGACGACCTGCGCGGCACGCTCGTCGAGCAATTGTCTCTCTATGAGGAATTCGACGTCCTGCAAGAATCAACCGCCGCCAAAGGCATCGCCACGGCCCGCGGCGGCGTTATCGATCTGCTCATCATGGATGTCGGCCTCCCCGACATGGATGGCCGCGAGGCAGTGAAGATACTGCGCAAGGGCGGCTACAAGTCGCCCATCATCATGCTGACGGGACACGACACCGATTCCGACACGATTCTCGGCCTCGAAGCCGGCGCCAACGACTATGTGGTCAAGCCGTTCCGCTTCGCGGTTCTCTTGGCCCGCATCCGTGCCCAGCTTCGCCAGCATGAGCAGAGCGAAGACGCCACCTTTTCGGTTGGCCCCTACACTTTCAAGCCCAGCCAGAAGCTTCTGATCGACCAGCGCGGCGCCAAGGTGCGGCTGACCGAAAAGGAAGCCTCGATCATCAAGTATCTCTACCGTGCCGACCAGAAGGTGGTGACGCGCGACGTGCTGCTCGAGGAAGTCTGGGGCTACAATTCCGGCGTCACCACGCACACGCTGGAAACCCATGTCTATCGGCTGCGCCAGAAGATCGAGCGCGATCCTTCCAATGCAGAAATTCTTGTGACAGAAAGCGGCGGCTACAAGCTGGTTCCTTAAACATTTAATTATTCAATGAGCGATCGGGGCGGGCCGCTTTCGGGTACGATCCTGAGACTGGAGGTGGTTCTGGATCGAACTCGCTGAGGTATCGGCCCAAGAATCGGAATCGATTTTTTGGAAAGCACGGCGTGTCGATTTCAAAGCGTTTAGAGCGTCCCTTGCGCGTCCAAAGGGAGGCTCGGCGCTGTAAGGGAGGGATTGGACTGACCGTTCGGGGACACAGCTAGATGGCGTTGGATGACGACATCCGCATCCTGTCCGCCGTGAGGCTCTTCGAGAGCTTCACGGAGGAACAGCTGCGTCTGCTCGCCTTTGGCGCGGAAACCACCAGGCTTCAGGCCGACCACAAGCTTTACCGCGAAGACGACGAGGCCGATTGCGCCTATATCGTCGTCAGCGGGCGAATCGTGCTGTATCGCGAGCAGAATGGCGATCGCGTTCCGATAGGCACGGCCGGCCCCGGCACGATGTTGAGCGAGCTGGCGCTGATCGCCGACACCAACCGGCTGACCAGCGCATCTGCCGAGATCGATTCGGAAGTGCTGCGGCTCAGCCGCAAGATGTTCCACCGCATCCTGGAGGAATATCCCGACATCGCGGTCCATCTGCACCAGCGCATCTCCGAGGATTTTCTGGCAATGATCCGCCGCATCGAGGAGCTGGCGCCCCGTTTCGACAACTGAGCGGGCATAGGATGTGAGACGGCGAAGCTGCCAATCTCCCGCCTTGTGGGGGAGATGTCCGGCAGGACAGAGGGGCGCTGTCCCGCCGGCATCGCGAGATTCTGCATTGCCGCGGCGCTCGAAAGCGACGGCATGGATCCTCGGCTCTGCGCGGCGCGCTTCGCTCCCGCTCCGCCCGAGGGTGACGAAGCCGTGGAGGCTAAACCAGATCGAACCGAGCGATCACCGGCACATGGTCCGAAGGCCGTTCCCAGCCGCGCGCCGGCCGCAGGATCTCGTAGCCGGCAAAGCTCGGCACCAGGTTTGGCGACGACCAGACATGGTCGAGCCGCCGGCCGCGATCCGACGCTTCCCAATCCTGCGCGCGATAGCTCCACCAGGTGTAGAGCTTCCGTTCATAAGGCACGTTGAGCCGCATCAGGTCGACCCAGTTGCCGGCGAGCCGCATCGCTTCGAAACTTTCCGTCTCGACCGGCGTATGGCTGACTACCTTCAGGAGCTGCTTGTGCGACCAGACATCGTGCTCGAGCGGCGCGATGTTGAGATCGCCGACCAGGATCGAGCCGGACACTTCGTCGTGCTCGGCGCGGATGGCGTTCATCTCGGCGACGAAATCCAGCTTGTGCTTGAACTTGCGGTTGATGATGGGATCGGGCTCGTCGCCGCCGGCCGGAACGTAGAAATTGTGCAGCAGGATCGCCTTGCCGCCGGCCTTGACGGTGACCGACAGATGCCGGCAGTCCTCGATGTCGCAGAAGCGGCGCTTTTCGACGACCTCGATCGGCCGGCGCGCCACCGTGGCCACGCCGTGATAGCCCTTCTGGCCGTGGAACACGATGTGTTCATAGCCGAGCTTGCGGAACGCCTTCTCGGGAAACAGTTCGTCCGGACACTTCGTTTCCTGCAGGCAGAGCACGTCCGGCGCCTGCTCCACGAGCAAGCGTTCGACGATCGGCATGCGCAGGCGGACGGAATTGATGTTCCAGGTGGCGATGGAAAAGGGCATGTGTGGGGTTCCGGGGCAACGCAAGATCCGCCAGATGGCTCCGGCGGGACGACGTCCTTTGACAGTCAATCCCTGAAACTACTGCCAGCCGCGCACCGCAAAAACAAGCCGGGCCGCGCCTGGTAGGGCACGGCCCGGCACTTTACACAGCTATCGCAGCAGCAAGTCTTAGCGAGACTTGGTGTTCAGTTCGCGGTTGGCCGTATAGTCGATGGCAAAAGTGTCGGGGGCGAAGCGTACGCCTTCCCTGACGTTGAAGATCATCACCGTCGTATCTTTGCCTTGCGCATCGGTGATCGTCCACTGGCGCAATTCGTAGGATTTTGGATCGAACATCATGGTGATCTTCGAACTGCCGAATACCGACTTGTCGGCGAGTTGAATGGTGGTGACGTCGTTTTCTTCCTTAACGCTTTTGACGCGGCCGCCGGAAAGGTCGATCCTGTTGTCGAGCAGCAGCTTGAGCGGCGTTTTCGACAGTGGGTAGAGATCGGACGTCTTCAGCCGCTTGTTGAGGATGACCACCGACTTGCCGTCGGAAATCACCCTGAAATTCGACGTCCCATCATAGTTGAAGCGGATCTTGCCCGGCCGTTCCAGAAAGAACTTGCCGCCGGTCTGCTCGCCCTTGGGTCCGAACTGTACGAATTCGCCGGTCATCGATTTGACCGAGGAAAAATGGTCGGCGATCTTCTGCGCGGTGGGTGGCACCGCCGCTTGCGCCGACGCCAGCAACTGGACCCCGGGCACGACGTTGACGGCCGCAGCACCTGCCAGGACCAGGCCGAGGCCAAGCAGCTGGCGGCGGGTCGGGGCAAAATCGCTGATCGTGGCGAAAGAAGAGTTTTTCATGCCGGTTACTCTCGTCTGGTTTATCTGTTGTCGCAGTGTTTGGCCCCCCAGTTGGGCTTAAGTTTGGCGGCCGAACAGCGCTTGGTCGTTGCAAACGCGCCAGAAGGTTCAAAGTTGCCGCCGTCAACGTTGCCGCCGGGCAGATCCTATGGTTCTTGCCGGTCGGATCAGAACTTGTCGTCCTCCGTCGGTACCAGAATCTCGCGTTTTCCGGCATGGTTGGCCGGGCCGACAATGCCTTCCTTCTCCATCTTCTCGATGATCGAGGCGGCGCGGTTGTAGCCGATGCCGAGCCGGCGCTGGATGTAGCTGGTCGAGGCCTTGCCATCGCGCAGCACCACCGCAACCGCCTGGTCGTAGGGATCGTCGGAATCCTCGAAATTGCCGCCACCACTGGCCCCACCCTTGCCCGATGGCTCGTCGTCGTCCTCGCCTTCATCCTCGGTGATGGCGTCGAGATATTCCGGCACGCCCTGCAGCTTCAGATGCGCGACGATCTTCTCGACCTCGTCATCGGAAACGAAGGGACCGTGCACGCGCTGGATGCGGCCGCCGCCGGCCATGTAGAGCATGTCGCCCATGCCAAGCAGCTGTTCGGCGCCTTGCTCGCCCAGAATGGTGCGGCTGTCGATCTTCGACGTCACCTGGAAGGAAATGCGGGTCGGGAAGTTGGCCTTGATCGTGCCGGTGATGACGTCGACCGACGGCCGCTGCGTCGCCATGATGACGTGGATGCCGGCGGCGCGCGCCATCTGTGCCAGGCGCTGCACCGCGCCTTCGATGTCCTTGCCGGCGACCATCATCAAATCGGCCATCTCGTCGATGATGACGACGATGTAGGGCATCGGCTCGAGATCTAGGTTTTCCGTCTCGTAGATCGCTTCGCCGGTCTGGCGGTCGAAGCCGGTCTGCACGGTGCGCGAGATTTTCTCGCCTTTCTTCTCCGCCTGCTGCACTCGCGCGTTGAAACCGTCGATGTTGCGGACGCCGACCTTCGACATCTTGCGGTAGCGGTCCTCCATTTCGCGCACGGTCCATTTCAGCGCCACCACCGCCTTCTTCGGGTCGGTGACGACGGGCGTCAGCAGATGCGGGATGCCGTCATAGACCGAAAGTTCCAGCATTTTCGGGTCGATCATGATCAGCCGGCAGTCCTGCGGCGTCAGTCGGTAGAGCAGCGACAGGATCATGGTGTTGATGGCGACCGACTTGCCCGAACCGGTGGTGCCGGCGACCAACACATGCGGCATCTTGGCGATGTCGACGATGACCGCCTCGCCATTGATGGTCTTGCCGAGCGCCAGCGCCAGCTTGGCCTTGGTGGTTTCGAAATCGCGGCTCGCCATGATCTCCCTGAGATAGACGGTCTCGCGCTTGGCGTTCGGCAGCTCGATGCCGATGGCGTTGCGGCCGGGCACCACGGCGACGCGGCAGGCGATCGCGCTCATCGAGCGGGCGATGTCGTCGGACAGGCCAATGACCCGCGACGATTTGATGCCGGGCGCCGGTTCCAGCTCGTAAAGCGTGACGACCGGGCCGGGGCGGACATGGATGATCTCGCCCTTGACGCCGAAATCCTCCAGCACGCCTTCGAGCAGGCGAGCATTTTGCTCCAGCGCGTCCTTGGACAGGCTGGCGTCGCGCACAACGTTCTTCGGCTCGGACAGAAAATGCAGCGATGGCATTTCGAATTGTTCGGAGCCGATCAGTGAGGTCTGGGCTTCGCGCTGGACACGGGCGCCCGGAACGGGCCTCGGCGCCGGCGCCGCGACGCGGGTGGCGGCATCGGAGCGGAACGGCTGCACCTTCGCATTGGACGCAGGGCTGCGCTGGCCCATGGGCTCCGGCGCAAAATCCATGTCGTCGTCATCGTCGAGGACATCGGCGTTGTCGGGATCGAGCGAGGCGCTGCGGTCATTGACCATGGCGGCGAAGAATTCCGGCTCGACGCGGGCCCGGCCATCCGCGCTCATCCGCGATTCGGCAAATTCGGCCGATTCGACCCGCTCGGCAGCGCGACGCCAGGCGCTGGCGCGCGGCTCCATTTCCGGTTCGAAATCGTCGCGCTCCCGGCGGCGAGCGGCGCGGCGGCGGAGATAGGCGCGCAACGACAGCCACCAATGCGTGATCGCGCCAAGCGCCAGAATGCCCTCGTCGCCCTCGTCCTCGTCATTGTCGAAAAGCAGATCATCCTGGTCCCTCGGATCGGCTGCGGCCGGTTGCTCCAGGACGGCGAAACCGTTCTTGCGTGCAATCAGCGCCGAGCCATAGGCAAACAGCCACAGTGCCGGGGCGGCCAGAAGCACGGCGAGCACGCTGGCGATAAGACCGGTTGGATAGCCGCCGACGATGAGACCGGGGATCTTGAGCACCATGTCGCCGAACACGCCGCCGAGACCTGTCGGTAGCGGCCAGGTCTTGGGCGGCACCACGCAGCCGGCGATGGCCGCGGCAAGCACCGCATAGCCGAACCAGGCGAGCCCGCGCTTCGGCAGCCTGTCGACGCCGCGCGCCGAAAACAGCAGAAATCCCCAGACCACCGCCGGCACCAGCGCCGCAACGGCGGCAAGGCCGAAAAACTGCATGGCAAGGTCGGAGAACACAGCGCCCACATAGCCCATGGCATTGGTGACGATGTTGCCGGTGGCATGGGAGAAGCTTGGGTCGGCGACGTTCCAAGTGGCGAGGCTGGCGACACCGAAGGCGACCAGCGCAAACAGGCCGGCGCCGACCAGCCGGCCGACCTGACGCCGCGCGAATGCCCGGATGCCGTGCCCAGTATCGGCCAGCGCGAGCGGTGCTGAAGCCCCTGAACGCATGTTCTTCCCCGTCTGTCATTGCCTGGCCGATAGCGTGCGCGCAGCTCGGCAGATTCGGGCTCCAGACTATCGGCGGGAAGGTTAAGGCAGCATTAACTATAAGGGGTTGGGAGAAGTATCTTGCGGCGAGGTCTTGCTCGGTCATGCGCGCAAAAAAGAGGCCCGGAACGTGTCCGGGCCTCAACGCGTGAGCCCTTTCGGGAGCATCACGACGGGAGGGAGGATGCGGGGCGGCCGAGGCCGCCCCGGACAGGGCTTACGGGTGGTAGGCAGCTTCGCCATGCGAGGTGAGGTCGAGCCCTTCACGCTCTGCATCGGCTGTCGGACGCAGGCCTACGATCATATCGACGATCTTGTAGAGGATGGCGCTGCCGATGCCCGACCACAGGACGGTTACCAGCACACCCTTGAACTGCGACCACAACTGGGTGGCCGTGCCGGCATAGCCGGCGGCGAAGTCGGCTGTCGAATAATCGACGATGCCAGCGCCGCCGAGAGCGGGATTGACCAGGATGCCGGTGCCGAGCGCGCCGATGATGCCGCCGATACAGTGGATGCCGAAGACATCGAGGCTGTCGTCGTAGCCGAACTTGTTCTTCACGACCGAGACGAAGGAGTAGCAGACGCAGGTGGCGACGATGCCGAGCACGATGACGCCCATCGGTCCGGCAAAGCCGGCAGCAGGCGTGACGGCGACAAGGCCGGTGACAGCGCCCGAAACCGCGCCAAGCATGGACGCTTTGCCGCGCAGCAAAGTTTCAAGTACGATCCAGGTCACCGCCGCCGCCGCTGTGGCGACAAAGGTGTTGACCATGGCCAGCACCGCGTAGGCGTTGGCTTCGAGGTTCGAGCCGGCGTTGAAGCCGAACCAGCCAACCCACAGCAGCGAAGCACCAACCATGGTCAGCGTCATCGAGTGCGGTGCCATGATGTCCTTGTTGTAGCCGATGCGCTTGCCGATCATGAGCGCGCCGACAAGGCCGGCGATGCCCGCGTTGATGTGAACGACGGTGCCGCCGGCGAAGTCGATGGCGCCGAAGCCGAAGATGAGCCCCGACGGGTCGCTATAAGCGCTCGGGCCGCCCCAGAACCAGACCATATGCGCGATCGGGAAGTAGACGAATGTGACCCAGAGGATGGTGAAAAGGATCACGGCCGAAAACTTGACGCGTTCGGCGAAGGCGCCGACGATCAGGGCGGGCGTGATGCAGGCGAAGCTCATCTGGAAGATGACGAACACCAGCTCGGGAATGGCGACGCCCTTGGTGAACGTTTCCGACACCGTCGTCACATCGACGCCGGCAAGAAACATCTTGGAAAGACCGCCGATGAAGGCATTGCCGGGGGTGAAGGCAAGGCTGTAACCGTAGAAAACCCAGACGATCATGACCACGCTGGTGATGGTGAAAACCTGCATCAGCACCGACAGCATATTCTTGGCGCGAACCAGGCCGCCGTAAAAAAGGGCAAGGCCGGGAATGGTCATCAACAGCACCAGGATGGTGGAAATCATCATCCACGTCGTGTCACCCTTGTCGACGGTAAAGGCCGGCGCCGCCGGCGCTGCCGGGGCGGCTGGCGCCGCTTCCTGCGCGAATGCGGCGACCGTGCCCAGTGCTGCAATAGCGAGCGAGCCCAGCAGCGCGGTGCGCGCCGCCGACTTCAAAGTAGAAGGAATATTCATTGAACTCTCCATTGGAATACGTGTCCGCAGCTCAAAGCGCGTCGGTGTCTGTTTCGCCGGTGCGAATGCGCACCGCCTGGTCGATGCCGAAAACGAAGATCTTGCCGTCGCCGATCTGACCGGTCTTGGCCGCCGCTGTGATGGCTTCGACGGCCTTGTCGACCATGTCCAGGGCGACCGCGACTTCGATCTTGATCTTCGGCAGGAAGCTGACCGCGTATTCCGCCCCGCGATAGATTTCCGTGTGGCCCTTCTGACGCCCGTAGCCTTTGACTTCGGTGACGGTCAGGCCCTGGATGCCGACGGCGGTGAGCGCTTCGCGCACCTCGTCGAGCTTGAACGGCTTGATGATTGCCATCACGATTTTCATAAGGTTTCACCCTTTACTGTTGCGGGTCCCCGCGTTTGCACGACTTCGCCGATCCCCATGAGAGCCGGAGAGTGCCCGCTAGGATTCAAGCTCCGTGCCAGTTGCCGAAGCAGGGTGTTAAGCTGCTGTTAAATAAGGAATTGGGGAAGTTTTGTCGGCTGACTGTTCATAGTCGCGGCAACGCATCTGATTAAAAAATAGGCAATTTTGCAAAATTGCCTATTCGGCAGGCGGCCGCTTCAGCCTGATGAGGCCTTCCTGGGCAACCGAGGCGATCAACGTGCCGTCGCGAGCAAACAGCGACCCGCGGGTGAACCCCCGCGACCCCTGCGTCGACGGGCTGTCCTGCGTGTAGAGCATCCAATCGTCGAGCGGATGGCCGCGGTGGAACCACATCGCATGATCGAGGCTCGCCGCCTGGATGTCGCTATCGAAAATGGCGCGGCCATGCGCAAAGGTCGAAGTATCGAGCAGCGTCATGTCGGAAAGATAGGCAAGAACCGCCGCCTGCGTGGCGCGATCGGCTGGAACCGGGCCGGTTGTGCGGATCCAGATGTTCTGCTTCGGCTCCAGCTTCTCCCGGCTGGTGTAATGCTCCAGCATCACCGGCTTCATCTCGATCGGGCGGTCACGTTCCCAGTAGCGCGTGATGCCGTCGGGCACGGCCTCGCCGAACTTGCCGATCAATTCGCGCTGCGACAGCAATGTGTCGGGCGCCGGCACGTCCTGCGGCATCGGCACCTGATGCTCGAGCCCGACCTCGTCCTGCTGGAACGAGGCTTCCAGCGAAAAGATCGCCTGGCCGTGCTGGATCGCCACGACGCGGCGCGTGGTGAAGGAGCCGCCGTCGCGGATGCGGTCGACCTGGTAGATGATCGGCACCTTGGTGTCGCCGGGCCGCATGAAGTAGCCGTGCAGAGAATGGACGTGGCGTTCGGGCTCGACCGTTCGCTGGGCGGCTACCAGCGCCTGGGCGATGGTCTGGCCACCGAAGATACGCTGCCAGTCAAGTTTGGGGCTGCGACCACGGTACAGGTTGTGTTCCAGCTGCTCGAGGTCGAGAATGCCGAGAAGCTCGTCCATGGCCGCCGTCATGTTTCGCGCCCTCACCGCAAAGTGTTAAGGCGGTTTCCGACAGGAATGACGGGCAGTCAAGGCCGGAAGGAAATTTGGCCGGAAAGGAATTTTGCCATGGTGGACCGCAAGGCGGATGCAAAAAACCGAACTTCGCTCGACATTCTGGTCGCCGGCGCCGGCTATGTCGGCCTTGCCGCCGCCGTATCGCTGAAACAGGCGCGCCCGAGCCTGGCGGTGGCTGTCGTCGACGCCGCGCCCGCTGGCGTCTGGCAAAAGGACGGCCGCGCCTCGGCCATCGCCGCTGCCGCTTGCCGCATGCTCGACCAACTCGGCGTCTGGGCCGAAATCGCGCCCGAGGCGCAGGCGATCACCGAAATGATCGTTACCGATTCGCGCACTTCCGATCCGGTGCGCCCGGTGTTTCTCACTTTCGATGGCGAGGTCGCGCCCGGCGAAGCCTTTGCGCACATGGTCGCAAACCGGGATTTGAATGGCGCATTGCGCCGGCGCGCTGAAAAAATCGGCATCGACATCATCGAAGGGGTCGCCGTCAATGCCTTCGACGTGAACGGCGCCGGCATCACCGTGCATCTTGCGGACGGCGCGGCCCTGAAGGCGCGGCTGCTGATCGCCGCCGACGGGGTCAACTCGAAGCTGCGCGATATGGCCGGCATCAAGACGGTGAAATGGGAGTACGGCCAGTCCGGCATCGTCTGCACTGTCGCGCATGAACGGCCGCACAACGGCCGCGCCGAGGAGCATTTTCTGCCAGCCGGCCCGTTCGCCACGCTGCCGCTCAAGCCGGACACGGACGGCACCAACCGCTCGTCGATCGTCTGGGTCGAGCGGTCGGAAGATGCCGAAAAACTGGTCGACGGCGACGACCTCGTCTTCGAGCATGAGCTCGAACAGCGTTTTGGCCTGAAGCTTGGCGAAATTCACGTTGCCGACAGGCCACGCGCCTGGCCGCTCGGCCTGACCATCGCCCGCGATTTCGTCGCGCCGCGCATTGCGCTCGCCGGCGACGCGGCCCACGGCATCCACCCGATCGCCGGCCAGGGCCTCAATCTCGGCTTCAAGGATGTGGCGGCATTGGCCGAAGTGGTGGTCGAGGCCGACCGGCTCGGCCAGGATATCGGCGCGCTCGACGTGCTCGAACGCTACCAGCAGTGGCGGCGCTTCGATACGCTGCAGATGGGCATCACCACCGATGTCCTGAACCGGCTGTTTTCCAACGACATCGGCCCGTTGCGCGCCGTCCGCGACATCGGCCTAGGCCTCGTCGAACGCATGCCGCGGCTGAAGGATTTTTTCATCCGCCAGGCGTCCGGTCTGTCGGGCGACACGCCGAAACTGCTCAAGGGCGAGGCGATCTGATCCGTCTCACGGACATGCCAGGGTGTGTTGAGATTCAGGTCAGGCCGAGCCGAGAACTGTGAGTTTCGAGAACCGGAGCGGAGCGTACTTTTGGGTACGTGAGCCCGCGCATGATTCCGAAATCGAATTTGATTTCGGAAGATCCTGCGCAAAATCAGAGTTCTACAGCGTCCTTTGCGCGCCCAATAAGGCGCGCGGCGCTGTAGTAAGCGCAGGAAGTCGCCGTTCGCAGGCCGGCATCACCTGAATATCAGCACACCCTAGTTGACCTCGAAGCCGAGCTTCTGGCGCAGCCGCAGCATCCGCTGGTCGGATATTCTTAGGGGTTGCTCACCAGCCTGCGCCGCGCGGTTCACCATCTGCAGCAAATCGTTTCTTTCGGTCACATCCAGACGTTCGCGCAGGAACGGCGCCAGCTTGTCGATAACGATCGTGGCATCATCGACCTGTGACGCCGCCCATTTGGCGTAGACCACGGCTTCATCGGTCTTCTTGGCGTCCGCAATCTCCGAAATCACCGACCGGATCGCGGCTTCGCGCTGCGGCAGGACAGGGCCGTTCTCGGAAACAATGGCAGTGATCAGCGTCGCGGCCGCCACGACCGGGTCATCGATCGCCGTCAGCGGTGAGAGCGCCGCCTGCTTGCGCAGTCTCTTGCGCCGAATGTTCCCTTGCACACGCCCGACGACTTCCGCGACCTCGCGCGCCGCGTCGTTCATGGCCTTCATCCGATACCACCAGAACGCCGCCACTCCCAACAGCCCAATTGCAGCAATCAGTATATGCATGCCCGAAATCCCCAACCGCAGCGACGATAGGAGAAGTATTGCCCCGCTTCAAACGCGAAAGTTGCGCCCGCCGAAGAAATCTGATCCCGCCGGACGCATACAGAATATCTCTAGGACCCCGGCACGTTGTAGATCGCCCTGACCTCGATCGTGCCGATTTCGGCCAGCGGAATGCCGCCGGCGATCTCCAGCGCCTCGTCGATATCCCCGGCCTCGATCATGACGAAGCCGAGCAATTGCTCCTTGGTCTCGGCGAAGGGACCATCGGTGACCAGCCGCTTGCCCTTGCGCCGGCGCACGGTTTTCGCGGTCTTCACCGACTGCAGCGCCCGCGCGATGATCAGCCGGCCGCTTTGCTCCACTGATTTGTCATAGGCCAGCGAGTCGGCGTCGAGCTTGGCCAACCTCTCCGGGCTCATTGCATAAAGATCTTTTTCCTCACCGTAGACCAGGCAAACGTATTTCATCTCTCATCTCCCTTGTTGGGACGAACCGTTGGCAACCAAGGTCTCAGCCGGGCTTTTGACCGCCGCATGATCGACAAGGGACACCGTAACCCCGATGATGGCAACCGCGGCAAGCAGCCGACCAAAACCGGAAGGTCGCCGATAAAACCATTCGGCTTCTTGTTCACCGGCCTTTCGGCCGGCGTGTCTCCAGTGAGCAGAAAACAAATTATCCATGTGATCCTCCATCCGGCCACGAAACCCGTGGCCGTCCGCAGGACGGCCGAGGCAGATAGAAGTCGACATTTTTGCACGTGGATTTTTAGCGCGTGGCCATTGGCGCGAAAGCACGGGTGGCCTTCGTGCCCGCGCGCGCTATAGTCGATCAGACGCCGATCACGGCTCAGACCACATCAAGGAGGAATTCATGGACCGCACCGCAAACGCCGTCTGGAAAGGCAATCTGAAAGAGGGCAAGGGTACGCTCGACACGCAGAGCGGGGCCCTGAAAGGCACGCCCTACTCGTTCAAGATGCGCTTCGAGGACGAAAGCGGCAAGTCCGGCACCAATCCGGAGGAACTGATCGCAGCGGCGCATGCCGGCTGCTTTGCCATGCAGCTTTCGCATGTCCTGGCCGAGAACGGCACCCCTGCCACCGAACTCGACGCCAAGGCCGTGGTGACGCTGGTTCCAGGCACCGGCATCACCGGCAGCGCGCTCACGCTCGTCGGCAAGGTGCCGGGCATCGATGCGGCGAAATTCCAGGAGCTGGCCGAACAGGCCAAGGCCGGGTGTCCGGTTTCGAAGGCGCTCGGCGCCATCAAGGTTTCACTCGACGCCAAGCTCGGCTGAGAGTTTTTTCAACCATATGCGCCGCCGGCTTTCGGGCCGGCGTTTTTTTGGGCTCAACGCACAGACCAGATGCCGCCGTTAGCGCGCCTCGCCGGTCAGCGCGTCGATGCGTGCGCGCAATTGTGCAACCTCTTCCTCGAGAGCCTGCACGCGCGCATCGAGATCCGGGGCCGGCGAAGGCGCTTGCAGGGGCGTTGCAGCCACTGGCGCCTGCACAGGCCCACTCAAGAGATGCACATAGCGGTCCTCACGCTGGCCGGGACCGCGATCGATCTGCTGAACGAGCGGCGGCTTGCGGCCGATCAACAGGTCGAGGTTGCTGCGAAGCTCGTCGATGGAGGGTAACCGCGCCATGCGCTCGCTGCGCGCCAGCAATTCATAGGCCGTCTGCGGACCACGCAGCAACAGCAGGCCAAGCAGCGCGATCTGCGCCGAGGTCAGGGAAAAGCGCTGCGCGACGACATGCTCGCAGCGCTCGACGCGCGAGGCAAAGACCTGCCTGACCAGACCCTTGTGCTCGAGCTGGCCAAGCGCTCGTCTGACCTCGGCAAGCTCGACCGACATCACCGGCTCGCGCGCCGTCTTCTGGTTGGCGGCGGCAAGTGCCGCATTGAGCGTCAGCGGGTAGATATCGGGCGTCAGTTCCTTCTTTTCGATCAGGCAGCCGAGCACGCGCGCTTCGACGGGAGAAAGGATGGGCAATTCGGTGTCGGTCATAGGCCTACTTGCTGCTGGTTCTTTGGCACTGTGATTTTGACAGACATCAGAGCGCCGTGACAGGGCAGAAGCTCCTAAGTCGGCGGGACAGCGCCCCCTCTGTCCTGCCGGACATCTCCCCCACAAGGAGGGAGATTGGCAGCTTCAGCGCCCCGCCAATCGTGCGACGGTGGAGATTAGCGAAAGCCGAAGTGACGTCCGATCTCCCCCCTCGTGGGGGAGATGTCCGGCAGGACAGAGGGGGGCGCTAAGGATCGCTACGGATGAGACGATCTCGGCGACCGTTTTCACCCGGGCAACCTCCAGCTACACCCTTCTCTCCACCATCATCTTCTTGATCTCGGCGATCGCCTTGGCCGGGTTCAGACCCTTGGGGCAGGTTTGGGCGCAGTTCATGATGGTATGGCAGCGATAGAGCCGGAACGGGTCTTCGAGATTGTCGAGCCGCTCGCCCGTCGCCTCGTCCCTGGAATCGATCAGCCAGCGATAGGCCTGCAACAGCGTCGCCGGGCCGAGATAGCGGTCGCCGTTCCACCAGTAGCTCGGGCAGGAGGTCGAGCAGCAGGCGCATAGGATGCATTCATAGAGCCCGTCGAGCTTTTCGCGCTCCTCATGGCTCTGCAGCCATTCCTTGGCCGGCTCCGGCGAGACCGTCTTCAACCACGGCTCGATCGAGGCGTGCTGGGCGTAGAAATTGGTGAGGTCGGGCACCAGATCCTTGACAACCTGCATGTGCGGCAGCGGGTAGACCTTGATCGCGCCGGAAATGTCGTCGCAGCCCTTGGTGCAGGCGAGCGTGTTGGAACCGTCGATATTCATGGCGCAGGAGCCGCAAATGCCCTCACGGCAGGAGCGGCGCAGCGTCAGCGTCGGGTCGATCTTGTTCTTGATCCAGAGCAGCGCGTCGAGCACCATCGGCCCGCAATCGTCCATGTCGACGAAATAGGTGTCCATGCGCGGGTTCTCGTCATCGTCCGGCGACCAGCGGTAGATGCGGTATTCACGCAGGTTGGTGGCATTCTCCGGCTTCGGCCAGGTTTTTCCAGGCTTAATCTTCGAGTTTTTCGGAAGGGTGAGTTCGACCATTACCTCAGGTCCTTTCGAATGACGAGCTTCAGCCCGGACCAGATATCGTTCACGGCAGCGACCTTCACGTCGACCAGGTCGAGCTTCAGCGCCTTTGCGCGGATGACGTCCTCGGTGACATCAGTCGGCACCTTCGATGCTTTCTTGGGCCAGGAGACCCAGACCATGCCGTCGCGTTTGATTGCAGCTTCGACGGCAGCGAGGCGATCCTCGATCTCGGCGCGCTGTCTGGTGAAGGCGTGGACGGCATCGTATTTCCGGCCGGCACCTGAAATCTTCGACCAATCCGACAGCCGATCGACATGGGCGAAGTCGACGGCACTGGCCAGATCATCGAGCTCCGCCGGCAGCGCAATAAAGGCGGCGGTCATCCCGTCCTTCAGGCCGAGCTTGGCCGGCAGGGGCGTGCCCGAATATCCCGAAATCGCCAGCGCCGTCATCAATACACCCTCGCCTTGGGCGCGATCTTGGCCAGGTTGATGCCGCCGTCTGCTTCCCTAAGCAGCGGCTCGGTGTGCACCGGCCGGTAGCTGAGCGACACCTCGCCGTCTTCGCTGAGCCGGGCCAGCGTGTGCTTGCGCCAGTTCGCATCGTCGCGCGCCGAAAAATCTTCCCGCGCATGCGCGCCGCGGCTCTCCTTGCGTGCCTCGGCGCCGTAGACTGTGGTGATGGCGTTGGCCATCAGGTTTTCCAGCTCCAGCGTCTCGACCAGGTCGGAGTTCCAGATCATCGAGCGGTCGAACACTTTTACGTCCTTGAGCTCGCCCCATATCTGCGAAATGCGCTTGCAGCCGCTCTCCAGCGATTCCTGCGTGCGAAACACTGCCGCATCGTCCTGCATCGCCTTCTGCATCTTTTCGCGCAAAACCGCCGTGGGCGTCGAGCCATTGGCGTGGCGCAGCCGGTCGAAGCGATCCATGATCTTCTCGACCGAGGCTTCATTGGGCGGCGGGATCGCAGCGTTGCGGTCGATCACCTGCCCGGCCCTGATCGCCGCCGCGCGGCCGAACACCACCAGATCGATCAGCGAGTTAGAGCCCAGCCGGTTGGCGCCATGGACGGAAGCGCAGCCGGCTTCGCCGACCGCCATCAGCCCTGGCGATACCTGGTCCGGGTTCAAGGCACTGGGGTTGAGCACCTCGCCCCAGTAATTGGTCGGCACGCCGCCCATATTGTAGTGGACCGTCGGCAGCACCGGGATCGGCTCCTTGGTCAGGTCGACGCCAGCAAAGATTTTTGCCGACTCCGAAATACCCGGAAGTCTCTCGTGCAAAACGGCTGGATCGAGGTGGTCGAGGTGAAGAAAAATATGGTCCTTGTTCTTACCGACGCCGCGTCCCTCGCGAATCTCCAACGTCATGCAGCGCGAGACGACGTCGCGCGAGGCCAGATCCTTGGCTGATGGCGCGTAGCGCTCCATGAAGCGCTCGCCCTCGGAGTTGACGAGATAGCCGCCCTCGCCGCGCGCGCCCTCGGTGATAAGGCAGCCGGCTCCGTAGATGCCGGTCGGGTGGAACTGCACGAACTCCATGTCCTGCAGCGGCAGCCCGGCCCGCGCCACCATGCCGCCGCCATCACCAGTGCAGGTGTGCGCCGAGGTCGCCGAGAAATAGGCGCGGCCATAGCCGCCTGTCGCCAGAACCACCATTTTTGCCGAGAAACGGTGGATGGTGCCGTCGTCGAGATTCCAGGCGACAACGCCAGTGCAGGTGCCGTCCGGCTCCATGATCAGGTCGAGCGCGAAATACTCGATGAAGAACTGCGCGTTGTTCTTCAGCGATTGGCCGTAGAGCGTATGCAGGATGGCGTGGCCGGTGCGGTCGGCGGCCGCGCAGGTGCGCTGCACCGGCGGGCCGTCGCCGAAATTCATCATGTGGCCGCCGAACGGGCGCTGGTAGATCTTGCCCTCTTCGGTGCGCGAGAACGGCACGCCGTAGTGCTCGAGCTCGTAGACGGCGGCAGGTGCTTCGCGCACCAGATATTCCATGGCGTCGACATCACCGAGCCAGTCCGATCCTTTCACGGTATCGTACATGTGCCACTGCCAGGAGTCGGGGCCCATATTGGACAGCGAAGCGGCGATGCCGCCTTGAGCGGCGACAGTGTGCGACCGCGTCGGGAAAACCTTGGTGATGCAGGCGGTGCGCAGACCCTGTTCGGCCATGCCGAGCGTGGCGCGCAGGCCGGCGCCGCCGGCGCCGACGACCACCACGTCGAATTTATGGTCGACATAGGTATAGGCGGACGCCGTGTTGGCGTTTTTCGCGTCCTTGGCCAAAACTTCAGCCTCCAAGTGCCAGTTTGAGCAGGGCGAAGAGCGAGGCGACGCCGACCACTGTGGGAAAGAATGTGTTGAGCGCGAGCAGCGCCAGCCGCATGCCCTCGCCATGCACGTAATCCTCGATGATCGCCTGCATGCCGAGCCGCATATGATAGAGCCCGGACAAGAGCACCAGGGCGAGGACCAGCGCCACGAACGGGTTGGCAAGTGCGGTGCGCACTTCCGCATAGCCGGCGCCGTTGAGCGCGATCAGGAAGCCGACGAAGAACAGGATCAGCGGAATGTTGGCGATCGCCGTCAGGCGCTGGCGCCAGAAATGCTCCGTGCCCTCGCGGGCGGAGCCGAGGCCGCGAACCTTCGCCAGCGGCGTGCGCATGTCGGTGTTGTGCTGGCCCACGATCAGGCTCCCCGCGCCATATAGCCGGCGATCCAGATCAGCAGCGTCAGTACAATCGAGCCGGCCAGCGTCGCCCAGGCAATCCTGGAAGCCGTGTCCTTTTCAAGCCCTGCCCCGGTGTCCCAGATCAGATGGCGCACGCCGCCCAGCATGTGGTGCATCAGCGCCCAGGTATAGCCGAACAGCACCACCCGCCCCAGCCACGAGCCGAAGGCCCAGTTGACGGCATCAAAGGTGGATTGCGAACTCGCCGCCGCCATCAGCCACAGGGCGACCAGCAGCGTGCCGAAATAGAGCGCCCCACCAGTGATGCGGTGGATGATCGACATCGTCATCGTGATCGGCGGCCGATAGACGGTCAGATGCGGCGAAAGCGGCCGTTCACGTCTGGCAAATTCGCGGGTGGCTGGTGATTTGCTCATGGCTCCCCCAGTTCGGCGTCTCTGGAGCCCCAGGTGGAAATGCGGCGTTACCGCTTCCGGGTGCGACTTCGGACAGCCGGTTTCTAATGCTCTTTTTGCACCGCGTCAAAGCCGGAAAATCGTTTCGAAAACGTAATTTAGTCTGACTAAATAGCCGGTTTTCGCTTCAATCGATTAGCTCTTTCGACCTGAAGCCGGCGCATCGTCGCTGCAGTGCACTATAGATGGATTACGCCGATCGATCAGCGGGTGCAGGTCAGCGGCGTCTTCCCGCCCTTCATCACCAGCGCGTCGCGCCCGTCAATCACGATTGCGTCATGCGCCGCGCCGAAGCGGCTGCTTTGATTGGCGGGCGAGGCCGGCAGGTCCTCGCTGGCGCCGTCTGGGCCAAGCACCCGCACCGAGGTGCCGAGGTTTTCGACAGTGATCCTGGTACCATCGGCGCAATTGTAAGTCGCGGTGCGCGGTTGCGGTGCCGTGAGGTCGGCGACCTTCGTGGTCTGCGACACGCAGGCAGCAGTGATCAGCAATGGAAAAAGGGCAAGCGTCACCCGAACGGTCCGGCGTAACGCCATATGCTGTCTCCCTACACACGATCCAGCCGCTGTGCTTGGCCAAGATCACCGGCGTTGCGCTCGACGCCGTCCGCGATGGGTGGGGGCAAGCATGGCCGAAAGATGGCCGCACGGATATTAACCATGTTTGCCGAGACCTGGCGGCCAGCAGGGCTGGCCTCTTAACAAAGGTTAAGAAAAGGTTAATTTATGATTCGAGGAGACTTGCCTCTGACAAATGGGGGATGCCATGCGTTCGAATTCAGGCAGATCGCGCCTTCCGGCGCTCGCCCTGGTGGCGGTGGCCATCAACTTTGCAGCACCGGCACTCGCCGGGACGCGCGACCGCGTCTATGCCGATTCCTTCGGCAATCTCGTCATCGAAAGCGCCGCCGGCTACAAGCGCATCCTCGTTGGCGAAGGCAAGCTGGCCGAGGAGCTGGCCGATTATACCAGCGCCGGCCAACCCAAAATCATCTATGAAAACGAGACGGACGATGTCAGCAGCCGCGACTGCTACAGGCCGCCGGTTTTCGTGAAGGGCCGCAGCTATATGTACGGCCTTTCCGACGGCGAGATGCCCGAACTCAGCCCCTGCCGCTGACAGGTCCGCCGTTGGCGACAGCCGTCTGCCGGGCGGCGACCGACCCTATCGAGATGCGCACGCAATCGCGACCGCTGCCCTTCGCTTGATAAAGCGCTTCGTCGGCGCGGCGCAGCAGGTCGGAAAAACCTTCGGCCGGGTGAAGCTCGGCAACGCCGAAGCTGGCGGTGCAACGATGGTCCGCCGGCAGACAGTCGATCGGCAAGGCCCCGAAAGCGCTGCGCGTGCCTTCGGCGAAGAGCCGCGCGGCGGCGAGGTTGGTTCCCGGCAGGATGATGGCAAATTCCTCACCACCGATGCGGCCGGCAACGTGGTGGTCGGCGGCCGCATCACGCAGGAAGCCGGCAAAGGCCTCGATGACCCGGTCGCCGGATGCATGGCCGAAACTGTCGTTGATGCTCTTGAAATGATCGAGGTCTGCGATGACCAGGGCGACCGGAATACCCTTGCGCGCGGCGTCACGCATCGCGAGCTCGGCATGACGTTCGAAGCCGCCGCGGTTGAGCAGCCTTGATAGCGTGTCCGTCTCCGACTTCGACGTCGCCTCGGCGAGCACGTCACGGACCAGAATGACCAGAATAAGAAGCGCGATTGCCATGCCGAACACGGTGCCAAGCGATTGCGACACCAGAGCGTAGTTGCTCTGCAGATAGGCCTGCGGATTGACGCCCCAGCCACCCAATGCATGGGCGATGAACGGCTTGCTCACGAATTGTAGGGCGCTGGCCGCCAGAACGGCCATCAGCGCATGGTCGAGCCAGTCGCGCCTTTGCCTGGACGACCAGACGATGCCGACGCCGACCACCTGCATGGCGGCATAGGGAAGCTGGTAGGCCATCATACGGGCAAGCGACTGGCGCGGCAGATCCTCCACGAAATACACGGCCGCGGTGGCCGCAAACAGGAAGACGAGCAGCGGCAGCCAGGGCGGCGCCATGCCGTATTTACGCGCAAGCCCGCCATTGAAGGCGATGGTGGCGCCAAGGAAAACCGCGAAGCCCGCGACAACAGCGGGTCGCGCATTGGCGAAGAGTGGAATGCTGAACTCGATGGCGAAGTAGGCCATCCCGAGCAGATATCCGAAGACCAGCCAGCGAGCCGAAGCGCGCGCCACATCGTAAAACGAGATGATCATGAAGGCAGCCGCCAGTAGGCCGGCGACGAGCAGGTTGATTGCAAGGATGAACTCTGCGCCGCCCATGTGGTTCTAGCACTCCCAGCGACAGCAAATCACGAACGGGCGAAAAAGACGTTAACGTGGGCCTAGGCGCGTATGATCAGCCGGCTTTGAGCGGTTCCACTACGAGCACCGTTTCCGACCGTTCATAGGCCGACCGTTCATCGATAGCCGCACGCTGTCGCGGCCGTTCCTTTTGGCCCTGTAAAGCGCCTCGTTGGCGCGGCGCGTCAGCGGCTCCCAGCCCTTCGTCGCCGGTGCGGGCCGCCACGCCGAAGCTCGCGGTTACTTCTTGTGCCGGACGAAAGCCCGTCGACGCCATGAAGCTGCTGCACGGAACTTGAAACCGCGGCCGGCGTTTTCCGGCAGCAACCAGGAGACACTTTCATGGCCGATACGATCATGCTGACCGACCACGAGGCAATTCGCTCATGGGCCGCGGCGCGCGCTGGATTTCCGGCAATCGTCGACGTGTCGCCCGAAACAGGGACGCAAGCTATGCTGAGGCTGGTCTTCGGCCAGCACGCCTATCAGGACCTGGATGAGGCCGAACGCCCGGTCAATGCTGGCGGCTACGAACTGGTCGAATGGGACGAATGGTTCAAGCTGTTCGACGAACGGCAGCTGGCGCTGGTGGTCGCAGCGGAGCAACCCGGCCGGCGTGAACAATTCCACGAGATCGTGAGACGCCCGGGGTGAAGAAAACCCGAACCGCATCGCGGTTCGGGGTTCTCGCATATCGTCATATACGGACTGTGGCAGCCCTAACTTATTTCCACTCGCGGATGTCGACGAAATGGCCGGCGATCGCTGCTGCCGCCGCCATGGCCGGCGACACCAGATGGGTGCGGCCCTTGAAGCCTTGACGGCCCTCGAAATTGCGATTCGAGGTCGAGGCGCAGCGCTCATGCGGCTTCAGCCGGTCATCATTCATGGCAAGGCACATCGAGCAGCCCGGCTCGCGCCAGTCGAAGCCCGCCGCGATAAAGATCTTGTCGAGACCTTCGGCCTCCGCCTGTTCCTTGACCAGACCGGAGCCCGGCACGATCATCGCACTGACCCGCGGATTGACCTTCTTGCCCTCGATCACCTTGGCGGCGGCGCGTAAATCCTCGATGCGGCCGTTGGTGCAGGAGCCGATGAAGACGCGGTCGAGCGCTATATCGGTGATCTTGGTGCCCGGCTTCAGGCCCATATAGTCGAGCGCGCGCTGCTTGGAGGTGCGCTTGTTCTCGTCGGCGATATCGTCGGGGTTCGGCACGATGCCTCGGACCGAGACGACGTCCTCGGGCGAAGAGCCCCACGAGACGATCGGCGGCAATTTCGCCGCGTCGAGCACGACCACCTTGTCGAAATGCGCGCCCTCGTCGGACTGCAGCGTCTTCCAAAAGGCGAGCGCGGCGTCCCACGCCTCGCCCTTCGGCGCACGCGGCTTGTCCTTGACGTAGGCGAAGGTCGTCTCGTCAGGCGCGATCAGGCCGGCCCGGGCGCCGCCCTCGATCGACATGTTGCAGATGGTCATGCGGCCTTCCATGGACAGCGCGCGGATCGCTTCGCCGGCATATTCGATGACGTAGCCGGTGCCGCCGGCAGTGCCGATCTCGCCGATGATCGCCAAAATGATGTCCTTGGCGGTGACGCCTTCCGGCAGCACGCCGTCGACGCGCACCAGCATGTTCTTGGCCTTGCGCTGGATCAGCGTCTGCGTGGCCAGCACATGCTCGACCTCGGACGTGCCGATGCCGTGCGCCAACGCGCCGAAAGCACCATGCGTCGAGGTGTGGCTGTCGCCGCAGACGATGGTCATGCCAGGCAGCGTAAAGCCCTGCTCCGGACCGATGATGTGGACGATGCCCTGGCGGATATCCTTCTCGGAATAGTATTCGACGCCAAAGTCCTTGGCGTTCTTGGCCAGCGCCTCGACCTGGATGCGGCTTTCCTCGTTCTTGATGCCGAACTTGCGCTCAGGCGAGGTCGATACATTGTGGTCGACCACGGCCAGCGTCTTTTCCGGATGCCGGACTTTTCTGCCGGTCATGCGCAGGCCTTCGAAAGCTTGCGGGCTGGTCACTTCATGGACGAGGTGACGGTCGATGTAGAGCAGGCAGGTGCCGTCGTCCTGGCGGTCGACGACATGGTCGTCGAATATCTTATCGTAGAGGGTGCGCGGTGCGCTCATGGCGTAAATCCGTCGATGTGAAAATGGGAAGGACAAGCGCCGGCTAGCCGGCGAACACGGCCTAGCGAAGTCGGCTGGTCAGAGCGCCGGAAACGCGCGCCGAGAATCGCGACGGCAGGCGTTTTCTGTCCTGCAGCACGAAGCCCTTGTAAGCCGGATCGCCAAAAAGCTGTTCCATGGCGTGGCTCATATCAATGTTTTGGCTTTTCGGCAATTAGCTGCCCCTCACTGAGGTGACGGCAGGCGGATGAGGGGCGGCGCCAACATGGCAAGTGACCTCACAACACCTCGAACACGAAGGTCTTCACCAGCGCCTCGGGCTCGGCGATCGCATAGCAGCGGAACCACGGGCTTTCTTCGACCGGCCGCCATCTTTTCGCCCGCTCCAGTTCGCCAAACACGGCCTGAAACCCGCCGCTCTGGAACACCTGGTCGCGAACGGTGAAGATGGCGTGGCCGCCCTTCCTGGTGATGCGCACCAGTTCATGCAGGCCGGAGGCCGGTGCATGGCTGATGGTGAACACGCCGGTCGAGAAGAAGGCGCGGAAATACCCGTCGGGCCAGGGCAGCGGACCGCCAAGCATCGCCTGTTTCAGCTCGCTGTAAGCCTGCCGGCTGCCGGCGATGTCAAGCATTTCATCCGACAGGTCGAGCCCGGCAATGTCCCGATAGCCGAGCGCCTTGAGCGACGGTCCCGACAGGCCGGTGCCGCAGCCGGCGTCGAGCAGCGGCCCCTCGCCTGATGGCACATGGCGCGCCACCCACGCGGCGATCAGGAATGGCAGGAGGTAGCCGAGCGAGGCGGTTTCGCTGTCATAGGTCGCAGCCCATGCGGCGTAGGCTTGCGCCAGCGCTTCCGGCGTATCGGCCGTATAGACCGCATCCAGCGCCACATTGGCCTTGTCGATGATCATGGGGTGTCATCCCTTAAAACGTATCTGCCGCAATGGTAACGCCGACTCCGCCTGCCGGCTATTGCTCATGCTGGCGGCGCAACCGCTTCTCCAGCGCCCGCAAGGCCAGCGACAGGCCGACCGTCAGGATGAGATAGATATAGGCGACGATCGAATAGGTCTCGAAGAAGCGGAACGAGCCGGCGGCGTAGATCTTGCCCATCTGGGTGATGTCGGCGACGCCGAGCACCGAGACCAGTGAGGAATCCTTGACCATGGCGACGAAATCATTGCCGAGCGGCGGCAGGATGGTGCGGATCGCCTGCGGGAACACGACCAGCCGGAAGCGCTGCGTGCGCGTCAGCCCCAGCGCCTTCGCCGCCTCGATCTGGCCCTTCTCGACAGCCTGGATGCCGGCGCGGAAGACCTCCGAGATGAAGGCCGAGTAGCCGATGGTCAGCGCCATGATGGCGCGCCATAGCAGCGACACGTCGCGCACCAGCAACTCGCCGAACAAGCCGGCATTTTGCAATGGCGCGGTCACCGCGTTCCACGCCACGACGAAGGCCGGCGCGCCGGCGAAGGCGATCCAGAACAACAGCACCAGCATCGGCACGCCGCGGATGATCTCGACATAGAAACGAGCGATCTGGCGCAGCCAGCGCGACCCCGACACCCCCATCAGCGCAATGCCGAGCCCGATCGCCGAGGCGAGCGCAAAGGCGACCATTGTGACGAAGACGGTGATGCCGATGCCCTTGGCGACGGTCGCGAAAACCTGCGCATAGAGCTCGCTTGCCGCGATGAAGATGGCAGCGGCCACGGCGAGCGCCGCCGCCACGGCAAGCCACCATGGGAAGTCGGACTTAGCGGAGGCTGGAGGTGCCGGCGGCATCAAGCGATGCCGGTGACGGAGCCACGAAGGCTGCGTTCCTTGCCACCCCCCTCTTGTCCGGTAGGACAGAGGGGGGTGTACGAGCGCAGAGTCAGTGCGAATCCCGGCGCACAATCGTCATGAAAAGCGCGCCACAAAGGAAATCACTGCCCCATCTTGTAGTCGAGGAACCATTTCTTGTTGAGCGCATCGAGCGTGCCGTCGGCCTTCAGCGCGGCGATCGCCGCGTTGACCGGCTTCACCAGATCCGAGCCCTTGGGGAAGATGAAGCCGAAATCCTCGGTGCCGAGCGGCCCGCCGATCAGCTTCAGCCCGCCATTGGACGCCTCGACATAGCCCTTGCCGGCAGTGCCGTCGGTCAGCACGACATCGACGTCACCGGTCTTCAGCGCCTGTACCGTCGCGCCAAACGTCTCGAACAGCTTGATGCGCGGGTTCTGTTCATTGCCGTCGAGCACGCTATAGACGGCGGTGTAGAACGGCGTGGTCCCGGCCTGCGCCCCGATCAGCCCATCCTTGAAGGCGCTAAAGGTCTTGGCGGCGGTGAAGCGCTTCTCGTCGCCGCGCACCAGCATGAACTGTTCGGAGCGCATATAGGGGTCGGAGAAGTCGACTTTCTGCTTGCGGTCGTCCTTGATGGTGATGCCGGTCATGCCGATGTTGTACTGGTTGTCGGAGACCGCCTGGATCATCGCGTCCCAGGAGGTGTTCTGGTACTCGACCTGGAAATTCAGCCGCTTGGCGATCTCGTTCATCGCGTCATATTCCCAGCCGATCTGCTTGCCGGTCTTGGCATCGATGAACTGCAGCGGCGGATAGGCGTTCTCCGTCACCACCACCACCTTCTTGCCGCCGAGATCCGGCAGCGCCTGCGCCAAGGCGGCGACGGGCACAAGTATCAGAGCCAACAGGCCGGCCAACAGCAGTTTCGATTTGGTCATGGTACACCCCGAGAAATTGAACGGCCTCGACCTGGTCGAGGCTTGCAGGAAAATCCGGCGCTGACTTTAGCTTTCCGCAAGCGCCTTGCAAGCCGGCCTGATGCGCCGTCGCGCGAAAATGGATTCCCCATGCTTTCGACCGAGCGATTTGCGGAACGATCCGTACCTGCCGAGGGTCAATACGGTTCGGCAAACCGAAGCCCGTGAGGTCTTCTTCTCGGGAACAAAAAAGGCGACCGAAGCCGCCTTTCCGAAACATGGTTGTTGAAGACGCCTTATTCGGCGGCAGCGGCTTCCTCGGCCTTGGCCGCCTCGTCGGCGGCTTTCTTCTCTGCGGCGTCCTGCGCGGCCTTCTCAGCGGCCAGCGCCTGGGCGGCGGCCACCTTCTCGGCCTCGATGCGGGCCTTCTCCGTGTTCAGCAGATCACGCTCTTCGTCGTTGAGCTTGCGGGCGCGCACACCGGTGTTTTCCGAAATGCGGGCCGACTTGCCGCGACGATCGCGCAGGTAGTAGAGCTTGGCGCGACGCACCTTGCCGCGGCGCACGATCTCGACGCCCTCGACCATCGGCGAATAGACCGGGAACACACGCTCCACGCCTTCGCCGTAGGAAATCTTGCGAACGGTGAAATTCTCCTGGAAACCGGCGCCGGCGCGGGCGATGACAACGCCCTCATAAGCCTGGACGCGGGTGCGGGTGCCTTCGGTCACGCGGACCTGGACGCGCACGGTGTCGCCGGGCTGGAATTCGGGAAGCTTGCGCTTGGCTTCGATCTTGGCGGCCTGTTCGGCCTCGAGCTGACGGAGAATATCCATCTCTACAAATCCACTTCTTGTTCTTCCGACAGTCAGAGCGTCCGACACTCGCCTTGCAGTTCCATCGACCGCTCGGCTATGCCCTTTGTTCGCGAGAACATCGGGCAGGGGCGACTACACCGTCATTGTTGACGGGCCAGAAGATCGCTCTTGGCAGATTGTTCTTCCGGTTCGGCGCGCACATACAGCTATTTCGACGCTTTGTCACGCCTTTGCCGTGTCTTTTTTGGTCGTTGGCCGACATTGCAATCTTTCGGCGCAGGGGTTGCGTCGAAGGCCCAAGCTTTTTAAGCCGGTTGAAACGTGACTTTCCTCCGGCGGCAATACGCTCCATGCCAGTCCTCGATGCGGCCCTGCTCTTTTTCGCGGGCTTTCTCTCAGGTGCCGTCAACGCCATAGCCGGCGGTGGGACGTTCATAACCTTCGGCGCCATGACGCTGGTCGGCTTGCCGCCGATCGTCGCCAACGCCACCTCGTCGGTAACACAGTTTCCCGGCTACATCACCTCGACGCTCGCCTACTGGTCCGACATCAAGCATTTCTGGCGCGCCGCATTGCTGCTCGGCCTTATCTCGGCTTTCGGTGCGCTGGCCGGCGCGCTCATCCTTCTGGCGCTCGACAATCCGTCGTTCCGCGTCCTGGTGCCATGGCTGCTGCTGGCGGCAACGGCGCTGTTCGCCGCCGGGCCGTGGCTGAAACCGGCTCCCAAGCCGGGGCATGAGGCCGCGGTGGGTTCGCTGGTCGGTTCCCTCGCGCAATTCGCGACCGCCGTTTATGGCGGCTTTTTCGGCGCCGGCATGGGCGTCATGATGCTGGCGACGCTCGGCCTCACCCAGGCCGGCGACTATCACCGCCTGAACGCGCTGAAGAACCTGCTGGCCGTGGTCATCGCGGCGGTAGCCATCCTGGTCTTCGTCTCCGGCGGCGTCATCGCCTGGCCGCAGGCAATCGTCATGATACCGGGTGGCGCGCTGGGCGGCTATGCCGGCGTCTGGATCGCCAAGCGCGTGCCGCAAATTGCCGTGCGCGGCTTCGTCGTCGGGGTCGGCGTGTTCCTGGCCTTTTACTATTTCACCAAGGGGTGAGCGGCTAACAGGTCCGGCCGCCGCTCCTTCGTCAATCTTTCCGACTCGGCGCGCCGCCATGCGGCGATCTTCTTGTGATTGCCCGAGGTGAGAACCTCGGGGATTTGCCGGCCCTCGAATTCCTGCGGCCGCGTGTAGTGCGGATGTTCGAGCAGGCCGTTTTCAAAGCTCTCTTCATCGCCCGACACCGCATTGCCCATCACGCCGGGCAACAGCCGCACGACGGCATCGAGCAGCACGAGCGCCGCCGGCTCGCCGCCGGAGAGGATGAAGTCGCCGACCGAGACCTCCTCCAGTCCCCGCGCCTCGATAACCCGCTGGTCGACGCCTTCGAAGCGTCCGCAGACGATCACCGCGCCAGGCCCGGCAGCCAGTTCACGCACGCGTGCCTGCGTCAGCGGTTTGCCGCGCGGGCTCATCAGCAGGCGCGGGCGCGGATCACCCGCCGGCGAGGCGTGGTCGATGGCGCTGGCCAGCACATCGGCGCGCATCACCATGCCGGCGCCGCCGCCGGCCGGCGTATCGTCGACGGTGCGATGGCGATCGGTGGCAAAATCGCGGATTTGGATTGCTTCCAGCGACCATGTGCCGGCCTCCAGCGCCCGGCCGGCCAGCGACAGGCCGAGCGCGCCGGGAAACATCTCGGGATAGAGCGTCAGCACCGAGGCGGAAAAACTCACCGGTTGCCCCCGGCATCCTTCGGCCCGCGCGGCCTGCCCTTCGGATCGAAACCGTCGCGGCCGGGTTCATCGCCGTCTTCGTCATCGATCAAGCCCGCCGCCGCCGGATCGATGCGGACGAAGCCCTCTTTGATCGACACGTCAGGAACGGCGGCCTGCGTGAACGGGATCAGCACGCCTTTGCGCCCCGCCAGCGTCACGTCGAGAATGTCGCCGCCGCCGAAATTATGCACGGCGACGACCTTGCCGATATCTGCACCTGTATCGTCCCGGACCGCCAGCCCGACGAGATCGGCATGATAGAATTCGTCCTCTTCGCCATCGTCCGGCAGCATCGAGCGGTCGACGAACAATTCGGTGCCGGCGAGCGCTTCGGCGGCATTGCGGTCGCTGATGCCCTTGAAGCGCACCACCACGACGTTATTGGCTGGCCTGATATCGACGATCTGGAAAGCCCGGCCGTCCCTGGCATAGAGCGGCCCGTAGTCGGCCAGCGCCAGCGGATCGCCGGTAAAGGTTTTCACGCGCAATTCGCCCTTGATGCCGTGGGCGGCGCCGATCACGGCCATCTGGACGGGGTTTTGCGGTTTGGTCATCGGTGGTTCCTTTGCCTTGCTCTAGCTCCACGCTCTTGTCATTTCAATGACGCGGCTCTTCACCGCTTCCTAACCCGGCTGCCGGAAGATGGCCCAGGATTGGAAGAACGGAATCGGAAGAGCGCAATGCAGGAATTCCTCATCCCGGCCAAACCAGACCTTCAGGCGGCCCGCGAAAGCTGGCTGAAGATGCTGGCGCGCGAACGCCGGCTGTCGCCTGAAACCGTGGAAGCCTATGAGCGTGACACGCGCCAGTTCCTGCACTTCCTGACCGGCCATTGCGGCGGTTCGCCCGGCATTGCGGATATCGCCGATCTGCGCCCGGCCGATCTGCGCGGCTTTCTCGCCGCCCGCCGCGCCGGAGGCGCCGGCGCGCGCACACTCGGACGGGGGCTCGCCGGCATCCGCTCGCTGCTGCGCTTTCTGGAGCGGCGCGGGCTCGTCAATGCGGCGGGTGCTGCGGCACTGCGCGCGCCACGGCAGCCGAAGTCGCTGCCCAAGCCGCTGACCGCCAGCGATGCGAAACACGTCGTTTCGGTGGAAGTCCAGCTGGCGGAGGAACCGTGGATCGCCGCCCGCAACGCCGCCGTGCTGACGCTGCTCTATGGCTCGGGCCTGCGCATTTCCGAGGCGCTCGGCCTGTCCGGCGCCGATCTGTCGTCGCCTGATGAAACGGTGCTGCGCGTCACCGGCAAGGGCGGCAAGATGCGGCTGGTGCCGGTGCTGCCGATCGCGCTGCGGGCGATCGCAGAATACCGCCGGCTTTGCCCCTATCATCTCGACCCGAAGGGCCTGCTGTTTCGCGGCGCACGCGGCGGCCCGCTCAACCCGGCCATCGTACAGCGCGACATGGCCAAGCTGCGCTCGGCGCAGAATCTGCCCGACACCGCCACGCCGCATGCGTTGCGCCATTCCTTCGCCACACATCTGCTTGGGCGCGGCGGCGACCTGCGTACCATCCAGGAACTTTTGGGCCACGCCAGCCTGTCGACGACGCAGATCTACACCGGCGTCGACACCGCGAGACTGCTCGAAATCTATGAAGCGGCCCATCCGCGGGCGTAACCGACGCATGATTTCGCAAATTGCAGCCAAAGATCTGAGCCCTGGAGCTGAGTCTGAGACAATTTTGCTGCGCCGGTTAACCGTTTCGCCGTTCTTTGTCTCTAAAAACCGGACCATGAAACGCGTCATTGCCATCGCCGACCGCACAGCCCTTGCGTCGTTGAAGCTGCTCGTGGCGCTCAACGTCCTGTTTTTCCTCTCCTTCCTCATCGTCGCGCTGCTCGCCGCCGGCAAGGCGCACGCTGAAACCCCGGTCTGCGCCGGCGCCGACATGCTGTCGGCCTTGCAGAAGGACGACCCGGCCGTCTACCAGAAGATCGAGACGGAAGCGGCCGCGACACCGAACGGCAAGGGCCTGTTGTGGAAACTGGAAAAGGCGGGCGAAAGGCCGTCCTTCCTTTTCGGCACCATGCACATGACCGACCCGCGCGTGACCACGCTGCCGCCCGCCGCGCAAAAGGCTTTCGACGCTGCCGACACTGTCGTCATCGAGACCACGGAGGTGCTCGATAAGCAGAAGATGTTGGCGGCGTTCCTGAAAGAGCCGGAGCTGATGATGTTCACCGACAGCACCACGCTGTCCTCGCTGCTGTCGCCGGACGATGCGGCGGCGGTGAACAAGGCGCTCGACGCGCGCGGCATCCCGCCGGCGAGCATTGCCAAGATGAAGCCATGGATGCTGTCGGCGATGGTCGCGCTTCCGGCCTGTGAACTGGCCCGCCAGGCCGGCGGCACGCCGGTGCTCGACATCAAGCTTGCAGAGGACGCCAAAGCCTCAGGCAAGGCCGTCGACGGACTGGAGACCATCGCCGACCAGCTTCGCGCCATGGCCTCGCTGCCGCTCGCCTTTCACATGAAGGGCCTCGTCGACACATTGAAGCTCGGCAACAGGGTGAACGACCTCAACGAAACCATGATCGTGCTTTACCAGCGCGGCGACATCGGCATGTTCTGGCCGCTGTTTCGTGCCGTCCTTCCCGGCGGCGAAGACGATTCGGCGGGCTATGCCGCCTTCGAGGAGACCATGATCACCAGGCGCAACAAGGTGATGATCGACCATGCCGGGCCGATCCTCGCCAAGGGCAACGCGTTCATGGCGGTCGGCGCGCTGCACCTCCCGGGCGCTGAAGGCCTGATCGAGGATTTCCGCAAGGCCGGCTACACTGTCACTGCCGTCGACTAGTTGCACGGTTGAGTTGCGTATCCGGCATGACGTGATTCGGGCGATGCGTTTCCCAAATCACGGAAGGCTGTCTCAGTACAGGAAGGTCAAAAGGTTTATTTTGGCTCGATCTCTGCGAATTTTGCGAGTAAAGTGTGTGCAGACAAACGATTCCAGGCGAGGATTGCCCTGTTTTCGGCGTTTTCGATCCCTAGCGTGAAACCTGTTCAACGATTGCGCGTTGAAATGTCTTGATTGATACTTTTCATCCACGGAGGACACTTTTATGGCGAATCCAAACGACCCGTACACCACTCCGACACCCCCTCCCAGGTCGGGTGGCGGCGCCACCGGCTGGCTGATCGCCCTGGTTGTCGTTATTCTGGCTATTGTCGCTTACTATGTCTTTGGAAGAAGCGGTGAGCCGCCGGCCCCTGCTGAACCGCCGGCCGCCACCACGCCGGCCCCGGCGCCAGCGCCCGCTGAACCGACGCCTCCTCCGGCAGAGCCTGCGCCAGCACCGGCACCTGCTGAGCCTGCGCCCGCACCGGCACCCGCAGAGCCGGCGCCTGCCCCAGCACCCGCTCCGGCGCCCGCACCAGCCCCGGCGCAGTGATCGGCTGCTGACTTAAATACGAACGGCCCGCTGAAAAGCGGGCCGTTTTGCTTTGAGCCGTCAGATGGCTGCCGGAGGTGGCCTACATATGGATCGGCTTGAAGAAGGTCGCCAGTGCCGCTTCCTTCACCGCTTCCGACATGGTCGGATGGGCGTGGCAGGTGCGGGCAAGATCTTCCGACGAGCCGCCGAACTCCATCAGCACCGCCGCCTCGTGGATCATCTCGCCGGCGCCGAAGCCGACAATGTGGACGCCGAGCACGCGGTCGCTCTGCTTGTCCGCCAGGATCTTGACGAAACCGTCAGTGTGCAGCATGGCGCGCGCCCGACCATTGGCGCTGAACGGAAACTTGCCGGCCTTGTAGTCGATGCCTGCCGCCTTCAGCTCTTCCTCTGTCTTGCCGACCGAGGCGATTTCCGGACTGGTGTAGACGACGTTCGGAATCACCTCGTAATTCACATGGCCGGCCTGGCCGGCGATGGTCTCGGCCACCGCTACCCCCTCGTCCTCGGCCTTGTGGGCAAGCATCGGCCCGGCGATGACGTCGCCGATGGCGTAGATGCCGGGTACATTGGTCGTGAGATGGCCGTCCGTCTTGACCCGGCCGCGCTCGTCGACTTCGACCCCGGCCTCCTTCAGCCCTAGACTGTCCGAATAGGCCCGGCGTCCCGTCGCGATCAGCACCGCATCCGCCTCGATCGTCTCGGCCGCACCGCCCTTGACCGGCTCGAAAGTGACGGTTGCGCCCTTCTTGGCCTTGGAGACACCGGTCACCTTGGCGCCGAGCCTGAATTCGATGCCTTGCTTGGACAGCATGCGCTGGAACTGTTTGGCGACCTCGCCGTCCATGCCGCCCAGTATGGCGTCGAGGAACTCGACGACGGTCACCTTGGCGCCGAGCCGCGCCCAAACCGAGCCGAGTTCCAGCCCGATGACGCCGCCGCCGACCACCACCAGATGGCCCGGCACCTTGTCCAGCGACAGCGCGCCGGTCGAGGACATGATCACCTTCTCGTCGAAGTCGACCTTGACTCCCGGGATGCCGGCGACGTCGGAGCCGGTGGCGATGACGATGTTCTTGGTCTCGATCTCCTCGACCTTGCCGTCCTCGCCGGTCACCGACACCTTGCTGGCGGACAAGACCTTGCCGGTGCCGCGAAAGCTGTCGATCTTGTTCTTCTTGAACAGGAAAGCGACGCCGTTGACGTTGGACGCCACTGTCGCGTCCTTGTGCGCCATCATCTTTTCCAGATTGAGCTTCGGCGCGCCGATTTCGACGCCGAGCGTGTCGAAGGAGTGGCCGGCCTCGGCGAATATCTCGGAGGCATGCAGCAGCGCCTTGGACGGGATGCAGCCGATATTGAGGCAGGTGCCGCCGAAGGTGGGGTTCTTCTCGACCACCGCCGTTTTCAGGCCGAGCTGTGCCGCCTTGATGGCGCAGACATAGCCGCCTGGTCCCGATCCGATGATAACGACGTCATAAGCCATGATTTGTCCTTCTGGTCTGGCACTCAGCCTTGGCTGGCATTTGAGCATTTTGCAGCCAAGTGGAATCACTTGGCGTCGCAGAAATGCGGCTAAAACAAACAGATAGAGCGGGATGCCCATTCAATTCGAACGCATCCCGCTCTAGCGGCCGCCGCCCACTTCCAAATTCGCGCCTGTCGTAAAGGACGCCCCGTCCGACAGGAGCCAGAGAATTGCCGCGGCGACCTCTTGGGCGGTCCCCGCCCTTTGCATGGGCACGAGGTGACGCATCCTCTCGACGCGATCCGGCTGTCCGCCGGAGGCGTGGATTTCGGTGTCGATGATGCCTGGACTGACCGCGTTGACGCGAATGCCTTCGCCGGCCACTTCGCGCGCCAGGCCAATGGTGAATGAATCGATCGCGCCCTTCGAGGCGGCGTAGTCGACATATTCGCCCGGCCCGCCAATTCTCGCGGCAATCGAGGAAATATTCACGATGGCGCCACCCTTGCCGCCATGGCTGGTCGACATGCGCTTCACCGCTTCGCGGGCACAGAGCATCGAGCCAATGACGTTGATGCGCATCATGCGCTCCAGCCTTGCTCCGCTCATTTCGTCGACGCGCGCCCTCCGGTCGACGACGCCAGCATTGTTGACGAGCGCATCGAGCGGCCCCAAGGCATGATCGATCCTCTCGAACATCGCCTGAATATCGGCCTCGCTGCCGACGTCGCCCTTGATGGCCAGCGCTTCGCCGCCATCCTGCCCGATCGCCTCGACAAGTGCCGCAGCGGCAGCCTCGTTCGACGCATAGTTGATCGCGACGCGGTATCCGGTCTTGGCGGCAAGCCTGGATGTAGCGGCGCCGATGCCGCGGCCGCCGCCGGTCACCAGCAACACTTTCTTGGTCGCGCTCACTCCTGACAGCCCTTCAGCGAAAAAACATCCCACGGCACTTTCGAAAACCCATTGGCGCCATAGGCGGCCGACATCTGCAGGGACGGCCCGAGGTCGGGAAAGATCAGGGTCTTCGGCGCGTCCGCGCCTTCGGCCGGCAGCAGAGCGATGTTGCCCTTGTCGTCAGCACTGTAGACGACCCCCTCCCACACCGTGCAGGCGGCGAGTTCGTCGCCGGTGACGTCGCCTGTCGGGCATTTGTACATCAGCGAGCCATTCGGCCGCGCCACGTCTTGCGTCCACATGACGATCCCGTCGAGCACGACGCTGTTGTCGAGCACCATCTTGAACGTGTTGGTGACAACAGCCGATCCCCCGGTCGGCCTGAAATCGATCTCGGCCGCACTTTCGGCATCGCCATAGACGGCGAGTTCAAGCGGGCAGGCGGCGAGAGCGGCGAAGGTCGAGCACAAGATAGCCAAAGATCCCGTTACACATCCGATTGTGGGCGACATGGCGCTTCGCATCACGGCGGGCTACTTTTTCTCGCGGCCATCGGCGTTTTCCAGCACGCCAAAGTCAGTCGTGAGCAGTAGCGGTTCGCCGGCCGCATCCAGACCCCAGAACGATGGATAAAATCCGTCACCCCAGCCGCTCCAGAACATTGCAATGTTGAGGGGGTTGCCGGCAACCGGGTGATGCATCACGAACCTGTCCTGGTTGGGAGCAAATTCGGCAGCCAATACATCATCGTAGTAATTGGCGTCGGCTGTCAGCTTGTCCTGCTGCTCGGACATCAGCATCATAGCCGTCTTGTCCATGAACGAACCTAGGCCGGCGTCGACCGGATAACCGTATATCTCGTCATTCTTTAAGGTCGAAACATCCTGGCCAGGCACGATGGCCAATTCCCAGCGAACCGGCGTGCCAGCGCTGAAACGCAGGACCGCTACTGCCACACGACCTTGTGCCTCCAGCAAAGAAACCGGGTAGCGGCCTGGTTTGACCTTACGGCTCAAGGCTGGCGTCTCGACCCCGCTGACCAGAGGGTCACAGGCGATGATCTCGCCCGTCGGCAGATCGACCTCGCCGATTAGGGTGACCTTGATTTGCCTCTCTGCCAGTTCGGCATCGCTCAGCGCGAAAACACCAAGGTTGCTGCTCACCTTGGAGACGTCCCAATCGGCGGCAAGCGCCATCGGCGGCAAGGCGGAGAAAATGCCAAGCCAGACGAGTCCACGTCGAAACAATCGGCGCACGGAATCCGGCCAGCCAGCCATGGTGCGACCGGCCCGGCTCACAGGTCGAGTACCAGCCGCTCCGGATCTTCCAGACTTTCCTTGACCCGGACCAGGAAGGTCACCGCTTCCTTGCCGTCGACGATGCGGTGATCGTAGGACAGGGCCAGATACATCATCGGCCGGATCACGATCTGGCCGCCGACCACCACCGGCCGCTCTTGGATCTTGTGCATGCCCAGAATGCCCGACTGCGGCGCGTTGAGGATCGGCGTCGACATCAGCGACCCGTAAACGCCGCCATTGGAGATGGTGAACGTGCCGCCCTGCATGTCGGCGACCGACAGCTTGCCGTCACGCGCCGCGACGCCCAGCCGGCCGATCTCCTTCTCGATCTCGGCGATCGACATCTGGTCGGCATCGCGCACCACCGGCACGACGAGGCCTTTTTCGGTGCCGACGGCGACGCCGATATGGGCGTAGTTCTTGAAGATGATGTCGGTGCCGTCGATCTCGGCATTGACGGAAGGGATTTCCTTCAGCGCATGAGTGACGGCCTTGGTGAAGAAGCCCATGAAGCCCAGCTTCACGCCGTGCTTCTTCTCGAACACGTCCTTGTATTTGGTCCTGAGCGCCATCACCGCGCTCATGTCCACCTCGTTGAAGGTGGTCAGCATGGCGGCGGTCGACTGCGCTTCCTTGAGGCGGCGCGCGATGGTCTGCCGCAGCTTGGTCATGCGCACGCGCTCTTCGCGCGACGCGTCGTCGGCCGAGGACGGCGCACGGGCGGCGACCGGTGCAGGCGCCTTCGGCGTCTCGGCCGGTTGCGACGGAGCGCCCCTGGCGATCGCGTCGAGCACGTCGCCCTTCAGCACCTGGCCGCGCTTGCCGGAACCCGAGACCTGATCGACCGCGAGATTGCTCTCGGCCAGCAGCTTCGCCGCCGCTGGCGCCGGCGGCATCGCGCGCGCCTCGATCGGCCCGGCATCGCCGGCGATCTTGGCGGTCTCGGCCGCGGCTTGCTTGACCGTGGATGCGGCGGTCGGCGCCGAAGCCTGCGATACCGCGTCCTGCTTCGGTTCGGAAGCTGGCGCCTTCGCGGGTTCGGGTGCTGCCGCTTTTGCCCCGTTGCCCGCCGAAATCATGCCGAGCAAAGCGCCTACCTCGACCGTCTCGCCCTCCTTGACGGCGATCTCGCTGAGCGTTCCTGCGGCCGCGGCCGGTACCTCAACCGTTACCTTGTCGGTTTCGAGCTCGACCAGCGGCTCGTCGGTGGCGATCGCATCGCCCACCTTCTTGAACCATTTGCCGATGGTCGCCTCGGTGACGGATTCGCCAAGAGTGGGGACGCGGATTTCGGTAGCCATTGTGCCTGTCCGTTTTTCTGTCGGTTCTGTTCTATTCGCCCAGCTCTGTTCTATTCACCGAGCGCGTCTTCGAGCAAGGCGGCAAGCTGGGCGAGATGCTTCGACATCAATCCGGTCGCCGGCGACGCCGCGGCCGGCCGGCCGGTATAGCGCACCCGCTGATGCTTGGCGTCGATATGCGCCAGCACCCATTCCAGATACGGATCGATGAACGACCAGGCGCCCATATTCTTGGGCTCCTCCTGGCACCACACCATCTCGGCGTTGCGGAAGCGTGACAGTTCGGTGATCAGCGCCTTGGCCGGGAACGGATAGAGCTGTTCGACGCGCAGCAAGTAGATGTCGTTGATGCCGCGCTTCTCGCGCTCCTCGTAGAGGTCGTAATAGACCTTCCCCGAGCAGAGCACGACGCGGCGGATCTTCGAATCCTTGGTAAGCTTGATCGCTTGGCCGGGGAGCTGCTGGGCATCGTCCCACAACAGCCGGTGGAACGCGCTTTCGCCCGACATCTCCGACAGCGTCGACACAGCCCGCTTGTGGCGCAGCAGCGACTTCGGCGTCATCAGGATCAGCGGCTTGCGGAAATCCCGCTTCAACTGCCGGCGCAAGATGTGGAAGTAGTTGGCCGGCGTCGTGCAGTAGGCCACTTGCATGTTGTCTTCGGCACAAAGCTGCAGGAAGCGCTCGAGCCTGGCCGACGAATGTTCCGGCCCTTGGCCTTCATAGCCATGCGGCAACAGGCAGACGAGGCCCGACATTCTGAGCCACTTGCGCTCGCCCGACGAGATGAACTGGTCGAACACCACCTGGGCGCCGTTGGCGAAATCGCCGAACTGGGCTTCCCAAAGCGTCAGCGCCCTCGGCTCAGCCAGGCTGTAACCGTATTCGAAGCCGAGCACGGCTTCTTCCGACAGCATCGAGTTGATGACCTCGAAGCCGGCCTGCGCCGCCGACAGATTGTTGAGCGGGATGTAGCGTGTCTCGTCGCGCTGGTCGTAGAGCACGGAGTGGCGTTGCGAGAACGTGCCGCGCTCCGAATCCTGACCCGACAGCCGGACCGGATTGCCGTCGAGCAGAATGGCGCCGAAGGCCAGCGCCTCGGCCGTCGACCAGTCGATGCCTTCGCCTGACTCGATCGCCTGACGGCGGTTCTCGAGAAAGCGCAGGATCGTCTTGTGCGCCTCGAACTCCTTCGGCACCTCGGTCAGCTTCTTGCCGATTTCCTTCAGGGTCTTGACCGGCACGGCGGTCTTGCCGCGCCGCTGTTCGTCCTGGTTGTCGGCCGTGCGCAGGCCCGACCAGGCGCCATCCAGCCAGTCGGCTTTGTTGGGCTTGTAATGCTGGCCGACCTCGAATTCCTGCTCGAGATGTGCCCGCCAGTCGGCCTTCATCTTGTCGAATTCAGCCTGGGTGATATGGCCTTCGGCGATCAGCCGGTCGGCATAGATCTGCACCGTCGTCTTATGGTTGCGGATGTTGCGATACATGATCGGCTGGGTGAAGGCCGGTTCGTCGCCCTCATTGTGCCCGAAGCGGCGGTAGCAGAACATGTCGACCACGACAGGCTTGTGGAACTTCATGCGGAATTCGATCGCCACCTTGGTGGCATGGACCACGGCTTCCGGATCGTCGCCGTTGACGTGGAAGATCGGCGCCTCGATCATCTTGGCCACATCCGACGGATAGGGCGACGAGCGCGAGAAGCGCGGATTGGTGGTGAAGCCGATCTGGTTGTTGATGATGAAATGCAGCGTGCCGGCGACGCGGTGGCCGCGCAGGCCTGACAGGCCGAGGATTTCGGCAATCACGCCCTGGCCGGCAAAGGCGGCGTCGCCGTGCAGGAGCAGCGGCAGCACCTTGGCGCGCTCTTCCAGCGGCACGATCTCCTCGCGGCTGCGGCCGAACAGAGAGTCCTGCTTGGCCCGCGCCTTGCCCATGACCACCGGGTCGACGATTTCCAGATGCGAGGGATTGGCGGTCAGCGACAGGTGCACCTTGTTGCCGTCGAACTCGCGGTCCGATGAAGCACCGAGATGGTACTTCACGTCGCCCGAGCCCTCGACCTCGTCGGGTGCGGCCGAGCCGCCCTTGAACTCGTGGAAGATAGCGCGGTGCGGCTTGGCCATCACCTGGGAGAGCACGTTCAGCCGGCCGCGATGCGCCATGCCGAGCACGATTTCCTTCATGCCGAGCTGTCCGCCGCGCTTGACGATCTGCTCCAGCGCCGGGATCAGCGCCTCTGCGCCGTCGAGGCCGAAGCGCTTGGTGCCCTTGTACTTGACGTCGATGAACTGCTCGAAGCCTTCGGCCTCGACCAGCTTCTGCAGGATCGCCTTCTTGCCGGTGGCGGTGAAGGAGATCTCCTTGTCGGTGCCCTCGATGCGGGCCTGGATCCAGGCCTTCTCCTCGGGATCGGAAATATGCATGAACTCGACGCCGAGCGTCGAGCAATAGGTGCGGGTCAGGATATCGAGCATCTGCCGGATGGTGCCGAATTCGAGCCCGAGCACATTGTCGAGGAAGATCGGCCGGTCGTAATCGGCTTGGGTAAAGCCGTAATTTTCCGGCGACAGTTCGTTGTAATCCTCGAGCGGCTTGGCGATGCCGAGCGGATCGAGATTGGCGTGCAAATGGCCACGCATGCGGTAGGCGCGGATCATCATGATGGCGCGCACCGAATCGCGCGTCGCCTGATGCACGTCGGCGTCGGAAAGGGCGACGCCGTTCATCACCGCCTTGTGCTGGACCTTCTTCTCGATGTGCTTCTCGACGATGCCCCAATCGCCGTCGAGCGCCGACACCAATTCGCCATTGGCCTGCAGCGGCCATGAGGGCTTGGCCCATGAGGCGCCCTTGGCATTCTTGCGGACATCGCCGGCGTCGTCCTTCAGCGCCGCGAAGAAATCCTGCCATTCGGGATCGACTGATGACGGATCGTCCTCATAGGCGGCGTAGAGGGCGTCGATATAATCGGCATTGCCGCCATAGAGGAAAGAGGTAAGCGAAAATTGGTCGTTGGCCTGATCTTGTCTTGCCATGTCACTGTCGAAGCCTTGGCTTCGTCTCCTTTCTTGGAAGGGAGTAGGGGAATAGGGAAGTAGGGGAGTAGGGCATTTTGTTGCCGCTGGTCCTGTTTCCTACTGCCGTACTCCCCTATTCCCCTACTCCCTCAACCCTTTATCGCCTCGACCAGCGTCGTGCCGAGCCGGGCCGGCGACGGCGAAACCCTTATCCCAGCCGATTCCATCGCCGCGATCTTGTCCTCGGCGCCGCCCTTGCCGCCGGAGATGACCGCGCCCGCATGACCCATGGTGCGGCCGGCCGGCGCCGTACGCCCGGCGATGAAACCGGCCATCGGCTTTTTGCGGCCACGCTTGGCTTCGTCCTTGAGGAACTGCGCGGCGTCTTCCTCGGCCGAGCCGCCGATCTCGCCGATCATGATGATCGACTGGGTCTCGTCGTCGGCGAGGAACATCTCCAGCACGTCGATGAACTCCGTGCCTTTGACGGGGTCGCCACCGATGCCGACGGCGGTGGTCTGGCCGAGGCCGACATTGGTGGTCTGGAACACTGCCTCATAGGTAAGCGTTCCCGAGCGGGAAACAACGCCGACCGAGCCCTTGCGGAAGATGTTGCCGGGCATGATGCCGATCTTGCATTCGTTGGGCGTCAGGACGCCCGGGCAGTTGGGGCCGATCAGCCGCGATGTCGAGCGGTCGAGCCTCGCTTTGACCTTGATCATGTCGATCACCGGGATGCCCTCGGTGATGCAGATGATCAGCGGGATCTCGGCTTCGATCGCCTCCAGGATCGCTTCGGCGGCGCCCGCCGGCGGCACATAGACAACGGACGCATTGGCGCCGGTCTTCGCCTTGCCTTCGGCAACCGTGGAAAAGATCGGCAGGCTCTCGCCCTTGGCGCCGGTCCACGTTTCGCCACCCTTCTTGGGGTGGATGCCGCCGACCATTTTTGTCCCGTGATAGGCCAGCGCCTGTTCGGTGTGGAACGTGCCGGTCTTGCCGGTCAGGCCCTGCACGAGGATCTTGGTGTTCTTGTCGACGAGAATGGACATGGTGGTCCTTTTTTACAAACCGTTGATCGAGGAAGACTGCGCGGTCATCGTCAGGTCAGAGACGCTTGAGATCGGCGACGGTAAGGTCGCTCTTGGCGTTGCCGGTGTTGAGTGTCGTCGCCGGCTCGAACATCAGCACCACCGGCTCCTCGCTCAGCGAGCGCGGCCGGTGCTCGACGGCGCGCGGCACGACGATGAACTCGCCGCTGCCAAGCTCCACCGTGCCGTCGCGGAAATCGATGGCAATGCGGCCGCGCAGCACCAGGAACGCTTCGTCCTCGTTGTCATGCGCATGCCAGTCGAAGACATCGCCGAACTTGGCGATCTTGACCTGGGCGTCGTTGACGTCGCCGGCGATATGCGGATCGAAGACCTTTTTGATCTTCTGATCCGCCGCCTCGACGAGATTTATCTTGTGCGGAGGCACCAGATCAGCCCTTCACGGCCGCGACGATTTTCTTAGCCGCGTCGTCTAGGTCGTCGGCCGAGACGACGTTGAGCCCGCTGTCGTTGATGATCTTCTTGCCGAGTTCGGCATTGGTGCCTTCCAGCCGCACCACCAGCGGCACCTGCAGCCCGACTTCCTTGACCGCGGCGATAACACCCTCGGCGATGATGTCGCACTTCATGATGCCGCCGAAGATGTTGATCAGGATGCCCTTGACCGCCGGATCCTTGGTGATGATCTTGAACGCCGCCGTCACCTTCTCCTTCGACGCACCGCCGCCGACATCGAGGAAGTTGGCGGGTTCGGCACCATAGAGCTTGATGATGTCCATGGTCGCCATGGCGAGGCCGGCGCCATTGACCATGCAGCCGATATTGCCGTCGAGCGCGACATAGGCGAGGTCGTATTTCGACGCCTCGATCTCCTTTTCGTCCTCTTCGGTGATGTCGCGCAGCTCAAGCACATCCGGATGGCGGAATAGCGCGTTGTTGTCGAACGACACCTTGGCGTCGAGCACGCGCAGTCGGCCGTTCTTCATGACGATCAGCGGGTTGACCTCGAGCAGGCTCATGTCCTTCTCGACGAAGGCCTTGTAGAGGATCGGGAACAACGTCTCGCCGTCCTTGGCGGCCTCGCCGTCGAGCTTCAGCGCGCCGTTGAGTTCTTTCAAATCATCCGCCGTTATGCCTTTTTCCGGGTCGATGGCGACGGTGATGATCTTTTCCGGCGTGTCGTGGGCGACCGCCTCGATATCCATGCCGCCCTCGGTCGAAACGACGAAGGCGATGCGGCCGACGGAGCGGTCGACCAGCAGCGACAGATAGAGCTCGCGCTCGATGTCGGCGCCATCCTCGATGTAGAGGCGGTTGACCTGCTTGCCCGCCGGGCCGGTCTGCTTGGTGACCAGCGTGTGGCCGAGCATTTCCTTGGCGTTGGCGACCACTTCGGCCACCGACTTCGCCAGCCTGACGCCGCCCTTGGCGTCGGGGCCGAGCTCCTTGAACTTGCCCTTGCCGCGGCCGCCGGCATGGATCTGGCTCTTCACCACATAGAGCGGGCCGGGCAGTGCCTTGGCGGCGGCTTCCGCCTCGCTTGCCTCGAACACCGGCACGCCTTCGGCGACCGGTGCGCCAAAGCCCTTAAGCAGCGCCTTGCCCTGATATTCATGGATGTTCATGCGCGTTGTCTCCAGATCAGTTACTGGCGGATCATTTGGCGGCGAGATGCGGAGCGATCTTGACGCAGGCCTCGCACAGGCCCTGCACCGCCGCCACCGAACTGTCGAACATCTTCTGCTCTGGTCTGCTGAGCTCGATCTCGATGATGCGCTCGACGCCGCCGGCGCCGATCACCACCGGCACGCCGACATAGGTGTTCTTGACACCATACTGGCCGGAGAGATGCGCGGCACACGGCAGCACGCGCTTCTTGTCCTTGAGATAGGCTTCGGCCATGGCGATCGCCGAGGCGGCCGGTGCGTAGAAGGCCGAGCCGGTCTTGAGCAGGCCGACGATCTCGGCGCCGCCGTCGCGGGTGCGCTGCACGATCTGGTCGAGCTTTTCCTTCGAGGTCCAGCCCATCTTGATGAGGTCGGGCAGCGGGATGCCGGCCACCGTCGAATAGCGGATCATCGGCACCATGGAATCGCCATGGCCGCCGAGCACGAAGGCGGTGACATCCTCGACCGACACCTTGAACTCTTCGGCCAGGAAGTAGCGGAAGCGCGAACTGTCCAGCACACCGGCCATGCCGACGACATGGCTCTTCGGCAGTCCGGAGAACTTCTGCAGCGCCCAGACCATGGCGTCGAGCGGGTTGGTGATGCAGATGACGAAGGCTTTCGGCGCGTATTTCTTGAGACCCGCGCCAACCTGCTCCATGACCTTCAGATTGATGCCGAGAAGATCGTCGCGGCTCATGCCGGGCTTGCGCGGCACGCCGGCGGTGACGATGCAGACGTCGGCGCCCTCGATGCCGGCATAATCGTTGACGCCGGTCAGCCTGGAATCGAACCCATCGACCGGCGACGACTGCGCGATATCCAGCCCCTTGCCTTGCGGGATGCCCTCGGCGATATCGAACAGCACAACGTCGCCGAGATCCTTGAGGCCGATCATGTGGGCGAGCGTGCCGCCGATCATGCCCGAGCCGATGAGCGCTATCTTGTTGCGTGCCATGTCAGGATGTTTTCCCTTTAGACTGTGACGATGCCATGACGGCGTCGAGGAAGGAGGCCGGAATGCTGCGGGCGAGCCGCGAAGATTTCGCCGCACCCAATAGCCCCGGCGCACAAAATATTCAAACGATTATTTCCGAGCGAGATTTTTCAATCGGTTAGATGGATTGGGATTTACGTAAACGTCAAAATTTGTAAGCCGACTTGGGAGATTTTACACAATGGATGTGGAGATCGTAAGGCTCAATCCCGGTGATGACGCCCTCGTGATGCGGATCGCCGAGGATGTGTTCGACGAACCGGTCAGGCCGGATCGGCTGGCAGCGTATCTCCGCGAACCCGGCCATTTCATGATCATCGCCGTAGCCGAAGGCATAGTCGTCGGCCAATGCGCCGCCGTCATCCATCGGCATCCCGACAAGGTGAGTGAACTCTATGTCGAGGAGGTGGGCGTATCGCCGACCTTCCAGCGCCAGGGCATAGCGACGAAGATGCTCGACGCCATGTTTACGCTCGGCCGCGAGCATGGCTGCGAGGAGGCCTGGGTCGGCACAGAGCCGGACAATGTTGCGGCCCGCGCGCTTTACGAGGCGCGGAAGGAACCGCATGGCTTGGCGGCGGATTTCGTCATGTATGTATATCGACGTAGGCCTGCGCTTGCTGCGCTTCAGGCGGCCGCAGCTTCGCACTCTGCCTCTCCACCCAGTCTTCCAGCCATTCGCGGCTCTGCATCTCGATCAGCCGTGACGCCGTGCGCTCGAACTCGAAGACCTCGGTGCCACGCTTGGCCGCGTACAGCTGCGGTGGCGGTGCAGCGGCGCTCACCACCAGCCGCACATGGTGGTCGTAAAGCGTATCGATCAGCAGAATGAAGCGTTTAGCCTCGTTGCGCATGCCTTCGCCGAGCACCGGCACATGATCGATGAAGATGGTCGAGAAGCGGCCGGCAATCGCCAGGAAATCGCGGGCACCGAGCGGTTTTTCGCAGAGATCGGCAAAGGAAAACCGCGCCGCTTCGCCGGCTGCTCGCGGCACCACGACCTGCCGGCCCTTTACCATCAGTGCCGCCTCGGCCGTCGGCCTGCCATGCGTCATCACCTCCCAGGCCTCGTCGAGGACAGCATCGGCGGCGGCATCGGCAGGGGTGACATAGACCGGCAGGCGGCTGAGCTTGTCCAGCCGGTAGTCCTTGTCGGCATCCAGCGCCAGCACCTGCGCATGCCGCTCCAGGATGCCGATGAAGGGCTGGAACAGCTGGCGGTTCAACCCGTCGTGGTAAAGGTCCTGCGGCGCGACATTGGACGTGGCGACCAGCACGACGCCGTTGGCGAACAGCGCCGAGAACAGCCGGGACAGGATCATCGCATCGGCGATGTCGGTGACGGAAAACTCGTCGAAGCACAGCACCCAGGCTTCCTCGGCCAGCGCGCGGGCCACCGGCGCGATCGGGTCGTCTTCCCTGACGGTGCCCTCTTTACGCGCCTGCCGGTGCTTCTGGATGCGGTCCTGCACATCGGCCATGAAGTCGTTGAAATGCACACGGCGCTTGCGCCTGACCGGCACCAGTTCGAAGAACATGTCCATCAGCATGGTCTTGCCGCGGCCGACGCCGCCATGGATATAGAGGCCCTTGACGGCTTCGCGCGTCTCGCGCTTGCGAGCGAACAGCCAGCCCAGCGCGCTCGATTTGTGCGCCAGCCGCTTTGCCAAAATCTCGTCGATCAGCCGGTCGAGTGCCGCGACGATCCGCTCCTGTGCCCAATCGCGGTCGATTAGGCCGGTATCGACCCAATGGTCGTAGCGCTGCCGGACGGTCGCATGGGTTTGAAGGCCGTCACGCAGATGCATCGGTCACGTCGTTCTAGAGCAATTCCAGGAAAAGTGCGTAGCGGTATTCGGTCCGGAATTGCGTATAAACCAATTAAGAGGCGGGTCAGCCTCTTGTAAGCGAGATCGGCAGGCCGTTGGAAGTCTGGCCGTCGAACTTCTCTCCGCCCGACGAATAGAGCCGTGCCAGCGTGCCGCCATTCTCGTCGTACAGCGTCAACTGCTTGCCGGCGACGTTCCAGGATTTGATGCCGTTGATCGGCGCCGGGCAATGCAGCGGTCCAGCCCGATAGCCGGCGCCGAATTTGGTCTGCGGCGTCGCGACCTGGCAGCTCTGGCCAGACACGCTCGCCTTCCACACGCCGGCGACGCTGCTTGCGGTAAGATCCGGGGCTCCGGCCGGAGCCGTTCCGTCCGGCGGCAGCGAGGCGACCTGAGGGTTTAGCGCGCCTTGCGGCGCCGTCGGAAATTTCGATGGGTCGGCGGTGCCGGGCGACGCCGGCGGCGGCAGCTGGTTTGCGGTCACCTTGCCGGAGGGCGCGGCTTGCAGCGGCGGCGGCTGCTCCTGGTCCATCGACGAGAACCGTGATGTTGAACAGCCGCTCGCAAACAGCGCGGCCAGTGATACGGCCAGCAGACCGGTTTTCGAAAAATTCATTTCAAACCTCCGTCGGATCCGGCTGGGGCTGCCGTCCGCACAATATCCCCTTCACCAAGATGGAGAAGGTGGCGAAATTTCAACCCGATACGGTTAAAATACAATTTGCGTCAGCATCTGTTGCAATTTTGCCACAAGATGCGTGCCGCCTGAAAGCCTGCCTCGGGATCTGACCCGAGACCGCGCAGCGTTTTTGCCCGGACAGGCGTGCCTTGGCATCCGGCCGCCAAATGCTTGCGCCAGCCCGCGTCGGTCCTATCTCTGATGAAACGGAACCTTGCCGGAGGCGAAACCTTGGCTGCGAGAAAAAGGGCTGCCAATCGCTACTACAGCGGCCCACCCAGCGATCATTTCGACGGCACCTTGTTCTTCAATCCCAACGGCAAGCCGCCTGCCCGGTTTTCCGATCTTTTGAAGTGGCAGCTGGGCGGCGAACGCTCGAAATGGCCGGCGGCGAATCCAAGTCCGTTTCATCAGGCGACACCGGCCAAACGGATCGACGGCTCCGAACTGAGGCTGACTATGGTCGGCCATTCCACGCTGCTCATCCAGACAGCCGGCCTGAACATCCTCACCGACCCGGTCTGGTCGCGGCGCGTCTCGCCGCTGTCCTTTGCCGGGCCGAAACGGGTCAACCTGCCGGGCATCGCCTTTTCCAACCTGCCGCCGATCGACCTCGTATTGGTCAGCCACAACCACTACGACCATCTCGACCTCGCCACGCTGAAGCGGCTGAAGACAAAGCACGACCCGCTGGTGCTGACGCCGCTCGGCAATGACGCCATCATCGACGATGGCGTCGCCGGCATGCGGCTTTCCGTGCATGACTGGGGCGAGCGGGTCGAGATCGGCAAGGACGTCGCCGTCCATGTCGAGCCGGTGCACCACTGGTCGGCGCGCGGCACCCGCGACCGGCGCATGGCGCTGTGGGCCGGTTTTGTGGTCGAGACGCCGGGCGGAAAGATCTATTTCGCCGGCGACACCGGTTTCCACGACGGCATCAACTATCGGCTGATGGCTGAAAGGCACGGCGGTTTCCGCCTCGCCATCCTGCCGATCGGCGCCTACGAGCCGCGCTGGTTCATGGCGCCACACCACCAGAACCCGGAGGAGGCGGTGCAAGGCATGCTGTTGTGCAACGCCGCCTATGCCGCCGGCTGCCATTGGGGCACGTTCCGGCTCACCAACGAGCCAATCGACGAGCCGGCCAGAAAGCTTGGCGAGGCCCTCGACGATCAAGGTATCCCGCAAGAACGCTTTCGCGCCTTGCGTCCCGGCGAGGTCTGGGACGTGCCAGCGCTCTAGGCAGGCGACCGGCTTCAGGGGGAACCCAGGGCGTCGTAAACGCGTTGGTGGTCATCCACAACCGTCGGCTGCAAGGGATTTCCCATGATCAAATGGATTGTCATTCTTCTGATTATCGCGGCCGCAGCCAGCCTGCTCGGCATGCCGGCGTTGGCCGGAGCCGCCGCCACCGGTGCCCGTATCCTCATCGGCATCGTGCTGATCATCTTCCTGCTGGTCATGCTTGGCGTCTTCGCGGTGGCATAGACGCATCGCCCGAAAATCGGAATCGATTTTTCGGAAAGCACGATAGGCGGTTCAAAGTGTCAGGGCGTACTTTGTGCGTCCAAGTGGTCGCACGTCGCTCTGACGCGTCCGCACACTGGTAATTCCGGCCGGTATCCGCCATATAGGCGCCAAACCGGCATGAGACCTTTCGATCCATGGCAAGCACTGCCCCTTTCGCCAAGATGAACGGCATCGGCAACGAAATCATCGTTGCCGACATGCGCGGTCGCGCCGATCGGGTGACGCTGGCTGCCGCCCTTGCGCTCAATGCCGATGCCGCGACGAAATTCGATCAGATCATGGCGATCCACGACGCCAGAACGCCTGGCACCGCCTTTTTCATCGACATCCTGAATTCGGACGGAACCGGCGCGCAGGCCTGCGGCAACGGCATGCGCTGCGTGGTGCGGGCACTTGCCGCCGAGACCGGCCAGAAGACATTCGCCTTCGAGACCGTCGCCGGCATCCTCAACGCCGAAGAACATGCCGACGGGCTGATCTCGGTCGACATGGGCACGCCGCGTTTTGGCTGGCAGGACATTCCGCTCGCCGAGGAATTCCGCGATACCCGCATGATCGAGCTGCAGATCGGCCCGATCGACGCGCCTGTGCTGCACTCGCCCTCGGTCGTGTCGATGGGCAATCCGCACGCCATTTTCTGGGTCGACCGCGACGTCTGGTCCTACGAACTCGACCGCTTCGGCCCGCTGCTCGAAAACCACCCGATCTTCCCCGAACGCGCCAACATCACCATCGCTTGGGTGACCTCACCCGAGACGATGGTCATCCGCACCTGGGAGCGCGGCGCCGGCCTGACCAAGGCCTGCGGTACGGCGGCTTGTGCCGCCGTCGTCGCTGCCGCTCGCACCAGGCGGACCGGACGCAGCGTCTCTCTGGTGACGCCCGGCGGCGGCTCCTTGCATGTCGAATGGCGCGGCGACGACCACGTCATCCTCACCGGTGCCGCCGAATGGGAATTTTCCGGCAGCTTCGACCCGTCGACCGGCGTGTGGGCCCGCGACACCGAAAGCGCCGCCTGATGGCTCCTCTTGCCAATAGGGGCATTGACGTCGTCACCTTCGGCTGCCGGCTGAACACCTACGAATCCGAGGTGATGCGGCGTGAAGCGGAAAGCGCTGGACTTGGCGCGCTGGAAGGCGGCGCCATCATCTTCAACACCTGCGCTGTCACCGGCGAGGCGGTGCGCCAGGCAAAACAGTCGATCCGCAAAGCCCGCCGCGAGAACCCGCAGGCCCGCATCATCGTCACCGGCTGCGCTGCGCAGACCGAGCCGCAGAATTTCGTTGCCATGGACGAGGTCGATCTCGTTCTCGGCAACGAGGAAAAGCTGAAGGCGCATTCCTATCGCGCGCTGCCGGATTTCGGCGTCAACGACACCGAGAAGGCCCGCGTCAACGATATCTTCTCGGTACGCGAGACGGCCGGCCACATGGTCGACGCCATCGAAGGCCGGGCGCGCGCCTTCGTCCAGGTGCAGAACGGTTGCGACCACCGCTGCACCTTCTGCATCATCCCCTATGGCCGCGGCAATTCGCGCTCGGTGCCGATGGGCGCCGTGGTCGAACAGGTTAAGCGGCTGAGCGGCAATGGCTATGCCGAGATCGTGCTGACCGGCGTCGACATGACCAGTTTCGGCGCCGACCTGCCGGGCAGCCCGAAACTCGGCAAATTGGTCAAGACAATCCTGAAGCAGGTGCCTGACGTAAAACGCCTGCGCCTCTCCTCGATCGATTCGATCGAGGCTGACGACGATCTGCTCGACGCCATCGCCACCGAGCCTCGGCTGATGCCGCATCTGCATCTGTCGCTGCAGGCGGGTGACGACATGATCCTGAAGCGAATGAAGCGCCGGCACAATCGGGATCAATCGATCCGTTTTTGCGAGGATTTGCGCAAGTTGCGCCCCGGCATCGTCTTCGGCGCCGACATCATCGCCGGCTTCCCGACCGAGACGGACGCCATGTTCGAAAAATCGCTGGAGATCGTCGAGGAATGCGGGCTGACGCATCTCCACGTCTTCCCGTTTTCGCCGCGCGAAGGCACCCCCGCCGCGCGTATGCCGCAGCTTCGCCGCGAGGTGGTCAATCAGCGCGCGGCACGGCTGCGCGCCGCCGGTGACGCCGCCTATATCAGTCACCTGTCCTCGCTCGCCGGAACGCGCCAGTCGATTCTGGTCGAGCGCGAAGGGCTCGGCCGTACCGAAGGCTTCACGCTTGCCGCGGTCTCCGCCGGCGCGCCGGGCGAAATCGTTGACGCTGATATCGCCGGCCATGACGGCGCGCGGCTGATCGCGGCGCCGCTTGCCGCCCGCGCCGCCTGAGACGCAAAAACATGGCTGGTTTTTTCAAGAAGATATTTTCGTTCGGCAAGAAGGAAGTGGTCGAGGAGCGGATCGACGAGGCCGCGCCGCTGCCGCCGATCAATTGGGATGCGCTGGAGGCGCTGAAGCCGGCCGCCGAGCAGGCCGTTCCGGAATTTTTGAAACGCGAAGAGCCTCGGCCCGAGGCAGAAACTCCGCCTCCGCCGCCGGTCGAGGCGGAAGCACCCGCGCCGCAGCCGGCGCCTGTTGAAGAGGCCGAACCTGCACCAACCATTCCGCCCGAGCCGGACATCCAGCCGAAACCTGCTCCGGTCGAGGAGCCCGAGGAGCCGACGCCAGAAGCCGCTCCCGTCTTTCGCGAGCCAGCTCCGGAGCCAGAGCCGGAGGAAATTCCTGAGCCAGAGCCGACGCAGCCAGAGATCGTCCAGACTGAGCCTCCGTCAGCCGAACGTGGCGCTGCCCCTCATCCGCCTGCCGGCACCTTCTCCCCGTACAGAGACAGGGAGAAGGGTGCTGATCGTCACGCCGAGCCTCCTCTTGAAAGCGGCAAAGAAGAAACTCCAACGCTGACGCCCCTCTCTCCCCGTCCCTTACGGGGAGAGGGTAAGGGTGAGGGGCAGCGCGAACCTGCGCAAGATACCGCACCGGCCGCCGAGGTCCCCTCAGCAGCGCCCGAGCCTGAGGCGCCGCCGGCCGAAATCCCGCCGCCCATTCGCCAGCCGACGCCGGTCGAGGCGAAGCCGGTGCTGGCCGAGATCGCACCGGAGCCGGAAGCCGTCCCGCAACCGCCGCCGGAGCCAAAGCCCGCCCCCGGCAAGGTCACCGTAACTAGGAAGGTCGAGCAGAAGGCTGAGCCGCAGAAGGCGCCGGAACCGGCACCGAAACGCTCGTGGTTCCAGCGCATGAAGGAGGGGCTTGCCCGCTCTTCCCGGGAACTGTCAGGCAACCTCGCCGGCGTCTTCACCAAGCGCAAGCTCGACGAGGACACGCTGCAGGATCTGGAGGACGTGCTGATCCGCGCCGATCTCGGCATGGAGACGGCCCTGCGCATCACCGATTCGCTGTCCGCCAGCCGCTACGGCAAGGATGTCTCCGAGACGGAGGTGCGCGCCATCATGGCGGCCGAGGTGGAGAAGGTGCTGACCCACGTCGCCATGCCGCTGGAGCTCGACCTCAGCCACAAACCGCATGTCATCCTTGTCGTCGGCGTCAACGGCACCGGCAAGACCACGACTATCGGCAAGCTCGCGGCAAAGCTCACCGACGGCGGCCTGTCGGTGATGCTCGCAGCCGGCGACACGTTCCGCGCCGCCGCAATTGAGCAATTGAAGATCTGGGGCGAGCGCACCAAGTCGCCGGTCATCGCCTCGAAACTCGGTGCCGATGCGGCAGGTCTTGCCTACGACGCCTTCGAACAGGCCAGGCAAGCCGGCTCCGACGTGCTGATCATCGACACCGCCGGGCGGCTGCAGAACAAGACCGAGCTGATGGCGGAGCTCGAAAAAATCGTCCGAGTGCTGGGCAAGCTCGACCCGGAGGCGCCGCACACCGTGCTGCAGACGGTCGACGCCACCACCGGCCAAAACGCGCTCAACCAGGTCGAGATCTTCCGCAATGTCGCCGGCGTCAACGGTCTGGTGATGACCAAGCTGGACGGCACCGCGCGCGGCGGTATTCTGGTGGCGATCGCGGCAAAGCACAAGTTGCCGGTCTATTTCATCGGCGTCGGCGAACAGGTCGACGACCTCGAACCATTCTCCGCAAGCGAGTTCGCCAGGGCGATCGCTGGAGTGGCCTAAAAAGCATGATCCCATGAAGTCGCAGACTTCTTGGAGGATTATGCGCAAAAAGGAAGCCTATGAACCCGCCCATCCTCGAACGCGACCCGTCCGATCCGCAGAAGCAGAAGAAGGAAGGCGTCAATCCGCTGCTCAAAATGGTGCTGGAGCTCGGCCCATTGATGGTGTTCTTCTTCGCCAATGCGCGCGGCGCATGGCTGTCGCAGAAATTTCCGGCGCTGGCCGAATTCGGCGGGCCGATCTTCGTCGCCACCGGCCTGTTCATGGCCGCGACTGCGATCGCGCTGGCCGCGTCCTGGCTGCTCACCCGCACCTTGCCGATCATGCCGATGGTGTCGGGCGTCGTCGTCTTCGTCTTCGGCGCGCTGACGCTCTACCTGCAGGATGACATCTTCATCAAGATGAAGCCGACCATCGTCAACATGCTGTTCGGCGGCGTGCTGCTCGGCGGCCTGTTCTTCGGCAAGTCGCTGCTCGGCTACGTCTTCGATTCGGCCTTCAGCCTCGATGCCGAGGGCTGGAAGAAACTCACCTTCCGCTGGGGCCTGTTTTTCCTGTTTCTGGCCCTTGTCAACGAAGTGGTCTGGCGGAATTTTTCCACCGACGCCTGGGTTACCTTCAAGGTCTGGGGAATCATGCCGATCACGCTTCTTTTCACCTTCAGCCAGATGCCGCTGATCATGCGCCATTCGCTTGAAGGCAAGCCCGGAACAGAAGGGAAGCCCGGCAAGTAGGGGTCAAGGAGAGGGCATGGAATTCGTCACCACGCGCGAAGAGCTGAGAACGATCTACAAGACGCCTCGGCCGACCGACGGCTCGATCCGCAAGGAGCTGAAGGCGCTGGATGGCCACAGCCGTTCCTTCATCGGCAAAAGCCCGTTCGTGCTGATCGGCTCCTCCGACGGCGCCGGCAACGCTGATGTGACGCCGAAGGGTGACAGACCGGGCTTCGCCGCCGTGCTCGACGAGAAGACCATCGCCATCCCCGACCGGCCCGGCAACAACCGGCTCGACACGCTGGAGAACATTCTTCTCAACCCATCGGTCGGGCTGCTCTTCCTCATCCCGGGCATGAACGAGACGCTGCGCGTTAACGGCGACGCCCGCATCACCGTTGATGCGGTCTTGCGCGAGCGCCTCGCCGTCGACGGCAAGGAACCGCAAAGCGTCGTCCTGGTGACGGTCAAGGCCGCCTACATGCATTGCGCAAAGGCCTTCATGCGCTCCGATCTGTGGAAGCCGGAAACCTGGTACGACCGCGCGACGTTGCCGACGCTCGGCCAGATCCTGCGCGACCAGCTGGCGCTCGCCGATTCGGCCGAGGCGACGGACCGCTGGCTGGACGAAGAATACAAACACACCATGTGGTAAATCTTCTCGGGAGCGATCCGCCCGAGAGGACATAGCAATGTCCTCCCTTGGATATTGCTATGCCTTGGATATTGCTTGGCGGCCGCTCAGTAGGTTTTTGCACCGTTGACCATCAGCCGAACCATGTAGAGCGAGGTCGTGCCGGCGATGTAGAGGCAGTTCAGCTTGTTGCCGCCGAACACGCAGTTGGCGACGACTTCCGGCACCTTGATCTTGCCGATCAGCGTCCCGTCCGGATCGTAGCAATGGATGCCGTCGGCAGCACTGGTCCAGATCCGCCCTTGATCGTCGAGCCTGAAGCCATCGAACAGGCCGGCCGTGCAGTCGGCGAAGACCTTTCCGCCGGAAACCTTCTTGCCACCCTCGTCGACATTGAACACCCGCATATGCGCCGGATTTTGTGCGCCATGCGTGCGGCCGGTATCGACGACATAGAGCATGCTCTCGTCGAGCGAGAAGGCAAGCCCGTTGGGCCTGACCATGTCGGTGATCACTGCTTCGATCTCACCGGTGCCGGGATCGGCCCGGTAGACATGGCAGGCGCCGATCTCGCTCTCGGCCCTGTCGCCCTCGTAATCCGTATCGATGCCGTAGGTCGGATCGGTGAACCAGATCGAGCCATCGGACTTGACCACCGCATCATTGGGCGAGTTCAGCCGCTTGCCGCGCCATTTGTCGGCGATGGTGGTGATCGAGCCGTCATGCTCGGTGCGGCTGACCCGGCGGCCCGAGTGCTCGCAAGTGACCAGCCGGCCCTGCCGGTCGACGGTGTTGCCGTTGGAATTGCCCGACGGCTGCCGGAACACGCTGACGCTGCCGTCGGTCTCGTCGTAGCGCAGCATGCGGTTGTTGGGGATGTCTGACCAGACCACATAGCGGCCGGCCGCAAACCAGGCCGGCCCTTCCGCCCACCGGCATCCGGTGAACAGCTTGTCGACTTGCGCGTTGCTGTTGAACAGCCGCGCAAAACGTGGATCGAGAATCTCGTAGTCTTCGGCGGCCATGGTTTTCCTCCCAGTCATGCAAATCGGTGATGCCGGCGCGATCAAGCCAGCCGGCGATCGATATGGCAAGATCGCTGATATCACTTCACCGCATCTTGAGACACTGAGGCAAACGGCGGCAAAACCGCCTTGCCTCAATGAGGGGCTCGAATGACGGGTTCCTGCCCCGTTAACCGGCTATGCGCTCAGTGCAATGGTGCATTGCAACATCTTCTTTTTGCGACGCACCATAACTATGTCATGCTTCGTATCGATCAGGGAGGAACAACCTGCCGCAACAATGCGGCACAGAAGGAACCTCGCTATGATTCTCGACAGCCTCATGAGCCGCGCTCGCACCAGCATCGCCAAGCGCCGGCAATACAACCGTCTCGTCGCCGAAATCGACAGCTTTTCCAGCCGCGATCTGGCCGACATGCGCGCCGACCGCAGCGAAATGCTCTATCAGGTCCACAAGCAGATCTACGGCTGAGGCGAACGCATGATCCCGAACCGGAGGTCAGCGCAGCAAAAAGTTGCAGACTTTTCGGACGAGATCATGCGCAACCAGAACTGTTTGATCGGCTTAGCCAATCCATTCGATCCAGCGGCCGTGGTAATCGCAATGGGCCAGGCGGCGTGTCTCGCCGCCCGGCCATAGGGTGAGGCTGAGCACTGCCCATGGCTTTGTGGGATCGCGCGGCTCCATCCTCAGCCTTGCGATAGGCGCAGCGGCCGTGGCCTGTCTGCCCGCCCGCTCCAGGGTGGCGGTGATGGCATCCTTGGCCGCCCGCGGCAGGTATTGCCACATGATCGAATGATAGAGCACGAAGGCGCCGCCCGGCTGCCGCGCGGCCACTGCCTTCTCGACAAAATCCGCCGCGTCCGCTTTGACAAGCAGCGGTGGAAACTTTTCGGCAAGTGACAGCGCGGCGTCGAGCCGGGCCAGCCGCGCTGCCTGATCGGCCCAGACGTAAGACCGAAGCCGTAAACGCGCCGCTGCGTCGGCGATGTCGAACGGCGCGATGTCGCAGCCGGCGCGATGGCGGACGTTGATCTCCCCACCAAGCGGAACAGCGCGACCGCGCACCTCCGGCGCCAATCGGACGGGGGAGGCCGGGTCGCCCCACTCGGCATCGCCGTAGCGATAGTGAAAGCTGTCGAACAGGAGATTGAGCCCGGCGCTGGCGCCGATCTCGCACAGATCCAGCGGCAGGCCGGTTTCGCGCGCGACCGTCAGAAATCCAGGCAGGAGCATCGCCGACCGGGCGATTTCATTGGTCTGCGGCGCGCCGGCGAGGCCGGCGACGATCTGCTCGTCGGATCGCGCAATTGCCTCCGCCAGCCCCTCCGCGATCTCGGATTCGCTTGCCTGGTTGGGCGGATAGACCAGCGCCAGTCGCTCGCTGGCACCCGTCAGGACCAACGTATGCAGCGCGCCACAGACCCGCAATGCGAGGCCGTCGGCGCGCGCGTCGCCCGGCCAGCCGAGCACCGCCTGCCCGGTCCTGGTGTTTGCGTCGAGAACCTTGGCCAGCGCACGGCATAAATTCGCTGTGAATGGCGACCCCAGTCCATCGCAGGCTTTCGCCTGAGCCAGAAAATGGTCGCGGATGTCTCGTTCGTCCATCTCGTTTCCGGCGTCTCAGCCCGGTGCGGCCAGCGCCTTCTCGACTTCCGGCAAAAGCAGCGTCTGTGCCGAGCCTGGCGTCAGCGGGCCGACGTGCTTGTAGGCGATCTTGCCGTCCTTGCCGACGACAAAAGTCTCCGGCACGCCGTAGACGCCCCAGTCGATCGCCGCGCGCCCCGCCGCGTCGACGCCGATCGCCTGGAACGGGTTGCCGAGATTGCCGAGGAACCGACGGGCGTTTTCCGGCTGGTCCTTGTAGTTGAGCGCAGCCATGACGAAGCGCTTGTCCTGCGACAACGCCAGCAGCACCGGATGTTCGTCGCGGCATGGCCCGCACCACGACGCAAAGACGTTGACCAGCGTGACCTTGCCGGCGAACTGCCTGGAATCGAGCCCCGGCAATTTCATGCCCTCCAGCGGCGGCAGATTGGTCTGCGGGGCGGGCAGGCCGATCAGTGCCGATGGCACTTCCGACGTGTCGCGACCGGACAGCAGCTGCGTCAGGAACAACGCCGCCAGCCCAAGGAAAATCAGCAACGGCAAAAGCACGATCAGGCGCCGCCCGCGCGCCGGTGTTTCCGTTTCCATGCTCATGATTTTCCCGCCTTGTCGGAGCGCCGCCGCACGCCGGATGCTTCTAGCTCGGCGAGATCTTTCTTGCGTGCCCGCTGGTCGAGAAGGATCCAGCCGATCAGCCCGGCCAGCACAACGGCCGTGATGGCATAGGCAGCTGCCACATAGAGCGCATGCGCGCTCATATGGGTCCCTCCTCCAGTGCAAAACCTTTCAGCCGGACCATCTCGCTTCGTTCCAACATGCCTTCCCTTAACCTTGCGCCATCGGCTTCGCAATCGACAGCAGCGCCGCAGCCCTTGAAGCCATGTAATCACGAACGATGGCCAGCCACATCAGTCCGTTCCATGACGCAGCGCCAATGCTGCCGCAACCGGCCCCAACACGGCAAGAAACAAGGTCAGCGCGGCAAGAATGAGGAAAGGCTGCAGGAACGGATCAGGGTTCGCCACAGCGCCATAGCTTGCCGACACGCCAAAGATCAGCACGGGAATGGTCAGCGGCAGCACCAGCACCGAGATCAGCAGCCCGCCGCGCGGCAGCGCCACCGCCACCGCCGCACCGGCAGCGCCGATGAAGGTGATCGCCGGCGTGCCGACCAGAAGGGTCAGCGCCGTGGCGCCGATGCCGATCGGCTCCATGTTCATGAACAGGCCGAGCAAGGGTGCCGCGATGACCAGCGGCAGCACGCTTCCCGCCCAATGCGCCAGGCATTTCGTCAGCACGGTCAGCGCCAGCATCTGCCGGTCGTTGCCGAGCACCAGCAGATCGAGCGAGCCGTCTTCCCGATCGGCCTGGAACAATCGGTCGAGGCCGAGCAGGCAAGCGAGCAAGGCGCCGATCCACAGGATCGCCGGGCCGATGCGGGCGAGCAGATTGAGATCCGGTCCGACGCCAAAGGGGATCGTGGCGATCACCGCGAGAAAGAAGATCACGCCGGTCAGCGCCCCGCCGCCGGCCCGGATACTCAGGCGGATGTCGCGCAGGAAAAGGGCTAGCATGGCGTGAGATGCCTTTGCCCAGGACAGAGGGCCTCGTGAAGCACCGACATCAAACCGCCTCCCCCATCACCAGCGCTTTCGCCCCCTCGAGCCCCAGTGGCAAATGCGTTGCCGCAATGATGATCCCGCCTTCTCCGCAATGCTCCGTCATCAATCGGGCGAATCGCTCTTCCGAAGCCTTGTCCAGACCGGCCGTCGGCTCGTCGAGCAGCCACAGCGGCCGCCGGCTGACCAGCAATTTTGCGATCGCCGCGCGGCGGCGTTGCCCGGTGGAGAGATAGCCGAACGGCAGATGGCCGATACCATCAAGCCCGACCGTCTCCAGCGCCTCTTCAGCGCTCAAGAAATCCGCGCCCGAAAAATCGCGCCAGAAGCGCAGATTTTCCGCCACGCTCAGCGCCGTCTTCATCGCGTTCTGGTGGCCGAGATAATGGCAGGCCGAGGCGACCGACGGAAAATCCTCGCCGCCACCTTCGATAAGCAAACGACCTGCCGCCACCGGCAGCAGCCCGGCGATCACCCTAAGTAGCGTCGATTTGCCCGCGCCGTTCGGACCGGTGACGATCAGCGCCTGGCCTTTCTCAAGGGCAAAGTTGATGCCGGAAAAAACCGCCTCGCCGCCGCGTTCGCCGCCCAGATTTTCGGCGATCAGCCGCATTCCTTGCCCGTCCCGAAACACCGCGCCACGGCAGCTGCCGCATCGCACAAAATAGCCTTTCGACTGTCTAGAACTATTCCAGGAAATTCTCTATATGCGGGTCATCCGTGCCAGCGGTCGGCACGGGAAGCGAATTAGCGCCGAACCAGCGCACGCGCCGCCTTGAACGGCTCGGGTTGGCTGGGAACGGACAGCGGAAATGGCCGTACCCGCACCTTTGCGCGTGATTGCATGCCATCGGCGTCCGTTCCCTTTCAGGCTGAACAGACAAGGACGGATCGCACGTGTCAAAATCCCTCGATAGTTTCAATTGCCGCCGCACGCTGACCGCAGGCGGCACCGACTATGTTTATTACGACCTTGTCGAGGCCGAGAAGAACGGCCTCACCGGCATCGCCCAGCTGCCATATTCGATGAAGGTGCTGCTTGAGAACCTGCTGCGCAACGAGGACGGCCGTTCCGTCACCAGGGAGAGCATTCAGGCGGTTGCTGGCTGGCTGACCGACAGGGGCACCGCCGGCGTCGAGATCGCTTATCGCCCCGCGCGCGTGCTGATGCAGGATTTCACCGGCGTTCCGGCCGTGGTCGACCTGGCCGCCATGCGCGACGCCATGGCCTCGCTCGGCGGCGACCCGCAAAAGATCAATCCGCTGGTGCCGGTCGACCTGGTCATCGACCACTCGGTCATCGTCGATGAATTCGGCACGCCGCTGGCATTCGCCCGCAATGTCGAGCTTGAGTACGAGCGCAACGAGGAACGCTACAAATTCCTGAAATGGGGCCAGCAGGCCTTCCGCAATTTCCGCGTCGTGCCGCCCGGCACCGGCATCTGCCATCAGGTCAATCTCGAATATCTCGGCCAGGTCGTGTGGACCAACACTGAAGGCGGCGAAACCACAGCCTATCCCGACACCTGCGTCGGCACTGATTCGCACACCACCATGATCAACGGCCTTGGCGTTCTCGGCTGGGGTGTCGGCGGCATCGAGGCCGAGGCCGCCATGCTCGGCCAGCCCGTCTCCATGCTGTTGCCCGAAGTCATCGGCTTCCGCCTCACCGGCAGACTGAAGGAAGGCGTCACCGCCACCGACCTCGTGCTCACCGTCACCCAGATGCTGCGCAAGAAGGGCGTCGTCGGCAAGTTCGTCGAGTTCTTCGGTCCGGGCCTGTCAAACATGACGCTGGCCGATCGCGCCACCATCGGCAACATGGCGCCCGAATATGGCGCCACCTGCGGCTTCTTCCCGGTCGACGGCGAAACCATCCGCTACCTCACCATGTCCGGCCGCGAGGAAAGCCGCATCGCGCTGGTCGAGGCATACGCCAAGGCGCAAGGCATGTGGCGCGATACCGGATCGGCCGACCCGGTCTTCACCGACCTGCTCGAGCTCGAGCTCGGCAGTGTCGTGCCGTCGATGGCCGGCCCCAAGCGTCCGGAAGGCCGGGTCGCGCTGGAAGGCATTCCGGCCGGCTTTGTCAAGGCGATGGAAACCGAATACAAGAAGGCCGCCGAAATCGACAGGCGCTATGCCGTCGAGGGCACCGACTACGACCTTGGCCATGGCGACGTCGTCATTGCCGCCATCACCTCCTGCACCAACACCTCGAACCCGAGCGTGCTGATCGGCGCCGGGCTTTTGGCGCGCAACGCCAACCGGCTCGGGCTCAAGCAGAAGCCGTGGGTCAAGACATCGCTGGCGCCGGGCAGCCAGGTCGTCGCCGAATATCTGGAGAAATCCGGCCTGCAGAAGGAACTCGACCAGATCGGCTTCAATCTGGTCGGCTTCGGCTGCACCACCTGCATCGGCAATTCCGGCCCGTTGCCGGCGCCGATCTCCAGGACGATCAACGATAAAGGTTTGATCGCTGCCGCGGTGCTTTCCGGCAACCGCAATTTCGAAGGCCGCGTCTCGCCCGACGTGCAGGCGAACTACCTCGCTTCGCCGCCACTGGTCGTCGCCCACGCGCTGGCCGGGACCGTGACCAAGGATCTGACCACCGAGCCGCTCGGCGAGGATCGTGACGGCAACCCGGTCTACCTCAGGGACATCTGGCCGAGCTCGGTCGAGATCCAGGAGTTCATCGAGAAGAACGTGACGCGCGAACTGTTCGCCCGCAAATATGCCGATGTCTTCAAGGGCGACGAATACTGGCAGAACGTCAAGGCGCCGGAAGGCCAGACCTACGCCTGGGACGACAATTCGACCTATGTGCAGAACCCGCCCTACTTCGCCGGCATGACATCGGGCTTCGGCACAATCGGCGACATCAAGGGCGCCCGCGTCCTCGGCCTGTTCGGCGACAAGATCACCACCGATCACATCTCGCCGGCCGGCTCGATCAAGGCGGCCTCGCCGGCCGGCAAGTACCTCATGGACCATGGCGTCGGCGTTGCCGACTTCAACCAGTACGGCACACGGCGCGGCAATCATGAGGTGATGATGCGCGGCACCTTCGCCAACATCCGCATCCGCAACCACATGCTGGGCGAGAACGGCCGCGAGGGCGGCTACACGATCCACTATCCGTCGAAGGAAGAGAAATCGATCTACGACGCCGCCATGGAGTACAAGAAGGAAGGCGTGCCGCTGGTCATCTTCGCCGGTGTCGAATACGGCAACGGCTCGTCGCGCGACTGGGCGGCCAAAGGCACCAACCTGTTGGGTGTTCGCGCCGTCATCGCTCAGTCCTTCGAGCGCATCCACCGCTCGAACCTGGTCGGCATGGGTGTCATCCCCTTCGTCTTCGAGGAGGGCACCTCATGGGCCTCGCTCAACCTCAAGGGCGACGAACTGGTCGAGATCGACGGACTGAGCGCCATCAAGCCGCGCCAGAAGATGATCGCGAAGATCACCTATGGCGACGGCAGGGTGAAGAACATTCCGCTCATCTGCCGCATCGATACGCTGGACGAGCTCGACTACTTCAAGAACGGCGGCATCCTGCAATATGTGCTGCGCGACCTGGCCGCTTAAGGGAGTAGGGCAGTAAGGGAGTAGGGCAGTAGGGTGAAGCAAGGACAAGCGACCTATTCCCCTACTGCCCTACTGCCTACCCTTGGCGCTCCGAAGCGCGCCGTCGCCGCCAACAGCACGCCGAGCATCAGCCCGTTGAGGGTGTGCCACAGGAAATGCGTGCCGAGCGGGAAGCTGCCGCAGACCAGCGGATCGATCATCCTGAAGATGACCGACACGGCGAAGATTGCCGAGCCCGCCAGATTGTACCAGCCGGCGCGGTTGCCGCTCGCCGCCACCATGGCGCCGAAGAAGGCGAGCGCCAGGAAGGGCGGCAGATAGCCGGTCGTGCCGTTCGACGCCTGGCGCAGCCAGTCCGGCACGGCCCAGGTCAACAACCCGGCGACGGCATAGAAGGCGACGAAGATGGCGATCGCCTTGCCCCATTTCATGCCGAGGAAGCGGCGCAGGTTGAACAGCGTGTAGGCCAGCGTGAATCCGGCGATCGGCAGCACGTCGGCCCAGATCGTGGCATGGTTAGCAAAGGTGTGGAACAGCGCCGAGCCGATGCCGATCGCCACCACCCACCAGGCCAGCACTTCGGCGAAGATGCCGGTGCCGCGCCGGCGCACCTCCCGGACACCCCACAGCCCGGCGACAAGAAAAGCCAGATTGGTCAGTGCGTTGACCGGCTCGGCCCAGAGCTCCGGCCCGACCCGCTCGCAGTACAGGTCGACCGGCGTCAGGAGAGTTTGCCACATGCTGATTGTTGCCCGAATCGGTTTCTACCCGAAGTGTAGCCGTCCTGTTGGCCCTTGCAGTTGGTCGCAGCGGTAAAAATTTCACCGCAACGTGACTTCCCGTTGACTGCCGCTTCTGCCACATATTTCGCCAACCAGAATAAAGCCGGCCATCACCGGCGGGAGTCGAAACGGCTATGACACCTAGAAGACCATTGCGGCTTGCGGCATTTGCGCTGGCCCTCTCGGTGTTTGCCGGCGCTGGACTTGCCGGCCATGCGCTTGCCGGCGAGGCCGACAAGCCCCAGGCTGACAAAGCCTCGACTGAGCAGCCCTTGGGCGTGGTCGAGCTCTTCACCAGCCAAGGCTGCAACTCCTGCCTGCCGGCCGATGAATTTTTCGCCGAGCTTGCCACCAAGGAGAACATCGTCGCGCTCGCCTATCATGTCGACTACTGGGATTATCTCGGTTGGAAGGACACGCTGAGCCGCAAGGAGAACACTGAGCGGCAATATGAGTATATGCGCGCCTTCGGCAGCCGCTCGGTCTATACGCCGCAGGCCGTCATCAATGGCCGCAGCCATGTCAACGGCGCCAGCCGCAAGGAAGTCGACGGTGCGCTTGCCCGCATGGAGAGATCGGGCGAAGGCATGCGGGTCAGCATCAAGGTCAGCCGGACCAGCGACCGCGTCACGATCGACGCCGGCGATGCCGGGACCGGCCCCCGCGATGCCCATGTCGTCATCGTCTATTTCGACCCGCCGCAGACGGTCAAGATCGGCAAGGGCGAAAACACCGGCCGCAGCATGACCTACTGGAACGCCGTCTCCGGCATCCAGACCGCCGGCATGTGGCACGGCAAGGCGCAGCGCTACGAATTGCCGATGAGCGTGATTTCCAAGAAAGGCGGCTGCGCCGTGCTGCTGCAATCGGTGGGCAAGGACGGCCTGCCGGGCCCCATTCTGGGCGCCGCCTTGATCCACAAGCCTTTACCGGCCGTGCATTCCCGCCCCTAAAGCAGCCAAACGTCTTCGTTTGGCGTCCGACAAATGCGTTAAAACAGAGTTAGAGCGCGGTTTTGGTTCCACCGAAACACAAAGGCGCTTTAGGCGTTCACTTCCATCCAGGCATAAAAAACCGGCGTCAGCTTGCTTCTGACGCCGGTCATTTAGGTTTTGGGATCGTCGCACTCGATTTTTCCCGAGGAAAAACCGAGGTTGGTTCGATCCGACGCAGACCCGTGGGCGGGGGGCTTGGGGTTTACGAGCCAGTGCCGGACCGAACCGTCTCAGGCAACACCCGTAAATTCGTCGGACATTGGGGCATTAGCGCGGATAAAAGAAGGCAGGATTGTGGCGAAGCATCACCAATTCCAACGGGCGTTTTATAAACGTGACTGGACACCGGGGAAACGGTGCGCCGCCAGCCTTTGTCCGGCTGGGCTTGCAATTCCACGGCGAAAGCGCCAACTTTGATTGGTGTAAGATTCATTCGAAGGGATCGAGGCATGACTGAACACGGCAGCGGGACGGAGGATGGGGACGCATCCGCAATACTGATCCCGCTGCATGAGGCAAGACGCGAACGCCTCGACCAGCCGGTGCGGTTCGACCGGCGTGAATTGGACCAGATCCTGAGGCTTTACGGGCGCATGGTCGCCGCCAATGAATGGCGCGATTACGCCATCGACCATCTTACCGACCGCGCCGTCTTTTCCGTCTTCCGTCGCACCAGCGAGGTGCCGCTGTTCCAGATCGTCAAGGATCCAAAACTGGCGCGCCGGCAAGGCGCATTCGCCGTCATTGCCGCCGGTGGCCGCATCCTCAAGCGCGGCCAGGAACTTGGTCGCGTGCTCGGCGTCTTCGACCGCACGCTGAAGCTGGTCGAGGCCTAACTACTTATTTTGCTGGCGGAATTTCCGTTCCGGCAACGAGTTGGGATCGGGCGGAACCGAAGCTCCGTCATTGATCGGCAGTTGCATGAACACCGTGTCCAGCCAGCGTCCGTGCTTGTAGCCGGAGCCTTCCAGGCGGCCAGAATAGCGAAAGCCGAGCTTTTCATGCAGCCGCACCGAGGCACTGTCCGGCCGGCCGTCGCCGATTACCGCCACGATCTGGCGGAAGCCCGCCGCCTCGGCCGCCTCGATCAGCCCTTGCATCAGCTTGAGCCCAATGCCATGGCCCTTGGCCTCGGGCGCGACATAGACAGAATCTTCGACGATGAACCGGTACGCAGGCCGCGCCCGGAAAGGGCCGGCATAGGCATAGCCGAGCACAGTGCCGTCTTTTTCCGCCACCAGATAGGGAAAGTCACCCGCTATCAAACTGTCGAAGCGCGCGCCCATCTCGGCGCGATCAGGCGGCTCCAGTTCGTAGCTCGCCGTGCCATGGGTCACCGCGTCGGCATAGATATCCGTGATCCGATCGAGATCGGCCGAAGCCGCGGGCCGTATCGTGATGCTGCTCATAATTTATGCACATCAATCATCTGCCGGCCATTTCATCAAAGACCGGAGCAAAAGAAAAGGGCGGCTGTTGGGCCGCCCTTTTCAAAATCGCTGGTCCGGGGACTGGCCTTAACGGCGGTCGCCCATGAACTGCAGCAGGAACATGAACAGGTTGATGAAGTCGAGATAGAGCCTCAGAGCGCCCATGATCGCCTTGCGGCCGGCGACATCAGTCTCGTCGCCTTCGAAATACATCTCCTTGATGTTCTGCGTGTCGTAGGCGGTGAGGCCTGCGAAGATCAGCACGCCGATCGCCGAAACGGCGAAGGAAAGCGCCGACGACTGCAGGAAGATGTTGATCACCATCGCGATGATCAGACCGACCAGGCCCATCACCAGGAACGAACCGAACGCAGAAAGGTCGCGCTTGGTCGTGTAGCCGTAGAGCGACAGCCCGCCAAAGGCGGCGGCGGTGGCGAAGAAGGTCTGCGAGATACTGGCGGTGGTGTAGACCAGGAAGATCGATGACAGCGAGAGGCCGACCATGCCGGCATAGACCCAGAACGTCGTCTGCGCCGCCGAAACGCTCATCGACTGGACACGGAACGACAGGAACATCACCGCTGCCAGTGGGGCGAAGATCACCAGCCATTTCAGCGGCGAGCCGAAGATCGCGTAGCCGAAGGAAGTCAGCATGTCGCCGTTCGGCAGCGTGGCGACCGCCGAAGCCGGATCGGTGGTGGTGGCCAACATGATCGTTCCGACCGCGGCGAGGCCGGTGATGAGGAGGCCAAGCCCCATCAGATTGTAGACCTTGATCATATAAGCGCGCAGGCCCTGGTCGATAGCAGCATCGACGCCGGCGCCGGGCACGGCACGCGTCTGATAATTGCGAACGGGTTCAGCCATGGAAATCCTCATATTGCTTCTGCCCCGTCCGGTGTCCGGCCCATTTGGACCGCGGCGCCGCTGGCGGGGCTCCAGCATGCCTGCGGCGAAATATGATGGTTATTGGCATCAAGAACAAGACCGTAACCGAACGTAATGCTTCGTGAAGTATCGAAAATCCGGATTTATTGGCCTTCCGAGGTCCAACATTAACAAGATTTAATCAAATCCTGTCGCGTTGAGCCTGCAGATCCCTCACGGATCAGAGATTGCGCAGCACCGGCGCCGCCTTGTGGCCCAGCACCCGCCAGGTGCCGGCGAGGCCAATGCCGACCGTGACCACCAGCGCAAAGACGATGGTTGCCACCGCCACATCGGGCATGAAATGCGACGGCAGCGTCATGACGCGCGCGACAACGAACCACGCCGCAATCCCGCCTGCCGCCAGCGCGAAGATCGCGGTGGCGAGGCCGATCAGCATGTATTCCAGCGAAAAGGCCGCGATCAGCGTCTTCCTGGTGGCGCCCAGCGTCTTCAGCACCACCGCATCGTGGATGCGGGCGCGGTTGCCGGCGGCCAGCGCGCCGGCCAGCACCAGCACCGAGGCGATCAGCGCCACGCCGGCCGCGGCCCTGATCGCGGTGCCGAGTTGCGCCACCAGCCGGTTGACGATGTCGAGCGCGTCCTTGACCCTGACTGTCGTCACCGCGGGAAAGGCACGGGTGACGGCGTTGAGAAGACGGGCATCGTCGGCCGGCGACGCGCCCTTTTCGGTCAGCGTCGCCAGCCAGCTATGCGGCGCGCCGGCAAATGTGCTGGGCGAGAACACCATGACGAAGTTGATGCCCATCGTCTCCCACTCGACCTGGCGGAAATTGGCGATCTTCGCCGTCACGTTGCGGCCAAGCACGTTCACGGTGATGGTGTCGCCGAGTTTCAGCCCGAGTTCTTTGCCTTCCTCGGCCGAGAACGACACCAGCGGCTCGCCGGTATAATTGTCCGGCCACCATGTGCCTTCGATCAGCGTCGCGTTCGCGGGAATACTGGCCTCGTAGGTCAGCCCGCGATCGCCGCGGAGCACCCAGGCCCCTGCCGGCGCAACCCTAGCCTTGTCGACGTCGACGCCGTTCAGCGCCATCACCCGGCCGCGCAGCATCGGCACCTTGACCAGCGTGCCTTGCGGCGCCTCCTTGCCGACCAGCGCCGAGAACGCTTCGACCTCGCTGCTCTGGATGTCGACGAAGAAGAAGTTCGGCGCCCGTTCCGGCAGGCTGCCGGAAATCTGCCGCCTGAGATTGCCGTCGATCAGCGCCAGCGTCACCAGGAGCGTCAGCCCGAGTCCCAGCGACAGCACCACCGATGGCGTCAACGCACCCGGCCGATGGATGTTGCCAATGGCGAGCCTGAGCACCGTCGAGCCAACGCGCGGGCTCTTTTTGGCGGCCCATTGCACCAGCGCGCCGACGATGCGCAGCACCAGGAAAGCAAAAATGGTGGCGCCGACGAAGATCGAGGCGATATAGCGGTCGCCGGAAAACAGAATGGCCAGCGCCGCCAGTAGCAGCGCGATGCCGAGCGCCGCCGCCGTGTAGAGCGGGCGCGGAAAACCGCGGCCCTCAAAACCCATTTCGCGAAACAGCGCCGTCGCCGGCACGTCGCGCGCACGGCCGAGCGGCAGCAAGGCGAAAGCCAGCGTCACCAGCAGCCCGAACAGCGCCGCCATGCCGAGCGCGCCGGGATAGAACCCGCCTTCCGCCGGCACCGGAATGATCGACTGGAGTGCCGCGCTCGCCGCGAACGGCATCAGCGCACCAAGCACGACGCCCACCATGATGCCGAGGGCGGCGATCATCAGGATCTGCACGAGGTAGACGGCAAAGACGAAACCGCCCGAAGCCCCCAGGCTCTTGAAGGTGGCGATGACGCCGCGCTTGCCGTCGAGATAGGCGCGCACCGCATTGGCGACGCCGACGCCGCCGACCACCAGCGCCGTCAGCCCGACCAGTGTCAGGAACTGCGAAAACCGTTCGATATTGGAGGACAACGCCGGTGCTGCGTTGCTGCGCGTGCGGATCGACCAGCCGGACTCGGGAAAATCCGCCGCCGCCTGGTTCTGGATCGCCTTGATGCGCGCCTCGCCGGTGCCGACGGGCAGCCGGATCTTATAGGCGTTCTCGACCAGGCTGCCGGGCTGGATCAGGCCGGAAGCGGCAAGCCCGTCCGTCGAGATCATCAGCCGAGGCGCAAAGCCGAAGCCGTCGGATACCGCGTCCGGCTCGTTGACGAGCCTGGCGCGCAGTTCGAATGTGGCGCTGCCGAGCTTCAGCCGGTCGCCGACCCGAAGGTTCAGCCGCTCGAACAAAAGGTCGGGTGCGGCGGCGCCGAAAACACCGGATTTTTCGCCGAACAGTTCCTGCTTCGACAGCGCCGGCTCGGTCTCCAGCACGCCATAGAGCGGATAGGCGCCATCGACCGCCTTGGCCTCGACCAGCGCCTGGTCGGAGCCGTCCTCGACCCGCGCCATCGAGCGCATGTTGGCGCTGTGCGAGACCGTGCCCAGCCCGTCGAGAAAGACGTGCTCGGCTTGGGTCGCGGCGCGCTGGTTGAGCTGGAAACGAAGATCGCCGCCGAGCAGCGACTGGCCTTCGTTGGCGACACCGGCGGTTATCGCCCGGGCCACCGAATTGACGCCGCCGATCGCCGCGACGCCAAGCGCAATGCAGGCAAGGAAGATCAGGAAGCCGGACAGCCCGCCGCGCATCTCGCGCAGCGAGAAGCGGAAGGCGAGCTTCAGCGTGCGCGACAGCGGCATCAGGCCGGCACCTTGCCGGGCCTTGGAGCAGGTTCCGGCGTGTCCTCGATCCGGCCCGACCGCATCGACACCTGCCGGGAGCAGCGTGCGGCGAGCGCCGGATCGTGGGTGACCAGCACCAGCGTCATGCCGCGCTCGGCCGCCTTGGCGAACAGAAGATCGGCGACCTGCCGTCCCGTTGTCTGGTCGAGATTGCCGGTCGGCTCGTCGGCGATCAGGATGCGCGGCGAAGGCGCCAGCGCCCGGGCGATCGCCACACGCTGCTGTTCGCCGCCGGACAGTTCGCCGGGATAGTGGGTGACGCGGTCGCTCAGGCCCACTGCCTCCAGCTCCCGCGCCGCCACCCCGAACGGATCGGCATGGCCGGCAAGTTCCAGCGGCACTGCGACATTTTCGAGCGCGGTCATGTTGGGAATGAGATGAAAGGACTGGAAGACGATGCCAATGTTTCGCCCGCGAAACGATGCGATCTGATCTTCGCTCTTGCCGTTCAGCAATTCGCCGGCAATTCGTACCGCGCCCGAATCGACCCGTTCCAAACCTGCCAAAACCATCAGCAGCGTCGATTTTCCCGAGCCCGACGGCCCGACGATGCCGGTCGCCTCGCCATCGGCCACATCGAGGCTGACACCTTTCAGAACATGGACGGAAGACGCTCCTTCGCCGAGCGTCAGCGATACGTCTTTCAGCGCGATGACGGCTTCTGTCAAAATAAAATCGTCCTATATGGGAGAGGGGAGGCTGGAATTCTGCCTGCCGCCAACAAAATGTCCTTCGTCATATGGGGCCTGCCGCATGGCTTTCAAACACACACTTGCCGCAGTCTTCATCCTTTTTCTCGGAATTTGCGGCGCCATTTCGTCAGCGCGCGCCGAGCCCCTCAAGATCGTCGGTTTCGGCGACAGCCTGATGGCAGGCTTTGGCCTCGGACCGGATGAAGGCTTCACCCAGAAACTCGAGGCAGCGCTTCGCGCCAAGGGCCACGATGTGACCGTCGCCAATGCCGGCGTCTCCGGCGATACCTCGAGTGGCGGCCTGTCGCGGCTCGACTGGTCGGTGCCCGACGGCACGCAGCTTGTCATCCTAGAGCTCGGCGCCAACGACATGCTGCGCGGCGTTTCTCCCGCCATCACGCAAAAGAATCTGGACGCCATGCTGGCGAAGCTGAAGCAGCGCAAGATCGCCGTGCTGCTGGCCGGCATGCGCGCCGCACCCAATCTCGGCACCGACTACCAGAATGGCTTTGACGCGATCTTTGCGAAACTGGCGGAAAAGTACGGCGTCCCGCTCTACCCGTTCTTTCTCGACGGCGTCGCCGGCGACGCCGCCTTCCAGCTCGAGGACGGCCTGCACCCGAACGCGAAGGGCATCGACCGCATGGTCGAGCGCATACTGCCGGATGTCGAAAAAGCCATTGCCGAGGTTAAGGGCAACTCTTGAAGGACTGGATTTGATGAGGCTACGCATTCCCCGGACGATTTGATTTAGACCAGGTGCGACCAACAAACCGCTTGCCCCGCTCGATTTTCGATGATTCGCTAGGGACAAGAGTTCGATTCGAGGACAGGAGGCTTACCATGCCGCGTCTTTTCACCGCCCTCGAAATACCGCGTGACGCCGCCCTTTCGCTGTCCCTGCTCCGGGGCGGCCTGCCCGGAGCCCGCTGGATCGACGTCGAGAACTACCATTTGACGCTGCGCTTCATCGGCGATGTCGAGGGCCATGTCGCCGACGAGATCGCCAACGCGCTCGACCGGGTCCACCGCCCATCCTTCGCGCTGACACTGTCCGGCGTTGGCGCCTTCGGCCAGAAGAAACCGCATGCGGTGTGGGCCGGCGTCTCCGCCTCGCCCGATCTTTCGGCACTCCAAGCCGAAATCGAGCGCATCTGCCAGCGCCTCGGCATCCCCGCCGATCCGCGCAAGTTCATGCCGCATGTGACCTTGGCGCGCTTACGCAATTCGAGCCCGCTCGATGTGGCCCAGTATCTGTCGGCACGCGGCAACTTTTCGACGCTGCCCTTCCGTGTCGGCCGCTTCGTCCTGATGTCGTCGCGCGATTCGGTCGGCGGCGGACCCTACATCGTCGAGGAGGCCTGGCCGCTGTCGGGCGCCGACAGCCGTGCCTCGAGCCGCGTCGCCAGCGCCTCCGACGCTTCGCGGATCATGCGGTAGACCGAGGCAAACGCCTCCGGCCCCTCGTGAAAGGGATCCGGCACGTCGCTCACCCTTCCCTCCGCGAACTCCAGGAACAGATGGACACGGTCGCGCATGGCGGCAGGCACCAGCGCTTTCAGATCCCGGAGATTCGATCGGTCCATGGCGAGAATGAGGTCGAAACGCGCAAAATCGTCCGGCGTCAGCTTGCGCGCCCGCTGTCTGGAAATATCGATGCCGTGCCGCTCTGCGATCGACATCGAGCGCGGGTCGGGTGCCGAACCGGCTTCCCAGTCGCTGGTTCCGGCCGAATCAAGCATGATATCCCGATCGAGACCGCGCTCCGCCAGGACGGCGCGCAATACGCCCTCGGCCAGTGGCGAGCGGCAGATATTGCCGAGACAGACGAAAAGAATGGATTTTATCGGCTTTGCGCTCATCGATCCGGCACTATGCTGAAGACTGCGAATCCAGATAGCACGGGAAACGAGCATGGCGAGAGAGAAACTGGGCATGGAGGCCGTCGCCGAGGCGTTGGCCGGGCTCGACGGCTGGTCGCTGGCCAAGGATGGCGGTTCGATCGCGCGCAGCTTCACCTTCAGGAATTTTTCCGAAGCCTTCGCCTTCATGACCCGCGTCGCGCTGGCGGCGGAGAAGATGGACCATCACCCCGACTGGTCGAATGTTTACAAGACCGTGAACGTGACGCTGAACACCCATGATGCCGGCGGCCTGACGGCGCTCGATTTCGAGCTGGCCAGGAAGATGAACCGCTATTTCGACGGCTGAGCCAATGCATGTCGCCCAAAACCTGCCCTTAGGCTTGACCGGAGGGTGCGGGGCGGTTTTGGGATAACGACAGGCATGGCAAGACAGCATCTTGCAGCGCGGTTCGGGTTTCACCACATTTCCTTTCGCGGTGGCGCGTGGAACAACATTCGCAGCCTCGTGAGGAGAGACTGATGGCGCAAAAATCAGGTTTTGATTTCTTCGGCTTTAGCGGCAAGCCGGGCGACGAGAGCGAAGTGCGCGAGAAATTCTGGCGCACGGCCAAGAGGGCTGCCCGGCAGATCCCGTTCATGGAAGAGCTGGTCGCTGCCTATTACTGCGCCATGGACAAGAACACGCCGCTGCGCGCCAAAGGCATCCTGGTGGCGGCGCTCGGCTATTTCGTGCTGCCGACGGACGTCATCCCCGATTTCGTCTTCGGACTGGGCTTTACCGACGACATCGCGGTGCTGACCGCCGCGATCACCACCGTCAAAGCCCATATCACCCCCGCGCATCGGCTCGCTGCCAAGCAGGCGATTGCCGACAACAGCTGAGCCGGCGATAAGGCAGAAAAGTCAAACTCTTGCCGCTTTCGTGGCCTCCAAGTCGCGAAAGGGACGTTGCAACTGCCGCCTTTCGGGCGACGGGCGCAAGGATGGCGGCGGTTTCCTGGGGTGGATCTCCTTTTCCCAAAGGAAATTCACCGTTTGGTAACCCAGATTAAATCAAAATGAAGCGACGGGCAGGACGCCGAGCCGGCCTGCCTCCGCACCATATATGGGAAAAGCGATGCGCGGATTGATTGCTACAATTTCGAGCCTGGCACTGGTGGCCATGACAGCGCCGGCTCTGGCGCAGTCGGCGACCAAGATCGGCCAGCACAATGCCTGGGGCACCTACAGCTATCAGGCGTCGGGCGGCAAGGTTTGCTATGTGTTGACCGTGCCGACCGACAAGCAGCCGCCGACGCTTGACCATGGCGACATGTTCTTCTTCGTCAGCCAGCGGCCGGGACAGCAGGTGTCCTATGAGCCGCAATTCATCGCCGGCTACAATTTCCAGGAAAACTCCAAGGCCACCGTCACCATCGACGGCAAGAGCTTTTCGATGTTCACCCGCGGCAAATCGGCCTGGGTCGAGAACGCCGCCGAGGAGCCGGTGCTGATCGCTGCGATGAAATCCGGCAGCGACATGAAGGTGCAGGCGAAATCCGGCCGCGGCAACACCACCACCTATGTCTTTTCGCTGAAAGGCATTTCGGCGGCGTTGTCGTCCATCGCCAAGTGCAAATAGCCATAGGCGAAGCGGAGTTTCAGTAAGGGCCCGGGCCGCAAGCCCGGCTTTCTGCTTTTTAAACGCCGCCGGCCGGCACATAGCGGCGAGTCTTGCACCGCCGCCACCCATGACTTCGCTCTCAACCTGTGCTATGCGCCGCGCTTCATTTCGGGCACGATGCTGTAATCGGCCGCAAATCGCTTATATTGGCGCAACAATGACCCTTTCATTCGATCTTACCGCCGAAGGCGCCCGTGACGCGTTGCGCGCCCGCGCCACGCCGGCCGAAAAACCGTCGCTGATCGGCCTGACCCGGGCCGAGCTTGGCGCTGCCCTCGTTGCGTCAGGCATTGTGCCGGAGCGCCAGGCCAAGATGCGCGCCCAGCAGCTCTGGCACTGGATGTATGTGCGCGGCGTCTCCGACTTTGCCGGCATGTTCAACATCTCCAAGGATTTGCGCGCCGAGCTCGACAAGCATTTCACTGTCGCCAGGCCCGACATCGTCGAGGAGCAGATTTCCTCAGACGGCACGCGCAAATGGCTGTTTCGGTTTCCGCCGCGCGGCGCCGGCCGGCCGGTCGAGATCGAGACCGTCTACATTCCCGAAGAGGGCCGCGGCACGCTCTGCATCTCCTCGCAGGTCGGCTGCACACTGACCTGCTCCTTCTGCCACACCGGTACGCAGAAGCTGGTGCGCAATCTGACATCAGAGGAAATCCTCGCTCAGCTTCTGACCGCGCGCGACCGGCTCGGCGATTTCCCCGACCGCGACACGCCCGATGGCGCCATCGTGCCGGCCGAGGGCCGGAAAGTGTCCAACGTCGTTATGATGGGCATGGGCGAGCCGCTCTACAATTTCGAGGCGGTGAAGAAGGCGCTGCTGATCGCGTCCGACGGCGACGGGCTTTCCCTGTCGAAAAGACGCATCACGCTGTCGACCTCCGGCGTCGTCCCGGAGATCTTCCGCACCGGCGAGGAGATCGGCGTCATGCTGGCGATCTCGCTGCACGCCACCAACGACGATCTGCGCGACCTTTTGGTGCCGATCAACAAGAAGTATCCGTTGAAAGAGCTGATCGCCGCCTGCCGCGCCTATCCCGGCCTGTCGAATGCGCGGCGCATCACCTTCGAATACGTGATGCTGAAGGACGTCAACGATTCGATCGAGGACGCCAAGGGCCTGATCAAGCTGCTCAAGGGCATTCCGGCCAAGATCAATCTGATCCCGTTCAACCCGTGGCCTGGCACCAATTACCAGTGCTCGGACTGGGAGACGATCGAGAAATTCGCCGACTACATCAACAATGCCGGTTATGCTTCGCCGATCCGCACGCCGCGCGGCCGCGATATCCTCGCCGCCTGCGGCCAGCTCAAGTCGGACTCGGAGCGCATGCGCAAGGTCGACCGGCTGGCGCTGGAAGCGATGATGATCGCGGGCCACGGCGAGGCGTGACCCGTCTCTTTGCCTACCTCATCCGCTTCGCCGTCATCCTGATCGGCTATGTCGTCGCCTCGCTGGCAGCCAGCGCCTTCCTCAACATCATGTTTCTGGCGTCGTTGGGCTATACGCCGGAGCACGCGCACCCTGCGGCGACTGCTTCGCTCTATTTTTCTATCCCCTTCGTTGCGCTGTTCGTCGCCTATTTCGCCTTCATGCCGGCCGCCATCGCCATCCTCGCCTCGGAAATCCTGGGACGGCGCGACTGGCTGTTCTATGCGCTGGCGGGCGCGGTGGTCGCGGCGGTCTTCCTCGGCTTCGCCTACCAGACCGCCGATGCCAATTTCGAGATCACCGATCCGCGCGTCGCCGCTGCCGTGATCGGCTGCGGCATGACCGGTGGCATTTTCTACTGGCTGAGCGCCGGGCGCTCGGCGGGAAGCTGGCGGCAAGCCGGAAAGTCCGGGAATGCGCCTATTTCGCCTGGGCGGTCAGGATCTTGAGCGCGAAGGCCGAAAACACCCCGGCGAACAGATAGTCGACGACGCGCGTCACCCGCGGGCTGGTCTTCATCGCCGCCGAGAATTTTTCTGCTGCAAAGACCATCGGCGCTGTTACCGGGATCGACAAAACGACGAACATCGCGCCGAGGAAGAACAGTTTTCCGGGCGCGTTCGGATCATGCGCCGAGACGAACTGCGGCAGGAAGGTCATGAAGAACAGGATGATCTTCGGGTTGAGCAGATTGACGCCGAGCCCCGCCGCCCAGGCGCGGAACAGCGAAATCTCAGGCCCGCTCTTCTTCTCGGGTGAAAAGGCCGATCCCCTGGTGATCGCCTGCCAGGCCAGGAAGACGAGATAGCCGGCGCCGAAAATCTTCAGGGCCAGGAAGGACATCGGCGAGGCGACGATCAGCGCCGAGATGCCGACCACCACCAACGTGGTGTGGATCAGCGTGCCGCACAGCGCGCCGGCCATCGAGGCAAAGCCGGTGGCGCGGCCATGGCTCAGCGTGCGCGACACGAACAGCGTCATGTCAGGCCCGGGCGTGATCGCCAGGATCACGGTGGCGATGGCGAACTGGATCAGCGTGGTGGTGTCTGGAATGAAGGACATCGGTGGGCCCTGGATAAAGAAAGCGCAGCCTATACCGCAAGCGTCTTCTCGGCACCAGCGACTGGCCGGCACAACGGCTGATCCAGTATGCCAGCAGCGACCGGGGAACCGTTCGTCTCTTGCGCAGCCCGGAAAGCCCGTGATACTCGCCCGGCGAGAACCCTTGTCGCGGAACCGCCAATATGTCCCCCAGCATGTCAAAAGCAAAAGCCGTCAAGAAGGTCGTGCTCGCCTATTCCGGCGGCCTCGACACTTCCATCATCCTGAAATGGCTGCAGACCGAGCTCGGGGCCGAGGTGGTGACCTTCACCGCCGATCTCGGCCAGGGCGGCGAGCTGGAGCCGGCGCGCCGCAAGGCCGAGATGATGGGCATCAAGGACATCCGGATCGTGGATGTGCGCGAGGAGTTCGTTTCCGACTTCGTCTTCCCGATGTTTCGCGCCAACGCCGTCTATGAAGGCACCTATTTGCTCGGCACCTCGATCGCCCGGCCGCTGATCTCGAAGCACCTCGTCGAGATCGCAAAAGAAACCGGCGCCAACGCGATTGCCCACGGCGCCACAGGCAAGGGCAATGACCAGGTCCGTTTCGAGCTCTCGGCCTATGCGCTCAACCCCGACATCAAGGTCATCGCGCCATGGCGCGATTGGTCGTTCAAGTCGCGCACCGACCTGATCAACTTCGCCGAGCAGCACCAGATTCCGGTACCGAGGGACAAGAAGGGCGAAGCGCCGTTTTCGGTCGACGCCAACCTTCTGCACTCGTCTTCCGAAGGCAAGGTGCTGGAAGATCCGTGGAGCGAGCCGCCGGAATTCGTCCACCAGCGCACCATCTCGCCGATGGACGCGCCGGACAAGGTCACCGAGATTGAAATAGAATTCCTGAAAGGCGATCCGATCGCGCTCAATGGCAAGAAGCTGTCGTCCGCGACGATGCTGGCCGCTCTCAACGATCTCGGCCGCGACAACGGCATCGGCCGGCTCGACCTGGTCGAGAACCGTTTCGTCGGCATGAAATCGCGCGGCGTCTACGAAACGCCCGGCGGCACCATCCTGATATCAGCCCACCGGGCGATCGAATCGATCACGCTCGACCGCGGTGCCGGCCACCTCAAGGACGAGTTCATGCCGCGCTACGCCGAGCTGATCTACAACGGCTTTTGGTTCGCGCCCGAGCGGCTGATGCTGCAGGCGATGATCGACAAGAGTCAGGAAGATGTCGAAGGCACGGTGCGGCTGAAGCTCTATAAGGGCAACGTCATCGTCACCGGCCGCAAGTCGAAGAAGACGCTCTATTCCGACGCGCTGGTCACCTTCGAGGACGACCGTGGCGCCTACGACCAGAAGGACGCCGAAGGCTTCATCCGCCTCAATGCGCTGAGGCTGCGAACGTTGGCGGCGCGCAATCGTAAAAGCTAACCAGCATATGGGATGTAGAACCCGGCGAAGGCCGGGTTCTTTATTTGGCTTATCCAATATACCAACACCAAAAGACTGAACCAGACGCTTTCTCGCTTGACCTTTTGGCAAACTTATCCAACTGCTTTTCGCAATGGGCGGGGAATTTGCTGTGAGATTGGGATCTTTGATTTTGCCTGCAATGGTCGGCGCGTTGGCAGGCTGCCAGACCGGACAAGACGTTGTGAAGCAGGATCCCAAAGCAGCATTCGACCGATGCATCGCGCAGGTCGCCACGTGGAGCATTACCGCCAAACATGAAGCCACCGCTTTCATGGGTGTTTCCGAAGGGCGCATGCCGACTGTTTTCTGTCGGCGCCTGGTCGACGCGATGCTCAGCGGCCGAATTACTTTATCCGACATAAATAACCTCAAGCTCAACCAATCCACCGACGTCTGGAAGGTCATCAAGGGCAAGTGACAGGCGGTGGCTGTTTTGCGAATCGTCGCGCAAATTCCGCTGGTCCTTCTGATGGGCGCTGCGGTGGCCGGAGCCGAGGAATTCGATCCCGCCTGGTTCGACCTCGCTGCGCTGATCGAATGCAGGGCCGACGTGCCGGCCTATAATGGGTTGGCCTTCTGGCTGAGCGGTGAACCTGGCGCGCCCGCAAAACTTGGCTGGAAGGACGTTCCCGCCGGCAATCCGTTCCTCAGGCAATACGAGCTGCCGGCCACGGTCGGCGTCTTCGGGTATGAGACTTCATCCATCGTCTTTACCGCGACCGGGCCGATGGCGGTGCTTGACGGCGTTTCTGCACCGGACCTCGCCCGGGAGCTCGGCATCGCGCCCGAAGTCGCGACGCCGGAAAAATTCCTCGGCGAAAAGATCGTCGTCGAAAGCAGCGAGGAAGCCGATGGCATGACATTTTCCACGCGCATTGCGCTCAATGTCTCGACCGTCGATTCACATCCCGGCAAGGTGCTTGCCGGCTGCTCCTACGCTCTCGATGTGAATTGAGGCTCTGTTCGAGAAACACCTCCGCCTGGCCCATAGCCGGAAGGCACCTCTTCAGCTCAATATCGCCTAAGGAATATGCGAGGGAACCCATGCGAAAACTGATCTCCACCGGCTCGCCCTTCGAGAAGGCCGCCGGTTACTCGCGCGCCGTGGTACAGGGCGACTGGTGTTTCGTTTCCGGAACGACGGGCTACGACTATGCGACCATGTCGATGCCGGACACGGTCGAGGCGCAGACGCGCAATTGCCTGGCGACGATCGCCAAGGCGCTGCAGGACGGCGGCTTCGAGATGACCGATGTGGTGCGGGCGCATTACTACATCACCGACGCGGCTTTCGTCGACATCGTCTTCCCGATCCTGGGCGAGACCTTTGGCGGCATCAGGCCGGCGGCGACGATGATCGTCTGCCAGCTCAACAAGCCGGAAATGAAGATCGAGATCGAAGTGACGGCACTCAGGCGCGCGGCCTGAGCGCGATTGCGGCGCAGAAGCTTGCGCGACGTCGGCGGGACAGAGAGGGATCGCCAAAGATGCCCTGAACCCGACGCTTGCGCGCCAGCCTCTTGGCGTTTAGCAATGCCGCGGCTCACGACACAGTTAGGACGGTTCTGATGGCTTCGAAAAATCTTCTCCTGCTCGCTGGCGACGGCATCGGCCCCGAGGCGATGGCCGAGGTGAAGAAACTGATCGCCGCCATGAACGACAAGCTCGGCAGTGGTTTCGTCACCGATGAGGGGCTGGTCGGCGGCTGCGCCTATGACGCGCATGGCGCGGCGATTTCCGATGCCGACATGGCCAAGGCGATGGCTGCCGACGCGGTGCTGTTCGGCGCCGTCGGCGGGCCGAAATGGGATGCGGTGCCATATGAAGTGCGCCCCGAAGCCGGACTGCTGCGGCTGCGCAAGGACATGGAGCTGTTCGCCAATCTCAGGCCCGCCATCTGCTATCCGGCGCTGGCGGCGTCCTCCTCGCTCAAGCAGGAAGTGGTCGAAGGGCTCGACATTCTGATCGTGCGCGAGCTCACCGGCGGCGTCTATTTCGGCGAACCGAAGCAGATCATCAATCTCGGCAACGGTCAGAAGCGCGGCATCGACACGCAGGTCTACGACACGTTCGAGATCGAGCGCATTTCAGGCGTGGCCTTCGAACTGGCGCGGACACGCCGCAATCATGTGACGTCAATGGAAAAGCGCAACGTCATGAAATCAGGCGTGTTGTGGAACGAGGTCGTCACCCAGACCCACAAGGCTAGATATGCCGACGTCAAGCTCGATCACATGCTGGCCGATGCCGGCGGCATGCAGCTGGTGCGCTGGCCCAAGCAATTCGACGTGATCGTCACAGACAATCTGTTCGGCGACATGCTGTCGGACATCGCCGCCATGCTGACCGGCTCGATCGGCATGCTGCCGTCGGCGTCGCTTGGCGCGCCGGATGCCAAGACGAAAAAGCGCAAGGCGCTCTACGAGCCGGTGCATGGCTCGGCGCCCGACATATCAGGCCAGGGCATCGCCAACCCGATCGCGATGATCGCCTCCTTCGCCATGTGCATGCGCTATTCCTTCGGCATGGTGGCCGAAGCCGACCGCCTGGAAAGCGCCATCGCCGCCGTGCTCGACCAGGGCTTGCGCACCAGGGATATCCTGTCCGAGGGCATGACCGAGGTCGGCACCACTGAGATGGGCGATGCGATCATCGCCAAGTTCCTGGACTGAGCCTGTGGCGGTCGACGTCCGCTGGGCGACGACCGCGGATGCCGCGGCGCTTGCCGCTATGCTGTGCGAGATGGCGGCGCATTACCGCCAGCCGCCGCTCGACGCCGAGCGGGCGCTGTCGGCTGCGCAGAAATGGCTCGGCCAGGAAAGCCCAACCTATCCGCATTTTGCGCTCGCCTTTACTGAGGGTGAGGTTCGCGGGCTTGCCTCGGTTGCGATCGCACATCCCGGCATCGACCTCGAACGGCTGCTGTTCCTGAAGGATCTGTTCGTGCGGGAAAACGTCCGCGGCGCCGGTGTCGGCCGGGCGCTGATGGCGTTCCTCGCCGGCCATTGTCTGCGTGAAAGCATCGGCCGCATCGACCTGACCACCGAGGACTGGAACGAAGGTGCGCTGCGGTTCTACGACGGGCTTGGTGCCGAGCGGCATGACCAGAAAATCTTTCTCAGGCTGTCAGGCGAGGCGCTGAAGGCGATCGCAGCTAAATCCTGACACCGGCTGGCATCGCGCCCCACGGGTTTTCGCCCGTCTGAGACGGAATCAGACCGAAAACCAGTATGGCCACGCCGCCGATGGGTGGGATGAAACAGAGCAAGGCAAACCAGCCGCTCAAGCCGATGTAGTGCAAGCGCCGCACGACAAGTGCAATCCAAGGCAGAGTGATCAGCAACGCGAAAATGAGGCCAGGAATGTACCCTGTCCTTGTCCTGCCCGGGTCGTCGAAACCGTCGATGGCCAAATTGACGAGTATGCCGAAGCCGACGAGCGCGGCCGCCACAAGGGTCGAACATAGCCAAAAAGCCCAGAATTCCTTGCGGCGGGCGCGTCCGGCAAAATTGACATGGTTCTCAGTCAGTGCACGCCGGAAATAGCTCCACAATCCCGTGGGTTCGACAGGCTCGGTCTCGGCGAGGCGGCCAAAGTGCTGCGGCTGACCGCTGCCCGGCGTCGGCATGCCGCCAGCAGGCGATGCCGCGGCGATGATGTCGTGCGCTGTCCCATCGTCCGGCCGGAACTCGCCGAGCGTGCCTCTGACCAGCGCCACGCCCTGGTTCAGATCCTCGCGCGCGAAGATGTAGCGCTTGCCGTCCACGCCGTTGATGTAGCCGAAGTCTTGATCCTGGTCATAGTGGTACACTGTGCCGCGCATTGCTTCCCCCCGATTGCGTCAAACGTGATGCTATTTAAAGTTGCATTCGGATGCAAGATACACGTTTAGGCTAAATCCCGACGCCTGCCGGCACCGGACCCCACTGGTTTTCACGGGCCTGCGTCGGGATCAGCGCGAAGACCAGAATGATTAGCCAGCCGATGGTCGGGATGAACACCACCAGAAAAAGCCAGCCGGTCAGGCCGATGTCGTGCAGGCGACGCACGTTCAGTCCGATCCAAGGCGGGATTGTCGCCAGCACAAACACGCCGCAAAGGCCGACCGTCACTGCCGGCAATTCGCCAGAATTGCCCATGGCATCGTCGATGAAGAGGCCGGTGCCGACGACCGCGATCAGCGCCATCGTCCAGAACAGGCAAAAGCCCCAATATTCCCTGCGACGGGCGCGGCCGGCGAAATTGAAGTAATTTTCAGTCAGGCCCTGCCAGAAGTAGCTCCACAGGCTGGTGGCGGGAGCATTTGCAGCGGAACGGCCGAAATGTTGCGGCGCCCCGGGCGCATTCTCGGCTTGGGACGGGACGGCGGTTGCGGCGGGCGCGCCGGCGGGTGGACTGGCGGTTTGGGCGCGGATCGGAAAAACGTCGCGTGCCCGTTCGCCAGCCGGCTGGAACTCGACAGCCGCGCCCCTGGCCATCGACGTCTCGCGGCGCAGATTTTCGCGCGCGAACGTATAGCGGTTGCCGTCGGCTCCGGTGATGAAACCGAAGCCCTGATCCTCGTCGTAGTGAAGAACTTCGCCGCGCATGTCCTGCCCCCGGTCCCTTGGCCAGACTGTTCAAAGTTGCGGCAGACCGCAAGGGGTGCGCGCGATATGGCAGACGATGGCGCGTCCAACTCGTATTGGAGATACCAATCGTCAATGCCGGCTCCGCCCCTCAATCCCCTGCCGGGCCCTTCTCCCCGTAAAGAACGGGGAGAAGGGCTTGGCCCAACGCCGGTGACCCCTCTCCCCGTTCGTTACGGGGTGAGGGTAAGGGTGCGGGGCAGCGCAAACCTGAAGCGATTACCCCTGGGATGTCGAGAGGGCTGGGCCGTGGACATACCCGACAAACGGGACGTTCAGCCCGGCCGCTTCGATTTCTTGTTCTTGGCGGGTCCGGTCTTTTCGAATTTCGGCTTGCTTGCCTTCCCCGCCCAGGGCTTTACCTCGAACGCGGCAGGGCGCTGATCGGCTGACGGTGCGCGCTTCTCGACTTCGGCTTGGGCGCGTTCTGATCGAATGTCCGCTTGCCGCGGTGCGGCTTCTTGTCCGGCCGCGGTTCCTGATAGCCGGCGCGCGACAGGTCGGGCGTGCCGTCCAGCCGCTTCACCGCGATGTTGTTCTGCAGCTTGCGGTCCGGCCCGATCGCAGCGAGGAAGCGATCGGCCCAGTCCGCGGCGATCTGCACGAAGGTTTCCTCCGGCTGCATCTTGATGGCGCCGATCTCGCGCTTGGTGATGCCGCCTGTCCGGCACAGCATCGGGATCAGCCAGCGCGGCTCGGCATTCTGCCGGCGCCCCACCGACAGCGAGAACCAGACGCTGTCGCCGAAATCGTCGCGGCGGCTTGGCGCCTCGTCGCGGCGGGCGGATCTGTCGCCAGAGAGCCGCTCGCCCGTCGGCGTGAACGGAGCGACGTCGAGAAGATCCTCGGGCGCCGAGCGGCTGGAGCGGCACAAGCGCACGAAGGCGGCAGCCACCTGTTCGGGGCCGTGCTGATCGAGAAGCGCATTGATGAAGCCGCGCTCCTCTTCCTTCACCGGTTCGCCGAAGGCCGGGTCGGCGAGAATACGCTCGTCATCGCGCCGTATAACGTCGTCGGCCGAAGGCGGGCTTGCCCATGTCACCGCAAGGCCGGCACTCTGCAGCAGCCGCTCGGTGCGCCTGCGGGCATTGTTGGGCACGATCAGCGCGCTCACACCTTTGCGTCCCGCCCGTCCGGTCCGCCCGCTCCGATGCAGAAGCGTCTCCGGATTGGTCGGCAGGTCGGCATGGATCACCAGTTCGAGGTTGGGCAGGTCGATGCCGCGTGCCGCCACGTCGGTGGCGATGCAGACCTTGGCGCGGCCGTCGCGCATCGCCTGCAGCGCGTGGCTGCGCTCGTTCTGGCTGAGCTCGCCAGAAAGCGCCACGACGGAAAAGTTGCGGTTGTTGAAGCGCGCGATCAGGTGATTGACGGCGGCGCGCGTGTTGCAGAACACCAATGCGTTCTTCGCCTCGTAATAGCGCAGTACGTTGATGATGGCGTTTTCCCGATCGGGCTGGGCTACGCTCAGCGCGCGGTACTCGATGTCAAGATGCTGCTTTTCCTCGCCCGATGCCGAGATGCGTACCGCGTCGCGCTGGTAGCCTTTGGCCAGCGTGGCGATGGAGCGCGGCACGGTGGCCGAAAACATCAGCGTGCGGCGCTCCGCAGGGGCGGCGTCGAGGATGAATTCCAGATCCTCACGAAAGCCGAGATCGAGCATCTCGTCGGCTTCGTCGAGCACGACGGCCTTGAGCGCCGACATGTCGAGCGAGTTGCGGGTGATGTGGTCGCGCAGGCGGCCGGGCGTGCCGACAACGATATGGGCGCCGCGCTCCAGCACGCGCCGCTCGGTGCGCATGTCCATGCCACCGACGCAGGACGCAACGGTGGCGCCGGTCAGTTCGTAAAGCCATTCCAGCTCGCGCGTCACCTGCAAAGCCAGCTCCCGCGTCGGCGCCACGGCCAGCGCCAACGGTGCCGCGGCGTGGGAAAAGCGCTTCGCGCCATCGAGGAGGGTTGGCGCCAGAGCCAGCCCGAAGGCGACGGTCTTGCCGGAGCCGGTCTGGGCCGAAACCAGCGCATCGGCCTGCCCGAGTTCGAGAACCGCCTTCTGCACCGGTGTCAGCTCGACATAGCCGCGTTTTTCCAGCGCCTTTGCCAGCGCGGGGACAATAGCTTCGAAATTGGACATGGGCTTCTTTCGGAATTCGGATTCTTTTATGCCCGGCAATGGGCCACCCGTCGGCGGGCGCCAGGAGCGCCGCGAGCCAGACAATCCTTGCGTTCGTACTTCGCGGCGGCGCCATTGTACAGGGCAAGCCGCCGCGCTCCGTCGCGATTGACTCTTTACGCAAACCGCGTAAAAGCCGGCACCGAACGGGATAGTTTCGATGCGCGGCCTTTTAATGGCGCCTCTTGCCTTCGACATCCCCGGCCGCAATGCAGATCATTGGGCCGGGAGCGTCGCTGCGTTTCCTCGTTCCAGCACAACCACGTTCTTGGTCAAAACCGGCAAAACGACCGCTAAAACGGTCTGATTCCCTTGGCCTAACCACCCTCTCCCGGGTCCGGCCCGGGGGTTGAAACCCGCATCGACCGGCGGGTTTTCTCCAAAAACCGAGCGGAGAGGACAGGAGATTTCGATGAGTTTCAAGGTTGCAGTCGTCGGCGCTACGGGCAATGTGGGCCGGGAAATGCTCAACATACTGGAAGAGCGCGGCTTTCCGGTGAGCGAGGTGGTGGCGCTGGCCTCGCGGCGCAGCCAGGGCACGGAAGTGTCGTTCGGCGATCGCACGTTGAAGGTCAAAACGCTCGACCAATATGATTTTTCCGACACAGACATCTGCATCATGTCGGCCGGCGGCAACGTCTCCAAGGAATGGTCGCCGAAGATCGGCAAGCAGGGCTGCGTCGTCATCGATAATTCGTCGGCCTTCCGCTATGACCAGGACGTGCCGCTGATCGTGCCGGAAGTGAACCCGGACGCGATCTCGCTGTTCACGCGCAAGAACATCATCGCCAATCCGAACTGCTCGACGGCGCAGCTGGTCGTGGCGCTGAAGCCGCTGCACGACGTCGCCACCATCAAGCGCGTCGTCGTCGCCACCTACCAGTCGGTCTCCGGCGCCGGCAAGGAAGGCATGGACGAGCTGTTCACGCAGACCCGCGCCGTCTTCGTCGCCGACCAGGTCGACGTCAAAAAGTTCACCAAGCGCATCGCCTTCAACGTCATCCCGCATATCGACGTCTTCCTCGACGACGGCTTCACCAAGGAAGAGTGGAAGATGGTCGCAGAGACCAAAAAGATGCTCGACCCCAAGATCAAGCTGACGGCGACCTGCGTGCGCGTGCCGGTGTTCATCGGCCATTCGGAAGCGGTCAACATCGAGTTCGAAAAGCCGATCACCGCCGACGAAGCGCGTGAGATCCTGCGCGAGGCCCCTGGCTGCCAGGTCTTGGACAAGCGCGAGGACGGTGGCTACATCACGCCGCTGGACTCGGCCGGCGAGGATGCCACCTTCATCTCGCGCATCCGTGAGGACTCGACCATCGACAACGGCCTGTCGATGTGGATCGTCTCCGACAATCTGCGCAAGGGCGCCGCACTCAACGCGGTGCAGATCGCCGAGCTTCTGATCGAGCGCGGGCTGATCCAGCCGAAGAAGAAGGCGGCTTAGTTTTCGCTCACGGGCTCGGCCTTCGGCCGGTTTTTTTCGCTCACGGGCCGTATCGCCGCTGCCGCGGCGGGCCCTCCGCGGGGGCGCCGGACAACCGGCGGCCCGCAGTCGCGGGCTCGACCTTCGGCCGGATGGCTCCCTTCTCCCCGTTCGCGGGGAGGTGGCTGATGGCCAATCGCCAGCGTTGGAGTGGTTCTCTTACAGGTTCAGGTTGGTTTTGGCGTCAGCCCGTGCGTCGCGCGGGATGCTGATCCGAACCGCCATCCAGCCACGCAATGTCGTCCGGCGAAAGCGCGATGTCGAGCGCCTGCAGACTGTCGTCCAGTTCGTCAAGCGTGCGCGGTCCAATCAGCGGAACGGATGGAAAAGGCTGCGCCAGGACATAGGCGAGCGCGACATGGATCGGGCTCTTGCCCAGCCTGGTTGCGAGTTCGACCGCCCGGTCGCGGCGGCCGAAGTTTTTCTCCGAGTACCAGACCCGGACCAGCTCTTCATTGTCACGCTGGTCGCGTCCGGCCCGGCCGGTGAAGAAACCCCGGCCCTGGCTCGACCAAGCGAAATTGGGCATCTGCCGGGCGGTCAACCAGGCCTTCCATTCATCGCTCGACGATGTGACGCAACCCGGCCAGATCGGCACCAGCATTTCGGCCAGCGAAAAATTGTTCGAAAGCGCGCCGGGCTTCTGCTTGCCGGTCCGCTCGGCATAGGCAATCGCCTCGTCCATGCGTTCCCTCGTCCAGTTCGAGCCGCCGAACGGACCGCGAATGCGGCCAGCCCTGACCTCGCGATCCATTGCGTCGACGAATTCGTCGACGGGCACGTCCGGATCGTCGCGATGCATGAAATAGACATCGACATGATCGGTCTGCAGCCGGTCGAGCGACTGGGTGAGCTGCTTGCCGATCACATCGGGATAGCAGAGCGGGGTGTGCGCGCCCTTGCCGATGACCACCGATCGCTCACGCACGCCGCGATTCTTCAACCACTGGCCAAGCAGCGTTTCGGTGTAGCCGCTGCCATAGATGTAGGCCGTGTCGAAGACGTTGCCGCCGGCTTCGAAATAAGCATCGAGCAGGATCATGCCGGAGGAGAACGTGCGGAAATCCTCGAAGCCGAGGGCGAGGCACGAGGCCGGCCGCGGCAGGCCTGGAATATCGCGCTTCGGGATCGCGGTGCCGCCGGAGCGCAGCGGCCGGCCGGAGATGGTGTTGACGCGTTTTTCGGGCTTCTCAATCTCGTATTCGAGGCCGATGGCGGCGCGCCATTTGTCGAGGACGCGCAGATTGCCGAGACTGTCGGCCCAGCCCATGCCCGGCCAGGCGAACTCCTGCTTTCCGGCCAGGATCGCCTCGCCGGCGGCGTCGACCTCGAAAGCGTAAAGCCAGCGGTCTTCCCTGACCTCGACCTCCTCCTCAGCGTCCGGACGGATGATGCGGATTTCGCCGGTGCCGCCTTCCCTGCCGCTCGCATACCAGAAATCCGCGACCTCGATGCGGCCCTTGGTGCCGAGGATGCGCAGGACATTGTCCTGCGCCAACGAAATGCCGCAGGAGACTTCGGCGACGATGCCGCTGGGAAAATGCAGCAGCGCCGAGGCCCATTCGTCGACCCCGGACTGGCCAAGATGCGCGGCGCCGACCACCTTGTCCGGCTCGGCGAAGGGCTTTCCTAACGCTGCCCCGGCAATCAGCCGCGCCATCGAAACGGGATAACCACCGACGTCCAGAATGCCGCCGCCGGCCAGATCGTTCGCATAGAGCCGGTGCTCCGGCATGAAGGCAGGCATGGCGAAGCCGAAGCTCGATTTCACCATGCGCACCTCGCCGATCGCGCCGGACCTTGCCAGCTCGACCAGCTTTGCTGTCTGCGGATGCAGCCGGTACATGAAGGCCTCGCCGAGAAAGGTGCCGGCCTTGCGCGCAGCATGGATCATCGCGTCGGCTTCGAAGGCGGTCAGTCCCATCGGCTTTTCGCAAAGCACATGCTTTCCGGCCTCAGCCGCCTTGATCGCCCATTCGGCGTGGCTGGGATGCGGCGTCGAAATGTAGATCGCATCGACGTCCGGGTCCGCCAACAGCGCCTCGTAACCGTCGAGGACGCGGGCGCCGGGGAAGTTTTCGGCGAGGCCTGATTTGCCGGGATTGCGTGCACCAATGGCGACCAGCGTGCCGGTGCGCGAATGGGCCACGCCGCGGGCAAGGGCCTTGGCGATGGTGCCGGGCCCGAGAATGCCCCAGCGGATCTTTCGTGGTTCGGACGTCATTTCAAATCTCCTTGGGGTCGCCTCGGCGTCGCGAGTTGGTAAAAGAAAAATTGGCGTGTCTTAGTTTTTGTGCATGTCGTTGCCCCCAAAACCGCTGCGCCTCGGTTCACGCCGGAGGGCATGCTTTTGGGCGACATGTATTAGCGAATGCGAGCACCTGACTTGTCGAAGAGAAGCGACCGGCCGGCCTTGATCGACACCACCATGTGGTCGCCGTTCGCCCGCTGCCGCGATGCCTCGCGCTCGATGATCAGTTCCTCTTGTCCGGGATTGGGCCCCGCGCTGGCCCCCGCACTGGCCCCGGCACTGGCATAGACATAACTTACCGATCCGAGATGCTCGGCGACATCAGCCTTGATGGCGATGTCGCAGTCGCCTTCGCCGGCCTCGAAGAAATGCTCCGGCCGGACGCCGAGCACGACTTCGCTACCGACCGCAGGCGGGGCCCCCGAAAGCGGCTTGCGCAGTTTGGCGCCACAATGGTTGGCGAGTTCGACCGTTACTGCGCCGCCGTCGTTCCCGACCACTTTCGCCGCCATGAAATTCATCTTCGGCGAGCCGACGAAACCGGCGACGAAACGGTTGGCGGGGTCGTCATAGAGATCGAGCGGCGCGCCGATCTGCTCGATATTGCCGGCGTTGAGCACGACAATCCTGTCGGCCAGCGTCATCGCTTCGGTCTGGTCGTGCGTCACATAGATCATGGTGACCCCGAGCTCCTTGTGCAGGCGCGAGATCTCGACCCGCATCTGCACCCTGAGCTCGGCGTCGAGATTGCTCAGCGGCTCGTCGAACAGGAACACTTGCGGCTCGCGCACGATGGCGCGGCCGATGGCGACGCGCTGGCGCTGGCCGCCCGACAGTTGCCGCGGGCGCCGCTTCATCAGTTCGGCGATGCGCAGGATTTCGGCGGCCCGGTTCACCCGCCGCTCGGTGTCGGCTTTCGGATTGCCGTTCATCCTCAGCCCGAAGCTCAGATTCTGCTCGACACTCATATGCGGGTAGAGCGCGTAGGACTGGAACACCATGGCGATGCCGCGATCGGCCGGCTCGACATCGTTCACCACCTTGCCGCCGATGGCGATCTCGCCACCGCTGATGTCCTCGAGCCCGGCGATCATTCGCAGCAGCGTGGACTTGCCGCAGCCGGAGGGGCCGACGAAAACGACGAATTCGCCGTCGTCGACCTCGATGTTCGCGCCGTGAATGATCTGAAAGCCGCCGAAGCGCTTGACGACATTTTTGAGTCTGACCGCTGCCATGCTGATCCTATTTGATGGCGCCGGCGGCAATGCCGGCGACGAAATGACGCTGCAAGAGCACGAACACGACGAGCATCGGCACGGTGAGCATCACGGCGCCCGCCATGATGCCGCCCCACGACACTTTGGTGAGGCCGATCAGCGTGCCGAGCGCCACCGGCGCCGTCATCGCGCCGGGCTTGGAATTGATCAGCAGCGGCCAGAGGTAGTTGTTCCAGGACGAAAGGAACAGGATGATGGCGAGCGCCGCCAGCATCGGCCGCGCCAGCGGCAGTGCGACGAACAGGAAGATCCGCCATTCCTTGACCCCCTCGACCCGAGCGGCGTCGAACAGATCGGTCGGCATCATCGAGAAGCTCTGCCGCATGAACAGCACGCCGAGCGAATTGAAAAGCGGCGGCACGATCAGCGCCACCCAGGTGTTGGCGAGCTTGAAGTCGCGCGCCACCATGATGAATTGCGGGATCAGCACGACAGCATAGGGAAGCGTGATGGTTCCGAGGATGATCGCGACGACGACGCCCTTGCCGACGAACTGGTAACGCGCCAGCGCCCAGCCGGCCATCGAGGTGAGCAGCACCGACAGGAACGTATAGGTCACCGCCACCGAGACCGAGATGCCGATGGCGCCGATGAAATTGGTGTCGCGCTGCAAGTTGTTGACATTGTCGAGGAAATTGCCGTGCGGCAAAAGCTCGATGCTGGGGCTGAAAATGCCTCTGTCGGGCATGGTCGAGAAAACCGCCATCATCCACAGCGGAAACAGCCAGATCAGCGCCAGCGGGGTCAGCACGAGATGCAGCGCGATGCTGCGCCCCAGTTTCGAAGAGGAACGCGAGCTCATTTCGGGTCCCTCGTCAGCCACAATTGCACCAGCGAGATGGCGATCGCCAGCCCGGCCATGGTGTAGGCGATCGCCGACGCGTAGCCGAAATTGAGCGATCTGAAGCCCTGGCGGTAAAGCAGCAGCCCGAGCGTCTCGGTGCCGCCGCCCGGCCCGCCGCGCTCGGTGATCAGGAAGGGTTCGGTGAATAGCTGCATGGTGCCGATGATCGACAGCACGGCGCAGAACACGATGATCGGCTTGAGCAGCGGCAAGGTGATGTAGAAGAACTGCTTGAACTTGCTGACGCGGTCCAGCGTCGCCGCCTCGTAAACATCCTGGGGGATGGACTGCAGGCCGGCGAGCAGGATGATGGCGTTGTAACCGGCCCAGCGCCAGGTCACCGCGATCATGATGACCCCCATCGCCGGCGTGACGTTGGAAAACCAGTCGATGCGGGGCAGGCCGACGCTGTTCAGCAGCTTGTTGATGATGCCGTAATCGAGATTGAACATCAGCCGGAAGACCGCCGAATAGGCGACTTCGCCGACCACGACCGGGGCGAAGAAGGCGAAGCGGAACAGGCCACGGGCCTTCAGCAGCGGCGAATTGAGCAGCACGGCCATCACGATCGCCAAAGTGATCATCACCGGCACCTGGATGACGAGGATGAGCAGCGTGTTCTTCAGCGCGTTGAAGAAAGCCGGGTCGCCGATCAGCCGGCCCCAGTTGAAGGTGGGCGCGAACCGCCACGGCACGGTGCGCGTCGCCTGGAAGGAGATCAGGAACGAGCTGATGATCGGCCATAGCCAGAAGATTGAGAAGATCAGCAGATAGGGCGCGAGGAAGCGGTACGCCGTGGCGTTCTGATAGCGCATTCTTTCTCCTTCCTGTCTCGCGCTGGAACGCGGTGTTAATGATGCGGCAAACGGCGGTTCATGGACTTCTGGTGAGGACCACTTGTCGATCTCGGCGCTGCCCCTCATCGCCCTGCCGGGCGACGGGGAGAAGGGGCTGGCGGCAATCCGGGCGTGCATTCTGCAACGTTGGTGATTGGCGAAACCATCGATGACAGCGCCCCTCTCCCCGTCACTATACGAGGAGAGGATGCCGGCAGGCAGGTGAGGGGCAGCGAAACCGTCCCAGGAAGGGGGCGAATTCGAACCCGTCCTCGCCCCTCTTCGGCATCACCCGAACTCCATCTCACTCTTGGACCGGCAGACCGGTCGCCGAGGCGATCTGGCTTGCGGCATCGTCGAGCGCTGCCTTGGCGTCGGGATAGCCGCCGCCCAGATATTTGGTCTGGACCGAGCGGACGATGATTTCCGCGTCGCTCTGGAACGGCGTGCCGCGGCTGGGGACGACTTTCGGCAAGGTGCCGAGGATGTCCTTCCACACCGCCTGGCCGCCCCAATAGGGTTGGCCTTCGGAGACATAGGGGTCATTGAGCGCGGAGATCAGCGACGGCACCAGGCCAAAACCCTTCAGCATCGCTATCTGGCCCTCGTTGGTCGCGAGCGAGTATTTCAGGTAGGCGTAGGCGGCCTCCTTGTTGTTGGACACCGAGGTGATGGCGAGCGACGAACCGCCGAGATTGGCGGCGCGCGGGCCATCGGCGGTGAGGCTCGGCATCAGATAGACGCCCCATTTGCCGCTGCCGTCGGGCGACTCGGTGCGTATGGTGCCCTCATACCAGCCGCCATACATCTGGCTGGCGACGGTGCCGGCGGTGTTGTTGGTGATCTTGGTGCTCCAGTCGGCCGAGGTGATGATGCCGGCGTCATTCATCTCCTTGATCTTGGTCATCGACGCCACACAGCCCGGCTGATTGACGGTGATCGACTGCCCGTCGGCGGCGAAATAGGCGCAGCCCTGCTCGTTGGCGATCATGCGGAAGAATTCGGAGTCGCCGTTGAAATCGGCGTTGGTCATCTTCACACCTGGATTGGCCTCCTGGATCTTCTTGCCGGCGGCAATGAAATCGTCCCAGGTCTTGATCGAGCTCGGATCGATGCCGGCCTTCTCGTAGAAGTCGCGGCGGTAGAACATCGCCACCGGGCCCGAATCCCAGGGCATCGCATAGGCCTTGTCTTCCACTTCGAGTTCGGTGCGCTTGAAATCGGGGAATTTTGCCTGATCCTCGGCCGTGTAGCCCAGCGTATGGAGGTCGACGAAGCAGTCCGGGAACTGGCTCCAGTAGTTCTCGGCTTCGCCGTTCTCGATCGTCACGATATCCGGCAGCCCCTCGCCGCCGGCGGCGCAGCCGGCGATCGACTTGTCATAGGTCGGGTTGTTGCCGAGATCCTGGACCGTGACCTTGACGTCGGGGAACCGCTTGTTGAAACCTTCTATGGTGGCCTTGAGCGACGATGCGGCGACGTTCCAGCTCCAGATCGTGATTTCGCCGGATTGCGCAAAGGCCGGGGCTGAGCCCAGGCCAAGCGCGAACGCGGCGCAAGTCAGTGTGATGCGCATTGAAATCCTCCCATTTCATTTGCTCTCTCTTCGCGAGCATGGCTAGACTAGGCGCTGGCGAAGGCTTGTCCGCGACAAAGGGAATAAAGAATTGGCGGAAAGTAAGATGCCGCAAAGGCCGTTTTACCAGCCCGGCGCCAGCAGCGTCGAGGGCCTGCCGCTGCTGTTGCAGATGTTTCATACCCAGCCTCTGGTGATGCTCAAGCCGCATTGGCATGCCCAGGTCGAGGTGAATTTCATCGTCCGCGGCAACGTGCACTACCGCATGGATGAGCATGAGATCTCGCTTTCGGCGGGCGACATGTGCCTGTTCTGGGGCGGCCTGCCGCATCAGATGGACGATGCGTCTGACGATGCCGTCTATGCCGGCGCGCACCTGCCGCTGGTGCACTTCTTCCGACTGCATCTTCCCGCCGACGTCCGCAACCGGCTGATGACCGGCGCGACATTGGTGACCAATGCCACCGACCGATCCGACAGCGACAATTTCGAGCGCTGGAACCGCTATGTCCGGTCAGGCGATCCAGCAAAGGCCGAGCACGCCGTCAACGAGCTGTTGCTGCGGCTGGAACGGGTGCGGTTCGAGCCCTACCGGCTCGCCCCCGAAACCTCGATCGAGCAGGAAGCAGGCAGTCCCTTCGATCAGCAATCCCTGCGCAATGTCGGGCGCATGTGCGACTTTATCGCCGAGAATTTTCTCTATGACATCGACTGCGTCGACATCGCGGCGGCGGCGGACATCCATCCCAAATACGCCATGAACATTTTTAAGAAATCGACCGGCATGACGCTCAACGAATATGTCAACCTGTTGCGGCTCAGCTACGCCCAGGCGCTGCTGATGCACCAGGACGCCAACGTGCTGCGCGTCGCCATGGAGTCGGGCTTCGGCTCGCTCAGCGCCTTCAACAAGTCGTTCCGCAAGCTGGCCGGCATGTCGCCGTCCGACTTCCGCAGAGGCGCGGCCGCCAGATAGTCCCAGTCAAATAGAGCCAAGCCGCCCTTCGAACTCGGCACCAAAGCGGCCACGGTTAGGCCCAGTTGAATGCTCGCGCAAAAACGCACCACCGGCCGAAGCCGGTGGCGCTCTCTGGATCAGTCTGTAGGGGCAGGACCGTCCAGGGATCCCATAGGATCGGGCTTAATATCGGCACTTCCTTGATCCGGGGCATCGGCCGAACAGATGAAAGACCCCGCCAGCTGGCTAAGAATCTCGATGGTGCGGTGCGCCGCCGCGGAGCGCACGAACCGCAAATTTTTAGTCGGCTGCGTCGGGAATTTCGCCGGAGGTGTCGTCGGAAGTCTCTGCCGGGTCGGCCTTTCTGCCAGGAACTTGTCCAGGGCTGCCTGTAACGACAAGGTAGCCTGCGCTGAAGCCGGCGTCGTCGAAACGACAGCCATCGCATGGGCAATTCCCCGAGTGGACTTGTCCTTGGCCGCCGCAGACGTTGCCGCTCCGTGTCCCTGCGATCCGGCCCCAGCCGAATTTCCGCCATTGCCGTGGCTTGCGCCGTTACCTTTCCCATTGCCATTGCCGCCGGGTCCGGCGAGGGCTGGAGATGCGACAAGGGCGAGAGCTGCGACCGTTGCGAAGAGACTGGTTCGAGTTTTCATAATTCCTCCTTCGAGCCGCCCTCCCGCCAGGATGGTCCGGATTATGAATATGAGGACTCTCTAATGTGATGGTCCACTGTTTAGCCAGTTTCGTTTAAATACACCCGTCCGCAAGGGACCTTGGTCCGAATTTGAAAAGCAAAGGTCCTAGCTCTGTCGGGGGCGTATTCCAAAGCGCCTGCTGGCCACAAGGCAGCTGGCAAGCGACAAGCTCGCTCGGTCTGCCCGGTGATGCCGTGCAGCCCAAAAGCGAAAAAGCCGCGGCGGACCGCGGCTTTTCGATGCTTGATTCCCTGGAAGGAAACTGGAGCGGGTGAAGCGATTCGAACGCTCGACCCCAACCTTGGCAAGGTTGTGCTCTACCCCTGAGCTACACCCGCTCGCGCGGCTTTGGGCCGCAAGCCGCGCCTATATGGCTGAAGGGCGCGGCGATTGCAACAGGGAAATCGCAGGTTTTTTGGCCGCACCTCGCGACATAAACAAGCCTTCCGTAGCGTCGATCGTGCACGGAATCAGCGCGTCGCCGCGCAACGGTCTTGTCTCGACCGCGTCATTGGCCGTAAACGGCATGATCCAAACCGCGACAGCAAGAAGTCCCACAAGAAACAACATGCCGAAAACCGAAGCCGAGCTTTTCGCCTTTCTCACCGACCTCGGGATCGAGGTCTCGACCCTGCGTCATCCGCCACTGTACACCGTCGCCGATTCGCAGGCGCTGCGTGGAGAAATTGCCGGCGGGCACACCAAGAACCTGTTCCTCAAGGACAAGAAGGACAATTTCTTCCTGGTCAGCGTCGACGAGGAGGCGGCGGTCGATCTCAAGCAGATCCACCATGTCATCGGCGCCGCCGGGCGCGTTTCCTTCGGCAAGCCGGAGATGCTGATGGAGCTCCTTGGCGTCGTTCCGGGCGCGGTCACGGTGTTCGGCGTGATCAACGATACGGAGCGACGGGTCAAGGTTGTTCTCGACCAGGAGTTGATGCGCCATGAAGTCATCAATGCTCATCCGCTGACCAACGAGGCAACGACATCGATCGCCGCCGCCGACCTCGTCAAATTCGTCGAGGCAACCGGGCATGATGCTGTTATCTTGAAAGTCACGGGATGATCGCCACATGGATGACGATAAACCGATTTCTGGGTGAGAATTAAAGACGTTGCGCCGGGCCGGTGGCCAGCGGCGCGACTGAAAGGGCACGAGATGAGCGACAACAATCAATTTGGCGGCCCGTTTGGCAGCAATGGCGGACAGTATGCCACCACTGTGCAGTATGGCGGCACTGAGGCCACCCCGGCGAAAGTCGCGCTTGGCGAGCCGCCTGTCGCCGTCGACGTCATCAAGGATACGACGACCGCCACATTTGCCGCCGACGTCATCCAGGAATCGCGCCGCCAGCCGGTGCTGGTCGATTTCTGGGCGCCATGGTGCGGGCCCTGCAAGCAACTGACGCCGCTGCTGGAAAAGGCGGTCACGGCCGCCGGCGGCAAGGTCAAGCTGGTCAAGATGAACATCGACGACCATCCTTCGATTGCCGGACAGCTCGGCATCCAGTCGATACCGGCAGTCATCGCCTTCAGGGATGGCCAGCCGGTCGACGGCTTCATGGGCGCCATTCCCGAGAGCCAGATCACCGCCTTCATCCAGAAGGTCGGCGGCAAGGGTAATGGTGCGCCGCAGGTGGCCGAGGCGCTTGCCGCGGCCGCGGAGGCGCGCGCCGCCGGCGATGTGCAGACTGCGGCCGACATCTACGACGCGGTCCTAGAACAGGCGCCGGACACGATCGAGGCGATTGCCGGGCTTGGCGATCTGCTGTTCGAGGCCGGCGATGCCGAAGGCGCTGAAGCCGTGCTGGCGCGGGCGCCGGAAGCCAAGAAGGATGCGCCGCCGCTCGCCGCGCTGCGCGCCAAGATGGCGCTTGCCGCGCAGGCAGCTGCTCTTGGCAATCCGGCCGAGCTCGAGCGGCGCCTAGCTGAGAACCCCGGGGATCACCAGGCACGTTTCGATCTTGCGATGATCCAGAACGCCAACGGCGAGCGCATGGCCGCAGCCGACAATTTGCTGGCGATCGTCAAGGCCGATCGGTCGTGGAACGACGACGGGGCCAAGACGCAATTGCTGCAGTTCTTCGAGGCGTGGGGCATGACCGATGAGGCAACGCTGGCGGCGCGGCGCAAATTGTCGTCGCTGCTGTTTTCCTGAGCCCGGCAAAAGCTGTTTTTGCCTGATGGCCTTGCGGTCGACGACGGCTGCGCCAGATTAGGAGGCCAGACCGATCCGTTCTTCGCTTCGTGACGATTTATGCGTCAGGTTGCGATGGGGTGGGCGGGCTTGATGCGCTTCTTGAGGAAGCGAGCGGAGGTTCGAAGTGCAGGTGGGAAACGCGCATTACCGGCTCGATACGGATTTGCCGTCGACGGTGCCGATCTTCCCGCTTGAAGGTGCATTGCTGCTGCCGGGCGGGCGCATGCCGCTCAACATTTTTGAGCCGCGCTATCTGGAAATGGTGGATGAGGCGATCGCCGGATCGCGGCTGATCGGCGTCATACAGCCCAGCCTCGACGGTGCGCGGCGTGCCGATGGCGAGCCGGAACTCTGCAATGTCGGCTGCGCCGGACGGATCATCGCGCTTTCCGAGAGCGGCGATGGCCGCTACCTGATTTCGCTGCAAGGTGTGTGCCGGTTCCGCATCGTGCAGGAACTCGCGGTCAAGACGCCCTTCCGCCAGTGCCGGTTTGCGCCCTTCCTCACCGATCTCGACGAAGATCAGGCAGAGGCCGAGATCGACCGGCCGGCGCTGCTCAAGGCGTTTCGCGCCTATCTGCAGGCCAACGATCTTGAAGCCGACTGGGAAAGCGTCAGCCGCGCCGAAAACGCCATGCTGGTCAATGCACTGTCGATGATGGCTCCCTACGGGCCGGCCGAGAAACAGGCGCTGCTCGAAGCGGCCGACCTGAAGACACGCGCCGAAACGCTGATCGCCATCACCGAAATGGCGCTGGCACGCGAAAACGAGGATTTCGGGTCGAGTCTGCAATAGGTTGGATGGAAAGACGCAGGGCTGGCGCTTCAGACCAATCGCCGATCATGGTGCCGCCCCGCATCTGCCTGCCGGCATCTTCTCCGTGCAGGACCGGGAGAAGGGGCTGGCCGCAACGCTGGCGGTCCTCTCCCCGTTCTTCACGGGGAGCGGTTAAGGGTGAGGGGCAGCGGCAACGCCCGAAAGGGTGAGAGACGAACGCGAACCTGAAAATGCTTGCCCCGGAGAAGGACAGACCGAATGATGGATGGGCGTGACGGAAAGAAGGCCAATGTCGACCCCAAGCTGCTGGAATTGCTGGCCTGCCCGCTGACCAAGGGACCACTTACCTGGGATCCGGAGCGCAGCGAGCTCATCTCGAGGGTCGCACGGCTTGCCTATCCGGTGCGTGACGGCATCCCGATCATGCTGCCTTCGGAGGCGCGCTCGCTCCCCTTCGAGGACGGATTGCCGCCGCGCCTGGGCGGACCGTCCTGAACGCTGTAAGGCCTATTGAAAATTGCGCCCTTTGGGCATGACCTTCTCCGCCTTTCCCGACAGCGCCGCGAGATCCCGTTGGACCGGTGCGGCTTGTGGAGCACGTGCGTCTGCGGCGCCCTCTTCGCGGTTGCCATTCTCCATGCGCCCGCTGGCCGGACGCTCATTGACAGGCTGGCCGGTGCCGGCCTCCTCCAGAAGCACGGACAGCCAGGGCGTCAGATCCTCGACCTTCTCGGCAACGATATGGATGACGTCCGATTCCGACTGCAGTTTGCCGGTGACACGGACCAACCGCGCCCCCATGACGATGGGCCGGTAACGGTTGAAGGTTCTTTCCCAGAAAATGACGTTGGCGACCGCCTGCTCGTCTTCCAGCGTCAGAAAAATCGCTTTGGCGTTACCCGGCCGCTGCCGCACCAGGACAAGGCCGGCGACCGAAACGCGCTTGCCGTCCCGAACCTGGCCGAGGCGCGCATTGGGCGTGACGCCGGATCGATCCAGCCGCTGGCGCAGAAAGGCAAGCGGATGCGCCTTCAGCGACAGGCCGAGCGAACGGTAGTCGTGGATGACGTGCTCGCCGAGCGGCATTGTCGGGAGCCTGGTCTCGGGCTCAAGATCGCGCAAGCGGATCGCCGGCTGGTCGAACAGCGGCAAGGTCTCGGCGGCACTCTTGCCGTCGAGCGCGCGGACAGCCCACAGGGCGTCGCGGCGGTCGAGGCCAAGCGAACGGAACGCGTCGGCTTGCGCCAACTTTTCGATCTCATCGACGTAGAGGCCCGAGCGCAGCCAGACATCGCGAACGGATTCGTAGCCATCGCCGCGCCTGGCGACAAACAGCTCCATGCGCTCCTTCGACAGACCTTTGACCTGGCGAAAACCCAGCCGGACGGCATGATTGGTCCGGATGACGCCGCGCATCTGGGCATGACGGTCGAGGACGTGGGCAGGATCGAAGGGCGCTTCCTCCAATGCGCAGTCCCAACCGGAAAAATTGACGTCGACCTCGCGGATTTCGACGCCATGGTCGCGCGCATCGCGGACAAGCTGAGCCGGCTGATAAAACCCCATCGGCTGGGAATTCAGGATCGCGGCGCAGAACACGTCGGGATAGAAGGTCTTGAACCAGCAGGAGGCATAGACCAGCAGGGCGAAGGAGGCGGCATGGCTTTCGGGAAAGCCGTATTCGCCGAAACCCTCGATCTGCTTGAAGCAGCGCTCGGCGAAGTCTTGCTCGTACCCCCTTTTCATCATGCCATCGACCATCCGCTTGCGATAATTGCCGATCGTGCCGGTGCGCTTGAAGGTGGCCATGGCGCGGCGCAGTTCATCGGCCTCGCCCGGCCTGAAGCCGCCGGCGACGATGGCGATCTTCATCGCCTGTTCCTGGAACAGCGGCACGCCCAGCGTCCTGCCGAGGATTTCTTCCAGCTCCGGCTTGGGATATTCGGGTTTTTCCTTGCCCTGCCGGCGACGCAGATAGGGGTGGACCATGTCGCCCTGGATCGGGCCGGGCCGCACGATCGCCACTTCGATGACGAGGTCATAGAATGTTTTCGGCCTGAGGCGCGGCAGCATCGACATCTGGGCGCGGGATTCGATCTGGAAGACGCCGATCGTGTCGGCACGGCAGATCATGTCGTAGACATGTTTGTCCTCGGCAGGGAGGGTGGCCAGCACATAGGGCTGACCATAGTCGTCCCGTGCCTCAGGATAATGACCCTGGAGCAGGGTGAAGGCACGCTGCAGGCAGGTCAGCATGCCGAGCGCCAGAACGTCCACTTTAAGGATTTTCACCGCGTCGAGATCGTCCTTGTCCCACTCGACCATCTTGCGTTCGTCCATCGCCGTCTTGATGATGGGCACGATCTCGTCGAGCCGATCCCTGGTGATGACGAAGCCGCCGACATGCTGCGACAGATGACGGGGAAAGCCCATGATCTCGTTGGCGCATTCGATCACATGCCTTGTCGATGGATCGGTCTGATCGAGGCCGCCGGCCCTGGTCTCCTTTTCGCCGAGCTCCGAGGTCGACCAACCCCAGATCGAGCTGGACAGCGCGCCCCGGACATCGTCCGACAGGCCCATTGCCTTGGCCACTTCGCGCATCGCCGACCGGCCCCGGTAGCTGACGACGGCCGCGGCAAGCGCGGTGCGCTTGGCGCTGTATTTGGAATAGATGTACTGGATGACCTCTTCGCGCTTTTCATGCTCGAAATCGACATCGATATCGGGCGGCTCGTTTCTTTCCTCGGAAATGAAACGCTCGAAAAGCGAGTCGATCCTCTCGGGGCCCACTTCGGTGATGCCGATGCAATAGCAGACCACCGAGTTGGCCGCGGAGCCACGCCCCTGGCAGAGTATGCCCTGGCTGCGGGCGAATTTGACGATGTCGTAGACAGTCAGGAAATAGCGCGCGTAATTCAGGCGCTCGATCAAGGCGAGCTCTTCCCGGATCCGCCTCGTCACATCGGCGGGAACGCCTGAGGGATACCGTATCGCGGCTCCCTCTCGAGCCAGCCTTTCCAGCTCGGCCTGTGGCCCGAGGCCCGATTCCGTCGGTTCGTCGGGATAGTTGTATTGGAGGTCACTGAGAGAGAAGCTCAATTCGCCGGCAAAGCGCAGCGTCTCCGCCAGTGCTTGCGGATGCCGTCGGAAAAGCCGCGCCATCTCCATTGGCGGCTTCAGATGGCGCTCGGCATTGGCCGCCAGTTCCAGCCCTGCTTCGGCAATAGGCACGTTGAGGCGGATCGCCGTCAGCACGTCCTGCAACCGGCGCCGTTCGGACGTATGATAAAGAACGTCATTGGTCGCCATCAGCGGAATGCCTGATACCTCAGCCTTGACAGCCGCCTGCTCGATACGGTAGCGGTCGTTGCCGTGATAATCCGGCGAAACGGCAAGCCGCAGATTCTTGCCGAAGCGATCCTCGAGCCGGCTAAGCAGCCTGAGATCATCCTCCGCCGGCCCGGACAAATCCGTTAGAACTGCCAGAGACATGAGATCGCCCCATTCGAAAAGGTCGTCGCGATAGAGAAGCGGTGCGCCCTTTTCGCTTTCGTCACGCATATTGGCTTGCGTCAGCATGCGGCACAGATGGCCCCAGCCCTTGCGGTCCTGCGGATAGGCGAGAACGTCGGGCGTGCCGTCGCAAAAAACCAGCCGGCAGCCGGGATGATAGGAAAGACCTTCCACCTTGGCCTGCTGCCAGGCGCGCACGACGCCCGCCACCGTGTTGCGGTCGGCAAGCCCGATCGACGAAAATCCCAGGAGCTTTGCCGCGACCACCAGCTCCTCCGGTTTCGAGGCGCCGCGCAGGAACGAGAAATTCGACTGGATGCCGAATTCGGCATAGGGAACGACCGTCAGCGCGTTCATGCGAAGACCCCATGCATGAACCAGCGCGGCGCGGCCTGCGAGGCGCCGTAGAGACCCTGGCGATAAAGCCAGTAACGGCGGCCGTCGCTATCCTCGATGCGGAAATAGTCCCGGGTCGGCGCGTCTTCCTGCCCCGGTGCCTCCCGCCACCATTCCGGGGCGATGCGTTCCGGCCCTTCAGCGCGCGCGACCCGGTAGAGCGCGCGCCGCCAGCGGAAGTTCATCGGCGGTCCCTCAGGCATTTCGGTGGCCGGCACCTCGATCGGTTCGGGCGAACGGAACAGCCGGATCGGCCGTTCCGGCCGAAAGACAGGCTTCGATGAAGTGTCTTGTATCTTGCCCGGCTTCTTCGGCGGAGAGATCCTTTGCGGCGCTTCCGCGAAGGGAAGCATGGCGACGGCGCGCTCGGGCAGATGGCTGTCGACGGCAACCGGTTTCAAAACCGCGCTTTCGCCGAGCCGGGCGCGGATGCGGTCGGCGAAAAGGGCGATGTCGGCGCCGTCATCGCGCGTCTCGCCGGCGAGATCCGCCTGCTGCATGTCGAAGGCCGCGGCCGACAGGACCGAGAGGCGCACGAGATCGAAGCCATAGCCGGCATCGATGTCCTGTTCGAGCGCGGCAAGCCTTTCGTGAAACAATTTCTGGATCAGCAACGGCTCGCGCAACGGCCGCGAGGTGCCGACGGCGATGCGGCTGACGGCGCCGTCGACGCGAAAAAGCAGCAGCGCCAGCCTTCTTGCGCCCTCGCCGCGGCGCTCGAGATCCGCCTTCAAAGTCGTCGCCAGCATTTTCACCAGCCGCTCTATTTCGTCGGTCAGCATGATTGGTTCTGCGAGATGGCGTTCGACCGAAAGCGGCGCGACCGGCAGGCGCGGCGACACGGCCTCGTCGAGGCGGCCGAGCGCCTGATCGAGGCGCAAAAGCAGCGAGACACCGAAGCGGCGGGCGAGCGGCGCACGCGGTGCTGCCATGACGGCGCCCGCCGTGCGCAGACCGACGCTTTCCAGGCTGGCGCGGATCTCAGGCTCGATGCGCAGCGCCGCCAGCGGCAAGGGTGCGAGAAGCGCTTCCTCCTCGCCACCGGGGACGATGCAGTCACTGGCGAACCGCGCTGCCGCCCAGGCGGCACCAGGTGTGGCGGCAAGGCCGGCGCGGACATCAAAACCCTGGTGGAAAAAGCGCGACAGAATGTCGTCCAGCATCGAGCGTTCGCCGCCGAAAAGATGGGTGCAGCCGGTGACGTCGAGAAACAGGCCATCAGTTGCGTCGATCGCCACCAGCGGAGTGTAGCGGTCGCACCAGTCGGCGAGGCTTTCGAGCAGGCGGCGGTCGGCCTCGGGATCCGCTTCCACGATGTCGATCGACGGGTGCATGGCGCGTGCGTCGGCTATGCCCATGCCGCGTTTCAGATGAAGCGCCTCAGCCCGCTCGTCGAGGGCGGCGATGCGTTGCGCGTTCGCTTGGCGATGGCTGATCACCAAGGGCAGGTGATCCGACGGCCGCGAACGCCAGGACCGCCCCAGCCGCTGCCGCAGGATCCTTTCCGCGGCGAGGTGCGGAAACCACAGGGACAGGATTCTTTGCCCGTTCTTGCCCGGCCCTTCTTTCCTCGAAACTGCGTTCATCGGGGTTCCACTCCAGTGTGAATTGTCCCGGCAAGGCCGTGCGGCTCTTGCCGATGCTGACGGTGAAGGCGGGACGGCCGATCGAGCCGGCGAGCGGCCCGGCGATCGTCTCGCGGGGGGCTGACGGCGCCGCCGACAGGACGAGGCGGACGGGTGCTGCCGTCGGTTCGGGCTCGCCGGCCTGGCGCAGCAGGAACACCGGCCGGCCGGCGCTCTGTGCCCGGGTGTGCAGCCGTCGTGTCGCGGTGAGGTCCAGCCGCTGCGGACTGCCGCGGATTTCGAGGATGACGGCGGCGAGCACCGTCATCCGGGCGGCTTCCTCGGCGGTCCATAGCGCGTCGAGGAGCCTTGGCGCCTCGGAAAACAGCAATCGCTCGGGCTCGATGCCGAAAAGAGCATGAAGCCCTCGGGCATAGGGAAAGCCCGCCTCCCGGAAGACCTCCGCGGTGCCGATCCACAGGACCGGCAGTCGCGGCCACTGTTTGAGGATCAGGCTGACGAGCGACAGGGTGAAGCCGGCGACGGCCCCGGCATCGCGGGTCGCGGCGCCATGGATCTCGCTCAGCGCCGCCTTCGGCAGCCCGCCGCTGAGCGCGGTGTCGAGACCTTCGGCGCCGGTGCGCAGAAATGCATCGGGCGGCGCCACGGCGAGGCCGCGGCGGACGATTGTTAGATCCTGGGGGGTGACATCCGCATCAACGGGGGCTGCGCCGGCCGGCACCTCCAGGCGCTCGGGCAGCGTTCCCTCGATCTTCGCGATCTGGCGGCGCAGGGCAAACACAGTCTCCCGCGCCACGGCGCTTGTCGCCATGACGGTCAGCTTCCACTCACAATTGTTCCTGTTATGTTCTCTAGGATTCCAGAGGGCGCCCGAAGAGTCAAGCGGAGTCATGGGGAATTTATTCCTGCCCGCGCGCAGGCGGCAACCCGGCCATTTGCCGATTCCTACGCGAAAGCCTATATGCCGGGATCAAAGGACAAAGCATGGCCCGCATCTACAAGACCCGCACCTGGCACGCCGAGCTTTCGCCGTCGATGGAGGAAATGGAGCTCCTGGCGCTGGAGGCCTATGCCCATCTGCCGGAGGAATTTCGCAAGCTGACCGGCGAGATTATCATCCAGATCGCCGAATTTCCGACCGACGAGATCATGGACGATCTGTCGCTGGAAACGCCTTTCGACCTGCTCGGCCTGTTCGAGGGGCGCGGCATCGCCGAGCGCTGGAATCCGCAGACCGGCGAGGGGCCGAACCGCGTCACGCTCTACCGCCGCGCCATCCTCGACTACTGGGCCGAGAACGAGGAGACGCTGGGCGACATCGTCACCCATGTGCTGATCCACGAGATCGGCCACCATTTCGGCCTGTCGGACGACGACATGGAGCGGATCGAAGAGGCAGCTGAATAACGGGCTCCCCGCTTCGTCATCCCAGGGCGGAGCAGGAGCGAAGCGACGTCGCGGAGACCCTGGGATCCATGCCGTGACTGTGGTGCAGTGCTCCGGCGATGCAGAACCGAACGCTCACCATCCCGTTCTGCGGCAATGGGCAAGCGGGGCCATCCCGATTGGTGGTATGATCGCACTAATCCTGATCCGCCGTGCTTCGGCAGAGGTAACGGCATGGATCCTAGGGTCTGCACTCCGCTTCGCGTCGCTCCGCCCTAGGATGACGAAAGACGAGCGCTTCGGCGAACCTCCTTACCAGTCGCTGAGCTTGGTGCTGGGCCCGTATTCCTGGCCCTCGATATCCTTCACCACGGCCTGGCCGCAGCGCATGCTCTTGGTCTGCTTGTCGTAGGCGTAGGTCGGCGAGCCGAACAGGTGCCAGCCCTTGTTCAGCGCCGCCGTCACCTTGTGGCAGAAGCTGGAATCGTCCGGACCGGACAGAAAACGGTAGAGTTTCATTTTTCATTCCTGTGGTGAGTTGCCAATCATGCCCCGATGGCGGCCGCCTTCGCCAGCAGTTTTTCGGCCTGCGCCAGATGCAGCCGTTCGACCATTTTTCCATTCAGTGCAATGACGCCCTTGCCGGCATTTTCGGCAAGCGCGAAGGCATCTTTCACCGAGCGCGCCTCGGCCACCGCTTCGGCAGATGGCGCAAAGGCCCGGTTCGCGGCCTCGATCTGGGCCGGGTGGATCAGCGATTTGCCGTCGAACCCCATGGCAGCCGCTTCCGTGCATTCGCGCGCAAAAGCGTCCAGATCGCGAAAATCATTGAACACCCCATCGAGCAGGTCGAGACCGCCGGCCCGCGCGGCGAGCACCATCTGCATCAGCCACGGTGTGAGATAGCGCCGGTCGGGCGTGGCGAGAATGCCGGTCTCCTTGACCAGATCATTCGTTCCGGCAACGAAACAGACCAGCCGCGAGGCCGGATCGCGACCAAGCTCGGCGATCGGGCCGATGTTGAGCAGAGCCTTGGGCGTTTCGATCATCGCCCATAGTTTCATCTCGTCCGGTGCGAAATTGTCGTCGAGGACATCGCCGGCCTCGAGGACGTCGCGCGGCGTGTCGACCTTGGGCAGCAGGATGGCGTCGGGCTCGCACCGTAGCGCGGCCAGAAAATCGTCGGCGCCCCATTCGCTGGAGCGCGCGTTGATGCGCACGACCATCTCGCAGCGCCGGCCGGGGCGATTGGCGAAGATGCCGGCCAGCTTTTCCCGCGCGGAAACCTTGTCGGCCGGGGCGACGGCATCTTCGAGATCGATGATGACGGCATCGCAGGCCAGCGATGAGATCTTGGCCAGCGCCTTGTCGTTCGAGGCCGGGACGTAAAGCACCGAGCGGCGCGGGCGGTAGGTTTCAGTCATCTCCGATCTATGCCGCCTGCGGCCGGTCGAGGCAAGCCGTCTTGGCCTGCACGAAAACTGCATAAAACTCCCGAAAATCTCCTCGGACCCGCCCCGCTGCCTGCATTTCGGCCAGCGAAAAGGCGGCATGCAAGAGCGAGAAAAACCCCGCTGGTCCCTGCCTTACCGCCTCCGCAATGACGGTTGGTGGCTCGTCGATTCACCCCGGACGCACCGTTCGGCAACTCTCCTCCCCCTCATTCTCAAATCTCCGCCGCGGTATGGCGGTCGGATCAAAGCCGCCGAGAAAGCCCGATCATGACATCGTTCCTTACGGCCGCGCCGAGCTATTGCGCGCGATTCGGCGTTGCCGTCCTGCTTGCCGCGCTGGCCGATTTCTTCTTCTACGAGCAGCCCGTCGGCATCACGTTTTTCCTGTTCGGCGTCACGCTTGCCGCCGCAGCCGCGGCCCTCCAGCCTTCGGCGCTCAACGTCCGCGGCCTGTGGCTCGGGTCCGCCGCCTTGCTTGTCGGGCTGCTGCCGCTCATTGAAAATGTCAGTGCGCTGTCCGTCGCGATCGGGCTGGCGGCGATGGCCGTCTTCGTGCTTTCGCTGGTCGGCCGGCTGCGGCGCGGGCTTGCCCGCATTGCCGGCCAGCTCGCGCTCTTCCTGCTCTCAGCGCCCTTTCGGTTCGTCCACGACCTCTTCCGCTGGCGCAAAGCGGCGCGGCGGCTTGGCGGGCGGCGCGTCCGCCTTGCGGCGATCGCCGTCTGGATCATGCCGCTGACCCTCGGCGCGGTGTTTCTCGCGCTGTTCGGCGCCGCCAATCCGGTTATCGAATACTGGCTGTCGCTGATCGATCTCGTCGCCTTGTTCGACCTCATCCAGCTGCCGCGGCTGGCCTTCTGGCTGTTGGTACTTGCCGGCGTCTGGGTGTTTCTGCGCCCGCGCCTGCCGCGCTTTTTGCGCCGCATGGCGCATCTCGCCTTGCCAATTCCTGCCTGGGTCACGACGACAAGATCCGCCAAGGCGGTCGAGGACATCATCTTCGGCAAGGCCGCCATTGTTCGCGCCTTGGTCGTCTTCAACATCCTGTTCGCGATGCAGACCGCACTCGACGCCACCTATCTGTGGGGCGGCATCGCCCTGCCCGACGGGCTGACCTACGCCGCCTATGCGCATCGCGGCGCCTATCCGCTGATCGTCACGGCGCTGCTTGCCGCCGGCTTCGTGCTGGCGGCGCTGCGGCCGGGCAGCACGACTTCCGGCGATCCGCTCATCCGCCGGCTGGTCTATGTCTGGGTGGCGCAGAACATCGTGCTGGTCATCTCGTCGATCCTGCGGCTCGACCTCTATATCGGCGTCTATGCGCTGACCTACTGGCGCGTCGCCGCCTTCATCTGGATGGGGCTGGTGGCGGCGGGCCTTGCCCTGATCATCACCCGCATCGCACTCGAAAAATCCAATGAATGGCTGCTTTCCGCCAATCTTCTGACGCTTTCGGTGACGCTCTATGCCTGCGCCTTCATCAACTTCGCGGCGCTGATCGCCAACTACAATGTCGAGCACTCATTCGAAATGACCGGCCAGGGCACTAAGCTCGATTTCTGGTATTTGCGTTCACTCGGTCCCAGCGCCTGGCCGGCGCTTGATCGCTTCCTCGAGCATCAGGCCAGGACAAATGCGGCCAGCGTTCCCTCCTATCGCGAACTCGCCCGTTTGCTTGGGCAGGACGAGGCCCGCTGCCGCGCGGCCCAAGAAAACTGGCGCGCCTGGAGCTTTCGCGACTGGCGGCTCCTTCGTACTCTCGACACACGTATCCCGTTCGTGGTTCCTCAGGGCTCCGAACCCTTCGTGCCGGGCCGCTGATCCATGCCGCATAACATCCTGGTCGCCGACGACGATCCGCACATCCGCGAGATCATCTGCTTTGCGCTCGAAAAGGCGGGGATGAAGACGGTTGCGGTATCCGACGGCGCCGCCGCCTTGCAGGCGGTCGAGCGCCGCGCGCCCGATCTTGTCGTGCTCGATATCGGCATGCCGGAGATGGATGGGCTAGAGGTCTGCCGGCGGCTGCGGCACACATCGGATGTGCCGGTGCTGTTCCTGTCCGCGCGTGATGAAGAAATCGACCGCATCCTCGGCCTCGAAATGGGCGGCGACGACTATGTCACCAAGCCGTTCAGCCCGCGCGAGCTGGTCGCCCGTGTCAATGTCATCCTGCGGCGCGCTCGCCCGACAAAGGCGGAACAGGCCGACGACAGGCAATTCTCGCACGGGAGGCTGGCTTTGCTGCCGGCCAGCCACAGCGTCAGCTTCGACGGAAAGCCGCTGGTGCTGACCTCGATCGAGTTCGCGATCCTGAAAGGGTTTCTGGCGCGCCCGGCGCATGTGCTTGGGCGCGACATGGTGATGGCCAATGCGTATGCCGGCAACATCCATGTCGCCGACCGCACCGTCGACAGCCATATCCGCAACATCCGCGCCAAGCTGGCGGCGGCCGGCTGCACGGATGCGATCGAGACCGTGCATGGCGTCGGCTTCCGGCTGGGCCGGTGCGGCGCGTGACCGCGCATAAATGGCGGCCGCGCCTCGCCACGATCGTTGTTGCCATCCTGATCATGGTGATGGCGCTGCCGCTGGTCGGCCTGTTCTTCTTCAGGCTCTACGAGAACCAGCTGATCCGCCAGACCGAGGCCGAGCTGATCGCGCAAGGTGCCGCCCTTGCCGCCATCTATGCGCAAGAGGTCCGCGACGCCGGCATCTCGGCCGAGAAGCTCGGCGCGGCCATGCCTGCCGAAAGGGACAATCCGGACTCTCCCTACCGGCCGATCGAACCAAGCCTCGATCTTGCTTCCGACAGCGTTCTGCCGACCCGTCCTGCGGCGGCGGCGGCCAGCGTCGATCCCGCCTTTGCGGCGATCGGGGCGCGGCTGTCGGGCATTCTTGCCGAGACCCAGAAGACCACGCTTGCCGGCTTTCGGCTGCTCGACCCCAGGGGCGTCGTCATTGCCGGCCGCGAAGAGGTCGGCCTGTCGCTCGGCGCCGTCGGCGAGGTTCGCGCAGCACTTGCCGGCCGCTATGCCAGCGCGCTCCGGCTGAGGATATCAGACGAGCCGCCGCCATCGCTCTATTCGGTCAGCCGCGGCACGAAAGTCCGCGTCTTCGTCGCCATGCCGGTCGCGGTCGAGGGCAAGGTCGCCGGCGTGGTCTATCTGTCGCGAACGCCGAACAACATCGTCAAACATCTCTATGGCGAGCGCGGCAAAGTGGTGCTGGCGGCGATCGCCATCCTTGGCGGTACGCTGCTCATCGGCCTGATCTTCCTGCGCACCGTCAGCCGACCGATCTACGCGCTGATGGAGCGGACGAAACGCATCGCCGCCGGCGATCGGGAAGCGATCAGACCGCTCGACCATCATGGCACGCGCGAGATGGCGGCTCTTTCCGACGCTTTCCTTGACATGGCCGAGAAGCTGCATGCCCGCTCGGACAGCATCCAGACCTTCGCCACCCATGTCTCGCACGAACTCAAATCGCCATTGACCGCGATTCAGGGGGCGGCCGAACTGCTGCGCGATTCCGGCAGCGCAATGGACGAGGCCGAGCGGCGGCGCTTTTCGGACAACATCGTCACCGATGCCGGGCGGCTCAATTTGCTGGTGCGCCGTCTGCTCGACCTGGCGCGCGCCGAAAACCTTGCCCCCAGCGGCGAAAGCACGTCGATTGGCGCCGCGCTGGCGCTGCTGCCGGCCGAGGACAGGATCGCAGTTCGTGTCGAGGCGGGCGGCGAGATCGGCCTGCGCATATCGGCCGAGAGCGCGGCAATCGTGCTGGCTAATCTCTTCGACAATTCGGCGAGGCATGGCGCGGCGCTTGTTTCGATCACGGCGGCGAACGCGGACAGGAAGGCGACGATCCTGGTGAGCGACGACGGCGCCGGCATTTCGCCCAGCAACCGGGCGCGGATCTTCGAGCCATTCTTCACCACCCGCCGCGATTCAGGCGGCACCGGAATGGGCCTCGGCATCGTACTGGCACTGCTGAAAGCGCATGATGGCACGATCCGCCTGGTTGACTCCGAGCGCGGCACGCGCTTCGAAATCATCCTGCCGGCCGCGTGATCGACACGGGCGGTTCGAACCGGAAAGGCGAAAAGAAAGTGCGCTACGACATCGTCATCATCGGCGGAGCCATCGTCGGCTCTTCGGTCGCCTATTATCTGCGCGAGGAAGGGTTTTCGGGCTCGATCGCGCTGGTCGAGCGCGACCCGCAATTCGCCCATGCGGCAACGACGCTGTCCTGCGCTTCGATCCGCCAGCAGTTTTCGATTCCCGAAAACATCCGCCTGTCGCAGTTCACGCTGAAACTGTTCCGGCGTCTGACGGAAGAGTTCGGAGCCGACGCCGACATCGGCTTTCGCGAAGGCGGCTATCTCATCCTTGCCGGCGAGAACGGACTGCCGATCCTCAAGGCCAACCACGAGACGCAGATGGCCGAGGGCGCCGACATCGTGCTTGAGGATGCGGAGGCGCTCGTCCGTCGGTTTCCATGGCTGTCGACAGAGGGTATCACAGCCGGCGCCTATGGCCGCACCGGCGAGGGCTGGTTCGATGCGCATGCGATGCTGATGCTGTTCCGCAAGGCGCTGCGCGAGAAAAACATCGGTTTCATCACTGCTGATGTGACCGGCATCGAACGGCAGGGCGACCGCGTCACCGGGGTAAACCTCGACAATGGCGAGCGGCTCGAGGCCGGCATCGTCGTCAACGCCGCCGGGCCGAATGCCGGCAAGGTTTCCGCGATGGCCGGACTGGCGCTGCCGGTCGAGCCGCGCAAGCGCAATGTCTTCATCTTCGAGGCGCGCGAGAAATATGACGACATGCCGCTGCTGGTCGATCCCTCAGGCATCTATGTCAGGCCGGAAGGCTCGGTCTACATCACCGGCGGCGCCGAGCCGGAAGAGGGCGACGGCCCTGCCGACCCTGCCGATTTCGAGCCCGACTGGCCGCTGTTCGAAGAGGTGATCTGGCCGGTGCTGGCGACCCGCATTCCGGCCTTCGAAGCGATCAAGCCGACGCGCGCCTGGGCCGGCCATTACGACTACAACACGCTCGACCAGAACGCGGTGATCGGCCCGCATCCGCAGGTCAGGAATTTCCTCTTCGCCAACGGTTTTTCCGGCCACGGCCTGCAGCAGGCACCGGCCGTCGGCAAGGCGCTGGCCGAGCTGATCGTGCATGGCGGCTACCGCACGGTGGACTGCTCGGCGTTTGGGTATGGGCGCGTTGCCGAGGGACGGGCATTTCGCGAATTGAACGTGATTTGAGGCGCCATCGCGGCCACGGCAAGGGCGTTGCCGAGCGCATGGCCCTTAACCGTGTTGTCGAAAATGCACCAGACCTCAGCGCCCGTCGCACTCGCCGCATCCAGCCGCTGCCTGATCTCGATCAGGCTTTCGGCGTCATAGCCCGAGTAATAGATACGCGGCGCGCCATGCAGGCGGAAATAGACGAGGCCCGGCCAGCCGGATGGCGTGGCTGCAGCGGGAACGCGACCCGGATCGGCTGCGACGCGCGCTACACGGAAGCCGGTCAGAAGCGCATCGGCATCCGGCTCGAACCAACTGGCATGACGTGGCTCGCAGGCTAATTTCAGGTCGGTCTGCTTTCGCAACAGATCGAAGAATTCATTGGCGACGTGCGGGTCGAAGGGTAGGCTCGGCGGCAACTGCACCAGCAGCGCTGCAAGTTTGTGACCGAGGCCTCCAGCCTGTTGCAGGAATGTTTCGACAAGGTCTCCGCAGTCGGCGAGCCGACGCTCGTGCGTCACCGCCTTGGGGATCTTCACGCAGAAGCGGAAATCTTGCGGCACCGAACCAGCCCAACGTTCGTAGGTTTCGCGGTGATGCGGCTTATAGAAGGACGAATTGATCTCGACGCCGGCAAGACGGCCGGAGTAACGCTCGAGATGCGAGCCGGAATCCGGAAAAAGATCCTTGTAACGTGACGGGATGCCCCAACCGGCTGTGCCCACGAAGCATCGATGCTTTTCCATGCTGGAGATGTGGACAGGGCACTGCGCAGGTCAAGGGAGTGTACTAGGCCGAGACCATGCGGCCGGCGCTCACCTGTCACCACTATTCCGCGTGCTCGGCCGTTGCTTTGCTCCCGGCCGGCAGAATAATGCGTCCGTCAGCGCTCGCGGCCGAACCAGAAGGCGTCGGGCATGCGTTCCATACCGATCCGCTCATAGAAGCCGACGGCGTCGGGCACGGAGATCAGTGAGACGGCGACGGATGGCCCGAGCTGCCGCCGCGCTTCGTCGAGCAGGCCTTTGCCGATGCCGAGCCCCTGCGCCGATTTGCAGACGGCGAGTTCGGAAATATAGCACACCCACGAGAAGTCGGCGATGCCTCGGGCGAGGCCAATCAGCGGCTTGCCAGGCGCATCGAGGCGCGCCGTCAACACCAGATCTGCATTGGCAAGCATCGTCTTCAAACGGGCGTCGTCATCGACGGGGCGGTTCGCGCCGAGGCCGGATTCCACCAGCACGCGACGGAACTCGGCTGCGTCGAGGGCCGGTTCGCTGGCGTAGAGGATTTGGGGACGTGTTGTCATGCCGATCAAAATGCACCATGAGCCGGCAACTTTAAAGCGGTCTGTGCTCCAGGACCAAGGCCGGCCGAAAACAGCCGCCTTTTATTTGCCCGCAGCTTTGTGTAAAGCGGGCCCCAACACATCCCCGCAGCGAAAACAAGACGGGCAAAGACCATGGAAAAATTCACCAAGCTCACCGGCGTCGCCGCGCCGATGCCGATCGTCAATGTCGACACCGACATGATCATCCCCAAGGATTATCTAAAGACGATCAAGCGCACCGGGCTCGGCAGCGGACTGTTTGCCGAAATGCGCTACAACGACGACGGTTCGGAAAACCCCGACTTCGTGCTCAATAAGCCGGCCTATCGCAAGGCGCAGATCCTGGTCGCCGGCGACAATTTCGGCTGCGGCTCGTCGCGCGAACATGCGCCGTGGGCGCTGCTCGATTTCGGCATACGCTGCGTCATCTCGACCTCGTTCGCCGACATTTTCTACAACAACTGCTTCAAGAACGGCATCCTGCCGATCACCGTCAGCCCCGAGGATCTGGAGAAGCTGATGGACGATGCCTCGCGCGGATCCAACGCAACGCTGTCGGTCGACCTCGAGGCCAAGGAAATCTGCGGACCGGACGGCGGCGTGGTCAAGTTCGACCTCGACGACTTCAAACGGCACTGCCTGCTCAACGGGCTCGACGATATCGGCCTGACCATGGAGAAGGCCGACGCCATCGCCTCGTTCGAGAAGAAGAACGCCGAGCTGCGCCCCTGGGCCTGAGCGGTACGATGACTCCGGCCGCGACAGGCCGGGTTCGTGGCGGCTGAACGGAGGGACAGTTATGACACGTTCGCTTCTTGCGGGCGCCTGCGCGCTGGCGTGGATTCTGATGCCGGTGGCTGGCGCGCATGCACAGACCGACATGGTGCTCGTGCCGGCTGACGATGCGTCCAGCGCCGCCGACCAGGGCGCGTCGAGCAATGCGGCCCTAGGCGAAGATGTCAGCCAAGCACCGGTCCCGTTCGAGAGTGGGCAGCTGACCATCACCCAGCAGGAAGAGTATGGCGAGAAGGTGCTGGCCTATGACGGCAAGCAGCTGGCGCGCGATTACGATGTCTTCTTCGACAAAATTGTCGAGGTCGGCGGCGTCAACGTGGCGCTGGTCGATGTCGGCGACGGCGGCAATCAATGCGGTCCGGCCAAGGTGATCGTGTGGAAGCCGGAAGGCGGCGCCATCCAGAGCACCACGATCGAGCAGGATGAATGCGGCGCGCCGCCGGCAGCGGTGTCCGACAGCGCGATCTATTTCGTACCTCATCTGCTGCCGGGCGAATCGAAGCCGGCACTGCAATGGTCGCCGACCGGCGGGTTGTCGACCTCAGGCAATCTCACCTACATGCCGGAGCCGGGTACCGGCTGGAAAGATGTCGACCCGACGAAATACGGCAACATCATCGATGCCTTCCATAACCAGGCCATCTACAGGCAAGCCGCGACGCTGCTCGGCAAGGATATGCCCGACATGGCCACCAGCCTGCTGGTCGGCGGCGGCACCGAGAAGACCGCCTCGGGCGTCTTCTACGCCAGCGGCTGCATCCCGCATGATTGTGGCGGCGATGACGGTTTCATGGCGATCGATTCGGCCAACCACAAGCTCTATTTCGCCCGCCGCGGCGACAAGCCCGAGCCGGATGCGTGGCCGGCTGTGAACACGTGGCCGCCGGACGTCAGGGAAGCGATGGACAAGGCGCTCGGTTCGCCGAATTAGTCCCTCCACTTCGCGCCTTCTTCCCGCGGGCGCAGCGAACAGGCGGAGGCGGTCGTAACCCAGCAGCACCATTCGCCGATACCCTCGACCTTACGCTAGATCAACAAAAAGATCGGATGATTGGGGCTCCGGTGGCCTCCCTGCATGGGAGTAGCGGGAGGTCGGTCTTCCGGGCAGGCTCCAACGGTTCAACCGGTCAGGAGGTCTGCCATGGAACTGTTCGTCGGTCTTGATGTTTCCGTTCGCACCACCAGCGTCTGCGTAATGGTGGTAAACTCATTCGAGAGAGCAAGGTGGAGACCGAGCTGGAGGCGATCGGCG